>DASXHL010000014.1:0-20849 GCA_036488555.1 Rhizomicrobium sp.
TGGTATGGTGACAGTGACCCGGTGTCGCTGGCCTATATCCGCCAGATTCCCGGCATGCACGGCATCGTCTCGGCGATCTATGATGTGCCGGTGGGCGAAACCTGGCCGGTGGACAAGATCAAGGCCCTGAAGGCGAAGATCGAAGGCCATGGCATGGCGTTCGATGTCATCGAGTCGGTTCCTGTGCATGAAGACATCAAGCTGGGCAGACCCTCGCGCGACCGGCTGATCGCCAATTACCAGCAGACCATCCGCAACCTGGGCGCATGCGGACTGAAAGTGATCTGCTACAATTTCATGCCGGTGTTCGACTGGACCCGCACCACCCTGGAAAAGGTGCTGCCGGATGGGTCCACGACGCTCGCCTTCAGCACCAGGGAAGTGGAAGAGATCGACATCAGCAAGGGTATTTCCCTGCCCGGCTGGGATTCCAGCTACAAGCACGAGGAGCTGAAGAACCTGCTGGCCGAATATGCCAGCATCGGCGAGGAACAGCTGTGGGACAATCTGAGCTATTTCCTGAAAGCCATCGTGCCGGTGGCCGAGGAAAGCGGCATCCGCATGGCCATGCATCCCGACGATCCGCCACGGCCGATCTTCGGCCTGCCGCGCATCGTCAAGAACCGCGACGACCTGGCCCGCCTGGTCAAGATCGTGGACAGCAAGGCCAATGGTCTGACCCTGTGCTCGGGCTCGCTGGGCGCGGGCCCCGAAAACAATGTCGAGGCGCTGGTGCGCGAGTTCGGCAGCATGGGCCGGATCCACTTCGCGCATCTGCGCAACGTCAAGGTCAATGCGAGCGGCGACTTCGAGGAGACCGCACACAAGTCCGACTGCGGCTCGCTCGACATGGCCGCCATCGTCAAGGCCTATCACGATGTCGGCTATGAAGGTTATGCGCGCCCCGATCATGGCCGCATGATCTGGGGCGAGACAGGCAAGCCCGGTTATGGCCTTTATGATCGCGCGCTGGGTGCGGTCTATCTGAACGGCCTTTGGGAGGCGGTGGAAAAGTTCGCATAAGGCCGCGCAAGCGGCCGACCGATAAAAGAAGTGCCGCGAAAGCGGTCATAAGGCAAATAATAAGAACGGGGTCGCGATGCCGAGGATACGCTGGCTGATCATCTGGATGTGCTTCATCGCCAATGCGATCAGCTACATCGACCGCGCCAACCTCGCCATCGCCGCGCCTCTCATCCGCCATGAGCTGGGGCTGGATGCCGCCGCCATGGGCCTGGTGCTCAGCGCCTTCTTCTGGACCTATGCGGCGATGCAGCTGCCCGCGGGCTGGATCATCGACCGCATCGGGGTCAGGCTGAGCCTGGCGCTGGCGGTGGGCTGGTGGTCGCTCTTCACCATCGCCACGGGTTTTGCGCTAGGCATCTCGCAGTTTATCGGCGCCCGCCTGATGTTGGGCGTGGGCGAAGCGGCAAGCCTGCCCTCCTTCACCAAGGTCGCCTTCAACTGGTTTCCGCGCCGCGAGCGGGGACTGGCCTGCAGCATCTTCAACAGCGGCTCGACCGCGGGTTCGGCCCTGTCACTGCCACTGGTCACCTGGTTGATCCTGATGGTGGGCTGGCGCGGCGCTTTCATCGCCACCGGGTTTCTCGGCATCGTCTGGGTGCTGCTGTGGTGGTTCATCTATCGCGATCCGGAGCGTTATCGCGCCATCGCGCCGGCCGAGGTGGACGCGCTTCTGGCCGAACGCGCCCAGCCCGTCACGGTCACGACCAAGATCTCCTGGGGCGATCTGTTCCGCTACCGCTCGATCTGGGGCCTGATGATCGGCATGTTCTGCCTGAATTTCGCGATCTATTTCTTCATCACCTGGTTTCCCAGCTATATGCTGCAGGCGCGCGGCTTCTCGCTGGCGTCGCTGGGTACGCTCGGCATGGTGCCGGCGCTGTCGGCGATTGTCGGCAACTGGCTGGGCGGCTGGGCATCGGACCGACTGCTCAGGATGGGCTGGAGCGCGACGCGCGCGCGCAAGACCTGCCTGGTCGGCGGCATGGTGGTGGCATCCTCCATCGGCGTTTCGGCCGTTGTCGGCAACGTCTATCTCTGCCTGGCCCTGTTCTCACTGGCCTATGCCAGCCTGTCCTTCACCGGCGCCAATGTCTGGACGGTGGTGAGCGAGATGGCGCCCACGCCGGGCCATGTCGCCTCCATGAGCGGCATCCAGAATTTCGCCGGCAACCTGGCTGGCATCATGATCACCACCTTCACCGGGGTGATGCTGGCGCTGACCAAAGGCTCCTTCCTGGTGCCGCTGGCGGCGGCCGGCGGGCTGTGCGTGGTGGGGGCGCTGTCCTATCTGTTCCTGGTGGGCAAGGTCGAACCTTTGCCGCCACTTGCTAAAGATAGGGCCTGATCCAGCTCAACCCCGCCAGGGTGCCGTTGGCGGGACGGTATTCGCAACCGATATGGCCGCCATAGCCCAGCCGCGCCAGGGTGTCGAAGATGCGGACGTCATCCAGCTCGCCCGTGGTGGGCTCATGGCGCAGCGGCACGGATGCGACCTGGATATGGCCGGTGATGGGCAAAAGCAGCTCCAATCCGCGCGTGACGTCGCCATGCAGGATCTGGCGATGATAAATGTCGAACTGCAGCTTGAGGTTGGGCAGCCTGGATTCGCCAATCAGCCATTCCGCCAGGCCAAAATCGTTCATCAGATAGCCGGGAATGTCGCGGTTGTTGATCGGCTCGATCACGATCTCGATGCCATGGCGCTCGGCCGCTTCGCAGGCGAATTTGAGCGCGTCCTGATAGGCGGCAATTGCGCCGCCGCCCTGGGCAATCCCGGCCATCAGATGCAGGCGTGGCGTGCTGGTGGCGGTGGCATAATTCAGCGCCATTTCCACGGAGGCGCGAAACTCCGCGTGACGTTCCGGGAAAGCGGCAAGTCCCCGGTCGCCGGCAGCAAAATCGCCGGGCGGCAGGTTGAACAGAACCTGTGTCAGGCCGTGGCGGGCAAGGCGCTGGGCGATGTCGCCGGGCGCATGATCGTAGGGGAATAGATATTCCACTGCCGTGAAGCCGGCATCGGCGGCCGCGGCAAAGCGGTCCAGGAACGGCCATTCCTGGAACAGCCAGGACAGGTTGGCGGCAAAGTTCAATTTCAGGGTCACGTCTTGAATCCGCTAATGGCAGGGATGGCGCATTTGGTCACATCCGGCCTACTTTTCCTTCCATAAACGGCTGGAGGCAATACGCTGGCCGCCGGGTTCGGGTCTGGGGGCTTTGCATGCGAACAGTCCTTTCGGCGGCGCTGGCCGCGTCCTTAGCAATTCCGGCGGCCGCACAGGATCTGCGTCCCGACCAGCAACGCTTCCGGGCTCTCTACAAGGAGCTGGTGGAAACCAACACCACCTTGTCGGCGGGCGATTGTACCCTGGCGGCCCACAAGATGGCGGCGCATCTCAAAGATGCGGGTTATCCGGACGGCGATCTGCACATCTTCGCCGTGCCCGATCACCCCAAGGAAGGCGGGCTGGTCGCGGTGCTTCATGGCAGCGAAGCGAAGGCGAAGGCCATTCTGCTATTGGGCCATCTGGATGTGGTGGAGGCCAAGCGGGCCGACTGGACGCGCGATCCCTTCACCCTGATCGAGGAGAACGGCTTCTTTTACGGCCGCGGCACTGCCGACATGAAAGCCCAGGATGCCGCCTGGGTGGACACGATGGTGCGGTTGAAGGAAGAAGGTTTCAAGCACCGGCGCGACATCAAGATGGCGTTGACCTGCGGCGAGGAAAGCGCCACCGCCTTCAACGGCGCGAACTATCTCGCCACCCATGAGCACGACCTGATCGATGCGGCATTCGCCCTGAATGAAGGCGGCGGCGGGCGCCTGGACGCCGACGGCAGGCGGCTGGCGCTGAGCGTACAGGCGGCGGAAAAATATCCCCAGAGCTACCAGCTGGAAGTGACCAATCCAGGCGGGCACTCCTCGCGGCCAGTGCCCGACAATGCCATCTACCGCCTGGCCGCGGGACTGCTCAAAATCAGCACCTATCAGTTTCCCTTCCAGGCCAGCGACATCACCCGCGCCTATTTCGGAAAAATGGCGCCGCAGGTAGGCGGCGACATGGGCAAGGCCATGACCGCCTTCGCGGGTGGCGACATGACGGCGGCAAAGACGCTGGCCGCCGACCCGACCAACAACGCCGTGCTGCACACAACCTGCATCGCCACCATGCTCAGCGCCGGTCATGCCGAAAACGCCCTGCCCCAGCGTGCCGACGCAACCGTCAACTGCCGGATTTTCCCGGGTACCAGCGCGCAACAGGTACGCGCCAAGCTCGAGGAGCTGGTGGCCGATCCCCAGGTCAAGGTGACTCTCATGCCCGCGCGCAGCGCAGAACCCAAAGGACCTCCGCAACCGCTTGCCCCCGAAGTCTTCAAGCCCGTGGAAACGGTGGCCGCCAGGATGTGGCCTGGCGTGCCGGTGGTGCCCTTCATGTCGGCCGGCGCCACCGATGGCGCGTTCCTGGCGCCGGCAGGCATTCCAACCTATGGCGTCTCCGGCATGTTCGGCGAGGCCGACGGCAATGGCGCACATGGGTTGAACGAACACATGCGCATCAGATCCCTCTATGAAGGACGTGACTTCCTCTATCAGGTGGTCAAGGTCTACGCGAACGACCCCTAGCTTTTGTTAGCGAGCGAAGCGAGTTTACAAAAGCTGGCGCCGCTTCGAGCGATGGCGCGGAGCGCCAAGCGAGGGCGGGAAATAAGGGCAGAGACCAGTTAGGATCTGCGTGAAACGAGTTCGCGGGCCATCCGATCGAACACACTGTCCCAGTCAGCAGTCGCCATCTGCCGGAACAATCTGAGGCTGGAATACCAGGGGCTGTCATCGCGGCCCAGAAACCAGCGCCAGTCCGGCACATGCTTGAGCGCAACCCATGTGGGCAAACCCAGCGCGCCCGCCAGATGCGCCGGGGCGGTGTCGGCAGTTATCACAAGATCGCAGGCCGTCATCATTGCCGCCGTGTCGAGAAAGGCGTCCGGTCCCTCGTCGAAGGCATAAGTCTCGACCGCCATGCCGGCCGGCAGATGATCGCGCTGTTCGGCGCCCTCTCCCTTCTGCAGGCTGATCAGCCGCACGCCCGGCAAGGCGGCGATCCCGGCCAGCGCGGCAAGCGGAAAGGACTTTCCCTCCAGTCCCCGTACCTGCTCCAGCCCCTGCCAGGCGATGCCGACACGAAAGCCGTGATCGCCGATGACGGATTTCCAGCGCGCCGCGCGCTCCGGTTCGGCCGTCAGATAAGGATCCGACGCTGGAATGGTGTCCGCACACATGCCCACCGCCAGCGGGATGCTGGCCAGGGGAATGTGGAAGTCGAACGCGGCGGGCACCTGCCCCCAGCCGATCAGCTCGGCCGCGGGCGTGGCGCTGCTTAACAGTGCCACCAGCCGGTCCGGCGCGGAAAGAACGACCTTCGCGCCGCGCGCCAGCGCGAAGCCGACATAGCGATAGAACTGGATGGCGTCGCCGAGCCCCTGTTCGACATACGTGAACAGGGTTTTGCCGCGAATGTCTTGCGCCCCGGTCCACAAAGGCTGCGCATAGGTTCGTGCCTCCATCGGCTGGGGCATCCGTTTGCGCCATTCGTAAAGCGGCAATCCCTGCCCGAAATCCTGCATCAGCAGATGACAAAGGCCGCGATTGAGGTGCGCCGCCGCGAGGCCTGGGGCCAGCGCTTCGGCGCGGGCATAGGATTGGATCGCCTCGTCCAGCCGACTCAGGTTTTGCAGGGCAAGCCCCCGGCTGTTCCAGCCTTCCGCCAGACCGGGCTCCTGACGCAGAAAGCGATCATAGGCCGCCAGCGCCTCCTCATAGCGCAGCAGCGACTGCAGAACATCGCCACGGATCAGATCCAGAAAGGCTTGGGCAGGGTCGAGCGCCAGCGCCCGGTCATATGCTTCCAGCGCCGGACGAGCCTGACCCAATCCGTTCAGCGCATGGCCCCAGTTGATCAACACCACTGTGTTGTCGGGGTCCCCCGCCAGGACCTGGCGGTAAAGCGGCTCGGCCTGGGCCAACTCGCCGCGCGCGTGAAAAGCCACGGCCTGGTCGATCAAACTCGGCATGTCAATGCAGCTTCAGCCTGGGCCGGACGATCTGGTTGACATGGCCCACCAGGATCAGCGCCAGCCCCTTGAGCCAGCCATGAATGGCGATCAGGTGCATGCGATAGAGCGAGAGATAGACAAAGCGCGCCAACCGCCCCTCGATCGCCATGCGTCCGCCGATCAGATTGCCCATAAGCGAACCTACGGTGGAGAAATGGCTGAGCGACACCAGCGAGCCGTGATCGCGATAAACGAAATTCCGCAACGGCTTGTTGCCGGTCAGGGCGCGGATATTATGGAAGGCGATCGCCGCCATCTGGTGCGCGGCCTGGGCGCGGGGCGGCACGGGTCGGGTTTCGCCTTCCGGCACGAACCAGGCGCAATCGCCAATGGCGAAGATGCGATCGTCGCGGGTGGTCTGCAGCGTGGGCCTGACCACCAACTGGTTGCTGCGCGTGACCTCAAGCCCCAGGGTCGCCAGCACGTCAGGCCCCTTCACGCCCGCGGCCCACACTTTCAGGTCGGCTTTGATCAGTTCGCCGGACTTGGTGATCATGCCTTCGCTGGTGGCTTCCACCACCTGTTCGCCGGTGAGCACCCGCACGCCCAGCGCCTCCAACTCCTTGTGGGCGGCTTCCGCCAGCTTTTCGGGCAGCATGGGCAGGATGCGCGGCCCCGCCTCGATCAAGGTCACCTGCATCCGGCTTTCGTCGAACACTTCCAGCCCATAGTGGCGCAGCGCCACCGCGGCGTTATAGAGCTCCGCCGCCAGCTCCACGCCGGTGGCGCCGCCGCCCACAATATCCACCATCACGGTCGCGTCGGACTGCGGATTTTGCACCAGCGTGCGCGATACGCGCAAACAGTGATTGAGCAGCTTGGCGCGGAAGCGGTCGGCCTGGAGGCGGCTGTCCAGGAATATGCAGTACTGGGCCACGCCCTTGGTGCCGAAGTCGTTCGACACCGAACCCACCGCCAGCACCAGATAGTCATAGCGGATGCGGTGGCGGCCCATGATCTCGGCACCGTCCTCATCCAGGATGGGCGCGATCAGCACATGCCGGCTGTCACGGTCCACCCCTTCAAGCGTGCCGTAAAAGAAGCGGTAGCCCCAGGCGTGGCCGTGGCTGCGATAACCCACTTCGTCCAGATTGGCGTCCAGCGCGCCGGCCGCCACCTCATGCAGCAGCGGCTTCCAGATATGGGTGCGGTTTTTCTCGACCAGAATGATGTCGAAATGCTCGCGGCCAAAATGAGCCCCCAGCCGGGTGGCCAACTCCAGCCCGGCCGCCCCGCCGCCAACCACCACGATCTGGGTCTTGCGCGTCCCGGCCATGCGGCGAGAGATAGCACAAACGGCGGCTTTTCCCGACCGGCTTTTTCAGTCAGGCTACAGGCCAGAAAATATTAGAGAGTTTCCGCCCATGAGCGACTACCGCATCAGCCTGGACAAGGCCAACACCATCATCACCGCCGCCTTCGCCAAGGGCAAGGACGCGGGCATGAAGCCGCTTTCCTGCGTGGTGGTGGATGCGGGTGGCCATGTCATCGCCTTCCAGCGCCAGGACGGCACCTCGTTCCTGAGACTGGATATCGCGCGCGGCAAGGCGGCGGGCGCGCTAGCGCTGGGCGTGAATTCCCGGCGCATCGGTGAGATGGCGGCGGACCGCCCCAGCTTCATCGCCTCGCTGGCGCATCTGGCGGCGGACGGCCTGATCCCGGTGGCGGGCGGGGTGATCGTCAAGGGGCCCGACGGTCTTCCGATCGGCGCCGTCGGCGTCACGGGCGACACCTCCGACAATGACGAAGTGGCGGCGCTGGCCGGAATTGCGGCGGCGGGGCTGACGGCGCTTTAAGCCGTCACCTGCTCGTATTCTGGTTCTAGCCTGCGGTTGGGATTCACCAGAAACCAGGCAAAGCCGCAGACAAACGACACGCCCGCCGCAACATAGAAGGCCATCGACCAGCCATATTTCACCGCGAACCATGGCGTGGCTGACGCGGTAACCGCGCCTGCGATCTGGCCGCCCATGTTGAGCAGGCCGGAGACGATGCCGCTATATGGGCCGCCAAAGTCCGCGCCCACTGCCCAATAGGTCGCCTGGCCCAGATAAAGCGCACCGGCCGCCAGCGCCAGGATCACGATGGCGACATAGGGATCATGCGCATTGCCGCCAAGCAGCAGCAGCCCGCAGGTGAGAAACAGGGTGAAGGCGCCGAAGATGCTGCGGCCGAAATACTGGCCGCGATGCTTGACCAGCCAGTCGCTCAACACGCCACCGAACAGGCAGCAACTCGTCATGGCGATGAAGGGAAGCATGGAGAGCAGCGCACTCTTCTTCATGTCCAGCCCCAGCCCGTCCTTCACATAGGGGAAGAACCAGGTGTGGAAGATGAAAGCGACATAACCGAAGGCGACATAGGCAATCGTGACCATCCACATGTCGCGGCTGGTGAAGATCTTGGCCCATGGCACGGCCGGCATGGGGCCTTCCATCTTGACCGGCAGGCCGGCCTTGATGTGCGCCAGCTCTTTCGGCGTGACCCTGGGATGTTCGGCCGGGGTATCGCGGGCGGAGAAATACCAGACCGCGCAGATCACAAGCCCGACGATGGAAGAGAAATAGAAAGCCGCCGGCCAGCCATAGCCATAGATGATGGCGGCGACCAGAGGCGGCGCCAGACCCGAGCCCAGCCCCACGCCGCCGAACACCCAGCCATTGGCGGTGCCGCGTTCCTGGGTGGGGAACCAGGCGGCAATGAACTGGTTGGAGGACGGATAGGCGACGGATTCACCCAGGCCCAGGATGAAACGCACCGCAATCAGGACCCACAGCGCGCCGGCCATGGCGGGTGGCACCAGCGCGGTGAGCGCGGTCAGCACGCTCCACCAGATCAGGCCGAAGCTGAGCGTCTTGTGCGGACCGAGCTTGCCCACCACCCAACCGGCGGGAATCTGGAAGAAGGCGTAACCGAGCAGAAATGCGCTTTGCAGCCAGCCGAGCTGGATCTTGCCGATATGGTAGTCCTTGGCGAGATAAAGACCCGCGATCGACATGTTGCTGCGGTCGATATAGACGACCGCGCTGACCACGAAGACCAGCATGATCAGCAGATAGCGGATCCTGTGCGACATTGACGCTCCCTGAAGCCCTGTTGCGGTGGGCGTGCGAGCGCCTCACGAGTTGAGGACAACAAAGCGTAATCCGGGCCTTTCGTCAAAGGCCCGGTGGCGAGGCTTTATCCCGCCACTTATAATGCAGCGCAAACAAGACACGGGATGGGGAATGTCCATCAGACACATTGCCATAATACCCATTGTATGTGCGCTGTTTGCGTGCCTGTTCGCCTTGTCCGCCGCTCACGCAGCCCCCCAAACGCATGTGATGAACAAGGTGAAAGCCGGCGAGCTGGTGATCGATCCGCCCACCCTGATCAATCTGGGTTTCGAGTGGGTGATCCAGGGCGACGACAACCGCAATGCCCGGGTGGATGTGGCCTATCGCCGGAAAGGCGACACACAATGGAAACAGGCCATGCCGCTGCTGCGCCTTCAGCATGAACGTGTCTATCAGGGCGAAGGCGTCTTCAATGTCGAGATGCCCAACATGTTCGCAGGCTCAATCCTCGACCTGCAGGAGAACACGCCTTACGAGGTGCGGCTGACACTCAGCGATCCCGATGGCGGCGGCACGGTCAGGACGGTGACGGTCAAAACCCGCGCGGAGCCGATGCCGGCCACGGGCGGCCATGTCTATCATGTCTATCCGCGCGACTGGAAAGGCCCCAAGCAGCCCAATTCGTTCAACGACCTGATGTGCGCCTATAATTACTATTGTGGCGGCGGCGACACCCAGACCGGCGGACGACCGCGCGTCGAGGCGGGCGACATCATCCTGGTCCATGCCGGGACCTATCGCTATCACCCGGAATTCTACACCGGCGACCGCAGCATCAATTCCACTACACCGGTGGAAGGCACCTACTATCTGTTCGGCGGCGGTACAGCAGAGAAGCCCATCGTGATCAAGGCGGCGGGCGACGGCGAGGTGATCTTCGACGGTGGCGGCAATTTCAATCTCTTCAATGTAAAGGCCGCCAATTACAATTATTTCGAAGGCCTCACCTTCAGGAACACCCAGATCGCGATCTGGGCCGGCACCCAGTTCCAGTCCGGCGCGGTCGGCCTGACGGTGAAGCATTGCCGCTTCGAGGATATCAATCTGGGCATCTTTACCAACTTCGCCGGCTCCAGCAATTTCACCATCCTGGACAACACGTTCATCGGCCGGGACAATCCCGACCGGCTGGAAGGCTGGGTGGGCGAGCCCTGGAAGACACTGGCCGCCGCCAATAGCGCGAAGTTTCCGCCGACCCTGGATTCATACACCGCGGTGCGCGTCTACGGCTCCGGCCATGTCATCGCCTATAACTATGTCGCCAATTTCCACGACGGCATTGATGTTGAGACTTACGGCAATCCCGACGGCAACACGCCGGATCCGACAGCCGCAACCGGTCCCTACTATCCGCCGCGCAAGGACTGGCACTTAAGACCCGTGGCCATCGACTACTACAACAACTATATGACCAACTTTCACGACAATGCCTTCGAGATCGACGGCTCGATGCACAACGTGCGGGTGATGCGCAACATGATGCTGAATTCGGCCTCGCACCCGATGTGCAATCAGCCGGCGATCGGCGGCCCGATCTATTGGATACGCAACATCATCTATCATGCGCCGGGCGGATCGACTCGCACCAGCAACGGCGCGCCGGGCATGGTCTATCTCAACAACACGATATTGTCCGAGACCAATATCCGCACCACCTCCAACAGCCACTGGATGAACAATCTGATGCTGGGCGAGAATGTTCAGCCGGCCATCTTCGCGGTGAACACCTACACCAACTACACCTCGTCGGATTACAATGGCTTCCGCGTCAATCCGGGCGCGGCGGAAAGCTTTGAATGGAGTTCCCCGCCTTGGGGCACCGCACAGGACTTCCGCGACCTGCTGGCGGCGGCGGACGGCGTGCAGACCCCGCCCGACAAATATCTGGTGACCCGGCGCTATGCGACACTGGCCCAATACAGCGCCGAAACTCACCAGGACACACATTCGGTGCTGGTGGACTATGACGTGTTCGAGCATGCGCCGATGCTCGATGCCAAGGACATGAAGACGGTTCAGAAGCTCTATGACGCCAGGGACCTGGATTTTCGGCTGCGCCCCGGTTCGGCGGCGGTGGACCGCGGCGCGTTGATCCCCAATGTCACTGACGGCTATAGCGGCAAAGCGCCCGACCTGGGCGCACTGGAATTGGGCCAGCCCTTGCCCCATTATGGCCCCCGCTCCTGACGGCCTTGGCCTGGAGCGATCACCCACAAACCGCAGGAAGCACATGTCCAGGAAGCTTGAGGGAAAGACCGCGCTGATCACCGGCGCTGCCGCCGGCATCGGCCGCGCCACCACCGAACTGTTCTTGTCGGAAGGCGCGCGCGTCGTCGCCACCGACCGCGATCTGAAAGGGCTGGACGGGCTTGTGTGCGAAAAAGTGCAGCTGGATGTGACCGACAGCGCCGCCATCACCGCACTTGCCCAGAAGACCGGAAAGCTGGACGTACTGTTCAACTGCGCCGGCTTTGTCGAGAACGGCACGATCCTGGATAACGACGACGCCCAGTGGGAGAAGTCGTTCCAGATCAACGTCTATGCCATGGCCCGCATGATCAAGGCCTTCCTGCCCGCGATGCTGGAAGGCGGCGGCGGTTCCATCATCAACGTCGCCTCGGTGGCCGGTTCCATCAAGGGCATTCCCAACCGCTGCATCTATGGCGCCAGCAAGGCGGCCGTGATCGGCCTGACCAAGTCGGTGGCGGCAGATTTCGTCACCAGGGGTATCCGCTGCAATTCGGTGTGCCCAGGAACCGTGGACTCGCCTTCGCTGCAGCAACGCCTGAAGGACACCGGCGATTATGAAGCCGCGCGCAAGGCCTTCACCGCCCGCCAGCCCATGGGGCGATTGGGAACCGCCGAGGAAATCGCCAGCATCGTCCTGTGGTTGGCAAGCGACGACTCCCAATTTGCCACCGGCCAGAATTTCATCGTCGATGGCGGCATCACGATCTGAAGCCATCCTGACGCATTGACCGCAGGCCAGGACGGGAGGAAAAACTGGCCCATGCAGGGGATTTTTCGCATCGCGCGTCATCTGGCGATCATCGCCCTGATCGCGCGCGCCCTGTTGCCCATGGGCTGGATGCCGGCTGCACATGGCCTGACCATCTGCTCGATGGATGCGAGCGCCCATCAGCCTGGCAAGGACGGCGACAAGGACGGCCGATCCGCCCATGAGGAATGTCCGTTTGCCGCCGCACCCCATCTGGCTTCGACGCCGGATGTGCCGCGGCTGATCCTGCCCACCTTCCACGCCTTTGCCGCGGCCACCGACCGCGCCTATGCCGCAATCGTCGCGGCCCGTTTCACACCAGGTTCACCCCGCGCCCCGCCCAAGTTCGTCTGAGCCTTTCTGACCGCGCCCACATGTGCGGCGCTCTTGCTCATTCGATTTGGGGGATTTCATGTTCCGTTCCACGCGCTTTCTGGCGCAATCAAGCCTTTTGGCACTGCTCGCTTGCGGCGCCATCCTGCCCGCAACCGCACAATCCATCGGCGCCGGCCTTCAGCCGGAATATGTCGTGGTCAATGGCGAGCGCGCCAACGCCGATCCATCCGCGCCCGACGTCCAGGTCAATGCCGCCAAGGCGCTGGAGCAGATCAACACCGTCAATACCGAGGACATGCTGGAATATGCGCCCTCGCTTTTTGTGCGCAAGCGCCATGAGGGCGATGTGCAAGATCCCATCGCCACCCGCACGTCCGGCGTGGGTGCCTCGGCCCGCAACCTGATCTTCATGGACGGGGTGCTGATCTCCTCGCCCATCGGCAACAACAATTCCAGCGCCAGCCCGCATTTTGGCATTGTCGCGCCCCAGGATGTCAGCCGCATCGACGTGCTCTATGGGCCCTTCGCCGCTCGCGATGCCGGCAACTCCATCGGCGTGACCATCAACATCACCACCAAAATGCCCGACCATTTCGAGCTTTATGGCGATGCGGTGGGCACGCTGGAGCCTTTCGACAAGTATTCTACCGACAGCAATGCGGGCAGCTGGCAAATCTCGGGCGGTGTGGGCGACCGCATTGGCGCCTTCAGTTGGCGGCTATCGGCCAATCACCTGGACGACTTCGCCCAGCCGCTGGGCTTCGCCACCCTGACCCAGCCCGGCACGACCAGCATCGCGGGCATTCCGGTTTTCGGCAGCGTCGGCGACCTCAACCGCACGGCCGCGGCCATTGCGGTTATCGGCGCCACCAGCATCGAACACCAGGTCGAGGACACCGACACCTTGAAGCTGGCCTATGACCTGCCCAACCAGTGGCAGCTTTCCTATGTCGCCAGCCTGTTCCACCAGAATGACGATGCCGGGGCCAAGACCTATCTGCACGATGCCGCGGGCAATCCCGTCTATACGGGCAATGTCAATCTGGCCGGCTACAATTACAACATCGCCGCCAGCACCTTTTCCAACACCATCTACAATTACCAGCAGACCCAGCTGGCCCAGGCCCTGACCCTGAAATCCGCCGACAGCGGCGATTTCGTCTGGGAGCTGATCGCCAGCGATTACAACTATCTCAACGACAAGCAGCGCACGCCCACCGCCGCGCTTCCTGGCGCCTTCATCGGCGGCGCCGGCCAGGTGAACCGCATGAACGGCACCGGCTGGTATACCCTGGATGCCAATGGCACCTGGCGCGGTTTCAGCGATCACCTACTGTCTTTCGGCTTCCACCGCGATGCCGAGACTTTCGCCCAGCTTCGTAACAATCTCACCAATTGGATTCAGGGCGGTCTGGGCAGCGTGGTGAATTCGGCACAGGGGCGCACCTTCACCAATGCGCAATGGGCGCAGGATATCTGGACCCTGCTGCCAGGCTTTAAACTGGCGCTGGGTGTGCGCCATGAGGACTGGCGCGCCTATGACGGCACCAATTTCTCCGCCTCGCCGGCGCTGAATGTGACGCAGCCCCGCGTCAGCTCCAGCTCCTTTTCGCCAAAAGCGTCGCTCGCCTGGCAGATTTCGGACCGCTGGTCGCTGACCGGTTCCTGGGGCGAAGCCATGCGCATGCCCACGGTGACCGAGCTCTATCAGGCCATCACCACCGGCACGACCCTGACGGTGCCCAACCCCAACCTGAAGCCGGAACATGCCGACAGCTATGAGCTGGCGGCACAACGCAAGACCGACAGCGGACTGCTGCGCGTCTCTTTTTTCCAGGAGAACATCGCCAACGCGCTGTTGTCCCAGTCGGCGCCGCTGGTGCCGGGTTCCAATACCCTGTTCAGCTATGTCCAGAATGTGAACCGGACGCGCGCGCGCGGAATCGAACTGATCGCGGACCAGTACCACGCCTTCGTTCCCGGACTTGAGCTTCAGGGCAACCTGACGGCGGTCGATGGCCGCATCGTGCGCGACAGCGCCTTCGCCAATGCCGTGAACAAGCGTATCCCGCAGCTGCCCAAGCTGCGCGCCAATGCTCTGGCCACGTATCGGCCGAACGACATTTGGGCCTTCACGCTGGGCGCGCGTTACAGCGACAGGAGCTTCGGCACCATCGACAACAGCGATCCGGTGTCACAGACCTATCAGGGCTTTGCGGGCTATTTCGTCTTCGATACCCGCATTCGCTACAAGCTGGACCAGAACTGGACGCTGGCCGGCGGCGTGGACAATATCAACGGCGACAAATATTTCGTCTTCCACCCGTTTCCGCAGCGGACCTTCGTGATGGAGGTTCACTATGCGCAATAAGCGCGGGCGTCAGGCGGTGCGGAAACGGCCGTCCAGGCGGGCGATCATCTCTTCCGGCGAAAAACCCAGCGCCTGAAGCCGCCCCGATCGGGCAAGCAGCGCCAGCCCCACCAGCGACGCCGCCACCAGCACCACATCGCACTGGCTCTCACGGCTGTCGGAACGCAGGCCGCCAGCATCCGACAGCGCCTTGAGCGCCGCGATCAGTCGGCCGTTGAAGAGGCGCTCGGCCTCATGGGTCTTGCCGTTCTCCGACGGGGTGCCGGTCAGGGCTGCGCTGGCTGCCGCCATGGTCTCGGCGCCGCGCAGCAGTTCCAGGGCCGCGGCGCCTGCACCCGCCAGCCCCGCGCCCGAGCCACGCATCGCGCGCGCCAGCGCGGTAAGGTCTTCGGTGGCCAGCGCCAGTAGAAGCTCGTCCTTGTTGCGGAAATAACCGTAGAGCGCGGCCGGAGCGAAGCCGGCTTCTGCCGCCACGCCACGCAGGGAGAGATCGCGGGCGCCATCGCGCGCCGCCACGCGCCGGGCGGCTTCCAGAATGGCGATCCGCGATGCCTGTCTGGAGACATCGCGCTGACGCCGTTCCTTGGGTATTCGAACTGCCGCCTCAGCCATGGGAGCATGATAGGTGATTCGCACGCCCGCGAGCAGCGGAGTACGGCAAAGGAATTAAGTCCCTTGGCGCGGCAAAAGGAATCAGCCCCGAGTTTGGCGACCGGGCCAGCCGACCCTATTTCAGATGGGTCTGCTTATAGACGCTGATGGCGGTATTGATCTCCACGCCCACCCGCTCCTTCACCTTCTGGTTGGCGTCTGCCTTGGCCTTGGCGTCGCTTTCAACCATCGAGTCCAGCGGCTTGCCGTCGGCGGCGGCCTGGGTTTTGGCGGCTTCGACCGCATTGGCAAGACAGGCCTGATAGACATCGGACTGCGCGATGAAACTTCTGGCGGCGGCAGCGGCGGCACGCATCTGCTCCTCGCTCACCTGCGCGCCATCGATGGGCGCAGGAACCTCCGGCTCGACGCAAGCCTCCTGCGCCACACCTGCCCTGCCCGGCAGGAACGCAAAACCACAAACCAAAATCGCAACCGCAATGGCTGAGCGCACGCGCAAGGTCCTCTTGAATGCCGAGAGTGTCGCACGCGAAAGGGAACCAACGCCAGTATCGTGAGTGGCCCAAGTTGGTACAGAAATGCGCCGCAAATCCGCCGCAAAAATTAGAGCCGGATTCCGTACGGCAAAACTTCAGGCATTCACGCCGCCCTTGCTTGCCCGCTTTTCGGGCGTGATCCAGCGATCGGCGTAGCGGACGAGAAGACCGGCCACCATCAGGCAAAGGCTGATGCCGTAATAATCGTCAGGCCGGTGCGGGCCGGAAATGCGCGCCAACGCCATCACGCAATAACAAAGCCAGAAGTAAATGGCGGATATGCCCAGCAGCACCCGGCGGATCTCGGCAGGAATGACGGGCGGTCGCCCCAGCCGGCGCAACGGCACCGCGGTAATCGCCATTACCAGCACCATCGCGCCGCCGAAGATCACCATCAGGGCAGCACCTGCCGACGGCTGTATCACATTGGGGATGAACACCGACAACAGATAGACGCCGTAACTGGCGCAAAATCCCCAGACCAACCGCCGGCTCAGGCTCTCGGGCACGGACAGGCGAGGAAACAGGCGCGCCGCGATCCGGCACAGGGGGCCCGCGACCAGCGCCAGGAAGAAGATGAAAAAAGCATAGCGCCAGGCAAGCTGGCTGCCCAATCGAAAGCCGTTCTCTGAAAAGCCGCGCATCAGGATGGCGCCTGCTATCAGCATCACCGCGCCCAGCCCAATGCCGCCGACCAAAGGAGCGAGGGTGAGCTTGAGACGCGGAACCCGCGGGCCCCAAAAGGCTTGGTTGTCGAGCGCGACCATGTTGCGGGAATCCCAGGGCTCTTTGCTGCGGAAGGGAACGTCCGAAGGGCCGAAAAGATGCTGTTTGCCGGAATCGCGGTTTCGAAGTTCGCCCGCAAGTGACATCAGGCTCCGAGCGAACTTCGAAACCAGAACGGCGCCGGGAAGCAGTGACTTGCTAGCGCGCCAGGGCGACGGCAAAGCCGTCCACGGGCCGACCAGCCTCATGGCGTGGTGTCGCGGCCACAAGGCCCAGGACCTGCAGACCGGTGCGTCCTGCAAGATCTCGCAAATAGCCTTCGCTGTGACGCCAGCGGCGCTTGGGACCGAGTTGGAATCCCTCTTCGTCCGCCTTTTCGACGGTGAAAAGAAACAAACCATCCGGAGCGAGACGGGCATGGGCGGCCCCAAACACAGTCGCAAGATCGCCAAGATATACGAGCGTGTCGGCTGCCAGGATCAGATCGTAAGCCGGTCCGGATGCAGAAAGTGCCGTCTCCAGATCGGCGACGGCGAGGTTGTCATAAATATTTCGCGCCCCGATTTTGCGTTCTCTGGCCTTTTCGATCATTGCCGGAGACAGGTCGATCCCATCCAGCCGGGCCGCCAGCGGGCGGAAAGCCAGGCCCGCCAGGCCGGTGCCGCAACCCAGGTCCAAGACAGAAAGCCCGGCCCGGCCCGGCATCACCATGGCCGCCAGGTCGAGCAGGATCTGCGGTGCGGCATAACCCAGCTGGCCGATCATGCGGCTATCATAGTCGGCCGAAAACTGATCGAAGAGATGACGGACATAGCCGGGGTCCGAGCGGGACGCGGTCTTGATGGCCTCCGCGGCCGCCACCATGGCCGCGGGCGGGTCGTCCAGTTCGCTTAAAGCGCTCAGCGCCTTGTCGGCCTCGCCGGCCTTGAGCCAGGCAGCGGCGAGGAGTTCGCGGGCGCGCACCAGATCGGGATCGAGCCTCAGCGTCCGTTGCAGTTCGGCGATTGCCGTGGGCAGAAGATCCGCCGCCAGCAGTGCCTCGCCCAGGGCCATCACCGCGGGCGCGACATTGGGATTGAGCGATACGGCCTCGCGCGCTTCGGCCAGCGCGCCGGCCGTATCATCCGCCGCCAGCAACGCCTTGACCAGCGTGATCCGCGCCAGCAGGCCGCCCCGCCCGACCAAAAGCCGCGCCCGCAAATCGCGCGCCGCCTCGCCTGCCCTGCCGCCTGCGATCAGCGCCTCGGCCGCTTCGATCGGGTCCTCAAGCAAGTTGGCAAAGTCCATTGTTGAGCACGACAATCCCCGGCCGTTCCTTCACGCTGGCGCGCCAGGAAATCGTCCCGCCGTCCTGCCACAGTTCCACGACCAGCGTCTCGCCGGGAAATACAGGTTTGGAAAACCGCACATCGAATTGCCGGATGCGTTCGGGCTGGTATTCCCCCACCGTCGAAAGCACGGCGCGGCAGGCCGTGCCATAGGAGCAAAGCCCGTGCAGGATCGGTCGTGGGAAGCCCAACATCTTCGCAAAGGCTGGATCGCGGTGCAGCGGATTGCGATCACCCGATAGCGCATAGAGAAGCGCCTGATCGGGCCGCGTATCGCATTCCTGGATCAGGTCGGGTGCGCGCTCCGGAACGGCATGCGGCTCCGGTCCGCCCTGAGCATGACCGCCGAATCCGCC
This sequence comes from Rhizomicrobium sp., assembly GCA_036488555.1. Lineage (GTDB taxonomy): Bacteria > Pseudomonadota > Alphaproteobacteria > Micropepsales > Micropepsaceae > Rhizomicrobium. Next base: position 18,518 of record DASXHL010000014.1, read on the forward strand.
ATCGCCGCGGGCGAAGATCGATGAGACGATGGTGAAAAGCCTGTCGTTGCTCGCCGCCTCGTGCACCACACGCTCCTGGATCAGGACCGCGCCCTTGCCCTCGCCCTTGTCCAGAATGTCGAGAAAGCGCTCCTCGGCAATGACCTCGCACTTGGGTGGCAGCGGCTTGTGGATGGTGATGCGGCGCTCGCCATCCACGACCATGGCGAAGTTGATTTCGGATTTCTGCGGCATGCGCTGCGCTTGCGGCGCCTCGCCGCGGTTGATTACGCTGGCGAAGGTGGGAACCACTTTGAGGCCGTTGTTTTCATAGACGAATGGCAATTCCTTCTCGTCCAGCGGATCGCGGCCAAAGCCCACGCCCAGGGCATAGAGCATCACGTCTTTCTCGTCATAGCGCGCGCGAAGTCCGGTCGCGCCGGACTGCATCATGTCGTCATAGTCGATCGGCATCTGTCACCTCTATCAACAATCTAGTGCCTGTGCTGTGATGACACCATGACCATCGCCTCTCCGCCGCAATATCCGCCACCCCGCCGCAACGGCTGCCTGTGGGGCTGCCTCATCGTGCTCCTGATCGTGACGGTCCCCCCCATTCTCGCCGCCGGCTATGGCGCCTGGTATATGTGGGAAGGCTGGCGCCACAACCCGGCCTATCGGCTTGCGGTCGATCTGGTGCGCCATGACGGCATGGCGCAGCAGGTGCTGGGCGAGGATCCCGTGATCACCGGCGTGGAAGGCAATGTCTTTTCCTGGATGCCGGGTCTGGCCAGGGACAGTTATGACGTCATCCTGGAAGGCCCCAAGGGCGAAGGCCATCTCGCCATCACCGAACATCATTCCGGATTTGGTTCGCCGGTTTTGGACAGCGCCATCCTGACCGGGCCGGATGGACGACGCTATGATTTGCTCAAGCATCAGGAGCTGCCGGGAAGCGGCAACGCAACGCCCGACAATTCGATCTAGGTCGCCATGATTAGATGCGGCAGCGGCATGCCCGGGCCGTCGCCCATCACATGGGTGAGCGGGACACCGTTCTTCTCGATGCAGGCGCGCGCGGCGTCATAGCCTTCCTGGATCGCCTGATCGAACTTCCTCCAATCGCGCAGCTGGATATCAGGCATGGGCGGTTCGATCAGATAGTCGCATTGTTCGCGCACGATGCGGCGCTGCGCTTCCGAGCCCACCGTGCCCGAACGCATCAGGATGGAAATGATGGAAGGATTACCGCGCATGCGCTGGCCGATCAGCCACCACCAGGGCCGTTCGCCATAGCGGCTGTCCTGAGCCTGGAGGTCGACAGCGCCGGTGATGTCGCAGGCGATGATCGGTCCCGCGCCACCGGCCTGCTCGCGCATCACATCCACCGGCAGGTTGTTCATCACCCCGCCATCGACCAGAAGATGGCCGTGATGGGTGACCGGCGGCAGGATGCCCGGCAGCGCTACGCTGGCGCGCAGGGCCCGCCACAGAACACCGTCGCGGTGGATATGGATTCGGCCCGTCGTGAGATCGGATGACACTGCGAAAAAGGGCAGCGGCAACTCCTCGATCGCCACTTCGCCGAAATGCTCGCGCAGCCTTTTGCTGACCTTCTTGCCCCTGACCAGCGCGATCAGCGGCAGGGTGAAGTCCGACAGCGGATTGTCGGCGACAAAAACGGCGTGCATGCGCTCGCGCATCTCCTCGAGACCCCATTCGCACGCAAGCCCGGCGGCGATCACCGCCCCCATCGACGTGCCACCCAGCTGGTCGAAGGGAACGCCCGCCTCCTTGAGCGCCTTGATGATGCCGATATGGGCAAAGCCGCGCGCGCCACCGCCCGCCAGCACCAGCCCCACCGCGCGGCCGGCGATGAAGCGGGCAACCCGCGCCACGTCGGCCTGATGGCCGGCGCGCAGGTGATGATGGGCGCGGAACAGGCCGCTCCTGACCGAAAAATGATCCGGCAGCACCGCGCTGGCGCCATCGGGATGCAGCAAAAGCAACTGCGGCGGGCCCGAGGCACGCGCCTTGAAGGCCGGCAGTTCGAGCGGCGCCAGCGGCAAAGGCTGATTGGCGCGCGCCAGAAGAAAGATGCGGTCGGCCTGGCGCAGGCATTGATGCGTCCAGGCGCTGTCGGGCAGATCGCCGCGATAGAACACCACGTCATGCGCCGCTTCGAAATTGTTGAACCAGTCGGCGCTCTGGTCGCTGGCGGCCACATCCAGCACCGCGGCGCGCGAACCGGATTCGCTCAGTGCGCTGGCCAGGCGATGCGTCACGCCGGTATTTTCCAGTCCCGGCTGCAACGGAACGATGGCAAAGGTCTTGGGCCGGGACTGACTGGAGC
>DASXHL010000043.1:0-10116 GCA_036488555.1 Rhizomicrobium sp.
TGCTGGCGCTGGCGGTGATCGCCAGCGAAGAGATCGCGGTCTTGCCTTTCCTGCACGGCTCCAACGCCGCGCGTCTTCTGGAAGCGCAGCTTTCGCCGGACAAGGCGCTCGATCCCGCCGCGCCCTTCGCCAATCTGGCGCTGGCGGCCATCGGGGCCGCACACCAGGGCGTGTTCGACCTGGATTTCCGCGCCCAACTCGTCACGTTGTCCGCCGACGCGGCGCTGATGCTGGGATTGCCGGCACAGAAGCTCACACTCTCTCATTCCGACTGGCTGGCGCGGCTTCATCCGGAGGATCGCGAGATCTATCGTGACGCCCTGATCCTGTTTCGCGAACCCGCCGGCCAGGCGTTCCGGCTGGAATTCCGCGTGCGGGGCGCAAAGGGTCAATGGCGCTGGCTGGAACTGCGCGCCAGCATTGTCACCGAGCAAGACGTGCCGTCGGATTGTCTCGGCCTCCTGAGCGACATCACCGACCGCAAGGAACAGCAACCCGCCTCGCGCGATCCCTTGATCGGGCTGGGCACGCGCGGCGCCCTGATGGACGCGATGGCGGCGATGGGCGAGGGGTTGAGCGAGGCGCATCTGGCGCTGGTGGATCTGGACCGCTTCAAGGCCGTGCATGCCAGTCTGGGCGATGCCGGCGGCGACATGATCCTGCTTCACACGGCGCGCCGGCTGAAGGAGCGTTATGGCGGCGAGGCGAAACTCTTCCGCATCGGCGGTGACGGCTTCGCTCTTCTGTTCGCGCAAGAGACGGCGTCAGGGCAGGCGCTGGGCAACGCGCTGGTGGCGCTTTTGAATCCGCCCCATCCTTATGACGGCCGCAGCATCTTCGCGCCCGCCAGCGTGGGGATGTCGGGCGGGGAAAGCGATCCCGAAAAACTTTTCCGCCAGGCCGGCATGGCGCTGGCCGCGGCAAAGGCGCGGGGCGGCGCCTGCGCCATGATCTATGCGCCGGGTCTTGAAGCCGGGGCGCGCGCCGACAGCGTGGCGCTGGAGGCCGATCTCAGGCAAGCACTGACGGATGGCCATATCGAGATCTTCTATCAACCCATCATGCACCTTCAGGGCCGCTCGGTGGCGGGCTTCGAGGCGCTGCTGCGCTGGCGCCATCCCGCCAAAGGCCTGATCGCGCCCTCCGAGTTCATCGCCCATTCCGAGGAAAGCGGATTGATCGTGGAATTGGGGCGTTTCGCGCTCGAGCGGGCAGCGCATGATCTTGCCCATTGGCAACGTTACTTCCCGCTCTCGACGCCCTTGTTTGCCAGCGTCAATCTTTCCAGGCGGCAATTGCGCGATCCCGGGTTCGAAGAGTTGCTGGCCGCCACCATGAAAACACACGCCATTCCGCCCGGGACCTTGATCCTGGAGGTCACGGAAAGCGCGGCCGCGGCCGATACCAAGTTCGCCACCAATCTTGCGCGATTGCGTTCGCTGGGCGCTGGCTTGGCAATCGACGATTTCGGCACGGGCGTCTCCAACCTCGGCCAGTTCCGCGCTTGGCCGTTCGACACCGTGAAGATCGACAAGAGCCTGGTGGCGCGCCATCCCGGACACGAAACCGCCTCCGATGCCAACCAGGTGCTTCGTTCCATCATCACTCTGGCGCATGATTTGCGGCGCAAAGTGGTGGCGGAGGGCGTGGAGAGCGGCGAGGACGCGTCCTGGCTTGCGCAACAGGGTTGCGAATTCGGCCAGGGCTTCTATTTTTCGCCGCCGCTTTCCGCCGCCTAAGCGTTATCCTTCATAGCGCGTCATCACGACGTCACCGCCACAATCTCATCCTGACTCATAACCCCCGACCAATGGAGATTTCGACATGATCAAAGTGGGCGACAAGATCCCTTCCGCCACCCTGATGCAGATGAAGGACGGAGGGCTCAAGCCGGTCACCACCGATCAATTGTTCGCCGGCAAGAAGGTCGCACTGTTCGCGCTGCCGGGCGCTTTCACGCCCACTTGTTCCGCCAAACATCTGCCCGGCTTCATCCAGAATTCCGAGGCGCTAAAAGGCAAAGGGATCGACACCATCGCCTGCGTCTCGGTCAATGACGCCTTTGTGATGGGCGCCTGGGGCAAGGACCAGCAGGCCGACGGCAAGGTGCACATGCTGGCGGACGGCAATGGCGACTTCACCCGCGCCGTGGGCCTTGAGATGGACGGCACCAAGTTCGGCATGGGCAAGCGCAGCCAGCGCTATTCCATGATCGTGGACAATGGTGTGGTGAAGTCGCTCAATGTGGAAGAGCCGGGCGCGTTTGACGTGTCGAGTGCGGAATATCTGATGAGTTCGGGTCAGCTTCCCTAAGGCGCGGTCTTTTTGGGCGCTGAGTGCGTCGCGCGTGCTCACGTGCGTTAAGCACGCTCCGCGCGACGCTCCTGCTCATCGCCCAAAAATCCTCGCGCTGGACTTTCGGCCCTATCCTATGGACTGGGGATAGCGCTTCGCGCCAACTGATCGGCGCGCTCATTTTCCGGATGGCCGGAATGGCCTGCCACCCAGATCCAGCGGATAGTGTGACGGGCCATTTCCGTATCCAGCATCCGCCACAGATCTTCATTCTTCACCGGCTTCTTGTCGGCGGTCTTCCAGCCCTTTTTCTTCCAGCCCAGAATCCATTTCGAAGCCCCGTCCATCACATAGCGGGAGTCGGTGTGAATGGTGACGGGACCGCCTTTTTTCAGCGCCTTCAGACCCTCGATCACCGCCATCAATTCCATGCGGTTGTTGGTGGTGGCCTTTTCGCCGCCCGACAATTCCTTTTCATGTTCGCCATAGCGCAGGATCGCGGCCCAGCCGCCGGGGCCGGGATTGCCCGAACAGGCGCCATCGGTAAACAGATCGACGCTCACAGGCCGTATTCCCGGGCGTGGCGCACCTTGTTGTGGAAGCGCAGCTTCTTGGAATATTCCCGCGGGTCCTTGGGCCGCACAAGCGCATTGGGGTCGGGATTGAGCCAGTCATAGGTGCGGGTGAGAAGAAAGCGCAGCGCTGCGCCGCGCATCAAGATGGGCAGGGCATCGATCTCCGCTTCGCTCAAGGGCCGCTCGCGGGCGTAGGCATTGATCACCGACTGGCCCTTGGTGATGTTGTAGCTGCCGTCCAGCTCGAAGCACCAGCTGTTGAGCATGATGGCGAGGTCGTAGACGTAGAAATCGTTGCAGGCGAAATAGAAGTCGATCACGCCGCCGACCTCGTTGCCCACGAACAGCACATTATCGGGGAAATAGTCGGCATGGATGACGCCAGCCGGCAGGGCGGTGGGCCACGCCGCCACCAGTTCGTCCAGTGAATTGGTGATCAGCGCGGTGAGGCCGTCCTCGATTGCATCGGCGCCATGGATGGCCTCAGCCAGCGGCCGCCAGCCCTTGGGCCCCAGCGCATTGGCGCGAGTGAGGCCGAAGCCTTCGCCGGCCTTGTGCAGCCCGGCCAGCACCCGCGCGGCCGAAGCACAATGGGCGGCATCGGGGCGCCTGAGCGCAATGCCGGTGAGAAAGGTCACGATGGTGGCGTTCCTGCGGTTGAGGTGCACCAGCGCCTGGCCGTCGCGGTTCTTGACCGGCAGGGGGCAATGCACCCCGCCTTCGGCCAGATGTTCCATCAGCCCCAGGAAGAAGGGCAGGTCCTCAGCCGCCACCCGCTTTTCATAAAGGGTGAGGATGAAGGCCCCGCGGTCAGTCTGCAGGTAGAAATTGGAATTCTCGATGCCCTCGGCGATGCCCTTGAACGACAGGGGCTGGCCGATCTCGTACCGTTCCAGGAGCCTTTCCAGCTCCTCGAAACTGACCTCCGTATAGACGGCCATGGGCCTTCAGTCCCCCACCTTACAGCTTGGGACATGTTTGATGGTCGCCCGCCCGCACGCTGCCGCTACGGGCCTCACGGATGCGCCTTGTTTCAAGGTCGCTCCCGCTCGCGCGGACGCTTCTTGGCTTTTCCGGTTTTCTGTGCTTTCCATCAAAGGCTTGCTTGGCTATGGTCCCCCCAACCCGAAAGGCGGGGCCGGAGAAGTCGGGCCCGGGCGGGCAAAAGTCAAGCGCGCCCAAGGAATGACCATATCGATGCGTTTTCGCCTGTCCCATCTGGTTCTGGCCGGAGCCCTGCTGCTGCCGCTTTTGGGCTGCAGCACCAAGATCTCGATCTGCCCGGTGCCGGCGATCCTGGCCGACACCCAGAGCGTGACCCATTTCCGCCCCGGCACCAGCCCGGACTTTGCCAACGAGCTTTACACCGTTTCGCTGATCAATGCGGAAGGCGACTGCACTTACAATACCAAGGAGAATCTGGTGAAGGCGTCGCTGGACCTGACCTTCCACGCCACCCGTGCGCCGCAGGCCCAGGCAGCCACCTATAGTGTGCCTTATTTCGTGGCGGTGACCGAGAACGCCAAGATCTACAACAAGCGTCTTCTGTATCTCAAATTCACCTTCGCGCCCGGAGCTGCCACCGCGACGATCACCCAGTCGCCGAACGACATCCAGTTGCGCGTCTCCAACGGCAAGCTGCCCTGGAATTACGAGGAGCTGGTGGGCTTCCAGATGTCGCCTGACCAGATCGCCTACGCCAGGAACCGGAGCCGTTACGTCCCATGACGGCGCTTGCGGCCGAACTTTCGCGCATCGCCGGTCAGGCGTTCGCCGCGGAAGGCCTGGCAGAGGCTTTCGGCCAGGTACAGGCATCCGATCGTCCCGATCTCGCATCGTTTCAATGCAATGGGGCTTTGGCGGCGGCCAAGGCCACCAAAGCCAATCCCCGCGCCATTGCCGAAAGGATTGCCGCGCGTCTTCGGGCCGAAGGCATCTTCAGCAAGGTGGAGATTGCCGGTCCCGGCTTTCTCAATCTCGACCTGTCCGATGAGGCGCTGAATGCGCGCGTCGCCCCCGAGCCGAAGGCGGAAAGTCCCAACGGCAAGACGGTGGTGATCGATTTCGGCGGCCCCAATATCGCCAAGCCCATGCATGTGGGGCATTTGCGCTCTTCCATCATCGGCGACTGCCTGCAGCGGCTCTATCGCGCCAATGGCTGGCGGGTGGTCAGCGATGTGCATCTGGGCGACTGGGGCCTGCAGATGGGTCAGCTGATTTCCGAGATTGAAATCGAGGGGCTGGCGCCCATCTATTTCGATCCCAATGTGACTGGTCCGTACCCGGAGGAATCTCCGGTCAGCATGGATGATCTGGAAACGCTCTATCCGCGCGCCTCGGCCGCCTGCAAGGCCGACCCGGCGCGGCTTGAAGCGGCGCGCCGCGCCACCGTGGACCTGCAGGCCGGCCGGCCGGGCTATCGCGCCTTGTGGCGGCATTTCGTGAAAGTGTCGGAGCGGGGGCTTGAGCGGGAATTCGGCGCGCTGGGCGTGCGCTTCGACCTGTGGAACGGGGAATCCAGCGTCGATGCGCTGATCCCGCCGATGATCGAGGATCTCAAAGCCCGCGGGCTTGCCGGCATGAGCGAAGGCGCGCTGGTGGTCGAGGTCGCGCACGACGAAGACAAGAAGCCGATGCCGCCCTTGATATTGGTGAAGTCGGAAGGCGGCGTGCTCTATGGCACTACCGACCTGGCCACCGTCATCGAGCGGGTGCGCGAATATGATCCCGCGCTGATCCTTTATGTGGTCGATCACCGCCAGCACGGCCATTTCGAGCAGGTCTTCCGCGCGGCGGAGAAAGCGCAGCTTTCGGGCAAGGCCCATCTGGAGCATGTCGGCTATGGCACCATGAACGGTCCGGACGGCAAGCCATTCAAGACCCGCGCCGGTGGGGTGATGAAGCTCCATGACCTGATCGCCATGGCCAAGGCGGAAGCCGAGAAACGCCTGGCCGAGGCCGGCATCGGCGCCGACTATCCCGCCGAGGAGCGTGCCGAAATCGCGCGCAGGGTGGGCATCGCCACCATCAAATTCGCCGATCTCTCCAATCATCGCACCACGGACTATGTGTTCGACCTGGAGCGATTCTCCAAATTCGAGGGCAAGACGGGCCCGTACCTGCAGTATGCGGCGGTGCGCATTCAGTCGATGCTGCGAAAAGCGGCAGAGCAGGGCGCGCAAACGGGCATTCCCGCCATCCACTCCCCGGAAGAGCGCAAGCTGGTGCTGAAGCTGCTCACCCTGGGCGATGCCCTGGCGGCGGCGGAAGAAAAGCGCGCGCCCAATATCTTGTGCGAATATGCCTTCGAGCTGGCGCAGGATTTCAGCCGATTCTATGGCGCCCACCATGTGCTTTCAGAGACAGATGAGGGCCTCAGGGCTGCCCGGCTGGGGCTGTGTGCCCGGGTTCTAACCGTTTTGACGCAGGTTCTGGGCCTGCTGGGGATCGAAGTTCCTGAAAGAATGTGAGTAACTTTGCAGTCGGACGTGGACGCCGCGTTGACTCAAGATGTTGCCCCCGTATGATGTCATACAACATCTCAGTCCGCCGGAGGCGCCGCGGGGATGGCCACCACACGATCCCTCGCGGGAGAGAGCCCCACTTTTTCAATTGAAAGAGGGAAGGCCGCCGAAGGAGCAACCGCCCCGGAAACTCTCAGGCAAAAGGACCGCGATCGGGTGATGAACTTCTGGAAAGCGGGAAGGCGCAAGCCGTCCCCACCGAAGGGGTAATCCGGCCGTCCCGCGATGGGGCGAGATCCGGGGAAATCTCTCAGGTCCGATGACAGAGGGGCCGCGCTCCAAGGCGGGTGCGGACTTTTGCATCGGGACCGTTATGACCATTGCGTCAGGAATTTTACGTCGTACGCCGCTCCACGCCCTGCATCTTGAGCTGGGCGGTAAGATGGTGCCATTCGCCGGCTATGAGATGCCGGTTCAATATCCGGCCGGCATTCTGAAAGAACATCTGCACACCCGCGAGAAGGCGGGTCTGTTCGATGTCTCGCATATGGGCCAGGCGTTCCTTGCCGGCGACACCGCGGCACTGGAGCGCGTCACCTCCGCCGATGTCGCGGGCCTGAAGGAAGGCATGCAGCGCTATGGCCTGCTGCTCACCGAAGCCGGCACCATCAAGGACGATTTCATGTTCTCGCGCCTGGCCGGCGAGGCGGATCTGTATGTGGTCGTCAATGCCGACACCAAGGAAGGCGACTTCGCCTATATCGGCGAAAAGCTCAAAGGCGCGGCCGCGCTGACCTTGCGTCCCGACCGTGCGCTTCTGGCGCTGCAGGGGCCGTTGGCCGCCACCGTGCTGGAGCGTCATTCGCCCGGCATCTCGGCTCTCACCTTCATGAAGGTGGCGCGCGCCACGATTGCCGGTTGTCCCACCATCGTCAGCCGCACCGGCTATACCGGTGAAGACGGCTTTGAGATCTCCGTCGAGGGGGCGGATGCCGATCGCGTCGCCCGCGCGCTTCTGGGCGAAAGCGAAGTCCTGCCCATCGGGCTTGGCGCGCGCGACAGCCTGAGGCTGGAAGCGGGCCTTTGCCTGTACGGCCATGATATCGACGAGACGCGCAATCCTGCCGAAGCCAATCTGCTATGGTCCATCGGCAAGCGCCGCAAGGAAGCCAGGGACTTCCCCGGCGCCGAAAAGACCCTGAACGGCGCGCCCGCCATCAAACGCGTCGGCATCAGGCCGGATGGCCGCGCGCCCGCGCGTGAAGGCACCGAAATCGCCGCAAAGGACGGCCGCGTCATCGGCAAGGTCACGTCCGGCGGTTTTGGGCCCAGCCTCAATGCCCCCATCGCCATGGGCTATGTCGAAAACGCCTTCGCCGCGGACGGCACCGAGATCGATCTGATGGTGCGCGGCAAGGCCATGCCAGCCGTGATTTCATCCATGCCTTTTGTTCCCCACAGCTATCGCCGCTAGGAGATTTTTACATGTCCGAAGTTCGTTATACCGACCAGCACGAGTGGATCAGCCTTGACGGTGACGAGGCCACGGTCGGCATCACCAAATATGCCGCCGAAAGCCTGGGCGATGTGGTGTTCGTGGAATTGCCGGCCGCCGGCAAGACCGTCGCCGCCGGCGGCGAGGCCGCGGTGGTTGAAAGCGTCAAGGCGGCGAGTGACATCTACGCCCCGGCGGGTGGCACCGTCACCGCATCCAACAGCGCGCTGGAAAAAGAACCCTCCAAGGTGAACGAAGACCCCGAAGGCGCGGGCTGGTTCTTCAAGATGAAGCTCGCCGACAAAGGGGAATTCGCCAAGCTGATGGACGGCGCGGCCTATGCCAAATTCGTGGAAGCACTTTGATGCGTTATCTCCCTTTAACCCCTGAGGACCGCCGCGCCATGCTGGCGCGGATCGGGGCGTCCGATGTGGATGTCCTGTTTCGTGACGTCCCGGCGGCGGCCATGGCGCCGTTGTCGACGTTCGATCTGCCTGACACCCAAGGCGAGATGGAAGTCGATCGCGCCCTGACCAGGCTTGCGGCGAAGAATGTGGCGGCGGGAGCAGCGCCCTTTTTCTGTGGCGCCGGCGCCTACAAGCATCATGTGCCCAGTTCGGTGGATCACCTGATCCAGCGCTCGGAATTCCTTACCAGCTACACGCCCTATCAGCCGGAAATCGCGCAGGGCACCCTGCAGTATCTGTTCGAATTCCAGACCCAGGTGGCGCTCCTCACCGGCATGGAAGTGGCCAATGCCTCGCTCTATGACGGCTCGACCGCGACCGCCGAAGGGGTGCTGATGGCCCAGCGCATTACCAAGCGCGGCAAGGCGATCCTTTCCGGCGGCTTGCACCCGCATTATGCCGAGACGGTGGAGACGGTGGCGGGCCTTTTCGGGCCGATGACGCGCAGCGCGGTGACGCCTGGCAGCGCCGAAGACATTATCGCCCTGATCGATGAAGAGACGGCCTGTGTGGTGGTGCAGTCGCCCGACGTATTCGGGCTGATCCGCAACCTCAAGCCGATCGCCGACGCCGCCCATGCCAAGGGCGCGCTCCTGATCGCGGTGGTGACCGAAGCGGTGTCGCTGGGCCTTCTGGAGCCCCCCGGCGCGCAAGGCGCCGACATCGTGGCGGCGGAAGGTCAGTCGATCGGCAACGGGCTGAATTTCGGCGGACCCTATGTCGGTCTGTTCGCGACCAAAGAGAAATATCTGCGCCAGATGCCCGGCCGCCTTTGCGGCGAGACCGTGGATGCGGAAGGCCGCCGCGGCTATGTGCTGACCCTTTCCACCCGCGAGCAGCATATCCGCCGCGAAAAGGCGACCAGCAATATCTGCACCAATTCCGGTCTCTGCACGCTGGCCTTCACCATCCATCTGTCGCTCTTGGGTGAGGAAGGCCTGACCCGGCTGGCGCGCATCAATCACGCCAAGGCTTCGGCGCTGGCCGATCAGCTGGCGGCATTGGCAGGCGTGGAGGTGTTGACCCCGTCGTTCTTCAACGAGTTCACGATCCGCCTGCCGAAGCCAGCTGCCACGGTCGTGGACCAGCTTGCGGAGAAGGGCGTCATCGCGGGCGTGCCCGCCTCGCGCCTGCTGCCGCATGATGCGTCGGTCGCCAATCTGTTGATCCTGGCCGCCACCGAAACCAATACCGATGACGACTTCGCGGCGCTGACGTCGGCGCTTAAAGAGGTGTTGTAATGAGCATGAACAATCAGGGGCGTCCCAGCGGCGCGGGCGAAGCCGGTCAAAGCGGTCTCGCCACCATCTCCGGCGACCGGGGTCTGGACCATGAAGAGGCGCTGATCTTCGAACTTGGTCATGGCGCGGTGGGCGTCGACCTGGCCGATGTGAAAGTGTCCGACGCCCGGCTTGGAGGCCTGCGTCGCAAGGGCGAGATCGGCCTTCCAGGCCTGAGCGAGCCGGAAGTGGTGCGCCATTATGTGCGGCTGTCGCGGATGAATTATGCGATCGACAGCGGGCTTTATCCGCTGGGCTCCTGCACCATGAAGCACAATCCCCGCCTGAACGAGAAAATGGCGCGGCTGCCGGGTTTCGGCGACCTTCATCCCTTGGCGCCCCGCGCCACCGTCCAGGGCGCGCTGAGCCTGATTTCCGAACTGATGACCTGGCTCACCACCCTGACCGGCATGCCGGCGGTGGCGATGTCGCCCAAGGCCGGCGCGCATGGCGAATTGTGCGGGTTGCTGGCGATCCGTGCGGCCATTGCCGCGCGTGGCGAGACCCGCAAGCGCATCCTGGTGCCGGAATCCGCCCATG
>DASXHL010000056.1:0-38146 GCA_036488555.1 Rhizomicrobium sp.
GCAGACCGCATTGATGCGCGCCGCGGCCAGCGGCCGGACCGACAACATCGCCTTCCTGATCGCTCATGGCGCCAATGTGAACGCGGTGGAGGAGAAAGGCTTCTCGCCCCTGTTCTTCGCCTTGCGCAGCAAGGTGCCGGAGGCCTCGGTGGCGCTGCTCAATGCCGGCGCTAATATCAAGGCGGTTCTGCCGGATGGCACCTCTCTGGTCGCGGCCGCCGTGGACAACGGCAATATACCCTTCGCCGTGACCATGGTGTCGCGCGGCACGGACCTGACGCAGCATGACGCGCAGGGACGGCAACTGATCCATGTCGCCGCTGCCAGCGGCAGCGCCGATCTGGTGAAAATGGTCCTGTCCAAAGGCGTCGATGCCAACGCCATGAGCCTGCCGCCGCCCGCGCCTCCGCCGGCGCTGGTTCAGGTGGCTACTGCGCAGGTCGCGGGCGGCCCCAAGCTGGCCCGCGCTGATGGCACGAGGCCGCCGCCAGCCCCCGCCGTTTCCAAGCCGCCGCTGATCTTCGCCGCCGAAGCCGGCAGCGCGCCCGCCATGAAGGCGCTGGTGGATGCCGGCGCCAAGGCCAGTATCAAGGCGCAGGACGGCACCGCCGTGGCGCTGGCCGCGGCCGGCAGCGGCAATCTGGATGCGGTGAAATATGCGCTGCAGCTGGACCCGGACCTGACCTATATCGGCCCCAATCATCGCAGTATCATGCATTACGCCATTGCCAACAAAAATCCCGACCTGGCCATACCGGTGCTGCAGTATCTCGCCGACAAGGGCGCCAAGCTGGATGAAAAGAACGACAAGGGCGACTCGCCGGGCGATTTCATCAACCGGGGCGGTCAGCAGGACATCCGCATTTTCTACATCCAGCTGTTGAAGGATCGCGGCATCGTGAGCCAGCACGACCACTAGCATAAGGGGGCCGGATGCGGCGCGCTGTTCTGGTTGCGGCTTTTATGGCCTGCGCCAGCGCACAGGCCGCGTCGCCAAAGCCTGTCACCATTACGGTGGATGAAGGCACCTCCATGCCAGCCCGTCTGGTTACCGGCTGGCAAGAGCATTTTCCTGGGGCTGGATGTGGGCGTGATCGCGCCGGGCAAGCTCGCCGATATCGTGCTGGTGGAGGGTAATCCGCTGGAAAACATCGCCAATGCGCATAAGGTGCGCCGGGTGATCGCCAACGGACGCATGTTCACCATCGAAGATGTTGTCGGGAAAAGCCAAGGACGCACCGCATTGATCCGGCAGACCATCTAGGGAGGCAAGGATGAGCAACACACGCCGAGGCTTCTTTTCCTGGACCCGTAATGCGCTGGCCGCCGCGGGCGCGGTCCGCGCGACGCCCGGCCTGGCGGCAGAGGCTGCCTCTGCAAAGGGCGAGGACTATTACGCAAAGCTGGGCGTGACCAAGATCATCAATGCTGCGGGCACCTATACGGCGCTGACCGCGTCTATCATGCCGCCCCAGGTTCAAGCCGCGGTGGCGGCGTCGGCCCACCATCCGGTGCGGCTGGCGGAGCTGCAGCAGAAGGCGGGCGAATATATTGCCCAGCGCCTGCACTGCGAGGCCGCGTTGGTCTCAGCGGGCGCGGCTTCAGCTCTTACGCTGGGCACCGCCGCCTGCATGACGGTGGGCAATCGCCCGTCCGTCGGCCTGCTTCCGTTGGATGTGGCCAGCCTGAAGAACGAGGTCATCATCCAGAAGGAGCACCGCTACTCCTACGACCATGCCATCAGCAATTGTGGCATCCGCTTCGTCGAGGTAGAGACCCTGGACCAGTACGACAAGGCTTTCACGCCCAAGACCGTGATGTGCCATTTTTTCAATGCGGCGGAGTCGGGCCAGATCAGCCGCGAACAATGGGTCGAGGTGGCGCACCGCCATGGCGTGCCTTGTTTCAATGACGCCGCCGCAGATGTGCCGCCGATCTCCAATCTGTGGAATTACACGAAGATGGGCTTTGACCTCGTCACTTTCTCGGGTGGCAAGGGCATCAGGGGGCCGCAGAATGCCGGGCTGCTGCTCGGCCGCAAGGACCTGATCGAGGCGGCCGGCTGGAGCAACAGTCCGCATGACGATACGGTCGGCCGTGGCATGAAGGTCGCCAAGGAGCAGATCATCGGCATGGTGGCGGCGATCGACTGGTTCCTGGCCCAGAGCGATGAAGGCATGGAAGTGGAGTTCCGACGTCGTGCCGAACGCATCGCCGCGCATCTGAAGGACATTCCCACCCTGACGCATGAAGTCGTCATCCCCGCTGTGGCCAATGCCGTGCCGCACTTGGTGATCCGCTACGACCAGGCGCGGGTGAAGATCGCGCCGCTGGAGGTGGCGCGGGTCCTGCGCGAAGGCACACCAGTGATCGAGCTCAATCCGTCCACTGGGCGCAAGCCGGCATCGGCGGGGTTGCCGGGCGGCGAAGACACAATCCTGGTGGGGGTGTGGATGCTGCAGCCGGGCGAAGACCTGATTGTGGCGCGGCGCCTGCGCGAAGTGCTTCAGAAGGCTGCCGCCTGACCGCGGAATGGCGGCATCGAAAGCGCGAAAAGGGTAGCTTGCCAGAGACGGTCCAGCAGCCCGCTATTGCGGGCCTCAGCCGCAGATGCTTCCGGGGCGGCAGGTCACGCTGCTTTTGGCGAGTGGCGCGTTGGGGGCAGATTCGGGCGTTTCCAGGCATTTCATGTTCATGCGTCCTGTCCAGGTCGCGCCACCGGTCGTGGCGGTGACGCTGCAGTCGATTCCATTTTTACCGAGCAGCACGTCATGGACACCATCGGGCGCAACATCCATGCCGTCGCGCCGATACTGCGCCCAGACCGAATTCCTCTTGCAGACTTCCGGCCCGCGCAGGCGGGAGTCAGGCAGAGGTTGCGGCGGCCGGCAGGTGATAGCGTCGGAAGCGCCTTCGCCAGTAGGGAAGGCGGCATAGGTTTTTTCCGCGCTTTGCGCCCATGCGTCGCTGATCGTCAGAAGCAGAGAAAGCGCTAAAGAAGAAAAGCGTTGCATGGCGATTTCTTGTCACTATCAACACGCTGTGGTATTTATTACTATATATGTCATAGAGTCAAATGAACCACCTTGCCCGCGCGACCTGAATCTGCAGGAAGATATCATCGGCTATCAGGCGGGCCAGGAAAGGGATGGGCAAGGAGGCAGGCATGGTGAAGAAACTGTCCTACGCACTGGCATTTGCTCTCATAAGCCGTGCGTCGACGGTTTTCGCGCAGGGGCAGGGCGACGCGAACAGCACGGCATCCGATTACCCCGACCCGCAATGCCACCGGCCGGAGGTCAAGCTCATCAAGCCCCCTGATACCCATACCGGCAATATCGAAGACAGCGGCCCCGTCGGTTCCTATAACCAGAAAGTCAAACTCTATAACCGTCAGGCCCGGGATTATGATGCCTGCATGCACGCCTATATCGACGATGCCAACACCGAATTGAAGCGCGTACAGACTGACGCCAATCAACACATTCACCAGGTCACCGACGCGGCGAATGCTCGTCTCAAACTGATCGAAAACAAGGTCGCGGCCGCGGTGCAGGATGCAAACCAGGTCGCGCAGGACGAGGCCACGAAGCACAAATAGGCGTGGGGTTCCATGACGGTGCCCGGCGCTGTCGGGGCACGCGATTCGGCGTGATTTTTCACGGCGTTAGCGAACTTTTGTGACACTTCTTGCAACGTCAAACGCGTTCGTTGCCTCTATAAATTTCCCCAAGGCGACAACAAGACAATCGGCGTAAGATATCGTCGCGCCTCATTTCAAAGAGATATCCCATGCGCCTGAATCTTCTTGCTGCCGCTTTCCTGCTCGGCTCCACGGCTGCGTCTTTTGCGCAGACGCCCGCCTATCACGTCACCAAAACCATAACGCTGGGCGCTCCCGACAAATGGGACTATCTGGTCTATGACGGTCCCAGCCATCGCCTCTATGTTTCGCACGGCGACCGCTTGACGGTGCTGGACGGCAGGAGCGGCAATATGCTGGGGGAAGTGCAGGGCATGCCGGGGGGCACCCATGGCATCGGCATCGTGGCTGCCGTGGGCAAGGGTTATACCGATGACGGCCAGGCCGGCGAAGCGGTCGCCTTCGACCTCAACACCTTCAAGACCGGCCAGCGCATAAAGGCGCAAGCGGACGCGGATGGCATCACATTCGATCCGACGAGCGGGCACATCTTTGTGGTGGACGGCGATTCCAAAGTGCTGACTGTCATCGATCCCAAGACCGATGCGGCCGTCGCCACCGTCGATGCCGGCGGCAAGCTCGAATATGCGGTCTCGGGCGAGAACGGCTATCTGTATGTCAACGGCGCCGGGAACAAGGAGATCGTGCGCGTCAATACCGCGACCAACCAGGTGGACGCGCGTTGGCCCATACCAAACTGCACAAGCCCGCACGGGCTGGCCATCGACAAGGCAACGCATCGTCTCTTTGTCAGCTGCGTCAATGCGGTGATGACAGTGGTCAATGCCGATGACGGTTCGGTCCTGGCCACTCTGCCGATCGGCAATGGCACCGACGGCGCGGCCTTCGATCCGAAGCGCAAGCTTGCCTTCAGCTCCAACTATGACGGCACCCTGACGGTGGTGCGGGAAAAAAGCCCGAAGGATTTTGAAGTCGTGGGCAGCATCCCGACCAAGATGACGGGCAAGAACATGACCATCGACCCCGACACGGGGCGCCTGTTCGTGACCGTGGCGGATCTCGATCCCAGCGTGCCGGTGCCGACGGGCCCCGACGGCAGGCCGGGGCGCGGCAAGCCGCTGCCCGGCAGCCTGAAGGTCCTTTTCCTGGATCCGGCGCCTTGAAACAGGCAACGGCGCCTCAAAAGGTGAGAGGGGCTGTGTTCTGCACCTTGGACGAGTTCATGATATTCGTGTAATAATCAGAGGTCGGCCCTGACCAGGTCGGCACATAGGCAAAGGACGTTGTTCGGGCCCGGCAGTCCCCCTGCCGGGCCTTTTTTGCACCTGGCCAGGTTCTGGCGAATGGCGCGCCGGTTTCACCCGGCGAGAAGGGGAGATGTCTTGAACCCGGCGCTTGCGGAGCTCTTATGCGGCAATCCGGCCGCCATACGAAAGCTGTGCGCTAAAGCGCCAATCGTTTGCCGGGATTGAAATGGATCAGGCCTTGGCGCGCATGCGGCGGCGCATGGCCGCTCCAGCGGCCAATCCCGCACCCAGCAGACCGAGAGTGGCAGGTTCAGGCACCGTCCGGGGCAATTCAACCGCCCAGGCTTGCGCGCCCGTAGTGCTCTTGCCGTTTGTGAGATCGGCAGAAAAATAGATGCCATTGGCGTTGGGGAGGAAGTCTGCCGTATCGAGACCTGTCGAGCGCGTCAGGGTGATCTGAAGGTTGCCATAATAGGCATTGCTTGAACCGTTACCGGCGGAATCGTTGACCCCCACGGAGAAGTCGCCGTAAGGCGTGTTGCTGCCGCCGCTTGTATCCAAAGAAAATTTACTCGCGTAGGCAGTATCTTGCGGAGTGGCAAAGACGGCCTTCAGTCCGCTCAATGAGCCGCTGACATCGAAGGCAAAAGGCGTATGCGGCCCGCCCGTATTCAGGATGCCGTAGCCTGATTTGAGTGTAAGATTGATGATGACGCTGTCCGCGCCATTCTGCGTCAATGTGATCGTTCCGACACTTGACGGCTGATAACCAGCACTTGCCTGGAAGACGTAGGGCGACGTCGGACTGGCACTCGCAGGTGCAGACATGACCGCGGAAACCGCGGCAAAGCCGAAGCCAACTAGATAAGCAACTTTCATCTACAGCTCTTCACGATCAAGCAACGGCCAAAGCAACCATCACAGCAACATACGAACGATACGCAAGAATCGCACCAGAGCATACATCAAACGATACCAATGGGTTAATGGTGCACATGGTTCGCAAATGTAAACGTTGATTACGATTCTCGATCCGACACGGCCAGCTCGACCTCGATATCGAAGCAACGCTCGCCGGCGCCTCAACGCTACCACGCCAATGCCGAACGAAACGTGACAGCACCGGGCACCGCGACGCCAGGCTGGGAAGGAAGAGCCAAGTCAGCCACTGCGTTCGCGTCTGCAAAAAGTTAAGGTTAAATGTAAACGGCGTTTACGTGACGCTATATCCTCATAATAAAACCGTAATGAAACCAATGGGGAAAAAATAGGCACGATTTTTGCTGTGTTAACCGTGGGGCACACCAAAATGAACGGGCCACTCCGATGCGGAAATCTTTACTGAGCGCCTCTGCACTCACGGCGACGATTTTTGGAACGACCCTCACCGCCGTATCCCTGTCGGGCAGTCCGGCGCTCGCCGGCCCGATTACTGCGGGCGATCCGGCGCTGGCGCCGTACACGCTGCAATATGGCGATTTCAGCATCGTGTCCTTGCAATTTGCCGACACGGGAACGGGCACCAACAATTACTTCGTCGCGTCCAGCCCCGGGCAGATTCGCAGCGATATCGTTGTGGGAACGGGAGCCGGCGGCAGCTTCCTTAATGGCACCGCCGGCGGTTCCATGACCCTTAGCGGATCGGATGCCCCCTATCAAACCGAGAATGGCGCTGGCGCTTCCTACTTCGCAACCGGAAACGCGGTCAGTGCGCCCGACCCAGGTGGTGCAAATGAATTTCCGAACGACACCGCGAACAGTTGGGATATCAAGGTTTCGACATTGGACACCGCTCTGGGCGGCCAGACACCGGTCTTCTACTTCAATCTCAATGAGACGGGCACGACCGACCAGCTTTCCGGCACGGACCTTCTGATCTGGGTAAAGGCCAGTCTTGTGAATCCTAGCGGCGGAACAGACGCGACATTCTATCTGGCGGGAAATCCCTTGGATCCAAATGGAGCGGGATATGGCAAGGCGCAATCGATAGCGAATGGCGCGCCGGATGCGACCGCTTCCTATCCCGACGTACCGGCGGGTTCTACATACGATCCCACCGACCCGCGCTGGACTTACGTTCACGGAGATATCTGCATCAATGGCACGGTCTTTGTTCACTATGGCAGCTGCACCAATGCTGATGCGGCGGGAACGCAGTCGGTAAATCAGGATCTCGGCGCCAATCAGGCCGCCTTTGCCGGCTACAGCTTGTCGCTTGATAGCCTGCTCTTCAACCCGCTCTACGCGGGCGATACCCTTCAGCTTGATTGGGAAATGGCTGATCAGGACAATGGCTATGAGCAGCTCTTCATCCTTGCGGGTGGTGCCCCAGCGCAGATTCCGGAGCCCTTGACGATCTCGCTCTTCGGTGTGGGCATTGTCGGGGCGGCCACTCTGTTCCGTCGCAAGAAGGCCAAGGCCTGATCGGCATCGATCTGCAAACGGGTTGCGTCCACTGCAATTTCTGGGGTGGCTGGCAATGAAATCCGTTGGGTACGCGATCCTTTTGGTGTTGGGTAGTGCGGGTTGGGCCGAGGCCGGATTGGTCCAGATAACAAGCCCCTCTCAACTCGGTGCCTACGACACGGTCGATTGGGCCACCTTCGGTTCGGTACCCAGTACTGTATTTACATATGCTGCGGAACCGTCGGGTCCGTTGACGGTACATATCAACACTGCGAGTGGCGAGCTGGCCATCGAACCGGGTTCCGATGTGGGTGGGTTTCTTCCGACAGACACGCTTCTGAGCCAGCTTCCGGGAAATCTCAGCGATACGATATTGGTGGGCTTTTCGACGCCGGTCATGGGCGTAGGGACGCAAATTGAAAGCTTACTTTCCGGTCCGTTCATCGGGCAAATGGATGTATTCGATTCCGGCGGGAATTCGCTGGGCGAAATCACCGTCAATGCCAGCACTACGACGGCCCAAGATGGCAGCGCGCCGTTTATTGGTGCGATCTCAACAAGCGCCAATATCGACTATGTGATCTTTTCCGTTAACAATGGCAATCCGAGTTTCCCCAAGGCCGGTGACGTTGCAATCAACGGCTTGGACTTCTCGGTTCCAGAACCCCTGACGCTCTCAATCTTTGGTGCGGGCTTGGCTGGCGCAGTTGCCATGCGCCGCCGCAAGACGGCCAAAGCTTGATCTGAACCCCATCTGCAGACGCGGGGAGACTCATTTAATTCGCCGTCGCCACCTCAATGGTGCCAGGAACAACAAATCCTCTGGAACGTTACACAAGATCGGGATGATTTTTCATCGCCGAATCCCGGCAAGCGATGTGAGAGCGTTTCATGGAACCCCGTGAACGGCTTCAGCGATGCCAGCAAGATCGGGTATCCAATTTGAGGTCTCCGTGTGCGCCAATTGTGGAAATTGGCCCATCGGCGACACTGTCTGGGACTGGGCCCTAGAAGACGGAGCTAAGATGGACTGGAAGGAACACGGGGTAAAGATTGTCCATGAAGGGGAACTGGACCTGAACACGCCGCAGACATCGGGGATGGTGCGGGCGGCGGCAATTACGCATGCACGAGCGGGTGCAGAGAAATTGTGGGCGGGCACGATGGTGGTGCAGCCGGATGCGAAGACGGGACCGCATCATCACGGTGAATTAGAGACGGTGCTATACGTGGTAAAAGGCCGGGTGCGAATGCGCTGGGGCGATCACTTGGAGCTGAGCGAAGAAGCCAAGGCGGGCGATTTCATTTATGTGCCGCCTTACGTGCCGCATCAGGAGATCAACGGAAGTCCGGACGAGATTTGCGAGGCGGTCGTGGTGAGAAGCGGGCAAGAGCCGGTCGTCATTCATCTCGACTTGGAAACGCCGGAACCTGCGAGCGCGGGGCATCCAACAATGCCGTTCCATCCCGGTGGCTGATCGGTTTGCAGTATTAGTATATTGAGCGCTGATCCGTTGGAGGTACCCGTCTGCCACTTCGCCTCAGCGTAAAGCCGTACTGGCGCGCGGATTGAATGGCTGACCTTACGAACCAAATTATGGTCAAACCTACTGCGACAAGCAGATAACCCAACGACATCTGCGCCCCCTCCCAGAAGCGGGGACAGCCTATCTAGCTTGCGATAAATCGTGTCAGCCCGTCCTTGTCGTCACCTAAAAAATAGATGGGTGACATGATGGATGTCGGTGCGAAAACGCCAAAAAACCGAGTCCCTTCAAGGGGTATTGGCGGATGGGGTGAGATTCGAACTCACGGGACCCTTGCAGGCCCGGCGGTTTTCAAGACCGCTGCCTTAAACCACTCGGCCACCCATCCACAGACCGCTGCCTTAAACCGTGAGGAGCGGTTCGCAAAGCGGACAGTCCATAGCGCCAGCGTATGGACGGTCCAGTGGACCCCCATCCGTCGGGGTTCCTTAGCTTTTGCCCAAGGTTACGGCAACCGGCGTTGAGCCGGCCCGCCGCTGCCGCTACCGTTTCCGGGCAACCCCAGGCCCGATTCGATGCGGCGTGCCGTCCGTTACCCTTTTGCCGCCGGCCTGGCCCTGATGGCGGCTGGCTGCACCGCCACCCGTCCACCGCCGCCCCCGCCGCCGTCGCCACCCGCGGTCACTGTTCCCCCCAATGCCGGGGTGTACAAGATCGGGCAGCCGTATCAGGTGGACAATATCTGGTACTACCCGCGGGAACAGCCGGACTATGACGAGACCGGCATCGCCTCCTGGTACGGCCCGACATTTTATGGCCATCGCACTGCCAATGGTGAAATGTATGACGGCAACGCGTTGACCGCCGCGCACCAGACCCTGCCGATGCCGGTCAATGTCCGGGTCACCAATCTGGACAATGGCAAGTCGCTGGTGGTTCGCGTCAATGACCGCGGGCCTTACGCGCGTGGCCGCATCATCGACCTGTCCAAGCGCGCGGCGGAGTTGCTGGATGTGGTGGAGACCGGTACCGCCCGCGTGCGGGTTACTTATATCGGCCGGGCCGACATCAATGGCGCCCCGCCACAGGAGACACCGCCGGAAATCGCCAGCGCCCTGCCGGCGGCGCCCATCGCCAAGGTGGACACCGAAGCCCTGGGCATCGTGCCGGGCGCCACTGTTGCGCCACAGAGCAAGGTCAACAAAATGCCGACCGCCTCAATCCCCGCGCAGCTGTTTACCGACAATCAGCCCGACGGAAAGGTGACGCGGGTTGCCGTGCCGCGGGAGACGCGCCTCTATATCCAGCTGGGGGCTTTTTCCAAGCTTGTGAATGCCAAGGCGCTTTTGGCCAAGGTGGGGGGAGATCTGCGGATTTCTACCCTTCAACGGGGTGGACAGACCCTCTATAGAGTGCGCAGCGCGCCGCTCGCCTCTGTTGCGGACGCCGACGCGGCGCTCGCCCGCATCACCGGCGCCGGCGCCAACGACGCTCATATCGTCGTGGACCAGTAACTCGGAGATTTCATGCTGCGCCGTCTTTTCCTGCTTCTGTCCCTGGTTTCCGCCTTCGCCTGGCCGGCCGAGGCCGCGATCGAGACCAGCGCCGAACATGGGCTGATCATGGACGCCCAGACGGGGCAGATCCTGTGGCAGAAGGACGGGCTGGTGCCCATGCCGCCGGCCTCCATGTCCAAGCTGATGACCATCGAGCTTCTGTTCCAGAGGCTGAAGGACGGGCGCGTCAAGTTGACCGATACCTTCCCGGTGTCGGAACGGGCCTGGCGCACCCAGGGTTCCAAGATGTTCGTGGAGCTGGGCGCGCGCATCCCGGTCGAGGACCTGATCCGCGGCATCATCATCCAGTCGGGCAATGATGCCTGCGTGGTGGTGGCCGAAGCGCTGGGAGGTACGCTCGAAGGCTTTGTCGATCTGATGAACAAGCGGGCCAAGCAGCTGGGACTCAACCAGTCCACCTTCGTCAATCCCGACGGGCTGCCTGACCCGCCCGGCCAGCTGATGAGCGCGCTCGATCTCGCCAAGCTGTCGCGCCATCTGATCAACGACTATCCCGACCTTTACCACTATTTCAGCGAGCGGGAGTTTGTCTGGCACAACATCCACCAGCCCAACCGCGATCTGGTGTTGGGGGCCTTGCCCGGCGCCGATGGCCTCAAGACCGGCCACACCGACGCTTCCGGCTACGGCATCACCGTTTCCGCCAAGCGGGGCAATCAGCGCCTCATCCTGGTTCTCAATGGATTGCGCTATCCCCAGTACCACAATGACTATTTTCCCAACATTAAGCGCGCCGAGGAAGCCGGCCGGGTGATGGATATGGCGTTTCGGGAGTTCCGCTCCTATCCGGTGCTCACGACCAACCAGGTCATTGGCAATGTGATGGTGGCTGGTGGAAACATGCCGGATGTGCCGGTGACGGCCGCGCAGGCGTTCAGCGTCACCATGCAGGTGGATTCCCACGCCGGAATGAAGACGGCATTGAGGGCCGATCCAGGGCTCACCGCGCCGGTCCATGTCGGCCAGAAGGTGGGCGTGCTGGTGATATCGGCGCCGGATTTCCCAGGCATGACGGTGCCGGTCTATGCCACTCAGTCGGTCAACAAGCAGGGCTTCCTGAGCAGCATGTTCCAATCCATCGGACATCTCTGGAAAAAGTGATCCGGGTGGCGAAAGAGACCGGTCGCTTCATCACGCTGGAAGGCGGCGAGGGCACCGGCAAATCGACCCAGGTCAAGCGCCTGGCCAAATCGCTTGAGGCCAGGGGCTTCAAGGTTTTGAGCACGCGCGAACCGGGCGGTTCGCCTGGCGCCGAGGAAATCCGCAAGCTGATGGTGGAGGGCGAACCGGGCCGCTGGAATCCCATCACCGAGACGCTTCTGGCCTATGCCGCGCGCGCCGATCATGTGGCGCGCACCATTGGTCCGGCGCTGAAGGATGGCTGCTGGGTGATTTCGGACCGTTTCAGTGATTCCACCTATGCCTATCAGGGCGTGGGCCGCGGCGTGGAGCGTGAAACCATCCGCCGCATCGACAGCGCGGTGCTGGACGATTTCGCTCCCGATCTGACCCTGGTGCTGGATCTGGATGTGGAGACCGGGCTGAAGCGGGCGATGGCGCGGGCGGGCGCGGAAAACCGTTTCGAGAAGTTCGGTACCGCTTTCCATGAAAGGCTGCGCCAGGCCTTTCTGGACATCGCCAAACGCAATTCCGACCGCTGTCGCGTGATTGACGCATCCGGAACCGAAGACGCGGTGGCCGAGCAGATTTTCGCGGCCGTTGCCAAGCGTTTCGATTTACAAGGCTAGTGTCCTGCTTCCGAAATTCGCGCGGTCTCCATATCGTGCTCTGGGCGAATTTCGGAAGCGTAAGGACACTAGCCCATTGATTGAATTCTAGTGTCGTTTTGCTTTCGAAGTTCGCGTGGAGCCTGATATCAATGACATTGCGAACTTCGAAAGCGCGACACTAGCATGGCCAAGCGTTCCGCCCCAGAACCCAATGACAGCGATCGCGTCGAAGGCTTTGCCCATCCGCGCGAGACTTTCGCGCTCTTGGGACAGGATGTAGCGATGGCGCGCGCGGCGCGGGCACTCAGGGCAGGGCGGCCACCCAGCGCCTGGCTGATTACCGGTGCGCCGGGCATCGGCAAGGCGACGCTTGCCTACCGCATCGCGCGCTATCTTTTGGCCTATGGCGCCACCGATGCCGGGCCGGAAGATCTGACGGTGCCGTCGGAAAATCCCGCCGCGCGGCAGGTGGCGGCCCAGTCTCATCCCGGACTTCTGGTGCTCAAGCGCGCCATTAATTCCAAGACCGGCAAGCTGATGACCGTGTTGTCAGTGGACGAGATCAGGCGCCTGGCGGATTTTTTCGGCCTGACGAGCGGCGCGGGCGGCTGGCGTGTCGCCATCGTCGATACCGCCGACGACATGAACGACAATGCCGCCAATGCGCTGCTCAAGATGCTGGAAGAGCCGCCGTCCAATGCGATGCTGCTGCTTCTTTCCAACACGCCGGGCCGGCTTCTGCCCACCATCCGCTCACGCTGCCAGAGGCTGGATTTGCGGCCACTGGATGATGCAACGCTGGAAAAGGCGCTGGCGCAATATCTGCCAGACATGACGACTGGCGAGCGCGCGTCGCTGGCGCGGCTGTCGGGTGGCAGCATCGGCGCGGCGTTGACACTTGCCACCGGCGATGGCGGCACGCTGGCCGCCGAGGCCGACCGGCTGATCGACCAGGCGCGCGAGCCTGATCTGCTGGCGCTGCTGGCACTGGGCGACAAGCTGTTCCGCATCCAGGACGGGCTGGAACAGTTCGGCGATTTCCTGGTCGAAAGCCTCTCGGCGCGCATCCGCGCCCGCGCCGCTTCCGGCGCCGCCGGTCTGGAGCGTTGGGTGTTGCTGCGTGAGCGCATCGAGCAGGGATTTGGCCGCGCCACGGGCCTTAATCTGGAGCCGCGCCAGACGATCCTCTCGGCGGCGCGCGATCTCGCCCGCGTGGCCCGCGGTGGAGCGTTGTGATGCTTGTGGACAGTCATTGTCATCTGGATTTTCCCGACTATGCGGGGCAGGTGGACGCCGTGGTGGAACGGGCCCGCGCCGCAGGCGTCGGCGTGTGCGTCTCGATCGGTACCGAGCTCAAGCGCTTTGCCGGCGTGAAGGCGGTGGCCGAGAAATTCGCCGATGTCTGGTGCAGCGTGGGCGTGCATCCCCACGAATCCGAAAAGGAGCTTCTCGACAGCGAAGCGGCGTTGGTCAGCGAGGCAGCCCATCCCAAGGTGGTGGGAATCGGCGAGACCGGTCTGGACTATTATTACGAACATTCCCCGCGCCAGCCGCAGCAGGAGAATTTCCGCTTTCACATTGCCGCTGCCCGCAAGACGGGCCTGCCCGTGATCGTCCATACCCGTGATGCCGATGACGACACCATTGACATCCTGCGTGATGAGATGGGTAAGGGCGCTTTCACCGGCCTGATCCATTGCTTCACCGGCACCCAGAAGCTGGCAGACGCCGCGCTGGAGCTGGGGCTTTATATTTCGGTATCGGGCATCGCCACCTTCAAGAATTCCGGCGTCCTGCGGGACGTGATCAAGACCGTGCCGCTGGAGCGGCTGCTGGTGGAGACCGATGCGCCCTTCCTGGCGCCGGTGCCGCATCGGGGCAAGACCAATGAGCCGGCCTTTGTCGTGCATACGGCAAGGATGCTCGCGGACCTGAAAGGCGTGCCGCCCGAGGAACTGGCGGCCACGACCACGGGCAATTTTTTCCGCCTGTTCTCCAAGGTTCAGCGGCCCGCATGACGTTGGAGGTCCGCATCCTGGGCTGCGGATCGTCAGGCGGGGTGCCACGCCTGGGCGAGGGCGCGCCCCATTGGGGCGCCTGCGATCCGGAAAATCCCAAGAACCGTCGCAGCCGCTGCTCCATCCTGGTGACGCAGCGGAACCACGAAGGCGAGACTCGGGTGCTGGTAGATACCTCGCCCGACATGCGTGAGCAGTTGCTGGCGGCCAGGATCGGCCGGCTGGATGCGGTCTTGATCACCCACGACCATGCCGACCAGCTTCATGGCCTGGATGACCTTCGCGTCATCACGCTCAACATGCGGCGCAGACTGGATCTGTGGAGCGACCGCCCCGGGCTGGACGGGGTGATGAAGAAGTTCGGCTATTGCTTCCAGACACCGCCCGGCAGCGACTATCCGCCTATTCTCAATGCCCATGAAATTCCCGAACCGTTCGCGCCGTTTGAATTGGCGGGTGCGGGCGGAGCGGTGCCTGTCCTGGCATTCGGTCAGCAACACGGCCGCATCCGCAGCCTGGGTTATCGCTTCGGGCCGGTGGCCTATTCACCCGATGTGGACGGGTTGGACGACGAGGCCTTTGCCATGCTCGAGGGTGTGCAATGCTGGATCGTCGATGCCCTGCGCTACACGCCGCATCCCAGTCATGCCCATCTCGAACGCACGCTGGAATGGATCGCGCGGGTGAGGCCCCATCACGCCATTCTTACCAACATGCATGTCGACATGGACTATGACATGCTGCTGCGCGAACTGCCGCCCGGTGTAGAGCCCGCCTATGACGGGATGGTCGTGAGATTCTGATCACTGCGTCCCGTTCGCGTCTTCCGCGTAGTTGTGCAGCATGGTCGGGCTGCGGTTGAAAGCGAGCCGCGTATCCACCTGACCCGGCGCGAAGCTGGCGCGGTGCCAGCGGCTGGGCGGCACCAGCACCACATCGCCGGTCTGGGCCACGATCAGGCCCACGCCCTCGATCTGATAGGCGATCTTGCCTTCCAGGATGAACCAGAACTCGTCATTACCGATATGGAAATGGCCCTTGTTGCTGTCGGGCGGGATGGCCACGCCCATGCCCCGGATGATGGCGGCCTGGTTGTCGGCATCCTGCATGAAGAAATGCAGGCGGCCCTTGCCGCTGGCGGTGGGGTCGGCCTGGACATAATCCTTCATGAAATCCAGATAGGGCTGGTTTTTCTCATCATAGGTGCCCATGCCGCCGCCGACCGGCTTCGTTGGATAGCTCACCTTCACATAATGCTGGCCGTCGCGCGGGGGCGGCGGCGGACCAAAGGCGTCACGCGAGTCCACCGGATAGGACGGCAGGATATGCCCCCCGCGGGTGATCTCGAAGCGCAAGCTGGGTTCATCGCCCACCGTCTCCATGCTGTAGGGCACTCGCAGCGGTACCTGCACCAGGAAGCCCTTGCTTGCCACGAAGGGCTGCTGGCCCTTGATGGTGAAGCGGATCTTGCCGCCCCACACCACCCAGACGGTGCGGTCGTCACCATAGAACTGGGTGCGGGTCTTTTCGCCCGGCGCCATCTGGATCCATTTGGCGCTGTAGCGTGGGGTCTCGATCACGTCCTCGGTCCAGCTTTTCTGGCCCGCATGCTTGGCCAGTACCTGGTCGATCCGCGTCACCGGCTTGTTGGGCGCGATGTAAGGCACCGGCGCATCCTTCGGCGCCCAGGACATATAGACCTTGCGGTCTTGTGCCTGCGCCGGAACGGTCAGCAAAGCCAGGGCCCAAACAGCGAGTTTGGTGGAGCGTTTCATTGTCTTTCTCCGCTTACTGCTTGCCGTCGGCGTCTTCGGCGAAATTGTGGAACAACAGGGGATTCACGTTGAAGGACAGCCGCGTATCGGTCTGGCCCTTGGCCCAGCTGGCGCGATGCCAGCGCCCCGGCGGCACCAGCACCACATCGCCGGCATCGGCGGTGAACAGACCGGCCTGTTCGATCAGATAATCGCACTTGCCCTCCAGGATGAACCAGAACTCATCATGGCCGATATGGAAGTGGCCTTTGTTGGTCGCCGGTGGCGTCTCCACGCCGGGACCGCGGATGATGTTGGCCATGTTGGCCTCATCGGCCATCACCAGGTGATCGTCCGGATTCTTGACCGGATCGGCCGCCACGACTTCCTTGAAGAAGTCGCGATAGGGACGGTTGAGCGCCGCATATTTGTCGGGATGGGTGGGTGTTGAGATCTTGATGTAATTGCCCACTGCTTCGGGCGGCTTGGGCTGGCCGTCATCGGCGGGATAGCTGGGCTTGATGCCGGTATGCGTCACCTCAAAGCGCAAGGAGGGTTCGCTGCCGATCGTCTCCATGGAATAGCGCACACGTTGCGGCACCTGGACCAGGAAGCCCTTGGTCGCCACGAAGGGCTGCTGGCCCTGGATGGTGAATCGTATCTGGCCGCCCCACACCACCCAGAAGACGCGGTCGTCGCCGTAATATGCGACCTGCGTCTTGTCGCCGGGCGCCCCCTGAATCCATTTGGCGTCATAGCGGTCGGTGAGAATGACCTGTTCGCTCCAGCGCGCCTGGCCCTTATGTTTTGCCAGCACGGCCTTCAGATGTGTAACCGGCCGATTCTGGCCATAGGGCGGCAGTTTGTCGGGCTTGGGCGACCAGGCATACCAGGCGTCGGCAATCGCCAAGGTCGGCAGGCATATCGACGCGGCCAGAACGCAGCCGAGCGCCATCTTTGCTGAAATCCGCATGATCTTCCCTTCCTCCGCCCGCGCCTTGCGAGGCCTTCGCGCCCGACCGTTCTGTTGTTTTACCGCGCATCGCCCCGTACGCGTGTTGATAAAGTCTCACCTTTGCCGAGGGCTGTAAATGCGACCGAACCGGCCACTGGCGGGCTTGCTGCGACGCAACAGGAGATGCGTCGCGGTGGCGCAAAAAGCGTGGGGCTTTTTTCTTGACTTAGTGTCAGTCGCGCCCAAACGTCTCGCGAGCTGATTGAAGGGGTAGTACATGGCCGGGAAACTGTTCCAGCGCCGTCATTTCATGGTCACGGCCGCAGTTGCCGCCGCCACCATCGCCACGGGCCTGCAAACCACGCAGTTGTGGGGCAAAACCATCAAGCACAAGCCGCTGGATCCGGTGAACCCCGATATCCTGTTCGGCACCACCAGTTCCATCTGGGGCGGGGCAGGGGTCGGCGCCAAGCAGACGCATGACACGCCTTGGGCGATCAAACGCATCGCGGAAGTCGGCCTCCAGGGCATCGAATTCTACGGCGACGGCATCGAGCAGTATCGCGCCAATCCTATGGAGCTGCAGAAGCTGATGGACGCGTCGGGCCTGACCTTCATCGGCGCATCAAACGGCGAGAAGGGCCAGTCCACCAACTTCATCGATCCCGACCAGATTCCCAAGACCATGGCGGATCATGTCGCCTTCTGCCGCGACTTCCTCCAGCCGCTGGGCTGCGATCACTGGAAGATCAATATGGGACAGCGTCCGGCGGGCGGTCCCAGCGAAGAACAGCTCAAGCGTCTGGCCGATACGCTGAACGAACTGGGAGCCAAGACCATCGCCATGGGCGTGCGCCTGTCGCCCCATCCCCATATCTGGGGCCCTATGGAGCGTGAAAAGGACATGCGCTGGGTGATGGACCACACCGATCCCAAATATGTCTGGATGACGGCCGACACCGGGCACCTGACCCTGGGTGGCGGCGACGCGGTGCAGATCATCAGCGATTATTTCCCGCGCATCTCCGAGATACATCTCAAGGACACCTACGCCAAGTATCGCGGCAACACCCAGACACCGACCCCGGAAATGCATGCCCAGGCGAGCGTCTATCACAATCTGGGCGGCGGCGGCGTGGACTTTGTCGGCGTCTTCAAGGTGCTGCGCGACAGGCATTTCAAGGGCTGGGCGATCTTCGACGTAGACGGCCCACGCAAGGGCGATGACGGCTATGACGCGATCGGTGGCAACCGCGAACTGGCGGTGGACGATTATATCGCGCACAACATCAACTATCTGCGCGATGTGCTGGGCATCAAGCTGCCGCCTTATTCCACATAACGTTGACGGGTCGGAGAACCATGTTTCGCAAAAAGCTTTTCTGCGCGCTTGCGCTGCTTGTTTCCGCAACGCCGGCGCTGGCCGCCGGCTATGACGCCGAGCTCGATCCGGTGCCATTCGATGCCTCCAACCGCGCTATCGTGATCAACAGCGTCGGCGATGCCAGCGCCACCCTTGATGGCACGACGCTTACGGTGAGGGGCAATTTCTCCAACTTCACCTCGCCAGCGACCGGCGGTTCGGTGCGCATTGGCCTGGCCAAGGGCGTGCCGGGTGATGCCATCGGCAGCCTGACTGCGGATCATGCCACCAGCGGGCGTTTCTCCGGCACGGTCAAACTGACCGGTGCGCAGATCGCCGCCCTGAAGAAAGAGGCGATCTATATCCGCATCGACAGCGAAAAGGCCTCTGACGGGAACGTCCAGGGCTGGCTGGAAGGGACAAAGTAGAATGAATCGTTCGACGAAATTCCTGGCCGGCACGGCTGCTGCCGTGGCGCTGGGCGCCGCGACCCTGTTTGCGCCGCATGCTTCCGCACAAGGGCAGGGCGTATTCACCCAGGAACAGGCCAATGCCGGCCATTCGGCCTATGCGCTGAGCTGCGGCGGCTGCCATCGCGCCAATCTGGCCGGCGGCGGCGATGCGCCGGCCCTGGGCGGCAATGGCTTCATGACCACTTTTGGGGCCAAGTCCACCAAGGATTTCTACAACTTCATCGCCAGCTCCATGCCTGCGGGTGCACCGGGCAGCCTGACCGAGGACCAGTACACCAACATCACCGCCTATCTGTTATGGGCCAATGGCGCCAAGCCGGGCACCACCGCCTTCAGCAAGAACACCGACGTCAAGGTTTCCTCCATCGCCGACGGCAAGGTGATTGCCGAAGCCACGGCCGCGGCACCCATGGGCAAGATGGATGCGATGGAGGCCCGCGCCGCCGAGTTCGCCCCGCCGGTCGGTCATGGCCTGGATGTCGCCGGCACGGTCAAGAACTATGCCGATGTCACCGATGACATGCTCAAGCATCCTGCGGATGGCGAATGGCTGATGTATCGGCGCAATTATGCCGGTTGGAGCTTCTCGCCGCTCAAGCAGATCACACCCAAGAATGTTCGCTCCCTGACCCTGAAATGGGCCTGGAACATGAACGAGGGTGGCGCCAGCCAGATCACGCCCATCATCCATTCCGGGGTGATATTCCTCTCCAATACCTCCAACACGGTGCAGGCGCTGGATGCGCGCACGGGCGAGCTGATCTGGGAGAATCGCATCGGCCCGGTTTCCAAGATCGCCTATGGCGGCACGCGCAGCCTCGCCGTCTATCACGATAAGGTGTTTGTCGCGACCACCGATGCCAAGATCCATGCGCTGGACGCGCGCACCGGCAAGATCGCGTGGGAGCAGACGCTGGGCAATCCCAACAACTCCGCCACGGGCGGCGTGATGGTGATGCGTGGCAAGGTGCTGACCGGGCTGACCGGCTGCGACAACTATTCGGAGAACAACTGCTATATCTCCGCCTTCGACGCGGATACGGGCGCGCCCGCCTGGCGCTTCCATACCACGGCGCTGGAAGGCGAGCCTGGCGGCGACACCTGGAACGGCCTGCCCAATCTTCTGCGCGGCGGTGGCGACACCTGGATTGCGGGCACTTACGATCCCGACCTCAATACGACCTATTGGGGCGTGGCCCAGACCAAGCCCTGGTTCCGGGCCAGCCGCAAGACCTACGGCGCGGCGACGCTTTATTCGTCGTCCACCCTGGCGCTGGATCCCGATACCGGCAAGCTGAAATGGTATTTCCAGCATGCCCCCGGTGAATCGCTGGACCTGGACGAAGTCTTCGAGCGCGTGCTGATCAACCACGGCGACCAGAAGACGCTGATGACCATCGGCAAGCCCGGCATCCTGTGGAAGCTCGATCGCGTCACCGGCAAGTTCATCGCCGCCAAGGAGACGATCTTCCAGAACGTCTTCTCCAACATCGACCATAAGACAGGTCAGGTGACCTATCGCCAGGACATCATCGACCAGAAGACCAATCAATGGCTATCGTCCTGTCCGGGCCCCGAGGGCGGCCATGACTGGCAGGCCACCAGCTATGACCAGCCCGACGACCTCTTGATCATTCCCGAAAGCCAGAGCTGCGTGATGATCCAGGGCCATGACGTGGACATGAAGCTGGGCGGCGGCGGCACTGCGGCCTCGCAGAAGTTCTACTTCATGCCTGGCACCCATCAGAATATGGGCCGGCTGTCTGCTTACCGCACCTCCGACATGAAGCAGGTGTGGACCTGGCAGCAGCGCGTTCCATTCCTGAGCAGCGTGATTTCCACCGCCGGCGGCGTCGCCTTCGTGGGTGACTTCAACCGCTATTTCAAGGCGGTGGACGTCAAGACCGGCAAGGTGCTGTGGCAGATCAGGTTGGGCAATACAGTACAGGGCTATCCCGTCACCTTCAGCCTGGACGGCAAGCAGTATGTCGCTGTCTGTTCCGGCCTTGGCGGCGGCAGCCCGCAACAGAAGCCGTCCACGCTGCTGGACGAAGTGCATCGTCCGCTGACGGGCCATGTGCTCTACGTCTTCGGCCTGCCGGATTGATATTGGAACCCCGTTCGTGAGGGGCGGGGCATCTTTTCAGGCGCGCGCAAGCAATTGCGGCGTCGATGCAAGGCGTGTTCATTCTCATCAGATGAGAGTGGCCTGACAGACATGTTTTGAGTTTGCGTCGCGCTGCGACCAGAGTGCGCTCAGAACCTCGAAGGCGCCATGGCGACGGCCTCGAACAAGCTCAAGATTGCCGTCATCGGATCAGGCAATATCGGCACCGATCTGATGATCAAGGTCATGCGCATGTCGAAGCTGTTGGAGATGGGCGCGCTTGTGGGCATCGATCCACACAGCGATGGCTTGAAGCGCGCGGACCGGCTGGGTGTGCCGACAACCCATGAAGGGATCGCAGGCCTGATCCGGATGCCGGTCTGGAAGGACATCGCCTTGGTGTTTGACGCCACCAGCGCGGCGACGCATACGGAAAATAGTGATTCCTGCCTGGCGGCCGGCAAGGTCATGATTGATCTTACGCCGGCAGCGATCGGACCCTATGTCGTTCCGGTGGTGAATGGCGACGAACATCTTGATCGCGCCAATGTGAACATGGTGACCTGCGGCGGCCAGGCGACCATTCCGATCGTGGCGGCGGTAAGCGCGGTCGCCACCGTGCATTATGCGGAGATCGTCGCTTCCATCGCCTCCAAATCCGCGGGCCCCGGCACCCGCGCCAATATCGACGAGTTCACGCAGACCACTGCACGAGGGCTGGAGGCGGTGGGCGGCGCACACAAGGGCAAGGCGATCATCATTCTCAATCCGGCCGAGCCGCCCATGATCATGCGCGACACCGTTTTCACGCTGTCTTCCGGCGCGGACGAAGAGACAATCGAGAAATCCGTGACCGACATGGTCGAGAAAGTGAGGGCATACGTACCCGGATACCGGTTGAAGCAGAAGATTCAGTTCGAACGCTTCGGCTCCAACAATCCGGTTTTCATTCCGGGCGTGGGGAGCTTTGAAGGCATCAAGACCAGCGTCTTCCTGGAAGTGGAGGGCGCGGCGCATTATCTGCCGGCCTATGCGGGCAATCTCGACATCATGACTTCGGCGGCGCTGGCCACTGGCGAGAAGATCGCTGTGCGCAAGCTGGCGGAACAGGTGGCCTGACCATGTTCGATCCCAAGACCGACCGGCTTTACATCCAGGACGTCACGTTGCGGGATGGCATGCATTCCATCCGGCATCGCTATAGCGCCGGGCAGGTTGCAACCATCGCCAAGGCGCTGGACGATGCCGGGGTGGATGCCATCGAGGTCGCCCATGGCGACGGACTGAACGGCTCGTCTTTCAACTACGGCTTTGGCGCACATACCGACTGGGACTGGATCAAGGCCGCGGGCAAGGTGGTGAAGAACGCTCGCCTGACCACGCTTTTGCTGCCCGGCATCGGCACGGTGGAGGACCTCGATCGCGCCCATGACCTGGGCGTGACGTCGGTGCGCATCGCCACCCATTGCACCGAAGCCGATATCGCCAGACAACATATCGGCTTTGCCCGAAAGATCGGCATGGACGTGTCCGGCTTCCTGATGATGAGCCATATGAGCGAGCCGCAAGCCCTGGCGGAACAGGCCAGGCTGATGGAGGATTATGGCGCCCATTGCGTCTATGTCACCGACAGCGGCGGCGCGCTTGACATGGACGGCTGCCGCGCACGCCTTGAGGCCTATGACAAGATGCTCAGGCCCGAGACGGAGCGTGGCATCCATGCCCATCACAACCTGTCGCTCGGCGTGGCCAATTCCATCGTCGCGGCCCAGGCCGGCGCGAAGCGCATCGATGCGTCCCTGGCGGGCATGGGCGCTGGGGCCGGCAACGCGCCGCTGGAGGTTTTCATCGCGGCCGCCAACCGCAAGGGCTGGCGGCATGGCTGCGATGTCTTCGCGTTGATGGACGCGGCAGAAGACCTGGTCCGGCCGCTACAGGACCGTCCGGTGCGGGTGGACAGGGAGACGCTGTCGCTTGGCTATGCCGGGGTCTATTCCTCTTTCCTGCGCCACGCGGAAAAGGCCGCCCAGGATTATCACGTCGATGTGCGCGCCATCCTGGTCGAGCTGGGACGCCGGCGCATGGTGGGCGGCCAGGAAGACATGATCACCGATGTCGCGCTCGACATCGCAAACAAGAAAGCACCGGACGCCTGAACGCTATTTGCCGTCCGGCATGAACATGTGAACGCTCAGGATCACGAACTCGCCGGTGACATTCTGGAACTGGTGCGCGGTTTCCGCCGGCACCAGCAGCACGTCACCCTTGGAGAGGGCTTGCGACCGGTCGGCGCCTTCGATGCCGGTGCCCATGTCCGTCGTCGAGCCCGGCCTGGGCGGCTGTATGCCGGTCAGATGCCCGCCACTGACCAGCGTGGCATTTCCTTGCAACACATAGACAAGTTCGGTCTGGCCATGATGCACCGTGGGGGGCGTGAGCCCCGTGCGGTATTCCAGCAGCACCCGGTAGGGGCCATCGACCGCGACCGGCTCGGTGGAATTGACATTGGGCGATTTCTGATCGGCCTTGGCCTTGGCGATCACCGCCGGGATATCGGCCCCGGCGGTGAACAGCTTCATCGGCGGCGACGGCTGCGCCAGCGCGGGCAGGGGCGCCAGCAACAGGGCTGCGATCAGCGCGGCTCTCACTGCTTGGCTCCCGACTCCGGATCGAAATTGTGCATGCCATAAGGCCTAGGATTGATGGCGATGCGGGTGGACATGCCATTGCCCGCCCAGCTGGCCCGGTGCCAGCGCCCCTGCGGCGCATAGACCACATCGCCCACATTGGCGGTGAAGAACGGCATGCCTTCCGTCTTGTAGTCCACCGTGCCCTCGGCGATCACCCAGAACTCGTTATAGTCGATGTGGAAGTGGCCCTTATTGCTGTCTGGCGGCGTGGGCATGCCATGGCCGCGGATCACATTCATGAAATTGGTGGTGTCGGCGACAAAGGCATGGTCGCCCGGCGTAGGCGGGCGCTTCACGAAATCGCCCCAGAAATCCAGATAGGGCTTGTTGACCTCGTCATACTTGTCGGGCGGGGTGCGGTAGCTGGCCAGCACATATTCCTTGCCCGGGGGCGCGGAAGGCGCCGACCCGGCATCATGCTGGGTGGCGGGATAAAGCGGAGTGCGGTTGTTGCGGATCACTTCCAGCCGCACGCTGGGCTCCTCGCCCACCGTTTCCATCCAGTAGACGTTGCGATAGGGCACCTGCACCAAAAAGCCCTTGGAGGCCACAAAAGGCTGCTGGCCATCGATATGGAAGCGGATCTGGCCCGAGGCGACGTACCAGAAGATGCGGTCATCGGCCCAGAACAGGGGCTTGGTCTTCTTGCCCGCGCCCAGCGAGATGTAGTCGGCCGCATAGTCCTGATCGCGCACGATCGGCTGGTCCCAGTCGCTCGAGCCCTTGTGGTCGGCCATGATCTCATTCAGGCGCCAGATCGGCTTGTTGGGCGCTTTCCAGGGCGAGGCGTTGGTCGACTTGGGTGACCAGCTCCACCAGATCTTGGGCGCGTCCTGGGCGAGGGCTGGCGCGAGCCCCAGAACGAGGGCGCCAGCTGCCAGCATCAGATTGCGAGATTTCATCAAGTTTACTCCCCAAACCCATGTTTTCGTTATTCAAAACAATGTCCGGTTTGCCCCCTGGGCACAACCGCCGAATTGCTCCCGTCCTGTGGCAAATGGGTGTAACATGCACTGGCAACTTTTCTTTCCGGGGAGACGGAAATGAGAGTTTGGCACTTCCTTTTCACCGCACCATTGGCCGCCCTGCTGGCTTCGGGTCCGGCGGCCGCCCAGACCGTCGTCACGCTCGGCAAGGGCTATGCTCACGACTGCTTCGTCTATGCCAAGGCGGGCGTTGATCCCACCGACGGGGTCGATGTCTGCGACCAGGCCCTGAGGATCGAGGTCTTGACCGCCAGGGACCGGGCCGCGACCTATGACAATCGCGGCGTGATGCTGGACCTCTTGGGCAAGACCGACAAGGCGGCCGACGACTTCCACATGTCGATCGCACTGAACGGCAGTCTGGGTGATCCGTTCGTCAATCTGGGCTCCATGCTGATCAAGGAGCGCCACTATGCGGAGGCGCTGGAGCAGATCAACAAGGGGCTGGAGATGGGGATGAGCTTTCCCCATATCGGCTATTACGACCGCGCCATCGCCGAGGAACTGCTAGGCAGCTATAAGGCGTCCTATTACGACTACAAGAAGGTGCTGGAGATCGAGCCGAACTTTGCGCCGGCGACCGAACGGCTGAAGGATTTCATCGTCACCACCAAGCCGGGCTGATTCTTCGTCAAAGTTCCGCACCCGGCGAGGGTCGCAAAACCCGCTTACGGTGTTATACTTCCCTCATGAGCAAGGCCGTCCGCGACTGCGAAGAAGTTGCCGAACTCAAGGCCCTCTATGACCGGCTGGCGCTGGCGGTTGAGCGCGCCGCCGCCACCATGCACATACGCGGACATGATTCCACCGCCTTTGTCGTGGAAGACACCAAGTGCGTCGCGCTGTGGGATCGCATCCGCGAAAAGATGCCGAAATAGAAGTTTCGTTCGGCCGCATTGGAAATTCTCAATCGGCCGCGCGCGCAAACGATCGGCGCGGAATCGTCCATGCCGGACAATCGGATGGCGCCGGCCATCATCATTTTGATTCAGAACTGTCGTGCTTACTTCACTTGAACCGCTGGCTTGCGGATGTTGGAACCGCCTCGATATTGCGGCAGCCGGGGCTGCCGTTTCCATGAGGCTTAAATATGAATCGCACGCTTCCCATTCTGGCTCTGTTTGCCACGACCATCCTGTTCGCCGCGCCCGCGGGCGCCGCCGATCCGTCCGCCCCGCCCAAGCCCGCCGGGCGTCACAAGACGCTGTGGATCCTGACGCCGGAGCAGGTCGATCCGGCCCGCATCCTGCCGCCGCCCTACAAGGACGGGTCGGACCTGCAGAAGGCCGAACTGGCCGAGGTGGAGCGCGTCTATCACAACCGCAGTCCCGAGCGCCACGCCCAGGCCGAATGGGACGACAAGCATGAAAGCATCGAGCTGTTCGCGAAGGTGCTGGGGCCCCAATTCGACCTCGCCAAGCTGCCGCTGACCGCCAAGCTGATGGACGAAGTGGACAATGATCAGGCCGTCACCGCCAACATCGCCAAGCGCTATTTCCTGCGCAACCGCCCCTGGGCCATCGATCCCAGCCTGGTGGCCTGCGACTACAAGCCCAATGCCGCGCCGCTGACCTCCTATCCCAGCGGGCATGCGACGCTGAGCTATTCGACCGGCTATATCCTGGCGGCGCTGATGCCGGAAAAGGCGCAGCCCATCCTGGACCGGGCGCAGGAATATGCCTATAGCCGCGTGGTCTGTGGCGCCCATTATCCGTCCG
Source organism: Rhizomicrobium sp. (assembly GCA_036488555.1). Taxonomy (GTDB): domain Bacteria; phylum Pseudomonadota; class Alphaproteobacteria; order Micropepsales; family Micropepsaceae; genus Rhizomicrobium. The sequence goes on from DASXHL010000056.1 coordinate 26,176, forward strand.
ACCTCGAGGCCAGCCATGTGCTCGCCACCACGCTGGCGATCAAGCTGCTGGAGAATCCGGCGTTTCACGCCCAGTTCGACGCCGCGCGCGGCGAACTGCGCGCTGCCGGGCTGACCGGACAGGCCGTGGCCGCCAAGTAACGCTTCCATTCTGGCGCGAACGCCAATTTTACGCCACCTTCCGACTCGCCCGCGCGTTTCGCGGGCGAGTCGGAGAGGGGCCTGCACAATGCGATATTCGGGTCTTCTGCTTCTGGCTCTGCCGCTGGCGGTTTCGCTGGGGGCCTGTTCCTACACGCTCTATCTTTCCGGCGCCGATGAGCATGGCGGAACCGTCAACATGGTCACCCAGCTCAACAAGGACGACGCGGTGGCGAAGGCCAATGAGCATTGCCACCAATATGGCCGGAGCGCGCGCATTATCCATACCGACCCGCAGAGCAGCAGCATGACTTTCAGTTGCCAGTAGGGGGCAGCTGCCGGCAGGTGCGGGTCTTATGGCGTGGTGCGCGCGCCGCCAAATCCACCGCGCGGCGCGCTTTGCGGATAGCACGCCGCCGGCATGGACTGACCCAAGCAGCGGCCCGTCAGGAACATGTGCGCGTAGCTGTTGGGCGAGGCGTAAATCGCCAGCGCCACGGCCACAGCGAGCAAGGCCACAAATCCGATCATCTGCCAGCGCGGGATCATGGATGCGTCAGCGGCTTTTCGTTTTTCCGTTATGGCCTTTCGGTTTCTCGTTGGGGTGTTTGAGCCTGGCGTCTGCCCGCCGGCAGAGTTCGACCGCTTCCTCGAGGAAAATCCGGTTTTCCTTCGAGCCGATATCGATGGTGCCATAACACTCCCGGCAGGAGAGCTGGTAGCGACTGTGCAGCCGGCTGAGCGCCTCAAGGCTGTGAGAGCCGCAATGGTCGCAAGACAGCAGGATGCGGAAACGGTGTGCCGTGGGGGAATCCTGGATATTGATCGGAAACATTCTGGGGCTCCTGGGTAGGTCGCGCTTCTTAGGGTATGGGCGTTGCCCGCCGGTGTCATACTGACGGCGAAATATCATAACGCAAAGGCCAGGCGCTGCGCCGCGCTTGCGGTATCGTCCCGGCAGCTTACAGCATTAATCCATGATTGAAGAGGTCCCGGCCTTTGGGTGAGGGACAAGGGCGGCAGCGCCCGTTCGCGCTAGCCGATCTTCTGCAGATCGTGGATTTGCGGCGCGGTGGCCTTGTTGTCCTCCCGGTGGACACATTCGGCCGCGTTCGTCGCGCCACCAACCCGGTTTTTGCTTGGCATCATCGGGCCGTCGGTTGACAGAACACCAGGCGCAGCCATCCGCCATACAGCCTGGCCATCCGGCGGCACTGGACCCTCGCATCCATTGGTATCGGAGGCCATGTTTGCCTGAGTGCAGGCTGACAGGCCCAGCGCCAGTGGCAGAAGCAGAACGGCAAACCTCATGGCACCCCCGCGAAGGGATGAAGGCAATGCTAGGCGTGTCGTTCGACCCTGACAATACGCGCTGCCAACACAGGTTTTGGCGCATCTGGCGCGTCCTGTCGCTGGGTTCGATTTCCGCCAGAACCCGCGAAAAGCTGGAGAAAACCACGTCACGGATTGCAACTTTTGCGGGGTTGGTCCGTTGGGGGGCTATGATCTGAAGTAAAAGGTGGCGTTCCGTGAACGAGAAGGCTGAGCATGTGCTCGCCAATATGGAGCAACTGGGGGCTCAAACCGTCCGCGATATGGTTTTGTCGGGGCGATGGCCTGCCAATTATCATGCCCTGGCAAAGGAATGGCTCCATCAAAAGGACACTGAGGAACGCGAGCGGGACGACGCGCAAAGGGATGCGCAAACCTTCCTTGCGCGCAGGTCCAACGAACTCGCGCATTCGGCCCGTGATGAGGCCTTGAAGGCCAACAAGCGCGCGGAAGAGGCCTGCGCCATGGCGCGCGAAGCAAATTCCATCGCCTGGGCCGCGTCCACCTCCGTTGAGCGGAGTGCCGAGACTGCCAGGACAAATAACAAGATTGCCATAGCGGCGCTGGTTGCCGCGCTGATCGCCATCGCAATTTCGATCGTGTCTTTGTTCGTAAGACTGGCGCCCATGCTGTAAGCGCGCCCACGACACGCAGATCACTCAAAGGCTAGGTTTCCGGCGGGAGCAGGGCGCGCTGTTCTGTTAACAGGACTTCGAGCCATGTGCGGCGTCCCGGGTCGGTCTCAGCGGCCAACGCGTATTCCAGGCGCGCGATATTGCCGTTCGTTACCCACTCGGCTTCCACCTGCGCGACGGTCTTTCCCACCGAATGACCATGGGCTGAACACCTTGACAGCCCATTAAGACCCTAGCGCCCTTGATGGCGGTTGATCCGGGGCTTTTGAGCCTTTGGGCTCTTGGAGCCTCTGCCGATAAAGTCCTTGTTGGCCTTCGGTGTTTTGGGCGCCCGAAGCAGGGCTGTATCTCGGCGCTTCGCGGTCTCTTTTTCGCTGAGTTGGTCTGGGTCTTTCGCCATTACGGGTCCCTAGCATGAGTTTACCCCATCCGCTCCAAGACGCGTTCGACAGGGTCGATGGGGGAACAGAACACATTGCCGAGTTCAAGGGTATAGGTTTGGCGCGGCGTTTATGCGTCGTAGTCATTCAGCGGGCCGGAGATGCCAGTCTCTCCGCCCGTTCTGTGTTCAGCGGTTCGCTGCTATAAGTCCTCCATGAACGAGAAAAGCGCCCCTGAGTTGCTCCACGTCCAATTGAACGCTGCCTTTGCCGCCCGTGCCGAAGCCGCGGCCAAGTACGGCGAAAATTCCAAGGAATTTGCTGCGGCGGACGCCAAACTCACCGACATCACGAGCCGCCTGCCTACGGCGACGGACCCCGAACCACGGTGGAAATGATCCTGTGCCAGCCAAGAAAGCGCCCAGGAAACCCAAACCCACGGACGCCGAGCGCCATAAGCGCTTCGCAGACATGGCCAAGGGAGTAGGGGCCGCTGTGGTTATTCTCGGAACTGTTGGAGTTGACGCGTAGGCGATAAGCGAGCATTAGGGGAATAAGCGAGCATTAGGGGAATCGGAAGCGAACTGTGCCACTAGCCGCCCCAAGGGCCGCTTGAACGAACGGTAGGCACCGCGATTCCATTACCTTTTCGCTTTGCGCTTCTTGGGACTCGGTTTCTTCTTAGCTTTAGGCGTGAAGGGCTGAGGTCGTGTCGCCAGCATTTTTTAGTGCAGCTTCCCGGCGGCGCTCTGTTTCTTCGTCACTGAATTGATCTGGATCAGGTTTCGACATGACCGAGCCCTACATCCTGGGAGAACAGCATCATCTGGCTTTCGGGACGATCATACAACACTTCGCGCGGTTTGAACGGCTGGTTGAAGGGGCAATTTCTCATATCTTGGGAGCGCGGCACGCGCTTGTAGCCTTGACGATTTCGGGACTCGGGTACAACGCTAAGTGTGAGGCTCTGACAAGCTTACTGGGTGTAACCAGCGGGCCGGCCGGCTACGCAGATACGGTTCGCAGTGCCCTCGACAGTTTTAACGAACACCTCCCATTGCGTAACGCGATTGCCCATCATCCATGGAAAAAAGGAACGAGACCTGACTCGGTAAGACATTTGAGTTTGAGTTCGCGCGGTGGAAAGGCCAAGGCCCGTGGTATGAGCCCAGATGACAGGGATTACACGCTGGACGAGCTGATCGACATCGCCGACGGGCTTCTGGACACTCACGACAAGCTGACGGCCTATTTGATTTCCAAGGGGATGTGGGATAGGGCGGCTGAGACCACGGAAGATAAAAGGTCGTCTTCCTGACGCTTGTTAGGCCAGCCTCCAAAACCCTCAAACCGATTAAGCCAAGCTTCTAGGGCAGCGCGGGCGGTGCCGAGCATCTCGGGTTTGGTCCGGGGCGATTTCCCTATCGTGGCTAAGTTATATATGATTTCCCATAATATTACTTATACGAAAAACTGATATTTAGCCCGGCGGCCCTGGAGCCCAGAGGCACCTTGTCCCTTGCCCGGCTGAGGTCTGCGCCCCTAACTGCTGACATGAGCGACCTCTCCGAACTGAAGCCCTCCCGCGACATCGCCGTGCTGCTGGAGGTGATGAAACGTCTGCGCGAAGGCTGCCCCTGGGACCGGGTGCAGACCTTCGACACCATCGCGCCTTACACCATCGAGGAAGCTTATGAGGTCGCATCGGCCATCGCCGACAAGAACTTCCAGGCGCTGCCCGGCGAGCTGGGCGACCTGTTGTTCCAGGTGGTGTTCCACGCCCGCATGGCCGAGGAAGAAAGCCGCTTCGACTTCGGCGCCGTGGTAGAGGCCATCACCGCGAAAATGATCCGCCGCCATCCCCATGTCTTTGGCGACGAAGTGGCCAAGGCCGACGCCGCCAGCCAGAAGGACTTCTGGGAGAAGCTCAAGGAAAACGAGCGCCAGGCGGCCGGTCAGACCAGTCTGCTGGACGATGTTGCCAGCGCCCTGCCCGCGTTGACCCGCGCTGAAAAGCTTCAGCGCCGCGCGTCAACCGTCGGCTTTGACTGGAACGATCCCGCCCATGTGCTGGACAAGATCGCCGAGGAAGCCCGCGAGGTCCTGGCGGCCGAAAACCACGATCAGCGCGAGGACGAGATTGGCGATTTGCTTTTTGTTATCGCCAACTTGGCGCGGCATCTGAAAGTGGATCCTGAAGCGGCGTTGCGCCGGACCAATGCCAAATTCACCCGCCGCTTCCAGTTCATCGAGGACTCGCTGGGCAGCCGCATGGGCCACGCCAGCCTCGAGGAAATGGAAGCTCTGTGGCAACAGGCCAAGGCAGCCGAGAAGTCATAGCCGCTGGCCCTGATAATTTGGTTGAAGATCAGGCGGGAGTGCCCTGCTTCACCACGATTTTCTTCGGGAATCGGCTCTCGAACCGGCCCAGATCGTCGGGATGGATGCGTAAGGAAAGGCTGATCTTGTCACCTCTGTCTCGACGCTCCAGAACCTGGGCGTGGCGATAGGCAAAGGCCAGCGCGCCGCCATCGCTGGCGTCCAGTTTCAGGGTAAGCGTGATGTTGTCACGCGTCACGGCGCTCTCGAAGGCCGCCAGAAGTGCGGGGATTCCTTCGCCCGTCAACGCCGAAGCCGCGATGGCGCCACGATTCTCCCCATTGGATTTTGGGCCGTTGCGCGCCAACAGCCCCGCCCGCTGTTCCGGCTCCAGCAGGTCGATCTTGTTCAACACTTCCAGCATGGGCCTGCCCGGGTCCACGCCCAGTTCCTCCAGCACCTTGAGCACATCGGCTTTCTGGGCGGCGGATTCCGCATGGGCCGCATCGCGGACGTGAACGATGACATCGGCCTCCAGCACCTCCTCCAGGGTGGCGCGGAAGGCCGCGACCAGCTCGGTCGGCAGGTCGGCGATGAAGCCTACCGTGTCGGACAGGATGATCCGGGTGTTATGCGGTAGCTTCACGCCCCGCATGGTCGGGTCCAGGGTCGCGAACAACAGATCCTTGGCCAGCACCTCAGATTCGGTCAGCCGGTTGAACAGGGTGGACTTGCCGGCATTGGTGTAGCCCACCAGGGCCACCACCGGGAACGGCACCTTCTTGCGCGCCTGGCGGCCGAGGCTTCTGGTGCGCTTGACCTTCTCCAGCTCGGCCTTGATCGCGGTGATGCGCTCGCCGATCAGCCTGCGGTCGGTTTCGATCTGGGTTTCGCCCGGACCGCCCAGGAAGCCGAAGCCGCCGCGTTGCCGCTCCAGATGGGTCCAGCTTCTGACCAGCCGCGAGCGCTGATAGATCAGATGGGCCAGCTCGACCTGAAGCCGCCCTTCCCGCGTGGCGGCGCGCTCGCCGAAGATCTCCAGGATCACGGCGGTACGGTCCAGTACCTTGCTGTTCCAGGCGCGCTCGAGGTTGCGCTGCTGCACCGGGGTCAGGTTCGCGTTGACGATGATGACTTCCGGCGCCTCGACCTTGGCCAGCTCGGCGATCTCTTCGACCTTGCCACTGCCCAGAAGGGTCGCGGGCGTGGGCCGCGCCAGCGGCGCGACCTCAGCCTCCACCACATCCAGATGGATGGCCGCGGTCAGCCCGACCGCCTCGGCCAGACGCGCCTCGGCATCGCGCAACGCCGCATCGCCGCGGCTGCGGTTCTTGGGCTCGACGTGAATGACGAAGGCGCGCGAAGACAAATCAGCCTTCGGCCGGCTCGTCCTGGAGCTGGATCGGGCCCATCGGCATCACCGTCGAGATCGCGTGTTTGTAGACAAGCTGGCTCTGGCCGTCGCGGCGCAGAAGCACGCAGAAGTTGTCAAACCAGGTGATGTTGCCCTGCAGTTTGACGCCATTCACCAGGAAGATGGTAACGGCGGATTTGCTCTTACGGACCGCATTTAAAAACGTGTCCTGAAGGTTCTGTTGTTTGTCGCTCATGGGTTCGCCCATTGTTTCAGCGGCCGTGGGGGTTCACGGCTCGCACCTTGAAAGTCAGTTTAGCGCGCAATGCTGCAATTGCGAAAGAGAGAAAAAGGGCCGAATCAGGCGTTTTTGAGACCGGTCTGGGTGAAATAAAGTTCGCGAATCCGCCGGGTCAGTGGTCCGGGGGCGCCATTTCCGATCCTGCGACCATCTATCGTCACCACCGGGACTGCGGCCCCCGTCGCCGAGGACAGAAAGGCTTCCTTCGCCGCCAGGGCTTCGGCCACCGTGAACTTGCGCTCCACAACTTTCAGCTGCGCCTCGGCCATCGCGCCCAGGATGACGCGACGCGTCACGCCCGGAAGGATGGCGTTGGAAAGGTCGCGGGTGATCGCCACGCCGTCATTGTCCACGATCCAGGCATTGGTGGACGAGCCCTCGGTCACATAGCCGTCATCATCCACCAGCCAGGCTTCGAAGGCCCCCAGCTTGCGCGCCGCCTGCTTGGCGAGGAGGTTGGGCAGAAGCTGCACTGTCTTGATGTCACAGCGGCCCCAGCGAATATCCGGCTGGGTCGAGACCGCGATCCCCTTTTCCAGCCGCTGGTTCAGGGCCGCGAGGTCCTGGGTTCGCATGGTCATGATCAGGGTCGGCCGCGGGCTGTCTGCGGGCGGAATGTGGTCGCGCTTCGTGGCGCCGCGTGTCACCTGCATGTAGAGAAAGCCGTCGGCGATGCGGTTCTTGGCGATCATCTCGCGCATCACGAGTTTCAGCGCCGGCCGGCCCATCGGCATGGCCATGCCCAGTTCGTGCAGCGAGCGTTCCATGCGATCCAGATGCGGCTCCTCATCCAGCATCACCCCGCCGATCACATTGCAGACCTCATAAATGCCGTCGCCCAGCTGCAGCGCGCGATCCTCCACATGCACGCCGGCCGCGGCAAACGGCAGATAGCGGCCATTGACATAGGCGATGCGGCCGGCGGGCGCGCGGGCAGCGGACCATTTTTTCATCTGTCGCGTCAGTTCGGAAAGCTCTGCGCCGAGCCCACGCCCAGCGACTTCAGCTTGCGATGGAGCGCGGAGCGCTCCATGCCGATGAAGGCCGCGGTGCGGGAAATGTTGCCGCCAAAGCGGTTGATCTGGGCCATCAGGTAGTCGCGCTCGAAAATCTCGCGCGCCTCGCGCAGCGGCAGCGAGATCACCAGGTCGCCATTCTTGTTGGCGCCCACGCCGGAGCCCAGGTCCGACGGCAGCAGGTCGGCGGTGATCGCTTCATGGACATCGTCGCTGGCCAGGATCAAGAGCCGCTCCACGATGTTGCGCAGCTGGCGCACATTGCCGGGCCAGCCATGGGTCTGCAGCACCGCCATGGCGTCATCGCCGATCTGGCGCGCCGGCAGGCCGCCCGCCGCCGACAGCCGCTTCATGAAATGGGTCACCAGCACGGGAATGTCGTCGCGCCGTTCCGCCAGCGAGGGGATGCGCACCGGCACGACATTCAGGCGGTGATAAAGGTCCTCGCGGAAACGCCCGGCCTCGGTCTCGGCGCGCAAGTCTCGTGTGGTGGAACAGATCACCCGCGCATCGACCTGCACGCGCACCTGCCCGCCCACGCGGGTGAAGGTCTGGTCGATCAGCACGCGCAGGATCTTGCCTTGCGTTTCGAGCGGCATGTCGGCGACTTCGTCGAGATAGAGCGTGCCGTTGTGGGCAAGCTCGAACAATCCGGTCTTGCGCGGACCGTCGGCCGGCTCCTCGCCGAACAGCTCCACCTCGATGCGGTCGGGCGCCATGGTGGCGCAGTTGATGGCGACGAAAGCGTTGCCGGCGCGCCGCGAACGGGCATGGATGAGCCGCGCCACCACCTCCTTGCCGGAGCCGGCCGGCCCGGTGATCAGCACCCGGCTGTTGGTTGGCGCGATCTTGTCGATCATCTGGCGCAGCTGCGAGGCGGCAGAGGAGCCGCCGATCAGCTCCGCTTCGTCGCCGGCGCGGAGCTTCAGCTCCCGCACCTCGCGCCGCAGCCGCGCCGCTTCCAGCGCACGCTCCGCCACATGCACCAGCCGGTCCGCCTTGAAGGGTTTCTCGATAAAGTCGTAGGCGCCCTTGTGGATGGAGGCGACCGCCGTCTCGATGGTGCCGTGGCCGCTGATCATCACCACCGGCACATCCGGAAAGTCACGCTTCAACGCATCCAGCACCTGGATGCCGTCCATGCGGCTGCCCTGCAGCCAGATGTCGAGGATGACGAGTTGCGGCCGGCGCGCGCGCACGGCGTTGAGCGCGCCGTCGGCATCGCCGGCCACGCGCGTCTCGTAACCTTCGTCGCGCAGGATGCCGGCCACCAGATCGCGGATGTCCTCTTCGTCATCGACGATGAGGATGTCAGGCGCGATCAAGGATCCGTTCTTGCTCATTCCCTACCCCTTGTTTCTGGGCTTCGCGTTGCGGTTTGCGGCGCAAGGGCAGCCTGATGTGCACCTCTGCGCCGCTCTCATATTCGCCGGCATCGGACAGAACGATCTCGCCGCCATGGTCCTCCACGATCTTGCGGACAATGGCGAGCCCGAGCCCCGTGCCCTTCACCCGCGTCGTCACATACGGCTCGGTGAGGCGGTGGCGATGCTCGTGCGGCAGGCCGATTCCATTGTCTGTGATCCGCAATACCAACTGCTCGCCGTCCACTTCAAGATTGGCCGTCACGATGCCGGGCGCATCGTCGCCTTTGCCATGACGCGCCGCGATCGCCTCGGCTGCGTTCTTCAGCACGTTGGTGAGCGCCTGCGCGATCAGTCGCCCATCGCATTCGATGTACACCGGCGCTTCCGGCGCATGCACCGTGAAGGTGACGGCGGGATTTCCCACACGCTGCAGGAACATCGCCTGCTGCAACAGCTCCTGCGCGTTCTCACGCCTCATCTGCGGCGCCGGCATGCGGGCGAAGGAGGAGAACTCGTCCACCATGCGGCCGATGTCGCCCACCTGACGCACGATGGTGTCGGTGCATTGCTGGAAGACCTCGGGATCGGTGACGATCTCCTTCAGGTATTTGCGCTTGAGGCGCTCCGCCGAGAGCTGGATGGGCGTGAGCGGATTCTTGATCTCGTGCGCGATGCGGCGCGCCACGTCCGCCCAGGCCGCGGTGCGTTGCGCGGAGACGAGATCGGTGATGTCGTCGAAGGTGGCGATGTAGCCCGCCTCGCCCGCCTCGCTGCCGACCTGGACACTCAGTGTGCGGACTTTTCCGGCTCGCTTGACAGTGGCCTCGCCGCTGGCGCGGCCCACCGGCTCCTGCATGGCGCGGCGGATGAGGGCTGCGAGCTCCGGCACCGCTTCCGCGTAGTGCTGGCCTTCGATCTCCTCGGGTGTCGCGTTCAAGAGCCGCGCCGCGGCGCGGTTGACGATGGTGACGCGGCCCTCTGCGTCGAGGCCCACCACACCGGCGCTGACGCCGGCGAGCACGGCCTCGGTGAAACGCCGCCTTGTATCCATCTGGCGGTTGGCCGAGACCAGCTCAGCCCGCTGCGCCTCCAGCTGCGAGGTCATGCGGTTGAAGGTGCGGCCCAGCACGCCGATCTCGTCGTCGTCGCGCTCCAGCACCACGCGGGCGGCGAGATCGCCCTGCGACACCTGCTCCGCCGCGCCGATGAGATTGGAGATGGGTCGCGCCAGCCGGTTGGCGGCCCACAGTCCGAGCCAGATGGCGCCCAGCAAGGTCAGCAGCGCCACCACGCCGTACAGGGTGGCGAAGATCAGCTGCACCCGCGAGCGATCGCGGTCCAGCCGCTTGTACTCGGACACCGCATTGACGGTGTTCTGGTAGTAGGCCAGCACCTTGGGATCGACAGTGCGCACCACCAGCAGGTAGGCGTCGTTCAGCGCCTGCATGCGGATCAGCGCCCGCACCACGCCGAGCTTGGAATTGGCATCGATCACGATGGTGCCGCGGGCAGCCTGGGCGATATCGCTGGCGCTTGGCGGCTTCATGTCCGGCAGGAAGCGCTGCTTGGTGCTCCCCAGCACCTGCCCTTTCGAGTCAAGGATGTAGGACGCCTGCAGGCCGCGATCCTTGGTGACATTGGCGAGCTTGGTGAACAGCAGGTCGGGCCGGACGTGGTTGCTCTCGTCGAACAGCTGCGGATCGTGCTCGATGCTGTTGGCGATCTCGTAGGCGTCGCCGACGATGGAGCGCTGGTGCTCCTGCACATAGCTCTGCGCCACGCTGACGGCGTTGCCGAGCGCGCTTTTGACCTTGGGCGAGAACCACTGCTCGACGCCGAGATTGACGATCACGGCGGCGAAGGCGGCGACCAGGATCGCCGGCACCACTGCTACCACCGCGAACTGGCCCACCATACGGATGTGCAGGCGGGCGCCGGCAGAGCGCCGGTCTGCCCACAGCCGCAGCAGTCGCCAGGCGATGACGCCGCCCAGGGTCCCGACCAGCAGGATGTTGAAGAGCACCAGCGCGAACAGGGCCGAGTGGGTCGGCTTGTAGGGCACCAGGCCGGTGACCGCAGCGTAGGTGAGCAGGCCCGACAGCGCCGCCAGCACTCCCACGCCGAACGCGAACAGCGACGGGCGGGACAGCAGCCGGGCAAAGCCCAATGGCCCTCGCAGCGGGCGCAGGTCCAGTGCGTTTGTGGTCGCCATAACGCCCCTTGGAAAGCCGGGGTTGTTCCCGCGGCGGGTATCGGGCCGGACTGTAGCCACGCCACAGCATGTGTTGCAAGAATGCCGCGGGCGGCCGGGTTTTCGTGCCATTTTGCGCCGTTGGCGCGAATGGCCTAAGCGAAGCCCATGTCAGACAGGTGCTCAGGGACCGAAGTTGCAGCGCTGATCGTGGCCGGCGGCAGCGGCACACGCGCCGGCGGCGGCCTCGCCAAGCAGTACCGGCGGCTGGGCGGCAGGCCGATGATCCGCCGTACCATCGAGGCGTTCCAGGCCTGCCCCGAGGTGGACCGTATCCAGGTGGTGATCGGCAACGGTCACGAGACGGACTACGCTGGCGCCGTCTCAGGCCTTGCCCTGCCGACGCCGGTTACGGGCGGCGAGACGCGACAGGATTCAGTGCGGCGTGGATTGCAGGCGCTGGCAGCAGAGGCGCCGGATTTCGTGCTGATCCATGACGCGGCACGGCCGCTGGTGTCCTCCGCGGTGATCGGTGCGGTGATCGCTGTCCTTCGGTCGGGCGCCGATGCCGTGTTGCCGTTCCTGCCGGTCGCCGATTCGCTCCGCCGCATCGATCCCGCCGGCGGCTCGCAGGCGATCTCCCGTGACGGCGTCGGCCGGGCCCAGACACCGCAAGGCTTCCGCTTCACCACCATTACCGGCGCCCACGAGCGTTTCGCCGGCAGCAACGCCGGCGACGACATTGCACTCGCCGAACGCGCCGGCGTTCCGGTCACCACCGTGCCGGGAGAGGAAGCCAACCTCAAAGTGACCACCGAAGCGGACTTCGCACTTGCCGAGCGGCTGCTGCGTGGCTGGGGCGAGACGCGCACCGGGATGGGCTTCGACGCCCACCGCTTCGTGCCCGGCGACCACCTCTGGCTTTGCGGCGTCCGC
>DASXHL010000067.1:0-13674 GCA_036488555.1 Rhizomicrobium sp.
GGAGCCCTATGCCTAACCACCGTCCAAACACAAAGGGGTTCATCCGCGAGAAGGATGGCACGTTCTATGTCGGCGCGGAGGACCTGACCGACAAGGCTAACCCATATCGCGGGCCGGTGGCTGAAGTCGCCCACGACGATACGTGGTTGACCATCGAGACTGATGCTTATGAAGGTCATGCAATGCTGAACATCGAGGCGCTCCCCTATCTGCGGAAGGCGCTCGCGAAGATCAGCCGCAAAATCAAAGCACAGGCGAAAGCCTAAAGGAGCGTCTGACCATGAACCTTTCAGGATTAAAAATCGAAGCCAAGGCCAAGGTCTACGAAGTGGACGGCAACGAGAAGGGCTGTGGCGTTTCCGGCCCTGTCCTGACTGTTCGTTCCCACTGGAACGTCGATACGCTGGTGGAAATCGAAATCGACGGAAAGCGGTACACGGTTGGCGCTGCTGATATGGTCAAAGCCGTCAACCGTTGCAGCCATTTATAGAGGAGCGCTTCATGAGCGACATTCCGATCATATTTTCCGGGCCAATGGTCAGCGCACTATTGGACGGCCGCAAGACGCAAACGCGCCGGCTCGCCTGGCGCGCCACGGGATCGTTCGTCGGTGAAGGCCCGGCAAAGCCCGGCTACAAGGTGATTTATTCGAACGTCGGCAGCACACCGGTACCGCTGCAATATGCACCATCGCCCTGGCAGCGGGTTAAGGCCGGCGATCTGTTGTGGGTTAGGGAGGCGCATTACGTCGAGTGCGCTGGATATCTGGACGGCACCGGGCAGCGCATCCTCTACCGTGCCAACGATCCGGACGCGCCATGCACCTGGACTCCAGGCATTCACATGGCACGCTTTGCATCGCGCCTGACACTCGAATGCACCGCCGGCGCAAGGGTTGAGCCACTTCAGGCGATCTCGCGCGAAGACGCCTTTGCCGAGGGCGCAACGGAAAAGCCCAATTGCACCGGGTTCCAGTCCAAGCAGCCGGGCTGGTCCATGGACTGGCGCGAGCCTTATGAAGACCATGCACTCGGTGACCCCACCATGGCCTTTGCCAATTTCATCAACCAGCTGCACGGCGGCCCCCGGTGGAATCTCAAGCCGACCAACCTCTGGGCCGAAAACCCTGACGTGGTCGCGCTGACCTTCAAGGTCCACACGGCAAACATCGACGCCTTCAAGGCGCAGAGGCAGGCAGCCTAGCGGTTTTGCGTCCCCTGCTGGTCGACATACGCCTGCGCAGCGGCTTCGTTTGGGAAGTCAGAAACATGCGTCTCGATAGATCCCTTGCGGCGCACGATTACTTCCCACTTTCCGTCTTTTTGCTCTTTAACTTCGAAAGACAAATCGTCGAAGGACATGGCCATATCTCCCCTTATTTCGCCTAGTTATAGCATATCCTAAGCGATCATCTGCACGACCTGACCGCTGGCGTGGCAATACTGCGCCCAGGCATCCATCAGCTTCCGCCGCCGCTCCAGGGCATCGCTTCGCCGATAGGCCTGCTCGGCCTCGTCGCCGACGATATGGGCCAGAGCAGCCTCCACGATTTCCCGTGCGAACGCCGTCCGGTCGCCCGCCCAGTCCCGAAAGGTCGACCGGAATCCGTGCACGGTGAAGTCGCCATAGCCCATCAGATCGAGAACCTTCGACATTGCCATGTTGGAAAGTGGCTTGCGTTCCCCGGTCTGGCGATCACGCGCGAGGCCTGGGAAAAGATAGCCGTCGCCGACGGCCTTGATCCTATCCTTGGCGATCGCCAACGCGGACGCCGAAAGGGGAATACGATGCTCGCGGCCGCTCTTCATCCGCTCAGCTGGGATCGTCCAAATAGCCTGGTGCTGGTCGATTTCTCGGCCGGCAGCGAATAGGACTTCGCCACTCCGCGCGGCGGTCAGAATGGTGAAGTCCAGCGCCAAGGTGCTGACGCTCCGGGCGCCATGCAACCTCAGGCTGCGCAACTTGGAACAGAAGGGCCGGATCTGATCATAGGGCAGCGCGGCATGATGGCGTTTCTCCCGCCGGCCGCGCGGCAGAAGCAGGGATAAGTGGCCGCGCCAGCGCGCAGGGTTTTCACCATCCCGCTTTCCCGTCGCCTTGGCCGCGTCCAGGACGCGCTCAATGCGCCCGCGGAGGCGCGAGGCCGTCACCGGCTTGACGGTCCAGATCGGCTTCAGCACGGCCAGGACATCTTCTGTGGTGATCTGGGAAACTAGCTTGGGCCGCAGGCTGGCCGCATCGACCTTCAGGGTGGTGCGCCATTGCTGGGGCACCTTGGGGTTTTTCCATTGGGACTCGAGATCGTCGACCAGCTGGTCGGCCAGTTCGCCAAAGGTGACGGCCTGCAGAGCCGCTCGGGCGCGGCGACGTTCCGCGATAGGGTCCTTGCCATCCCGGGCGACGCCGCGGGCTTCCTGGGCCAGTTCTCGCGCCCTGGCGAGCGAGATATCGGAGAGCGGTCCCAAGCCCATTTCGCTGCGCTTGTCCTTCCGGCGGACAATGAACACCCACCGGCGCGCGCCGGCCGCCTCAACTCGGAGATATAGACCACCGCCGTCGGCGTGCAGGCCCGGGCCCAACGTCTTCACCGTACGCGCATTGAGCCGATCGATATTCCGTGCCACCCTAACCTCCACCCTAACCGCTGCGTGATACCGCATGATCGACTATGATCGCGATTGATAGGCATGGGCCGCAAAACGTCAACAAATCCGGGCATTGTGATAGAACATGATCCTACATGATAGGACGGTTTGGGGCCTCCCTGTCCGCCACCCTGCTTCGCATTCCCATTCGTGCAGGCGTGGCACCATCGAGCCTCGCGAAACAGGGTGGCGGGCAGGAATCGGTGAACGGACCCTTGTTCGACAAAATTGCCGACAGGCAATTTTGGGTGGACCGCGCAGCGGGCCGATCCGAGCGGCAGCGAGGCCGCGAATGATCAAAACGGATAAGCGGCTGATCACGTCATCCTCATGCCCGCTTTGCGCGATTGGCGCTGCTCGGGCGGATATTCCATTTAAGCTTGGATAACTTAAGGCGCGGAGGGTTTGGATAACGGCAAATACACGGTCACCGTTGTCCCCACATCCCGGACAGACTTTAAAACGATGTCGCCGCCGCACTGGCGCACGAAGCCGGCCCCGCAAGCCAATCCCCAGCCATGACGGCCGCCCTTGGTCGAAAACAGCGGATCAAACGCGCGGCGCGCAACATCGTGGGTCATGCCCCGGCCATTGTCTTGCACGGAGAGAAAAACATATTCGCCTTCCGGAAGGGAGGAATTCGAGGCTTCGGTCAGCGTGCAGCGGCCAGCGGCAATCATCAGCGAGCGGTCGTCAGTTGTTGCTTCGGCCGCATTTTGCACCAGCTCCCTAATCACATGATGCAGCTTGTCCCTGTCGGTTAGCGTAACGCAGCCATATTCGCCGAATGCTATCTGTATATCGATGTCGCGAAGCGACGACGATCTCAGCTCCCGGATCGTGCAAGAAGTCACTTCCACAATGTCCACATAGCACCGCGAAAGCCTTTGCCGTCCGGCAAAGGCTTGCAGCTTCTCTGCCAGCTCGATCCCATGACGCGTCGCACTCAGCAGGTCGTTCGTAATTTCTTCTCTGAGATTTCCTGCTTCATGCGAAATTGCGAGCAATGAAATGTTGCCATTTACCGCAGTGAAGATGTTGTTCAGCTCATGGGCAACCACGCCGGCGAAACGGACGAGCGCATCACGCCTGTCGAGCTCCGTCAGATGCTCCATATCAGTCAACCCTGCGGGTCACTGAACTCTGACGATCAAGGTGAGACATCGGAACGAACGCAGCCTTGAACTTCCTGCGATTCATAAGGCGTGATCCTGCGATTCTTTGATCGCATCATCTCTAGCGAAAAGCGCGTAAGAGTTTCCACGCTCTCGTGATAGGTACGAATACGTATTTGCGACGCAAACATGGTCATTGCGGATATCGTCGGTTGCACAGCATCAGCAAGCCAACCTTCCCGATACGTATCCACCACTCCCTCGATCACCGCCAACCACGACGATGCGGCGCAGACATTATTCGATTGAGTTCTTGCTTCCGCTGGAAGGAGGGATGTGTCGCCTGACCTTGAAAAGACCCAACGCCGCGACGGCCATGAACCAGGCGAGCGGGACGAAGAAGATGCGGCCCGTGCCCGCAAGCAGCGCCGTTGAACGCCTGCACGGCCAATATCCGGGGCTGATCAGAACGGTCGGTCACCGATATAGTTGCCGGCTTCCGCATACCGGCAGACCAGAATGTCATCGCTCCCGCTGGAAGCCTCGGCACAGCCCACTTCGTGCGTCGCGCGCCACACCAGCTGGGTGTAGTGGCCGACGTCTTCGACCCTGCCGGTGGTACTGTTGTTCGGGAAAATCCCAGGACGGAAAAAACGCTTCTCCCGAATCCAGGCGTCCACCATCGCTTCGGGCGAAAAATAACCTTTGCTCCCCTCCCACAGATTTTCCCCTTGAGGCGCATCGCGATTTTCCGGGGCGTGTTCGAATCGGCCGGTCGCGGCCAGATGGTCGGCCCATTGCTGGGCAGATTGCGCGAGCGCGTCATTCCAGTTCAGGGGCGGCAGACCCAGCTCCAGGCGCTCGCCATTGTGCGCCATCAAAATGCGCTGCTCAAAGCTCGCCGGCGGAATTGCAGACCCCATCAAGAAGGGGGAAGTGAGCAGAACCGTGCAGGCCGCAAACCGACACGTCGATGTCATGGGAGAGAGGCTCCTGCTTTTGCGCAGGAACCATGCCGTTTGGAGCGTTTAGATCGGGTGGAAAGACTTGGTTAGGAATTTCGCCGGAGGGTCGTTCAAATTTGATTCAATTGAGTACGCATCTCGCCGTCTTACCGCGCGGGCAGGATGTCGACGGGCGTCCCTTTTCCTGCTGTGGTGAAGAGCAGTCGCGCAAAATCCGGCGGCACGCCGATGCAGCCATGCGTGGCCCAGCCTTCGCGCACCGAGCTGGCATGAATGGCCACGCCGTCATTGGTCAAACGAAGCATATAAGGCATGGGCACTTGATAGGTGTGCGAATAATAGTGCGCGTTTTTTTCCAGTATGGGAAAGCGTCCGACCGGCGTCGGGGTGTGGTCGCTCCCGTAAAGGATCACCGCGGAACCGATCTCATGGCCGTCGCGAAAAACCGATAATATCTGGCGGGACAAGTCCACCCTCACCCATACGGCGCCTTGGGGAACGTTGGCCTCATTCCAGACAAAGTCGCCAAAATGCATGGGCCTGGTGATGTTGAGCAGGCTATGAACTGCCACATGTCGGCCGTCGGGCAAACGAAGCTCCGGATAGTGCCCCGCTGGGTAGGAGATCCGTACCGGGCTGGGCTCGACAGGAGCGGCGGCCGCCATCACCGCTGGCGCGCAAAACGGTCCCGCCGCGCAGATCACCAGGAGCCAGATCAAATACCGCAACCAACCCATCAATCGGTGCCCCTAAAGAGAGCGATTCAGACCACGGCCCGGCGCTGTCGCCGAGGTCTGATCGTCGCAACGACCAGCAGGCTGAAAAGCATCAGGCTCCAGCCTGCAGGTTCCGGAATCGCGATTGGTGGCGTACCGCCGCCGGGTGGCGGGGAACCGGGATCACCAGGCGGCCCACCGGGGGTCCCGGGATCGTTGGGCGGCGTACCGGAAGGATTGCCAGGATCCCCCGGCGTTGATCCACCAGGCGCGCCGGGGGTAGCGGGGTTGCCAGGGGGCGAGCCGGTGTCACCTGGTGACGAGAAGAAATAGCCGGGATTTTCGAATGGCGCGTTGATGGGAGGTGATGCAGGCGAATCGCCGCTTTGGCCGGAGATGTCTGGCAACGCGTCGGAAACAACAGGCTCATCTTCGGCAATGGCCGGGCCATCGACTCCGGGGGCCGGGTGCTCGCGCACTTCGGAAAGAACCCGTTCGTGCGGCAGAGAGGTTGTCTTGGTCAGATGCTGCGACCCGGGAGGCCGGCCGCCGGGCGAACGCGCGTCCAGAAGGGCGAGAGGATTCTCCAGCGCGGCGACGATGCTGTTCTTGAGCGCAGCGGCAAGGCCTTTCTTGCCCGTACCGGCAGACACCTCACGGCCGTATTCGGCTGCTCCTATGCAAACCAAGCCGACAACTGCGGGTGCCAAAGGCAACAGACGGCGCCAGCCGCGCTTACCGGATCTGCCTCGGAAGGAAGGAGAACGATACTCGGATCCGGTACGCAACTCCACCCAACCCCAAAACAGCGCCCCGTCAGGCGCGCGCTACAGCCCAGGGTGGTTGTACGAGATCGCTTCAATTAATCAACACCAGAATGGCAGTAATTCCGAGTACAACTGGTAACATTTTGCTTCGAAAGCGGAGCAACACCAAATGTTACCGACGTAATCGGCAATCAGCGCCAGCCCCGTGTGCACACTTGGGCGGTTGGTGATGGTGGGTTTCAGACTTTCCCAGTCTTCATTTGCTGCCGCCACTACCCGTAACGGCATGGAGAATTGCGGCTCCGGCTTCGGTGTTCTTGAACCCTTCCAGTGCCGAGCCGATAGCCTGGCCGCCTTTGGCCGAGAATAAATCTCCCACCGCGTTGAGCCCTTCCGTTGGCGCACCCGTCTGGGCGATGACCTTGACGTCGGCCTTCTCAAGCGCTCCGGCCTGGGCAATGCCGACATCGCGTGTCGCTTCGACCTGCTTCACGCGAATGAGATAGGTCTGATAGCCCACATTCTCGCCGATTTCCTTGGCAAGGGTAATTTGGGGATTGACCGTGGCCATCTGGCGGGCGGTTTCGGCTGCGCCTTCCGCTTCGCCCTTGGCCTGGATTCCCTGCGCGGTCAGCTTGGCGGCGGCAAGATCGCCTTCGGCAACCGTGGTGACCTGCTGCTTCTGGCCTTCCGCCCTGGTAACCGCGACCTGCTTGTCCCGCTCGGCGGCGACGATCGCGACCTGCTTGTCCCGGTCGGCATTCACCACCTGTACATTGCGATCGATTTCGGCCTGCCGCACCGATTGCACCAGCTTCACCGCCATGTCCTTTTCGGCGGTATTTTTTTGCTCATCCTTGATGGCCTGCTGCGCCTTCTGGTCCTGGATGCCGACCATCTGGTCCTTCTGCGCGTTGCGGATTCCCACGGCCTCGTCGGCAGCGGCCTTGTTGGTCGCAATGGTCCTTGCGGCCTCGATCTCGGCGGTCTCGGCGGATTGCTGGTTCAACGCCACTGCCACCCGGGATTCCTTTTCGATCTCGGATTTTTTCTTGTTCATGATCTGCTGGATGACCTGCGAGCCCTGGGCGTCGCGAATGTCCATCAATTCGATGTTCTTGACTGTCTCGATGCCCCATTGGGGGAGCTGAGCCGCGACTTCCTTGGTGAAGGCTTCGCTGAATTCGGCCCGCTTGCCCAGGATATCCTCGATCAAGGCATTGGCGAGAATGGTGCGCACCACGCCCTGCATGATGCCTTGCAACTGACCGTCCAGTTCGCTGATCGAGCTCAGTCTTTCCGCCGCCTTGGCGGGATCGGCGATGCGGAAGAAGGCCAACACGTCGAGCACGAAGGGAAGCCGGCCTTGATCGTAGGCGGCATAGTTCTCAAGCTCGACACGAAAAACCGAAAGCGGAAGGACGCTGACCCTGACACCGATGCCAGGAAGCCAGGCGGGCCATTTGTAGTAGGTGTTGCCGCCCATGTCCTTGCCATAGGGCGTCGACCGCTTGGCGCTTTGGACGATATGGACGGCGTTGGTTGGAACCACCACGCGGAACGAAACCGCGATCAGGATGAACAAGACAATAACAGCCGCGGCGATGACGCCGACAAGAATAAGGTGCATGACGTCGTCCCCAGCCTGAGTTCACGCAACATATCAAGACACGCAACATATCAGGATATGCAACCAAGGCGAACGCCTTTGTCGGCGCATCGGCCGCCGGGAATGACGCAAGGTCGGCAGGATCGCAGGGAAAAGGGGCGCAGGTTTGCCTCGCCCCCACTCTTCAACCGGGAGTGTGCGCGGCGCCTATTGCCAGAGCGAGGAATTGCCGAAAGACGACAGCGCCGAGATGTCGGTCGGCGGCGGCGGCAACGTGTGGCTCGCGATCAGCATCCCCGGAATCACAATCCCGCCACCGTGCTGCCCATTGCCATTGCCGGTGTGCGGGCTGTTGTCCCCGTCCAGGCTGTCCGCGACCTGGCTGGTTGTCTGGTCCGAGGACGTAGGCTGTTCGGCATTGTTGTCTGCCAGCGGGCTCAGGACTGGCGGCGGCGCCGCCGTCAGAGGTGGGAGCGGCGGAGGCGGCACCACCGGCAATGTGATCGGGTTGAACTGGAAGGCAGCCAGCGGAGTGCTGGCCGGATTGAGTACCGGCGGCTGGATGGCGGCGGTGAAGCCGGTCAGCACCGGCGTGGCGCCGGTGATCGGCGGTGTCACGACGGTCAGAGCGGTGGCATTGCCGGCCGCCTGAACAAACACATAGTTGGTCGCGGAAAGGCCCGAACCGTCGATGGCGTAGCTGCCCGCGGGGGTCGCTGCCGTTGCGGTCGAGGAAAAGACCAGCGTGCCGGTGGTGGCCGAAGACTGTGTATCGCCGTTCACGAAACCGGTCACGACGCCGCTGAAAGCGGAATTGGGTTGACCGGCGTATCGGCCCTGCGCGTCGGCCAGATAGGTCAGCGTCGCCGGCGTGATGGTCAGCGTACCGCCTTGTACCGACAGTGCGTAGCCGTCGCTGACATTAAGATTGCTGACGGTGATGGCATAGCTGCCGACATTGGCGTTGGCGGCGGCGCCGTCGCTGACGGTCGTGACGGTGCCATAGATGCTGGCGGCCGTATCGGCGAGATAGACGCCCGCCAGACCGGGCTGCAGCCCTGTAATGCTGTAACCGATTTGCGCCACTGTGCTCGTGTCGTCACCGCCATAGACCTTGCTGGCGCTGCCGCTGACGGCGACGGTGAGTGTAGGCTGGTAGGCGAAGATATAGCGGTCGCCCGACACGGTTGGCGGGGCCGCATAGGTCGTGCCCCAGATCGCCTGGTTGTTGCTGTTGAGGCCGCCGAACGTGTCACCCGTTGGCGACTGTGAATAGATGTTGAAGACCCCGCCGCTGGCGGGAAGAAGCGTCGACTGGCCAAGCCCCGAATTGTTGATGAAGCTGCCGCCCGCAACCAGCACGATGGCCGCGGTGCTGGTCGGTCCGGCCGAGCTTGGGCTGCCGACGGATCCGCCCGAGCTCGAGCTGCCGACGGATCCGACCGAGCTTGTGCCGCCGGCGGATCCGACCGAGCTTGTGCTGCCGGCGGACCCACCTGCCTTGATGGCGCCGCCCGGCGCGATGGTGATGTTGCCAGGAGTCTCGACCAGGAACTGGCCCAGGGTGGCGCCACTCGCGATCGTCACGCCCGGAACATTGGCGAAGGCAACACCACCGACGGCATCAAGCTGCACGCTGCCCGCCACCTGGTTGCCCACATCCACCGTGCAGCCACTGCCGGAGCAGCTGTCACCCAGGTCCATCAGGGAGATGGAGCCGGTACTGCTGGAGGCCGACAGCGTGCCACCGGTCTGAATATGGACGTCGGTGCTGCCAGTGACCTCCTGGATTATGTCATGGTCGGCTAGCAGCACGATGTTGGAGCCCGAGATCAACGGGCTCAGGATGGAGATGCCATAACCGGTGCCGGCTGTGAGCGTTGTGGTGCCGGTGACGTTGACCGCGCCGCCATTCGGATCTGCGATACTGAGATCGCCGGCAGTCGCCACGACCGTGAGGTTGCCGCCCACCGATGAGGCGCCAAGATTGGTTATGATCAGGTTGGTCGCGAAATTGACGTCGCTGGAGCTGTTGAGGTGAACGGTTCCGAACACCTGATTGCCCGGATCGGGACTTTGCGCCGGATCGGTGAGGTTGATGCTGCCGGTTGGCCCGGTCGCCGTGAGCGTCAGCGTGCCGGACTGAATGCCATAAGTCTGGCTGATCGGACCCGCAGCCGTCAGCGACATCTGGCCATAGATGCCATTGTTGCCCGCCGTGTTGATGCCAAACTGGCTGATAGGGTTGGCGCCGAAGGTCAGAGGAGGACCGAAAGTCCCGAACTGCGCCAGGACGGAGCTTTGGTCGTCGATGGAAACACCGACCGGCGAAGTGATGTAAGCGTTGCCGTCATAGGTCCTGACCGCCAGCGACAGCGAGCCGGTGTCGCTGGCGACCTGCAGGGGCTGGGCCTGGCTGCCGATATCGCCGCCCTGGCCGTTCGCCAGGCCAAAATCCGCCGTCAGGTTGATGGCGCCCGCGGTGAGCGTGCTGAGCCCGGCGATGCCGTTGCTGCTGTTGTTAAAGCTGACGCCCGCATCGAGCGTGTTGAGGTTGTGGTCATTGGCCGTGAGCACGATGGTGCCCGGACCGGAACCGATCAGGGCTGCGGAGATGGGCATGTTCACCTGGATGGTGCCGCCGGAATCGATGTCGATGACATTGCCGGAAGTCGAGACCGGTCCGTACACGTTCACGCCGCCATAGCTGAACAGATGCAGCGCACCGCCAGGATAGCCACTGATGCTGTAGTTCAGGTTGATGCCCGAACCCGCGATGGTGACCGGCGAACGGGACAGGAGATAGACGTCGCCGCCATTGGTGCTGATGGAAAGGGACGCGGCGGCGCTGTCGGGGCTGCTCCCCGCAAAGCCGCCGCTGATCTGCAGCGGCTGAATGAGCATGCTCGAGCAGACATCGATGTTGGCGCAGCCGATGAACCCGCCGGGAGTCGTCAGGGAAATGGAACTGGCGGCAATCCCATAGCCGCCGCCGGTGTTCGGATAGATATTGGGAGCCGAAATTGTGACCGAGGTGGCGGCTGCGGGAGCGCTGTATATGCCCCCGATCGGCACGAGCCCATTGCCGATCGTGTCGACATAGGTGTTCACTGAATTGACCAGACTGATATTGCCCGGCGCCTGCATGTCGATGATGCCGGAGATCTGGTTGCTGGCATCGGTCAGGGTGATGTCGCCAGCCGCGGTGGTGGCCGACAGGGTGCCGGCCGTGATCGTGCCGCCGGCAGCCTGGATGATCCCGCTGCCCGCCTTCAGCGTCACCGCGCCGGTGGCCGTAATGGTGTTTTCCAGATCGAGATTGCCGTCAACCGAGGTCAGCGACACGGTGGATGGCACGCTTCCATTGCCGATGCTGCCCGTCGTTGCGACCCCGCTTGAGAAGCCCTCACCCACGCCAACCGTAATGCCGTACTGATTGGTGAAGCTTATATTTCCGGTGGAAAACAAACTCAGCCGACCTGTGACCACATTCGTGGCGTCAAGCTCAATGTCGCCAAAGGCACTGCTTACAGACAGATTGTTCCCAACGCCGGGCTGGAGGGGAATGCGGCTTGTCGGGACCAGAGAGAGGGGACTGCCGGTGGAATAGGAAGTTCCCTGCACGACGTCGTAATCGGCGGAGAGAGAGATATTACCGCTGGCCTGTACCATGCCGCCAGGAGTGACGGGGTCCGCAATGAGAAGCTGCCCGTTGCTGACACTGACGGTCAGGTTGCCCACAATCGAAGAGTTTCCGAGCGTGACGCTGCCCTGATTATTGAAGGTCACGTCACCGTTCGCGGTCATGAATCGCGCTATGCCGGTGATGGCGTTGCCACCATTGTTGAGGGTGATGGTGCCGCCCGAGGCAGCCTGCGTCGTGGCGCTGAGATTGGTCGCGAGTATCGCGCCGGTCTGAGAGATTGATCCGCCAGAGGACAGGATCGCAACCGAACTGGCGGGATTGATGCCGTCCAGGTTGACACTGGACAGCGTGATGGCGGTTGAATTTGCAAAGGTGATGTTCTGGCCGTACAGCGAGACCGGGACGGAAATATTGTTGTTCGAGCTGGCGAGCGACGTGTTGGTACCGCTGGCGAAAGCCTTGAACCCTGTCGCGCTCGATACAGTGATCTCGCCGCTCGACTGGCCGATCGAGCCGCCGGCGCTGAACGACACGGGCTGACCGGATCCCGTGACCGACACGATACCCGTCAGGGCAATCGCACCGCTTGTGCTGACGGTCAAGCCGCCAGTCTGGATGTCGATGTTACCGATAATGGTATTGATGCTGCTGGTGAAAGAGGCACCCGTCGTACCTGCCAGGACGGAAAGGTTCACCGACCCGGTGATGGCATTGGCCGCATTGGTCAGCGTGATGTCCCCGGTCGTCGCGGTGACGGTCAGGTTGTTGGCCGCGAGAATCGCGCCGGTCTGGGTGATCGCTCCGCCGGCCGTCAGCGAGAAATCGCCGCTGGAGGTGAGGTTCGCGCCGGTGACTGCGACACTGCCGGATGTGTTGATCGTGGCAGAACCGCCATTGGTGGTCACCGATAGATTGGTGAAATTGTTGCCCGCAGCCGTGAGGCTGATCGTGCCGCCCAAGGCCTGGTTCGAGACGCTGAGAGAGCTCGCCACGATGCTGGCGCCCGCGATCTGGCTGATGGCCGCGCCGGCCAAGCTGCCGCCGGAGGCGCTAGGGTTGCCCGCGGAAAGGATGATCGAACCGCTGCTGACCTGCAGTCCGGCATTCAGGGTGATGGACCCGCCCGCATCCAGCTCCAGCGTCTGGGCGGAGGAAATGGCGCTGACCGCATTGTTGACCACGATATTCTGATTGGCCTGCAGCGTGACGGATGTGCTGGCAAGCGCCGTAGCGATGGTGTTCGGATCGATGGTGACATTGCCGGTGACGGCGAAGGTTTCGCCGCTGGCGGAGCCCGCACCGCCTGTCGCAATGGTGATGTTGTCGGGATCAAGCAGCCAATCGCCCGGCGTGCCATGCGGTGCCAGCGTGTTGACCATGGTGCTGTCGGCCACGCTCAACGTATGCCCCGAGGTTTCCACCATGCCGCCCTTGCCCGACGTGATGCCGCCTTTGGCGGTGATGGTGGCGGCAACATGGGTGGTGCCGGTGGAATAGACCGCGACTGTGCCGCCGTTACCCTTGGTGACGGCGCTGGCATTGATGCTGGCCTTGCCGACCGTGGTGTTCTGGGCGTTGGGCTCGGGCCCCGCCCCATGCAGATTACCGCCGATCAGTGCGGTGCCGCCGCCGGCATCGCCGGAGACATCAATTTTGGCGCCATCGGCCACCGCCACCTGCTGGCCCAGCACCTTGACCGTGCCGCCGGTCTCGCCCGCTGCCTTGCCCGACGCATCCAGCGTGCCGGTGTCGGAGACCGTGCCATTATCGGCCTCCAGAATGATCTCGCCATTCTCCTGGCGCACCGAGGTGGCTTCCACCATCCCGCTATTGTTGATCACCGCATCCTGCACGCCCGCCGCGGCGCGCGCCGTCATCAGGATGGTGCCGCCGGCCGCGGCGACCTTGCCGCTGTTGGAGACCTTGCCGCCGCTCGAATTGGGGCTGATCGCATAATTAAGCAGATGGTCGCCGTTGAAATCGACCGTGAAAGTGTCGGTGCCGCCCAGGACCACATGGCCGGCCTTGGCCTGGATCAGGCCCTTGTTGGTCACATTGGGAGCAGAAAGAACGACGGAGCCGCCCTTGCCGGCAGTGATGGTGCCCGCATTGGTGATCGCGCCCTTGCCGCCCGTGCTGCTGAAACTGTAGCGGCCGGACAGGAAATCCTGGTCGTTGATGTCCGATGTGGTGGCAAGCAGGCCGGCCACA
>DASXHL010000069.1:0-8342 GCA_036488555.1 Rhizomicrobium sp.
AAGATGGCCATCCTTGACTTCGGCGGCAAAGGGATCGCAACCCCAGCCTTCACCCACCGGTACCACATCGCTGTGGCCGGCAAAGCAGAAATGCGGCGCGCCATCCCCCAGACGGGCATAGAGATTGTCGACATCGCCAAAGGGCAGGCGGTGGGTGGTAAAGCCCAACTCTTTCAGCACCGCCTCCAGCACGTCCAGCGCCCCCGCATCCTTGGGCGTCACCGAAGGGCGGCGGATCAGGGCCTGGGCCAGGGCCAGGGCGTCTATGGAAGCAATCGCCATCAGTCGCGCAGCAATTCGTTGATCGAGGTCTTGGCCCGGGTCTTCTCATCCACCCGCTTGACGATGACGGCGCAGTAAAGGTTGGGGCCACTACTTGATGGCAGCGAACCCGACACCACCACCGAATAGGGCGGCACCTTGCCCAGATGCACCTCGCCGGTGGCGCGGTCCACGATCTTGGTGGAGGCGGAGAGATAAACGCCCATCGAAAGCACGCTGCCTTCGCCCACGATCACGCCCTCGGCCACTTCGGCGCGGGCGCCGATGAAGCAATTGTCCTCAATGATGGTCGGCGATGCCTGCAGCGGCTCCAGCACGCCGCCAAGGCCCGCCCCGCCCGAGATATGACAATGTGCGCCGACCTGGGCGCAGGAACCGACCGTGGCCCAGGTGTCGATCATGGTGCCTTCGCCGACGCGGGCGCCCACATTGACAAAGCTCGGCATCAGGACCGCGCCCTTGGCGATGAAGGCGGAACGGCGCACCACCGCACCTGGCACGGCGCGGAAACCGGCGGCGCGGAATTTGGCCTCGTCCCAGCCCAGGAATTTGGAATCCACCTTGTCCCACCACACCGCCTCATCGGGGGCGCCGGAAATCAGCTTCATGTCGTTCAGACGGAAGGAAAGCAGCACGGCCTTTTTCAGCCATTCGTGCACTTTCCACTGGCCATCAATCTTCTCCGCCACGCGCAGGCTGCCATTGTCCAGGCCTTCCAGCGCGGCTTCCACCGCCTCGCGCTCTATCCCTTTGCTGGTCACACCCATCTGGTCGCGCTTTTCCCAGGCGGCATTGATGGCGGCGCTCAAGTCACTCATGGTCAAATCCTGATGCTGTTCAGAAACTCGGTCAGATTGTCGGTCTCATGGTCGATATCGCCCTGGGCAACATCCATCAAGGGGCCCTGGTGCCCCCAGGGCGCATCTGTCTTGAGCCACACTGTGGTCATGCCCATGGCGCGCGCTGGCACCAGATTGCGGGCAATGTCGTCGAACATCGCCGCCGCGCTGCTTGTTACTTTTGCGGCCTCGACCACGCTGGCATAGGCGCGTGGCTCGGGCTTGGGCGCAAAATCCATGCTGCGGATGTCCCACACCGCATCGAACAGGGTGGTCATCTTAAGCCGGTCCAGAATGCGCGCGGCATGGTCGCGGCAGCCATTGGTGAAGACAAAGCGCCGTCCGGGCAGTCGCGCGATGGCTTCACCCAGCGCCTGGTCAGGGCCAAGGCTGGAAAGATCGATGTCATGCACATAGCTGAGATAGGCATCGGGTTCGGCGCCGTGCTCGATCATCAGCCCGTTCAGGGTTGTGCCATAACGGCGATAAAGGTCCTTCTGCCGCGCATAGGCCGCGTCGCGTTCCAGCTTCAGGAACGCCATCACATAGTCGGTCATGCGGGCTTCGATCTGGGCGAAGATTCCGTTGTCGGCGCGGTAAAGCGTGTTGTCCAGGTCGAAAATCCAGTTCCGGACATGGCGGAAATCGGGGGCCGCTTCACGGCCGCCTGCGTCATTTTCCGCGATATCAAGGCTTTCCATGGACCAGAACATGGCGTGGCCAACGCCCATGCGCAAGCACCGTTAACGGGCGTCCACCATCCCTCTTTAGCGGCTGTTAAAGCCGGCGGCGTGAGAATGGGAAACCGGGGGCAGCAAAGGCAGAAGCAGGAAAATAATGGATCAGACACCACGCCGTCCCATCGCTCGCCCCGGCCTCAACCCGCGCGATGTCATCGACATTCTCGACATCCGCACCCGCCGCGAACAGCAGATGGGCGGCGGTACCGCCGAACTCGCCAGCCGCACCGACGCCGGCGCCGATGTCCTGCAATATCTCGCCCAGCATGGCACGCCCGCCGTGCGCGCCGCCGTGGCGGCCAATCCGGCCGCGCCCGCCGTCACCAACCGGTTTCTTGCCGATGATGATGCCGAGGATGTGCGCGCCGAACTCGCGATCAAGATCGGCCGGCTGATGCCTGGCTTGTCGCAGCGCGAAAGCTCGCATGTCTTTGCGTTGACCATCGAGACGCTGGAATGTCTGGCGCGCGACGCCTCCGTTCGGGTGCGCACGATCCTTGCCGAAGAGATCAAGCGACTGGACTGCATCCCCAAGGACATCGCGCTGGCCTTGGCGCGCGACATTCACGTCGTCGTTGCGGCGCCGATCCTGCAATACTCGCCCTTGCTCTCCGACGCCGACCTGATCGAGATCATCGCCTGCGGCCAGGTGCAGGAGGTGCTGACGGCCATCGCCAACCGCAAGCCGGTCAGCGAGCCCGTCAGCGACAGGCTGGTGCAGGCGCTGGATGCGTCGGCGGTTGCCGCTCTCTTGGTCAACCCCGATGCGAATATCCGCAAAGAGACCATGGACCGCATCATCGAACAGGCGGAAGAGATCCAGGCCTGGCAGATGCCCCTGGCGTTGCGCGCCGATCTGTCGGCGCGTGCCATCCGCCGCATCGGCCAACTGGTCGGCGCTTCCATCCTGGAGCGGCTCGCGGCGCGCAACGACCTGTCGGATGCAACCCGAATTCACTTGAATCGGGAATTGCGCGCGCGCCTGGCGGAAGCGCCGTCATTGGCCGATGCGGCGGCGCCCGCCGATGCCGTGGCGAGCGCGCGCAAGGAGGGCCGGCTGGACGGCTTTTTCGTGGAGCAGGCCGCCCAGGCCGGCCAGCGCGAGGTCGTGGCGCTGGCGCTGGCGCAACTGGCCCGTTGCAGCGAGCAGACGGTCAAGAAGATCCTGTCATCGGGCAACGCCAAGCCGCTGGTGGCGCTGATCTGGCACGCCCACCTGTCCATGCGGGTGGCGTTCAAGGTCCAGACCTTTGTGATGAAGCTGCCCGGTCGCGACATTCTTCCGGCGCGTGGCGGCATCGGCTTTCCGCTCAGCAAGGAAGAGATGCGCTGGCATCTCAACTATTTCAATATTCCCGTCTAGGAACCGCGGTTGAGGCCGCCCGGTCCGATATGGGCGACATAGCCGCTCATACCCCTGGTGCGGGTGGCGGCAAAGCCGGCGTCGGTGAAGCCGCGCGCAACGCAATTGGCGTTGCCGGTGATTTCGAAAGCAGCGGTGGTGGTGCAAAAGCGCATCGGCCCTCCCACCAGCGTGCCGCCCGATTTGCGCTGGGCCAGGATATAGATCGTGTCGCTGGCCAGCGGCGCGGTCACGGTCTTGGCGCAGGCGCCGGGCTCGACCGTCCACCAGCCCTGCGACACGGCTTTGCCCCTGTCGATCTGGCCGAGCGCCACCAGCAGGGGCTCGCGCGCGTCGTTGCAGACGGTATAGCCGGCGGGAGCGATGCGCTTTGCGGCTTCGTGCTCCAGTGCGGTGAATAGATCGGCATTGCCGGCATCGGCGGCGAAATGCATGCGTTTGCGAAAATCGGTCAGCGCGGCGCCGGTGGCTTTGTCGGGCTTTCCATCGATGCGCCCTATCGGATAGCCATTGTCCTTGAGCAGGCGCTTGACCCCCGCGAGCTGCGCCTCGGTCGGGCTCATGGCCGGTTGCTCATCGAAATTCATGGTCCAGTTCGCCTTGCCGCGATTGTCCAGGGCGGCAAAGGGCAGTGCGAACGTATCCTCGGCAGTGCAATAGGGTTCCGTTACCGCCTGCTTGATCGTGAAATTGGCATCCTTGACGCAAACGGGATAGGCGCCGCCCCAGGCGCGCGGCGGCCCGGAATGGGCAAGCGAGGTGCGGGCGTGAACCAGATAGGTTTCCGCCGCAAGCCGCTCTTTTCGCGCCACCTGGCATTCGCCGGGCGCGATGCGCGTCCAGCCTTCGGTCTCGCTCCTGGGCGACTGAATCGCCGAAGTCGCGGCGTAAAGGATGTAGCTGGTGCGATTGCACAGGGTCAGCGCGGCCTGGGCGGGGAGCGACATCAGTCCCAGAACCAGAAGTGCCAGTGTCCCGATTCCGAAATTCGCACGATTTCTATATCGGGCTCCGGGCGAATTTCGGAATCGAAGGACACTGGCCACCGTTTTACTACCAGTGTCGTTTTGGCTTCGAAGTTCGCGTTGAGCTTGATATCGATGATATTGCGAACTTCGAAACCACGACACTGGTGCGAGCCGCGTCATCCCGCTAGTCGGCGGTGATGAGAGTACCGGCGCCATGCTCGGTGAAGAGTTCGAGCAACAGCACATGGGGAATGCGCCCATCCAGGATGACGGCGGCATGGACGCCGCCTTCCACCGCATCGATGGCGGTCTGGATCTTGGGGATCATGCCTCCGGAAATGGTGCCGTCGGCGATCAGCCCGCGCGCCTCGCGCACCGAAAGCCTGGAGATCAGCTTCTTGTCCTGGTCCAGCACGCCTTCCACATCGGTCAACAGGATCAGGCGCTCGGCCTTCAGCGCGCAGGAAACCGCGCCCGCCACCGTGTCGGCATTGATGTTGTAGGTCTCGCCCTTGGGGCCCACGCCGATGGGGGCGATCACCGGAATGGTCTCCGACTTCATGATGGAGTGCAGCACTTCCGGGTTGACCTTGTCGGGCTCGCCGACAAAGCCCAGGTCCACCGCGACCTTCTCCCCCGTAGCCGGATCGGTCTTGGTCATCGCCACCTTGCGGGCGATCACCAGATTGCCATCCTTGCCCGACAGGCCCACGGCGCGGCCGCCCGCGGCGTTGATGCTGGTAACGATCTGCTTGTTGATGGAACCGGCCAGCACCATCTCCACGACTTCCACCGCCGCTTCATCGGTGACGCGCAATCCGTCGATAAAGGTGGAGTTGATGTTGAGCTTCTTGAGCATCGCCCCGATCTGGGGCCCGCCACCATGCACCACCACCGGATCGATGCCGGTCTGTTTCATCAGCACGATATCCTGCGAGAAATCATGCGCGCCGGTGTCGCTCATGGCGTTTCCGCCATACTTCACCACGATGGTCTTCTGGTCGTATTTCAGGATGTAGGGCAGCGCCTCGACCAGCACCCGGCCCGTCTGACGCCATCGCGCCAGCGTGCGGAGGTTCCGGTCTTCGGGCTCGTCGGATGATCCGGCCATGGGGCGCTCGGGTTCAAAAAGCGGCGCGTTATAGCGCGGGCGCGCGCCTGATCCAAGCTCAATACAGAAAGCTCGAACGCTGTACATCGAGTGTCTGCGGGACGCAGACCTGAGCTGCGACGGATGGGGGTCAAATCAGAGCAGCCAGATGGGTGCGCAAGGCGGCTATGCCGTCGCCGGCCAGCGCAGAGGTTAACTGAATCTCGGCCAGGGCGGCGGTGTGACGGGCCGCTTCCATGGCAGCCTTTTCAAGGGCGCCGGCGCGTTCGCTTACCTTCAGTTCATCGGCCTTGGTCAGCACCAGTCCGTAGGAGACGGCGCTACGGTCGAGCAGCGTCATGACCTGCAGATCGCTTTCCATCACCCCGCGCCGCGCATCGATCAACAGCGCCACGCGCCGAAGCCGGGTGCGCTGGCGCAGATAGGAAAAGATCATCTCCTGCCACTGCTCGGCCTCGGTCTTGGAGCGCTTGGCGAAGCCATAACCCGGCAGGTCCACCAGCATCAGCCGATCGCCCAGGTTGAAGAAGTTGATCTGGCGGGTGGCGCCGGGTGTTTGCGACACCCGGGCCAGGCTCTTCCTGCCCGTCAGCGCGTTGATCAGGCTGGACTTGCCGGCATTGGAGCGGCCGACAAAGGCGATTTCGTTCAGCCGCTCCGGCGGCAGGTTCTGGGCTGACGTCGCGCCCCAGATGAAATCGCAAGGACCCGCGAACAGCTTGCGCGCGTCCTCTTCGGTCATGCTTCGCGCTTCTTGCCCTTGAGATTGTCGAAGAAGGTGATCTCCACGCCTTCGCGCTTCATGATGATCGCCTGCTGGATCACGGTGAGGAAGTTGTTCCAGCAGTAATAGATCACCAGGCCTGCCGGGAATGTGGCGAACATGAAGGTGAAGATCAGCGGCATGAAAGTGAACATGCGTGCCTGCACCGGATCGGCCGGGGCGGGATTGAGCTTTGACTGCAGGAACTGGGTGAAGCCCATCACGATCGGCCACACCCCGATCGACAGATAAAGCAGGAAGTGCGGCAGGGTGGTGGCCGGATTGTAGGGGATCAGGCCGAACAGGTTGAGCAGCGAGGTGGGATCGGGCGCCGACAGGTCGTGGATCCAGCCATAGAAGGGCGCCTGGCGCATTTCGATGGTGACGAACAGGACCTTGTAGAGGGCGATGAACACCGGGATGGTGAGCAGGATCGGCACGCAACCTGACAGCGGATTGGCCTTTTCGCGCTTGTAAAGCTCCATCATGGCGAGCTGCAGCTTCTGCGGGTCGTCGCCGTGGGTCTTCTTCAGCGCTTCCATCTGCGGCTGCAGCTTCTTCATCTTGCTCATGGAGCGGAAGGAGGCGGTCTGCAGCGGGAAGAAGACCAGCTTGACCACCACGGTCAGGCCCAGAATGGCCAGGCCGAAATTGCCGAACATCTTGTAGAGATGATCCAGCACCCAGAAGAAGGGACGGGTGAGGAACCAAAACCAGCCCCAGTCCACCGCGTTGTCGAAATGACTGATGCCCAGATTGTCCTGATAACCGCGCAGAATGTCGACCACCTTGGCGCCGGCGAACAGCCGGTGGGTGACGCTCGCCGCCTGGCCGGGCGCGAGATTGCGGGCGCCCAGGCGATAGTTGGCTTGATAGGCGTCGACGCCCGCCGCCGTCTTGGTGCCGACATAGGCGCCGTTAAAGGCTTCGTTCTGCGGCGGCACCACCGCAGCCATCCAGTATTTGTCGGTGATGCCGGTCCAGCCGCCGGTGGATGAGAAGGTCTTGGGCGGCGTGCCAGGGTCCTTGAAGTCCTTGTATTTGGCGTCCACTTCGCTGCCGCCTGCCACGCCGACAAAGCCCACATGCAGGTAGAGGCTGGATTCATCCTTCTGGATGCCCTGTCGTTCGACCGTGCCGTAAGGATAAAGCGTCACGGCCTGGCCAGCCTTGTTGGCGACGTTGTCGGTGACGGTGAACATGTACTGATTGTCGATGGCGATGACGCGGGTGAAGACCAGGCCATGGCCATTGTCCCAGGCCAGCGTCACCGGATGGCCGGGTGAGAGCACCCCGCCATTCACTTCCGTCCACTGGCTGTTGTCGTCCGGCATTGCCTGCGCGCCGACCCAGCCGAAGCTGGCGGAATAGGGGAAGTCCGTGCTTTTGGGCGCAAGCAGCACGATTTCCGGCGATTTGGGGTCGATGGTGTCGTGATAGTTCTTCAGCCGCAGGTCGTCGAAGCGTGCGCCTTTGAGCAGGATCGAGCCGTCCACCATCGGCGCGTCGATCGCCACGCGCTGGCCGCCCGCCTTCAGCGCCTGATCGCGGCTCATATGTGTCGTTCCGGTCGCAATGCCGGGCAGCACCGGGGCTGTAGCGGGCGCGACCTTTTGCTGGTGGCTCAGAGCCTGCTGGCGTGCCTGCTCGGCCTTCATTGCCGGCGTTGCGACAAAATACTGCCAGATGATCAGCACCGCGGCTGCCAGCGCGATGGCAAGGACGACATTCTTGTTGTTGTTCATGGAGATTGCGTCTTTGAAAGAGGAACGGGGTCAAAGCCCGACGAACCGCCGAGCCAGGTGATGGGATGGCAGCGCGCCAGCCGCCGGAGAGCCAGCCACAGCCCCTTGACCGGACCATGAACTCTCAACGCCTCGAGCGCATAGACGGAGCAGCTGGGGGTAAAGCGGCAGACATGCGGCATCAAGGGCGAGATCAGGGCGCGGTAGGCGCGGATCGGCGCGGACAGAAGCGCGACGAGCAATTCAGCCATGACCCTCTCCGGCTTTCGCGTCCAGCTTGCGGTGCGCCGCCTTCAAGGCCGTGGTGATGTCTGACAGAAGGGCCGGAAACGGACGCGCCGCGGTGGTGCCGCGCGCCACCAGAACATAATCATGACCTTTGCGGCCCAAAAGGGGCAGCAGTTGCGACGCAGCGGCGCGCAACCGGCGCTTGGCGCGGTTGCGGATGACCGCATTGCCGATCTTCTTGCTGGCGGTGAAACCGACGCGCAGGACATTGGGCCGGGCCGCCGCCGCCGCCGGGGTGGGGCA
>DASXHL010000071.1:0-29622 GCA_036488555.1 Rhizomicrobium sp.
TGGCTGAAAACCAACCTCGCCAAGTTCACCAACATGCTGCAGGGCCAGCGCGACCTGGCCACCGTGGGCAAGATGCTGCTGAGCGAGCTCACGCCCCTGGTCAACGCCCAGATGGGCGTGATCTACCAGATGGAAGCGGGCGAGCCGGCCATGCTGCAGCTTCTGTCCGCCTTTGCCGACCATCCCATGGATGGTCATCCCAAGCAGTTCCGTGTCGGCCATGGCCTGATCGGCCAATGCGCGCTCGACAAGCGCACCATGCTGGTGGGGGGCGTGGAAGGCGCGGTGGCGATTTCCTCCGCCCTGATGCAGGTGACGCCCAAGAACATCATCGTCCTGCCCGTGCTGTTCGAAAGCCAGGTCAAGGCGGTGATCGAACTGTCCTCGCTGTCGGATTTCACCAGCCTGCAGATCGCCTTCCTGGAACAGCTCACGGCCAGCATCGGCATCGTGCTCAACAGCATCGAGGCCACCATGCAGACCGAAGGCCTGCTCAAGCAGTCCCAGCAGTTGGCCGGCGAATTGCAGACCCAGCAGAAGGAATTGCAGCAGACCAACGAACAGTTGGAGCAGAAGGCGCGCGAACTGGCCGAGCAGAATGTCGAGGTCGAGCGCAAGAACCAGGAAATCGAACAGGCCCGCCGCGCGCTGGAGGAAAAAGCCAGCGAACTGGCGCTGACCTCTAAATACAAGTCGGAATTCCTGGCCAATATGAGCCATGAGCTGCGCACCCCCTTGAACTCCATCCTGATCCTGGGCCAGCAGCTGGCCGACAATCCCGACGCCAACCTGACCGCCAAGCAGGTGGATTTCGCCCGCACCATTCATGGCGCCGGCACGGACCTGCTCAACCTGATCAGCGACATTCTGGACCTGTCCAAGATCGAGTCCGGCACGGTCACCGTGGAGGCGGAAGAAGTCAGCTTCGCCAATGTGATCGAGGCGGTGGCTCGGCCCTTCCGCCATGAAGCGGATGCGCGCCTGCTCACATTCTCGGTCAGTCTGGACCCGAGTCTGGGCCGCAACATGCTGACCGATTCCAAGCGGCTGCAGCAGGTGCTCAAGAATCTGCTTTCCAATGCCTTCAAGTTTACCGCGCAGGGCCAGGTCAGCCTCAAGGTAAGCGCCATGCGGGAAGGCTGGAACACCAACCATCCCGTCCTGGGCCAGGCCGCCAATGTGGTGGCCTTTGAAGTGTCCGATACCGGTATCGGCATTCCAATGGAAAAGCAGAAGCTGATCTTTGAGGCATTCCAGCAGGCCGACGCCTCGACCAGCCGCAAGTATGGCGGCACGGGCCTGGGTCTGGCGATCAGTCGCGAACTGTCCAACCTTTTGGGAGGAGAGATTCAGCTGCGCAGTACGCCCGGCGCGGGCAGCTCCTTCACCCTTTATTTGCCGGTTCGCTATGTCGGCGCGGCCACCGTGGTGCGTCCCGCGCAGCCGTCGGCGGGGCCGGTGCTGCCCGAACGTGTTCCTGAACAGATCCTGGACGATCGCGCCATTCTCGCGTCTGGCGATACGGTCTTGCTGATCGTGGAAGACGATCCCCATTACGCCCGCATCCTTATGGATATAGCCCATGAGGAAGGCTTCAAGGTGATCATTGCCAGCCGTGGGGAGGACGCACTGGAACTGGCGGAGGAATATTCGCCCGCCGCGGTGTCGCTCGACATCTTCCTGCCCGACATGCTGGGCTGGACGGTGATGAGCCAGCTCAAGCAAAATCCCAAGACGCGTCACATTCCCGTCCAGATCATCACACTGGACGAGGACAAGCAGCACGCGCTGGCAAGGGGCGCCTTTTCCTTTGTGCCCAAGCCGACCTCGGCGGAAGGCGTGCGGCTGGCGCTATCCAAGATCAAGGCCTATGTGCAGCCCAGGCGCAAGCGTCTCCTGGTGGTGGAGGACAATCCCGCGGAGCAACTCAGCATTTCCGCGCTGCTCGAGCATGACGACATCGAGATTGTGTCAGCCGGCACTGGAGCATCGGCGCTGGACCTGTTGCAGGAAAAGCCCGCCGACTGCGTCGTGCTGGATCTGCGCCTGCCCGACATCTCCGGCTTCGAACTTCTGGAAAAACTGAATGCCGACCCCGCCCTGGCCGACCTGCCGGTGGTTGTCTTCACGGGGCGCGAACTTTCAATCGAAGAGGAAGCGAAGTTGCATTCCGTGGCGCGAAGCATCGTGGTGAAAGGGGTGGAATCGCCCGAGCGACTGCTGGACGAGACGGCATTATTCCTGCACCGCAATGTGACCGACCTGCCGCGTGAAAAACAGCAGATGCTGGAAAGGCTCACCAGCTCGGACGACGACCTGGTCGGCAAGACGGTGCTGCTCGTGGACGATGATGCCCGCAACATCTTTGCGCTCTCAAGCGCCCTGGAGCGCCGCGGCATGCGTGTGCTGACAGCGACGACGGGTATGGAGGCGATCGAGCTTGTGCGCTCCACGCCGGAGCTGGCCATCGTGCTTATGGACATCATGATGCCAGAGATGGACGGCTATCAGACCATCGGCCGCATCCGGGAAGAGCCTGAATATCGCCGCCTTCCCATCATTGCGCTCACCGCCAAGGCGATGAAGGGAGACCGCGAGAAATGCCTGGAGGCGGGTGCCTCCGACTATCTGGCCAAACCAGTCAATACCGAACAGCTCCTGTCGGCGCTGCGCATGTGGCTGCACCGGTGAGCGCCGCCATGGAACAGCGGGAACGCGTCAATGTGCTTCTGGTCGATGACCAGCCGGGCAAGCTTTTGAGCTATGAGGTCATGCTGGCGGAGCTGGACGAAAATCTCGTCGCCGTCTCCTCCGCCAGGGAGGCGCTTGCTTACCTCCTGAAATCGGAGGTCGCCGTCATTCTCGTTGACGTATGCATGCCCGAGCTCGACGGGTTTGAGCTGGCACAAATGATCCGCGACCATCCGCGTTTCCAGAAAACCGCCATCATCTTCATTTCCGCCATCCATCTCGCGGAAAGCGACTATCTCAGGGGCTACGAGGCGGGCGCGGTCGACTATATCTCCGTGCCTGTCGTGCCGGAACTGTTGCGCGCGAAGGTTCGGGTGTTCGCCGAGCTTTTCCGCAAGACGCGCGACCTGCAGAAATTGAATGACGACCTGGAACGCCGCGTGGAGGAACGCACCCAGGCGCTGGCGCTTTCCACCGATCGATTGCGCAAAAGCGAGCAGAGCCGGGGGTTGGCGCTGATGGCTGGCAATATGGGCTCCTGGGATTACGACCTGATATCGAAGACATGGTTTTGGGATGAAGGGCAAAGCAGAATATTTGGGGTAGAGCATGAGAGCTTCGTTCCTTCGGTCGAGAATATTCGCTGCGGGATCCATGCAGACGATGTAGGCGCAATCCGAAGCGCCCTGGTAAGCCTTTCGGTCGAAAAGCCGACATGCAAGCTCGAGTTTCGTATCGTTAGACCGGATGGGGATGTGCGCTGGTGCACGGCCGCAGCGGCAGCGTCGTTCGACAGCTCCAACCTTTTGGTGCGCTATAGTGGCGTCACCACCGACATAACCGATCGCAAGGAGGCGGAAAATCGCCAGATGCTTCTCACCCGCGAGGTGGATCACCGGGCGAAGAACACTCTGGCGGTCGTCCAGGCCATTGTCCGCATGGCCAAGCGCGACAACGTCGAGAGCTATATCAAGGCGGTTGAAGGGCGGATTGGCGCGCTGGCCCAGACCCATGAGCTGTTATCGCAATCCAAATGGGAGGGCGCCGATATTTTGCGCCTGATTCTGGACGAACTGGCGCCCTATAACGGTGAAAGCCAGCAGCGCATCACGGCCATGGGGCCATCTCTCGTGCTTTTGCCGGAACAGGCCCAGCTTGTCGCGATGGCCATACACGAACTTGCGACCAACGCGGCCAAGTACGGCTCATTGTCGGTGGATGGCGGCCGCGTCGATGTCAACTGGTCGGCATTCGGGGCAGGGCTTTCCATGATATGGCGCGAATCGCATGGACCGAAAGTCGTTCCGCCCAAAAAAGCCGGTTTCGGTACCCGGGTCATTTCGAGTCTTGGCGCCGGTCGCGGAGGACGTACCGAATTTGATTGGCGGCCGTCTGGGCTGATATTCACAATGGAAATGCAGCTTCGCAATCAGGCCACCGAGGTTGTCGCGGTGGCGGAGCCAAATCGTCAGACAGCTCCGCGACTTTTGCTGGTGGAAGACGAACAGGTGGTCGGCATCTTCATGCAGGAGATGCTGCAGTCGATCGGCTATCGGCCAACCGATCCGGTGGGTCGGCTTTCAGACGCTATCGCGGCCGTCAATGCGGAACGTTTTCTGGTGGCTGTGCTGGATATGAACCTGCAGGGCGAGATCATCTATCCGCTGGCAGAACTTCTGGCCTCACAAAGTGTTCCGTTCTTGTTCGTGACCGGTTATTCGCCGAATATGGTCGATCCGCGCTTTTCCACGATTCCGATATTGCAGAAGCCGGTGCTGGAAGAGCAATTGGCCCTGGCGCTCCAAAGCGTGCTCGGTCACCCGCCAGTCCTTCGCAATCATGATTTGGCTTTACCCTAGCAGTGGCCACCGCCAGCCAATTCAATGTCCTATATGGACCGGCCCGCCAAGTTTGACGTTGCGCAGGGTCAGGGCCAGCGGCACGGCTGCAAGAGAGATCGCCATCAGAACCCAGAAGGCATCGACATAGCCGAGGTACAGCGCCTGGGCGTGCACCTGCTGGCCCATCCAGCCAATCGCCTGCTGTTTGGCCTGGCCCAGCGAGCTGCCCTGGGCCACGAAGAAGTTGGTGATCTGGGCCAACGTGTCCTGATACTGCGGGTTCGAGGGGATTGCATGCTCGATCAGTCGGCTCTGATGGAACTGCTCGCGATGGGCGAGAATGTTGGAGACGATCGAGATGCCGATCGAGCCGCCGGTGTTGCGCGCCGCGGTCATCAGGGCCGAGGCCTGGTCGGTCTTGCCCGCCGGCAGACCGTCATAAGAGGCGGCCATGATCGGCACAAAGATCAGGGGCAGGCCGGCGCCGAGCAGGAAGCGCGAGCGGGCGAAGAACCAGAAGCCCAGATCGCCATAGACGTCGGTCAGGCCGTACATCGACACTGCGCAGAAGATCGCGCCCGTGGCGATCAGGTACTTCGGCTGGATCTTGCCCGACAGGCGGGCGACCACACCCATCATCGCGATGGTGACCAAGCCGCCCGGCGACAGCACCAGCCCGGCCCAGGTCGCTGTGTAGCCGAAACCTTGCTGGACCAGCTGGGGCAGGAACTGGGTGGTCGACAGAAGAATGGCGCCGGTCGCCATCATGACCAGGAAGCTGGCGCCGAACTGGCGTGTCGCCAGCATGCGGACATCCACCACCGGGTTCTGGCGGCGCATCGCCCAGGGGATCAGCAGCACAAGCGCGACCACGGAGGCGATCGTCATTTTCACGATAAAGGGTGAGGCGAACCAGTCATCCTCGAGCCCGCGGTCCAGCACCAGCTCCATCGCGCCCAGGAAGACGGCGACAAGCCCGAAGCCGACATAATCGAATGTGCCGCGCGATTGCTGATGGGCCGTGGCGGACGGGGCTTCATGCAGCACCATGGCGATCGCCGCAGTCATGAAGATGCCGACCGGCACATTGATCAGAAAGCACCAGGTCCACCCGACATTGTCCGCCAGCCAGCCGCCGAGGGTGGGTCCGACAATCGGGGCCACCACCACCGCGACGCCGAACAGGGCAAAGCCCTGGCCGCGCTTTTCCGCCGGGAAGGCGTCGGCCAGGATGGATTGCGCCACCGGCACCATGCCGCCGCCCGCCAAGCCCTGCAGGATGCGGAAGGTCAGCATCATCTCGAGGTTCGTGGACAGGCCGCACATCAGCGAGCTGACAGTGAACAGCGTCAGGCAGAAGAGGAAGAAATTCTTGCGACCCATGCGGCTGGCGAAAAAGCCGGTCGCGGTGACGATGACGGCGTTTGCGACCAGATAGGTGGTGACCACCCAGGAGGCTTCGTCCTCGCTCACCCCCATGCCGCCCGCGATATAGTTCAGCACCACATTGGCGATGGTGGAGTCGAGCGTCTCCATGAAGGACGCGCCCGCCACCAGAAGCGCGATCACCCAGGGATTGGTTCCGGCAGTTCTGGCCCCCGCGCCGCTCACAGCACGGCCTCCAGCTTCTCAATCAGCGAAGGCCTGGAGTCGATGCGCACGATGGGTGACACCGACATGCCCGGGCCCAGGGTGACGTCCTTGGGCAGATCGTCGATGGTGATCTTCACCGGCACGCGCTGGACGATCTTGACGTAGTTTCCGGTCGCGTTCTCGGCCGGCAGGAGCGAGAAGGCGGTGCCCGAGCCGGCCTGCACGCTGGCCACATGGCCGTAAAGCGCGCGCTCGGGATAGGCATCAACGCGCAGCTTCACCGTGTCGCCCGGGCGCATGCGGTCGAGCTGGATCTCCTTGAAGTTGGCGTTCACCCAGGTCTCTTCCTGCGGAACGAAACTGCTGATGGCGGTGCCGGCCTGTGTATACTGGCCGACCGCCGCGGAAAGGTTGGTGACGCGGCCGGCCTGCGCCGCCCTGATCACCGTATAGGAGAGGTTGAGCCTGGCCTGATCGCGCTGGGCGATGGCGTTGGCGAGATTGGCCTGGGCTGTGCCGCGCTGGGCGGCCAGGGCCGTGATCTGCTTCTGCGCGGCGGTGACGCCGGCCTTGGCGGTGTCGAGGCTCGCCTGCTGCTGGAGCAGCGCAGTGTCGTTCTGCTGCGCGGTCTGCAGCGCGATGGCATTCTGGCGCGCCAGCATGTCGTAGCGCTTGGCCTGAATTTCGTCGAAGGTGAGGGTGGCCTTGTTCTGGGCGACCTGCGCCACAGTCTGGGTGACCTGGGCCTTTTGTACCTCGATCTGCGCGTCGATGTTGGTGATGGCGGTCTGGGCCGCCGCCACCTGCGCCTCGGCCTGGGCCAGCGCGGTGCGATAGTCGCGGTCGTCGATGCGGGCGATCACCTGTCCGGCGACGACATGCTGATTGTCGGTGACCGGAACGGCGATGAGGTAGCCCGCAACCTTGGGAGCGATAGAGAACTGGCGCGCGGCGATGAAGGCGTCGTCTGTCGTCTCATAGCGCCGGGCGTTGTCCCAATAGAGGTAGCCGCCCGTGGCCACCGTCGCCAGCAGCAAGGCGGCGATGGATGCCTTGAGGAGGGTCTTGGTGTGGCGCGGCTTGTCGTCTGCCGGCGCCGCCTTGGCCTTGGGGGCCGCGGTGCCTGTGTCCTTCTGGGCCGGTGTGCGTTCATCTGTCAGGAGAAGTGTGGTGGCGGTCATGGCGGAACCCCATTTAGTTAGGCACCGTACAAATATGTTAGGTGCCTAATCATGTCAACGGACTTGGCGGCCGGGAGCCATGCGGATTTTCGGGGACGGGCAGGGGATTGACGCATATAGTTAGGAACCATACTATATAGCGAAGACAAGAAACCAGCCGGAGAGCCTCTATGAGTGCGCCCAAGCGGTCCCAACTGCCCGCGGAACCACCGCCAGCGGTCATGGCGGCCGTCCGCAGCCGGCTCTCGGAACGGGAACAGCAGATGTTCGGCACCATATTTGCCATTCGTTCAACCGCGCAGCAGATGGACAACACCGTCTGCGAGTGGATGGCCGATTCGGCGGCAACACCTGCGCGGTTTCAAATTTTGGTGCAGCTGTGGGCCGCCAAAGGCCACGGCGTGGCGCAAAAGGATATCGCGGCGGCCATGGGTGTGACGCGGGCGACGGTGTCAGGGCTGATCTCGGCCCTGGAGCGCGACGGCCTGGTCACGTCCGCCGTCGCCGACAATGATCGCAG
The DNA here is from genome assembly GCA_036488555.1 of Rhizomicrobium sp. Taxonomy (GTDB): domain Bacteria; phylum Pseudomonadota; class Alphaproteobacteria; order Micropepsales; family Micropepsaceae; genus Rhizomicrobium. The sequence goes on from DASXHL010000071.1 coordinate 7,827, forward strand.
GAGCCAGCTTGCCAGCCTGACGCGCAAGGGGGAAACGGTCGTGGAAAAAGCGATGGATACCAACAAGGCTTTGATGCGCAAGGTCTTCACCGCCCTGTCCGCAGATGAACTGGCGACCCTGACAACTCTCCTGGCGCGTGTCCGCAATGGCTTCACAGCGGATGGCGCGGGAAAGCGCGACAGGAAGCCGTGACGACGGTTTGTCATCATTCCCAAGCTTCGCCTGGTTCAATCTCCGATGGCACGGTCGGGAATACAGTACCAGACACCGGGTCGGACAGTGGCCGCCGATGAGCCTCTGGGGCAATCCCGTTGCTGGGGCGTCTCGGGCTGGGGAGGAGACGATCGGTCCCAGCCATCGCAGCCCCTGCTGGCATCCCTGGTGCAGGGCGGGGATGTTATGGCCGGCTCGGCACGCCGATCATGATTGGGCGAGCCCAACGCGAATCCACCGGCCAAAAGTACGATAGCAAGCACTTGCCATGCCCCAGATGTTCTGAGGTCACGGTACTTTGTCAAGGTGAGGAGCAGGTGACTGCGCAGTTAATTGGATGTCACTTGGCGATCTTCAGGTCCAGGAGAAGTCGGGATACTACCTTGCCATACATAGAGATCATGGGTTCCACGAAGCGGCGCGCTTCAATTGATACCGGCGCGCATTTGTAACCATGCCGCGTTTAACGCATACTGACGTTCCAATTCACCAACTACTCCTGTGGGGATACTCAAATTGTGAAACGTCTGCGCGCTACGAGTGGCGCGCCGGCATGCCCGACGCCATGCGGATCAAATTGCTATCTCACGGCCTATTTCTACAACTTGATCCGGCGGCAATCGCAAATACTCCGTGATCTGCACACAATTCCTTTGCATAGCTGCATAGATGGCTTCGATGGTGCGAGGAAGTCTTCCGCGTCCCTTTTCCGGGACGATTGTTTCATGCCCCACGTAATATGTGACGTCGGAAAGGTCCACATCGCACCCGAGCGCTTTTGATTGTGATATCAAGAGAGGAATATTGGGCCGCTCCATAAAGCCAAATCGGGCATTCAGCCTCCAGAAGCCGAACGATATCTCCTGCACCGAGAGCCTGGTCTCGCTTCGTGTCCACGGAACGGATTCGGTAACCACGGTCAATATCACTACCTTCTCATGGAGTGCTCTGTTGTGCTTGACGTGCCAGACCATCACAGGCGGGGCATCACGGCCTGTGCGTGTCAGAAAGACAGCGGAACCTGGCACCCGGGCAATCGCATGATCCTTTAAGCGCTGAACGAATTCGGCGATCGGTACCACACTGTCCTGAATGCGAGCTACTACCGCGTCATTGCCTAGATGCCAGATCACCATGACGCCATAGACCGCGGCTGCCAGAACAAGAGGAACATATCCGCCCTCCGCGATTTTCTGCAGGTTCGCAGCGAAGAACGCTCCATCTATTATACAGAAAACCAAGGCGACAGCCGCGGCTCCAGCCAGGGGCCAGTGCCAAATATCCCGCATTGCGATGTAAAGGAGAACGGACGTCATCAACATGGTCGCGGAGACCGCAATGCCATAAGCTGCTGCAAGATTGTCTGACTTGCCGAACCAGACAGCCAGGGAAATGGTTACCCCCATCAAGATCCAATTGACTGGAGCCACATAGATTTGCCCGTAGCCCTGCTCAGACGTCTGGACGATTTTCATGCGGGGCATCCAACCTAGTTGGATCGCTTGTCTGGTCATGGAAAAGGCGCCTGTAATGATGGACTGGCTCGCAATAATCGTTGCTACGGTGGCGAGCAGTACCATCGGTATCAACAGTGGCTGCGGACAAAGCCTGAAGAATATATTGTCGGAAATATTGGTCCCAGATAGAACGAGCGCGGCTTGACCTGCGTAGCTCAGTACCAATGTGGGCAAAACCAAGCCCGACCAGGCGATGCGAATTGGCTTTGCACCAAAATGCCCCATGTCGGCATACAACGCTTCCGCACCCGTCACGCACAAGAATACGCCGCCCAACACAAGAAAGGCGCCTGGGGAAGAAGCAAGATATCGAAAGGCGAAGAGAGGGTTTATCGCCCACAGAACCGACGGGTGTGCCAGAACGCCGTGTAACCCCAACACTCCTATTGTGACGAACCATGTCGTCATGACAGGTCCAAACAGTCTTCCGATCCAAGCTGTGCCCTGCGACTGAAGAGCAAAGAGTACAAGCAGGATCAGAACGCAGATTGGCAGCACGTAGGGCGAGAAGGACGGCCATGCTATGTTGAGGCCCTCCAACGCGGATAAAACCGAAATCGCCGGGGTAATTGCGCCGTCGCCATAGATCAGGGCGGCCCCAAACAAACCTACTGCAACAATGACCGGCCGGCGACGCTGTTTGACTCCCAGAAGGGTCATCAGCGCCAGGATGCCGCCCTCACCGTCGTTATCGATCCGCATTGCGACGGTAACGTACTTTACCGAAGTGATAAGGATGAGTGTCCAAATCAATAGGGACAGGATTCCCAGCACCACGCCTGAATCCAACTTGCCGCCTGAGAGCGTCAAGACTGTTTTGAGTGTGTAAAGCGGACTGGTTCCGATGTCTCCGAAGACGATACCGAGCGCGCCCAAAACCATCGTTTGCAGCTTTGGGGAGGGCGCCGATCGATCATAATTGCCAAGCCTGCTCATCCCGTGCTCCGTCGTTTCATACCCAGTAACTGCAGTGGCGAATTGATTGATTTCGGATCAAGGCGCCAACTGGATAGTCCGGGTAGAATCTATGGGGGATTTTCTGCCGTGACACGTCATAGTATACGAACAGTGGAAAAACCTTAAAAACACAGGGGGAAGCCGGAAAAACCGGCAAAACACCCCGATCAGGGCGGACGCTAGGGAGGAATGGCCGAACAACCAATCGACGAATGGTTCATGCAGGAAGTCCTGCCCCTTGAGCCCATGCTCACCCGCTTTCTGCAGCGGAACTGGCGCGGCGATGCCGAGATCCTCGATCTCAGGCAGGAGGCTTATGCGCGCGTCTATGAGGCGGCCTGCCGGGAACGGCCGCAGATGGTCAAGCCTTTCCTATTTCAGATTGCGCGCAACCTGGTGATCGATCGTCTGCGCCGGCAGAGTGTCGTTTCCCTGGAGAGCATGGCGGATTTCGATTGGATGAACGTCTCAGATGACAGGCCATCGGCCGAGGCCAATGTCGCTGCCCGCCAAGAATTGCGGCTATTGCAGGCTGCGCTGGACGATCTGCCGCCGCGCTGCCGCAAGGTGGTCCTGATGCGCAAGGTGGAGGGGTTGTCGCAGAGGGAAGTTGCCAAAAAGATGGGTATTGCCACGGACACTGTGGAAAATCAGGTTGCCAAGGGCATGCGCCTTCTGGCGCAAGCGCTGAACGGCCGGCGCGGCGCCGTGACGAGCGAAGCGCGCCGATACAATTTCTTCAAAAGGCCGCGCGATGTCCGCTGACGAGATCGAGGCGATCGCGGCAGGATGGCTGACGCGGGAAGATCGCGGCCTCACGGCAGAGGAATGCGACAGAATGGAGCTGTGGCTGGAGCAATCCAGCCGGCACAAGGTCGCCTATCTCAGGCTCAAGGCGGCTTGGCAGCGCGCCAACCGTCTGGCGGCGCTAAAGGCGCCCGCGCCGGTCCAGCGCCGGCTGGGACGCTCTTGGTTCGTGCCGACTGCCATCGCGGCGTCACTGGTGATCGCACTTGGTGGCACGGCCTGGTTCTGGCAGACGCAAACGCCACACACGCAGAATTACCAGACCGCAGTTGGGCAAAGGCAGGCGTTGCGGCTGGCGGACGGCACCCAGGTGGAGCTTGACGCCAATACACGCCTGCATGCCGAGCTTACCGGCAAGAGCCGGACGGTGACGCTGGATTCCGGCGAGGCCTATTTCGACGTGGCGCATGATGCCCGCCGTCCATTCACTGTTTATGCCGGCAACCGTCGCATCACCGACATCGGCACCAAATTTTCCGTCTTCCGCAACGGCGACGATGTGCGGGTTGTGGTCAAGGAAGGCCGGGTGAAGATCGAGCAGACCGACCAGCCGCAGGGCTTGCCGCTGTTCGCCCAGGCCGGGCATGAAATTATCGCCAAGGGCAGCGAAACGCTTCTGGCCGCCAAGCCTGACCAGGAGATTTCCAATGACCTAAGTTGGCGGCGCGGCGTCCTGGTGTTCAACCAGCAGACGCTGGCCGACGCGGCTGAGCAGTTCAACCGCTACAACCGCCGCCACATCCTGGTGGAGGGAAGCGCACGCAAGATCCGAATTGGTGGCAGCTTCAAGGCCGACAATGTGGACGTCTTCGTCCAGCTCCTGCATCGCGGCTTTGGACTGTCCGTCAACGAACAGGGTGACAAGATCGTCGTTTCCCGCTAGCGGAACGGCCCCATTAACGCCCAAACCAAGAATAAAAACGGGGGGCACACATAGCAGGCAAGCGTTCCCCGAAGATTGGTCTTTTCGGCGCGGCGAGCTTTTGGGCTTTGTCGGCGACGGCGGTGGCGCAGGGATTTGTGACCATTCCGGCCAAGAGTCTGGGTGCGGCGCTGGACGACTATATCCGCCAGTCTGGCGTTCAGCTGATTTATAACGCCGACGACGTCGCTGGGCACACCAGCAATGAGGTTCATGGTGCGGCACCCGAGATGGCGCTCGCACAGATACTTGCCGGCACTGGTTTGATCGCCAGCCGCGATGCTTCCGGTGCGGTGGTGATCGCGCGCACGGATGCCGGCGGGGATCGCGAAGAGAACGGTTCCGTCGCGGAGACCGTGGTTGTCACCGGCTCGCGTATCCGCGGTATGGATGACCGTACGCCCCCGGTTTCCAGTGTTTCCAGCGATGAGCTTCTGGCCACCACGCCGGGCAGCATTCCAGAGGCGCTGGACAAATTGCCCGTCTTCATGGGTGGCTCGACGCCCAACAATGCCACCACCGGCGCCAACGGTCGCGGCAACAATGCGCCAGGTTACTTTCTGAATTTGCGCAATCTGGGTGCGATCCGAACTCTGGTGCTGGAGGATGGTCATCGTGTGCCGGGCACTTTTTACGACACCACGGTGGATGTGGAGATGCTGCCCCAGATGCTGGTAAGCCGCGTCGAAATCGTAACCGGCGGAGCCTCGGCGGTCTATGGCTCCGATGCGGTGACCGGTGTGGTCAATTTCATCCTGGATCGCAAGTTCGAAGGCTTCAAGGCGGTGCTGCAGGGCGGTATTTCCGGTTACGGAGACGCGAAGTCCTTTCGCACGGGCCTTGCCGGCGGCGGAGACATCGGCGCGCACGGGCATTTTATCTGGAGTTTGGAATATCATGACCGCGATGGGCTGCCCGATGCAGCCACACGCCCCTTGGGCAATCTGGGCACCTCCATTGTCGGCGCGGGAACCACCGCCAGCCCCTATGTGCTGGTCACCAACATCCGGCAAAGCAACACCGCGCCGGGCGGTCTGATTGTGTCCGGCCTGGGCAGGGGATTGCAGTTTCTGAATGACGGCAGTCTCGCGCCCTTCAATCCTGGCGTGCCGACTGCAACCGCCAATTTTTCCATCGGCGGCGATGGCGGCATTGAACATAATGAATATCTGCTGCCGGTGAGCGACACGGGCCAGGGCTTTGGCCGCTTCAGCTGGGATTTTGGCGATGACCTCACGGCCCATGCGGAGGCGCGCTATGCCATGGCGCGCACCTACGAAGCAGGCCAGATATTCACCAACATCAATGGGTCCGGCATCAGCACCAATGGATCGAGCGCGCAATATCCGATCTCCATCTATAGCGGCAACGCGTTTCTAACGCCCGCCGAACAGGCTTTCTTATTTCCCGCCGCGCCGTCCAGCTGCCAGCCCGGCGCATCTTTCATCCCGACGTCCTCGGCCACGGCCTGTCCCAGCTTCCAGATGAACCGAATGGACAACGACCTGATGAGCCGATTGAGTCTGGACCAGCATACCGGCGCGCTGGCGCTGGGCGCAGGACTGGAAGGCACGGCCTGGGGAAATTTCTCTTGGGACCTATCCTATACCCACGGCGAGACGCGCACCCAGCTCACCACGCGCAACAATGTGAACACGGCGCGCTTCTACGCCGCGCTGGACGCTGTGCGCGATCCCGCGACGGGCGACATCGTCTGCAATGTCACCTTGACGGCGCCTGGTGCTTTTCCCGGCTGCGTGCCGCTTGATCTGTTCGGCCAGAGCGTCACGGCGATCAATGGCTCCAACGCCTCGCAGGCGGTGCTGAACTATGTTGGCGCCACGACCTATTGGGTGGCGCATAATGGGTTGGATGATTTTAGCGCCGATATCACCGGCACAGTATTCGAAGGCTGGGCAGGACCGACCAAAGTCGCATTTGGTGCCGAATATCGATTGGCCGACCTCAATGTAACGACGACCACCCCGGACAACAGCTTCAATCCGCTAAATTTGCGCTTGGCGCCTCCGGGAAGCTTTGCGCCCACCGCCGCCTCACCGAACGGCACATTCCCGCCCGCGGATCTGGGCAACTTCAAGGAGGTGCAGTCGGGCGCATTGGGCTCGGAACATGTTTCGGAGGCCGATATCGAATTCGATGCGCCACTGCTGCGTGATCTGCCGGGCATCGCGCGCCTGTCCTTCAATGGCGCTGCCCGCTACACCCGTTATGACGTGGCCGGGCTTAATCCGATTGCAAGCGGCAAGGTCAAGGCGGACTTTTCTGCCGCCACCTGGAAGCTGGGCGGAGATTGGCTGGTCGCCGACGACTTGAAACTTCATGCCACGCGCTCACGCGATATCCGCGCGCCGACACTATGGGATCTTTTTCAGGGGCCGGTCACCAGCACTTCGGGCATCAGCGATTCGCTTACCGGCGCTTCCGGATCGGCCAACACTTTGACGGTGGGCAATCCGGCCCTGAAGCCGGAGGTGGCCAACAATACGACGATCGGGCTGGTCTATACGTCGCGTTGGTTGATAAACCTCAGCATTGGCATCGATTATTTTCACCTTTTGGTGGAACGCGAGATCGCCACCATTTCCGGCAACAATCCAGTGGTGCAATCTCTGTGCCTGGCATCGGCGGATGGGACGTCGCCCTATTGCGGCCTGATCCAGCGACCCGTTTCCTACAACAGTACATCGCCGCTCAATTTCCCAACCCTTTTCTACGCCCAGGCGCAGAATTTCCAGAGCCAGTGGACGGAAGGGATGGACTTTGACGTCAGCTATCACACCGATCTCAGCGCCTGGTCCGGTCTGCCGGGCTGGTTGAATGTCCGGCTGCTCTGGACCCACACCTCTTTCCTGAAGACCCTGGGTCTGCCTGGCTCCGTCATCACCGATGTGGCGGGATCGGCCAATGCGCCGGGCTCGGCCCTGCCGTCGGAAAAGGGCGCATTGATGCTCGACTATGTTTTTAAACCGCTGACTATCAATGTGATGGAGCGCTATTATGGCCCACTTCGACAGAACCCCAATCCGACTCTGGTGTATGATCCTTCCACGGGTGATCTGCCGGCCTATTTCCAGACCGATCTCAACATTGCCTATGAGGCCTTCGCCGACGGAACGCCGGTGACGCTATTTCTCAACATCAACAATCTGTTCGATGCCAAGCCCGGTGTTTTTCAGGTTCCCAATTACACTGGCAGTCCGGGGATGAATTATCCCGTTGTTCCGTATGAGGACATCATCGGGCGCTACTTTACCTTGGGCGTACGCCTGAAGCTGGACTAAATAATACGGTTCCCGGCCTCGCCCGCGAAAATTTCATAGGGGGGATTCGCGAACCGCGCGTCCCACTATCCAGACAAAAATAATTTTGAGGGGACGGAGATGCACAAGCATTGTCTGACGACCATGCTCGCCGGGACGGTGAGCGTTTTCGCGCTTGCGAACAGCGCAGTGGCCCAGACCGTGGCCGGCAACCTGCCGACCGAGCAGGTCACGGTGACCGGTACCCATATCGCGAACGGCAATCTGCAGCCCACGCCGGTAACGGTCGAAACAGCCGAGCAATTGCAGGCGACCACGCCTGACAGCATCCCCGAGGCTCTCAACAAACTGCCTCAGTTCGAAGAAGCTTCGACGTCGAACAATACGACGACGGGCGCCAATGGTCGCGGTTACAACCAGGCTGGCAACTTTCTCAATCTGCGCGACCTTGGCCCGATCCGTACCCTGATCCTGGAAGATGGTCACAGGGTACCGGGCACATTCTACGACACCACCGTCAATGTGGATATGCTCCCGCAAATGCTGGTTCAGCGCGTGGACGTGGTGACCGGGGGCGTCTCTGCTGTTTATGGATCAGACGGGGTTACGGGCGTTGTCAATTTCATTCTGGACCGCAAATTCGAAGGCCTTAAAGGCCTGTTCCAGGCCGGCATTTCCGGTTACGGCGACCGAAAATCCTTCAGAGTCGGCTTGGCGGGGGGCGAGGATATTGGCTCCCACGGTCATCTGATCTGGAGCATGGAAATGCTCAACCAGGATGCGGTTACCGACGCCACAACGCGTCCCTATGGCGCGATAAGCTCGGCAATCGTCCAGTCCTTGCCCACAAGCGCGGGGGCCGCGGGTTCAGCCACCAATCCCTACACCCTGGTATTTGGCGTGCGCCAAAACAACGCTTCGCCCAATGGCATCATTGTCTCTCCTGCGGGCGCGGCTGGCTCGCTCGGACCTGCCACGAGCGGCCCATTGGCGGGCATAGCCCGGTACCAGTTCTCGACCAACGGTCAAAGTATCGTGCCGTTCAATCCCGGAACCCTCACCAACACCTCCAACATCTCTATCGGCGGGGATGGCGGATGGCTGCATAACGAATATCTTTTACCGGCCAATTCGACCTATCAGGGCTTCGGGCATTTCGACTGGGATTTCGGCAACGATCTCACCGGCTATGTCGAAGCTCGCTACGCCCATGGGCATACTTTTGAGGCCAGCCAGGGCATCACCAACACCTCAACCGCCTATCCGATCACGATCTACAGCGGCAATGCTTTCTTGACCGCCGCCGAGCAGGCGCAGCTTTTCCCCGCTGGAGCGCCCTCCAGCTTTACGATGGCTCGGACCGAAAATGAAATCATGAGCCGACTCGGCATTCACCAGAATACTGGCGCACTGGCCTTCACAGCGGGACTGGAAGGCAAAACCTTCGGTGACTTCTCCTGGGATACCTATTTCACTTATGGCGATACCCGTACCCAGATACTTACTCAGGGCAACCTCAACACCGACCACTTTTACGCTGCCGTGGATGCGGTCAAAGACCCATCGACAGGAAATATCGTCTGCGCTTCGAGCCTTTACGCTTCCGGCGCTTTCCCTGGCTGCGTACCACTTGACCTGTTTGGACAACCTGGCCCGACCAACAGTTTGGGGAATATCGCACCCGCAGCCTACAACTACGTCACTGGCGTCACCTGGAACAACGCCCACAACACCATGGCCGATGTCGGCGCCGACATCAGCGGCACCGCCTTTCAGGGGTGGGCTGGCCCCGTCAAAGTCGCGGTGGGCATTGAATATCGCGAGCAAAGCCTGAATGTTACGACCAGCACGCCGGACAACAGCTTCAATCAGCAGTATCTGCGTTTGGGCCCATACAGCACCTGGTCGGGACCGGGATGTCCCACAGGCCTGACCGGCTCGGGTTCATTCTATCCGGTTTACACCCTGGGAGCGCAATGCGCGCCATCGGCGAACTCCTACCCGAGCAGCAATTTGGCCTGGTTCAAGGAAGTCCAGTCCGGCGCGACGGGATCGGAACATATCGGAGAAGGCTATTTCGAAGCCGATGCCCCGCTTCTCAAGGATCTTCCGCTCGTTCAACTATTGTCGGTCAACGCCGCTTATCGCTATGCCCAATATTCCGCTTCTGGCAACGGCATCAGTCATTCCGATTTTTCGGCGAATACATGGAAGGTTGGGCTGGAATGGCAGGTTATTGACGACCTGAAATTGCGGGCGACCCGGTCTCGCGATTTTCGCGCACCCACCTTGTGGGACCTGTACCAGCAGCAGGTTATCACCAGCTCCGGCGTGACCGATCCTCTCACCGGCGTCGGCAGTTCGCTGAACACCGTCACGGGCGGAAACCCCGCGCTTCAGCCCGAGAAGTGGAACAATACCACGGCCGGCGCGGTTTATTCGCCCAGTTGGTTCCCCGGCTTCAGCGGTTCGATCGATTATTTTCATATTTACAGCAACAATGCGATCGGCAGCGTGAACGGCAATACACCCCAGTTCATATTCAACTGCGCGGCATCGAATGGCGCGCAACCCTACTGCAGTCTTTTGGTGCGGCCGATCAACTACACCAATACGACGCCTGCGAACTATCCGATCCTGAATCACTCGCTCAACGAGAATATCGCGCTGAACTATGCCGAAGGCGCAGACATCGAGCTCAACTATGAGACGGATTTGAGCCAGTGGAGCGACTTGAAAGGCATCACCAATTTCCGGCTGCTGTGGACGCACTATCCGGCCTTCAAGACTCAGTCGTCGCCGGTCGTGACCGAAACCAATGGTTCCGGCAGCGCCGCCGGCGCGCCGACAGCCGGTCTTCCTTCGGAGAAGATCACTTTTACTTTCGACTACCTGCTCAATGATTTCACCTTCGATTTGTTGGAGAGATATGACTCGCCAGTGGCGCAAACGAGGGTGCCGGGCCAGTACTATGCCCTGGGCAATGAAGGCGCCTATCTGCAGACGGATGTGAACTTCGCCTACAACTTCGTGACTGCGGATGTTCCTGCCACCGGCTTCCTAAATATTTCAAACCTGTTCCAAGCCAAAGGCAGCCTTCTGCAGTCGGTTGGCTATACCAGTAGTGTCGGCATGAACTATCCCGTGTCGCCATGGACCGACGTTGTGGGCCGCTACTTTACCCTCGGTATCCGGTTCAAGATGTAGTTTCCCCTGGAGTGTACTTTCCCGGTATTCGTTCTGGACGGCGGATACCGGGACTTTTTATCCCGCCAGCGACAGAATGATATCGCAGGTCCGTCCGACCGCATTATCGCCTGCAAAGCGGGCCGCGGCTCCGGCGCAGCTCAGCTTCACGGTTGCCGAATGCAACAGCGCATGCAGCTTTTCCGCGACGGCATCGGCTTGCCAGAATTGCGGCGGGAGCGTTGCGCTGACACTCAGCGCGGCCAGGTGGGCGGCATTGTCGGGCTGATCAAAGAACAGCGGCGAGACCAGTTGCGGAATGCCGGCCTTCAGGCCCTGGGCCAGGGTGCCGATGCCGCCATGATGCGCCAGCGCGGCCGCACGGGGCGCCAGCCGCTGCAACGGCGCATATTTGAAATGGCGGGCATGCGGGGGCAGGTCTTGCGGCACTTGATCGCGATACGGGGTGAGGAAGATCGCGCGCAAATGCAGTGCATTGCAGGCTGCCAGCGCCTCGCGGAAGAATGCGTCCGCACCGCGCATGAAGCTTCCCGGCGTGAAAATCACCGGCCGGGACCCGGCCCGCAGGAACGCCTCCAGCTCGTCGGACAAGGGCGGGACTGCGGTGTCGTCCAGCATGGCAAAGCCTGTCTGGGTGAGACCGGCATCCGCGAACCAGCCGGGGAACAGGCCGATATTGCGCAAGCCGGCATTGTCCAGGCGCGCCTCTCTGTCGCTCTGAAGACCACCGGCTGAAAGATAGATTTTGCGCAGCGGGACGCCGGTCAGGTCATGCGCCTCTGCGGCCGCGAAAACGCTCCATGATGCCAGCAGTGTCCATTGTCCCTCGCGTGTATAATAGGCGATGCATTTCCGGGACGGCTCTATCGCCGGCAGGAACATCTCGTCATGCACCGCGGCCCAGGCGCGCGCCGGATCCTGCGCGATGATGCCATCCAGGGACTGGCTGGACCGGTCCCAGAGCGCGGCGAACTCAAATCCCGCCATCTGCGCGAGTCCTGCATAGCCGGCGTTCGATGCGAGAACCACCCGATGACCGCGCTGCCGCAACCCTTCCGCAACTGCGAGGTAAGGAAAGAAGTCCCCAATCGAGCCTAGCGTCATAACCAGAAAATTCATGACGCTTTATAGCGGCGTGGTTCGAATACAAAAAGAGTGTGCATCTGCATTGATGAAGGTTTGGCCGGTTGGGGCGAAGCTTCATTGCACCGAGCGCCGACCAATGGTCCGGTCATTTCCGATCCCAGTCTTGAGCCTGTCTATGGAGCGTGCTTTCAATCTATTGTGCCGACAAGTTCGCCCAGAACTTCTCCGCCGCGGCGCTCAGGCGTGCGCGTGGTCGGAAGAGACGAATTTCCATCTCAATGTCGGTGAGAGGATCCGCGGCACGCACCAGTCTGTCGGCGGCAATGTCGTCCTTGGCTACGCTGTATGGTAACCAAGCCAGTCCCCGCCCATCGCGCGCCATGCTTTGCAAAGTCGCGGCGAGACGCGAAGTGACAACCGGGCGCAGCGCCATGAACAGGGCGTCCTTACCTTGCCGGGCCATCGCAATACGGCCGAGCCCGGATTCGACGCTGTAAGCGAGATAATCGACCGACTTGCCATCCCCCGGCACGGACCATAGCGCACCACCATTTGGGGCCGGCGCAGAAAGGAGCATGAGTCGGTCGGTTCCAACACGGGCGGAGAGAAATTGAGCAGGGTCAAAGCGACCTTGTGCTCCGTCATGATGATGGCACAGTAGAAATTGCGCTTCCCCCTGCATCATTACCTGCTCGCAAGCCAGCATCGAATCGGAAATGAGGCTGATCGCACCAGAGGGGGCCAGCTTGCGGATCCATTGGGGAAAAAACGTAAAGGAGAGCGCATGCGTTGCCGCAAAGCGTAGCGTCGTCGCCTGCACATTCGCCGCCTCGCGCGTTTCACTGCATAATTGACTGACGCGGCGAACGGTTTCTTCGGCGCCGGGTTTAAAAATACGCCCGGCCTCGGTTAAAACCACCCCTTGTGGGTTACGGTCAAAGAGTTCTATGCCAACCCAGTCTTCGAGCGCCCTGATGCGGCGGCTGAAAGCCGGCTGGGTTACGTGTCGCAACTCAGCCGCCCGCGAAAAATTACCGGTTTCGCTTAGCGCGATGAAGTCTTCTAACCAGTTAAATTCCATAATGCCGCCATTGCATAATTGCCGAACAGATCGGCATTACCACATTCGAAAACTGTATACTAAAGTGCCACGGGTTTCTGGGGCGTATCATGCGTATTCTTAAAGTGCTTGAAAAGACCGTGGCGATCTCCTCCCCCATCGCTAACGCTTACATCGATTTTTCTAAAATGACTTGTTCAGCCGTGGCCGTTATCACCGATGTGATTAGGAACGGCAAGCCAGTGGTTGGATATGGGTTCAATTCCAACGGACGTTACGGTCAGGGCGCGCTGATGCGAGAGCGTTTTCTGCCGCGCTTGATGGATGCCGATCCCGCCAGTCTTATCGACGAGCAGAACGACAATCTGGATCCCTTCGCGATCTGGCGAACGTTGATGACCAACGAAAAGCCGGGAGGGCATGGCGAGCGTTCCGTGGCGGTAGGAACGTTGGACATGGCGGTATGGGATGCGGTGGCCAAAATTGCCGGAAAGCCGCTGTACCAGTTGCTGGCGGATCGCTTTAGGGGTGGCGTTGTGGACAACAAGGTCTGGGTCTACGCTGCGGGTGGCTATTATCACCCTGGCAAGGATAATACGCAGCTTCAGGACGAGATGAAATCATATCTCGATCGAGGCTATCGCGTCGTCAAGATGAAGATAGGCAATGGGCTTGCCGAAGATCTGAAGCGCATTGAGGCGGTGTTGAAGGTCGTCGGCGACGGTCAGAATCTTGCCGTCGATGCCAATGGCCGCTTTGATCTGGAAACCGCGTTGGCCTATGGCACCGCAATACGGCCCTATAATCTGTTTTGGTATGAAGAGGCCGGAGATCCTCTTGATTACGCATTGCAAGCGAAGCTCGGTAGATCTTACGACGCGCCGATGGCGACCGGGGAGAATCTTTTTTCGCATCAAGATGCTGCAAACCTGTTGCGCTATGGGGGCATGAACAAGGAGCGTGATTTTCTCCAGTTTGACTGCGCCCTGTCCTATGGGCTGGTAGAATATCTTCGCACTCTTGATGTGCTGACGAAGGAGGGCTGGTCGACCCGCCGCGTCGTGCCACACGGCGGCCATCAGATGTCGCTCAACATAGCGGCAGGGCTGCATCTCGGCGGCAACGAGTCTTATCCCGACGTCTTCCGGCCTTTCGGCGGTTTCGCTGATGCGACCGCTATATGCGACGGTTATGTTGGCTTGCCGTCCGTTCCTGGGATCGGCTTTGAAGCCAAATCAGAACTTTATGCTGTGCTTAAAGAGATCGGCGAGGGCTAGTTGAACGCGATCGCGCCGGATATCCAATTTCGTACTCTCTGGGGCCAACTTTATATCCAGGTGCTGATCGGTATTATTCTCGGGGTGATCGTCGGTTATTTCTTTCCAGCCTTCGGTGCTTCGCTTTCGCCGGTTTGCGAGGTGTTCATCAAGCTTATCAAGATGCTGCTGGCGCCGATAATATTCGGCACCGTCGTTTGCGGCATGGCGCGCATGGGCAGTTTGCGGGAAGTGGGCCGCATCGGCCTTAAGGCCATTATCTATTTCGAGCTGCTCTCGACAGTCGCGCTCGCGCTCGGCCTGATCCTGATGAACGTTACAGCCCCTGGCAAGGGCATGAACATTGATCCTTCCAGTCTCGATGTCGGAGAGATAGCTTCGTATACGACCACGAAGTCCGGCGGGGCGGTGGCGTTTTTGCTCGACATTATCCCAACAACGCTGCTGGACGCCTTCGTGAAGGGAGCCATGCTCCAAGTCATCCTCGTTTCAGTTCTCTCTGGTATTGCCCTCAGTGCCATGGGGGCGAAGAGCGGCCCGCTCATCGAACTGATCGAGGTGATGTTGCAGGCGTTTTTCCGAATCGTGCGCATGATTATGTGGCTGGCTCCGCTTGCAGCAGGCGCAGGGATCGCCTTTACGATAGGAAAGTATGGGTTGAGTATTCTGGTCTCGATGGCAGAACTTATAGGCGTAATCTTTCTGGGTGCCGCCATTTTTGTATTTCTTGTGCTGGGTGGCATGATGCGGCTTGTCGGACTTCGCCTTGGCCCTTTCCTGCGTTACATCCGCGAGGAGATTCTGATCGTTGCCGCGACCTGCTCGACCGAGGCAGTTCTGCCGGCGATGCTGGCCAAGCTTGAGTCTTTGGGGACGGAGAAAACCGTGGTCGGCCTGGTGCTCCCGGCTGGTTACGCGTTCAACGCTGATGGCACATCGCTTTATCTCACGGGTGCGGCATTATTTGTTTCGCAGGCCACCAACGCGCCTTTGAACCTCTCCGGCCAGATCGAATTGTTGGCAATTCTGCTGCTAACGTCAAAGGGATCGGCCGGTGTGGCCGGCGCCGGCTTCGTGACTTTGGCCGCGACTCTCTCCGCACTTCATAGTGTACCCGTGGCTGGAATCGTACTGCTGCTTGGCGTGGACCGCATCTTGAACGTGCCGCGAGCCGTTGTGAATCTCATTGGCAATGGTGTAGCTACGCTGGTGGTCGCGCGCTGGGATGGTCGATTGGATATGATGCGCGCAAAACAGCAGATCGAGCTTGAAACGACAGGAAAAAACCTGCCGGCCTTTTAGAAGCCGGCAGGTTGTTCTGCTAGGCGGTGTCAGTGCGGTGCGATGGGCTGCACATAAGCGCCATTACCTGCGGAATCCCATACGGCGAAGCGTACCCACTTTTTGCCGGTCGCGTCGAACGGAATATGGAATTTGCGCGTACCAAAGGGCAATGCGTCCTTGAGGTCTATAATCTTGCGGCTAACCGTGCTGCCATCGCTCCACACAAGTTCAGCGAATTCGAGCGGAAAGGTGTATTCTATTTCTGCGTCGTAGGCGCTTTTTACGCCCGAGCCCTGAATGCCCCAGCGGTGGAAAAGCACCTCGCCTGTGGTGCCAAAGAAATTCCCGGCTCGTATGCCTTCCGTGACGGGTGCCCAGCTTTCGTCATAGCGGGGCACGCGATCGAGCTTAAGGTAATTCACGGCGAGCTGCGGGTAGGTTTCGTCATCCGGCCACTTCATGTAAGTATCGCCTTCAGCGATCAGCGACTTGGGCTTTGGCGCCCAATTGCTCATATCATCTCCGGTTCCGAAGCAGCGCTTCTCACACAAACGTTGTTCTGACAGATCGACGGGAAGTGACTCCCAAGAAGCGCCGATAAACCTGTCACTAAGGAAGAAGTCCTGATCCTTGTAAGCGTCAGGGTATCCTTCGGAGTTCTTGGTGCGAGGATGTGCCGTCCACATAATCCCTTTCTCCCGATTGACCATCTCCATGACATCGTTGGTCGAAGCCAGGTGATAGACCTGTCCGTATTGTGGATTTTTTTCGATCAGTGAACTTCCGGCGGGGCGACTCACAGCATGCGAGAAATAAATGGGACGAGGTGTCATCAGGTACCAGTGGCCGCCGAGATAGGAATTGACCTCTTCCGCGGGTATCACGAGAAAATTCTTGTCCGATACGCGCTGCGCGCCTTCGAAATAGACCTTCTGTTCTTTGAAGCGGATCGGGCCCGGATCTGTCGGATGCGAGTCGTCGTGAAAGTCACCCAAATAGAGAATGTTGACGCCTATGCCGCGAAAGACCGAAACCCATGGAGGCTGGAAATCGAGACTGCCGCGATCCCGTAGATTCTCATTGAAATCGAGGTGGAAATGGCCTGACACAACTTTGAATCCCGGGACGGGTTTGAAGACGTCGTTGTGGGTGTAGGCAAGCACCGATTCCTGCGCCACGGTGGCCTTTCTGCCGCTCAGATAGTAGTAGATGGCCATATGCTGCTGGGTATTCGGTGGGGCATTGTAGAGCGCAAAGTTTTCCCATTGGGTGTGAGAGACACCAACGCGCCGGTTCCAGACATCGTCAGCGACACCCCAGGGGTGATAACCTTCGCTGCGATCAGGCTGCATGACGCCGAGCGCGACCCTGTCATCACGATCTTTACGGTAATAGACGTATCCGAGGTTGACTTCGTTTTCGCGAGCAAAAAAGAACTTGTGGGGCGGCGCAAAGACACCGATCGAACCGCCGCCAGTTTCCAGCAGCTCCAGACGGTTGCGTGCACGCAGGCTCACGGGATCGTCGTTCACCGCGCCTCCGAAGCTGTATTTCTGCCACTGCCGGGCCGTATCGCGCCAAAGCAGGTTGGTATTGTCGGTGACGGCGAAGCCATTGAGTCCCGCCCGGTAAATAAAAGCCACGGACGGTGCGGTGGTGCTCGCGATTGCCTCTTGCCGTAATAGATTTGAGCCCTTGTACACTGTGAAACGCAGGTCGCCGTTGAAAAGCCCAAGTGTCAGGCCGTCGAATGTTACGCTCATGCGGTCACCCGCTGTCTGGACGGCGCATTTTTGCGTGCGGAAGGTGGCGGTGTCACGCCGGATCTCTTCCGGCTTTCGTGGGAGATCCGTCGTGTCGTGTTCACCAGGGGTAACCAGCGGGGCATCCCAGAAAGTATCCCATTTCCGAGCCTCGATATTTTCGGGCGTGTCCGTGTGGAATTTCTTCAGCAACGCAAGCTGGGCGCTGGAGATGCGTCTTTTGCCGGTCGTAACCTGGAATTCCGGAGTCAGGTTGCGCGCGAGCGTGACCCAGCCCGCGCCCTTTTCCTGGACAGCCAGTTCCTTGACGAGGGGGCGGCTATCCCGAAGTGTGAAACGGGCCCGCAGGTGTGCGTTTGCTTCCCCCTCCCATTCGAAGACGATGCCGTCGTCCTCGCGCCTGGTCTGCAAGTTCGGTAGCGCTTTGTATTCGTGCAGATCGCACATCGTCGGTGTGGCCGGTTGTGCTGCAGCGCCGCAAAACGTCGCCCCTAGCAGGAGCGGCGTCGAGGCAATAATGCGCGACCACAGTTTTCGATGAAAAAAGTTCATTGAGTACCTTTCCTTTATTCTATTGAAGGCGTGCGAGTGAGAGCCTCAACGCATGCGCCATCTGGATCCGTCAGGCTTGTGATAAGCAGGTTGCCGCAAGTTATGCGAAGTTGAGCCCTCTTTTTTTGCTTCTCGTTGGCGACGATGGGCGTTTATCGCTCTGTCTTTGCAATCACTTAAGTGCGATCGCCTCAGCGCGCTCAACGCGCTGCTAAGGATCGCGGCTAATGGCTCTCCGTCCAATGCCTCCTTCGCATGAAAGGATGATCAAAAGGAATTGGCCCAAAGAGTGCGCGCGCCCTAGCGTCGTAAACGAAGCTTTGCGTGTGATGTGCGCCACCAAAAAACGCCAGGCGCGCAGCTTCCAAAGAAACAACGAAGAATGCTGGGGAGCGATCATGAATTCTCAGATCAAGAGCTTATTGATGTGCGGTGCCGCGGCCGCGGTGATGGCTGCTGCTTCAAGCGCCTTCGCTTTGCCGTCGTCCACTGCCGTCGAAAATGCTGGCTCAAATACGACGCAGCTCTCCAGTGACGTGTCCAGCGCGGCAACTCTACCGTTGGTTCAAGTGGCGCAGGCCATCAATGGGGATGCCCTCTCCAGCGCCGATAGCGATACGTCAAAAGCGAGCGAGACGGTGATAGTGACCGGCACGCGCATGCGTACCAACGGCAACGATTTGCCGACACCGGTAACCGTGGTGACCGCCGCACAACTGCAGGCAACGACACCTTCGGACATTCCCGATGGTCTTAACAAACTTCCGGACTTTGCTGGAGCGCGATCCAGCAACAGCTCCGAGAATAGCGGAAACGGTAAAGGCTCGGCTCCGACAGGAAACTTCCTCGATATCCGCGGTCTCGGTCCGATCCGCACATTGATATTGATGGACGGCAAGCGCGTGCCCAGTACCTATTTTGATGGGACCGTTGATACAAACATGCTCCCGGAAATGCTGGTTCAGCGGGTGGACGTGGTGACGGGCGGCGCATCGGCGGTCTATGGCTCGGACGCTATCTCAGGTGTGGTGAACTTCATACTCGACAATAAATTCGAGGGAGTGAAGGGCCTTATTCAAGGTGGTATCTCGACCTATGGCGATGCGAAATCCTTTCGCGCCGGAATAGCGAACGGTTTCGATGTTGGGAGCCGCGGGCACGTGGTCTGGAGCCTCGAATATTATGACCGTGATGCTGTTCCGGATATGAGTGCGCGCCCATACGGCAATCTGGATCCTGAACTCGTAGGTCAGGGGAGCGCCGCGAGCCCCTATATCGTTGAGCCGTGTTGCGTCGAACGCAGTAATCTGGCCTACGGCGGCCTGGTTATGTCGGGACCTTTCAAAAATCAGCAATTTGGTCCAGGCGGCGTTCTGCAGCCATTCGTCCTGGGGACGCCCACGCCAACTGCGAACTATTACATCGGTGGTGATGGAACAGTCGAAAGTCACGAGTATCTCGTACCCGTGATTGGCATAGCGAAGGGGTTTGGTCGCTTCGATTATGATTTCAGTGACACATTGAAAGGGTATGTGCAGACGAGTTACGCCCAGAGCCGCACATACGACATCAATCAGTCGCTGCCGTTGTTTGCGACTGCTTACCCGCTTACCATCTATAGCGGAAATGCGTTTCTTTTGCCGCAATACCAGTCAGCTCTTACCGCCACCAACACGTCAAGCTTCTCGATCGGCCTGTACGATAACGACATCAATCGGGCCATGAGTTTCGTTTATCAGACGGGCGCCTTCATGGTTCAAACCGGTCTTGAGGGCACCGTTTTCGATAATTTCAATTGGGATGCTCACTATACGCATGGCGATACCCGCACTATGCAAACCACGCACAAGAACATCAACGCTATGCGGTTGTATGCAGCCATTGATGCGGTCAAAGATCCCAGTACCGGGAACATAGTGTGCCGCGTCAGCCTCACGGCGCCCGGCGCATATCCCGGTTGTGTCCCCTTCAACGTATTCGGTCCAGGCGCGGCCTCTCCGCAGGCACTCAGCTATATCCAGGGCGATACGTCCTGGGTGGCGCGTAACGATCTTGACGATTTCGACGCAAATATCACGGGACCGCTATTTAACGATTGGGCGGGGCCGGTGCAGTTCGCCGCTGGCGTCGAATACCGTTTGCAAAGCCTGGTAGTGACCACAAGCGTGCCGAACAATGGTGTATTCGATCCGCAATATCTGCGCGCCGGTACCGACGGAAAGACATTCCTGGCCAAGAATCAAGCATGGGTCAAGGAGTTTCAGTCACCGGCGAGCGGAGCCGAGAATGTCTATGAAGGTGATGTCGAAGTAGATGTTCCCTTGTTGAAGGACTTGCCGTTGGCCGAGCTTGTCTCGTTTAACGGCGCTTATCGTTATACGAACTACTCGATATCGGGCTCCGCTAACACCTGGAAAGCGGGCCTCGAGTGGCAGATATTGGACGACGTCAAGATTCGGGCGACGCGCTCACGCGATTTCCGGGCGCCAACGCTATGGGATTTGTACCAACAACCGTCGACATCCAGCAGTGGATATGCGGATCAGCTCACGGGAATAAACCAATCGACAGCATCGATTTCCGGAGGAAACCCAAACCTCAAACCGGAGGTCGCACGCAACACGACAGCTGGCGTGGTCTTTACGCCGCGCTGGGCCCCTGGCTTCAGCTTCTCTGCTGACTATTTCCACATTGCAATCGATAATGCGATTGGCCAAGTATCCGGTTCCAATCCCAGCGTGCAGAATATTTGCATCTCATCTGGCGGGACATCGCCACTCTGCTCTCTTACTGTCCGGCCCTTTCCAATTACGAATACCTCTCCAGCCAATTTTCCGACCTCGTACTACACACTCAATGAGAATGTTTCTCACGTATACGCGGAAGGCATCGATTTCGAGGCGGATTACGAAACGGATCTTAGCAGCTGGTCGAGCCTTCCCGGTGTCATGAACTTTCGTGGATTGTGGTCGCATCAACCCACCTATAAGACGCAGACGATTGCAGGCGCGCCGTTTGTTAATCAGGCTGGGACGGCGCAAACCCCATCTGATCGGGCAACATTCACTCTTGGCTACAAGATTGGCGCGTTCACTTTCGACGCATTGGAGCGCTATGAGTCAGCATATCACTATAATGGCGACCCCACGCTCGTTTACAACACGCCGGAGGTTCGAGCCTATTTCGCAACCGATATCAATTTTTCCTATGATTTTATTGCAATGGATCAGCCCTTCACCGGCTTCCTTGCCGTGGACAATCTTTTCAACGAACAAGGTGGCGTATACGCGACAACCGCCGCGTCGCCTGGCTCCTATTATCCGGTAGGGCCGGGCGCTGACATCATCGGCCGTTATTTTACGGTTGGTTTGCGCTTCAAGATGTGACGCATCGCAGGTTCACATCTCACAACGTCCTTCAGAAGGAGGTCCATGATGCAGGGTGCAATGCAGCTGCGCGGGGCATTGTTATCTCTGTGCCTGTCCTGTCTGCCGGTGTGGCCGACCTGGGCGGCAACAAACCCCATCTCTGCCGGCAAGCTGGTGGTCGAGGCACCCACACTGACCGCGATCGGTGTCGAGTGGAAGATGACTGGTGATGACAACACCAATGCCGTTGTCACCGCCAGTTATCGCCGCAAAGGGGAACAGATTTGGCATCCGGCCTTGCCGCTTCTGCGTCTGCACCATGAGGTGGTGAATGATTTCTCCCCGCCGTTCCAAAGCGAAGATCCGACGCCGGAGAACCCGCGCGGCGAACGGGAAAACCCCTGGCATTACGATGTCGGCAATATGTTTTCCGGCAGTATCATGGGGTTGCAACCCGGTACGGAATATGAGTGCCGCTTCGTCCTGTCCGATCCAGATGGT
>DASXHL010000053.1:0-1956 GCA_036488555.1 Rhizomicrobium sp.
TCCGCCTGCGGCAGCGAGCAAGCGCCGGTCTACTTCGTTGTGGGCCTTGCGCTAGGCCGGTATGGGCCACCGGCGATCTGGGCAGTCGAGTTAGCGCCGTCACCGCGCGGGCGTAGCAAGCTTCGTAGCCGCTGGACGGCGCTCGCGGAATTGCCGCGAAATGCGCTGGCGGACGTGGCGAATGACATGCGCCTCCTTCATTTCGGTGGTGCCCAATCTAAGCCATAATTGTTGAAGATCGCCTTCAGCGTTCCATCAGCTTCCAGCGTGGCGAGCGCGGCATTCATCCTTTTGAGCAATTCACGGCTTCCCTTCCGGACCGCGAGTGCAGCCCTGGGCCTTGGTGATGCAGACTGGTACGTGTCGACTAAACGTGCCTCATGAGGTAGGTCGCCGGTTTTGGCCGCGTACCGCGTCTCGACCCCCGGTGTAATGGTGGCCCTTATCTGACCCGATGCTACAGCCTCCCAGGCATCCTTCTGAGTGTCGTAAACTCTGACTTCCGAGAAACCCCGGTTCTTTGGAGTAAGGCTAGTTGGACGCTTCCTTTCTGCGCGCCCACGGGCAGCCCCTTCAGGTCTGCAAGCGTGCGGTAATGTGTAGAGTCTGTAGCTGTGGCACGCGGCTTCCCTACCGAGGTTACGGCGAATTAATCCGCCTGAAAGCCGCCTGTCACCTCGCACACCCAACTGTCGAGCAGTCCGCCCTCGCTGGTCGCAGTTCGCGGCCCGCCGGGCATCCCGCACGATAGGAGGACCAATTGGTGGAAGTCAGAGAAGACAATGGGCGCCGGCCCTGGCTGCGCAAGAGCCGCGCCGCGGCGCTCGGCTTCGGTTTGGGCGCGACACTTGCGCTCTCACCCTTCGTATGGGCCGAAAACCCGGCGGGAAACGCCGCGGGAGACACGATGACCTCTCCGATGGCGCTGATGCAGCATCAGAGCTTCGCGCCGCTGGTCAAAAAAGTCTCTCCTGCAGTGGTGAACATCTCGGTTACCCAGAGCGGGGCGTCCGATCAGATGGTGGAAGAGCCTGAACAGGGTTCACCCGAATTTCCCAATTCGCCATACGACGAGTTCCTGCGCCGCTTTTTTGATCAACAGAGCCCCAACGGCCAGCGTCATCTTTTTCCGCAAATACCGGGTGGCCAGGCCCGTCGGATCGCGCTCGGTTCCGGATTCATCATCGATCCGTCCGGCTACGTGGTGACCAACAGTCACGTAGTGGGCGACGCCGGCAAGGTCGAAGTCACGTTGCAGGATGACAGCAAATACACGGCCAAAATCATCGGACGCGATCCCAAGACCGATATCGCGCTGCTAAAGATCAAAGCCGACAAGCCGCTGCCCTATGTGAGTTTCGGCGACAGCAGCTCGGCTCAGGTCGGCGACTGGGTCATGGCGGTCGGCAATCCCTTTGGGCTCGGCGGGACCGTAACCACTGGGATCATCTCAGCACGGGGGCGGGATATCCATTCCGGCCCGTTCGATGATTTCCTGCAGATCGATGCGCCAATAAACCGCGGGAATTCAGGCGGACCGACGTTCAACCTGGAAGGCCAGGTAATCGGCATCAATACCGCTATCTATTCGCCCAATGGCGGCAGCGTCGGGATCGGCTTCGCCGTTCCGTCCAACTTGGCGAAAACCGTAGTGGCGCAACTGGAGGAGCACGGCAAGGTGAGCCGCGGCTGGCTCGGCGTGCAAATCCAGGAAGTGACGCCGGCTATAGCCTCGAGCCTGGGATTGCAGGGCGAGCACGGAGCGCTTGTCGCGGCCGTTACCCCCGACAGCCCTGGAGCAAAGGCCGGACTCAAACAGGGCGACGTGATCTTGACGTTCAACGGCAACGAAGTGAGCCACCTTCGCGACCTGCCCCGGCAGGTGGCCGAAACCGCACCCGACACTGGTGTGAAGATGAAGGTCTGGCGCAACGGCCAGGCGGTAGAGCTTCGGGC
>DASXHL010000022.1:0-23836 GCA_036488555.1 Rhizomicrobium sp.
TGCCCAACGGCTCCCCCTTCGAGGCCGGCAAGGAAGATGTGCGTTTGAAGCTGGCCGCCAGCCGGGTCAATGAGACCGGCCTGCCGCTGGTCTATCTCAACCAACTCGGCGGCCAGGACGAAGTGGTCTATGACGGCGCCAGCTTTGTGCTGAATGCCGATGGCGCGATCCCGGTGGCGCTGCCCGGCTGGGTGGAGCAGGTCACCATCACCGAATGGCAGCGCGATACGGAAGGCAGATGGATTTGCGCCGCCGGCGACACATTCGTGGCGGAAGAGCGTTCATCCCAAGTCTATCACGCCATGATGCTGGCGCTGCGCGACTATGTGAACAAGAACCGCTTTCCGGGCGTGGTGCTGGGACTTTCCGGCGGCATCGATTCCGCGCTGTCGGCGGCGGTGGCGGTGGATGCGTTGGGCGCGGACCGCGTGCGCTGCGTGATGCTGCCCTCGCGCTATACCAGCGGCGAAAGCCTGGAGGACGCCGATGCCTGCGCGCGCCTGCTGGGTGTGGGTTACGAGACCATCGAGATCGAGGCGGCGGTCGCGGCAATGGGAGAGACCCTGGCCGCGCCCTTTGCCGGCACCAACAGCGGCATCACGGAAGAAAACATCCAGTCGCGGCTGCGCGGCGTGATCCTGATGGCGATCTCCAACAAGTTCGGGCCCATGGTGTTGACCACGGGCAACAAGAGCGAGATGAGCGTAGGCTATGCCACGCTCTATGGCGATATGTGTGGCGGCTACAACGTCCTGAAAGACATCTACAAGACCGAGGTGTTCGCGCTGTCGCACTGGCGCAATGCCAATTCGCCGGCTGGCGCGCTGGGCCCGCAGAGTCTGGTTATTCCAGAGCGCATCATCACCAAGCCGCCCACGGCGGAGCTGCGCGCCAACCAGACCGACCAGGATTCGCTTCCGCCCTACGATGTGTTGGACGGCATCCTGGAATGCCTGGTCGAACACGAATGCAGCTTCGAGCAGACCGTGGCCAAGGGCTATGACCCCGCGACGGTGAAACGGATCGAGCATCTGCTCTATGTTTCCGAATACAAACGCCGCCAGGCGCCGCCCGGCGTGAAGATCAGCAGCCGCAATTTCGGCCGCGACCGGCGCTATCCGATCACCAATGCCTTCCGGGATTCGCGCTAGTGTCTGTGACCGTCCGTTTCGCGCCGTCGCCTACCGGCCTGCTGCATGTCGGCAATGCCCGCACCGCGCTGCTGAACTGGCTGTTCGCCAAGAAGATGGGCGGCCGTTTCCTGCTGCGCATCGATGACACCGATGCGGCGCGTTCGACCAGGGCATTTGAAGAGGCGATCTATCGCGACCTGGGCTGGCTGGGCCTGAGCCATGATGCGACCGACCGCCAGATCAACCGGCTCACCGTTTACAGCGCGGCTTTCTACAAGCTTCAGGTCGCGGGCCGCATCTATCCCTGCTACGAAACCGAAGCAGAGCTGGAGCGTCAGCGTTCGCTTCTGGCCGCGCGCAAGCTGCCGCCAGTCTATAACCGCGCCTCGCTCGATCCCGCCAACCGCAAGAAGTGGGAAGCCGAGGGCCGCAAACCGCACTGGCGGTTTCTGCTCTCGCGCAGCAAAGTGAGTTGGACCGACTTGGTGCGTGGGCCGGTCGAAATCGACACCGCCACCATGTCCGATCCCGTGCTGGTGCGCGAGGACGGCGCCTTCCTCTACACCCTGCCATCGGTGGCCGACGATGTGGACATGGCCATCAGCCATGTGGTGCGGGGTGAGGATCATGTCACCAACACCGCGGCGCAGATCGAGATATTCCAGGCGCTGGGCGCGCACGTGCCGAAGTTCGCGCACTTCCCGCTGCTGGTGGGCGCGGGCGGCGAGGCCCTGTCCAAGCGCCTGGGCTCGCTGTCGCTGGAAAGCCTGCGAGATGATGGCATAGAGCCGATGGCCGTCGCCTCCTATCTCGCCAAGCTGGGGACATCCGATCCGGTCGAGCCGCGTTTGATCCTGGGCGAGCTGGCGCAGGAATTCGACTTCGCCAAAATTGGCCGCGCCCCGGCGCATTTTGTACCGGAAGAGCTTTCGGCGCTGAATGCCAGGCTGCTGCATATCTCGCCCTATAGCGCGGTGGCCTCGCGGCTGCCCCCAATCGCGGACTTATCCGGCGAAGCCTTCTGGGATGCGGTCCGTCCCAATCTGGCAAGGCTCAGCGATGTGGCCGACATGGCCCGACTGATTTGTGGTCCCGTGACACCGATGATCGAAGATGCCGCTCTGGCGGCGAAGGCCGCGGGTCTGTTGCCGCCCGAGCCTTGGGACGAGGCCACCTGGGGCCTCTGGACCAAGGCGGTATCGGCCGAAACCGGCGCCAAGGGCAGGGGCCTGTTTCACCCCTTGCGGCTGGCGCTGACCGGGCTGGAGCATGGACCCGAACTCAAAAAACTGTTACCCCTGATCGGGCGCGACCGGGTTCTGGCGCGTCTGGAAGGAAAAACCGCGTGACGGCCATTTGCCTCATCAGCCGGATTTCGATTTGCAGCTACCACGCGCGCTTCAGCGCGCGAATTTGCGCTTAATAAAGCGCAAAATCCCTTCTGCTCGCCCCAAATTTGCTAGTTTCTGCACCCGACACCGGACCGATCATGACTCTGCGCCTGTTCAACACCCTGACCAAGACCAAAGAGGACTTCGCGCCCCTCGATCCCAGGAATGTGCGGATGTATGTGTGCGGCCCCACCGTCTATGACTTCGCCCATATCGGCAATGCGCGCCCCGTCATCGTGTTCGACGTGCTGTTCCGGCTGCTGCGCCATGTTTATGGCGACGCCCATGTCACTTATGTCCGCAACATCACCGACGTAGACGACAAGATCAACGCCCGCGCCGCCGAGCGCGGCATCTCGATCCGGCAACTGACGGAAGAGACCGCGCGCATCTATGAGGAAGACGTGGCGGCGCTGGGCAACCTGCCGCCGACCGTGACGCCGCGCGCCACCGAACATGTGGGCGAAATGATCGCCATGATCGAGGAATTGATCGCAACCGGTCATGCCTATGCCGCGGCCTCTTCAAATGAAGAAGGGGGGCATGTGCTGTTCGATGTTTCCTCCAAGGCGGATTACGGCAAGCTGGCGCGGCGCTCGCTGGATGAGATGCTGGCCGGCGCGCGGGTTGAAGTGGCGCCTTACAAGAAGAACGCCATGGACTTTGTGCTGTGGAAGCCGTCGGAAGCGAACTTGCCCGGATGGGATTCGCCCTGGGGCCGCGGGCGGCCGGGCTGGCATATCGAATGCTCGGCCATGGCCGGGAAATATCTGGGCGAGACCTTCGACATCCATGGCGGCGGCATCGACCTGGTCTTTCCCCATCATGAAAATGAGATCGCCCAGAGCGAGGGTGCCCATTGTGGTCACCCGATCGCCAGGGTCTGGATGCACAATGGCTTTCTGCAGGTGGAAGGCGAGAAGATGGCCAAGAGCGCGGGCAACTTCTTCACCATCCGTGAACTACTGGCCGACTGGCCGGGCGAGGTTCTGCGCTTCAACATGCTGCGTACCCACTATCGCCAGCCGATCGATTTCACCTTTGCGGGTTTGAAGGAAAGCTGGAAGACGCTGGAACGCTGGTATGAAGTGACCGAACCGCTGGCGAACCCCGCGCCCAATGCCGAATTCTTCGAGGCGTTGTCGGATGACCTCAACACGCCTGCGGCGATTGCCTCTCTGCACAAGTGCGACGAGATGGCGCTGGCCGGCGGCTTGGGCTTTCTGGGTTTTTCCAATGTTCAATTGAAGATCGCGGCCAAGGCGGCGGTTGACACCGTCGCCATTGCCGATGCCATCGCCGCCCGCAATGCGGCACGCAAAGCGAAGAATTTTGCGGAAAGCGACCGCATCCGTGACGATCTTCTGGCCAAGGGCATTGTGCTGAAGGACGGACCGCAGGGCACGACCTGGGAGGTGAAGCGGTGACACGCGAACGCCTCTATATCTTCGACACCACCCTGCGCGACGGGGCGCAGACCCAGGGCGTGGATTTCTCCGTCGAGGACAAACGCCAGATCGCGCTGGCGCTGGACAGCTTGGGCGTGGATTACGTCGAAGGCGGCTGGCCGGGCGCCAACCCCACCGACACGGCCTTCTTTGGCGAGCGGCCGGCGCTGAAGCGCGCCCGCTTCACCGCTTTTGGCATGACCAAGCGGGCGGGGCGCAGCGCCGCCAACGATCCGTCGCTGGCGCCGGTGCTGGAAGCCCATGCCGACTCCGTCTGCCTGGTGGGCAAGACCAGTGTCTACCAGGTGCGGGTGGCGCTTGAGATTTCGCTGGAAGACAATCTGGACAATATCGCCCGTTCCATGGAGGCGATCATCGCCAAGGGGCGCGAGCCTTTGTTCGACGCCGAGCATTTCTTCGACGGCTACAAGGCCGATCCGGACTATGCGCTGTCCTGTATCAAAACCGCCCATGAGGCGGGCGCGAAATGGCTGGTGCTGTGCGACACCAATGGCGGCACCATGCCGGAAGATGTCTATCGCATCGTCAGTGAGGTGAAAGCCAAATTGCCGGAAGCGCGGCTTGGCATCCATGCCCATAATGACACCGAGCAGGCGGTTGCGGTGTCGCTGGCGGCGATCCGCGCCGGCGCGCGCCAGGTACAGGGCACGCTCAACGGGCTGGGCGAACGCTGCGGCAACGCCAATCTCTGCGCACTTTTGCCCAACCTGATGCTGAAGGAGCCGTTCGCCTCTCAGTTCGAAACCGGCGTGTCGAAGGACAATCTCAAGCAGCTCACCCATGTCTCGCGCCTGCTGGACGAGATTCTGAACCGTGCGCCCAACCGGTATGCGGCCTATGTCGGATCCTCGGCCTTCACCCACAAGGGCGGGCTGCATGTCTCGGCCGTGGCCAAAAGTCCTGAGACCTATGAGCATGTGCCGCCGGACTCGGTAGGCAACAGGCGTTCCATGCCCGTTTCGGCCCAGTCGGGCCGCGCCAATGTGCTGGCCAATCTGAACATCGAAGGTGACAAGCCCGACCTTGCGCGGCTGTTGCAGGACGTGAAGCACCGGGAGTTCGAAGGCTACAGCTATGACGATGCTGCGGCGTCCTTCGAGCTTCTGGCGCTGCGCCAGCAGAAGAAACTGCCGCGCTATTTCATTGTCGACCGTTTCAGCGTCACGGTGGAAAGCATGCGTGACCGCGATGACCAGATGATCTCGCGCGCCCATGCGGCGGTGGAACTGCTGGTGGCGGGCGAGAAGATCCGCAACATGGGCAGTGGCAATGGCCCGGTAAACGCGCTGGACGCCGCCTTGCGCATGGATCTGGGGAAATATTCGTCCTATCTCGCCGATCTGCGCCTGGTGGATTACAAGGTGCGCATCCTCACCACCGGCACGGAAGCGGTGACCCGCGTGACGGTGGAATCCGCCGACGGCAAGGGCAATCGCTGGTCCACGGTTGGGGTGTCGGAGAATATCGTTGATGCTTCCTTCGAAGCGCTCACCGATTCCATCATCTACAAACTGTACCGGGATAAGGCGCCGGTTTGATCCTCCCCCAAAGCTCGCGCGAAGCGCGCTTGCATTTGGGGGATTAGGTCGGCAGTCAAGCCGACCTAATGCCGTAGCATCGCTTGGGGCGCGCGGCGTTGAGCCGATGCGTCCCAAGCAAAGATGCGAAGGCGGAGGGGGCTAACTCCGCGCAGGTGCGTTGAGCGCGCCTTCCAGAATCTCCAGCGCCGCTTCCGCGCCGTCGGCCAGGTAATAGAGCTTCAGGGTCGTCTCCCGGGCGAAGCCCTTCTCGACCGTGGCATGCAGCATCGCGTCCAGCGCGTCGTAATAGCCGTTCACATTGACCACGATGATGGGCTTCTGGTGCACGCCCAGCTGCGCCTCGACCGCCACCTCGAAAAATTCGTCGAAGGTGCCAAGCCCGCCCGGCAGCACCAGGAAGGCATCTGACATCTGCAGCATCAGGTTCTTGCGCTCCTGCATGTGCGGGGTGACGATCAGTTTTTCCTGGGACGAGACTTCCGGTTCCAGCGCCTGCAGGAAGGCCGGCATGATGCCCTGGATATGGCTTCCGCCATCCAGAACCGCCCTGGCGACATCACCCATCAGGCCAAGCCCGCCGCCGCCGAACACCAGCGAATAACCCATCCTGGCGATGCCCGTGCCAATGGCGCGCGCTGCGTCGCGGAAGGCAGGATCCTTGCCAAAGGAGGAGCCGCAAAATACGCAGATCGCAGCGTCCGTCTTTCTGATATTAGCCTTGTCCATGTTGCCAACAGGGTTGCGCGGGAGCGCGCATCTTCTTAAACGATAAACTTCCTAAACGGGTTCGTCCTTCGCGCCAATGGAGAAATGATGCCGCGCTGGCTTTTGATCCTGGGGGCGGTTGCCGTGATTGCCATGATCGCAGGATTTGTCACATTCGGCGGCGGGAACATGGGGCGTTGAGGTTCTGATGCCGCATCCGGTCGAAGATGGAAGTGGTGCGCCGTCGTTTCGGCCGCTGTGGCGGCTGATGCCCTATCTCTGGCCCAAGGGCCGGCCCGACCTCAGGTTCCGGGTGGTGGTGTCGATCCTGTTCCTGATCCTGGCAACGGGTTTCACCAGTGTTTCGCCGCTGATCTATGGCTGGACCGTGGACCGGCTCAAGCCGACACCCGCCAATATCGCGATCGGCACGGTGATGTCGTTGATCGCCGCCTATATGGTATCGCGCATCCTGCTGCAGGCTTTCGCCCAGCTGCGCGACGGCGTCTTCGCCAAGGTGCAGTATCACGCCATGCGCGAGGTGGCGGTGGAAACCTTCGCCCATGTTCATACCCTGTCCATGCGCTTCCACCTGGAGCGCAAGACCGGCGGTCTTTCCCGCGTGATCGAGCGCGGCACCAAGGGCATCGACACGCTTCTGTCTTTTGCCCTGTTCAGCATCTTCCCCACCATCCTGCTTCTGGTATTCTACAGCGTCATCCTGCTGGTCGATCTGAATGTCTGGGTGGCGCTCTCCACCATCGCCATGGTGATCGCCTATACCTGGTTCACCTTCGCCATCACCCGCTGGCGCATCGCCTTCCGTCGCGAGATGAACCAGAGCGACACCGACGCCAACACCAAGGCGGTGGACAGTCTGCTCAATTTCGAGACCGTCAAATATTTCAACAATGAGAAGCATGAGACGCGGCGTTTCGACGTCTCGATGGAGCGGTATTCCAACGCCTCCATCCAGTCGCAGATATCGCTCTCCATTCTGAACACCGGCCAGGCCACGATCATGGCGCTGGGGCTGGGCGCGGTGATGGCGCTGACCGCCTGGGGGATATCCCATGGCCAGTTCTCCATCGGCCTGTTCGTCGCCGGCAATGCCATCCTGATCCAGCTCTACCAGCCGCTGAATCTTTTGGGCACGGTCTATCGCGAGATCACGCAGGGGCTGGTGGACATGGAGGCCATGTTCCGCCTGCTCAACCAGCCGCAGGAAGTGCAGGACAGGCCGGGCGCCAAGCCGCTGGCGGTCAGGGGCGGGGAGATCCGTTTCGAGGATGTGATCTTCGCCTATGACCCGGAGCGCATCGTGCTCAAGGGCATCAGTTTCACCGTGCCGGCGGGCAAGACGGTGGCGATCGTGGGGCCGTCCGGCGCCGGCAAGTCCACCATCAGCCGCATCCTCTACCGCTTCTATGACATCAAGAGCGGACGGGTGACGATCGACGGACAGGATATCCGCGACGTGACGCAGGAGAGCTTGCGCGCGGTGATCGGGATCGTGCCGCAAGACACCGTGCTGTTCAACGATACGGTGAAATACAACATCGCCTATGGCCGCATCGGCGCCAATGAGGCCGACATCAAGGAAGCGGCGCGGCTGGCGCAGATCGACAAGTTCATTGTCGAACTGCCGATGGGATTCGAATCCATGGTGGGCGAGCGTGGGCTGAAACTGTCAGGTGGCGAGAAGCAGCGCGTGGCCATCGCCCGCACCATCCTCAAGAATCCGCCGATCCTGCTTCTGGACGAGGCGACAAGCGCGCTCGACACCGGCACCGAGCGGGAAATCCAGAGTGCGCTGAACGTGGTGTCGCGCGATCGCACCTCGCTGGTGATCGCCCACCGGCTTTCCACCGTGGTGGATGCCGACGAGATCCTGGTGCTGGATCACGGCCAGATCATCGAGCGCGGCCGCCATTCCGCGCTCCTGGCGCTGAACGGCCACTACGCGTCGATGTGGAACAAGCAGCGCGAGGCCGCTGCCGCCCGCGAGAAGCTCAAGGAAGTCGAAAACGATCCCGACGTGGCGCCTGGCGTGGCGAAAACTTCACCAGTCTAAGAAGGCAAGACGCGATGGATTTTGGGGCGTGAGCAGGAGCGCCGAGCGACGTGTACTGAGAACGTACACGAGCGATGGCGCGACGAACTCACGGCCCAAAAGACGCGCGTCTAGATGATCTCAACCCGGTCGACTTCCACGCCCTTGTTCCCTTGGCGCGTGGAATAGCGGATGCGCTGGTCGGGCTCGACGGCCTGCACGCCCGAACGCCTGAGCGCACTTGCATGCAGATAGATGTCGCCGCTGCCATTGTCGGGCATCACAAAACCAAAGCCCTTCTGATCGTTGAAGAACTTGATCTTGCCCTCGACCATGGGGCCCGATGGGCCGTTGTCGCGGTGGTGATGATGATGGCCAAAACCACCGCCGCCGAAATCACGGCCGCCGCCGTATCCGCCGCCGCCGCCGAAATCGCGGCGCGGGCCACGGCTCGGTGCTTCAGCCGTGGATGTATCCACGCTGTGCACCGTCACGACCTGAAGGCCGCGCTGGCTGTCCGCGAGATCGCAGATGATGGTTGTGCCCGGCTGCACATCGCTATGTCCGGTCGCCTGCAAGGCGCTGGCGTGACAGAAGGCATCCCCGCCATTGTCCAGAGTGATGAAGCCGTATCCCTTTGTGGCGTTGAACCACTTCACTTTGCCTTTCGCGGATGCCTGCGAAATGGACTTGTCATTGCCGTATGCCATTTTAGAACCGACGCTACCTGCCCCCTGTGCCGGCTAGATGCCCCAAAAGTCGTTCCACAGTCCCGGCTCTGCGAGATCGACTGCGACAAGATGACTACAGAAATCGTCGTCCCGCAACGGGGCTAACGCGACAATTACGATACTTGGTGTGCTGCGCCGCAGCAAAAGTGCATTGACTTTTCGCTCCAGCTACCCGATAAGCCCGTTGTCCGAGCGCGACCGCACAGGCGCTTTCCCGCGCTGCCATCGCCGGACCCCGAGATTTGACCTCCGTTCCCTCCAGAGTGCGTGGAAGACGGCAACCCGCCGTAAATCCGTGCCTTTTTGGCGCGTCTCCACGGTATTTGAGGACCTTGTGACTGACCTGACTTTCCAATCGCTTGGCGTGGCCGAGCCGATCCTGCGCGCGCTCGCGGGCGAGAACTACACCCATCCCACCCCCATCCAGGCCAAGGCCATCCCGGTCCTGCTGACGGGCCGCGATCTTCTGGGCATTGCCCAGACCGGTACGGGCAAGACCGCCGCTTTCGGCATTCCCCTCCTGCAGCGGCTTTCCATCGGCCATGTGCCGCCCCAACCCAAGCAGGCTAAGGCGCTGATCCTGGCGCCCACCCGCGAACTGGCGGTGCAGATTGAGCAATCGCTTCGTACCTATGGTCGTTTCCTGAATCTCCGCATGGCGGTGATCCTGGGCGGCGTGAGCCAGAACAGCCAGGTGCGCGAAATGGCGCGTGGCGTGGACATCCTGGTGGCGACACCGGGCCGGCTGCTCGACCTGGTAAAACAGAAGCATGTACGGCTGGACGCGGTTTCCACCTTCATTGTCGATGAAGCCGACCGCATGCTGGACATGGGCTTCATCCGCGACGTGCGAAAGCTGGCGGCCTATCTGCCCAAAGAGCGCCAGACCATGCTGTTCTCCGCCACCATGCCCGACGACATCGCTCGGCTGGTGCATGAGTTGATGCAGAGTCCGGAGCGCATTGAAGTGGCGCCGCAGGGAAAGACTGCCGACCGCATCACCCAGAAACTCTACATCGTGCCGATGGCGCAGAAGCGCCAGTTGCTCAGCGAGCTTTTGAAGGATCTGGCGATGAACCGGGTGATCGTCTTCACCCGCACCAAGCACGGCGCCAATCGCGTGGCCGAGCACCTGTCGCGCACCGGCGTGGTGGCCGAAGCCATCCATGGCAACAAATCGCAGAACGCCCGCCAGCGCGCGCTGGAAATGTTCCGTTCCGGCAAGGCGCGGGTGCTGGTGGCGACCGACATCGCCGCCCGTGGCATCGACATCGACGAAATCAGCCATGTGGTGAATTTCGAACTGCCCAACGAGCCGGAAAGCTATGTGCACCGCATCGGCCGCACCGCGCGTGCCGGCGGCGAGGGTGTCGCCATCAGTTTCTGCGATGCTTCCGAGAAGGGTTTCCTGCGCGATATCGAGCGGCTGATCCGCATGAAGATCGAAGTCGTGCCGCATGAGCTGCCGGAACTGAGCGAGGAACAGCGCCGCCAGATGGAGACGCCGCGCCAGCCGCACGGCCATCGCCATGGCAAGCCGCACTCCAATAATCATGGGCACAAGGGCGGCGGCCACAAGCATGGCCAGAACCAGCACGGCGCGCCGCGCGCCGATGATGGCGCCAATCCCCATGCCCCCAAGAAGCGCAATGGCTCGCGGCCGCACTGGCATCGCGGCAAGGACAAGAATGAGCGCGGCGTGCGTAGCGCGTAAGCTTGTTCTTAGGTGGTGACGATTCAAATATTTGTTGATGGCGACGCCTGCCCGGTAAAAGCAGAAGTTGAAAAGGTGGCAGCCCGGCATGGCCTGGCCGTCACCATCGTCAGCAACGGTGGCTTGCGCCCGTCAGCCAATCCGCTCCTGCGCCATGTAACCGTGGCGGAGGGCGCGGATGCCGCCGACGACTGGATCGTCGAACACATCGTCGCCGGCGACATCTGCATCACCGCCGATATTCCGCTGGCGGCGCGCTGCCTGGAGAAGGGCGCCAAGGTACTGGGCCCCAACGGCAAGCCTTTTACGCAAGACGGTATCGGGTTGGCGCTGGGGATGCGGGAACTCAGCCGGCATCTGCGCGAATTGACGGCGGGCGGACAAACCCGGCATGCGGGGTTCAGCAAGCAGGATCGCTCGCGGTTCCTGGGTGAACTGGAAAATTGCATCGCGGCACTGAAACGCGCAGTGTGAGGCGCGCCCGGCGCAGCCGGACAAATCGGTTTCGCTACGCTGCCGCTAGCGAAGGACCGATTTGAGCGCCGAACGGTCCATAGCGGCAGCGTATGGACGGCTAAAGCGAGCGGCAGACCTGTCGGCAGAGCAGTAGAGCGTTATATTGAGCCATGTCTGACTTCGGTCTTCGCCTCGAAAATCACTACGCCCAACTGCCGGAAAATTTCTATACGAAGATGCCGGCGGAGAGGGTGGGCGAAAGCCTGCGCCTGATTCATGCCAATCCGGCCGCAGCCGAACTGCTGGATCTTGATCCGGCGGTATTTCGTGATCCGCATTTTGTCGAAGTTGTGTCTGGCCATCGCACGCTCGAAGGCTTCTCGCCGCTGGCGATGGTCTATTCCGGCCATCAGTTCGGCGTGTGGGCCGGACAGCTGGGCGATGGTCGCGCACTTCTGATCGGGCAGGTGAGGAACCGAAAGGGCGAGCTGTGGGACATCCAGCTCAAGGGGGCTGGACGCACACCTTATTCGCGTTTCGGTGACGGCCGTGCGGTGATGCGCTCCACCATCCGCGAATATCTGGCGAGCGAGGCGCTGGCGGCGCTGGGCATCCCGACTTCGCGCGCACTGGCGATTGTGGCGACGGGCGAAACCGTGATGCGCGAAACGCCCGAACCCGGCGCCGTACTCACAAGGCTGGCGCGCAGCCATATCCGCTTCGGCCATTTTGAGCATTTCTTCCATCGCGGGATGAAGGACGAGGTGCGCCAGCTTGCCGATCACGTGATGGCGGAATATTTTCCGCAAATTCCCGCAGGCGATTATGCAGGCTGGTTCGGCGAGGTGGTGCGCCGCACCGCCGAACTGATCGCGCAGTGGCAGGCGGTGGGTTTCGCTCATGGGGTGATGAACACCGACAATATGTCGATCCTGGGCCTGACCATCGACTATGGGCCGTACGGCTTCATGGATGCTTATGATCCGCGTTTCATCTGCAACCACACCGACGAGCAGGGCCGCTACAGCTTCATCAACCAGCCGGCGATCGCGCACTGGAATCTGCGAGCGCTCGCGCTCACCCTGTCGGACCTGATCACGACCGATGTGCTGCTGGAAAAACTCGCCGGTTATGAAGAGCATTTCGGCGCGAAATATCGCGCCCTGATGCGCGCCAAGCTGGGGCTGTCGCGCGAGGAAGAGGGTGACGACCAGCTGATCGGCAGCCTTCTTACTCTGATGGCCAGGGCGCGGGCCGATTATACCTTGTCCTTCAGCAAACTGAGCGGCGAAGACACGCCCTGGCTGGCATTGTTCAGCGCAGCCAATGCGGAGGCCACATCCTGGTTGTCGCGCTACCGGCTGCGCACCGAAGGCGAAAACCTCAGCGGGCTTGAGCTTATCAACCCGAAATATGTTTTGCGCAATTGGGTAGCCGAGACCGCGATCCGTGCGGT
The DNA here is from genome assembly GCA_036488555.1 of Rhizomicrobium sp. Taxonomy (GTDB): domain Bacteria; phylum Pseudomonadota; class Alphaproteobacteria; order Micropepsales; family Micropepsaceae; genus Rhizomicrobium. The sequence continues at coordinate 12,650 of DASXHL010000022.1, forward strand.
GGAGGATCGGGGCGACGTTGCAACACTCGACCGCATCTTCGACATCGTGCGGGCGCCGTTTGAAAAACATGACGGCGACGAAGCCTTTTCTGCTCCGCCGCCGCCAGAGATGTGTGATCTGGAAGTGAGCTGTTCTTCCTGAGAGGAAATACTGGCGAACCGCTCCTCGCCCTACCAGATCGTGGAGATATACTTGGCCTCGCAGAATTCGATCAGGCCATGGTGCGAACCTTCGCGGCCCAGGCCCGACTGCTTGACGCCGCCGAAGGGCGCGGCCGGGTCCGACATGATGCCGCGATTGAGCGCGATCATGCCGGCCTCGATCTGTTCGCAGATCTTGAAGCCGCGCTTGAGGTCCTGGGTGTAGACATAAGCCGCCAAGCCATACTCGGTATCGTTGCACTTGCGGATCGCCTCGGCCTCGTCCTCGAAGGACTGCAGCGACACCACCGGCCCGAAAATCTCTTCCTTCATCATGTGCGCATTGTCGGGCACATCGGCGAGCACGGTCGGCGGATAGTAATAACCGGGCCGGTTCAGGCGCTGGCCGCCCAACAGCAGCCTGGCGCCCTTGGCCACGGCGTCGTCCACCAGCTCGGCGATCTTGGCGACGGATTTTTCGTTCACCATCGGGCCGAGCGTGGATTCCGGATCGGTCGCTTCGCCCAGCTTGATCTCCGACATGCGCTTGACGATGCCATCGGTGAAGGGCTGGTAGAGGTCCTTGTGGACATAGAAACGGTTGGCGGCGGTGCAGGCCTCGCCGCTGTTGCGCATCTTGGCCAGCATGGCGCCGTCCAGCGAGTCGTTCAGGTTGGCGTCCTTGCACACCAGGAAGGGGGCGTTGCCGCCCAGTTCCATGGCGCAGGAGATCACCTGATCGGCTGCTTCATGCAGCAGGGCGCGGCCCACCGGGGTCGAGCCGGTGAACGAGATCTTGCGCACGCGCGGATCGTGCAGCACTGCCTTGGACAGCGGGCTGGCCTTGGACGTGGTGACGACATTGACCACACCGGCCGGCACGCCACAGTCATGCATGATCTGGGCGACGGCAAAGGCGGTCAGCGGGGTCTCGGTCGCGGGCTTCAGCACAATGGTGCAGCCGGCGGCCAGTGCGGGCGCGATCTTGCGGGTCGCCATCGCCGCCGGATAGTTCCAGGGCGTGATCAGCAGCGCGATGCCGATGGGCTGGTATTCCACCATGATGCGCGCGCCGCTGGCCGGCGCCATGGCGACTTCGCCCAGCACATGGCAGCATTCCTCGGCATACCAGCGATAGAATTCCGCGGCATAGAGCACTTCGCTGCGCGCGTCGGGCAGGGCCTTGCCGTTCTCCAGGCTGATCAGATAGGCCAGCCATTCGATATTCTCGACGATCTTCTCATAGCATTTGCGCAGGATCTCGGCGCGCTGGCGCGGCGTGGTCGCGGCCCAGGCGGCTGCCGCCTTATCGGCGGCATTGACCGCGGCCATGGCGTCGGACGGATCGCAATCGGCGATGTCGGTGATCTTCTTGCCGGTCGAAGGGTCGATGACATCCACGCGCTTTTTGCTGGCGGCTTCGACCCACTTTCCGCCGATCCACAGATCGGTGGGAATGGGGAAGGGCGCGGGACCGGATTTGGGTGTGGGGATCGTAACAGTATGGGTCATGGGTCTCTCTGCTTGGGTATCAGGAAGCAAGGGCCGAGCGGTCGCCGGAGAAGGCGGCGCGGGTGATCGCCTTCAGGGCATCGACGTCCAGCTTGCGGGGATTGTTGTTGACCAGTCGGGCGGCGTTGATGGCGCTCTCTGCCGTCCAGTCTTGCTTGTCTTCCGGCAGTCCCAGATCCTTCAACGTGACCGGAATGCCGATGTCCTTGAGCAGCTTCGCCACTTCGTCGATCAGCCTGTGGGAAAGGTCTTCGTCGGTGCCGGTCAGGCCGATGGCGCGGGCGATCTGGGCGAAGGCGACGACGCAGTTGGGACGATTGAACTCCATCACATAAGGCATCAACAGCGCCACACCCATGCCGTGCGGCGTGTGGGTCTCGTTGCCCACGGGATACTGGATGGCGTGCGCCGCGGCGGTGCCGGCGGTGCCGAAGGCGCAGCCGGCGGCCAGCGAGGCCAGCATCATCTGCTCGCGCGCCTCGATGTTCTTGCCGTCCTTCACCGCGGTGCGCAGCGCCTTGAAGATGTTCTGCAGCGAAAGAAGGCCGAAGGTGTCGCTCAGCACATTCTTGCCCACGAACACATTCTTCACCGTCAGGTCGGGCGTCACCTCGCGGGGCGCGGAGGTGAAGCTTTCGATGGCATGGGTCAGCGCGTCGGCGCCGCTGACCGCTGTCAGGCCGGGCGGGCAGGACACTGTGAGTTCCGGATCGCACACCGCCGCGCGCGGGATCAGATAGGGGCTGGAAATACCTACCTTGGTGCCGCGCTCGGTGTCGGCAATCACCGCCACCGGCGTGACTTCCGATCCGGTGCCAGAAGTGGTGGGCACGGCGAAGACGGGTGCGACCGGGCCCGGAATCTTGTTCTCGCCATAGTAATCGCGAAGGCTGCCGCCGTGCTGCAGCAACACCGCCACGCACTTGGCCATATCCATGCAGGAGCCGCCGCCGATGCCCAGCACGACATCGGGCTTGAAGTCGCCGCATTCTTCGACACAGCCCGAGATGCCTTCGATGGGAAGATCGGCCTCGGTGCGGTCATAGATTTTGACTTCCACGCCATTGGCCTGGAGGTCGGCGACGATGGCCTTGAACTGGGCGTCGGCGCCCATGCGCGCATCGGTGCAGACCAGGGCGCGCTTGCCGATTTGCGCGGCCATCTGGCCGATCGCGGCGCGCTGGCCGGAGCCGAAGAGAACGGTGCCAGGAAGGCGCAGGGCGCCGAATAATTGGGTCATGAGGTCTTTTCCTTTCGTGGTTCGGCGTGCGATTCCGCCGCCAGTTTCTGCAGATCCGCCCACAGTCCGTCGTCAATGAACATGCCTTTTGCCAGCGACTGGGCGCGCACGGCATGGGCGCGGTCGCCCGGCACGAGCACCGGATGCTCCGGATCGGCGGGCGCCGCGGCGCGGATGGTGTCGAGGTAATCGGTGACCAGTGCCTTGGCGGCTTGCGCATGGGGCGGGGCGATGACGATGAAGAGGTCGCCCTTGTTGCTGACATTCACCGAATCCAGCGTGCCCTTCACGTCGGTACCGATGGCTGATGCCGCAAGGCTGGCCACCAGCACTTCAAAGGCGATGCCCAGAGCATAGCCTTTCGGGCCGCCAAAGGGTGCTATGGCGCCTTTCTTGGCCGCGGTTGCGTCGGTGGTGGGATCGCCATTTTCGTCCAGCGCCCATCCCAGGGGGATCGGCGCGCCGCGATTGGCGTGGTCGTGGATCTTGCCCATGGAGACAAGGCCGGTCGCCATATCCAGCACCATGGGGCTGGGATCGGCCGGCACGCCGATGGCGATGGGGTTGGTGCCGATCATCGCCTTGCGTCCGCCCCAGGGATGAACCAGCGCTTCGGAGATGGTGAGCGCGATGCAGGTGAGCCCCAGGCCTGCGACATGCTCCGCATAATAGGCGAGGGCGCCCAGGTGATTGGTGTTGCGGATGGCGGCGACCGCTATGCCGTCCTCGCGGGCGCGGGGAATGATGGTTTCCAGCGCCGCCATGGCGACAACGGGGCCAAGCCCGCGCCGGCCGTCGACGCTGAGAAAGTTGCGCGCCGTCCAGCGCTGGTCGCCGCTGGTGTCGCCCACGGACAGGCCGGCGCGAATGCGTTCGATCACCCGGCGCAGGCGCAGCAGCCCATGGCTGGGAATGGCGCGCATTTCCGCTTCCAGGAAAAGACCGGCTTGGGTCCGGGCATGCTCTGATGGCACGCCATTGGCGAGCAGGATGCCTTCGGCCAGATTGCGGACGTCCTCGACGGGGATCAGCAAAGATCAAATATCCTATAGGATCGGCGGACCGTATGAGCTATGGTAAGCCCGGTCAAGGCAAAAAAGCCGGGGTTTTTGTGGGAGAGTTCCAGACCATGTCAGCGGCGAATGACGCGCCGGATCGCCAGATCGCGCGGCCTTCAGGCCTGGCGGAGGAAGTCTATCGCCGCATCCGCGCGGACATCATGTCGCTCAAGCTGCCGCCCGAGACGCGGGTCTCGGTGGACAGTCTGGCGCGGGAGCTGGGCGTGTCGCAGACCCCGATCCGCGAGGCGCTGTCGATGCTGGAAGCCAATGGCCTGGTGAGCAAGCGCCACTTTGCCGGCTATGCCACGTCCCCGCGGATGGACCGGGCTCAGCTGGACGAGCTGTTCGAATTCCGTCTCCTGATCGAGCCGCACGCCGCGCGCAAGGCGGCCGAGATGATGAGCGATGCCGACATCGCCGCGCTGGCCAGCGGCGAAAACGCCGTCTCGCACGATGCTTTCGCCGACATGGACACCGAATTCCACCGCTTGATTGCACAGGGCGCGCAGAACCATCTGATCGCGGATTCGCTGTCGCGGCTGCACATCCATGTCCACATCTTCCGCTCCTGCTTCAGGAGCGAGATCGCGGAAGAGGCGGTGCATGAGCACGGAGCCATCATCGCGGCGATCCGAAAGCGCGATGGCGCGAAGGCGGAAGCGGCCATGCGCAGTCATATCGAGCGCAGCTATGGCCGCCTCAGAGACTTCATAAAGGACTGAGAGTCACTTGTTCTCTTTCCGCCACGCCGCATAGCGCGCCCTGGTTTCTTCATTCGGCGGATAAAGGCCCGGCAGCGGCACGCCCTTTTCGATCTCGCCCATGATCCAGGATTCCTGGATTTCCTGCTCGGCCGCAGCTTCGGTGACTTCCGCTAGCATCGCCTGCGGGATCACCACTGCGCCGTCACCATCGGCGACGATGGTGTCGCCTGGAAAGATCGCCACGCCGCCGCAGGCAATCGGTTCCTGCCAGTTGATGAAGGTGAGCCCCGCTACCGAGGCCGGCGCCGCCGCGCCCGCGCACCACACCGGCAGGCCGGTCGCCAGCACGCCCTCCATGTCGCGCATCACGCCGTCGGTAATCAGGGCGGCCACCTTCCGCTTGGCCATGCGGGCGCAAAGGATGTCGCCAAAGATCCCGGCGTCGGTCACGCCCATGGCATCGGCCACGGCGATCACGCCTTCTTCCATCGCCTCGATGGCGGCGCGGGTGGAGATGGGCGAGGCCCAGCTCGCCGGCGTCGCCAGATCCTCGCGCGCCGGCACAAAGCGCAGGGTGAAAGCGGTGCCCACAACGCGCTTCTGTCCCGGCTGTTTGGGAAAGGCGCCGCACAGCCAGACGTTGCGCAACCCCTTTTTTAGCAACACCGTGGTCAAGGTGGCGGTGGAAATGCCGGCAAGTGTCGTTTTGGTCTGCGCGTCCATGTCAGTCTTTTTCTGGTAAGGCGAAGATGGCGAAGCTGTCGCCGAAGATCGGGCGGCCGTCGGCATGCATCAGCACTTCGCCGCCATGGCATCCGCTGGCGCCCACCGCGATATATTGCACGCTCTTGATCTTATAGGTGATGGGCGGGGTGCAGACGCCCGCGCCCAGCGAATAGCGCCACAGTTTTTCACCGGACTTGGCATCAAAGGCATCGAAGTCGCCGTTCATCTCGCCGGTAAACACCAGCCCGCCCGCGGTCGCCAGCGCGCCGCCATACATGGGACGGTCGGACTTGTACTGCCAGTCGATCGCGCCGGTCGTGGTGTTGATGGCCGAGAAGGTGCCGCTGGGCGGGAAGACCTTCAGATTGGTCGCCATGCCGCCGCCGCTATACTGGCCCGCGATCGGCGTGCCGGGCTTGTAGACATCGGGCAGCGGGTGGCTGACGACGAAGTCATGCGCCTCGTTAACGCCCATGGTGTAGAAATATTTCGTCTGCGGCGAATAGGCGGGCGGCGACCACATCGCCCCGCCCTTGTTGCCCGGATAGATAGTGATCGGCGTCGAGGTCACCGGTTTCATGAAATTCTCATTGACCATCACGAAGGGCGGCGACTTGCGGATCAGCTTGCCGGTCAGGCGATTGACGATGAAGACATTGCCGACCTTGCCGGCTTCCGCCGCAGCGGGCACGACCTTGCCATGCTCATCCACCGTGTCGAACAGCACCACCGGGGCGCAGGCGTCATAGTCCCACACGTCGTGGGCGACCTGCTGGTACCACCATTTCAGCTGGCCTGTGGTGGCGTCGATGGCGACGATGGAGTCGCTATAGGCATTGTCGCCCTTGCGGCTTGTGCCATCCAGATCCGGATTGGGATTGCCGGTCGCAAACAGGATCAGGTTGTTCTTCACGTCGATGGCAGGTGTGTTCCACACCGAGGCGCCACCATATTTCCAGCTGTCGCCATCCCAGGTCTTGCCGCCGGGCTGATCGGGCGCCGCGGTGGTGTTGAAGCGCCACACCAGCTTGCCGGTATTGGCGTCCAGCGCTTCCATGAAGCCGCGCGTCGGCCATTCCGCGCCGGCATTGCCCACCAGGATCAGGCCCTTGTAGGCGATGGGCGCCATGGTGAAGGAATAGAAGTAAGCCGGTTGGGGCAGGGCGTCGGCGTGATCGGTCTTCCAGATCAATTTGCCGGTGCGCGCATCCAGCGCCACGACATGGCCGTCAAGCTGCGCCGCATAGACCTTGCCGTAGGCCACCGCCGCACCGCGCGACTGCTGGCCGCAGCAGAGGTTGGAATAGCCCAGCGTCGGTGAATAGGCCCATAATTCCTTGCCGGTGATGGCGTCATAGGCCTGGATGTTGTTGTCGCCGGTTTCCAGATACAGCACGCCGTCGACTTCGATCGGCGTCATCTCGGTGGTCTTGGTGATGCCGGTCTGGATTATGGCGGTGGGGCGCAGCTGCTTCACATTGGACTTGTTGACGTCGGTGAAAGGCGAGAAGCGCTGGTTGTCGTAGGTGCGGCCGTGAACGATCCAGTCGTCGGAACGGTCGGAATCCAGCATCATCGGGTCGGTGATTTCGACCTTCTGGGTTACCGGCTGCATCTGGAAAGAGCCGGGATTGGCCACCACCGCGCCCAGCGCGATGTTGCCCGCGGTCGGCCGCGCGCCGATGGCGGGCGCGGCTTCGCCAGCGTCACCGGCCGGTGCGCGCGTCTGTTGTGCTTGTCCCAAGGCACTGCCACTCAACAGCAATGCGCCCGCAAGCCACGCAGATGCGGATTTCCTCATCGCCAACCCCTTTTTGTTTTTACGGCGTGACCTTCGCGTCCTTCAGGCCGGCCGCGCCCTTGGCCAAGGCCGTGCTGCCCGCTGGGTATCCGTTCTGCTGCAGAATATAGGCGGTCACCGCATTATATTCCTCCGGCTTCAGCGAGCCGGGGTCGGACTGGGGCATGGTGTTGGTGATCACGTCCAGAAGGGAATCGGCGGTCAGCCCCTGCGCGGTCGCCATTTCGCCGAAAGCCGAGCCCTTGAGCGCAGGTGCAGCGACGCCTTCCAGCTGCTGGCCATGACAGGCGGCGCAGGCCTGGGAATACACGGCGGCGCCGGCCTGGGCCTGGGCGTCGGTAAAGAGTGCGGGCTTTGCGCTCTGGGCGTTTGCGGCCAGTGGCGTGAGCAGCAGGGCGGCGATGAGAAGTTGGCGTGACGGGTACATACGAGTCCCTAGGCGTTTTTGTTTTTTGATGGGGCACGATAACCGCAAAGCCCAATGGTTGGCTATGTGGTGCCGACGCGGCATGAGAGCCGGGTCTCGATGGAGGCGATCGGGTTCTACGCTGTTCATTCTCGTTAACATGCGTTCGGTTGAAGAAAATCAAACACGATTTTGATCGGCGGGACATCGTCGAGGAGATCGCGCACCTTTATTGCGCACTCTCGCATGCGCTCAATTCTCTATGAAACGGCGCACGCACACTCGTTTGCGCGTCCAAAACATGGCCAAGAAAGCACGGGATTTATTGGCTTTTGCAATCTTCCGCGTTCGTTTTTGGAATTTCTCCAAACGGCATTTTGCAGTGCACAAAAACGGCGTTGCTTTTGCAGCGTGGCAATAATGTGACGTCCGACCCATTTCCGCATCCGCACACGGCATTCTGGTCGAAGTTTCACTCGCTTGGCGGCTCAGTGGTCTGCTATCCAACCGTCCTACGTCCGGCATACTGCCGTTAGAACAACCGTCCAGGGGGACTATGCTATGAGTTATGGTTTGAGCAAGACACGCGCACGTCTTGCGGGTGGCGCTGCGTTATTGGCGCTGAGCGCGAGTGCTGCGATTGCCCAAGAGGGCGTCGAGCAGGTCGTCGTGTCCTCGACTCGTCTTCAGTCGGCTGGCTTTGATTCGCCCACTCCCACGACGGTGGTGAGCGCCGCTGACCTTCAGGCCCAGGCCAAGGCGAGCGTGTTTGACGCAATCACCCAGCTGCCGGCCCTGCAGGGTTCGACGGGTGTGGGCTACAACACCGGCTCCACCACCACCGGCCTGATCGGCCTGTCGGCGCTCGGCCTGCGCGGTCTGTCGCCCCTGCGTACCCTGGTTCTTCTGGACAGCGAGCGCGTGGTTGGCGGCAACTTTAACGGCGTCGTCGACGTCAGCCAGATGCCGCAGATGCTGATCCAGCGCGTCGACGTCGTGACGGGCGGCGCCTCGGCCTCGTGGGGTTCGGACGCCGTTGCCGGTGTCATCAACTTCGTCACCGACAAGAAGTTCGAAGGCTTCAAGATGAACGCCCAGGCCGGTCTTTCGACCTATGGCGATGCGGGCAACATGTTGTTCCAGTCAGCGGTCGGTTCGAGCTTTGCCGGTGGCCGCGGTCACTTCGAAATGGCCGGCGAATATGCCTACAATGACGGTCTGCTGCCGCGTTATCCGGTGGCCCAGGAGCACACCGCCCAGCCGAACATCGGCGGCCGCACCATCGCGCGCCAGTCGGGCACGGCCGCCTATTCCAGCATCAGCGCCACGCCGGCCGGCCAGCCGCAGACCTATTACGGTCCGCTGGTCCAGAACACGCAGTCTGCCGCTTACGGCATCGTCACCAGTGGTCCCTATGCCGGCACCACCTTTGATGCCAACGGCAAGGCCGCGCAGTTCGCCTATGCCGGCAACTGCTTTAACAACGGCAATGGTCAGCTGCAGGGTGCGATCGGTGGTGCGTCCTGCTTCGGCACGGCCTCGAATCCGGGTGACCAGAACGACACGCATCAGTTCACCCAGGGTCTCTATGACCCGCTGACCCGCGGCAACCTCTATGCCCGCGTGTCCTATGACCTTTCGCCCAATGCGGAAGTTTACGCCACGATGAACTATGGCATCAGCCGCACCCAGAACACCCCGGCGCAGGGCAACTCGTCCAAGAACGGCATCACCGTCCGTTGCGACAACGCCTATCTGCTGGAGTCGGGCCTGTACCCGTCGGCGTCGGCTTGCGGTTCGGCTGTTGCCACGTCCGTCGAGACAATCCGTAGTGTGGCCAAGGCAGGTACCACCGGTACGACGCCGGACGGCCTTGCCGTTACGGCGCCTGTGACCGCGGCTTCCATAGCCGCAGCCGCGGCTTTCGGTGGGCTTAACCCCTCAACCTCTACCATGGCGTTCGGTTCGGACTGGGCCAACATCCCCGTCGATCAGCAGATGTTCCTGCTGCGCACCATGCGCCGCTTTGTGGTTGGCGGCGATGGCAGCTTCAGCCTGTTCGGCAAGGACTGGAGCTGGGATTCCTACTTCCAGCACGGCGAGACCGACACCTCGATCAAGATCTACAACATGCCGCTGTCGGGCGCTCCGCTGGTGGGTGCCACTGCCACCACTGCCGGTTCCGCCAATGGCCAGTTCTCGCGCTTCAACCTGGCGCAGGACGCGGTGATGAACTCGTCCGGCCAGATCGTCTGCCGCAACACCGTTGCCCAGGCTTTTGGTTGCGTGCCCTTCAATCCTTTCGGCGGCGGCACGGTGACGCCCGGTCAGCTCGCCTACTTCGACGGCCAGAATGGTCCCGGCGGTACCACGATTGGACCGACCGCGATCCAGACCCAGCGCCAGGAAGCCTTCAGCTTCGCGGTCAATGGTTCTCCGATCGAAGACTGGGCGGGTCCGGTCTCCGTGGCCCTGGGTTACGAGTATCGTGAAGAGCATTACAGCCAGCGCTCCGACCCCTATTCGGGCGGCGTGACGGCTTCGACCCCTGCCACCGTCAACGAGCCTTGCACCGATCCGTTTGTGGACTGCGGTCTGACCACCCAGGGTTCGCTGGGTGCGTGGAACGCGGGCAACTATCACGACGGCAACGGTACCTACCACGTGAATGAAGCCTTCGTGGAGTTTGGCGTGCCGCTGCTGAATGACAGCTTCTGGGGCAAGGCGGATCTCGACATCGCGGGCCGTCATGCGCGCTACTCGACGGCCGGTGACGCCAACACCTGGAAGGTGGGTCTGACCTGGGACACGCCAATCCCCGGCATCCGCCTGCGCACCCTGCAGTCGCGCGACATTCGTGCGCCCAACCTGTCGGAACTGTTCTCACCTCCGCAAGGTTTGAACGGCAGCGTCAACAACGACTTCACCGGTGTCGCCACCCAGCAGGTCCGCCAGCTGAACGAAGGCAACCCGGCATTGAAGCCGGAAAAGGGCCAGACGACGGAACTGGGTGTTGTGTGGCAGCCCGACTTCATCCCGGGCTTCCAGGCGTCGGTCGACTACTATCGTATCGGTGTGAAGGGTGCGATCACCTCGCTGGGCCTGCAGAATGTGGAAGATCTCTGCTTCTACTCGGGCGGTTCCTTCTGTAACCAGCAGGCAATCACCACGGCCAACGGTACGCCCCAGGGTCCGGGCAATCCGGGCGCGGCCAACACCCCTGGCCAGTTGACGTCGGTTGCGTCCGAGGCGTTCAACGCCGCAACGCTGTTGACTGACGGCTTCGACATCGAGGCCAGCTATCAGTTCGACCTGCAGGACTATGACGTTCCCGGCTCCTTCACCCTGCATTCCTTCATCAACCACACCAGCAAGTTCATCACGGATACCGGCATCCCCGGCACCCAGCGCAATGTCGAACTGGCCGGCTATGTGGGCGGTGGTGGCAACAGCCAGACCTACAACCAGTCTGGCGGTAACGTCCTGACCTGGAAGCTGGAGGAAACCGAAAGCTATCAGAACGACGTCTGGGGCATCCACCTGACGGAACGCTGGTATGCCGGTGGTACGTTCGAAAACAAGAACTACATCGTCTG
>DASXHL010000023.1:0-46306 GCA_036488555.1 Rhizomicrobium sp.
AACAGCGCCAGGCCGGGAATGGTCATCATCAGCACCAGGGCCGATGAGGTGATCATCCAGGCGGTATCGCCGGGATTCAGCGGGTCTTTTGTCGCGGCATAGGCGCCGCCGGCCGTAATCGCGAGCGTGCCAAGGCCGCCAAGGGCTGCCAGGCCTGCTTTCTTCAACTGTTCAAGTTTCATTTGTCTGTCCTTTTTTGAACGGGCTTTGGCCTTATCGGCTTACAGCGCGTTGCCATCCGTTTCGCCGGTGCGGATACGCACGACCTGCTCGAGCGGCGTGACGAAAATCTTTCCGTCGCCGATCTGACCGGTCTTCGCCTTGGAGGTGATCGCGTCGACCACCGCGTCGAGCATCTCGCTCTTGACCGCCACTTCGATTTTGAGCTTGGGCAGAAAGCTCACGGCATATTCCGCGCCGCGATAAATCTCTGTGTGCCCCTTTTGCCGCCCATAGCCTTTGACCTCAGTCACCGTCATGCCCTGGACGCCGAGCGCGGAAAGAGATTCGCGCACTTCGTCGAGCTTGAAGGGTTTGATGATCGCCGTAATAAGCTTCATCTGCCGTCCTTCCGTGTTGTTGCCAGCGCCGGACGAGCGCGCCCGGCTTTAAGGAAATATCAAGAAGCGGGCCAGTTTCCGGATGTGCGGCTAAGGCTTTGGGTGAAAATGGTTTTTGACGAAAATTCGCGCGGCGCTGACTCAAAAACAGGCAGATGTTTTTGCACAAAAGATGTGCAAAAAGCCATTTTTGGCTATTTTTTGAGCGCAATAGAGGCAAAATTTTGAAGCAGGTCGATGTAGCGATTGCAGGGGGTGGAATGGTCGGGCTCCCGCTCGGCCTGGCCCTGGCCCAGGGCGGCCTCAATACCGTGGTGGTGGATGCTGCGCCCGCCGCCCGGGTGCTGGACCCCAAATTCGATGGCCGGGTCTCGGCCCTGGCTTATGCCAGCGTGCGGATGCTGACCGTGCTGGGGGTGTGGGATGGGCTCTGCGCCCACGCCCAGCCCATCCACGAAATCCTGGTGACCGATGGGGCGGCGGGACGGCCGGCCTCGCCCTTTTCGCTGCATTTCGACGCCGAAGAGATCGGCACGAAGGCGCTGGGGCATATCGCCGAGAACCGCCATATCCGGGCAGCGCTGTATGAGGCTGTGGCTGCCGCGCCCAATCTGGAATTGGTGGCGCCAGCTTCGGTCAAAGCGCTGACGGTGGAATCCGGCGGCGCCACGCTCACGCTGGCGGATGGAGAAGAAATCAAAGCCGCGTTGGTGATCGCTGCGGACGGCCGTGAGTCGCGGCTGCGCAATGAAAGCGGCATCGGCGTGGTCGCCTGGTCCTATCCGCAAACCGGCATCGTCGCGACGGTGGAGCATGAGCGCCCGCACAACGGGGTGGCCTATGAGCATTTCCTGCCCTCTGGCCCATTTGCGATTCTGCCGATGACAGGCAACCGATCATCGCTGGTGTGGACCGAGGCCAAGACCAAGGCGCCGGGGATTCTGGCGCTGGACGAAGCGGGCTTCCACGAAGAACTCGCGCACCGCTTCGGTTCGCATCTTGGGGAGACCCGCGCCGCCGGCCCGCGCTGGTCTTATCCGCTTTCCTTCCATCTGGCGCGGGAATTTGTGCGGCCGCGCTTCGCGCTGGCGGGCGACTGCGCCCATGGCATCCACCCCATCGCAGGGCAGGGACTCAATCTCGGGCTCAAAGATGCTGCTGCGCTTGCCGAAGTACTGCTGGATGCCGCGCGGTTGGGCCGCGATATCGGGGCGCTGGATACGCTGAAGCGTTATGAACGCTGGCGGCGGTTCGATTCCTTCGCGCTGGCGGCTTCGACGGATGCGCTCAACCGGCTGTTCTCCAACGACATCGCGCCGCTGCGCCATATCCGCGATCTGGGGCTTGGTATTGTCGATGCCATTGGACCCGCCCGCCGCTTCTTCATGCGCCATGCGGGGGGAGATGTCGGAAAGCTACCCAGGCTTATGAAAGGCGAGACAGCTTAGCCGCGCTGTCATTCCCGGCCGAGCGCCGTATCACGGCGCGAGGGGAAGGGAACCCAGGTGTATGGAGTTGGCCCGGTCTATCCACCTGGGTCCCCTTCCCTCGGCTCGCGCCATAGCGCGAGCCTCGCCGGGGATGACATTCAGTGGATGGTCCGTTTCCACCGCTGGCTGGCGCGTTCGCGGGCTGAGAGATTGGGGCGCGGCTCCGACCGCGACATCAGGGCGGCAGGCAGTTCATCATAGAAGCGCCGCGCCACCACGCCGATGCGGCGGGCGCGCATCTCCTCCGCCTCGTCGCGGGTAGCGAAAGCCTGGGCCTCGAACAGGTAGTGCGTGACATCGCCCACCTTGATCTCCTGCACCTCTTCCACCTGTTCCTCGGCCACTTCCAGGGCATGGCGGATATGGGCGTTGGCGTCCGCCTTGTCGCGCGCCTCACGTTCCTTGCGCGCCACATTGCGGGCATCGAACCCTTTCAGCCAGGGCAGGGCGAAGCGATAGAAAAGAATGCAGGCCAGAACAAAAGCGCAGGCCCAATAAACGTTCGTCATTGCACCGGTCCATGAATGCCGTGACCACGTTTCAGATAGTCTTCGCTCTGCATTTCGGCAAGACGCGAGACGGTGCGATGGAAGGCTTCGGAAGCGATGCCGCTGGCATAAAGCTGGCCGGGCGGGCTCGCGGCCGAACAGACCAGCTTTACCCCCTCGTCATAAAGCGTGTCGATCAGAAGGGTGAAGCGCCGCGCCACATTGTGCATATTGTCGGTCATCACCGGGATGTGATCGATCAGGATGGTATGGAATTCCTGGGCGATGGCCAGGTAATCGGCGGCGGCAAGCGGCCGGTCACACAATTCGTCAAAGGAAAAACGCGCCACGCCGCGCGCGGCCTGTGGTACCGGCAGCTTGCGGCCCAGCACGGTCAGGCTGCAGGACTTGCCTTGGGCGCAATCGGTCAGCCGCCGCCAGGCCGCGTCCATGCCGGCGTCGGCTTCGGGGCCAAGCGGCGTCAGATACACCTTGATGCCGGCAATGCGCTGCAGCCGGTAATCGGTGGGGCCGTTCAGCTCCACCACCTCCAGCCGTTCCTTGATCTCGGCGATGAAGGGCAGGAACAGCTGGCGGTTGAGCCCGCCTTCATATAGCCGGTCGGGGGGCGTGTTGGAGGTGGCGACGATGGTGACGCCTTCCTTGAACAGATGGTCGAACAGCCGCCCCAGGATCATGGCGTCGGCCACGTCGGTGACCTGGAACTCATCGAAGCACAACAGGCGCGCTTCTTCTGCCAGCGCATGGGCTACCACCGGAATGGGATCGCTGGAGCCGGCGCGCTGCCGCTCGGCGTGAATGCGGGCATGGACATCCACCATGAAGCGGTTGAAATGGGCGCGGCGCTTATTTTCGACAGGGGCCGCGGCAAAGAAGAAATCCATCAACAGCGTCTTGCCGCGCCCGACATCGCCCCAGATGTAGAGCCCTTTTGGCGCCGCCGCCGGTTTGCGGAAGAAGGAAAAGCCACGCTTCTGGCCCAGCACGGCGGCCAGTTCGTGCAAGCGCTGCGCCGCATTGGCCTGTGCCGCATCGGGCTTCAGCTCGCCCTTGGCCAGGGCATCGTCATAAAGCCGCATCGCTAGTGTCCCGATTCCGAAATTCGCATTATCTCCATATCGAACTCCTGGCGAATTTCGGAATCGAAGGACACTAGCAATCTATTGAATCCCAGCGTCGTTTGGTTTCGAAGTTCGCATTGAGACCGATATCGGTGAAAGCGCGAACTTCGAAGCCACGACACTAGAGCCCCGCACGCGCCAAGGTGCGGGCGGCGATGTCGGCGTCCAGCGCTTCCAGCATCCGCCGGTCCAGGGTGATCACGCCTTTGTCAGGCTCGCGCGCAAATGCGTCCAGCACGCGCCTGGCATAGGCAATCTCCTCCGGCGTGGGCGAGAAGATCCGATTGGCGGTCGCGATCTGGCTGGGATGAATGATACTCTTGCCGTCAAAGCCGAAGTCGCGCGCCATCACGCAGGCATCCTGGAATTCCTGGGCGGCATCGATGTCATTGTGCACGCCATCCAGCACCGGAATGCCGGCGGCCCTTGCCGCCAGCACACACAGCGACATGGCAGCCTGAAGATTGGCGCGGTCGGCGCGGTGGCGCCCCTCCATTGCATGCAGCATGTCATTGCTGCCCAGGACCAGGCACCGCACCCCGGCATCGGCGATGGCCAGCGCATTAAACAGCGCGCGGGGCGTTTCGATCATGGCCCAAAGCGGCGTGCCGTTCGCCAGACAAAGCGCGGCCTCGATTTCGCCGGCATCCTTCAGCTTGGGCAGAAGGATGGCGTCGGCGCCGGAGCGCACCGCCGCCAGGACGTCGTCGCCATGCCAGGGCGTTCCGGCAGCATTGACCCGGATCACCGTCTCGCGCGGCGCGTACTGCTGCACGAACTCCGCCACGCGGTCGCGGGCGGCATCCTTTTCTTCCGGCGCGACCGCGTCTTCCAGGTCCAGGATGATGATGTCGGCATCCAGCCCGCGCGCCTTTTCCAGCGCGCGCAGATTGGCTGCCGGTACGAACAGCGCGGATCGGCGGGATTTAAACGCCTTCGACAAGGACGAATTCGCCTTGGCTCAGTGCCTGGCGAATGGCGCGGGCAGCGGTGTATTCCGGCGAGTTGTAACAGGCGAGCGCCTCTTCCATCGACGGAAACTCGATGATCACATTGCGGGCGCGGGCCTTGCCTTCCAGCACTTCGGTCTTGCCGCCGCGCGCCAGGAACTTGGCGCCATGACGCTCAAAAGCTGGTTTGGCGGTCTCGACATATTTTTTATAATTCTCGGGGTCAGCATCCGAATTCAAATCGACCCGGGCGATCCAATAGGTTTTTGCCATTATGCAGTCCTCAACAAGTTGCGGTTGACGAGAGATTCGGCGATCTGCACGGCATTGAGCGCCGCGCCTTTGCGCAGATTGTCGGCGACGATCCAGAGATTGAGGCCGTTTTCGACCGTGGGGTCCTTGCGGATGCGGCTGACAAAGGTGGCGTCCTCGCCGGTGCATTCGATGGGCGTGACGTAGCCGCCATCCTCGCGCTTGTCGACCACCAGCACACCCGGCGCGGCCCTGAGCGCGGCACGGGCCTTCTCCGCCGTCACCGGCTTTTCGAATTCGATGTTCACTGCCTCGCTATGGCCGACGAACACTGGCACGCGTACGCAGGTCGCGGTGACCTGGATGTCGGGGTCCAGAATCTTTTGCGTTTCCACGACCATCTTCCATTCCTCCTTGGTGAAGCCGGAATCCAGGAAGACGTCGATATGGGGAATGACATTGAAGGCGATCTGCTTTGTGAACTCGCTGACCTCGATCGGATCAGCCACGAACACAGCACGGGTCTGGCGGAACAATTCGTCCATCGCCTCCTTACCCGCGCCTGACACCGACTGATAGGTCGAAACCACCACCCGCTTGATGGTGAAAAGATCGTGCAGCGGCTTCAATACGACCACGAGCTGGGCGGTGGAGCAGTTTGGGTTGGCGACGATGCCTTTTGGGATCTCGTTCAGCGCGTCGGCGTTCACTTCCGGCACCACCAGCGGCACCTGCCGGTCCATGCGCCAGGCGCTGGAATTGTCGATCACTATGGGCCCTTGGGCTGCGATTTTGGGCGCCCATTCCCGGGCAATATCGCCGCCGGCGCTCATCAGCACGATGTCGGTGCCCTTGAAGTCGAAATAGTCCAGCGCCTTGATCTTGAGGGTGCCGTCGCCGAAGGAAACCTCGGTGCCCACCGAGCGGGTCGAGGCCAATGCTACCACCTCGGCAATGGGAAATTGCCGCTGGATCAGGACGTTGAGCATCTCGCGCCCGACATTGCCGGTCGCTCCAACCACCGCGATCTTGTAGGCCATGTGTGCGCCCCAAATTGTGCCGGGCGCACCAATACTAAACTGGCGCAAAAGGTGCCAGCCGACCGCCCCTTAGGGGGTCCATTGCAGCTTGAGCATGGCCGACCCATGGTCGACCCCGCCCTTGACGCTGGGCACGAGGGGATCGGTGGAATGGGTGTCGAACGCTTCCCACTGGCCGTCATGCACCCCCAGCTGCCGCGCAGCTTCGTCGGTATAGTTCATGGCATAGGGCTGGTCCTGGGCCTCGGCATAGCGCAGGGCCTGCTGATGCTCGGTCGGCATGGGAACGTTGGTGTCCGGCGGCCGGAAAGCCGCAGCCGAAGCCGTTTCCAGCACCAGGGCAAGACAGGCAAAGGCAAGGATCGGCAGAGGACGCATCTTGCCAAGAGAACGCTGTAATCCCAGCAAATGTTGCAGTTTCCTTTGCCTTTCAGAAAGTTCCCTGTTTCCAAAGCCTTGGCGGGTCTCGAAAGATCGGTTTAAGTTCGCCTGCAACGGGGTGGCCTAAGTCGAAGAGGTTTTCATGCGTTGGATGAAGTTGGGCGCCTCAGTGGCGGCCCTCAGCCTGATCGCCACATCGGTGGCAGAAGCGCGCGTCTCCGCGGCCTGTGCGACACAAAACGAGGTGTCCGCAATTCAGGTGTCGGCGGTGGTGCAGGAATTGACCGATGCGGCGCTGTCCTGCGGGCAGGAGGCCATGTCCAACATGCAGCGCTTCCAGATCGTGTTCCAGAAAGAGCTGCGTCGCTCCGACGCCACGCTCAAGACGATGTTCAAGCGGATGAATGGCGCGCGCGCCGGCGATGCCGCCTACGACTCATACAAGACCCGCGCCATCAATCATGCCGAGCAGCGTCGCATCAAGCCGGGCGAGCAGGAGAATTTCTGCCGCACCGCGCGGGTGGTGTTCGAGGCGGCGCTGGCACCCGACAAGCCGATACTCGAGGATTTCGTCTCCGGCGTTCCGGTGGACGAGGCCAATCCGGTCGACAGCTGCGAGATCAAGGTGGCGGTGGCGCTGCAGGGCGTTCAAGCGGGGCCCGATATTGCGCCGATAGCCCGCCCGGCCTTGCCGGGTGATCCACCCAATCCGAATCTGTTCCCGCAATAGCGCGGGTCTGTTTTTGGTTTACCCTCATCCGTCGCAGCTCAGGTCGGCTGCGCGTTCGCACGCTGTCGCTACTCACCTTCGCTGCGACACCTTCCCCCTTCTTGTGCTTCGCACGAAGGGGGAAGGAAGCTGTTGGATGCTGCTGGTCGCGCCGCGGAATGCGGCGCTCGAGCCATATGGCGCACCGACACCGGTAGGGGCAATTCCAGAAATCTCGAGCCGCGCATTTCGCGCGGCGACCATCCGCTAGGGCCATGACCCGCCTCCCCCTTCGGCGCGAAGCGCCAAAAAGGAGGAGGTGGCCAAGACGAGCGCAGCCGTGAAGCGGCTGCGTGCTAGTCGAGGCCGGAGGGGGTTCAAAAATAAAACAGCCCACAAATGAAAAAGGCCGGTCTTTCGACCGGCCTTTTTGCTTTCAGGTCTGAACCTGCTGCTTAGCCACCGAGATCGATGACGGCGCGGCGGTTCTTGGGCTCGCGCACGCCCGGGCCGGTCGGGACCAGCGGGTCGTGGAAGCTCTTGCCCTCGATGGCGATCGAGTCCGCACCCAGACCCTGATGGACCATTTCGTCCTTCACGGCCTGCGCACGACGGATCGAAAGCGCCTGGTTGTAGCGATCCGAGCCGACCGTATCGGTGTGGCCGGTGACCATGATCCGGACGGAGCCCAGCGTCTTGGCGGCGGATACAGCCTCGGTGACCGTGCTCTGCGCTTCTGCGGTGAGGTTCGACTTATCGAAGTCGAAGAAGACGATGTACGTCTTCGCCGGCGGCGGAGGCGGCGGGGGAGGCGGCGGAGGCGGAGGCGGCGGGGGAGGCGGCGGCGGCGGGGGAGGCGGGGGAGGCGGCGGAGGCGGCGTCAGGAACCAGCGCAGGCCCACCATCGCCACATTCTCCGAAACCGAGGAGATGTGGATTGGCGTGAGGTTGGTGTAGGAGGAGGCGAAGTTCGAATCCACTTCGTTCTCGCGATAGCGATACTCGCCGAACAGATCCACGTCCGGGGCGATCGAGACGGCCAGACCGGCGATCAACTGCCACTGGAAGCCGCTCTGGCCACCGCGGAAGATGTCGAAGTTGGTGCCGTTGGTGCGCAGCGCGCCCTTGAAGCCGCCGATGCCGAGACCGCCACCGAGCGAGAGCTTCCACATGTCGCCCAGCGGAATGTCGTACGCCACGTTGACCATGTCGGAAGTGATCTGATCACCGCCGGAGGCCGTGGCCGTGCTGATGTCGTGCTGGGTAAACGCGAACTCGTTTTCCAGACGCCAGGGCGTATCCGGGAAGGCATAACCGACGGAGACTGCGCCAATGCCGTTGTCCGAAGAACCGGCGTGGGTGGTCAGACTGGCCGGAGCTTGAACAGAGCTGAGACCCAAGCTGGACTGACGGTCATAGCCACCGGCCAGGCCCAGATACCAGCCATCACCGGCCAAGGCCGGCGTGCTGAGAGCCGCAGCGGCAACAGTCGCCGTGGCGAGCAAACGAAGCTTCATCTTTCTACCCTCGCTGAAAATCCCGATGGCAGGAGAGCCCCGCCAATCTCCTCAAGAACTAATGTAGCGCTTATAACGGTGATCCCCCAAAATGTCTCCATGCCAAATGCTGCTTTGCGGGAGATAAGCGCCCTCTTTCCAAGGTTTTACCCGTGCCCTGTGACCGTGCGGCAACAGCAAAAAACGAAGCGGTCCGGAATTACCATCGCGGTCTGTAGGGGCTTTTGCGACCCTTATATTAAGGGTTTGTCACTATGGGAAGCGATGGTGGGGGCTCCTGATTTTTCTTATGCATATCATATGGATGAAATTGTTTTAGGGCCGCGTTGATGAACAAAAATGTCTGACGGCGCACTTGCTCGGCTACTGGCGCTGCTCGATCTGGAAAAGATTGAGGAGAATGTCTTCCGCGGGGTTTCGCCACCCGAGCGGGCGCAGCGGGTATTTGGCGGCCAGGTGCTGGCCCAGGCACTGGTCGCAGCCATGCGCACTGTACCGGAGGAGCGGTCCTGCCACTCCTTTCACGCCTATTTCCTGAGGCCCGGTGATCCCAGGGTGCCAATCCTCTACGAGGTCGACCGATCGCGCGATGGCACCAGCTTCTCGGTCCGCCGGGTGGTCGCGATCCAGCACGGGGCGCAGATCTTCATTCTGGCGGCATCCTTTCAGGTCAGCGAAGGCGGCTTTGCGCATCAGTCCCAGATGCCGGTGGTGCCCGACCCGGAAAGCCTGGAAGACGATCGGGAGGTGCTGCTGCGTGATTCGACGCTATCACCCGCCATGCGGGCCTGGGTGTCGCAGGAGCGTCCGTTCGAAACCCGCGCCGTGCTGGGGCGTGGTCCCTTTGATGGCTCGGGCGACCGGCCGGCGCGCGCGGCGATCGATCATATCTGGTTGCGGGCGCGTGGCGGCCTGTCCGATGATCCCAATCTGCACCGCGTGCTTCTGGCCTTCGTCTCCGACATGACGTTGCTCGACACCGCCCTGTTGCCGCACGGCAAGAGCATCTTTTCGAAAGTCCAGGTCGCCAGTCTGGACCATGCCATGTGGTTTCACCGGTCCTTTCGCGCCGATGACTGGCTGCTCTATGTCCAGGATTCGCCGTCGGCCTCGGGCGCGCGCGGGTTCAATCGCGGCGCGATTTATCGGCGTGACGGTGTTCTTGTCGCCTCGGTCGCACAGGAAGGGCTTATTCGGCCCCGACAGTCACCATAGGCCTGTCGCGTCTCCACCATCGGGATTGCGGCCCATTATCCGCCCGCGCTGCTGTTCGAAGATCAGGGACAGCCGCCTGTGGGCGAGGAAATCTGGGCGACGCGGCGGGGCTTGGTGTACCAGACATTGGCCATATTCATCGTGCCCGTGACCACTTGCGTGGTCGGCGAGGAATAGCCATAGGCTACTTCGGCCATGATCACGCTGCCGTTGGCGATCATGAGCGCCTGCGGGTTTCCAGAAGAGTCCTTGAAGGTCACCGTATTGCCCGCACTAAGCGTCGCTGGCGTGAGCGTGCCTGAACCTGCCTGCTCACAGGTCCATGCCACTTTGCCGGAGGTGGTGCTTTTCGTGCTCCCATCATAAATGACACTGGTAATGCGGATGGTTGGTTTTCCGGTCGCACCGCCGGAATAATAAGGATACATGACCGTGGCGGCGGCGTTGTAGACATTGGTGATGTCGGTGGTCTGGGTTGCGCTTTCTTGCGCGATCAGGTCGGCGGCGGTGGACACCATGATCGAGACGTCGGCGCGGCATAGAAGCGCCATGGAGAGTTCCACCGTGCCGAAGAACAGCGTGATCAGCGCCGGCAGGATCAGCGCAAACTCCACCGCGGCCATGCCTTCTTGCGCTTTGCGCAACAGGCTCCAGCTTTTCATCAGCAGCCCGCCTGGTTGTTGTTGAAGGGCTCATTGCGGAAGGCCGCCGCGGTGGACAGCAGGCGATTGTTGCCCGTCATGTTGACCAGGAAGAAGTTGAGCATCGGCGTGAACACGGGCCACTTGTAAAAGGCGCGCACCAGCACGACTTCGCAGGCCGAACCCAGATTGAAACTGGTGAGAGCGGGCAGGTTGCCGTTGGAATCCAGCGGCGAGGAGTTGGAGGCGCCGCCAAAACCCGTGGAATAGGGGGTGACATCGAACTGCAGGCTGGAGCCAGCGCAGTCCGACAGAAGGGCGGAGGCTTCGCTGCAGATCTGAGTGCGGAACTGGGCTTGAGTCATGGCAGCCTGGGATCCCGACAGGCAATTGCCGTTGCTATCTTTGTTGAAGCAGGCCGCCTGCCCGGTCCGTATCATGCGGGCCGTGTCATTCACGGCGTTCTGCAGCGTCGATTGCGCGAAATAAATGATTCCCGCCTCGATCGTGCCCATCAACAGCAGGAAGAAAACGGGCGCCACCATGGCGAATTCCAGCATCGCCGATCCCTTGGTGGAATCGTCGCGCATGCGCCGGCCAAGCCGTCTACACCACAAAGCGAAGGTCACGGCACAGTTAACCTCTTCGTGTTTGCGTTTGTATATCCGCGCCTGATGCAAGCGAAAGCAAAGATGCTTTCTTGCTCAACGGCCGGTTAGTCCCGGCCGGGCAAACTGTCGGGTATTTTAATCGCTTCTTCATCAGCGTTAACAGATCGGTTCATTTTGTTAGGGATTGCGTTACCAGCCCCGGAGAAAGCAACAGCATCTTCACTGTTTCCGGCCAACAATGGGGCTGGAATGAACGGGCTGATCCCATGGGCCACAGACTGACGATGCTCGCTGGTCGCGTGCGCGCGTTCCTGCGCTCCAAACGCGGCAATGTTGCGATGATGTTCGGGCTGGCGATCGTGCCGCTGATGATCGCGGCTGGTGTGGGCCTGGACCTGACCCGCGCCATGCTGGTGCGTCAGCAGATGGGCGAGGCGCTGGATGCCGCGGCGCTGGCGCTTGGCTCGACCTCTGGCGGCCTGACCCAGGCGCAGGCGAACTCGCTGGCACAAAGTTATTTCAGTGCCAACTATCAGGTTGACCAGTCTTCGTTCGGCACGCCCACGCTCGCAGCCTTCACCTGGACGCCGGGTAGCGGAACGGTGCAGCTTTCGGCAACCGACAACATGCCCACTGTGCTGATGAAGATTGCGGGCATCAACAACATGTCCGTCAACGCGTCTTCGACGGTGGTGTGGGGGCAGAGCAAATTGTGGGTGGCATTGGTGCTGGACAATTCCGGCTCCATGGCCAATGGCGATTCTGGCGGCTCCAAGATGGCGGCACTGCAGAACGCCTCCAACCAGCTGCTGACGATCCTGAAGAATGCATCCGCGACGCCCGGTGACGTGCAGGCCTCCATCGTGCCTTTTGTCAGTGACGTCAATGTGGGCACATCCAATGCGAGCGCCAGCTGGCTGGACTTCTCCCAGGATTGGAGCCAGCCGCCGCTCACCAACGCCAGTACCAATACGCATCAACAGGACACCGACACGATGCCGGTGGGCGGAGATCCTCTCGATTCCTTTGGTCCCGGAGACAAATGTCCCTATGACGGCAGCCGGGGCTACAAATGCGCGCCCACGCCCGTCAACGACACCCATTGTTATACCGGCAGCGGCTCCGACGACTGCATTGCCAATATCCCCAGCAGCGGCACCTATAAGGGTTATATCTGCCCCAGCATGCACATCGGCGGCACGACGACGGATGGCATGGGATATCATTTCTACAATGGCTGCTGGGAACAGACCACATCCAGCGGCACGGTGACGGTCAGCAGCTGCACCAATCATCCCGGCGGCAATTGCTCGTGCAGTAGCGGCACATGCACCACCAAAAAATGGCCCCATACCTGGGTCGCCAACAGCACCAGCACCTGGGACGGCTGTGTGTGGGACCGGCAACAGAATTATGATGAAAGCAACGCCACACCCTCCAGCGGCGGCACCATGTTCGTACCCGAGAACATGCTCTATTGCGGCACCGCGACGGTGACGCCGCTGGGCTATGACTGGACCAATCTCACCACTCAGATCAATGCCATGTCGCCCTATGGCGCAACCAACCAGGCGATCGGTATTGCGCATGGCTGGCAGACCATCACGCCGGGCGCACCCTATGGCGCGCCGAGCGTGCCCACCAACACAGCCCGCTACATCATCCTGCTCAGCGACGGCCAAAATACGATGGACCGCTGGTATGGCAACGGTTCCACCGAACGCAGCACGCCGGACGCCAGTATCGATGCACGCGAGGAAGCGACCTGCGACGCCGCCAAGGCCGATGGCGTCATCATCTATACCATCCTGCTCGATATCCCGGCGGGCTCGGAATCCCCCTCGGCGCCTCTGTCATATTGCGCCAGCGACAGTTCCAAATATTTCGTCCTGACTTCGACCACTGCCATCGTCACCACCTTCAACCAGATCGCGCAGCAGATCACTGATGTGCGCGTCAGCCATTAGGATTTGCCTGTGAAGCTTGCCCTTGATGTCCTCAACCAGATCCGGATCACGCTGTGGCATGTGCTGCCCTGGCTGGCGGCCTCGGGTCTTGTCTTCGCGGCGCTGTCGTACGTCTCGCCTTGCAACCAGGGGCGGCCGTGGTGGGAAAAGCGCGGGCTCGTCACCGACCTCTCCTATTGGATCTTCGTGCCCATCTTCACGCGGTATTTGCGCATCTGGCTGACCGTCACCCTCACCATCTGGCTGTTCCATATCAGTGACGGCGGGAAGATCGCCGATTTCTACGCCAATGGTCACGGGCCGCTGGCGCAGCTGCCGCTGTGGTTCCAGGCCGTCCTCTATCTGGTGGGCACCGATTTCCTGCTCTATTGGAGCCATCGCGCCTTTCATCGAGGTGCGCTGTGGAAATATCACGCCGTGCACCACGCGTCTGAGGATCTGGACTGGATCAGTTCGGCGCGCTTTCACCCGCTCAACCTGATGTTCGGCGCCGCTGCCGCCGATATCGCCGCGCTGTTGTGCGGCATCTCACCGCAAATATTCATCGTGATGGGGCCGGTCAACGTCATCACCTCATGCCTGGTTCACGCCAATCTGAACTGGACCTTCGGTCCCCTGCGTTATGTGATCGCCAGCCCGGTCTTCCATCGCTGGCATCACGACGAAAAAACTTACGACAAGAATTTTGCCGGCTCGCTGGCCCTGTGGGACTGGATGTTCGGCACGTTCCATATGCCCCAAGGCGCGCTGCCGCAAAGCTATGGCATCGACGACAAGAACATGCCCGAAGGCCTGTTCGCGCAGCTCGTCTATCCTCTGATGCAGGAAGATCGCGTCGAAGCGGGTGTCGGCGCGTTGGCCGAGCCGACGATCTAGGCCGCGGTTTCTCGAGGTTTCCGGGATTACTTGCCGGCGTCTGCGGTCGCCATGCCGCGCGCCGCCCCCTGATGCGACGCCACCTCGGCGCTCTGGGCGTCATAGGCCTTCTGGTCGTCGCCAGGCATCGGCGTGGGCTCGCAGCGTCCGCCTGCGCAATTCAGCGTGATGCGCTGGGCGCCGCGGTTCAAGGTGACGGTGCCGCCGCCTTCGCCACCGGTCACTGTGACATGGGTGTTGAACACCTGCACATTGTCATGGTTCAGCGCCACGATATTGGTGCGGCCATAACCCTTGCCCTGCACGAAGGCATGACGGGAATCGATCATCGTCACGTCGGCGATGGACGGATTGCCGACATACACCGTGGCGATCGGGCTGTTGAACGTCAGGGTATGAACTTCGTCCAGCGCCAGTGCGACGCCGCTGCCCTTATTGATTCCATGAGGCGCGGCGTCGGCATATCCGGCGCAGGCAAGAAAGGTGGCGGCAAGAAGGATGCGGCGCATGGGCGATCCGTCGTGAATTCCTCGGCCCATGCTAGGTCGCGTGCCGTAAAAGAAGCCTTAAGTTTTGCCGCTCTTCGCGCCGGGCGGCCAGCGATAACCGGTCCTTAAGCATGATGCGGCCAAAATCGCGGGAATCCCGTACGCGGTTTCATGAGCAAGCTTGTCCATCTGTTGCGCAGCGGCGACTTCCTGACGCGCGAACGCATGGCCTTGTGGTCCGCCGGCTTCGTCCTGGGGTCCCTTCTTTGCATCCTGTTCCTCGGCCTTACCGCGCATGGCCTGAATGACTATACCGGCCGCCCCCTGGGCACGGATTTTTCGAACGTTTATGCCGCGGGCGTTGCGGCGGGACATGGCGATCCCACGGCGCCGTTCGATATCCTGCGCCAGCAGCAGGCAGAGCGCGCGATCTTCGGGTCCGCCACGCCGCTCTATGGCTGGCACTATCCGCCCTTCTTCCTGCTGGTGGCTGCCGGTCTGGCCAAGTTTTCCTATGTACCGGCGCTGATCCTGTGGCAGGGCTCGACCCTTCTGTTCTATCTGGGCGCATTGTGGCTCCTGCTGCGCAACAGCGCCTCGCCGCAGCTGGCGAAAGATCCACTCTGGGTCCTGCTGGCGCTGGGGTTCACGGCCGTCTTTGTCAATCTGACTCATGGCCAGAACGGTTTTCTGACCGCAGCCCTGTTCGCGGTTGCGCTTGCGCTGCTGGATCGCCGGCCATGGGCCGCGGGCGTGCTGCTGGGTCTGCTCTGCTACAAACCGCAATTCGCCCTGGTGATACCGCTGGTGCTTGCGGCGAGCGCGCGCTGGCGCACATTCGCCGCTGCCGCCATCACCGTTCTGGCGGCCGCCATGGCGACGACTTTGCGCTTTGGCTTGGCAGTCTGGCCGGCTTTTCTCGCCTCCGCGCGGTTTACCCGGCAGGTGATTCTGGAACAGGGCAGTACCGGCTTTCACAAGATCCAAAGCGTGTTCGCATGGATCAGCCTGTGGGGCGGCGATCCGGCGCTTGCTTATGCGGGACAGGCCGTTGCGACACTGCTCGTGCTCTTCGGTCTGGTCCGGATATGGCGCAGTGATATCGCCACCGGTTACAAGGGTGCGGCTCTCTGCCTTGGTGCGTTGCTCGCCACGCCCTACAGCCTCGATTACGACCTGATGCTGATGGCGCCGGCGATTGCGCTTTTGATTGCGGAAGGCAAGGCGTGTGGCTTCAGGGATTACGAACAGCTGACGCTCGCGCTTTTGTGGGCCGTTCCGGTGGCGGCGCGCAATGTCGCCCAATACACCTTCATTCCGCTGGCGGTTCTGCTGGCCGGGTTGTCCCTGATCCAGATCTGTCGGCGCGGTTGCGCAGCTAAAGATGCCGCCAAGGTAAACAAAGCATCACAGTTTACGTTAAGGTCGGTTCCATAAGCGCTTTTCCGTACCACCCTGAAACAGAAAGGGGAGCGCGGGCCTCTTGCGATTAAGCCGAAATTAAGCGGCTTCCTTTAGGCTCCCGATCGTCCGCATCGTGCGAAGCGAGTTCGCGCGGCGTTGGGCATCCTAGGGTGTCACTAAGTTGGAGACTAACATGAACCTCATTTCGCGTTTCGTCCGCGATGAATCGGGCGCCACCGCCATCGAGTATGGCCTGATCGCCGCTCTCATCGCCGTCGTCATCATCACTGCCCTGCAGGCTGTCGGCACTTCCCTGTCGACGACCTTCACCAATATCTCGACCAAGGTACTGTAATACCGGCGGCATTCGTTGCCGCGAACGGCCGCCTCTTCAAAAAGGCGGCCGTTCCTTTTTGTGAAGCGCCACAGGCATGATCGCAGAAGTCCTGATCATCGTCGCATTACCGCTCCTGCTGCTGGCCGCCGGCGTCTGGGACCTGGCGAGCTTCACCATTCCCAATTTTCTCACTGCAACGCTGCTTGTGGTTTTCGTCCTGTTCGCCTTCGCCGCCGGGCTGGGACTGTCGGCAACCGGCTGGCATCTTCTTGCGGGGCTTGTCGGCCTTTTCATCGGCTTCACGCTATTCGCACTCGGCTATATCGGCGGTGGCGATGCCAAACTGTTCGCGGTCACGGCGCTGTGGCTGGGATTCAAGGATCTGCTGCCTTACGCGCTGATCGCGAGCCTGGCGGGTGGTGCGCTCACGCTTGTGCTGATTGGGCTCAGGCAATTGCCGCTGCCGCAAGCCCTGATCCGGCACGCCTGGATCGCGAAGCTGCACGACGCCCGTTCGGGCATTCCTTATGGCGTCGCGCTGGCGGCGGGCGCCTTCATTCTTCTGCCGTCGACGGAAATTTTCCGGCTGGCTGTCGCGGCTTAACAAAAGCCTAATTCCGATCCCCGGCTTTATCGCGGCCTTTTAGCCAAAATTGACGCGAAACATCTGCAGACGTGCGGAAATTGCCAACTACGGGATTAAGCATTTTCTAAAGGGTTGCATGGTGAATTATCATCAAAGGGAGCAAGCTCTGCGATGAACACCCAACGCCTTATTGTGCTTGGTTTTGCATTGGTCGCGGCTGGCGGCGCAGCCCTGGTGGTGCGCGGCATGTTGGGCGGCGGTACGCCCAAGGTTGAGGCGCGGCCCGCGCCCGTCATCGCGATGAGCGAAGTGCTGGTGGCGAGCACCAACCTGCAGCCCGGCCAGGGGCTCACCGCCGATCAGGTGCGCTGGCAAAAGTGGCCGACGGCATCTGTCGATTCCACCTTCATCACCCATCAGTCGGCGGGCAGCGAGGAAGCTGCCGTGAAAGGCACTGTCGTGCGTTCGTCGATCATTGCAGGCCAGCCCATCACCAGCGGCGCGATCGTGCATGGCGATTCCGCCGGCTTCATGGCAGCCATCCTCACGCCTGGCATGCGCGCGGTTTCCATCACCATCGCCACCGATTCCGGCGCCGGCGGCTTCATCCTTCCCAATGACCGCGTCGATGTGATCCTGACGCGCAAGTTCAGCCAGACCGATCCGCCGCTGGTTGTCTCCGACACCGTCCTCTCCAACGTGCGCGTGCTGGCGGTCGATCAGACCTACAAGCAGGAAAAGGACGCCAGGACCGTGGTGGCCAAATCGGCGACCCTGGAGCTGACGCCGGTCCAGGCCGAGATCATTACCCGTTCGGCGCAGGCCGGTCAGTTGTCGCTGGCGCTGCGTCCCCTGGGCGACAGCGGGGAGGTCGCGAGCCTCGAAGACAAGCTCAAGAAGGTCAAGGACATCGGGCCGGTGGCGGTGATCCGCTACGGCATGGCCCGCAACGCCGGCAAGCTGGCACTGCAGGAGAAGCCCGAGTGAGTGCAGCCAACTACCGCAACCTGTTTCTAACCCTGGCGCTGGTTCTGGCCGCGCCTTTGGGCGTCTCGCACGCCACCGCCAAGCCCGCGCTGGATGAGGCCGGCGCTCGCGTGATCGCCATTTCCACCCATGGCGCCAGCACCCATCAGCGCGTGGTGCTTTCGCTCGACAAGGCGACGGTGGTGCAGCTCGATTCCGATGCCCGCGATGTGCTGGTCTCCAATCCCGATCTGGTGGATGCGGTGGTGCGTACGCCGCGCCGCATCTTCCTGCTGGCCACCAAGGTCGGCCAGACCAACGCCTTCTTCTTCGACGCCCAGGGCAAGCAGATCCTGTCCCTGGACATCCGCGTCGAAAAGGACGTGGAAGACCTTGCGACCCTGCTCAAGGCCAGCCTGCCCAATTCCGCCATCCAGGTGCGGGCGATGAACGATAGCGTGGTGCTGACCGGCTCGGTCGCAAGCGCGCTCGAATCCACCCGCGCCGCCACGCTGGCTGCAACCTTCACCGGCGACCCCAAGAAGGTCGTCAACATGATCTCCATCGCCGGCGGCCAGCAGGTGATGCTGAAGGTGCGCATCGCGGAAATGGACCGCAATGTCGCCAAGCAGTTTGGC
Organism: Rhizomicrobium sp.; assembly: GCA_036488555.1. Taxonomy (GTDB): domain Bacteria; phylum Pseudomonadota; class Alphaproteobacteria; order Micropepsales; family Micropepsaceae; genus Rhizomicrobium. The sequence goes on from DASXHL010000023.1 coordinate 18,259, forward strand.
CTCAATCTGGCGGCGGCGGCCAACATCAATGGCGTGCCGGTCATGGCCCAGACCGCCAACCCCTATGGCCTGATGGGCACGGCGCTTTCCAACCTGTCGGGAACCCAGATCGGTTCGGTCTGCTCCTCGCAATTCTTTCCCACCGTCACCCAGGGGGTGTCCAATGTCGCCCAGGCCGCCGTCACGGCTGCCACGGCCAGTGTGACCGGCAGCACAGCCAGTACCTTGGCCAACGGCTATACGCTCCAATCGACGGTCGATCCGGTCACTGGCACGGTCACTACCTTGCAAGTGCCAAACGGGTCCTATTCCAATGTCGTGTCCAACGGCACCAGCAACGGTATGACCACGACGTCGGCGTCGCCGCAGATCACGACTACGACAAATTCCAGTCGCAGCATCTGCCCCAACAATGCGCAAGGCATGCTGAATGCGCTGGAGCAGGTCGGCCTGGTCCATCTGTTGGCCGAACCGAACCTCACCGCTGTCAGCGGTGAAACCGCGCGCTTCCTCGCGGGCGGCGAATTCCCGGTTCCCGTTGCCAAGGACAATCAGGGCAACATCACTGTCCAGTTCAAGGAATTCGGCGTGGGCCTGTCCTTCACCCCGGTGGTGCTGTCCAGCGGCTTGATCTCGCTGCAGCTTTCCAGCGAGGTGAGCGAACTGACCAATGCCGGCTCGTTTCTTCTTTCTGCGTCCGCGGGCGGCAACCTCACTATTCCCGCCCTTTCGGTGCGCCGCACCCAGACGACCATCGAACTGCCGTCCGGCGGCGCCTTTGCCGTGGCCGGCCTGATGCAGCACAACACCAAGCAGGTGATCGACGGCTTTCCGGGCGTGAAGGACCTGCCGGTGCTGGGCGCGCTGTTCCGCAGCCGCGATTTCGCCGACGACCAGACCGAACTGGTGGTGCTGGTCAGCGCCTACCTGGTCGAGCCGACCAGCGAATCCGCTTTTGCGGCGCCGACCGATGGCTTCGTGGCACCGACCGATCCCGAGACGCTGCTGCTGGGCCGCTTGAATGCTGTTTACAAGAAACCGGACGACAAGCCGATGACGTCTGACGCCTCGGCGCCGGTCGGCTTTGTCGTGCGCTAGGAGGCCAAAGATGAAACTGGATGCCCTGTTTCGCGCCGCCGCCATCCTTTCGATGGTCGTCGCTGGCAGCTGCTCGGTCACCAATGACGGGACCACGATTTCCGAGGATGGCCAGCACAACCATCCGATCGCGGTCGAGCCCCATTATCGTGAATTGAAGGTGCAGTTCATGGGCGGTCCCGATGGCATGACGGCCGCCGATGCCGCCAAGTTCGACGCCTTCCTGGCCGACTATCGCATCCATGGCAACGGCAGCCTGGGCATCAGCGTCGGCAACGGCGCGCCGGCCAATGAGGCGGTCACTTTCTTCGCCGAGCGCGCCGCCGGGACCGGAATCAGCCGCGACAAGATCCTGGTTTCCACCCATGACGTGGCGAACGGCGATTATCGCGTGGATATCAGCTACATCTCCTATTCCGCCAGCGCGGACAGCTGTGGCGACTGGTCGGAAAACGAAGCCTTCAGCGCCGACAATCAGACCCCGAAGAATTTCGGCTGCGCGGTACAACACAATATCGCCGCCATGGTGGCCGATCCCCGCGATCTCCTGGGCCCCACGCGTACCGGTGATGTCGACACGGCCCGGCGCGGCACGGTGCTCGATGCCTATGAGAAGGGCCAGATCACCCAGGCCGTCAAGAAATCAGGCGATCAGAGTGTCGAACAGTCGTCACCTGGTTCAGGCCTCAGCAACTAGCAAGGAAACGGTATGGCCAAGCCACCCACTGTGGAAAGTTTCGGCGCCGCCCCGCACGAGCGGCCGGTGCCACGCATTTCCATTCACGCCTTCTGTGAGTTTCCCGACTCGGGCGCGGCGCTGCAGCGCGCCGGCGCCGACCGCCGCCTCTCCAAGGCGCATCTGACGGTGCAGCTGGGTGGCATCGGCGCTGCCGTCGAACACTACACCGGTCAGATCACCCCCAATCTTCTGATCGTGGAAACCAAGCTTAGCGGCCAGGAGGCTCTGGCCGAACTGGACCGGCTGGCCGAAGTCTGCGATCCGACCACCAAGGTGATCGTGGTGGGCCGCGCCAATGACGTGGAGCTTTACCGCGAACTGATGCGCCGCGGCGCATCCGAATATCTGGTGGCGCCGCTCTCGCCGCTCCAGCTGATCGAAGTGATTTCGGGCCTTTATCTGGATCCGGGCGCAGCGCCCATCGGCCGCGTCGTGGCGGTCGTCGGTGCACGCGGTGGCGCGGGTTCCTCCACGGTCGCGCACAATATCGGCTGGTGCATCGCCGAGGAACTGCATATCAACACCACCATTGTCGATCTCGACCTGCCGTTCGGCACCGTGGGCCTGGACTTCAATGATGAAGCCAGCCAGGGCGTGTGCGACGCGCTGACGGCGCCCGAGCGCCTGGACGATGTGCTGCTCGACCGTCTGCTGCTCAAGCGTGGCGAGCATCTCTCGCTTTTCACCGCCCCGGCCGTGCTTGAACGCGATTACGACACGACGCCGGAAGCCTATGAAGCGGTCATCGACGCGGTGCGCCAGTCCACGCCTTGCGTGATCCTGGACCTGCCGCACGGCTGGCAGCCCTGGATCAAGAACTGCCTCATGGCCGCCGATGACATCGTGATCGTGGCGACGCCCGATCTCACCTCGCTGCGCAACGCCAAGAACATCATCGAACTGATCAAGGGCACGCGCCCCAATGACACGCCACCGCGCCTGGTGATCAACCAGATCGGCGTGCCCAAGCGGCCCGAAATCCCGGCCAAGGATTTTTCCGAAACCATGGCCGTCGACCCGGCCGCGATCATCAACTTCGAGCCGGCCCTGTTCGGCCAGGCGGCCAATAACGGCCAGATGGTGATCGAGCTCGCGCCCAAGGCGCCGGTCTCCGAATCGTTGCGCCGGCTATGCCGCTCGCTCACCGGTCGCGGGTTCGAGCCCGCTGCCGCCAACAAGAGTGTTTCGATCTTTTCGTTCCTCAAAGGGAAGAAGCTGGCCTGAGGATAAGGCATGTTCGGCAAGCGCACCGTCTCTGAGCCAGCCTTCGGCAAGCCCGCGCCCGCGCGCGAGGCCGCGAATGCGCCACCACGCGCCACGCCAGAGCCGGTACCGGCCCAGGCGGCCAGCGCTGCCAAGCCGGCCCCCCAGCTCGCGCCACAGCCGTCCAAGCCGATCGCTCGGGTGGTGACCGACAGCCGCTCGGAAGACTATTACCAGATCAAGTCTACCATCTTTAACGCCCTGATCGATACCATCGATCTGGCGCAGCTGGCCCAGCTCGATCCGGATTCCGCGCGCGAGGAAATCCGCGACATCGTCAACGAGATCATCTCGATCAAGGCGGTGGTGATGTCCATCGCCGAGCAGGAGCACCTCCTGCAGGACATCTGTAACGACGTCCTGGGCTATGGCCCGCTCGAGCCGCTGCTGGCCCGCGACGACATCGCCGACATCATGGTCAACGGCGCCAATCGCGTCTTCATCGAAGTCCAGGGCAAGGTCCAGCTCACCAATATCCGTTTCCGCGACAACGCCCAGCTGATGAACATCTGCCAGCGCATTGTCAGCCAGGTTGGCCGTCGCGTGGACGAATCTTCTCCCATCTGCGACGCGCGCCTGCTCGACGGGTCCCGCGTCAACGTGATCGGGCCGCCTTTGTCGCTGGACGGTCCCACCCTCACCATCCGTAAGTTCAAGAAGGACAAGCTCAAGCTCGAAGATCTGGTCAAGTTCGGTTCCATCAGCCCGGACGCGGCGCGCGTGCTGCAGGTCATCGGCCGTTGCCGCTGCAACATCCTGATCTCCGGCGGTACCGGTTCGGGCAAGACCACGCTCCTGAACTGCATGACCGCCTATATCGACACCGAAGAACGCGTCATCACCTGTGAGGACGCGGCCGAACTCCAGCTGCAGCAGCCGCATGTGGTCAGGCTCGAAACCCGCCCGCCCAACCTGGAGGGCCAGGGCCAGATCACCATGCGCGACCTGGTCAGGAACTGTCTGCGTATGCGACCCGAGCGCATCATCGTGGGCGAAGTGCGCGGACCCGAGGCGTTCGACCTGCTTCAGGCCATGAACACCGGCCATGACGGCTCCATGGGCACGCTGCACGCCAACAGCCCGCGCGAAGCCATGGGCCGTCTGGAATCCATGATCACCATGGGCGGCTTCTCGCTGCCGATGAAAACCATCCGCGAGATGATCGTCGGCTCCATCGACATCATCATCCAGGCCGAACGCATGCGCGACGGCTCGCGCCGCATCACCAAGGTCACCGAAGTGATCGGCACCGAAGGCGATGTCGTGATCACCCAGGACCTGGTGTCCTATGAGATCAGCGGCGAGGACGAGACCGGCCGCCTGAAGGGCAAGCATATCGGTACCGGCATCGTGCGACCCAATTTCTGGGAACGCGCCCGCTATTTCAATCTGGAGCGGGAACTGGCGGACGCCCTGGACAAGGTCAACCAATGACCATCATGCTGGCCGTTCTCCTTGCGCTCGCCCTTGGGGGAGCTGTGTTCGCCTTCACCGGTGGCGACGAAAAGGCCCAGAAGCGCGTTGCCCAGGTGGCCAAGACCGCGGGCCCGGCGCGAGACCGTAGCGCGACGGCGGCCCTGGAGGCCGCGCAAAAACGCAAGAATGTCGCGGCCGTGCTCAAGGACGTGGAAAAGAACCGCGCCGCCAAGAAGGAACGGCCCACCATGCGCCGCCGTCTGGAGCAGGCGGGCTTCCCCAAGGCCAGTCCCAGGAGCTTCTGGATGATCTGCGGTATCGTGGCTGCGATTGCTGCCTCGATCGCCATTCTCACGCATCAGAAGCCGATCGTGATCCTGCTCGCCGTCTTCGCCGTGGGGCTCGGCCTGCCGCGCTGGGTGCTGGCCTTCCTGGCCGCCAGGCGCAAGAAGAAATTTACCGAGCATTTCGCCAACGCCATCGACGTGATCGTGCGTTCGGTCAAATCCGGCCTTCCCACCAATGAGGCGCTGCGCATCGTGGCGCGCGAGGCGCCCAATCCGGTGGGTTCGGAATTCCACAATCTGGTGGAAAGCCTGAAGGTCGGCGTCACTCTGGATCAGGCGCTGAAGCGGATGATGGATTCCATGCCCACGCCGGAAGTGGGCTTTTTCGGCATCGTGATGACCATCCAGGGAAGATCGGGCGGCAACCTGTCGGAAGCCCTGGGCAATCTGTCCTTCGTGCTACGCGACAGAAAGCGGCTCCAGGGCAAGATCAAGGCGATGTCATCGGAAGCCAAGGCGTCGGCCGGCATCATCGGTTCGCTGCCGCCTGTGGTGGGAATACTCGTCTATATCACGACGCCCGCCTACATCATGAAGCTGTTCACCGAGCGCGCCGGCAACCTGATGCTGGCCGCCTGCGTGATCTGGATGAGTTGCGGCATCATGGTGATGCGCAAGATGATCAACTTCAAGCATTGAGGCGGCGCGGCTGATGAGCGGCTTCATGAATCTGCTGTTCGACAAGGATTTCCTGGTCACCTGCTTTGTCGGCATCCTTGCCTTTGCCACGGTGGTGACGCTGGGGGTGCCGCTTCTGGAGCGCAACGGGCTTAACGACCGGCTCAAGACCGTGGCGCGCCGGCGCGAGGAACTGCGCGCCCGTCATCACGCGACGCTGAACGGCAAGCGCGCCACGCTCAGGGTCGAGCCCTCCTCCTATATGAAGGCCACGCTGGATCGCTTCAAGCTGGGCAATGCGCTGGAGGGCGAGAACTCCAGGGACAAGCTGGCCCAGGCCGGCTATCGCGGCCAGGCGCCCCTGATCACCTTCATGTTCTTCCGTTTTGTGATGCCGTTCATGCTGTTCGGCGTTGTGCTGTTCTATACGTTTCTGATCCTGCATCTGAGCTGGTCTCCTATGCAGAAATTCGCCGTCGCTGTCATCGGCGCCCTGATCGGCTTCTATGTGCCCGACCTGTTCGTCAACAACATGATCCAGCGGCGCAGGCATTCCATCATGCAGGCCTTTCCCGACGCGCTGGACCTGATGCTGATCTGCGTGGAAGCGGGCATGTCGATCGAAAGCGCCTTCACCCGGGTGGCGGCCGAGATCGGCACCCAGTCAGCCGAACTGGCCGAGGAATTGGCGCTGACCACCGCTGAGCTTTCCTATCTGCCCGACCGCCGCCAGGCCTTCGACAATCTGGCCAAGCGCTGCGGCCATCCCGGCGTCAAGGCGGTGGCCACGGCCCTGAACCAGGCGGAAAAATACGGCACGCCGCTGGGGCAGGCGCTGCGCGTCACCGCGACCGAAAACCGCGAAATGCGCATGCAGGAAGCCGAGCGCAAGGCGGCCGCGCTTCCCGCCAAGCTGACCGTGCCGATGATCATCTTCTTCCTGCCGTGCCTGTTCATCGTGATCTTGGGGCCGGCTATCATCCAGATCCGCCACGCCATGCACTGACCTGCGCGGGTCTTTGGCTTAGCTTTTCTTATGAGCGAAGCGAATTAGAAAAGCTTGCCCCGCTTCGAGCCCGCAAAGCGGGCGGGGGCGGCGCGTCCTGAGTGCGTCGCGCGATCGCTCATGGACTGTTCGTCCACATCGCTCCGCGCTTCTGCTCAGGCCACAAAATCCCTCGCGCAGGTCGCCCGATGCCTTTGAGGGCAAATGTGCTCGACGCTCCTGCTCACGTCGAAAAATCCCTCGCTCGACTCCATACCATGCGGCTAGCGAAGCACATGTTGAGCAAATAAAAAAAGGCGCGGAGGGTATCCGCGCCTTTATCTTTGTCTCTTGTGATCCGGCCTAGTAAGCGTTGGCGCTCAGCCGCAGGCCCGGGATCGCGTCCTTGGAAGCGGTCGTCTTGGTATCGGCGGTCTTGGCGGCAGCCGGCTTGGCATCGGCTGCTTTGACGGGTGCGGGCGGCAGCACCTTGGGTGCGGCCGGGGCCGCGTTTGGTTTCACGTCGGCAACCTTCACCGGCTGCGAGGTGTTGGTGGCGGGCGCAGGCTTGCCCTCGGGCTTCGCGGGGGCATCGTTGCTGGCCTGCACCTTGGGCTGAAGGCTGCGCGGCGCATGCGTGGCGGTATTGGCTTCGACCGGGCTCGCCTTGACGACTCCCTGGGCGGGGGCGGCCAAAGGGGCCACAGATACGGACTGCGGCGCCACGCTTCCCGTCGGTTTGATTTGTGTCGCCTGATTGGCGGCCACGGGGTGCGGCACGGCGCTCGATGTCGTGACGGCTGGCGCAGGCGGATTGGACGTGGGTGCCGGCTGGGCATGCTGGGCTGGCGCGGCAAGCGGGGCGGCTGCGACGGCGATATGCGGAGCCGCCGCAGGCACCGGCGAGGGTGCCGGGGTGTTGGTCGCGGAAGCGTCGGTCGCAGGCGCCATGGAACGGACCATGGCGATGTTGCGGGCGATCTTGTTGTCTGGCGCCACGGCATTGGCGAGCTCGGCGCGGTCGGCAAGCTGGCGCGCGCCGGCGGGATCCTTGGCCAGCATGCGCGAGAGGGCGTAGTTCGAGAGCACGCTGGGCTCGCCGGGCTTCAGCGCCAGCGCGTGCTCGTAATTGGTGCGCGCCTCCTGCTGATTGCCGGTCTGGTCATCGGCGACGCCCAGGGCGGAATAGACCGTCCAGTCGTTGGGCAAGAGCTGCTGCGCGCGGGTCAGGAATTTCTGACCTTCCTCGGCGCGGCCCATCGACACCAGCGTCTTGCCATATTCGGCGATCACGCGCCCGTCATCGGCGGCCACCAGCATCACCTGTGACAGGTGGTTGATGGCTTCGCTGTATTTGCCATTCAGCCTGAGCTGCTGAGCCTCGCGGATGCTGTCATCCAGCGTCGTCACCGGCGCGGGTGCAGGCTTGTCGTCCTTCTTGGGAGCCTCGACGGGCTTGGGGTCCGAGCTGAACCAGCCGGCCTGGGCGGAACTGCTGAGCGCGCTGCAGCTGAACAGCAGGGCGACAAGCGAAGGCGCGAGACGAATTGCTTTCGGCATGGGAGCGGGCCTTGAAAAACGCTGCTGCCAATGTGCATTGGGCCCAGTCAACAAACCCTTAAGCATATGGGCTCATATAGAAGTACCCGGGATTTGCCCGGTTGGTGCCGCAGTCCTGACGCAATAAAGGATTAACGAACGGGTCTCATGTCGCAGCGGGTCGTTGCCATCATCGCTCTGGTCGCTTTTATGGCGTTGGTGGTGGGCGCGCTGGTGACGGGTGGCCGTATGGGCCTGGCCGACGACACGGGCCCGGCCCGCATTTCCTTCCAGATCGCCACAGGCTCGACCGAGGGCGTTTATTTTCCGGTTGGCCAGGCCATGGCCGGCCTGATCAGCCATCCTCTGGGTGTGGGGCGCTGCGATACCGCCACCGTCTGCGGTCCGGCCGGCGTGATCCTGTCGGCGCGTACCAGCGAGGGCGGCGCCGACAATCTGCGCAGCGTGAATTTGGGTGCGGTGGATTCCGGTTTTGCCGATGGCGACATGATCGCCCATGCCGTGGCAGGCCAGGGCGTGACCCGCCGCCCCGCCAGCCATCTGCGCGTCATCGCGGCCCTCTTTCCCGAAGAGACGCATCTTGTGGTGGTGGCCAATTCCGATATCCAGTCCGTGTCCGATCTCAAGGGCAAGCGCGTCTTTGTGGGCGCGGCCAGCTCTGGCGGCCTGGTGCGGGCACGAGCGATCCTGGCCGCCTATCATGTGCATGTGCGCGAAGTCTCCGCCCAGGACTCGCCTTCCCAGTTGATGCGCGACGGCAAGATCGATGCCTATTTCGCCACGGCCGGCGTGCCGCTGGATTCCGTGAAAGACTTGATTGTCCACCATGTGGCGCGGCTTGCGCCGATCGATGGCGAGGGCCGCGACCGGCTGATCCAGATGGAGCCGCAGTTGTCGGCCGCGGTGATCGCGGCCAATGCCTATCCGGGCCAGCCCGCGGTTGAAACTGTGGCCACCCGCGCCTGGTGGGTGACGCGCGACAGCGAGCCCGATCCGCTGGTCTATGGTCTGGCGCGGGCGCTGTTCAACCCCGCCAATTTCCCAGGCCTTGTCGCCAGCCATCCCAGCGCGCGTGGCATCGGGCTGGACAGCGCGACGGTCAATCCGCCGGCGCCGCTTCATCCCGGCGCCGCGCGGTTCTATCGCGAGAAAGGCAAGCTTGCCGGTTAGGGCATGGCCGCCGGCAAGCCCGCATCTATTTCTTTTTCGCAGGCCGCGCGCCATTCCTGCATTGCCGGCAGCGCCAGCACGCGATCCATATAGCCGCGCACGGGCGCAGGCACTTCCACGCCATAGGTCTCGAAGCGCGACACCACCGGCGCATACATACAGTCGGCGACGCTGAAGGCGTCGAACAGGAAGTCACCCTTGTAGGTGGAAAGCGCGTCCTGCCAGGCATCGATGATCCGCGCGACCTGTGTCTTGGTGTCGTCGCGCAATTCGGGCAACGGCTTCTTGCGGGCGAAATCCATCGTCAGCTGCTCGCGCACATCGGGAAAGCCGGAATGCATCTCTGCCGCATAGCTGCGCGCCAGGGCGCGCGTGTCGGCATCGGCCGGCCACAGCCTGGCTTCTGGGTGACGTTCTGCGATGGTTTCGCAGATCGCCAGGCTGTCCCACACCGTCAGCGTTTTGCCATTTCCCTCTATCTTCAGCACCGGCACCTTGCCGGACGGCGAGAATTTCAGAATCTGCTCACGGGTGGTCGGAGCATCCTTCTGGCGCAGGCGGATGTCGATGGTTTCGAACGGCACGCCCGTGGCCTTGAGCGCCACAAAGGGCCTCAGGCTCCAGCTCGACCAGCTGCGGGTACCGACAATCAGGGTATATTGCGCCATGGATGACCTCTTTGCGATAAGGCGGCATTATTCATAGAGCCCTCGTCCCGGAAGGGTAAGAACCAATCATGCATCCAGTCCTCGCATCCAGTTCCGCCGCTGCCATTCCGCTTCACGCCGTCACGGCGAAGGGCGCGTCCGCCTGGTTGGCCAGAGACAAGCAAAGAAAGGTTCTGGGAGCTTCCGGCTTCACCGGCGGGGCTGGCCAGTTGATGGCTGTGCCTAGTGCCAAAGGCGCGATCGGGGCCTGGGTGCTGGGGCTGGGTGACGGCAAGGATTCTTTTGCGCTGGCGCTGGCGGCCGAAAAGCTGCCGGCCGGAACCTACGCGCTTGGCGAGGTGCCGGATTTTTGCGGCGGCGCCAATGCGGCGCTGGCCTGGATCATGGGCAGCTATGTTTTCGAACGGTACAAGAAGAGTACACGGCCGGCGCCCAGGCTGGTGATCCCGCAAGGTGTCAGCGGCGCCGAGGTTTCGCGCATTGCCATGCATCTGTTCCTGGCGCGGGACCTGATCAATACACCCGCCAACGACATGGGCCCGGCCGAGCTGGAAGCTGCAGCGCGCGCGCTGGCCCGTTCACACAATGCCAAGGTGTCGGTTGTGAGCGGCGCGGCCCTGGCCAGAAACTATCCTCTGGTCGCGGCGGTGGGCGCGGGTTCGCCACGCGCACCGCGCCTGATCGAACTGGTGTGGGGCCATCCCAAGGCGCCACGTGTCACCTTGGTCGGCAAGGGCGTGTGCTTTGATTCTGGCGGGCTCGACATCAAGCCGTCCGCCGGCATGCTGACCATGAAAAAGGACATGGGCGGCGCGGCCTGTGCCCTGGCGGTGGCCGGCATGGTGATGGGGGCAAAGCTCGACATGCGGCTCAGGGTGCTGATCCCGGCGGTGGAGAATTCCGTCTCCGGCACCGCCATGCGCCCCGGCGATGTGTTCAAAAGCCGCAAGGGCCTGACGGTGGAGATCGGCAATACCGATGCCGAAGGCCGGCTGATCCTGGCCGATGCGTTGGCCGATGCCGGTGACGAAAAGCCGGAACTCCTGATCGATATCGCCACGCTCACGGGCGCGGCGCGTTCGGCCACCGGCATGGAAGTGCCGCCGTTTTTCACCGATGACGAAAAGCTGGCTGAGGACCTGATGCGGCTGGGGACCGCGGTGCAGGACCCGCTGTGGCGGCTGCCCTTGTGGCGCGGCTATGAAGACACGCTCTCAAGCCGTGTGGCCGATCTCAACAACAATCCCAACTATGGTTATGCCGGCGCCATTACCGCCGCGCTGTTCCTGAACCGCTTTGTCGAAAAGGCAAAGAGCTGGGTGCATCTGGACATTCCCGCCTGGATCGACCGGCCCAAGCCGGGGCGGCCCATCGGCGGCGAAGCCAATGCGGCGCGCGCGCTTTATGCGCTGCTCAAGGAGCGCTATGGCCCGCCTCCCCCTCGGCGCGAAGCGCCAGGAGGGGGAGGTGCCCGTAGCAGCGCTCGCGCTGCGAAGGGCGGAGGGGGGCAATGAAATCCGACCGGCGGGTGACACCCGCGCGGCCTGATCTGGCGGCAGCGCATCTGAGAACCAAAGTGCAAGCCGAGCGCTTTGTTGAAGGTTGGTCGCTCGATATCACAAAAGGACGGGCCTCTCTGCGCGTCCGCCCGTCAGATGATGCAGCGCAGGATACCGAATTGCTATTCGGCGAACAGGTTACTGTTTACGAAAACAAAGACGGCTGGGCCTGGATTCAGGCGCGCAACGATCTCTATGTCGGTTATGTCCGCTCAGATGCGCTCGGTGACACCAAAGACGGGACGGTGCGCGTCAGTGCCCTGATGGCTCCGGTCTTTGCCGCCGCCGATCTCAAGACCCCGGTGCGCGATCTGTTGCCGATGAATGCGGTCGTGTCGGTGCTGGACCACAAAGGCGATTATGTGAACGTTGGTCAGGGCTTTGTGCATCAGCGTCACCTCGCGCCCGAGCCGGAAAAGGATTTCGTCGGCATAGCCGAACGTTTTCTGGGTGTGCCCTATGTGTGGGGTGGCAAGACTGCGGCGGGGTTGGATTGCTCGGGTTTAATTCAGACCGCGCTGCAAGCGGTCGGAAAAGCTGCGCCGCGCGATACCGACCTGATGGAGAAGGCGCTGGGTAATGACATCGCGCTGGGCGCGGCCCGACGTGGCGATCTGGTGTTCTGGAAAGGCCATATGGGCGTGATGCTGGACGATCACCGCCTGCTGCATGCCAATGCCTTTCACATGATGGTGGCGATCGAGCTGTTGGCCGATGCCATCGCACGCATCGACGCCGTGGCCGGCCCGGTGACGTCCGTCAAACGGCTTTGATCTTGGCGTTGGCGCGGATCTCGCGCACCGACTTGTCGTTATGCGCGATCCAGAGGAAGAAACGGTTCAACAGCGCCAGCGGCCAGATCATCTTGCGCGCCACATCCAGGAACAGCACCACCCGCACCTGATCGGTCTCGTTCGCGGCTTCGTGCAGGAAGGTGTCGTCGAACATGACCGCCTCGCCTTCATGCCAGAAATATTTCTCGCCCTGTTCGATTGCCGAGGGGTCGCCGTCGCGGGACTGGGCATCCGGATTGATCCGGATCCAGCACTTCTGGTCGCGATTGTTGTCTGGCACCACCACGCCCAGGTGATAGCGCACAAAGCCCTTCCAATAGCCCCAATGGGCCTTGATGTGCTGGTGGGGCTCGAGCACCGAGAAGAAGGCGGTGTAGACGCCGGGAATGCCGCGCAGGAGATCGGCGGTCCTGGGCGCAAGCGCGCAATTCTCCTCGATGAATTCACCCGATTTGAACATGAAGCTTTTCCAGGCGATCTGGTGGATGCCGCCGGAGGTGTAGCTGGTCAGTTCCTCCATGCCGGGAATGCGTACCTGGCCACGGACCAGAGCCTCGCACTCGGCGCGGATCGCGGCGTGGTTCTTCGCCAGCACCGCCAGTTCGGGATATTCGCTCAGGTCCCGCTGAAAGGGCGGCAGTTTGCGGAACACGCCACGCCGTTCGGCGCCGATGAACAGCTCGGCGGCCGCGTCCTTTATCCGGCTGGCCAGCTTGCCCATGCCTTTTAATAACCTCTCTTGAGGTCCACGACATTGCGGAACGGCGCGCCGCTTTCGGCGCGGGTGACGCAATCGACCACGAACGCCGCGGCATTGCGCGGATCGGTAATGCCGGCGATATGCGGCGTCACCGTCACCTTGGGATGGGTCCAGAGCGGATGGTCGGACGGCAACGGTTCGGTCTGGAACACGTCCAGCACCGCACCGGCCAGATGGCCGCAATCCAGTGCGGCAATCAGGTCGTCTTCCCGGCAATGGCCACCACGGCCCACATTCATCACCCAGGCGCCCTGGGGCAGGCCGGCGAAAAGCTTGGCGTTGAGGATGCCCTCGGTCTCGGGCGTCAGCGGCAGCATGCACACCATGATGTCACAATGGCTGAGGAACTGCGGCAGTTCCTGGAGCCCGGCGAAGCTGGTCACGCCCTTCACGTCTTTCCTTGAGCGGCTCCAGCCGAACACCTGGAAATCGAACATCTGGAGGCGCTCGGCCGTCACCGCGCCAATGTCGCCCATGCCCAATATGCCGATGCGCACGTCGCGCGAGGGGCGGGCCAGCATGCGCTGGCGCCAGATGCTTTCCTTCTGCGCCGCATCGAAAGCTCGCTGCTGGCGGTGGATGATCAGGCTGTGCATGGTCACATACTGCGCCATTTCCCGCTGCAGCGTCTCATCGACGAAGCGCACCACCGGCAGGTGGCGGGGAAATTCGGGATCGCGCAGGAAGCCGTCCACGCCTGCGCCCAGCGAGAAGATCGCCTTCAGCCGCGGCAGCGTCTTCAGGAAGCCGTGCGGCGGCCGGAAGCCGACGAAATAGTCGATCTGCTGCGGCGCATAATGGTCCTTGCCGTGCAGGAAGCTGTTGAAGGCTTCATGCCCGAACAGCGCCTTGCTCAGCGCGTCCCAGCCGGGCGGCAATAGGAACAGGACATTTGGCTTGCCAGCCTGGCTTGCCATCAAAAACTCAACTCTCAGTTACCCGGTGCACTCGGCTTTTTGGCGGCGTCCGCGGCAGCCGGTGCCGCGCCGGCAGGGGCGGCAGCAGGGGCCTTGGCGTCCGCAGGGGCGGCAGCCGCGGCGGGCTTGGGCGCGGGAATGGCTGCGGGCGAATCCGCATTGGTGCGCAGGAAGGCGATCAGGTTGACGCGGTCTTCGGCGCGGCTGATGCCGGCGAAGCTCATCTTGGTGCCGGGGACATAGGCGCCCGGCGACTTCAGGAATTTGAACAGCTCGTCATAGGTCCAGGTGCCGCCCTTGGCCTTCATCGCGCCCGAATAGGAGAAGCCGGCGATGGAGGCACGCGGACGATCCACCACGCCAAACAGCGGCGGGCCGATCTTGATGGTCTTGGCGGAGGACGTGTCGTGGCAGGCTTCGCACTTGGAGGACGTCGCCTTGCCCTGGGCCACATCGGCCTTGGCCAGGACCGTGCCCCAATCGGGCAGGGCTTCTTCGACGGGCGCGGCCGCGCCGCCGGAGGGATTTTCCACCACGCCTTCGACGACATAGCCGGGCTTGGCAGGCTTTTCGGGCTCATAGATCGTTTCGGCGACCACGCGCACCACGAAAATGAAGATCGCCGTGCCCAGGACCGCACCAATGATCTTATTCCACTCGAAGGAATCCATTGCGGCCAAGCTCCCCAAAGGCGCTGCCCGGATGAGGGCGCGCGGTACGATCATTAACCGGGTGGTCCCGGCGGAATACGGGGCGACATTACCCGCCGCCGCCCTGCCGTCATTGCGGCGAAGCGTCGCATAAAAAGTAAGCGGTAGCTGGCCTTAGCGCAAAAGCCAGCCTAAAGAGGTTTGTCGAAGGAACCATCATGAACCCCATTCTCCTGATCCCGGCCCGCATGGCCTCGAGCCGGCTGCCCAACAAGCCGCTGGCCGAGATCGCCGGCCAGCCCATGATCGTCCGGGTCTGGGCCCGGGCCGTGGCGGCGGGCCTGGGACCGGTGGTGGTGGCGGCGGGCGAGCCCGAAATCGTTGCAGCCGTTGAAAAGGCGGGCGGGCGGGCGGTTCTGACCGACCCGGATCTGCCATCGGGCTCGGACCGTATCTGGGAAGCCTTGGCCGAGGTGGACCCCAAGGGGGCTCACGATGTGGTGGTCAATCTGCAGGGCGATCTGCCGGCGCTCGATCCCGAACAGCTCAAGACGGCTGTGCGGGCTTTGGAGAAATCCGGTGCCGATATTGGCACCCTGGCCGCGCCCATCATCGATGAGGCCGAAGAGACCAATCCCGCCGTGGTCAAGGCAGTGGTCGCCTGGGACGCCGACGAGCGGCTGGGCCGGGCGCTCTATTTTACCCGTACGCCGGCGCCGGCCGGCGACGGCGTGCTGTGGCACCATGTCGGCCTCTATGCCTTTCGCCGCGAGGCGCTGGAAAGTTTCGTCGCCTTGCCGCCGTCACCTCTGGAATTGCGCGAAAGGCTTGAGCAGCTTCGGGCACTGGAAGCGGGCATGAGCATCGCGGTGGCGCGTGTGGACGCCACGCCCTTGTCTGTCGATACTCCCGCCGATCTGGAGCGGGCCAGGAAGTTGCTGTCGTGATCCATGCCATTGTGAATGCCAAACGCATCGCCTTTCAGGGCGAACCGGGGGCTTACGCCAATCTGGCGGCGCGCCAGGCGGTGCCGCATGCTGAGGCGGTCCCCACGCCGACCTTCGAAGACGCGATCGAGGCGGCCAAATCCGGCGACACCGATCTGGTCATCATTCCGGTGGAGAATTCGCTGATCGGCCGCATCGCCGACATCCATCATCTCCTGCCGGATTCAGGCCTGCATATTGTGGGCGAGCATTTCCTGCCCATCCGCCATCAGCTTCTGGGGCTGAAGGATGCGAGTCTGGAAGACATCACCAGCGTCTATAGCCAGCTGCCGGCGCTGGCCCAGTGCCGTACGATTTTGCGGGAACGCAAGCTGGTGGCGCACAACTGGTATGACACCGCCGGCTCCGCCAAGCACATTGCCGAGCTGGGCGACAAGACCGCGGCGGCAATCGCGTCAACGCTGGCAGGCGAGATTTACGGTCTGAAGGTGCTGAAGGCCGATATCGAGGACGAGCATCACAACGCCACCCGCTTTCTGATTATGTCGCGCGAGGACGAACGTGCGCCCAACGGCGGCAAGGTGGTCACAAGTTTCGTCTTCCAGGTGAAAAACATTCCTGCCGCGCTCTACAAGGCGATGGGCGGGTTCGCCACCAATGGCGTGAACATGACCAAGCTGGAGAGCTACCAGCTGGGCGGCTCCTTCAACGCCACCCAATTCTATGCCGACATCCAGGGCCATCCCGACGATCCGCCGGTGAACCGTGCGCTGGAAGAGCTTGCCTTCCACACCGCGCGGCACACCATCATGGGGGTGTATCCGGCTCACCCTTATCGTGAGGATATGCCCTGATTTCCAGGTTTGGAAATCAAGCTAGGGCCAGCCGCAATCCTGACGTCACCAGTATCACCGCCAGCAGATAGCGCAGCGCATGCGCCGGCAGGTGCTTGGCCCCGGCCCAGGCGCCGATCAGCCCGCCGATCGCTGCCGCCAGCGCCCACCAGGACAGAGCCGCGGGCAACGCGGGATGGGTCGTCCAGATGGCGCCGAAGGCGGCGGCCGCGGTGTAAAGGTTGCTGGTCTGCGCCACCGCAGCGACGCGCTTGGTGGGTGCCCAGCTCCACAGCAGCATCGCAGCAGCGACGAACAAGCCGCCGCCAATGCCGGTGATGCCGGCCAGAAGGCCGCTGATGCCGCCACACAGTATCGCGGGCCATAGCGGTGGCTTTTCCAGTGCGCGCCGGTCGAGCACGGCCGTCATCCGGGCTGCCCAGGCCATCTGCAGACCAGCCGCCAGCAGGATCACGGTCATCACCGGGCGATAGGTCGTCGCGGAAAGGTTGATCAGGCCACCGACGATGGAAAGCGGCAGACCCAATATCGCAAAAGGCAGCCAGTCACGGGTTTTCAGAAGTCCGGCGCGCTGAAAACCGGTTACGCCAATGGTCGCAACCAGGGCTGTCAGCGCCAGCGCCGTCGCCTTGATGACGGCAGGGCCATAGCCGAACAGGCCCATGACCGCGACATAGCCGGGCGCGCCCGCCTGTCCCACGCTTGCGAACAGGGCCGCAATGATCGCCAGGCAAAGCGACAGGACCAGCGTCACGTATAGGCCCAATCGCGGATCAGGTGACGCGCGATGGCGATGGCGACGGGCAGCTTCATCTCGTCATCGATTTTATTTGCCAGCCGGGCGCGCACTTCGTCTTTTGTCAGCCAGCGCGCCGCCTCGATCTCATGGCCGTCGATGCGGAAATCGCGGCTCAGCGCTTCGGCATAGCAACCAAGCATCAACGAAGACGGAAATGGCCAGGGCTGGGTGGCGTGATAGCGGACCGCGCCCACCTTCAGCTCCACTTCTTCGCAAAGCTCGCGGCGCACGGCTTCTTCCATGCTTTCGCCAGGCTCGACAAAACCGGCAAAGGCAGAAAACAGCAGCGGCGGAAACCGCTTGTTGCGTCCGACCAGGCATTGTTCGCCCCCATCTTCGCTTTTGAAGACCGGCAACATGATGACGACCGGGTCGGTGCGGGGAAAATGTTCGGCACCGCACTGATGACAGATGCGCTTGTAGCCGCCGTCAGCGAACTGCGTGGCATGGCCGCAATTGGGGCAGAAGCCATGGCGCCTGTGCCAATCGATAAGCGCCTTGGCCTGGCCGGCGATGGCGGTGTCGCGCGCCGGCAGGACAAAAGCCGCCGCCCGCATCTCCTGGAAGCTTCCGCCCTCCAACGCCGGCTCGGCATCGCCGGGAAGATCGACCGCGAACAGGGGCTGGGTGCCGTCCAGCCCCAGAAAGACACAAAGATGGTCTTGCCATTCGCTACGACAGGGCAGGAACCCGGCGCGAGAGTCGGCTTGGCCGCTGCCCTCCCCACCGGCGACAAAAGGCCGGTTCTGCCAGAAGGGCAGGAACAGGCCGGCTGCACGCTGGGCCGCCACCCAGGCGGGATCGGCTCTGGCGTAACTGGCGCGGTCCAGGGGATTGCCGGAAAAGGCGATGGGTCTCATGACGCGCCTTACCTAGCGACTCGCAATTTCCGGGTCAAAAGCCTATATCCCCGCCCGGAAGTCGGCGGGCGCAGCTCTCGCTAACCTGGTCAGGTCGGGAACGGTGAGCGCGAAAAGCGAAAGCCCGACAGGGCTTTCGCCGCGCGAACGCCATGACGGTGCCGGCGACTCGCAATTCTTTGAGAAACTGCCTATATCCCCGCCCGGAAGTCGGCGGGCGTAGCTCTCGCTAACCTGGTCAGGTCGGGAACGAAGCAGCCATACCGAATCTGCTGCGGGTCGCCGGCTTCCACCTTTCCACAAAAACCGTCCGAAATGGCGTGGGCCTGTCTCTCCGCCTTGCTATAGTCAGCCCATGGCCAACACATCCGCGCCCGCCCAGCCTTATCGCGTGCTTGCGCGCAAGTATCGCCCCACCGATTTCACCGGCTTGATCGGGCAGGAAGCGTTGGTGCGCACCCTGTCCAATGCCTTTGCCACCGGCCGCATTGCCCATGCCTTCATGCTGACCGGGGTGCGCGGGGTGGGCAAGACCACGACCGCCCGCATCATTGCCCGGGCGCTGAACTGCATCGGGCCGGACGGCAAGGGAACTTCGCCCACCATCCACCCTTGCGGGGTGTGCGAGCCCTGCGTCTCGATCTCGGAATCGCGCAATGTCGATGTGCAGGAGATGGACGCGGCCTCGCGCACCGGCATCGACGACGTCCGCGAGATCATCGAGGGCGTGCGTTATGCGCCGGTGGCCGCGCGCTACAAGGTCTATATCATCGACGAAGTGCACATGCTGTCCAAACAGGCCTTCAACGGCCTGCTCAAGACCCTGGAAGAACCGCCGCCGCATGTGAAATTCGTGTTCGCCACCACCGAGATCCGCAAGGTTCCGGTCACGGTCCTGTCGCGCTGCCAGCGTTTCGACCTGCGCCGCATCGACAGCGCCGAACTGGCCGCCTATCTGGCGACGCTGGCGGAAAAAGAGAAGGTGAAGATCGAGGAAGGCGCGCTGGCGCTGATCGCCCGTGCTGCGGAAGGCTCGGCGCGCGATTCGCTGTCGCTACTAGACCAGGCCATTGCGCATGGGGAGGGTGAGCTGATCACCACCGAAACCGTGCGCCAGATGCTGGGCCTGGCTGATCGCGGCCGGGTGCTGGATATTTTTGAAAAGCTGATGGGCGGCAGGATCGCCGATGCCCTGACCGATCTTCAGGGCCTGTATGACGCTGGCGCCGATCCGCTTGCCGTGATGCAGGACCTGCTGGAAACCACCCATTTTCTCACCCGGGTGAAGGTTGCGCCCGCCGCGCAAGGCTTTTTCGACGGCGGGTCCGGCGAGGCCAAACGCGCCGCGGAACTGGCTGGAAAACTCTCGGTGCCCGCGCTCACGCGCGCCTGGCAGATCCTGCTGAAAGGCCTGTTCGAGGTGCGCGACGCCACGCGCCCGATTTCGGCCTGCGAGATGGCGTTGATCCGGCTGGCCTATGCCGCCGATCTGCCGCCCACCGACAAGCTGGTAAAGGATTTGCTTGATGGCGGTGGTGTGCCCGCGCCGCGTGGCAGTGGAGCACCCGCCGGCGGCACGCCGTCACGTGCGCCGGTGGCGTCGGGCAGCGCGATGCCGGCGCGCGCCGCCATGCCGGCCCCTCATGCCGGTGAGTCCGCACCCACCGCTTCGATCCGCAATCTGGAAGACGTGGTTGCCCTGTGCGAGCCGCGCTCGGAGCTGCGGGTGAATCTGGAACACAATGTTCATCTGGTGCGGCTGGAGCCGGGACTGATCGAAATCCGTCCCACCCCGCGCGCGCCGCGCACCTTGGCCAATGACCTGCAGACCAAGCTGCGCGCCGCCACCGGCGAGCGCTGGACCGTCTCCATCTCCAGTCAGGGCGGCGCGCCCACGCTGGCAGAGCAGAAGCAGGCGGCCAAGACGGCACGCTTTGAAGCGGTGGCGCAGGAGCCGATGGTGCGCGCCGTGCTGGACCGTTTCCCGGGCGCGGAAATCGTGGCGGTGCGTGACGCCGTGCAGGATGAAATCGCGCCCGCCATGCTCGAAAGCGATTCCGACTCCTGATGGCGGCCATCGGTTCCGAGATTGAGCGGCTGATCCAGCTGCTCTCCAAACTGCCGGGCCTGGGGCCTCGTTCGGCGCGGCGCGCGGCGCTGGCCCTGCTGAAAAAGCGTGACACCTTGCTGGAGCCGCTGGCCGATGCCTTGCGCGAAGCGGCCGACGCAATTCTCGCCTGTGAAGTTTGCGGCAATCTCGACACCCAGTCGCCTTGCGCCATCTGCAGCGACACCCGCCGCGACAGCCATGTGCTGTGCGTGGTGGAGGACGTCGCCGACCTCTGGGCGCTGGAGCGGGCCGGCGTGTTTCGCGGGCGCTATCATGTGCTGGGCGGGGCACTGTCGGCGCTTGATGGCGTGACGCCGGAACGGCTCAATGTCGCCAAGCTGCTGGAACGCGTGAAGCAGGACGTGGATGAGGTGATCCTGGCCATGAACGCTACGGTCGAAGGCCAGACCACGGCGCATTATCTGATGGACTTGCTGGGCGATATGAAAGTTACCCGCCTTGCCCATGGCGTGCCGGTGGGCGGCGAGCTGGATTATCTCGACGAGGGCACACTCAGCGCCGCGTTCAAGGCGCGCCGCGCTCTTTAGCGCCGCGCGCATGAGATTCATTTTCGCAGCCAGATTTCTACCTGGGACACCGTGCGTATGTAGCGATAGGCGTCAAGCGCCCTGGCAATGCCAGGATCGGAAAAGGCCCAGTGGCTCCACCCACCTTGCTCGATCAGCACCACGTCCGGCCGCCCTCGCCGGATGTCGCTTGCGAGCGTCTGGCGTTCGCGCGCAGCATAGGCCTCCAGCACATGCCGCTTTTCAGGTTCCCGGGGCAAAAGCGCCGTCACGCCGTCCGTCACCCATTCCCCCCAGCTGGTCCCGACCCAGACGCCGTTTACGGCGCGTGTCAGCGGCTGCCCCAGCGCGATGTCGGGTGAGATGGCGATCATCCGGGGATGGCGCGGCGCCAGTTGCGCCACAGTGGCAGTCACCGCATCGGTATCGCGCCGCAGTCCCATCCAGTCATAGGCCAATCCCAGAAGCACAGCCAGCAGTGTCAGTGCGGCCAGGCGGCGGGGCGATGCCCAACTGGCGCACCCCATCGCAAACAGCAGCAGCGCCAGTGCGGGATAGCCATGATAAGGCCAGCCTTTGCCTTGCAGCAGCATGGCGGCCAGCGCGCCGACCCCGGCTAATGCGATGGCCGCGACAGGTACGGGCCATGGCCGACGAACGGCAGTGATGCCAATGAGCGCGGCGAGCCCGATCAGCAGCGTGGGATTGACCAGCATCGCGCCGATCGGTCTGTGCACCGGCGCATAGACGGCGGCGACCAGCGGCAGCACGTCATCGACATAGGCGGGAAATGTTCTCCAGACTAACATGGCATAGGCCAGGTCGGTGGCCAGCAGCGCGGCGTTTTCGATCGTCAGCACGGCGCGCCAGCCGCCGCGCTGGCCAACGAAGACGAGTGTCGCCGCCAGCGCCAGAACGTCGTGAGGCCTGAGACAAAGGGCCAGGCCACCGCACAAACCCGCGACAAGGGCCTGCCACACCCCCACCGGCTGTTGCGTGGCGCGCGCGACATAGCAGGCCAGAACAGGCAGCAGGAAGATCAGGGCTGCGTGATCGCGCTCGCCGAATGCATAGGCCGGCAGAATCACAAGCAAGCCAAGCGCAAAGGCGGCCGCCGGCCAGGCTTTCTCTGGTGGCCGGGCGATGCGCCAGGCCAGCCAAAGGCTGGCGCAGGCGCCGAGCAGCGTCAGCCCCGCGGCCATGCTTTCGGGCGCGACATCTGTCGCCCGGGCCAGCACGATCGCAGGGATATACAGCAGCACCGCGCCCGGCGGATTGGTTTCTACGATATCGACATAAAGCCGCGCCCCATCCAGCCATTTCTCGCCTACGGTCAGAAGCCATGCGGTATCGGTCGGCGCGGGGCCCAGAATCCGCAAGATGGTTGCGGCAATCAGCACCGCCACGAATAGGCCGATGCGGGCAGTGGTGGATGTCATGCGCCGGGAGGCAGCGTCTTTGCCCCATCCAGCGGGGCCAGTTCGACCTTTTCAATCTTTTCCGCACGCCCGGCGATCTTGCCGGTGGAAATCAGGATGTTCTTGATGTCGGCATCGGCCTGATTGAAGTGGCTTTGCAGTTTCTGGACCCGGTCGTTCAGCAGGCGCACGTCGTTCAGCAGCGCGCCCACCTCTTTCTTGATCAGGTCGGCCTGCTCGCGCATGCGCGCATCCTTCATCACCGTCTGGATCGTGTTGATCGCCAGCATCAGGATGTTGGGCGATACCACGATCACATTGGCGCGATGGGCTTTCTGGATCACATCGGCAAAGACGTCATGCAGGTCGGCGTAAAGCGATTCCGAAGGCACGAACATGATGGCCGGCGTCTGCACCTCGCCGGGGATCAGATATTTCTCGGCAATGTCGGTGACATGCTTGCCCACACTGGCGCGCACTTGCGCCAGTGCCGATTTCTTTTCTTCGTCGTTTGCCGCGTGGCGCAGCGCATCAAAGCCTTCCAGCGGGAATTTGGAATCGATCACCAGCAACGCCTTGTTGCCGGGAATGCGGATGATGCAGTCGGGCCGGTTTCTGTTGGAAAGGGTGAACTGGAAGTCGTAGAGCGTGGACGGAAGCCCGTCGCGCACGATTTCTTCCATCTGCGCCTGGCCGAAGGCGCCGCGCGACTGTTTGTTGGCCAGCACCTGCTGCAGGCTGACCACCTGCCCCGACAGGGCGGAAATGTTCTTCTGTGCCTCGTCGATCACCGTCAGCCGCTCGCCGATGCCGGCGATGCTGGCGGCGGTCTTGGTGGCGGTATCGGTCAGGTTTTCGCCCATGCGCTTTTCCAGCGCCTCCAGCCGCTCGCCCAGGGTGCGGGTCAGTGCTTCCTGCGCCGCCACGGTCTGGGTGAACTGGCCACCAATCTCGCCTTGCTTGGCCAGAAGCGTGTCCAGCCGCGGATCGGGCGCCAGCGGTTCCGTCCTGGCCGGTTTGGGCCGCACAAAAGCCAGGATCAGCGCACCTATGACCACGGCTGCCGCCAGCACAATCAACGCAAATTCCATGAATCCTTGACCCAAAAGGCGCGAGCGCCTATCTCCAGCCCATGACCGTTCGCCCCATTCTAACCGCCCCCGATCCGCGGCTCAAAGCCGTCTCCACCGATGTCGAGACGGTAGATGCGGAAATCCGCAAGCTGGTGGACGACATGGCCGACAGCATGTACGCGGCCGAAGGCATCGGCCTGGCGGCGGTGCAGATCGGCGTCGCCAAGCGGGTGATCGTAATGGATCTGGACCAGAAAGAGGGCAAGAAGAACCCGCGCGCCTTTATCAATCCGAAGATCCTGTGGGCATCGGAGGAGATGGCGGTGTTCGAGGAGGGCTGCCTGTCGGTGCCCGAAATCTGGGACGATGTCGAACGCCCAGCTCGCATCAAGGCGGAGTATCTGGACCGCGACGGCAACAAGCAGACCCTGGAAGCTGACGGTCTGCTGGCCACCTGCCTGCAGCATGAGATGGATCACCTGAACGGCGTGCTGTTCATCGACCATCTGTCGCGGCTGAAGCGCTCCATGGCGCTCAGGAAGCTCACCAAGGCCAAGAAGCTCAAAGAGACTGCCTGATCGCATGACTTTGCGGCTCATGCTCGCCGCACCCCGGCCCTACGCTGTCGCTAGGGCCTTGGCCGACATCGTATAAGTGGAGATGGTTTTGCGGCTCGCATTCATGGGTACACCCGATTTCGCGGTGCCTGCCTTGGCGGAGCTGATCGCCCAGGGTCGTGAGATCGCGGCCGTCTATTCCCAGCCGCCACGCCCAAAAGGCCGCGGCATGGCGCTGGAGCCCGGGCCGGTCCACAAATTCGCCGAAAGCGCGAAACTCCTGGTGCGGACGCCAGTGTCGCTGAAGGGCGCGGCGGAACAGGAAGAATTCGCCGCCTTGAATCTCGATGCCGCCATTGTAGTGGCCTATGGCCTGCTGCTGCCCAAAGCCATTCTGGAAGCCCCGCGGCTGGGCTGTTTCAACCTGCATGGCTCGCTTCTGCCGCGCTGGCGTGGCGCTGCTCCCATCCAGCGCGCGGTGATGGCCGGCGACGAGGAGACCGGCGTCATGGTGATGCAGATGGATGAGGGGCTGGATACCGGTCCCGTGCTGATGGCGGAAAAGGTCCGCATCGGCCGCAAGACCAGCGGCGATCTCACTGGCGAACTGGCGCGGCTGGGTGCCGACCTGATGGTGCGGGCGCTGGGGGCTCTGGAACGTGGCGGGGTGACGCCGCAGCCGCAAAGCGCCGACGGCGTGACCTATGCCAAGAAGATCACCAAGGACGAAGCCCGCATCGACTGGTCGAAAAGCGCGGCCGAGATCGATTGCCTGATCAGGGGCCTGGCGCCGGCGCCGGGCGCTTTCACCGAAATCAAGGGTGAGCGGCTGAAAGTGCTTTATGCCATGCCCGTCAAGGATCGCGGCGAGCCGGGGGAAATCATCACCGATGACCTGACGGTAGCCTGCGGCGACGGCGCACTGAAATTGCTCAAGGTCCAACGCGCCGGCAAGGGCGTGATGGAAGCGCGCGAACTGCTGAAGGGCTTTCCGCTGCCCCCCGGCACGCGCCTGCTTGAATTAAAGAAGTCCTGATGCGCTATCGCCTGACGATCGAATATGACGGCGCGCCTTTTGTCGGCTGGCAGCGCCAGGACAATGGCCAATCGGTGCAGGGGGCGCTGGAAACGGCAATTGAAAAGCTTTCGGGTGAACGCGTTACCGTGACCGGCGCGGGCCGCACCGATGCCGGCGTGCATGCGCTGGGTCAGGTGGCGCATTTCGATCTGGTCAAGGAATTCGAGCCGGGCAAGGTGCGCGATGCGCTGAACTATCATTTGCGCCCCGATCCGATGTCAGTGCTGGAGGCGGCCGTCATGGACGGTGAGTTCCATGCCCGCTTCTCGGCCACGGCGCGACATTATCTGTTCCGCATTCTCAATCGTCGCAGTCCGCCGGCGCTGGAAAATGGCCGGGTCTGGCATGTCTCGCCCAGGCTGGACGCGGAGGCAATGCACGCGGCCGCGCAGCATCTGGTTGGCCAGCATGACTTCACCACCTTCCGCGCCGCCGAATGCCAGGCCCAGTCGCCGGTCAAGACCCTGGACCGGCTGGATGTCAGCCGCCGCGCCGACGAAATCCATATCGAAGCGTCTGCGCGCTCCTTCCTGCATCACCAGATCCGTTCCTTTGCCGGCACCTTGAAGCTGGTGGGCGAAGGTAAGTGGACGCCGCTGGATGTGAAGAAGGCGCTGGACGCACGCGAGCGTTCCGCCTGCGGCCCCGTCTCGCCGCCCGAAGGGCTTTATCTGGTGCGAGTGGATTACTCTTGAGCGGTCGCGCGGCCTAACGCTGTCGCTTCGCTACGCTGGGCCGACGCTCCTAGAGATCCACCAGGGTCACGCTGCCGGGATCGATCGGCTCGCCCAGGAAGATCTCGCCCAGATGGGCAAAGCGCCCCGGTGCATCGGTCGCCAGAAAACGCGCCGGCTGGGCGGCCTCCCCGTTCAGGAGCGATTTTTCCGTGAGGATTTTTTCGACCGCCGCAGCCGTGGTCTCGGCGCTGTCGATCAGAGCGACGTCCGCGCCCGCCACCTTGGCGATGGTATCCTTCAGCACCGGGAAATGGGTGCAGCCCAGCACCAGCCCGCGCGGGCGGGGCATGGTGGCCAGCACGGGATCGAGATAGCGATGCGCCGTCAGTTCGGTGATCGGCCCGTCGCGCAAGCCTTCTTCGGCCAGCGCCACGAACAGGGGACAGGCCTGCTGCACCACCGGCATGTTGGGCGCCAGGTCCTGGATGGCGCGGACGTAGGCGCCGCCTTTCACCGTGCCTTCGGTGGCGATCACCGCGATGGGGCCGTCCCCTGCGGCGGCCACCGCGGCCTGCGCGCCCGGCTCGATCACGCCCACCACCGGCAGGGGCGCGAGTTTTTCTGTCAGGGTTGGCACGGCCGCGGCGCTCGCCGTATTGCAGGCCACCACCAGCAATTTAATCCCATGGGCCATCAGCGCGCGGCTTGCCTGCACCGCATAGCGCGTCACCGTGTCGGCGCTCTTGGTGCCGTAAGGCAGTCGCGCCGTGTCGCCGAGATAGATAAAGGATTCACGCGGCAGGCGGGCCTTCAGGGCGCGCATCACGGTCAACCCGCCCATGCCGGAATCGAAAATGCCGATCGGCGCGCCGTTCAAAGCGGCGGCTTCGCGAAATAGGCCGAAAGGATCGCCGCATAGATGTCGGTCAGGGCGGTTATCTCCGCCACCGGCACGCACTCATCGGCCTTGTGCATGGTGGCGCCGGCCAGGCCCAGCTCCACCACCGGGCAGACATCCTTGATGAAGCGCGCGTCCGAGGTGCCGCCACTGGTGGAAAAGAACGGCGCCTGACCGGTGAGGCCGGCCACCGTGTCGCTGATCAGTTGAGTGAACTTGCCCGGCGCAGTCAGGAATGCAACGCCGCTGGTCTTGGCCCTGATCTCGATTCGGCAGCCGGATTCCTCGGCCAGGCGGTCGGCCTTGTCCGTCACCCAGTTGGTCAGGCTTTCAGGCGTGTGCTTGTCATTGAAGCGGATGTTGAAGGCCGCGCGGGCCTCGCCCGGGATCACATTGGTCGCCTCGTTGCCGACATCCATGCTGGTGAAGGCGAGCGTCGAGGGATCGAAATGCTCGTTGCCCTTGTCGAGTTTGTGGGACGCCAGTTGCGTCACCAACTCGGCCAGCACCGGAATGGGATTCTTGGCCTTCTGCGGATAGCCGACATGGCCCTGGACGCCGGTGACCGCGATCTTGAAATTGATCGAGCCGCGGCGGCCGATCTTCAGCGTGTCGCCGGCGTGACCCACGCTGGTGGGCTCGCCTACCACGCAGTGATCGATCTTTTCGCCCCGCGCCTTCAGCCATTCCAGCAGCTTGACGGTGCCATTGACCGCCGCACCTTCCTCATCGCCTGTGATCAGCAGGCTGACCGAGCCCTTGAATTTTTCCTGGGGCTTGCCGATGCGCGCCACCGCAGAGACGAATGCGGCGATTGCAGATTTCATGTCGGCTGCGCCGCGGCCATAGAGAACGCCGTCGCGCACCTCTGCGGCGAAGGGATCGGCCTTCCAGCCATCGCCGACCGGCACCACATCGGTATGGCCGGCAAAACAGAAATGCGGCGCGCCTTCGCCCAGCCGGGCATAGAGATTATCGACGTCGCCAAAGGGCAGGCGATGGGTCACAAAGCCCAGCTCTCTCAGGATAGCTTCCAGTATGTCCAGCGCGCCCGCATCCTTCGGCGTTACCGAAGGGCGGCGGATCAGCGCCTGGGCCAGGGCAAGGGCGTCAACGGAAGTCATCAGTCGCGCAACAGTTCGTTGATCGAGGTCTTGGCGCGGGTCTTCTCATCCACCCGCTTGACGATCACGGCGCAATAGAGATTGGGGCCGTTGCTGGAGGGCAACGAACCCGACACCACCACCGAATAGGGCGGCACCTTGCCCAGGTGGATTTCGCCGGTGGCGCGATCGACGATCTTGGTGGAGCCTGACAGATAGACACCCATCGACAGCACGCTGCCTTCGCCCACGATCACGCCTTCGGCCACCTCGGCGCGGGCGCCGATGAAGCAATTGTCCTCGATGATGGTGGGGGCGGCCTGCAACGGCTCCAGCACGCCGCCAAGACCCGCGCCGCCGGAGATATGGCAATGTGCGCCCACTTGGGCGCAGGATCCCACCGTGGCCCAGGTGTCGATCATGGTGCCTTCGCCCACCCGCGCCCCGACATTGACGAAGCTGGGCAGCAGCACCGCGCCCTTGGCGATGAAGGCCGAGCGGCGCACCACCGCGCCCGGCACGGCGCGAAAACCGGCGGCGCGGAAACGGGTCTCGTCCCAGCCAAGGAATTTGGAATCGACCTTGTCCCACCACACCGCTTCG
>DASXHL010000049.1:0-5580 GCA_036488555.1 Rhizomicrobium sp.
CTTCGCCGACCTGGTGGTCATAGCGAAGGAATTCTACCCGATCCCATTCCGAACTCGGCCGTCAAAGCCTTCTGCGTCCATGGTACTGCGGCTCAAGCCGCGGGAGAGTAGAGCGCTGCCAGGTCTGCCAAGGACAGAAATCAATCCTTTGTGCGCATCCGCGCACGAGGGAGAGAACCCGCCCGAACAATTCAAAAAAGCCCCGGTCACGAAAGTGACCGGGGCTTTTGCTTTTTGGGGCACAGCCGTCCCAGCCTCGCGGCGCGCAGGGGCGTGCGCCGCTGCGGCGTTCGGCCGGGCAAAAGATCCACTGGACCTTTTGCTGACCCGGCCTCACCCGTCGAGCAGCGCGGACAGATCCGCCGGAAACAACTTTTCCAGCATGAAGTCCGGCAACAGATACTGCGGAAAGCTGCGGGACATGTTGTCCTTGCGCAGCACATGCAGGCAAAGGCCCTCGGTATCGGCGAAATGGTCCAGCCGGCAGCCCTTCGCCAACGCGGCGGAGACAAAACCATAGTCCGACGCATACTTCACATGCGGGAATGGCGTTTTCTCCCACATGGACTTCCTGAACACATAGCTGAATCCATAGCCGGCGTAATTGTTCTTCATGTTTTCCGGCGCCTCCTTGTTGACGAAAGCGTTCAGCACAGGCTCGGGCCCGAAGGTGAAATGCAGGCCCAGCGTGTTGGCCGTGTCCCAATAGCCCAGCCGCTTCAGTTGCGCGGAATAGACGAACCAGGCCGACAGTTTGGTGATATCGGCGCCCGTCTCATTCAGCCGCGCGAGCATGGTGTTCAAATAATTCGGCGCGTAATAATCATCGTCATCGAACTGGGCGATGACCGGCGCCTGGGCCCGTTCGCAGAGCCAGTTGCGCTTGGCGCTGACCAGCATGGGCGCGCCCGCCAGGTGGTGGTAGCGGATGCGGGGATCGGCAATGTCCGTGAAATGAGTGCACGGCTCGAGACTATCGTCCAGGATCAGCCATTCGAAATCCGCGAGCTCTTGCGCCCGCACGATCTTTTCCTGCGCGATAAGCAGCGCGGGGCGACTGAAGGTGGGGGTGATGATCGAGACGGCCGGGGCCATGATTCCCGCAGCCTAACAGGACCTAGTCGCTCGAGGCAGTGGCCAGGCTTTTGGAAATGAAGCCGGAGATTGCATAGACGTGAGCACCGAATGTGCCCGAGCGGATGTCCCACACACGCACCCGGCTCCAGTCATTGGACGGGCTCACATCCAGGACGGGCGTGGCATGATCGATTTCGCCGTGATTTTCCCAATTGGCCTGGTCCACGATGATCTGCCGGGGCGAAATGATGCCGGTCACCACCGCAACATGGCCGCGCTTCAGCCGCTTTGAGCCGGAAAACACCATCACCGCCTCTTCGACCGGATGCGACATGCGGGCGTAGATGTTTTTGGCGCGATCCCACCAATGCCTGGCGTCGCCGAAAACCTCCAGGCCCGAGCGCATGCGGGCATATTCCACGCAGAATAGCCGGTGCAGCGGGGTTTCGACCGAGGGTGCCATGGCGGTCGCGGCCGGCAAGCGGGGTGGCGCGCCCACATCGGTAACTTGTGTTGGGACGATCTCGCGTGGTGTCACTTCCCGGTTGACCGGCTCGGCGACGGGCTGCGGGTCGGTGGGGTTGTTGGCCTGGCTACGGCCAAAGCCGAAGAAGCCGATCACCTGACCGGTAGTACTGTTCTGGTTGGCCTTCAGGCCCAGGAAATTCACGACATCGCGGGTGATATTGGAAACCGGATGATCGGTGTCGGCGAAAGCGGGCGCGGACACAAGCGGCATCATGGTTAGCGCCACGACCGCTAAATTCTGGAACAGGCGATGAAGCTTGGACAAGACGAGTACCCGGCTTTGCGTTTCACGTAGGTGCCGGCGCTTCCCGCCGGCGGCATTGTCGGACACCGCTTTGTCGGGAACCCATTCCCGGACAGCGCTCGCCCGGGAGGACTAGAGCAAGACTCCCCACTGTCACAAAGACGTATCTCGGTCACGCTTTTGTGATATTTGGGCAACATCAATTCCTTGGAATCATTGAATTTTCTCTGCCTATTGCGCCGCAGCATCACACCTCTGTTACGGATTGCAACCAAGGGGTGCGCAAGATTGAGGCAGTCCAAAAGCAAAGGGCCCGGCGGTCACGCCAGGCCCTTTCCTTCGATCTTGATTGGCAGGCGTCTACTTGGCCGAAGCCACGATCGCCAGCGACTTGTCGACATGCTGGTCGGGCGACAAGCCATCGGCCTTGGACGACATAACGGCGATGATCTTGTGATCCTTGCCGATCACATAAGTCACCCGCTCGATGAAGCCATGGCCGATCTCGACACCGCGCACATCCTTGGCGCCTTCGCGCGGCGGGGTGGTCGACAGGTTGTAGGAATTGGCGATCTTCAGGCTTTCGTCAGAGGCGATGGGAAATTTGCCGGCGCAGAAATTGGGATCGGCGGCGAAGGTATTCAGCCGTTCCATATTGTCGGCCGACACGCCGATGATGTTGGCGCCCACGGCTTTGAATTTGTCGGCATTTTCCGCGAAGGTGTGGGCTTCAAGATCGCAGCCCCCCGTATAGGCGCTGGGATAGAAATAGACCACCGCGGGCCCTTTCTTCAGGGCGTCGTTCAGCGAGAAATCGAACTCCTTGCCGCCCAGACTGGCCCGGGCGGTGAAATCGGGCGCGGTATCGCCAACCTTGAGCGCGGCAAGGGCTGGCGTGGCTGAGAAGGCCGCCAGAAGGCCCAGCACGAAATGCTTTTTCATCGGGTCATCCTCAAAAATTGGGCGCCTGGACGCTACCATGCGCCGGGCGATGGTTGAAAGAATAGGGCGAACGAATAAGTTTCGACCAGTTCGCCCCCATAGGGTGGGCCGTTACAGGAAGAGTGAAAAATGGGCGTTCAGGTTCTGGAACATATCACCATCCGTTGTGCGCAACTGAGGCGCACCCGCGACTTCTATGTTGAGCTGATGGGCCTGAGTGAGGGTGAGCGTCCCGATTTCCCCTTCGGTGGCTACTGGCTTTATCTGGGCGGCATCCCCGTGATCCATCTGGTGGAGGCGTCGGACAGCGCCGGGGCCTGGGGCGGGCGCCTGATCATCCCGACAGCTCAGGAGGGGACAGGTTCCTTCGACCATGTCGCCTTCCGGGGCGATGACTTTCAGGCGATGCGTGCGAGGCTGCAGGAAGCCGGTGTCACCTTCAAGGAGCGTGTTGTACCCGGCGGGCAACTATCGCAGCTCTTTGTGCCCGATCCCGAAGGCGTGCTGGTCGAGATAAATTTTCGGAATTAATCCTTCGCCCGCTCGACGTAAGCGCCGTCCGCGGTCATCACCACCACGCGGGTACCGGTGGTGATGTGGGTAGGCACCATGGTCTTGACCCCATTGGACAATAGTGCCGGCTTGAACGAGCCCGACGCCGTCTGGCCCTTTACCACCGGTTCGGTCTCCACGATCTCAAAGGTGGCGCGCTGGGGAATTTCGATCGAGATGGCGTTGCCCTCGAACAGCTGCAACTGCACTTCCATGTTCTCGGTGAGGTACGGCGCCGCATCGCCCACCACATCGGTGCCGACATGCAGCTGATCGAAGGTTTGGGGCTGCATGAACACATACTGCTCGCCGTCCTGGTACAGGTACTGGAAGTCCTGATGCTCAACAAAGGCCTTCTCGACGCTGTCGGTGGTGCGCAGGCGCTCGACCGTCTTCACCCCGTCGCTGATGCGGCGCATTTCCAGATGGGTGACGGGCGTGCCCTTGCCGGGATGGATGTTCTCGGCGGTGATGACGAGATAGAGCTTGCCGTCCTTCTCCAGGACATTGCCTTTGCGCACGGAGCTGGCGATAACCGAAACCACGGGAAAACCTCTCAAATTCGCGGGAATTTGGGGGGTCTTTAGCAGGGAGGCCCTCGATCCGCAAATGCCCTGGTGGAGCCCGCAAACCCATGCCGACCGCCGGCCCCTGCTCCTCAAGCGGGGGACGATAAAGGCCTCGATTCGCGGGCATTTTCTGGCCTTGGGCTTTACCGAAGTGGAATGCGGGGCCCTGGTGGTTTCGCCCGGTAATGAGACCCATCTTCACGCCTTCGAGACAAGCCTGACCGGTCCCGATGGGGCCAGACAACCGCTTTACCTGCACACTTCGCCGGAATTCGCGGCCAAAAAGCTCCTGGCAGGGGGCGAAGAGAAAATCTTCGATTTTGCCAGGGTCTTCCGGAACCGGGAGCGCGGTCGTCTGCATGCGCCGGAATTCACCATGCTGGAGTGGTACCGGGCGCGGGAAAATTATCAGGCAGTCATTCGCGACAGCCTGGCACTGCTTTCGCTGGCGGCCGATGTGGCGGGGGCAAAGGCCCTGCGCTATCGCGAAGCGGTGTGCGATCCGCGTGCTGAAGCCGACTGGCTGACGATGGCCGACGCCTTCACGCACCTGGCGGGCATCGACCTGATGGCGACCCTGTCGGCGGAAGGTGTTGGCGATGCAAACGCTTTGCGCGTGCGTGCCCGCCGCGGCGGCATCGATGTTGCCGATGACGACGACTGGTCCGACATGTTCAGCAAGATCCTGACCTTGCGGGTCGAGCCGCGGCTGGGCATGGAAAGGCCCTGCATTCTTTACGAATATCCGGTCTGTGAGGCGGCGTTGGCGCGCGTCAGCCCGCGCGATGCCCGTGTGGCGGAGCGTTTCGAGCTATATGCCTGTGGTGTGGAGCTGGCCAACGGCTTTGGCGAGCTCACCGACCCAGCTGTGCAGCGCGAACGTTTCGAGCGCGACATGGCCAAGAAAGAAAAAGTCTATGGCGTGCGATATCCGCTGGATGAGGATTTTCTGGCCGCCTTGCCGCTGATGCCGCCGGCGAGCGGCGTGGCACTGGGTTTTGACCGGCTGGTCATGCTGGCCACCGGTGCCCCCAATGTTGATGCGGTATTATGGACACCTTTGCCGTGATGCAACATGGCCGCCATGCCCGATTTTGGGGTGGCGAAATGCCTGTCAATGCGTAGGCTCCCGCCGCCATGACCGATGCCGCCGTCCGCAAGATCGCCCATGACACCAGCTTTACGGTGCTGTTCGCGATCGGCTTCTGCCACCTGCTCAATGACATGATGCAGTCGCTGCTTCCGGCGATCTATCCGACGCTCAAGACGCAATTCCATCTGAACTTCGCGCAGATCGGGCTGGTAACGCTGGCCTTCCAATGCACCGCCTCGCTGTTCCAGCCGGTGGTCGGCTATTTCGCCGATCTCAAGCCCATGCCCTATTCGCTGGCGCTGGGCATGGTCTCCACGCTTGCGGGGCTCCTGGTGCTGGCGGTTGCGCCAAGCTATCCCGTGCTCCTGATCGCCGCCATGATGATCGGGCTGGGCTCGGCGGTGTTTCATCCCGAATCCAGCCGTGTGGCGCGCATGGCGTCGGGCGGGCGTTACGGCCTGGCGCAATCGGTGTTCCAGGTCGGCGGCAATACCGGTCAGGCGATCAGTCCGCTGACCGCGGCGCTGCTGGAGGCGACCTATGGCCAGCGTTCGATCATCTGGTATGCGGGCGTC
>DASXHL010000038.1:0-12283 GCA_036488555.1 Rhizomicrobium sp.
ATGCCGACAATTCCCTGTGGCAGCCGGGCGCGCGAAGCTTCTTCTCCGATCCCCGCGCCAGCCGGGTGGGTGACGTCATCACCGTCGATGTCTCGGTCGCGGATTCCGCCAAGCTGCAGAACAGCACGTCGCGCAGCCGCACCAATTCCGATAACGCCAATCTGACCAATTTCTTCGGTCTGGAGAGTGTCCTGCCGTCGGCGGTGAATCCCTCCAGCCTGGTCAAGATGGGCTCCGATACTTCGAATGTGGGCGCCGGCTCTATCCAGCGCCAGGA
Source organism: Rhizomicrobium sp. (assembly GCA_036488555.1). Classification (GTDB taxonomy): domain Bacteria; phylum Pseudomonadota; class Alphaproteobacteria; order Micropepsales; family Micropepsaceae; genus Rhizomicrobium. The sequence continues at coordinate 278 of DASXHL010000038.1, forward strand.
ATCCATCAACATGACCCTGGCGGCCCTGGTCGCCCAGGTGCTGCCCAACGGCAATCTGGTGATCGACGGCCATCAGCAGGTGCGGGTGAACAACGAACTGCGTGACATGCGGCTTTCGGGCATCGTGCGCCGCGAGGACATCACCCAGGACAATACCGTGAACCTGTCGCAGATCGCGGAAGCCCGCGTCACGTATGGCGGCCAGGGCACGATGAGCGATGTGCAGCAGCCGCGCTACGGCTCGCAGCTCTTTGACATACTGATGCCTTGGTAAAGAATTGTGCGCGGCATCGTCTGATGCCGACGCATTGGTGGTGGGCAAAGAAAAAGGCCGGTCCAACGGACCGGCCTTTTCAATTTAGTCGTCGCGGTAGACTTTTTCGCGTCTTTCATGCCGTTCCTGCGCCTCGATGGACAGGGTGGCGATGGGGCGCGCATCCAGCCGCTTGAGCGAGATCGGTTCGCCGGTTTCCTCGCAGAAACCGTAGGAGCCGTCCTCGATTCGGCGCAGCGCCGCGTCGATCTTGGCGATCAGCTTGCGCTGGCGATCGCGGGTGCGAAGCTCCAGCTGCCGTTCGGCTTCGGTGGAAGCGCGGTCCGCCAGATCGGCATGTGGAACGGTTTCCGCCTGCAGGTTCTGGATGGTTTCGCGGCTTTCCTTGAGGATTTCATCTTTCCAGAGATTGAGCTTGCGGCGAAAATATTCACGCTGACGCTCATTCATAAAGGGCTCGTTTTCCGACGGACGATAGTCGGCAGAGACCTGGGTTCCCATGCACACTCCTTCGACACGTGGGCGGGAGACTCAAGCCAGAAACCGCCCTGAGGGCCGGGGTTATAGCCATCCCCCCAAGGCTCGCGCAAATGGAATTGCGTGGGCTGGTAAGTCGCGCACAGAAAACAGGCAAATATGCCCGAAAGGCCGGCTTTTCGGGGATTTTCGGCCCTATTTCGTCCGGCATCGGACGGTCGCAAAACTGTCCTCGAGGCTCCACGGGCACGTCACAAAAAGTTTTTGCTGCATCGCGAAACTCAACCCCGCACCGCGTCTTTCCTTTCGTTACGCTTCCCACATCCCCTCGAAGGAGCCCTTACATGGACGATACCCATACCGAGCATGGCCACGGCGATAGCGGCCCGGCCAAGGCTGTTTCCCAACTGAGCGAATCCATGGCGCAGACGGCTGAAAGCCAGCGCGTCCTGATCCAGGAAATGACCCAGTTCGCCAAGGATGAAGGCCTGCGCTTCATCAACCTGCGTCTTGAACGCAACGGCCAGGCATTGGACAAGCTGCAGAACTGCAGCGGCATTCCCGGCCTGCTCGGCGTGCAACAGGAATGGCTGCGCGATTTCGTGCAGGATTATATGAACCACAACATGCGCGTGGCCGGCGCCTTGCGTGGCCTGACCCAGAACGTCATGGCATGGGCATCCGAACATGCGGCCGAAAACATCGACCGCACCCAGCATGCCGCCAGCAACATGGCCCATCAGGTCAATGAGCAGATGAACCAGATCGCGCAGGATGTGAACACCTACGCCCAGCCGACACAGCACTGAGTTTGATGAATTGCGGAGAGGCCCGGCCGGTGGTGGCCGGGCCTTTTCATTTGTAGAAATTGTTGGGACTTCGGCGCTGATCGCGCCTCAGAATTTTTATTGAGTCGCTTGCCGGCGGGGCAGGGCAGGGTCCGAGACAGAACGCAGGGCTTCAGCCCTGCGCTGTCGCTGGGGCATCTGGTTGGTCCCTCGGTGCTGGACGCACCTCGGTGCTTTTTAAAAGCCGCTGCCGCGGAGGCATTAAAAAACGGCCGGTCCGTAAGGACCGACCGTTTTTTAATGGTTGCGGGGACAGGATTTGAACCTGTGACCTTCAGGTTATGAGCCTGACGAGCTACCGGGCTGCTCCACCCCGCGTCACTTTTCTCTGGTTCCCCGCCTTCACGGAGAGGCCGCTGTGGCTGGGGTTCGCTTGCGCTCTACCCAAGCCTCACGCCAGAGGGTGCGGGGATATAGGCTTTTGCCCACCCCCTGTCCAGCCCTGGTTTTGTGGCCGGTTTCCGCCCTTTTCCAAGGTTCAGGGGGAATTAACCGTCGCCCCCTACAACCATCGGGTGTTGCATCCCGGAGCCGCCTCTGATGCGCTCGCTGATCCATGCGCTCGCCCTGTCGATGGGCGTGATGGCGCTGGCCGCACCGCCCCGGCCGGCTTTCGCCGCCGACGAGGCGCATACCATCATCCAGAAGGGCCGCGCCTTCCATCCGGGCCAGATCACCATCAATCGCGGCGAAAGCCTGACCTTCACGAACGACGACGAGTTCATTCACCAGATCTATTCCAAAGGCGACAGTTTCAACTTCGACAGCGACGAGAAGAACCCGGGCGAGAATATTACCGAAACCTTTACCGCATCCGGGACCTTCGAGGTCCGCTGCCATATCCACCCCAAGATGAAGCTGGTGGTGCAAGTAAGATAGCCCCACAAAGGCCTTCTCGCGGTTTCTCATCGCCAATGGCCCATCCTTAAGCCGCCATAAACCCGGCTTTGTCACACTTGCGGCAGAACTGCGGACAGCCGGCTGCAATGGCGAGATATTCCATAGGCGCGAAGATATTCGCCGCCTTCGTCGCGATGTCGCTGATCATCGCCGCGACGGGGTTTGGCGGCTATTGGGTTCTGTCCGCTGCCGGCAACATCGCCGTCGTCACCTTCGACGGCCCGTTGATGGCGATCTCCTATTCCCGTGCCGCCCATGCCGATTTCATCCAGATGCAGGCGCTGGAGCAGCGCATCGAGCATGCCGATCCGGCCCAGCGCGCCGGTCTTGCTTCTGAGCTCGATGACATGGCATCGACCTTCGCGGGCGATCTGGATGTCGTGGCGCAGCGCGTGTCGGCGCCCGACGAACACCGGTTGATCGGCGAGATCGGTCCACTGGTCAAGCGCTGGAAGGCGGCGCGCGCCGGTGGCGATCTTGCCGCGCTGGCCTGGCTCGACAGCGCCATCGACGAGAAATTCGATCTTCTGATCGAACTGATCACCGATCACAGCTTTGTCGCCCGCCGCCAGACCGTCACCAATATCGCCAATTTCAAATATGCCAGCATCGCCATGACCATCTTCGGTCTCTTGCTGGCGGCCGGCATCACTCTGATCCTGAGGAGCCGCATTCTGCGCCCCCTGCGCGCGGCGGCCAGCGTCGCCGATCGCATCGCCGGCGGTGAGCTTGAGACCACGATTCCGCAGGGTGGCACCGATGAAACCGGCACACTGCTCAAATCCATGACCGTGATGCAGGACAATATCCGCGAGGCGATGACGCGGGAAAAACAGCTGCGCCGCTCCGCCGAAAACCGGCTGGTGGACGCGCTGGAGACCAGTCGCGAAGGCGTGATGCTGGTGTCTCCCGACGGCAAGATCGTGATGTCCAATTCCACCCTGCGTGGCTTCTTCCCGGCAATCGCCTATCAGTTGATGCCGGGTACCCGGTTCGATGCCGCGCTGGCCCGGATCCAGAGCCAGCTCGCCCCCACGCAAGGGCCCCATGAGGACATCGCCACATCCGGCCACGCCGAGCTGGAACTGGCCGACGGCCGCTGGCTGCGCATGACCGGCAGCGCCACGTCGGAAGGCGGATCGATCTTCTTTCTCTCCGACTTCACGACCATCAAGGAGCGCGAGGAGAGCCTGCGCCGCGCCAAGCGCGAGGCCGAAGCCGCCAATGCCTCCAAGAGCCGCTTCCTGGCCAATATGAGCCATGAACTGCGCACGCCCCTGAACGCCATTATTGGCTTTTCCGAGATCATCAATGACCAGCTTTTCGGCGACCTGGGCAATGAGCGCTATCTTGATTATTCCGGCGACATCCTCAGGAGTGGCCGCCACCTGCTGGCCGTGATCAATGACGTGCTCGACCTGTCGCGCAGCGAGGCCGGCAAGATGGTGCTGTCGGCGCGCGAAACCGATATGGCGGTCGTGCTGGACGATTGCATCGCCATGGTGCGCGAGCAATGCAGCGACGCGGGCCTCAACCTCATCGTGTCTGGTCTGGACCAGCCGCTGCCGCTCAATGGCGATCCTGCCAAGCTGCGCCAGATATTCCTCAATCTCTTGTCCAACGCCATCAAGTTCACGGAAAAGGGTGGCACCGTTTCGCTGGGGGTCGCCGGCACCGACACCCGCATTGCGGTGACGGTGGCCGATACCGGCATCGGCATGGACCCGGAAGATGTCGAGATCGCGTTCCAGCCTTTTGGCCAGGTCGATAACCGGCTGGAACGCCGTTATGAGGGCACGGGGCTGGGCCTGCCCCTGACCAAGGCGCTGGTGGACTTGCACAAGGCCAGCATCGTGATCGACAGCGCCCGGGGGCAGGGCACGCGCGTGACTGTCACTTTCCTCCGCGCCCTGTCCGAGGAACTGGCGGAAGCCGTTTAAGCCGTGCGGCCGGCCTCGAAGCGCGCCGCGGTATGTTCGCGCGCCGTCTGGATGGCGCGCACGAACCCGACCGGATCGGCGATGGTGGGCGTGGTCACCGAATCCACGCCAGTGCCTTCGATCCTCACCGTGCCATAGCCGAAGATGCGGCCCAGGATGGATTGGTTCACCCGCACGCCTTCGATGTTGGGTAGCGCAATCTCGTTGGTGCGCATGGAAAGCAGGCCATAGCGCTCGACAAAGCGGTGGCTGGTGACCCCGATCTCGGTGGACCATTTGCGCATCATCATGCGCAGGAACATCAGAAGGCCGATGACGAACAGGATGCCCGCGCCCACTATGTAAGGGTCGGGCTGGGTCTGCGCCTGGGAATAGGCATAGCCCAGCAGCACCAGCGGGATCAGCAGCCATGCCCAGGCCGCGGTGATGTAGAGCCAGTGGAAATGGGCCCGGATGATGACGGTCTCGCCGTCGCCCAGCGACTTGTCGATATAGGACATGATTTCCTCCCGCTCGGGAGGCTTTTTACGCGAAAAGCGGAAAACCGGCTAGCGCCCCGCGCGCGGGAGGCGCGCAGTTAAATCAGTTGTCGGGGAGCAATACTTCCCGCACGCCCCCGTGCGCGGATGCGCACAATTCAACAGAGAAAGGCGTGCGATAACCTAGTGGTCGTGATCCGGGAGCAGAACCTCCCGCACGCCACGCGCGCCGGAGGCGCGCAATAAAATAAGAAGGGCGTGCTTTCGCTATCGTTCGTGATCGGGGAGCAAGACTTCCCGCACGCCCTTATGATTGGGCGCGGAAACCACGCCGTCCTGTTCCATGCGCTCGATCAGGCTGGCGGCGCGATTGTAGCCGATCTGCAAACGCCGCTGGATGTAGCTGGTCGAGGCCTTCTTGTCCCGCGCCACAACCGCCAGCGCCTTGTCGTACAGGTCGTCGCCGGAGTCGCGATTACCGCCGCCCATCAGGCCATAGGGATCATCGCTCTCGTCGTCGGGTTCTTCCGTCACCGCGTCCAGATATTCGGGCGTGCCTTGCGACTTCAGGAAACGGACCACATCTTCCACCTCATGGTCGGAGACGAAGGGCCCGTGGATGCGCTTGATGCGTCCGCCGGCCGCCATATAGAGCATGTCGCCCTGGCCCAGCAGCTGCTCGGCGCCCTGCTCGCCCAGGATGGTGCGGCTGTCGATCTTCGATGTCACCTGGAAGGAAATGCGGGTCGGGAAGTTGGCCTTGATGGTGCCGGTAATCACATCCACCGACGGGCGCTGGGTGGCGGCGATCAGGTGGATGCCGGCGGCGCGCGCCATCTGGGCCAGGCGTTGCACCGCGCCCTCGATCTCCTTGCCCGAGATCATCATCAGGTCGGCGACTTCGTCCACCACCACCACGATATAGGGCATGGCCTCGAATTCGAGATTCTCGTCCTCATAGATCGGCTTGCCGGTCTCCTTGTCGAAGCCGGTCTGCACCGTGCGCTTCAGGACCTCGCCCTTGTCCTTGGCCTTTTTCACGCGCTCGTTGAAGGCTTCCACGCCGCGCACACCCATCTTGGACATCTTGCGATAGCGGTCTTCCATCTCGCGCACCGCCCATTTCAGCGCCACCACCGCCTTGCGCGGATCAGTGACCACGGGCGACAGCAGATGCGGGATGCCGTCATAGACCGACAATTCCAGCATCTTGGGATCGATCATGATCAGCCGGCAGGCTTGCGGCGACATGCGGAAGAGCAGCGACAGGATCATGGTGTTGAGGCCGACCGACTTGCCTGAGCCGGTGGTGCCCGCCACCAGAAGGTGGGGCATCTTGGCCAGATCCGCCATCACCGGTTCGCCGCCGATGGTCTTGCCCAGGGCCACCGTCAGCGGCGCACGGGCCTTTTCATAGTCGCTGCTGGCGAACATCTCGCGCAGATAGACGGTTTCGCGGAACTGGTTGGGCAGCTCGATGCCGATGACATTGCGACCCGCAATGGTGGCGATGCGGGCGGCCACCGCGCTCATCGAACGCGCCACGTCGTCGGAGAGCGAGATCACGCGGGATGATTTCACGCCCGCCGCGGGTTCGAATTCATAGAGCGTGACCACGGGACCGGGGCGCACCGCGCTGATGCGGCCCTTGACGCCGAAATCGCCCAGCACCGCCTCCAGCATGCGGGCGTTTTCCTCCAGCGCCTCGTCGGACAGGGTGTGGGTGTCCTTTTCCGGCGGGGCCTCGTTCAGAAGGTCCAGCGACGGCAGCTGGTATTCGCCATTGGCCAGGTTCAACGCCGTCTGCTTCTCGGCGCGCTTGGGTTGCGCCACGCGCGTATCGCGCTTGACCCGGCTCTTCTGGCGTTCCGCCAGCCGTGTGGCGGCGATGGACTCTGGCGCTACCGAGCCGGGCTCGTCCTTGCTGTCGTCCAGGTGATAGGCGCCTTCGTCCTCATCGTCATATTCGTGCCCGTCTTCGTCATCGTCATGATGACCCCAGGGCATGCCGATGTCGGGTTTTTTGATCAGGCCGGCCGCCCAGGTCACCGCCGCGGGAATGGTCATGATTCCGTGCGCGATAGGCATGAAACGCAGGCCTGTCGCCAGGAAGGCCAGCGGCAGGCCCGCCAGAAGCAGCCCCAGCGGCAAGGCCCAGCTCAGGGCGGGCGTGTGCCAGACCTGCGCGGCATGGGTGGAGAGACCGCTGGCGGCGATGCCGATCATGCCGCCGACGCCCGCGGGCAAGGTGCTGGGCGCTGGCAGAAGGCCGAGGCCGGCTGCGACCGTGACCGTGCCCAGCGGCCAGGCCAGAAGCCGCCACATGGCATATTTGAGCGACTTGCCGAACAGCGCGCGCGCGCCCCACACGAACAGGGGCGCCAGGAACGCCAGCGCGGCGATGCCGAAGGTCTGCAGCAGGATGTCGGCCGCCACGGCGCCCAAGGGCCCCAGCCAGTTTCCGACGTCGCGCAGATTGGCGTTGTTCAGGCTGGCATCGTCGGACGAGTAGCTCACCAGCGCCAGGAGAGCGGCGAAGGCCGCCAGCACCAGCGTCAGGCCCGCGCCGCGCAAGGCCAGCATGCGCAACAGCCGGTTCATGGCGGCCCTGGCATCGGCCAGAGCATCGCTCATGGCGCCGCCGCGCGCCCGGGGGTGATAGACGCCGCCTATCATCCTGCCTTGAGCCATGGGTTAACCCAGAATTTCCCGCAGTCTTTCGAGTGCGGTCATAATGGTTGATAAGTCGTTAACAAGCGCCACCCTAACATAGGAAAATCCGGGGTTTGACTGGGTTTTTCCCGGCAAAATTTCACGCCCCATATAAGCGCCCGGCAAGAGGCGCACCCCCTGGGCGCGCCAGGCCTGAAGGGCGAATTCCTCGCCATTGCCCACCTCCAGCCAGAGAAAAAAGCCGCCTTTGGGCCGGGTCATCCGGTTGCCCAGCATGCGTTCGGCCGCCGTCATCTTCTCCTGATAAGCGGCCCGGTTGTGGATCACATGATCCTCATCGCGCCAGCAGGCGGCACTGGCCGCCAGCAGGGGCGTGGGCATCGTGGCTCCGGCGACATTGCGGAAGGCTCGGAATCGCCCGATCAGTGTTGCATCCCCCGCCACCATGCCGGAACGCAGGCCCGGCAGGCCCGAGCGCTTGGACAGGGAATGGAAGGTGAGCAGGCGGGCGAAGCCGCCGCTTTGCGCTTGCCGCGCGGTCAGCGCACCGGTGGGTTCTTCACCGAAATAGATGTCGGCATAGCATTCGTCCGCCAGCACGATGAAGTCATGCTGCTCGGCCAGCGCGAACAGCTTTTGCCAATAGCCGCCATCGGCCACCGCGCCCTCGGGATTGGAGGGCGAGCAGATATAGACCGCGGCCAGCCGTTCCAGCGTGGCTTCGGGCAGGCCGGCGAAATCGGGCAGGAAGCCGTTCTCTTTCAGCGACGGCACATAAAGCGGTTCTGCGCCACTGCCCAAGGCCGCCGCCGCATAGCATTGATAGAAGGGGTTGGGCATCGCCACGATGGGGCGCTGGCCCTTCTTGCTTTCGGGCATGAAGGGAAACAGCGCCGTGAACAGGCCTTCGCGGGTGCCGTCCAGCGGCAGCAGATTCCTGCCGGCATCGATGGCGCCGTTCAGCCGGAAACGGCGGTTGAGCCAGCTCGCGGCAGCCTCGCGCCAGTCCTCGGTGCCGGTGATGGCGGGATAGTTGCCGAAGCTGGCGGCGCTTTCGGCAATCGCCTGCTTCACGAAATCGGGCACCGCGCCATGCGGATCGCCGATCGCCAGCGAGATCGGCTCCTTGCCGGGCTTCACATCGCCTAGCAACGTCGCCAGACGGGCAAAGGGGCTGGGTGGTAGGGCGGCCATCCGAGTGAGATTCGACATGGCGCGGACCATAAAGCTCCGGCCTTTGCAGGAAAAGCGCGAAGCTCGAGGGCCGCATTTCGCGGCCCGACGTTCAGCATCGGCCAGATCCCTTCCCCCTTCGGTGCGAAGCACCAGAAAGGGGGAAGGTGTCGCAACGAGATATCGGCGGAGCCGATTCGAGTTGCGACGGATGGGGGTTCAACAAACAAACATGGCCACAAAAGAAAAGGGGCGGACCTTTCGGTCCGCCCCAGGTCGCTCAGGGAGAATGCTTCAGCTAGTCGTGCACCGTCTCGCCGTGCAGGTTGATGTCGAGGCCTTCGACTTCAACTTCGGGCGAGACGCGCAGACCGACGACCATGTCGATCACCTTCAGGATGATGAAGGTGACGATGCCGCAGTACAGGAACACGGCCGCCACGTCGTAGAACTGGATCAGCATCTGATGGCCATTGCCATCGGTCAGCCAACCGCTGCCGCTCGAGTTGATCGCCTTCTTGGCGAAGGCGCCGGTGAGCATGGCGCCGAGCGCGCCACCCACGCCGTGCACGCCCCAGGCGTCCAGGCTGTCGTCATAGCCGATGGCCTTCTTCACCCAGACCGCCGAGATGTAGCAGACCACGCCCGCGGCGATGCCGATGATGAGCGCACCCACCGGATCGACAAAGCCCGAGGCCGGGGTGATCGCCACCAGGCCGGCGACGGCGCCCGAGATCATGCCAAGCACGGAAGGCTTCTTGGCGACGATCCATTCGGCGAACATCCAGCCCAGCGCCGCGGCAGCGGTCGCGATCTGGGTCGCGGCGGCGGCCATGCCGGCATTGTAGCCGGCGGTGACGGCGGAGCCGGCGTTGAAGCCGAACCAGCCGACCCACAAGAGCGAGGCGCCGATGACCGACAGAACCAGGTTGTGCGGCGACATGTTCTCGGTGCCCAGGCCAATACGCTTGCCCAGGACAAGGCAGGTCACCAGAGCCGCAGTACCGGCGTTCAGATGCACGACGGTGCCGCCGGCATAGTCCAGCGCCCCCATGGTGCCCAGCCAGCCGCCGCCCCACACCCAGTGGGCGATCGGGCAGTAGACGAAGATCAACCACAGCCCCATGAACCACAGGAAGGCCGAGAACTTCATGCGGTCAGCCAGGGCGCCCGCGATGAGCGCCGGGGTGATGATCGCGAAGGTCATCTGGAAGAACATGTAGACCGATTCCGGGATCGTGCCGGCCAGGCTCGACACCGCATTCAGCCCCATCGGCACCAGGAACAGGTAGCCGAAGCCACCGATCCAGGCGTTGGTGCCGGCACTCGGGTTCGCCGTGAAGGCGATCGAATAGCCGATGATCATCCACAAAACGGTGATCAGCGCGGTGGCGCCGAAGCTTTGCGCCAACGTCGCCAGCACGTTCTTCTTGCGGACCATGCCGCCATAGAACAGGCCGAGCCCCGGGATGGTCATCATCAAGACCAGTGCCGAGGAGGTGATCATCCAGGCGGTGTCGCCCGAATTCAGCGGATCCTTGGTGGCGGCAAAGGCGCCACCGGCAGTCACCGCGAGCGTGCCGAAACCGGCAAGCGCCGCAAGCCCTGCTTTCTTCAAACGTTCCATTCTCATCTTTCAGTCCCCTTTTGGACGGCTTTAAACCTTTGATGGCCTAGAGCGCGTCACCATCCGTTTCGCCGGTGCGGATACGCACGACCTGCTCGAGCGGCGTGACGAAAATTTTTCCGTCGCCGATCTGGCCCGTCTTCGCTTTCGAGGTAATCGCGTCGATCACCGCGTCGAGCATTTCGCTCTTCACCGCCACTTCGATTTTGAGCTTGGGCAGGAAACTGACGGCGTATTCCGCGCCGCGATAAATCTCCGTATGCCCCTTTTGCCGCCCATAGCCTTTGACCTCAGTCACCGTCATGCCCTGGACGCCGAGCGCAGAAAGCGATTCGCGCACCTCGTCGAGCTTGAAGGGTTTGATGATGGCCGTAATAAGCTTCATCTGCCGTCCTTCCGTGTTATTGCCAGCGCCGGACGCGCGCCCGGCTTTAAGGAATTATCAAGAAGCGGGCCAACTGCCCGGCGTTTGACCAAGAGGTTGGAAGTGCATGGTTTTTGCCGAAAAGCGCGTCTGGCATGACTCAAAAACAGGCAGGGTGTTTTGCCCGAATGTTAGGCAAAATCGGTATTTTGCACAGAAATTAGGCAGAGGATTTTAACCCGTGCGGCAAGTGGATGTTCTGATCGGTGGCGGGGGCATGGTGGGCCTGCCCTTGGGCCTGGCGCTCGCCCAGGGCGGGTTGAGGACCCTGGTGGTGGACGCCGCCCCGCCGGCCAAAATGCTGGAGCCCCAATTCGACGGCCGGGTCTCGGCCCTGGCCTATGCCAGTGTGCGGATGCTGACCGCTTTGGGAGTGTGGGAGGGGCTGAAGGCCCATGCCCAGCCCATCCATGAGATCCTGGTGACCGACGGCCAGGCCGGCAAACCGGCCTCGCCCTTTTCGTTGCATTTCGATGCCCAGGAGGTGGGCGCCCAAGCGCTTGGCCATATCGCCGAGAACCGGCACATCCGCGCGGCGCTTTATGAGGCCGTCAGCAGGTGCGCAAACCTGGAACTGGCGGCACCGGCGGCAGTGTCATCGGTGGAGGTTGCGGCCGGCGGTGCGGTGGCGCGGCTTGGCGATGGCGAACAGGTTTCCGCCGCTTTGGTGATTGCCGCCGATGGCCGCGATTCCCAGTTGCGGGCGCAGATGGGGATTCAAATTGTCGGCTGGTCCTATCCCCAGACCGGCATTGTCGCCACCGTTGAACATGAGAAGCCGCATAACGGCGTGGCTTATGAACATTTCCTGCCGTCGGGACCGTTTGCGATCCTGCCGATGACGGGGAATCGGTCGTCGCTGGTGTGGACGGAAGCCAAAGTGAAAGCGCCCGGGTTGTTGGCGTTGGATGAGCAAAGCTTCAACGCGGAATTGGCATCGCGCTTCGGCGGTCATTTGGGCGCGACCCGTTCGGCGGGGCCGCGCTGGTCTTATCCACTGTCGTTTCACTTGGCGCGGGATTTCGTGCGCCCGCGCTTTGCGTTGGCGGGAGATTGCGCCCATGGCATCCATCCCATCGCCGGCCAGGGCTTGAATCTGGGACTGAAGGATGCGGCGGCGCTGGCGGAGGTGCTGCTGGATGCTGGCCGGTTGGGCCGCGATATCGGGGCGCTGGATACCTTGAAACGCTA
>DASXHL010000070.1:0-45283 GCA_036488555.1 Rhizomicrobium sp.
ATGCCCTATTCGCTGACGCTGGGCATGGTCTCCACGCTTGCGGGGCTCCTGGTGCTGGCGGTTGCGCCAAACTATCCCGTGCTTCTGATCGCTGCCATGATGATCGGCCTGGGCTCGGCGGTGTTTCATCCCGAGTCCAGCCGGGTGGCGCGCATGGCGTCCGGCGGGCGATACGGCCTGGCGCAATCGGTGTTTCAGGTCGGCGGCAATACAGGCCAGGCGATCAGTCCGCTGACGGCGGCGCTGCTGGTGGCGACCTATGGTCAGCGTTCCATCATCTGGTATGCGGGGTTGGCGCTGCTTGCCATCGTCACCCTGTTCAATGTCGGCACCTGGTACAAGCATCACGGCCTGCAGCGCATCAAAAGCCATCAGTCGTCGCGCGACAGCGGACTGCCCAGAAACAAGATCATCCTTTCGATGACGATCCTGCTGCTGCTGATCTTCTCCAAATTCTTCTATCTGGCCAGCATCAGCAGTTACTACACCTTCTATCTGATCCACAGTTTTGGCGTGTCGGTGCAGAACGCCCAGGTGCATCTTTTCTTCTTTCTGGGCGCGGTGGCTGTCGGCACCCTGGTGGGTGGCCCGCTGGGCGACAAGATCGGCCGCAAGCATGTGATCTGGTTCTCCATCCTGGGCATGCTGCCCTTCACCCTGATGCTGCCCTACGCCAACCTGTTCTGGACCGGCATCCTGTCGGTGATCATCGGCCTGGTGATGGCGTCGGCCTTTCCCGCCATCGTGGTCTATGCCCAGGAATTGCTGCCCGGCAGGGTGGGAATGATCTCGGGGCTGTTCTTCGGCTTTTCCTTCGGCATGGGCGGCATCGGCGCTGCGGTGCTGGGCGCGCTGGCGGATGCGACTTCGATCACTTACGTTTACAAGGTCTGTGCTTTCCTGCCTGCGATAGGATTGCTTGCCGTGTTCCTGCCCAGCTTCAAGGCAAAGAAGTGACCATTGAAGACGTTGCCCGGCGGTACGCGGTGGCGGTGTCGCCCACGCTTCTGGCGCTGATCGACCCTTCCGATCCCAATGATCCCATCGCCCGCCAGTTTCTTCCCTCACTGGAAGAATTGAACACGCTGCCGGAAGAGCTGGTCGATCCCATCGGCGATCATGCACATTCTCCTGTGCCCGGCATCGTGCATCGTCATCCCGACCGGGTACTGTTCAAGGCGGTTGCCGCCTGTCCGGTCTATTGCCGCTTCTGCTTCCGCCGCGAGATGATCGGGCCCTCTTCGGTCAAGATGGGTCGGGACAATAGCCTGTCGAAAGACGGTTTCGAGGCGGCACTCGACTATATCGCCGCGCATCCGGAAATCTGGGAAGTGATCCTGACCGGCGGCGATCCCTTCATCCTGAGCCCCCGCCGCATCGCCGAGATCACCAGTCACCTCGCCGCAATCACGCATGTGAAGGTGGTGCGTTGGCATACCCGCGTGCCGGTGACCGATCCGGGGCGTGTCACTGACGATCTGGTCGCCGCGCTGCAGGCACCCGGCGCCACCACTTTCGTGGCGGTGCATGCCAATCATCCGCGGGAATTTTCGTCCGAAGCGCGCCGCGCCATCGCGCGTCTGGTGGAAGGCGCGATCCCGCTGGTGAGCCAGTCGGTTCTGCTCAAGGGCGTCAACGACAATGTCGAAACGCTCGAGGCGCTGATGCGCGCCTTTGTCGAAAACCGGATCAAGCCTTACTACCTGCACCATCCCGATCTGGCGCCGGGCACCTCGCATTTCCGCACTGGTATCGAAAACGGGCTGGCGCTGATGCAGGAGCTGCGTGCGCGGCTGTCAGGCCTCGCCATGCCGACCTATATGCTCGACATTCCGGGCGGCTTCGGCAAGGTGCCGCTGGAATCTGCCAATGTCGAAAAGGCCGCACAGGGTCATCGCATCCGCGACGGACGCGGGCGGTGGCATGATTACATCGCGGGTTGAGGTTCTTTTCCGCGTAGTCTTTTGAAAAATGCGCTGACGCGATGGCGGAACTGCTCACGCCGCACCACGCCCATGTCTGTCACCCAGTTGAGCTGGATCACGCGCCGCGGCCCTTCAAAGGCATGGAATCCGTGCCAGGCATTGGGATCGTTGCGGAAGATCAGCAAGGTGCCTTCATCCGGCGGTACTTCCGCGATCACGTCTTCCAGGCTGTCGGGTCGGCGCAAGAGGCGCAGGCGCCCGGTTTTCGCCTCCCAGGCATTGTTCATATAGATCAGCACCGTCACCAGCTTGGTGCGCGAGTCCGTGTGGATCTGACCATCGCGCGCGGCGGAAACGCCACGCGCCGTCACCATGGTGGGCCGGCCCGAAAGGTCGATGCCGAGCTTCTTCTCCACCGCACGGGTGAATTCCGGGCCCTGGATCGCCCGGATCAGCGCGGCGAAAGCCGGGCCGTATTTCAGGGTGGGCAGCGGAAAGGACCCGGGATGGGTGACACGCGGGTAATCCGCATTGATCCCCGCCATGGCCTGTGGCTTCACGAAATGCGGCACCAGAGCGAAGGGAAAGGGTTCGCGTGTCGCAGGCGCGGCATCAAAGGCGTCGAGGTCGATGGGCAGTGCGCTCATGGCCCGGAGATACTATTTAGGGGCGAAAAACGCAAAGGAACTCGAATTCATCTCAGGCCGTTCGCGTGATTTGGTCACTACGCTCACCCCCCTTGCGCGTGGCGCACAGCGGTGGGGTGAGAGCGGCAAACAAGCCACCCGAACGCCGTAGAGGACAGCGTCGCGGTGCCGCCGACATTGGTGAGATTGGCGTTGACGTTGGAGGTCACGCCGGAATTGTTGATCTGCTTGCCGCGGATCGGCATGTTCGGGGCATTGGAGTTGAGCTCTTGTCCTTGGGCGCGGCACAGTTTCGCCCTGAAACAGTTGGCGCGGGCAGCGAACCACCCTAGATAGGAACTATGGCCTTCCTCCAATCCCAGCCGCCGCGTCAGCCGATCTTCCGCGCGCCCCTCGTCGTGCTCTGGCTGCTGGGCATCCTTGCCGCGCTGCATGCGGCGCGGACCTCGCTGCCGGAGGCGCGTGCCCAGGAGATTGCCTACAACTACGGCTTGGTCCCGGCGCGTTACAGCCGCGCTTTTCTGGAAAGCCGCATGCTTGATCCCGGCACAGTCTGGGATCGCTTTGTTCCCTTCGTTTCTTATATGGGCATCCACAATGACTGGACCCACTTGGTCATTAACTGCCTTTTCCTGCTGGCTTTTGGTCCGATCGTCGCGCGCCGTTTCGGTTCTATCCTGTTTATCGTGTTCTTCATCATCTGCGGCGTCGCTGGCGCACTGACTTATCTGGCCCTGAACTGGGGCAGCGCCGCGCCGGTCGTGGGCGCCTCCGGCGCCATTTCCGGCCTGATGGCGGCGGCGCTGCGTATGCTGCCGGGCCAGAGCCCATGGGCAGTCCCGGGCGTCACCCCGCTCGCGCCGATCTTTTCCCGCCAGATGCTGATCTTTACCGGGGTTCTCGTGGCCATCAATGTGCTGACGGGAATCGCCGGCTTGCCGCTGGGCGGGGAAAATGCCCAGATCGCCTGGCAGGCCCATTTGGGCGGCTATGCCGCCGGCCTCTTCCTGTGCGGGCCTTTCGATGCCTTGCGGCCGCGCAATGTGGGCGCGCCGCTCGATCACTGACAAACGCGATTAACGTCTTGCCGCAATGCCGGTCCCGTCATAGGGTTTCCGACGCCTGTAGTAGGGATGGACGATGCGGCAACCCAAGTTGAGCAAACTGGAACTCCAGATCATGGAGGTATTGTGGACCAAGGGTCCCGCCGCCATCCGCGAGATCCAGGAAACATTCGGGCCCAAGAACCGGCCCGCCTACACCACCATCCAGACCATGGTTTACCGGCTGGAGGCCAAGAAGGCGCTGCGCCGCTCCCGCAAGATCGGCAACGCCCATATCTTCGAGGCGCTGATCACCCGCGACGCCGCCAAGGCGCGGCTGGTGGATGAATTCCTTTCCCTGTTCGGCGGACGTATGCAGCCGGTCATGGCCCAGCTGATCGAGGCCGGCAACCTGACGCCCAAGGACGTGGCCGACGCCGAAAAATTGCTGAAAGAGCTCTCCGCCAAGCGGAAGAAAGACACATGACGCCTGCGCTGCTGGATCATCTCTGGCAGTCCACACTCTTTGCCGGCGGGGCCGGAATTCTGGCCCTGTCTTTGCGAAAAAATCCCGCGCGCTTGCGCTTCAAGCTGTGGTTTGCGGCCTCGCTGAAATTCCTTTTGCCGTTCGCGGCCCTGTCGGCCCTGGGTGGAAACCTCTCGCGGCTGTTTCCGACAAATGTCCCGCCTCTGGTGCTGGAGATGACGCCCGCGGTGGAAAAACTGTCTGTTCCTGCCCAGACAGTGGCCACCCACCAGCATGCCGCTGGCGCAAGTCTCATGCTTCCGCTGGCTGGCCTCTGGCTCATAGGTTTTTTCACGGTGCTCGGCCTGCGCCTGATCTACTGGTACCGGCTGCAGGCGGTGATGCACGGGGCGCGCGACCTGGATATCGCCGCACCCGTGGATGTGAGGGAAGGCCGCACGCTGCTCGAGCCCGGGCTGGTCGGTATTCTCAAACCGGTGGTGCTGCTTCCCGAAGGCTTGATGCCGCGCCTGACCAAAGCCGAGCGTGACGCGATCCTGGCCCATGAGCTCAGCCATTTTTCCAGCGGCGACAACATCACGGCGGCTATCCACATGCTGGTCGAGGCACTGTTCTGGTTCTGGCCGCCGGTCTGGCTGATCGGCGCCAGGCTGATCGCCGAGCGCGAGCGCGCCTGTGACGAAAGCGTGCTGGCCGACGGCCATGACGCGGAAGTCTACGCGCAGGGCATCCTCAAGGTCTGCCGCTTCTGCATCCAGTCCCCGCTGGCCTGCGCTTCCGGCGCTTCGGGCGCAGATCTGGGCAATCGCCTGCGCCAGATCATGTCGGATGAGGTGGCTTCGGAGTTGGGGGGCATCCAGAAGGCGGTGCTGATGACGGCCATGGCCACGGCACTGGTGTTGCCGGTGGTGGAAGGTTTCGTCAGCACCCCACCTCTGATGGTGGAGGTGCGCGAGAAGGTGGCTGCGGTGAAGTTCCAGGTCGCGGCGCGCTTCGTTCAGGTCGCCGCTGCCGCCCGGCAGCAGATCGCGGCCGTATCCGTTGAGCCAGTAAAAGTGCGACGTCTGCCGCGTTTGAAGATCGCTCCGCCAGCGCCGCCAGGGTCACCTGAGGAGCAGCGCATGGCCACTGTTGAATCGCTGGCCACGCCGCTATCCGCGTCGGCCGCCGATGTCGCGCGCCCGTCCGCGCCCGTTGCGCCTTCCGCTAGCGTCGCTGCGCAGGCGCCCGCGATGGACAGCGCTGCACCACCACGCGTAGCGGTCAAGGACGTGCTGGTGGCGCTCTATCCGCAGGGCAACGGCGATCCCGACCGCGTGACGTGTCGTGTGCCGGAGGCGCTGCCAGGTTCGCGCTTGCCTGGTCCCAGGATCTGCCAGACCAACCGGGAATGGGCGAGCCTTCGTGCCCGGCATGAGGACATAACGCCTGATGGGGAAAGCATCATCCTGCCGGACGGCAGCGAGATGCATGCCGGCTATGCCGTGCTGAACTGCGCGCGGGAACGCATCTCAAGCACCGGCATCACCAACATCATCGGCGCGCCGGCCAGCGTCTGCTTCTGATCTGCGCCTCGGCAAGCTGACGCTTGCCGCCCATGGCTCACTACTCAGCCGGCGCGATGCTGGGCTGAGGTCCGCTGCTGGACTTGCGGCTTTTGAGCTTGCCGCCCAGCCGGTCGAGATAGGAATAAATCACCGGCGTGATGTAGAGGGTCAGCAGCTGCGACAAGACCAGCCCGCCCGCCACGCACAGGCCCAGCGGCCGCCGGGAATCGGCGCCTGTGCCGGAGCCGAAGGCGATAGGCAGCGTGCCCATCAAAGCCGCCATGGTGGTCATCATGATCGGGCGGAAGCGCACCTGGGCGGCCTCGAAGATCGCCTGTTCGGCCGGGATATGGTCGTTGCGCTGACGGTGTAATGCGAAGTCGATCATCATGATCGCGTTTTTCTTCACGATGCCGATCAGCATGATCATGCCGACAAAGGCATAGAGCGACAGCGACATGTCGCTGGAGGTGATGCCCGCCAGAAACAGAAGATGGGCCAGGTACAGCGTAACGAGCGCGCCCACCGCGGCCGAGGGCAGGCCCGACAGAATGGTCAGGGGATGGATGAAGCTTTCATAGAGGATGCCCAGGATGATGTAGACCACCACCATCGCGATGACGAGCAGCGCGCCCATGTTCTTGGTGGAATCCTGGAACGCGGCCGCGGTGCCCTGGAAGCTGCCCTGGATGGATGCGGGCACGCCGATATCATCGCTGGCCTCGCGGATGCCGGTGACCGCATCCGACAGCGCCGCCCCCGGCGCCAGGTCAAAGGAGACGGTCACGGCCGGGATCTGGCCGGCATGGTTGACCGAGAGCGGAACGGTCGAGGCCGTCATCTTCGTGACGGCCGTCAGCGGCACCAGCGTGCCGTTCTGGGCGGTGACATAGAGCCGGCTGAGCGCGGAAGCGTCGCGTTGGAACCGCGGCAGCAGCTCCATGATCACTTCATACTGATTGGACGATGTATTGATCTGGGAAATCTGCTGGCCGCCAAAGGCCGCGCCCAGCGCCACCTCGATCTGTTGCGGCGAGACGCCCAGCGCCGCGGCGCGGTCGCGGTCGATCTTCACCTGGACCGAGGGCATGGCGGCATCGAGATCGGAATTGACGTCCACGAAGATGCGCCGGGCCCGCATCTCCTCCATCAGCTTGTCGGAATATTCCTTGAGCTGATCCAGATCCAGGCCCTGCATGGTGTATTGGTAGCTCGAGCGGGCCATGCGCGCGCCAAGCCGGATCGCCGGCGGGTTGACCAGGAAGACTGCGACGCCCGGGAAGCGGGAAACCTTGGGGCGCAGTTCACGGATGATGGCGTCGGGTCCCAGCTTGCGCTCGCCCAGCGGCTTGAGCGAGATCATCATCAGGCGCGATGTGTTGGTGCCGGCCGAACCGTTGGCGCCATCCATCTGTGCCATGACGCCCCTGACATTGGGGTCCTGTCCCACGATCTTGGCCACTTCCCTGGTGTAGGTGGCCATCTGGTCATAGCTGGTGCCGTTGGCGGCCTGCAGGTTCGCCTGCAGGCGCCCGGTGTCGTCGCTGGGCAGGAAGTCTTCCTGCATCACCGCCATCAGCACCACGCTGGCGATCAGGCTAAGCACGAAGGCGCCCATGATGATGGGGCCGTTCTTCTGGCTCCAGCGCAGCGAGCGGTCATAGGCCGCCTGCAGGCGGTTGAAGGTGTTTTCGCTCCAGCGATAGAAGATGTTGTGGCTGCCATGATGCTCGTCGCGCAGGAGGCGGGCGCAGAGCATGGGCGTCAGCGTGATCGAGATGATGCCGGAGAAGATGATCGCCATGATGATGGTGACGGCGAATTCGTGCAGCAGCCGGCCGACGATGCCGCCCATGAAGACGATCGGAATGAACACCGCCGCCAGGCTGATGGTCATGGACAGGATGGTGAAGCCGATTTCGGCGGAACCCTTGACCGCGGCTTCGTAAGGCTTTTCGCCCATTTCGATGTGGCGGACGATGTTCTCAAGCATCACGATGGCGTCGTCGACCACAAAGCCGACCGACAGCGTCAGCGCCATCAGCGAGAGATTGTCGAGATTGTAGCCCATGAACGCCATGCCGGCGAATGTGGCGATCACCGCGATGGGCAGTGCAAGCGACGGAATGATGGTAGCGGAGACGCGGCGCAGGAAGACGAAAATCACGCCTACCACCAGGGCGCCGGCGATCATGAGGGTGTTCTGCACATCCTCGATCGAGGCGCGGATCACCTGGCTCCGGTCGAACACCACGTCGAGCTGGACCGACGGCGGCAGGTTGGCCTGGAACTGGGGCAGGATCTTCCGGATGGTGTCGATGACGCCCACCACGTTGGAGCCGGGCTGGCGGAAGACCGCCAGCACGATGGCGGGCTGGTCCTTGTACCAGCTCTGGCCATAAGGGTTTTCCAGTCCGTCGACAGCGCGGCCCACATCCTTCAGCCTGACCGGCGCGCCGTTCTGATACGTCACGACCTGGTTGTTGAACTCGGCCGCATTGTTGAGCTGGCCGCCGGTATGGATGACGGTGGAACGGGTGGGCCCGTTCAGGGCGCCGGTCGCCAGATTCACATTGGCGGATGAAACCGCATTGACCAGCGTGTCGATGCCGATCTTGCGGGCAGCCAGCGCATCGGGGTCGGCCTGGATGCGCACGGCGTATTTGGCGCTGCCGAACACACTGACCTGGGCCACGCCTTCCAGGGTGGAGATCTGCCGCGCCAAAAGCGTCTCGGCATATTCATCCACCGCCGACGGCTTGAGGGTGGAAGAGCGCATGGTGAGGAACAGGATCGGCAGGTCCGCCGGGTTCACCTTGCGGAAGGTGGGCTGCTGCGGCAGCGTCTTGGGCAGGAAGTGGCCGGCGGCACTGATCGCCGACTGCACGTCCTGGGCGGCGCCATCCAGCGTGCGGTCCAGGCTGAACTGCAGATTGATGCTGGTCTGGCCCTGGATGCTGGTCGAGGTCATCTGGTCGATGCCCTGGATGGTGGAGAACTGGTTCTCCAGGGGCGAGGCGACCGAGGACGCCATGGTGTCGGGGTCCGCGCCCGGCAGGCTTGCCGTCACCGAGATGGTGGGAAAGTCCACATTGGGCAGATCGGAAACCGGCAGGTTGGAATAGCCATAGGCGCCGAAGATCACCATGGCCGCCACGACCAGCGTGGTCATGACGGGACGCTCGATAAAAGGCAGCGACAGATTCATTTGTAAGCCTTAAGGCTCTCAGCCTTCGTTGTCGGACGCGTGCTTGACCCGGCGACGGCCGCTGGTCATCACGCCTTTGTCACCGGCATTCGCATGCTTCCTGGTGCCGGTGATGCTGACCTTGGCGCCGGGCAGGACGCGCAGCTGGCCGTCGGTCACGACCATCTCGCCTTTTTTCAGGTCGCCCGCGACCGCGTCATTGACGCCGTCATCGAACTGAAGCTTTACCGGGCGCTGCTCAGCCGCCCCATCCTTCACCACATAGACGAACAGTCCATCGGGGCCGGTGTTCACGGCATCGCGCGGCACCTGGGTGGCGTGCGGGATCTGGGCCAGGACCACAGTTGTGTCCACCAGCTGGCCCGGCACCAGCTTCATGTCGGTGTTGGGATAGGTGGCGCGCAACTCGATGGTGCCGGTCAGGCCGGCCACCGCGTTGCTGACGAAATTGACCGGCACCTTGATGTCGTCACCGCCCAGGTCGCGCATGTTCAGGGCGATGGTCAGCCCGCCGGGCTTGGTCATCTGCGCCTGAATGCGCGGCAGATCGGACTGGGGCAGGGACATGGAAATCTTGACCGGCTGGATCTCGTTGATGGTGACCAGCGGATTGGCGGTGGAAATGCCGTTGGTGGTGCTGTTGGAGGAGCTCGAGGATGTGGAGCTCACCATGTTGCCGGGCATGATCAGGATCGGGCCGGTCTTGCCGTTCACCGGCGAGCGGATAGTGGTGTATTCCAGGTTCAGCCGCGCGGACTCCACATTGGCCTTGGCTTCCAGATAGGTGGCCTGGGCATCGTCGAAGTCCTGACCCGCCACAGCATTTTGCGTTTTGAGCCGGCCATAGCGTTCCGCCTTGGCCTTGGCCGTGACCATCGAGGCCACCGCATTGTCATAGGCCGCCTGATAAGGGCGCGGATCGATCTCGAACAGCGGGTCGCCGACCTTCACCATCTGACCTTCCTTGAAGAAGGCCTTTGTCAACTGGCCATTGACCCGCGCATTGATCTGCACGGCAGAATTGGCCATCACCGTGCCGATCGTGTGTTCGATCACCGCCATGTCGCGGATCTCGACCGGGGCCACCTTCACCGGCGCCGCCAGGCTCCGCTTCGCCTTCGGCGCGCCGCTGTCATGGGTGAAATACCAGAAGCCGCCCAGCACCAGGGCCAGCGCCACACCACCGATCACATAGGTGCGGGTGTGGCCGACATGGCTCTCCAGATTGTCCTTCTGCCCTGGCGGGGTTTCAAATGGGGCGACCTGAACATTCATAAGACGCAATCCTGACACAATTTGCGGGCGGGTATGGGCCGCCGGTTCACAGTATACACCTGCAATCTGCCGTTCCGCGGCGGATTGGGTTCATTCCGTCGATGCTTGTTGCTTCCAACCTGACCGGCAGATTGCCGGTCCATTGCCATTTCTGGCTTTGTTGGCACTGGTTATAGGGCAAAACCCTCTCAATAGTGTGGCGAAAAGTCTGAACCGAAATGCCGCAACCGCCCGAAAAGGCTGACAAAAGCGGTTAAGACCGACAAAGGAATAAAGAAGTCTGACAAGCCCTTGTTGCTCTGCAGCAGGCGGGCCGTCTATAAGCCCGGCCATCCCGCACGAACTCTTATTGATTCTGGTGTCATGGAAATCCGAAACATCGCCATCATCGCGCACGTCGACCATGGCAAGACCACCCTGGTGGATCAGCTACTGAAACAGTCCGGTTCCGTGCGCGAGAACCAGCAGATGGCCGAGCGCGCCATGGACTCCAACGACCAGGAGCGCGAGCGCGGCATCACCATTCTGGCCAAGTGCACCTCGGTGGAATGGAACGGCGTGCGCATCAACACCGTCGACACCCCCGGCCATGCCGACTTCGGCGGCGAGGTGGAGCGCATCCTGTCGATGGTGGACGGCGTGGTGCTGTTGGTGGATGCGGCCGAAAGCGTGATGCCCCAGACCAAGTTCGTGCTCTCCAAGGCGCTGAAGCTGGGCCTCAAGCCCATCGTGGTCATCAACAAGATCGACCGTTCCGATGCCCAGCCCAAGGAAACGCTGGAATCCATCTTCGACCTTTTCCTGGCGCTGGAAGCCAATGACAGCCAGCTCGACTTCCACCATCTCTACGCCTCGGGCCGCAACGGCTGGGCGGTCAATGAGCTGGAAGACGAGCGCAGGGACCTGTCGCCGCTGTTCAAGCGCATCGTGGAAGACGTGCCGCCGCCCAAGCCGCAGGCCCTGGCCAGCGAGGACCATCCCTTCAAGATGCTGGTCACCACGCTCGAGGCTGACAACTTCCTGGGCCGCATCCTGACGGGCCGCATCGAATCCGGCGTCATCACCACGGGTCGCAACATCAAGGTGCTGAACCGTGGCGGCGAAGTGATCGAGAAGGCCCGCATCACCAAGCTGCTGGCCTTCCGGGGCCTGGCGCGGGTGCCGGTGGAACGCGCCGAAGCTGGCGACATTGTCGCCATCGCCGGACTTGAGACCGCCACCGTGGCCGACACGCTGTGCGATCTGACCGTGGAAGAGGCCATTCACGCCCAGCCGATCGATCCGCCGACCCTGTCCATGACCATTTCGGTCAACGATTCCCCCTATGCCGGCCGCGAAGGCGACAAGGTGCAGAGCCGCGTGATCCGCGAGCGCCTGTTGCGCGAGGCCGAAGGCAATGTCGCGCTCAAGGTGACCGAGACCGGCGACGGCGACTTCGAGGTGGCGGGCCGCGGCGAATTGCAGCTGGGCGTGCTGATCGAATCGATGCGCCGCGAAGGCTTCGAGCTTTCCATCAGCCGCCCGCGCGTGTTGTTCAAGACCGAAAACGGCGAGAAGATGGAGCCGATCGAAGAAGTCACGGTCGATGTCGACGACGCCTATACCGGCACCGTCATCGAGAAGATTTCCCAGCGCAAGGGCGAGATGACCGACATGCGCCCGATGGGCGCCGGCAAGACCCGCGTGGTGTTTCGCGGTCCGGCCCGCGGCCTGATCGGCTATCACGGCGAATTCCTCACCGACACACGCGGCACCGGCGTGATGAACCGCATGTTCGTGGAATATGCCCCGCACAAGGGCCCGCTGGCGGGCCGCACCAACGGCGTGCTGATCTCCACCGAGCAGGGCGAGGCGGTGACCTACGGTCTCTGGTACATCGAGGAACGCGGCAAGCTGTTCATCACCGCCGGCGCCAAGGTCTATGAAGGCATGATCATCGGCCAGAACGCCAAGGACAACGACCTGGACGTCAATCCGCTGAAGTCCAAGCAGCTGACCAACATCCGCACCACGTCCAAGGACGAGGCGGTGCGCCTGACGCCCATCGTGCCCATGACCCTGGAACAGGCCATGGCCTATATCCAGGACGATGAGCTGGTCGAGGTGACGCCGCTGAATATCCGTCTGCGCAAGCGTGAGCTTCTCCCGCATTTGCGCAAGCGTGCCAAGCAGGCGATGGACGCCTAACAGCGCGGTTCTTTGGCCTAGCTTTTCTTGGCGAGCAACGCGAGCTTAGAAAAGCTGGCCCCGCTTCGAGCCCGCTTAGCGGGCGAGGGCGGTGCGGTCCTGTGGGTGTTGTGCGGTATCGGGTCGTTTGCCCGGCGCGTCGCTTTTTGCTCCGCGCGTTCGGCCCTCGAAATGGTCCCCCGGACCATTTCGTTCGCGCGAGCGCGAAAAGGGCCTTCACCCTGCTCACGCCGCAAAATCCCTCGCGCTGGTTTAATTGCAGCAGCTAACGCGCGGAAGCGGTCTTGCCGAATTGCGGCAGGGATGCATCCAGGAATGCCTGGATGCGGCTCACCATGTCCGGCGTGAAGCCTAGCTCGCCCACCGACCGCAGCTTCAGCTGCCCGCCATCCAGCTCCAGCACCGCGATGCGCGTGCGCCCGCTCGCATCGCGCGCGAAGATGGTCAGCGGATAGCCGGCCTGCACCACTTTATAGTCGGACGGCGCCGGCACGATGTCGGAGCGGGCGCAAAAGATCGACCTGATCGCGATGCCTGCCGGCGCGGGGCCGGGATCGAACTTGGCGCTTGCGCTGGTCTGGTCCAGCACATGCAGCCGATCATCCACCACCAGCTGGGGTGAACCGCCCGGCGTCTCCAGGGTGCGTCCGCAGCGGAATTCCTTCAGCGCGTCGGCCCAGGCGGGTGCCGTCGCCAGGACCTGCAAACCCAATATCGCGCCAAGAATGCCGCGCCTCATGTCGCGCTCCCATCGGCTTTCAGCCTATTCTAGGCCCGGTCGAAGGAAGCGCCAAATGAAACTGCCCGCTGGTCTGCCCGTCCTGCTTTTTCTAATCGCTGCCACGGGCCTGGAAGTGTCCGGCGACGCCATCATCCGCAAGTCCCTGTTCGAGCATGCGGGCCTGGCACGGCTGGCGCTGTTTCTGCTGGGTGCGGTCCTTCTGGCCGGCTATGGTACTTTTCTCAATCTGGCGCCGCTGGAATTCGGCCAGGTGGTGGGACTCTACATAGCCACGCTGTTCGTGATGTGGCAGATCATCAATTTCCTGTTTTTCCGCGCGCTTCCGTCTTTGCCCATCCTTACGGGTGGCCTACTGATCGTTGCGGGTGGGTTGATCGTATCGTTCTGGAAGTCCGCATGACCGCGCGGGTCTTTTGTCCACTGGCGTCCGCACGTTGTTGCTGCGGACCACTCGTCGCTCATGTACTATTCGTACACATCGCTCCTCGCTCCTGGCCATCGGAGCAAAATCCCTCGCGCGGAAGAGCTCCATGTCTGTAGATGATAAGCTGATCGCATTTGCTGGCCGCCTGGCCGACGCCTCGGGCGCCGTGATCCGGCCTTTTTTCCGGCAGCGCATCGAGGTGGTGCACAAACCCGGTGTCCGCGCTTTCGATCCGGTGACCGAAGCCGACAAGGGGGGCGAGCGCGCCATCCGCGCCATCATCGAGCGCGACCGGCCCGACGACGGCATCCTGGGCGAGGAATATGGCGAGAAGCCCGGCAAGAGCGGGCTGCGCTGGGTGCTCGATCCCGTGGATGGCACGCGTGCCTTCATCACCGGCCGCCATGAATGGGGTTCGCTGATTGCGCTAGAAGACAATGACGTGCCCGTTTTGGGCATTCTCGACCAGCCGGTGCTGGGCGAGCGCTATCTGGGCGTCAATGGCCGGGCAGTGCTCCTGGAGGGCGAAAAGCGCACATCGCTGAAGGTGCGCGAATGCGCCGAGATCAAGGATGCCATCCTCTGCGCCACCGATCCGTCGGTATATTTCTCACCTGAACAGCAGGCGGCTTTCGCCCGCGTGCGGTCGGCCGTGCGGATGACGCGCTTCGGCGGCGACTGTTATCTCTTCGCGGCCCTGGCGCTGGGCTTTGTCGATATCATCATCGAAGCCGGCTTCAATCGCTGGGACGTGGCGGCGCTGATTCCGTTGGTGGAAGGGGCCGGTGGCATCATCACCGACTGGAGCGGTGATCACTGTCGCGATGGCAAAACCATCCTGGCCTGTGGCGACAAACGAATCCACGAAGAAGCCATAAAGCTCCTGCAAGGCTGATTTTTCGGGCTTTATTCGCAAGCGATTTGGGCAGCCGGCGCGCAATGTCGCCGCAATTTGCCTTTGTTTCCCAATGAGGAAACTGGTGCAGGGCAAGTCACGTTGTCTTACCGAAAGCGAATTGTCCTTGAGGAGGAAAGTATGTCCCTGCGTGACTTCAATGAACCCTCTCAGCCGCTGCAGACCGATCCATCGGGCAACAGCGCGGGCCTTGGTTCTTTTCACACCGTAAACCCCGAGGACCGCCAGCCCAGCAACATGCCCCAGATCGTGGGCGCTGTTGCTGTCGCGTTGATGGTTGGCGCGGCCGGCATCGGCCTGTATGCCTATTCGGGTTCGAGCATCCAGCCCAAGCCCGTCGTGGCCGATAACAGCCTGCCGCAACCGCCGGCTCAGGCAGCTGCGCCTATCGCTCCGCCGCCCGCGCCTCCTGCGCAGCAGGCTGACAACACGCCGGCGACTGCGGCCGACGCTGCGCCCGCACCCGCGCCGACAAAGGAGGCCACCGTCAAGCCAACACGTCATCACAAGGTCGCTCGTGCGTCGGATGATTCTTCTTCCTCAAGCACGTCCACGGCGGATAACAGCGCCAATGCCAACAGCAGTCAGATGGCTTCCAGCGCCGCCCAGACCCGCATGAGCGCGGACTCGACCCAGGCCACCACACAGGCACCGGCCCAGCAGGCCGTGACGGCGCCGTCGGCGACGCCGCTGCCGGCTGCCCCGCAGCCTTCGCCGTCGGATGTGGCGAGTAACAACGCGCAAGCCAATCAGCCTGTGCAGAGCGCGGCCCCGGCTCCTGAGCAGAGTAACGCTGGCCAGTCGCAGCCGGCCCAGCAACAGCCGGTACAGCAGGCTCCGGCCCAGCAGGCTCCGGTTGAACAGTCGGGCGCTGCTCAAGCTCCGGCGCAATAATCGAGCCATTAAGGAAAGCCGCGCCGCAGTGGAAACTGCGGCGCGGTTTTTTATGCGATGAATGGCGCCTCGCGCGCCATGAAAGCGTCGAAGGCTTTCCAGAATTCGGCGCGGATGGGATTGCGCTCCATCAGGATCTCATGTCCCGCATCCGTGATCTCGACATAGTCGGCATGGGGTGCGGCCGCAGCAAATGCTCTGGTTGCGGGCGTGATGCAGATGCGGTCGCGCCCGGCGCCAACCGCCAGAAGCGGCGTGGTGATGGAAGCGGCCTGGCCGCGCAGCCAGTCCATGGAGCGAAGCGCCGCGGCGAGCCATCCCCAGGTTGCACCGGCAAGCCTCAGGTCGGGATGTTCGCGCAGAAGCATCTGGGTGCGCTCGAAGCGCTGCGGATCGGATGTGACGATCTGGCTTTCGAAGGTCATCTTGTGGGGATCGCGGGCCTCCATCCCCCATACCCAGTCCATGTGCCGTCCGCGCCAGATCTGCATGGCGGTGACCGCCCGTACCAGGAATTCGCGCTGGCCGCGGAAGGAAATGGCGATCATCGGCGCGCTCAGCGCGCAGGCCTTGAAGCTGGCCGGGCGCCTGACCAGGGTGCGCAAGAGATTGTGCGCCCCCATGGAATGGGCCAGCGCCACCGGCTTTTCACCCGGCTTTAGCATGGGCGTGACGATCCAGTTCATCAGCGTGTCCAGGTCCTGGTCATATTCGCTGAAGTCGCCGACAAAGCTCTTGCGGCCGTCCTTGGTGAAGCGGGAGGAATTGCCCTGGCCACGCCAGTCCATGGTGGCCACCGCCAGGCCGCGGCCGCGCAGTTCGTCGATCACCTCGAAATATTTCTCGATAAATTCGGTCTGGCCGTTCAGCAGCACGCAGGTTCCGCGGGCGGGAACATCGGGGGCGGCAGGAAACCGTGCGGCGCGCAGATCGGCGCCCACGGCCTTGATGGGCAGGGGTTCAAACAGCGACGCGGCGGGAATCATAATCTTGCTGAAATCTGGCGCTTCCATGGGCACTTAAGCCGGATTTTCAAGTCCCCGGAAGGGGCTTGAAGGCGTCTTTTTCCACCCCAGATAGTGTTGATCCGGCCGCCGTCACGGGGCCGGGCCTCGATAGTCCCGTGTGGACTTCTCTTATTGGAAGGGTGGCCAGCGGGACGACAGCAACGCTTCAAGAAAGGTTGTTCCCATGCGTATCGACTATTCGCCTTTTTTCCGTTCCACCGTTGGCTTTGATCGCCTGATCGGCCTGCTGGAGTCCGCGTCCGAGCAGGGCTATCCCCCTTACAATATCGAACGCAGCGACGAGAATAATTACCGCGTCACGTTGGCGGTCGCCGGCTTTGCCGAAAAGGACCTGTCGGTGGACGTGAAGGATCGTGTGCTCACCATCACCGGCAAGCGCGAGTCCGAGACGGCTGAAAAGCAATCCTCGCTGCTCTATCAGGGTATCGCGGGCCGCAGCTTCGAGCGCAACTTCCAGCTCGCCGAGCATGTCGAGGTCAAGGCCGCGGGCCTTGAGAATGGCCTGCTCCATGTCGATCTCGAGCGCGTCGTGCCGGAAGAGAAGAAGCCGCGCCGGATCCAGATCAACGCGCCCACGCTTACCGCCATCAAGGGCGCGAAGGCGGCCTGAGGGCCGCGTGCCCTAAAGGCTGCATAAGCCTGTTTATCCTTAACCGGAAATGGGGGCCCTTCCCTTGGAGGGTCCCCATTTTTTGGTAAAGTTCCGGCGGCAATGCTGCTTCGAATCATATGGCGTTCTGGCCGCAAAATCTGACTCAGAGCAAGGGCCCTCCCGGTATCGAGGAGGTGCGCGCGCGCTATGCAAGCCTGTTTTCACGTTTCGGTTCCGGACCTCCGGCGATGGATTTCACCCCCGGTCAGCTGGGGCCCATTCCCGGCGAATGGGTAGGCGCGGCGGGCAATGGCCCGAACCGCACGCTTCTCTATTTCCATGGCGGCGGTTTTGTCGCCGGTTCGCCCGAAACCCATCGCCCGCTGGTTGGCCGGCTGGTGGAAGCAAGTGGCGTGGGCGCCTTCAGCGTCAAATATCGGCTGGCGCCGGAATGTTTCTTCCCTTCGGCCGTGCGCGACGGTATCGACGTCTATCGCGCCCTTCTGGGCAAGGGCGTGAGCGGGTCATCGATCGTGCTGGCCGGTGATGAAGCCGGTGGCGGCCTTGCCTTCTCCGTGGCGCTGGCGGTCCGCAATGCGGGCCTGGAAATGCCCGGCGGCATCGTGGCGCTGTCGCCCTGGGCCGACCTTTCGCTTTCGGGGCTTTCCATGCTGGGCAACCGCAAGAGCGACACTCTGCTTGACTGGGAAACGCTGTTCCTTTCCGCCCGGCACTATTTGCGCAAATCCAATCCCTGCGACGCCTATGCCTCACCGGCCTATGCCGATCTGCACGATTTTCCGCCGTTGATGGTGCATGCCGGTGCGAGCGAAATCCTGCGTGACGACGCTTCCAAGCTGGGCGACCGCGCCGCCGAAGCCCGGGTGCCGGTCAGTGTGGAAATCTACGATGGCATGGCCCATCTATTCCAGGCCGATCCGGGACGCAATGAAGCCAGAGTGTCCCTGTCCCGCCTGGCGCAGTTCATCCGCGCCAAAAGCTCTGCGCTGGCTGCTTAGTTTATGACCCTATCCGGTTTCAGCTTGCTTCCGGCGCGGCTCGCGCGCCGGAAACGCTGAAAGCACCATCCCGTCCATACGCTGTCGCTATGGACCGCTTCGCGTAAAGGGAAAGGCAGGATTGTGTTTTCGCAGGCCGCGATCAAGCGGAGGCAGCGAGGGCTTGGGCAAAACGGCCGGGAAGCTTAGCTCCGGAGAATTCCGCGCCCTGGGTTTCGCTGTCGCGCATATCGGCATCGCCCAGATTGGCATAGGACAGATCGCAGCCCGACAGCCGCGCCCGGCGCAAGTCCGCGCCGCGCAGGTCGGCATAGCGCACCTGGGCATTGTCCAGGCGGGCGGGGAGGAGGCGGGCGCCGGCGATCATCAGTGGCCCAAGCTTGGCGTCGCGCAGATCGGCATGGTTGAGCAGGGCACCGGAAAAATTGACGCCGCGCAGGTCCGCGCCACCGAGCTTGGCTGAGCGCAGGTCGCAGCCCGCAAGATTGGAGCCTTGCAGCGACGCCCCTTCCAGACAGACGCCATAGAACAGCGCATTGGGCGCGATCAGGGCGGTCAGCCGGTACCCCGACAGGCGCGGGACATGACGCAGGTCCTTGGCCGTCAGATCGGCGGGCTTGCCTTGGCGGCCATCGGTTTCGGCCCAGAGCGAATGCTCTTCCAGAAGCCTTTCGATGCTCGCCACCGCTTCCGGATCCGGCACGACCGTTTCGGTCAGGATCTGGCTCATATCGGCGCCATGGGTCGTGGCGAAATCCATCTTGGCGCCGATCAGGATGCAGCCGGCCAGGTCGGCGCCGGTCAGGTTGCAGCCCGACAAATCGGCATTTTCCAGGTTGGCCCCGGTCAGCCGGGCCTGGCGCAGATTGGCGCGGGTCAGCCGGCAGCCCTTCATCACCGCATCGGTGAAATCGGCCTGCACCGCGATCGCCCCGGTCATCCTGGCGCGCTCCAGATTGGCCGAGTTCATCATCGCCGCCGGCAATTCCGAGGGCCCAAGGTCATGCTGCATCACCTTGAGGTTGCCGTACTTGTCCTTCTCGGCGATCGTGCCTTCGCGCAGATCGGCCTCGAACAGGTCGGTACCGATCAGGTTGGCGCCGCGCATGGAAGCGCCGCGCAAGTCGGCGCGGCGCATCGAAGCACCTGCAAGTTTGGCGCGGCGCAGGTCGGCGCCGAAGAAGCTGGCGGAGTCGAGCTTGGCGCCCTCGAAATTGGCTTCTTCCATGATGGCGCCGGTGAAGTCGGCATCGGCCAGATTGCGGCCGGAAAGATCCAGTCCCGACAGGTCGCAGAAGGCGAAAACCGCACGCGCCCCGCCCATGCGCCCCGAATAGAGCATCTCATGGCGCGCGACTGCGGCGCTCACATCCTGTTGGGTGAGCCTGGCGAAACCGGTGTGCCGGGCCTTGGTCATTGGCGCAATTTTCGCGGGTTAAGCCTTTTTCACGCGCAGATTCTGCGCAGAAGGGCGCTAACGCCTGATTAAGACGCCAGGATTCGTCCCCGCCAGGGGCGTTCGGGCGAAAAAATTGCTGTTGAACCGGGACGATAGCCGGGTACAAAGGCACGTGGCAGACCGCTCAGCCGCCTCGGCGGAAGGAGTGGGGAGCCTGGCAAAGGGTAAAAGGGGCACATTCCCGCTCGGGCGCGGGTGATGGCCGAGGCCCGGAGCGGGCCTTGTGGAGAGAAATGCCGAGATTGGCGGTGCCCCGCCCGGCGACATTTTAAAGAGGCTCGTGTTGATCAAGCACCGTTTGATGCTTTCCGCCGCTGCGGCTGCCCTGCTGGCGGCGGCCCTGGCTGCAACCGCCCGCGCCGACACCGAAGTCTCCACCGCGACCTCGACCGCCCTGACCACCTCCACCAGCGGCAATATCACCATCGACGCCACGGGCAGCGTTGGCATCCAGACCACCGGCACTCCCGCCATCACCGTCAATTCCAACAATTCGGTGACCAACAACGGCGCCATCTCCAACGCCAACGTTGATAACGGCATCGGCGTTTCGATCGACACCAGCGGCGGCAACATCAATCCGGGAACGGCGGGTCTGAGTTCAACCGGCACCATCGATGTGGGCGGCAACGGCACCGGCAAGCTCGGCATCGTTATCCAGGGCGGCAACACCTATTACGGCCCCATTACCCTGACCACGCTGACCGCGCTCAACACGCTCACCGGTCAGACCACCGCGACTCAGACATCGTC
The DNA here is from genome assembly GCA_036488555.1 of Rhizomicrobium sp. GTDB lineage: Bacteria > Pseudomonadota > Alphaproteobacteria > Micropepsales > Micropepsaceae > Rhizomicrobium. The sequence goes on from DASXHL010000070.1 coordinate 20,147, forward strand.
CATTGTCGTTCAGGGCGATTCCTCGGCCGCTTTCGAGCTGGTTCAGGGCACCAAGATCACCAGCAACATTCTTTTGGGGGGCGGCGGCATCGTCCAGGATTCCAGCGTCAATTCCACGGCTTCCAACTCCGTCATGGTGGACCTGGACGGCACGTTGAACGGCAATTTCTACATTTCCTCCGCCCTGTCCGGCGTGGGCGCCGGCATGACCGGCGTCCAGACGCTGGGCGGCATCCATTCCTGCGCCAGCGATACGGGCGCGCCGTCCGGATTTACCTGCCCGTCCTCCTCGGGCGGCTCCTTTGTCAATGCCGGCAGCATTTCGTTGATCGGCACCTCAACCCCCAACAGCCGCGGCGGCAATCCGGAAGCCGGTTCGGCGATCATCATTGGCGGCGATATCGACGGTGGTTTCGTCAATACCGGTCCGGGCACATCTTCGACTGCCAGCGCGGCGCTGATCTCATCCTCTGGCTTGACCGTGGCTGGCTCCTCCGCGCCGACCCTGATCATCGATCCCACCAAGTCCGAGACCAGCACGCTGACCACACCCCGCGGTCCCATCATCATCGGGCCGGTCACCGCCGATATCGACTCGATCGATCCCGGTTACTCCCTCATCAACCGCGGCACCATCCACGGCCAGCCGATCGACGTCGACCTGAGTTCGGCCGCCATCGTCATACAGGGCGCCTCCTCGACCTATTTCACCTGCCTTGGCACATCCTCATCCGCAGTCTCCGCCACCAACTGTGACACCACTCCCCACACTGTGTCGGAGAACGTCACCACCACGGTCAACAGCGTGGCCACCACCAGCGCTCAGAAAGTTACCAATGTTGGCGGTCTGCTCAACACCGGCACCATTTCGGCCAATGCGGTCACCGGCTCGCAGACCGTCACCACCAACGGCATCACCACTGCCACCGCCCTCTATATCGGCTCCTACGCCACCGTGCCGCGTCTGGACGTCATATCCGAGGCCGAAAATGCCTCCACCAACACGCCAGGCAGCATCCAGGCTACGGTGTCGGGCGTGGGCCAGGGCAGCGCCTTTGGCGTGATCCTGGGCGTCAACTCCAACGTGCCTGTGATCGATGTGGGCAAGAATGCCAGCATCACCGCCGCCGTCACCACCAGCACGATTTCACCCACCGCCACCATCGCGACCTCGAACTCGCCTTTCAGCCTGGTTTCGGAAGCCATCGTGGACCAGGGCGGCAGCCTGAAGACGATCAACAATGCCGGCACCATCTCGGCCATCAACACCACGCTGACACCCGACACCGGCGCGGTGGTCAGCTCCATCGAGACGGCGATTGACGTATCAGCCAATACCAGCGGCGGTGTTGTCATCAACAACAATGGCCGTATCCTGGGCAATATCCTGTTCGGCAGCGGCGCCGGCAACGGCAATACGCTCAATGTCGGCAATACCGGTGTTGTCATCGACCCCAATACCAACTCGACGGCCGTCGTCGCCGGTCTCAACGTCACCAACTCGCCCTCGAATTACGCCATCGTGGCGCAGAACATCGTCTCCGACACGGTCGGTTTGCCGCCCATTACCGAGGCGACCACCATCAGCTTCGGCTCCGGCACCGGCAACACGCTGCATGTCGGCGGCTATGGTTATGTCAATGCAGTGATCACCTCCGCGACGGGGGGGCTGGCGGTTCAGGTTGATCCCAACGGTCAGCTCTTTGTCGCCAACACCACCACCGCGCTCAATGCCTCCACCTTCACCGTGGCACAGAACGGCACGTTGGGCCTGGCCATTTCCCAGACCAATCTCAACAGTCTCACGCCGGTGGTGCAGGCCAATACCGCGACCCTGACCGGCGCCAATCTTTCGCTGCAGTTCGGTACCTATATCTCGTCGGGCTTTACCCAGGCCTCGACAGCCCATCCTACCGCCCAGACGATCACCTTGATCCGGGCGCCTGTGATCAACGACTCTGCCGCGTCGCTGGCGCTGCAGAATTCGACGCTGGGCCTGAACACCCCCTTCCTGTTCGAGACGCCGACCGAAAGCGGCCTCACGCCCCTGACCGAGACCCTCGATCCCGCGAGCGGCCAGGAAGTGCTGCAGCTGCATCTGTTGCCGCGCTCGACCGGCGCCACGAATGCCGATGGTTCGCCGGGCCTGAACCTGTCCGGCGAGGCCGCGCGCGAATTCCCCTTCACCGCCGCGGCGCTGGCCACCGACAACCAGCTGGGTGCGGCGGTGGCGACCAGCCTTACCGTCTACAACACGCCTGGCGTGGCCTCGAGCGGGATCAACGTCGCCGCTTCCCAGCAGCAGTCCCAGCGGGTCTTCTCGCAATTCGCTCCCGATGTTTCCGGCGGTACGCGCGAGATCGCCATTATGCTGACCGACCAGGCGACCGGTCCCGTGGCGTCACGTCAGCGTCTCCTGCGCAGCTTCGCCGACGAGCCGGGTGACACCACGCTGTGGGGCGAGGAATTCACTGGCCAGATCAACAACAAGGGCCGCGTTTCCGCCGACGGCACGCTGACCGATTACAAGGATCACGGCTTCGGTTTCAGCCTGGGCCTGGACGGCGGCAGTTCGCGTAACGGCTGGTATGGCGGCGCCTTTACTTTCTACACTGGAGACGTCAGCCAGGACCTGCCGCGCGACACCCGAACCAACACCCAGTGGTATATGCTCACGGGCTATACCGATTGGCATGGCAAGCACGCCTTCCTGGATACCCAGCTGACGGCGGCCTACGGCAATTTCGACGAAAATCGCTTCATGGATGTGGGCGGGGTGGTGCGTGATGCCACCAGCAGGCGGCCTGCCGCCATGCTGGCCTTGGGCGCCACCACCGGCGTGACCTTGCATTATTCCGGCATCGAGGTTGATCCGCATATCAGCATGGACGGGCTGACCCTGCGCGAGGAAGGTTATCAGGAAGCCAATGGCGGCCCCGGCCTCGACCTGGACGTGGCGCCTTATTTTGCCAATTCGCTGCGCGGTGCCCTTGGCGCCGACGTGAAGGGCGATATCAGCGTATGGGGCTTCAACCTGACACCGGAAGGCCGTTTCGGCTATCGCTACGACTTCCTGCAGCAGCCGGTGAAAATCAATGCGGCGTTCGAATCCACGGGTGGCCGCTCGACCGCCGGCAACACCATGACCTTCATCGGCCCCGATCCCGATACCGGCAACGCCATTCTGGGCCTGAGCCTGGGCGCACACACCGATACGTGGGAGCTGGGCGTGAACTATGACTGGGTGCGCGGCAACAATGGGTCCACCACCCAGGTCGGCACCCTGACGGTGCTTGGCAAAATTTAATTGCGAACCGCGCCTGACACGCCGGAAAACGAAAACCCCGCCATCGCTGGCGGGGTTTTTGTTTTGCTGGCTACCAGCTACCGGTATTGGGCATGGAAGCCCAGGGTTCCCTGGGCTCGAGATGGCCGTCCTGCAAAAGCTCGATGGAAATGCCGTCTGGCGAGCGAATGAAGGCCATGTGGCCGTCGCGCGGCGGCCGGTTGATGGTGATGCCGGCTGCCATCAGCTTCTCGCACAGGCCATAAATGTCACTGACGCGATAGGCGAGATGGCCGAAATTCCGTCCGCCGCCATAGCCCTTCTCATCCCAGTTATAGGTGAGTTCGATCACCGGGCTTTCCACCGTGCCATCCGCAATGCGCGTGGCATCTTCGGGCGTGGCGAGGAAAACCAGCGTGAAGCGCCCTTTTTCATTCTCCATGCGCCGGATTTCTACAAGACCAAGCTTGTTGCAGTAGAAATCCAGCGATGTGTCGAGGTCGGAGACGCGCACCATGGTGTGGAGATATCGCATTTGACGTGATCCTTGCGGTTGGGCTGTTGGTTGGTCGACATCTTCGCGGATTTTGCCGGAGGCGAAAAAGCAAAGATGTCGCAATGGAACTTGCGCCAAACTTCTCCCTGCGAGCCGGGCTCAAAGCCGTAGTGCGCGATAGCCATCTGTCACAGTTCGGTGATTTCAATTTCTATCGGCAGCACCTAGGTTTACATGATGAAGTAGCAATTGCTGCATGTGCGAAATTCGCATGTGCAGCAGCGCCTTTGCGCGATGTCTGATCACGCCGACCGAGGCGCACGAATGCGAAAGCCTTATTTTCGGCGCTTGCACGAACCGCGATACCCCTTGCAAAGAGGGTAAGCGATTGCTTTAAAAGCTTCCGGCTAAGACGTCAGTCATAACGGCGTCGCGGTGGGTAGACTTTGGTCTCGAACAATCTATTGGGCCGGGCGCGCGAGTGCCGGTTTGTCTGTCTTGAGTGAGAGCGCATGGAACGTCCGAATCATCTGAAAGTCCAAGAGAAGAGCACCGCCAGCAGGGCGACGAGCATTGCGATCGTGATCGCAATTCATGTCGCCGGCATCGCCGGTTTGATTGCCGCGTTGGCGCAAGGCGCGCTGATGAAGCAGCTGCAGGAAATCAAGGCGTCGGTCGATACGCAGAAGACCCCGCCCAAGGCGCCGCCGCCGCCGCCGCCGGATCTGGTGAAGCCGCCGCCGCCGGTCGCCATCGTTCCGGAATTCCAGGTCGCCAGCGCGCCGCCTCCGGCCCCGGTTCAGACCGCGCCCAAGGCGCCGCCGCCGCCGCCGCCCGCGCCCAAGGCTGCCATCAGCAACGACCCGCTGCGCCCGATCATGCGCACACATACCCAGCCGCCCTATCCGCCGATCTCGGTGCGTTTGGGTGAGCAGGGGACGACGCTCATTGAAGTGGGCATCGGCACGGACGGCAATGTCACGGAATGCAGCGTTGTGAAGGGCAGCGGTTCCGATCGTCTCGATGGCGCTTCCTGTGACTGGGTCAAGGGCCACTGGCGCTGGCAGCCGCCGACGCTGAACGGTCAGCCCACCGCGGCCAAGACGCAGATCAATGTCACCTGGAATCTGAAAGACGCCAGGTAAGCCACCTCTTTTCGTCAATTTTTTCGGTTATCCACGGAGTAAAACAATGAACTTCAAGAAACTGACGATCGCAGTTGCCATCGTCGCCATGACCAGCCTGAGCGCCGTTGCTCCGGTGCTTGCCCAGGCTGCCGCTCCGGCCGCGCCTGCTGCCGCCCCGGCCGCGCCGGCTGATGCCGCTGCTCCGGCTCCGGCCGCCCCTGCCGGCGACGCCGCCAAGCCCGCCGGCAACCCGGCCGACCAGTCCACGCCCTACGGCCTGCAGCACATGTGGGAAAATGGCGGCTGGATTTCGCGCACCATCCTGGGCGTGCTGGTGATCATGTCGGCCGGCACCTGGTACATCTTCTTCACCAAGTGGATCGAGCAGCAGCGCATCCTGGGCCAGGCCTCGCAGGTCGAGAAGAAGTTCTGGACCTCCGCCACCCTGAATGAAGGCGTCGACAAGCTGCCCAAGAACTCGGTGTTCCGTGGCATCGCCGAAGCCGGTCTCAAGGCTTCCGCCGGTGGCACCACCCTTGTGGGCCTGAGCGACTGGATCGGCATGACGCTGACTCGTCAGCTGGAAGACGCCAATGCCCGTCTGCAGGGCGGCATCGCCTTCCTGGGTTCGGTCGGCTCGGTCGGTCCGTTCGTTGGTCTGCTCGGCACCGTTATCGGTATTCTGAACGCGCTCATCGGTATCGGCGTCGCTGGCCAGATGTCCATCGACAAGGTTGCCGGCCCGGTCGGTGAAGCGCTGCAGATGACCGCCATCGGTCTGTTCGTCGCGGTGCCCGCGGTGTTGCTCTACAACTACCTCGTCCGCCGCAACAAGGTGATCACCGAGAAGCTGCGCGCTTTCGCCGGTGACCTGCAGGCTTATCTCATCAGCAAGAAGTAAGAGACACGCGCTTACTTTACTAAGAGACAGGCCCTTACGGAGTTAGTTTGATGGCAGTCGACGTCCAACACGCCGTCGAAGATGACGAACAGGAATTAAACGTCACGATCAATACCACCCCCTTGGTGGACGTGATGTTGGTGATGCTCATCATCTTCCTGGTCACCATCCCGGTGGTGCTCAAGATGGTCAACGTCCAGTTGCCGACATATCGCAATATCGTCACCCAGACGAAGCCTGAGAATATTGTGATCGCGGTCACGACTGACGAGCAGATGTACTACAACAACACGCCGGTGGATCCGGCCACGATGGAACGCAACTTCGTCGACGCCCTGAAGCGGGCGGCGGCGACGGGCAAGGAGCTTCCGGAAGTGCACATTCGCGGCGACAAGAATGTGCGTTTCGAGGCGATCGGTCGCGTCATCCTGGCCTGCCAGAAGGCAGGCATCCAGAAAGTGGGCTTCATCACCGAGCCCCACTCTCTGGAAGCTGGCAGCATGTGAGGTAATTCGCCATGGCAATGAGTACTGGAACTGCTGACGGCGAAGTCATGGTGGAAATGAACACCACGCCGTTGATCGACGTGATGCTCGTTCTCCTCGTGCTTCTGATCGTTACCCTGCCAATTCAGACCCACGCGGTGAAGCTCGACATGCCGGCGGCCAACAGTCCGCCGCCGACGGTCGAGCCGGAAACGGTGGATCTGGGCGTCGACTTTGACGGCACCGTCACCTGGAATGGCACGGCCGTGGATCGTGGAACCATGGACTCCTATTTCGAGGATGCGGCCCGGAAGAATCCGCAGCCTGAAATTCATGTGAATGCGAACCGGCTGGCCAAGTATGACGCCGTGGCCAAGGTGCTGGCGGATGCCCAGCGCCTGGGCGCGACCCATATTGGTTTTACCGGGATCGACCAGTATAATTAGGCTGTGAGGGTCACGGCCGTGGGTGAAAAGCGTGCGGCGCCCCCGCACGCTTTCCCTTTTTGTGATGAACGCGAAAGAGGTCTTGTTATGACTGTCCGTACACTGCGTGCCGCTCTGACGGCGATATTTCTCGGTACTGCCGCCGCCGGCGCCGCAGCCTTGGTCATGGCCGCTCCGGCCCAGGCCCTTACTGTCAGCGCCAAGGTTGGCCCGCTGCTCAACGAAGCAAAGGCGCTGATGACCTCCGGCAAATACGATGCCGCCATGGCCAAGCTGAAGGAAGCTGACGCCGTGAAGTCCACCCCGGACGACACGACCGCCATCAACTCCATGAAGCAGTATATCGGCGTGAAGACCGGCGACGTGGCGTTGGGCGGTGCCGCGGCGGCCAAGGCCAAGTTTGCCAACGACTACAATGCCAACAAGTTCAAGGATGTGATCGCCGATGGCGAAATCCTGAAGAAGAACGGCGGCCTGGACGCCCAGTCCCAGCTGATCATCGGCCAGGCCTATTACAAGGCGGGCGACTATGCCGGCTGTGTGCGTTACGCCAAGACCCTCAGCGGCAACGATGTCGCGCTGCAACTGCAGGCGCGCTGTGCCTACGAGACCGGCGACGAGGTCACGCAGCGCGCGGCGCTGGAACAGCTGGTTGCCAGAAGCCCCAAGCCGGAATATTGGGCGGACCTGCTCAAGCTGGGTGAACGGGCCCGCGGTCTTTCCGATCACAACAGCCTCGACCTCAGCCGCATCCGCCTGCTGACCGGGAGCATGCAGACCAAGGACGATTATGTTCAGCTGGGCCAGTACGCGCTGCAGTTCAAGCTTGCCGCCGAGGCCCAGGCCGCGCTGGAAAAGGGCGTCGCTGCAAAGCTTCTGACCGATGATCGCTCTCAGCGCCTACTCGCCACCGCCAAACAGATGGCCGCTGCCCGGGCCGCCAGTGAAGCCAAGGACCTGGCTGCCGCCAATGCCGCGCCTCAAGGCGACGGTGGTAATGGTCTTGTCGATATTGGCGAGAACATGATCGGTGAAGGCAAGGCCAAGGACGCCATTGCCGTGATCCAGAGCGGCATGAAGAAGCAGCTCAAGGACGCCAACAATGCCCAGATTCGCCTGGGTCAGGCCTATCTGGCTGCCGGCCAGAAGGGCGACGCCGAAGCCGCCTTCAACAAAGTCAAGGCGCCGGAGAAGGACGCCATGGTGGCCCATCTCTGGGCGCTGGCGGCGCATCACTGAGGGCGCCGATACGCCGCGAGCTTGAGCGAGCGGCGGCGGCAACAAACGGGAAAAAAAGGCGCCGGCCAAAGCCGGCGCCTTTCTTGTTTCCAAGAGGCTGCCACGTCCGGCGCCGGCAGCTAGACGTAGATCATCTTCACCGTCATGCCGCCGTCCAGGATCAGATTCTGGCCGGTCATGAAGCCTGCATCCTCGGCGATGAACCGGCAGGCTTTGGCCACGTCTTCGGGTACACCCACCCGCCCCGCCGGATGCTGTTCGCGGTCCGCCTTGGAATGATGGGGTTTCCTCGCCTTGCTGGCCTTCTGCCAGCCCCCCGTTTCGATCCAGCCAGGGCTGACGCAATTCACCCGGATGCGGTGCCTGGCCAGGCTGATCGCCATGCCATGGGTCAGGGCCACGATGCCGCCCTTGGAAGCGGTGTAACCCTCGGTGCCGGCCTCCGACATGAAGGCGCGGGTGGAGGCGATGTTGATGATCACTCCGCCATTGCCGCGTTTGGCCATCATCCTGGCGGCGGCCTGCGAACAGATGAAGGTGCCCCGCAGATTGGTGGCGATCACTTTGTCGAATTCGGCGATCGACAGTTCCAGCACATCCTTGCGGATCTCGGTGCCGGCATTGTTGACCAGCACATCGGGGCAGCCGAGCTTCGCTTTTGTCTGTGCCAGCCAGCGGTTGACGTCCGCGGGCTTTGAAACATCACCGGGCACGAAGAGCGCTTCCACCCCGGCTTCGCGCATCACCTGGAGCGATTCCTTTCCCGCCTGGCGATCGGCGTCGGTGATGGACACCGCATAGCCGACGCGCGCGAAATGCCAGGCGATGCCCCGGCCGATGCCGGCACCACCCCCGGTGATGGCGATAACCCTCATGCGGCGCTCCGGAACACCAGTGTCTTCGAAAGGGTGAAATTGAATATCAGGCCCACCAGCACGCCAATGGCCTGGGCGACGAATTTGTTGCTGAGCGGATACCCAGCATAATGTACCACGGCCAGCGCGGCGAGATAGTTGGCCAGCGCGCCGATGGAATTGGCGCCGGCGAATTTAAGGCCTTCCTGCAGAATGCCGGAAAGGCTTCTGGCCCGCCGGTCGCGGAAGGTGAAATAGCGGTTGCCCTGCCAGGTGAAGGTCATGGCGATGGCGATCGCCAGCCCGTTGCCGGCCGCGAAACCCAGCTTCAGCGGCCCGGTCGTCAGCGCCAGGACGCTGGCGCCCACGACATAGCCGCAGGCTCCGATGATGCCGAACCGGATGAAGGAATGCCGCAGCAGGTACCGCGTGAAGGCCTTGAAACCGCTCACGAGAGGTCTTGGGGCCCGGGGATCGCGAGATAGGCCATGCGCTTGGCCTCCCAGCGGCCGCGGGTCACCGTGTCCAGGATCAGGCCGCAGGTCAGCGACAGGAAGGCGATCACCATCAGTCCGGTGGCAAGCACGGCGGTAGGCAGACGTGGCACCAGCCCTGTGCGAAAATATTCCGATACCACGGGGGCGCCAATGGCCGCGGCGACGGCCACGAACAGCGCCGCGATGGTGGAAAAGAAGATCAGCGGCCGCTCCTCTCGCACCAGATAGCCGATGGTCCCCAGGATGCGGAAGCCGTCGCGCCAGGTGTTGAGCTTGCTGACCGATCCCGCTGGACGCTCTTTGTAGCGCGTATCCATCTCCGACATCGGCATCATCAGGCGCACCGCGTGAACCGTCAGCTCGGTCTCGATGGCGAAACCCTCGGCGGTGAAGGGGAAGGATTTCACGAAGCGCCGGGAAAAGATGCGATAGCCGCTCAGCATGTCCGACAGCTGCACATTGAACAACGTTGCGGTCAGGCCGGTCAGCATGCGGTTGCCGAAGACATGGCCCGGCCGGTAGGCGGCCGCTTCGGTATGGATGCGGCGCGCGGTCATGAGGTCCGCGCCCTCGGCGATCATGCGGGTGACCATGTCCGGAGAGGCTGCCGCATCATAGGTATCGTCGCCGTCCACCAGCACGTAGATGTCGGCCTCGATGTCGGCGAACATGCGTCGCACGACATTGCCCTTGCCCTGGCGGTTCTCGTTGCGCACCACCGCGCCGGCCTCGGCGGCGCGCGCCGCCGTCTGGTCCTTGGAATTGTTGTCGTAGACGTAGATGGCAGCGCCGGGCAGCGCGGCGCGAAAATCGCGCACCACCTTGGCAATGGCTGCTTCCTCATTGTAGCAGGGCACCAGCACGGCGATCTTCACGGATATTGCGCCCCTTTCAGCTCTTCTTTGCCAGCGGGCACCACTGATAGGTGCCGATCAGGTTTGTATCGAATTGCTGGCACTCCGGCCAGCGGATGGCCAGATGATAGTCGGCCAGGGCGTCATGGGCGCGGGTCATGTCGCCGGCGTCGGCGATCAGATAGAGGTCGCCGCCGGCCGCAAGCTGCGCCTTGACCCGGCGCATCATGGCCCTGGTGATCAGCGTGCCGTCGCGGGGTTGCACCATCCAGCCGTCGATCCTCAGCACCGGGATCTGTGGCGGCAACGTGGTGGCGATGAAGCCCATGGGCGCGTCTCCGGTCATCAGCACCATGGTGTGATCGGGCCTGGGTATGGGCGGCAGCGCGGCCTGGACATAAGGGTCTTCCACCGGCGCTCGCTCCAGGAAGTCACTGCGCGCGGACAGCAGGCAGCAGGCGGCGATCGCGCCCAGGGCAAGGTAGCGGCCCTTGCGCCCCATGGGAAAAAGCCCCACGGCACCGATGATCAGGAGCGGCGCCAGCATTTCGAACAGGATGATGTAGCGATAGATGGCGAAGGTCCTGAGCCACTCGAAATAGGCCAGCGCCGAAAAGACAAACAGCATGGCGGTGACGCGCTTGTCGAGCAGCGGGTCGTGGCTTTCCCGTCGCGTCAGCCAGGCCAGCGAGGCCGCGATCACCGTCAGATAGGCGATGCAGACGCGGATGTCCTGAAAGCCCAGATCGTCGGCGACGTGCCAGTCGATGGTGAACAGGATGGGAAAGAAAAGCTGCTGCCACCATGGCCGGAAGAAAGGCACAAAGCGCAGGTCGCGATACGGCGCCGGCAGCGCCAGCGGCGAGCGCCAATATTCATTGAAATAGGGAAACAGCGGATTGCCGGTGAGATGGTACATGTAGAGCATCCACGGGCCACTGAAGACCAGAAAGCCCGCCACGCCCGCAATGCCGCCGGCGATGAGACGTACGCCCTGGTGCTTCCAGTCCCCGCCCAGCGCCACAAGCGCGCCGGCAAAGCCGACACAGAACGGCATCTCCGGCAGCTTGAGCCCCATCGCCATGCCGGTCAAAAGACCCGCCGCCGCGGACAGCGCCGCCGCGTGACCGAGCGGCCCTTCGCGCAGGCTGTCGCGGTTGAGCACCAGAATGGCCAACCCCGACAGCACCAGAACGCTCATCACATTGTCGTAATAGGTGGTGCCGAATTCGGTGAGGGTCAGCGCCCCCACCTGACCCAGCAGGGCCAGCGCCCCGGCCATGATCTTGCGATCCGATTCGCTGGCTTCCACCCGCAGTGCCGAGCGCGCCATGAGATAGAGCGGGATCATGTTGGCGCCCTGCGCCGCGCCAAGGATGCCGAGCGCGATCCAGGCATGCGTATGGGTGGCCAGCCAGTAGAAAGGCACATCCAGATAGGGATTGTAGTAGCTCGCCTGGTGCGCGACCGCCATGTCGATGGCCATGCGGTGATGGAGCAGGGCGTAAGGCGCGTACCAGTGGTAATTGCGAAAATCCCAGCTGGTGTCCTTGCCCAAAAGGATCACAAAGGCCGCCCAGAAGAGCAGCCCCAGGCCAAAAAACGCATATTCGCGGGCCGTCAGGCGGGCGGTGGGCGCGGTCATGAGGGCGACGCTGGTACCGGGACTTTTCGGGGTTCCTTCTAGCCTAGCGGTATAGCCCGGATAAAGCCGTCCGGCGGCGGATTAACCTTTGCCAAGGCCGGCTTAAACCAGATCGGGCTCGACCGCGATATTACCCAGAAACTGCAGCGTGCAGGACCGCCAGGAATGGCTTTCGGCAAAGGCCCTGGGGGTAATGGCCCTCGGGTTGTTGGCCAGTTCCAGAGCTCCCAGACAGGCTTTGCGCAGATCCTCGTCCAGCACCGCGACATCGGGACCCCCCGGAACTTCGGGCCCCACCACGTCGCGCGGTCCTTCCACCGGATAGGCGGCGACCGTGAGCCCGCAGGCCAGCGCCTCAAGGGTCACCAGGCCGAATGTGTCGGTGCGGCTGGGGAAGACGAAGACATCGCTGCCGGCATAGGCCTTTGTCAGCGCCTCGCCCGAGAGCGCGCCCAGGAATTTCACAGCGGGATATTTGCGTGACAGCGCGCCACGGGCAGGGCCGTCGCCCACCACCACCTTGGTCCCCGGCAGGTCCAGCGCCAGGAAGGCCTCGATGTTTTTTTCGACCGCCACCCGCCCGACATAGATCCAGATCGGGCCTTCATAAGGCAGGCGCTCGCCAGGGGTGGGACGGAATTTGTCGATGTCCACGCCGCGCGACCAGATGCGCAGATGCTTGAAGCCATGATCGGCGAGCTCGCGCCTCAAGGTCTGGGTCGCCACCATCACCGCGGTGGCGGGATGGTGGAACCAGCGCAGCCAACGCCAGATCACCCGCTCCGGCACCATGCGGAAGCGGGCATGGACATATTCGGCAAAGCGGGTGTGGAAGGCGGTGGTGAAGGCGATGCCATGTTTGAGGCAGATGCGCCGCGCCGTCAGCCCCAGCGAGCCTTCGGTGGCGATATGCACCGCATCGGGCGCAAATTCCTTGATCTCGCGCGTCAGCGCGCTGCGCTGGAACAGGGCCAGGCGTATTTCGGGATAGGTGGGCAGGGGAAATGTGCGCCGGCCGAGCGGGGTGATGTAGCGCACGGTATGGCCGAGCGCGGCCAAGTCCTTGCCCAGCGTCTCCAGCGTGCGGACAACGCCGTTGACCTGGGGGCTCCAGGCATCGGTAACGATCATGATTTTCAAATGCGCCGCCACACCGGGGAGCGGGCCCGGCTCCAGCCGCTTGGTTCTACGCGGGTACAGGCGTGGCCGCGGGGGCTGGGGCAGCCACAGCCGCAATCTCGCCCCGATGTCTTGCGGCGTGTCTCTGTTGAGGGTCTGCCCAGCGAAGAATCTCCATATGCCCCTGGGCATCTTCGACAAGGGCGCTGCAGCTTTCAACCCAATCTCCGTCATTGAGGTAGAGGACGCCGCCGATCTGGCGGATTTCGGCATGATGGATATGGCCGCACACCACACCATCGACGCCCCGCATTTCGGCTTCGCGCGCCACGATCTCCTCGAAGCGGGAGATGTATTCGACCGCGTTCTTGACCTTGTGCTTGAGGAAGGCCGACAGCGACCAGTAGGGCATGCCAAGGCGCTTGCGCACCGCGAACAGCATGTCGTTGAGCCTGAGCGCCATGCCATAAGCCCAGTCGCCGACATGGGCCAGCCACTTGGCATAGGCAATCACGCCGTCAAAGCGGTCGCCATGCAGCACCCACAGCCTTTTGCCGTCGGCGGTCTCGTGAATCGCTTCGTTGATGATTTCGACGCCTGCGAACAGCCGGCCCGCATAATCGCGCGCGAATTCGTCATGATTGCCGGGCACGAAGACCACCCTGGTGCCGGCGTCCACCTTGCGCAGAATCTCCGTCACTACCTGGCTCTGCGCATCCGTCCAGTACCAGCGGCGCTTCAGTTGCCAGCCATCGACAATGTCGCCGACCAGAAACAGCGTCTCGCAGTCATTGTGCGCGAGGAAATCGGCCAGGGCTTCGGCCTTGCAGCCGCGCGTGCCCAGATGCGTGTCGGAGACGAAAATCGTGCGGTGACATCCGAAACGGGTGTTGTCTATCGCGATCGCCGGCGGCGCCGATGCGCGGGGCGGATTGAAGCTTCCGAGCACATTCTCGAACCAAGCAACTTCGGCCATCGGGCATCTCCAGCCTCTACTTCGGCGGGGGATAGCTGCTTCGCGCGAATCTTTTGTTGCGTGGTTGCGACGGTGTGATGAATCCGCCGCGTTAACCTCAAGGTGCATTGCTGCGCTGCAACCTTGCTGAAGGAGGCAGCAAATGAGGAAAAATCAGGCAATTGTGACGGTTTTTTCCAAGGTTTCTGCGGCGTTTTGTCTGAAACCGTTATACTTTGTTCCTTGCGGACAGGTCGGGATTTCGTCATATTGCTGCAGCGCGGTATCGCGATCCTTGATTGCGAGGCCGCCGCCCTTCCTGGGCGTTTCCTCCCTGAACTTGGCCGCTCTTCGGAGCGGCCATTTTTTTTGCCTTGGTCTTTTGGCCTCTGGGTTCGTCGCGCCATCGCTCGTGGACGCTTAGTCCACGTCGCTCGACGCTCCTGCCCAGAGACCAAAATCCCTAAGGCAAAACGCACAACAGGAATCGCCACCACTCTTACTTAGGAGCCAAAACCGCTCGCGCAAATGCATAAGTGGATAGTGGCCATTTCTCACTTCGTAGCGGTGCGGACGGCGGAAAGGGCAGCGATCTGTGGCTGATCATTGCTGGTGACCAGCGCATGGCCGTCGTAACTCGTCGCTCCGGCAGAGATCACCACCGTGGTCCCATTGTTGGCGCGAAACGCCAACGCCGCGGGATGACCATCCTGGTCGCTCACCATGCGCAGCGCCTTTCCGATCGTCTCACCCTTCTGGTCCAGCACCGGAAGGCCGACGACGTTCGCTGGCGCCACCGACAAGCTGTTGAGCGCGACCGGCGCAAGATCCTCGGCGCTGGCCACGGCCGGAATCATGAAAAGACCGCAAAACAGAATGGCCCGGATTTTGGACATACCGGAACCTCCACCTGAATACCCACCATGAAAACGTGGGGCAGGCGGGCCCAGTTTCAAGGGCGCGAATAATTCGCTATTCCGCCGCCTCGGGCAGCGAATCCAGGCGGCCAAGCTGCGTCAGCGGCATCGCCACCACGCTCTTCAAAGCCCGCGTCAGGCGCTCACGCACCGTGTCAAACGCCGCCTTCTTGACGATTTTCTCTTCGTCCAGATAAAGCGCCCGGTTCACTTCGATCTGCAGCGCGTGACAGCCGGCGGCAGGCCGGCCGTACAGCACGGTGGTGTGGCCGCCGGCATAGGGCGTGTTGCGCGCCACCGAAAAGCCTTCGCGAACCAGGGCGGATTCTGCGCGCGCCGTGAGCGCCGGCGCGGCACTGGCGCCATAGCGGTCGCCCAGCACGATGTCGGGCACAGACAGGGCCGAAGGCATCGAATGACAATCGATCAGCACCGCGACGCCGAAGCGGGCGTGGGTTTCCTCCATCAGCTTCGCCAGTGCCTCATGATAGGGCCGGTAGAGCTGGCCGATCCGCGCGCCGGCTTCGCTTCTGTCGAGCTTGCCGCGATAGATCTCGGCGCCGTCACGCACAATGCGCGGGATCACGCCGAGGCCCGCGGTAACGCGCGGGCTGGGCGCGTCCACCGGCATGTTCAGGGGGGCATTGAACATGCCCGCATCCAGTTCGGTGCTGCTGCGGTTCACATCCAGGAAGGCGCGCGGGAATTGAGCGGCCAAAAGCGGGGCGCCCAGTTTCACCACCCCGGCGAACAACTCGTCCACGAAGGCATCCTCGGAGCGACGCAGAGTGATGGCGTCCAGCCGGGTATTTTCCAGCAAGCTGGGCGGGTAACTGCGCCCGGAATGGGGCGATGCGAACAGAAACGGCGCCGCTTGCCGCACCGGGCGGTCGAGGCGAAAGGGTCCGGGGGCGGAATCGGCTGCCATGCGGTCAAAGTCTCATTCTTGGTGGCAGGGTTGCACCGGGACGGGGGGCTGGCAAGCTTTGCGTGTTAACCAGGGTGTTAACCAAGGTTTGCAGCTTTGCTCGGTATAGGCTTTTATAAAGGGACGGGCAGGCTGGCATGGCGCATATCCTTTTGGCAGAAGACGATGAATCGCTGCGCAAGTTCCTTGCGGCGGCACTGGTGAAGGCCGGTCATGTCGTGACCGACTTCGGTGACGGCGATGAAGCCTGGGAATGCATGCAGGGATTCACCTTCGACCTTCTGCTGACCGATATTGTGATGCCGGGCATGGACGGTATCGAACTGGCCAAACGCGCGGCAGAGCGCAACGCCACCCTCAAGATCATGTTCATCACCGGCTTTGCTGCTGTGGCCTTGCATCCGGCTTCGGGTGCACCCAAGCAGGCCAAGGTGCTGTCCAAGCCGTTCCATCTGCGCGAGATCGTGTCGGAAGTGGACCGCATGCTGAAGGCAGCCTGATCTTCAGGCATCACTCTTTCGTTTGTTAAACGCAAATGGCGCGTGCCAGCCACGCGCGCCCGCATCCGCGCGAGTATAGACGCGCGATCGGGCGTTGCGCTGTTTTCCCAGCGGGTTGACGCCAATTTAATCCATATAAACCAGGCGAAAACAAGTGTAACATTTCACAGGTCGGCACCTTTGCCGGCTTGAAAAGGAGGAAGTATGGAGCGTCCTTCACATATTATTTTCAATCAGCAGCAGTCCTGGTTTCGTCGCACGACCGTGATCGCGGTGGCAGCTGGTTTGCAACTGGCGAGTTTCTGGCTGTTCACCCACGGGCTCGCCACTCGTCTGCCACCGATTTTTCAGCCTTTCCATTATGTGCCGGTTGAGGAAAAGAATGTGCCGCCCCCCAAGCCGCCGGAGCCGGAGATCCAGAAGAAGATTGAAGTCATTGTCGTTCCGCCGCCCGTTTTCGGGACGGAGCTGCCACCCAAGCCCGGCGGACTCACGACAAGCTTGCCACCGGGCAACGAGGACGGCACCGTCATGCCGCCCGAGCACATCGTCCATGCAGCGGTCGGCATTCTTTCCACCCACACTGTGCCGCCCTATCCGCCCATCGCCCGCCGGCTGGGTGAGGAAGGCAAGGTGACCTTGCGCTTGGCAGTATCGGCGGAGGGACGGGTCACCGAGGCCGAGATCGTGCGCTCGAGCGGACGCGAGGACCTGGACCAGGCAGCGCAAAGCTGGATCGTGGCGCACTGGACCTACAAACCGGCCCAGGACAATGGCGTGGCGGTGACAAGCCAAGTCCTTGCCACGGTAGCCTACAGCCTTTCGGAGTTGCGCTGACAAAGGCCGTCGGCCGGAACCGGCGGGGGGCCGGATCCGGCCGGCGGGCCCGGCCCAAGGCTTTTGCTTGCCCCGCGCCTGTGCCCAAGGCTATAGAGACCCCCTTCCGAACGGTGGGGCGGTTAGCTCAGCGGGAGAGCACTACCTTGACATGGTAGGGGCCATAGGTTCGATCCCTATACCGCCCACCACTTCCAAGCCTATGTACGGCAGGGCTAAATCGTCGCTCTCCACGGGCGCGTCATAGTTCGTCGATTGGTCAGTTAGAAGTATCTTGAAAGTATCCGGACGCAGGAGGTCGCGGTCCGTCAGGCGATTGAGAGTGGTCAGATATTCTTCGATCGCCTGTTTCGCTTCGGTCAAGTGACGTGGAGCTTCACGAAGGACTCGAACCGCGAGTCATCGTCATCGAAGCGCGCCAGCGTTAGTGGCGACTTTCAACACTATCGCCGTCGCCCGTCATAGCTCGGGGATGACCCGGCGAGACCTTGCCGCAGCCCTGGGGAAGCAGCCTTCGATGATCGCCAAGATAGAGAGCAAGGAGCCGCGGCTCGACATCGTCGAGTTCATAGCCATCACCCGCGCTCTCAAGATCAAGGAAGGCGCCTTACCGACGATTACGGAAGAAGACTCGTGGGCAATACACCACGAACGATGGGACTTGCTATGCCGGACGAGACCTCCCCGAGCTGCTATGCTGGCGGCAGTCTGTCCAGACACGGCTCGGCATAGTTGGACGTTGAGCCCACCACAGCGGGTGGACGCTCCCAATAGGCAACGCGCGAACCGTGCAACGTCGGCGTGATCGTGACGACAAAGAGTGCCTGTCCATCGAGGCCGGCCTGGGTGTCAGTCACCTTCCAGCCGCCGGGAATGGGTGCCGGGATATAGCGTGCAGGGTCGAGAGCAACCACACAATCGCGCGCCTGCTCCGGCGTGTATGAGGTCAGGACGATCCGCGTGGGCTCTCCGCGCACAAATTCCTTGGGAGCTAGGCTGCTGCAGGCTGCCAGCGCGAGATAGCCAAGGACCGAGAAGGCGCGAAGCTTCATAGTCGATGGTCAGCGTTCCCTTCCAAAATGGCGGCATTAGGGCCTAGAGCTGCGCCCAGCCGAACTGGCAACTCAACGGGCGGCGAAGATTGGGCACGGCGATAATCGCACTGACTTCTCGTCAGCAATACCATAGCGGAAAAGCGGCGCGCCCCGTTCCATGTTGTGCTCCCACCTAACCGGGATGCGTTCGGAGCGTTCGGACAGAACCTATCTGGCTCCAGATCTGTCACCAGCGAACCGATAAGTTCGCCATCCACGCGAGCATTCCAAATGAACGCCTCTGACGAAAGCGCTTCTGCGGACATGCAACAGGACCGGCGCTTGGAGCGTTCGAAATTCTTGTGGTGACCCGGTGAATATGACGTTTTTATGATGGTTGGGCATTTCAGCGATCGGCCGCGCTGTAAACCAATATTACGATGCGCCGCGTTCGGGAGCGGCCGTTTAAGAGTTTCTTCCCAAAAATGAGATGTTAGATTTTGGGCATACTTCTTGCGGCTTGGAGATGTCTCTCCAACCCAACCAGAAGTGTGAAAATAATATGACAGGCCACCGAACCCGGTACTTGCTTGCAACCGCCATCATTTCTGTCCTCAGTGCCCAACACGCTCTGGCCACACCAGTGCTTCCGCTTAATCTCCCAACACTGGCGTCGTTCACCGGCGGCGATCTGGTGATCAGCACGGTTTCGCTGCAGCAAAGCGCCAGCGGAGCGCCCAATAGCGGGCTCGACACGGCTTCCCCGATTACACTCAGTGAATTGCAGCTGGGCGCTGGCGGAACATCCGCGACCGGTGTGGGGCAGCTTGAGCTGCCGCAGGTCCAAAACGGCGCGAACAGCGCGATTTCCGGCGAATATGGGTCGGCGTCCGAAGGCATTCTCGAACAGTCCGCAAACGGACAATATCTGACCGTTGTGGGTTATGGCGTGAATGCCAATACCTTCAATACCGCATCGCCTTCCACCTATGGCACGAGCGCGCTGGGTCAGACGACAAGCGTCGCCAACGGGACCAATACGGTGGTTCCCCGTGTGGTTGCGCTGATCGGCGCAAATGCCAGCGTGGATACCAGCACGGCATTGACCGGCGTTTTTAACACCAACAATCCCCGCAGCGCGGCCACCGTTGATGGAACATCTTTTTATGTTTCCGGCCAGGGCGTGACGGGTGATGGGACCGGTGGCCTCTTCTATGCCGTGAAGGGCGCGACGACGGCGACGCCGATCAATGTCAGCACGGCGACCCCCAAGGGCACGCCGAATGGCACGGCCGATCCGCTTTACGGTACCGAGACCCGCGTGGCCGAGATCGTCAACACCCCCAACGGGCTTCAGCTTCAGGTTTCGCGTGACTTTGGCGCGAAAGGCTCGCCCAACGACACGACGGACATCCGGTCTTTCACGAATGCTTCCGGCGGTCTGCCGACCTCGGCCACAGGTCTGGTCGCCAATCGCATCATCCCCGGCAACACAAATTCCTCGGGCGGCAATACCGGGTCGATCGATGTCACTGCCGCCACCGACAATGGGGTCAATTCGGCGCGAGATCCCAGCAGCCCCTCGTTTGCCAAGGGCAACACCTTCGTCTATCTCAGCCCGGAGCAGTTCTTCTATGCGAACCCCTACACGCTATATATCGCCGACAGCGGATCGCCGAAGAATGGGTCCAATGCCGCGGGCCTTGGTGAAGGCGGGCTCCAGAAATGGGTGAATTCGAAGCCCGACGGCAGCGGCACCTGGACCCTGGTTTACGACATGGTTGATGGCCTGGGGCTGACCTACCAGGGCAATGCGAACAGCAACGATCCCACGGCGCCCGGAATTACCGGCCTGTTTGGACTGACGGGCGAAGTCGTCGGGGGGCAAGTCGAACTCTTCGCCACGACCTATGGTCTCAATGAACTGTCGTCCAGCGAGCTGGTGGAGGTCACGGACACGATTTCCAATACGGACTATACGGTTGGCGATTCCGAGGCATTCAATGTGCTGTATGACGCGCCCACTGGTACGCTGATCCGCGGCGTTACCTTCGCTCCCGTGCCCGAACCTATGACACTTGGTATCTTTGGCGCAGGCGTCATTGGCGCACTTGGTATCCGGCGTCGCAAACGCAATCGCTAGTCATGGCCGTCATTGTTCAGGGCGGCCTGATCGCCGCCCTGAACTTTCATGCATCCTTTTCAATTTGATTTTCCCATTTGGAAGCAAATCGCCCCGACCCGGTCCTTCGCCCGTTGCGACAGGCAGCGGGGCGCGTATTCCCGGCGAAGTCGGGTCGATTGACGGTGCCGCGCATTGCCGCACCCCTTTGACGCTCCTGAATACTGAATTCTGAAATCGACTTGGCCGGTTTATGGCGTGGGCTGACGATGCGCGTGTTACCGCCCGCTGCTGTCAGCGGACACATATTCCACGCGCCGGCAAAATCCTGGCAACGTTTTTTTCTAGACGTTTGTTGCTGCATTTCTTCGCGTATCGCGATGACTTTTTGGATGACCGCGTTGTTGAACGCATGGCTGCAATGTCGAATGCATATGTGTTTGTGACCGGCATAAACCGGCGATATGGCCGACCATCTGCATACAGATGGACGGTTGTAGACCGATTTTTATTCCATCCATCTATCAGCTTTGTAAGCGTCAGTTGACCAGGGAATGCTATATGCCTGCGCGAACTGGGTGGCGTTGCGTTGAGGTAGTTATTGAAATGTGTTGGCAGCAGCAGCCGGGTGACCGGCAATGAGTCAGGTCCTGATTATTGATGACAACCCGCTTTTTCGACTTGGTCTGCGAGAGCTTGTGAAGACCGCCAGGCCGGATCTGACGGTTGTCGAAGATGAGACGTTTTCGAGCGCCAGGAATCTTTTGAAGAGTGACGGGAATTTCGCCCTGATCATGATCGACATGAAGGTGCGGGATCTTGGCGGGTTTGTTGGACTCTTTCAGTTGCGCAGCGAATTTCCCAATATTCCGGTCATCGTGTTTTCGACGAGCACGGACGCGGAATCGGTGAGCCGGGCGGTCGCTTTCGGCGCGGCCGGCTATATCTCCAAATCCGCTCCCTGCGACGTGATCGCGCGAACCCTTAAATCCAGTCTCGCGGCGAAGGATTTCGGCAGCGTTCCGATCATCGCCAACGAGAACCAGATCAACCCGATTGCGGCGCTTTCCCCTGCACAGTTGCGTGTCCTCAAGGGTTTGAAAAAAGGCCTGCGCAACAAGCAGATCGCCTTCGAGCTGGGGCTCAGCGAAAAAACAGTGAAAGCCTATATGAGCACGCTATACCGCAAGCTCGGCGTCAGCAGCCGCACCCAGGCGCTTCTGCTGGTGCAGGAAATCCCGCTTTAGGGCTGTACGCAGGTCCAGAGGCCGGTCGAGAGTCTGTCGCCATCCAAATTCCCGATGTGACGTGGGGAGTTTGGATGACCAGGCAGAGTTACCGGCCGCGCGATGCGCAATGGCGGGATCGCGCCGCTGAACTCCTTAGGTGGATTACCGCCGCATTATAATGGGTGGCTTCATACCTGTGCTGCGGATCGGGGCGCGTCCGGCGCGGTTGTGAGGGGAGCGGCGCTACCACCATCCTAACGGCGTGAACCACACGAGCCGCCGAGCCGTCCGAACGCCGCCGGCTGTCACGCATCGGGCAATTGACCAAAATCCGTGCACTGACAGATGGTGCCGGCAGCCGGCGGGGCTGCACGCTCTGACCCGCACCGTTCATCGGCACCATCCGCAAAGACTGCGATGTCATCGAACGCATGTTCTGCCGCCTCAAGGACGGCCGCGTGTATCGCCACCAGATACGACAGGCTCGCGCGCGGCTTTCTGTCTGTCGTCCAACTCCTCCTCTCACTCACCATCGTTCGCCGGGGCATTTGAATCCCATGCCAATGCTGTGTGGCTGCGGCGTGGTGTGGGCGGTGTCCTGGCGTCGTCGGTCAACGCGCGATTTTTTTCCGTTGTTGAGTCGAAGCAACACTAGACCAAAGTCCATATATGTGGGGTCCCGCAACGATGACAGTTTGAACACAGGTCGGACCACAGCCGACGCGTTCTAATTATTGTCCAGGGGGACTATCCTATGAATTACGGTTTGACGAAGACACGCGCGCGTCTTGCGGGTGGCGCTGCCTTGTTGGCGCTGAGCGCGAGTGCTGCTATGGCGCAGGAAGCCGTCGAGCAGGTCGTCGTGTCCTCGACCCGCCTTCAGTCGGCTGGCTTTGATTCGCCCACTCCCACGACGGTGGTGAGCGCCGCTGACCTGGAATCCCAGGCCAAGCCGAACGTGTTCGATGCCATTACCCAGCTGCCGCAGCTTCAGGGTTCGACGGGCGTGGGCTACAACACCGGCTCCACCACCACCGGCCTGACCGGCCTGTCGGCGCTTGGCCTGCGCGGTCTTTCGCCCCTGCGTACCCTGGTTCTTCTGGACAGCGAGCGCGTGGTTGGCGGCAACTTCAACGGCGTCGTCGACGTCAGCCAGATGCCGCAGATGCTGATCCAGCGCGTCGACGTCGTGACGGGCGGCGCCTCGGCCTCGTGGGGTTCGGACGCCGTTGCCGGTGTCATCAACTTCGTCACCGACAAGAAATTCGAAGGCTTCAAGTTTAACGCCCAAGCGGGCATCTCGACCTATGGCGATGCGGGCAACACGTTGTTCCAGTCGGCGGTCGGTTCGAGCTTTGCCGGCGGCAAGGGCCATTTCGAAGTGGCCGGCGAATATGCCTACAATGACGGTCTGCTGCCGCGTTATCCGGTGGCCCAGGAGCACACCGCCCAGCCGAACATCGACGGCCGCACCATCGCGCGCCAGTCGGGCACAGCCAGCTATTCCAGCATCAGCGCCACGCCCGCCGGCCAGCCGCAGACCTATTACGGTCCGCTGATCCAGGGCACGCAGGCCGCGGCTTACGGCCTGATCACGTCCGGTCCCTATGCCGGCACCACTTTCGATGCCAACGGCAAGGCCCAGAAGTTCGCCTTGGCGGGCAACTGCTATTACAACGCCGCCGGCGTGCTGCAGGGTTCGATCGGTTCGAACTGCTTCGGTACGGCATCGAATCCGGGTGACCAGAACGACACGCATGAGTTCACCCAGGGCCTCTATGACCCGCTGACCCGCGGCAACCTTTATGCCCGCGTGTCCTATGACCTGTCGCCCAATGCGGAAGTCTACGCCACCCTGAACTATGGCATCAGCCGCACTCAGAACACCCCGGCGCAGGGCAATGCCGACAAGAATGGCATGACCGTCCGTTGCGACAATGCCTATCTCTTGCAGTCCGGACTGTTCAACTCGGCGGCAGATTGCTTGTCGGCGGTGAATGCTACGGCCGGCACGTCGCTGACGTCTGCTTCGTCGGCGACCATGAGTTTCGGATCGCAGTGGGCCAATATCCCCGAAGACGAGCAGATGTTCCTGACGCGCACCATGCGCCGCTTCGTTGTCGGCGGCGATGGCAGCTTCAGCCTGTTCGGCAAGGACTGGAGCTGGGATTCCTACTTCCAGCACGGCGAGACCGACACCTCGATCAAGATCGAGAACATGGCGCTGTCGGGCGCCCCGCTGGTGAACGGCGCGGCCAATGGCCAGTATTCGCGCTTCAACCTGGCGCAGGACGCGGTGATGAACTCGTCCGGCCAGGTCGTCTGCCGCAACACCGTTGCCCAGGCCTATGGCTGCGTGCCCTTCAATCCTTTCGGCGGTGGTGCCATTACCGCCGGCCAGAGCGCCTATTTCTATGGCCAGAATGGTCCCGGCGGCACCACGGTTGGTCCGTCCGCGATCCAGACCCAGCGCCAGGAAGCCTTCAGCTTCGCGGTCAATGGTTCTCCGATCGAAGACTGGGCGGGTCCGGTCTCGGTGGCTCTGGGTTACGAGTATCGTGAAGAGCATTACAGCCAGCGCTCCGACCCCTATTCGGGCGGCGTGACGGCTTCGACCCCTGCCACCGTCAACGAGCCTTGCACCGATCCGTTCGTGGACTGCGGTCTCACCACCAATGGCTCCCTCGGCGCCTGGAACGCGGGCAACTATCACGACGGCGAAGGCACCTATCATGTGAACGAAGCCTTCGTGGAATTCGGCGTGCCGCTGCTGAATGACGGCTTCTGGGGCAAGGCCGATCTCGACCTCGCGGGCCGTCATGCGCGCTACTCGACGGCCGGTGACGCCAACACCTGGAAGGTGGGTCTGACCTGGGACACGCCGATCCCCGGTATCCGCCTGCGCGCCCTGCAGTCGCGCGACATTCGTGCGCCGAACCTGTCGGAACTGTTCTCGCCGGTTCAGGGCCTGAACGGTCTCGTCAACAACGACTTCACCGGTGTCGCCAACCAGCAGGTTCGCCAGCTGAACGAAGGCAACCCGAACCTGAAGCCGGAAAAGGGCCAGACGACGGAACTGGGTGTTGTGTGGCAGCCCGACTTCATCCCGGGCTTCCAGGCGTCGGTCGACTACTATCGTATCGGTGTGAAGGGTGCGATCACCTCGTTGGGCCTGCAGAATGTGGAAGACCTCTGCTTCTACTCGGGCGGTTCCTTCTGTAACCAGCAGGCAATCACCACGGCCAACGGTACGCCCCAGGGTCCGGGCAATCCGGGCGCGGCCAACACCGCTGGCCAGTTGACGGCGGTTGCATCCGAGGCGTTCAACGCCGCGACGCTGTTGACCGACGGCTTCGACATCGAGGCGAGCTATCAGTTCGACCTGCAGGACTATGACGTCCCCGGCTCCTTCACCCTGCACTCCTTCATCAACCACACCAGCAAGTTCATCACGGATACCGGTATCCCCGGCACCCAGCGCAATGTCGAACTGGCCGGCTATGTGGGCGGTGGTGGTGGCAGCCTGACCTACAACCAGTCTGGCGGTAACGTCCTGACCTGGAAGCTGGAGGAAACCGAAAGCTATCAGAACGACGTCTGGGGCATCCACCTGACGGAACGCTGGTATGCCGGTGGTACGTTCGAAAACAAGAACTACATCGTCTG
>DASXHL010000082.1:0-48184 GCA_036488555.1 Rhizomicrobium sp.
GCGCCGCCGGACATGAGATCCAAGGCGTCTTGTTCGAGACCGGCTATGGTCCCTCCGGCCTGCCGCATATCGGCACCTTTGGCGAGGTCGCCCGCACTTCCTGGGTGCGCCATGCCTTCGAGACGATTTCGGACATCCCCACCCATCTGATCGCCTTTTCCGACGACATGGACGGGTTGCGCAAAGTGCCGGAAAACCTGCCGCAGCACGAGATGCTGGCAGCAAATCTGGGCAAACCGCTGACCGCCATACCCGATCCCTTCGGCACCCATGAAAGCTTCGGCCACCACATGAATGCGCGGCTGCGCGCCTTCCTGGATCATTTCGGCTTCCGCTATGAATTCTATTCCTCCACCGCCACCTACAAGTCCGGCCGCTTCGATGAAGCGCTGCTGCGCGTTCTGGCCAACTACGACAAGGTGATGGATGTGATGCTGCCGACCTTGGGCGAGGAACGGCAGCAGACCTATTCGCCGTTCCTGCCGGTCAGTCCGCGCTCCGGCAAGGTGCTGCTGGCCAAGGTGGTGGGCCGCGATGTCGGCAAAGGTACCATCACCTATATCGAGGAAGACGGCAGCGAGGAGACCGTGCCGGTGACCGGCGGACACTGCAAGCTGCAATGGAAGCCCGACATGGGCATGCGCTGGGCGGCGCTCGGCGTGGACTATGAGATGTACGGCAAGGATCATCTCACCAGCGCCACGCTCTATGACGCGATCTGCAGGATCGCCGGCGGCCTGCCGCCCGAACAGTACATGTTCGAGCTGTTTTTGGACGAGCAGGGCCAGAAGATCTCCAAGTCCAAGGGCAACGGCATCACCATCGAGGAATGGCTGGCCTATGGCTCGCCCGAAAGCCTGGCGCTGTTCATGTTCCAGAAGCCGCGCGCGGCAAAGCGTCTCTATTTCGACGTGATTCCCAAGGCGGTGGATGAATACATCGCCCATCTGGAAGCCTATCACGCAGCCGATACCACCGAGGAACAGCGACTGGAAAATCCGGTGTGGCACATCCATGGGGGGAAGGTGCCGGCGGAACGCTATCCGGTCAGCTTCGCGCTGCTGCTCAACCTGGTGTCGGCATCCAATGCTCACAATCGCGAGGTGCTGTGGGGTTTCATCCGCGCCTATTCGCCAGAGCCTGTGTCGCCCGAGACCAATCCGGGACTGGATCGGCTCGCGGGCTTTGCGTTGCGCTATTACGAGGACTTCGTGCGGCCCTCGAAAGTCTTTCGTGCCGCCACCGACAAGGAACGCGCCGCGCTGGAAGATCTGGCGGCGCAACTCGAAAAGCTGGGCGACGAACGCAACGGCGCCCTGGTGCAGGACGTGATTTACGAAGTGGGCAAGGCGCATGGTTTCGAGCCGCTGCGCGCCTGGTTCGGTGCGCTGTACGAGGTGCTGCTGGGTCAGACCCAGGGGCCGCGCTTCGGCTCCTTCGCCGCCCTGTTCGGTTGCCGCGAGACTGTGGCGATGATCCGGGCCGCGCTGGCTGGCGATTTCGTAAAATGAAGTTCTGGTTGGTCGTATTGCTGTTCTTCGTGCCGTTGGCGGCACACGCGGCGACTGCCGACGATATTTTCGCGCTCTATGCCAAAGGCGATTATGAACAGGCCGCACAGGCGGGCGAGCAATCGCACAGCGCGATGGGGCTTGCGATCGCCGCCCGCGCCGTGCTGGCCGACGAAGTGCTGCGCGACGAGCCCTGCCTGCCTTGCCTGGAGCGGGCGGAAACACTGGCGCGCGGAGCCATCGCGGCCGATCCGCATCTGTCATATGCCCATGTCTGGCTGGCGGTGGCGCTGGGATACCAGGCGCGCATTATCGGCATGGTGCGGGCACGGCTGAAGGATTTTCCCGCTCTGTCCCGCGCGGCGCTGGATGAAGCGGTGAGCGATGATCCGAGGAATCCCTTTGCGGTGTCGGCGCTCGGCGGTTGGCATATCGAGATCGTGCGCGGCGGCGGCGCCACCCTGGCCCGGATTCTCTATGGCGCGACCGAAAGCGAAGCGCTGAGCCAGTTTGACCGCGCGGTGAAACTGGCGCCCGGCAATGTCGCGGTGCGCTATCAGATCGCGTTGTCGCTGGCGGGCTTCGATGCGGTGAAATACCACGCCCGCATCATTGCCGAGCTGAAAGCCGCGATGTCGGACACCCCCGAGACGGCATATGAAAAGAAAATCCAGGGCCGGGCCGAGGAACTGCTGGGCCTGATGGCGCAGCACGACGCTTTCGACGCGCAGGTTCGCAAATATCAGGGCTTTCCCTGATCCGTCACTGACTGGCCCAGATGATCCGATGGACGAAGGCGATCTCGTTCAAGGCGAAACTGCGATCCTCGAAGGCCGGATTGAAGCTCTTGAGTTCGATGCTTTGCGCCGTCATGCGGCCAAGCTGCTTGGCCATTACTTCTCCGGCATGGGTCTTGACCACCACCCGGTCGCCGCGCCGCAAGGATCCTTGCGGCGACACCAGGATGCGGTCGCCGTCGCGATAGACCGGCAGCATGGAATCGCCGGTGATCTCCAGCGCATAGCAGTGGGCGTCGGCGATCTCCGGGAAGGCGATGTCTTCCCAGCCTGAACCGGCGGGAAATCCGGCATCGTCGAAATAGCCAGCCGCGCCCGCCTGGGCCATGCCGATCAGGGGCACCATGCGGGCCCGCACGATGCTTTTTTCCGCCACCAGCGCGATGAATTCATCCAGCCCCGCCCCTGTCGCCGACAACACCTTGGCCAGGCTTTCGGTCGAGGGCCAGCGCAGCTTTCCATTGGCTGAACCGCGCTTGCTCTTGTTAAAAGTGGTGGGATCCAGACCGGCGAGTTTGGCCAGCCCCGAGGGCGAGGTGCCGTGCCGGGCGGCGAGGGCGTCAATGGCGCGCCAGATCTGGGAGTGGGTCAACATATTAGGGAAACAAACCGGATTTGCGGTTATATTCCTATAACTGGGGTAGAGGAAGCAAGTCCGTGACCATTTCCGATCTAGGCGCCGCGTTGCTGCGACGCCTGCCGGCCGAAAACGCCCACCGCGCCACGTTGAGGCTGGTCGGGCTGACCACACCCTTCCTGCCTGCGGCTGCGCCCGATGATCCGCGCCTGAAGGTCAGGGCATTTGGGCTCGATTTCCCCAATCCGGTCGGTCTGGCCGCGGGTTTCGACAAGGATGCCGATGTGCCCGACGCGATGGCCAGGTTCGGCTTCGGCTTTGTCGAATGCGGCACCGTCACGCCCCGGCCGCAAGCCGGCAATCCGCGGCCGCGCCTGTTCCGGCTGGGGGAAGACAAGGCCGTGATCAACCGCATGGGCTTCAACAATCGGGGCATGGAGCAGGCGGCGCGCAATATGGGCACCCGCAAGGGTCATGGCATCGTCGGCATCAATATCGGCGCCAACAAGGATTCGGCCGATCGCATCGCCGATTATGTGCTGGGTTTTGAGAAGCTGGCGCCGTTGGCCGCCTATGTGACGGTCAACGTGTCCTCGCCCAACACGCCAGGTCTGCGCGGACTGCAGAATCGCGGCGAACTCACCCGCCTGCTGGATGCCTTGACCGAAGCGCGCGGGGAAAAGAGGCTTCACCTTCCCATCCTGCTCAAGATCGCGCCCGACCTGGATGGACATGCGCTGGACGAGATCGCCGATGTGGTCAAGGCGAGCGGCATCGAAGGGCTGATCGTCTCCAACACCACCACCCAGCGCCCGCCGCTCAAATCGGCCCATGCGGAAGAGGCGGGCGGGCTTTCCGGCAAGCCGCTGTTTCTGCCTTCGACACAAATTCTTGGCGAAATGCATCGCCGGCTGAATGGTGCAGTGACCCTGGTGGGTGTCGGCGGCATCGCAAGCGGCGAAGACGCCTATGCCAAGGTCAGAGCCGGCGCCACTTTGGTGCAGCTCTACAGTGCGCTGGTGTTCCACGGCCCGGGGCTGGTCGCGCGCATCAAGCGCGAATTGCTGCGCTGTCTGGAACGTGATGGTTTTGCGAATGTGACAGCGGCAGTGGGCGCCGGTGTCCCGCATTCGAAGTTCGCTTGATCTCTCGGCGAATCCAGTGTGGTTTTGGTTCAGAAGTCCCTTGGTGGTCTCGGCAATCGATACTGAGGGGACTTCTGAACCACCACACTAGCGCAGGCTGAGCGCCAGCGGCTAAGCTTGCGGCCCATGACCGCATCCTCCCGGCGCGAACAGACCAAGATCCAGAACCGCGGGACCATCCTGGCCGCGGCGCGCCAGGTTTTCGCGCAGCTGGGATTTGCCACAGCGACGGTGCGCGACATCATTCGCGCCACGCCGCTGGCCTCGGGCACCTTCTACAACTATTTCAAGTCCAAGGAAGAGGTGTATCAGGCGCTGCGCGACGAGGTGGCGCTGAAAGTGCGGCCACGTCTGCGCGAGGCGCGGCGCGTGGCCTCAAGCCGGGACGAATTTCTTGCCGGAAGTTTTCGAGCCTTCTTCCAGTTCGTGGCGGACAACAGGGGTGACGTCCAGCCGGTGCCGGAGCGTTTCCGCATGGATTCGCCGGAGGTTTTGGCAGGCCTTGCCGAACTGCGTGAGGACATCGCCGGGGCCATGGCGCGGGGCCTGCTGCCCCAGACGGATGTGGCGTCGCTCAGTGCCGCGCTGACCGGTGTGGCCTTCGAGCTGGCCGAGCGCATCAAGGCCGGGGCTGATGTCGAGGCGACGACCCAATTTGCCACCGCCCTGTTCCTGGGGGGCGTTGCGGCATTGCCGAAAGGCTAGATTTCTTTCGTATCGTGGAAGTGGTGCAGGTCGACCATGCGCTGGCCCGACGCGGTGACGGACAACACGTCGACAAAGCGCCGGTGCCACAGGATCTCTTCCGCCACATAGGAATGGCGGGCGTAGATGCGATCATTGATGGTCTCATCGGTGCCGGACAGCATCACCACCAGCTCCATGTCGCGCTCGATCATGTCCGCCAGCCCCAGGCCGTGAAGCGGGCTGATCTCGTCCAACGCGTGCATGATCGTCCAGGACAGGGCAAACAGGGGATTGCGCGGCCGGACCAGGGTCAGTTCCTGGAAGCGGCGCATGTTGACGCCTTCGCGGGTGGTGTACTGGCTGGCCAGTGAAACATGCACCTCCGCGCCCAGGATGGAATTGGCGCGCTGGTTGGCGGCGCGGAACATCAGCGTAGGCACGCCGTCAAAGGGCGTCACCACCGCGACCTTGCTGAACACCACTCGCGCCTGGGGCCTTGAGAAGCGGGCGAAGATGATGCCCGTGAACAGGGCAATGGTAAGGATGCCGGTGAAGCTTTCCACCGTCACCAGCAGGTTGGCCCAGAGCGTCTTGGGCGCCATCACCCCATAACCGAGCGTGCCAAGGGTCTGCACGCTGAAGAAGAAGGCATCGGCGAAGCTGCCGGGCCGCGCATTGGCGATGCCACCGGGATCGCCGACATAAAGGGCCGCGAAGACCAGATTGACGACGATGAAGGCTGCCAGCAGCTCCAGAAAGAACAGCGGCCAGGAGACGGTCAGCACGCCATGATAGAAATCTGTGAAGCGGCCATAATCCTGGCCCTTGACGATCGCGACCCGCTTTCCGGGCGGGCTGCGCACCAGGCTGACCGGCCGCGCGCGCTGCGAGGTCTCGCCGGTCGGGCTTTGTGGCTCGCTCATCTGCCGGCGGCGGCGAGATAGGTTGCCCAGATCTCCTGTTCTTCCGCTCCGAGTCTGTGCAGATAGTCCCAGCTATAAAGCCCACTGTCATGGCCGTCATCGAAGGCGATGCGCAACGCATAATTGCCCACCGGCTCGAGACCGGAGATTTTCACCTGTTCCTTGCCTGTGACGATGGTCTTGGGCCCGCCATGGTTGCGCACCTCGGCGCTGGGCGATTCCACCCGCAGATACTCCGCGCGTAGCCCAAAACGCTCGCCATTGTCGAAGGCGATTGTCAGCAGATCGCGCTCGGGATTGAGGCGGATCTCGCTGGGCCAGGGATTGGATGAGGGGCTAGCGGAGGGCATCGCGTTCTTCTTCGGTCAGTTCCCGCGCCTCGCCGGGCAGCATCACCGGCACGCCGCCCCGAATGGGATAGGCAAGGCCCGCCGCGCGGCTGACCAGTTCCTGGCTGTCGCGATCATAGCGCAGCACGCTCTTGGTCAGGGGGCAGACCAGAATCTCCAGCAGCTTGGGGTCGGTTTCCATAGGGCCTCATATAGCGAAGCGGTAGGCCATTATAAACTCGACCTCATATAGCGAAGCGAAGGGGCATTGAAGCAAACTCAGTTGACGGTGGTCGGACCGACTTCGCCGCCCATTTCCAGCAAGGCGAGCAGGGTCGAGGTGCGCTCCGGGAAGCTTTGCGCCTCCAGCAGCGCCTGTTTCTCGGCGGGAGCGAAAGGGCACATCATGGCAAGCGCGTTGACCAGGGCCTCGGCCGGAGCCGTCAGCACGCTGTTCCAGTCCGCCTGCATGTCGCGGCTGGTGAGATAGGATTTGAGCGCGGCAAGCAGCCGCTCGCGCGGCAGGTCGGCGCCCGGGTTTTCCGCCAGGTCGCTGCCAAAGGGCGCAAAGTCGCAGAAACCGGCACGCCAGGCCGTGGCGCTTTCCATCTCTCCCGTCAGACGGAAGCGGCACACGCCTTCAAGCGTGATCAGGTAGCGGTTGTCGGCGGTTTCCTGGAAGGCGATGATCTTGCCAGCGCAGCCCACCTGCGACAGACGAGGTCGAAGTGTGGTTTCTTCGTTCTCGACCGGCTGGATCATGCCGATCAGCCTGTCGCCCTGAAGCGCATAGTCCACCATCTCCAGATAGCGCGGTTCGAAAACATTGAGCGGCAACTGCCCGCGCGGCAGGAGCATCGCGCCCGTGAGCGGGAACAGCGGCAACGAATGCGGCAGGTCGGAATAAGCGTGGTAGCGCCGCCCCATCAGGAGAACAGAAGCCCCGAAAGCTTTCGCCGGGCCTCGACGGTGCGCGGATCGGCGGGGCCCATGGCTTCGAACAGGGTGACAAGTTGCTTGCGCGCCGCTTCTTCGTTCCATTTGCGGTCACGCCGGACCAGTTCCAGCAATTCGGCAATCGCCCCGTCGCGGTCGTTGGCCGCGTCCAGCGCCATGGCCAGGTCATAGCGGGCCTGGTGATCTTTGGGATCGGCCTGAACCTTGGCGCGCAGCACGGCGGTCGCACCCTGGTCGGGTGCCGGCGCGGACTTGAGCTTCAGCTCGGCTTCCACCGCGCGGATGGCCTCGTCTTGTTCGCCGCCCGGCCTGACCATCTGAAGCGTGGTTCCGGCGCGTTCGATATCGCCGCCCCTGAGATAGGCGCGTGCCAGGCCCGCCACCGCCTCGGGATGGCCGGGCTCGTCCTGCAGCACATGGCCATAGGCCTGGGCCGCCATGGCGACGTCGCCGGCTTCCAGCGCTTCCGCCGCCACCGCCAGCACCTCGGCGGTGTGTTCAGGCCCACCATGGCTGTGGCCGCCGGCGCCGCCCGCCAGCGCCGCCACAAACGCCTTCACCTGGCTGTCAGGAAGGGCGCCCATGAAGCCATCCACCGGCTGGCCGTTCTTGAAGGCATAGACCGTTGGAATGGATTGGATGCGCAGCTGCTGGGCGATCTCCGGATTCTCGTCGATATTGACCTTCACCAGCCTGACTGCGCCGCCCGCGGCATTGACCGCGGCTTCCAGCGAAGGGCCAAGCGTCTTGCAGGGCCCGCACCAGGGCGCCCAGAAATCCACGATCACCGGAACCTCGCGGCTGGCCTCCAGCACGTCGGCCGCGAAGGTGGCGAGTCCGGAATCCTTGATATGCGGGCTCAATCCGCTGGCCGCATTCTGCGTGGGTTCAGATGTGACGGGACGCCCGCCGGGGCCGATCAATGCCATGTCAGAACTTTCCAGGAGTTGCTCCTCGCAAAGATGGTCACTCGAGGACCAAAAGGGAAGAGACCCTGCGCTGCCACAGCCAAAGTGCTGGCGTGACGGCCAATTCCATGACCAGCGGCAGTTCCACCGACAGGCTCCAGGCGCCCAGCCGAGTTGCAGTGAAGGCCCGCGCCAACCCGCCTAGCACCACCAGTCCGGTGAGCGTGCCGAAGATGCGGCCCTGGCGCTCGATCGCAGGAACCAGCGACCAGAAGGCCAGGCCCAGGCCGAGCAGCAGACCGCTCAGATAGGCGCCATGGGTCAGCGCGTGGGCCGGGCCCGCGATCAGAAGCTCTGGGCGCAAAACCCCAAGCGCGCCCGCGGCCACCGGCACCAGGCCGGCAACCGCGACAGCAATCTGCAGAAGTCGTCTTTCCAGCATGGCCCTAACCATACGGCGGGCCGGCGATGTCAGATCAAGGCACGAGCTTCTTGATCCACTGCGGCAGCGCAAAGGCCGCGGCGTGGATTTCCGGATTGTAGTAATCCGTTTTGAGCTTGGCCCTTTTGTAGGCCCGGGCCGCCTTCTTGATGCCCGCGGGCGTGCCGAGCGCCTTGCCGCCCTTGGTCGCCCAGGAAAGCGCCATGAAGCCGCCGATATAAGTGGGCACGACCGTCAAATAGAGACCGGATTTGGGGAAGAACGCCGCCAGCTCCTTGAGCGCTTCGGTGATCTCCCAGGGCTGGTAGAAGGGCACGCCAGTCTGGAAGGTGGCATAGCCGCCCTTTCTCAGCGCGCCTTTCACCCGGTCATAGAAGGTCTCGCCAAACAGCGCCTTGCCGGGGCCGACCGGATCGGGGCGGTCGGCGATGATCAGGTCGAAGCGGTTCTTGCTGGACTTGCGGCCCAGATATTCAAAGGCGTCAGCCACTTCCACCGTCATGCGGCGGTCGCGAAAGGCTTTGGCGTTGACCTCGCCGAACAGCTTCCGGCAGAGCTCGATCACCCGGCCGTCGATGTCCACCAGCACCACTTCCTTGACGTGTCTGTGCTTCAGGGCCTCGTCGGCGATCGAAAGGTCGCCGCCGCCCACGATCATCACCCGCTCGACCTTGCCATGCTCCAGCATGGGCAGGTGGGTGAGCATGTCGGCATAGGCGCTCTCATCGCGGCTGGTGATCTGGACGATGTCGTCCAGCGTCATCACGCGGCCGTTGGCGACTGTGTCGAAAATGCGGATGTGCTGATACGGGCTGCGCTCGTCCGCCAGCACCTTGGTGACCTGCATGGACTGGGCGTAACCCTTGTGGAGGCGTTCCTTAACCTCGGGAAGCTTGGCCATAACGTTTCCTTAAGTGTTGTGACAGCGGTTTCAGAAATGCGCGTATAGGGCGCGCGCGCTGCGCTGTCTATCGCGCGTTTAAGGCCCGTTTCATCGCACTTTCTCGTGTCTCGCGCGTTGTCGCCGAACGCCTTCGGAGCGCTGTCTCTCGCGCGCGCTCTCGGGAGGCAGGGCAAAAAAATTGGCCCGAGGGGAAATTTCTTCTTGCATCGGCGGGGAGTTAGCCCTATTTGCAAATTGACCCGGCGAGAAAAAAAGCCGGACAAAGCGGCGTAGGGCTGACCCCCTCCGTCGCTTTTCTCATTAAGGCGCGTCCGGAAGTCCGCAAGGCCAAGGCGTTTGGTGTCAACTCTAAGACGGGTAGGTGCTTAAATGGCTCGACTCAATCTGGTGGCGGCGAACCCGCAAAAAGAAATCAAGCAACGCGCTCCCAAGGCGCCGCGTCCGGTTGTCGTGACGCCTTCGAACGACGACCAGAAGGATCACTTCATCACGAAGAATGGCCTCAGCTATGCTGGCAGCCATGTCATCATCGACCTTTGGGAAGCCAAGGGCCTGGATGACCGTGAGCGTATCGAAACCGCGCTGATCGACGCGGTGAATGAGGCGGGCGCGACGCTCCTGCACATTCACCTGCACAAGTTCGAAGACGGCGGCGGCATCTCCGGCGTGGCGGTGCTGGCGGAAAGCCACATCTCCGTTCACACCTGGCCGGAGAAGGGCTTCGCGGCCTTCGACGTGTTCATGTGCGGCAACGCGGAACCCAGGAAGGCGCTGGATGTGTTCAAGCGCGCCTTCGAACCGGGCCGCGTTGTGGTCGGCGAGCACAAGCGCGGCGTCGTCTAGTTTTTGATGACCCCCTGCGGCCTTCGCACCTGACGGTGCTACGGCCACCTCCCCCTCGGAGCTTCTCTCAAGGGGAGGGCCCTTGCTGCTTGCCCGAGGGACACGCACGCATCCGTCGTGCGGGTCACGCGCGAACCAACGCTCGCGGAACCCAAGAATGCTGAAAGGGCGGGACCCCCGTGGTCCCGCCCTTTTTCTTCCTACTGCATTCCCGAACGGATATCGGTCCAGGCAGAGACGATTTTTTCCTTGTCCTTGAGGCGGCGCTGGAAAATGCCGCGTTTCAGGAAAGTCTCCAGGTCGCGCTGGATTCCCAGATTCTGAAATACCGAATCGGGCACCCGGCTCATGGGTCCCATATTGGCGGGCTCATCGCCGATATGTTCGATGGTGTAGACCGCGGCATTGTCGGCGATGGACGAATCGATCAGCGCCAGCGCCTTGGCCTCGCTGGACGGGTCCTTGTGCATCACCAGTCCGCAGACATAGGTGAAGCTGCCGCCGGGCGGATTCAGATAGGCGACCGGCTTGTGCTCACGGTTCAGCGCCGCGAAGGTGGTGCGCCAACTCATCGCCGCCACCAGTTCGCCGCTCGCCAGCCCCTGCACCAGGGCAGTGTCGTCGGAGGAGACAAAGCGCAACTGCGGGATCAAGGCCCGCAGCTTTGCCTGCACCCTCACCCAATCCGCGTCCGACATGTCGTAGGCGTTCACACCCGCCATGCGGGCGATGAAGGGCACGGTGTCGTCCACCCCATCCATCACCGATACCCGGCCTTTGTATTTGGGATCGAACAGGATGTCCCAGCTCTGGGACTTGGCATATTCCGGCGCCAGATCGGTTCGGACGGTGAGCGAGGTGTTGCCCCAATAATGCGGCACAAACCACACCTTGCCCGGCCCGGCCGAAATACCGGGCAGGTTGCGCAAGGTGGGCGACAGCTTGTTCCAATTTTTCAGCCGGGTGACATCGATCGGCGTCAAAAGGCCCGCTTCCTGCCAGCGCGGGAATTCGTAATAGCAGGGCCCCATCACATCCGGCTTGAAGCCGGCCCGCATCTTTGAGAAGGCCTCGTCTTCGTCGGCGAAGATGGTGATGGCCGGTTTCTCGCCCGTGACCCGCTCGTAATCGGCCAGGAAGGGCTGCTCCATGTAATCCTGCCACTGGAACAGGATGACGGGACCACTACCTGCGGGCGGACGCAGCAAAAACCAGCTCCCGACCAGCAGAAACGCGGTCAGGACCCCGCCCAGGAGCCAGCCTTTGATCATCGACGGAAAAATCCCCGTGCTTGGGCGCAGGTTAGACGGGCAGCGGGCCCCTCACAAATTCGAAAGCGCCCGCAACTAGAGCCGGGGCAGCCGCAATTCCATCACTGCGCCATTGCAGCTTTGGCCGGCCAGCCGCATCGCCCCGCCCATGCGCCGCGCGAGCTCCATGGCGATGGCCACACCCAACCCAGCACCCGTCACGCTGCCGGCGCGGTCGAAGCGCTCGAAGGGCTTGCCCAGCCGCTCCACCTCGCGCGGCGAAAAGCCCGGGCCGCTGTCGCAGAGCGTGACCACGCCTGCGCCTTCTTCGAAATGGACATCGGCCCGCACGATGCCGCCTTCCGCCGTGTAAGTCAGCGCATTGGCCAGGAGATTGGAAACGATGCGGCGCAGGCCGCGTGGATCGACGTGGACACGGCCCGGCTCGCCAAAGGCCAGCGACAAGGAGATGCGGCGGGAAAAGGCGCGGCCCTGATGTTCTTCGATCAGGGTGCCCACGGCTTCGGCCAGATCAACGGCTTCCGCTTGCAGCGGGTAGCGGCCGGCCTCGACATTGGCGAATTCCAGGATGTCACCGATCTTGGCGTGCAGGTTCTTGCCCGCGTGGGCAATGTCCTGGGCATATTCGCCATATTTGGGATGTCCCGCCGGCCCGAACAGGCCGCCCGAAATGATTTCGGAAAAGCCGATCATCGCGTTCAGGGGTGTGCGCAGCTCATGGCTCATATGCGCAACGAATTCCGATTTGGAGCGCAGTGCCTCCATCGCATTGCGCTCGGCATTGGCCAGTCGGACCAGAAGCCTGGCCTCGACGGGGCGGGTGGATTTGAGCGCGCGGATGGCACGCGCCGCCCTGGCCTGGCGCTCGAAGCTGCTCACGAACAAGGCCGAGAGCCAGGCGCCCGTCAGCGCCGGTCCCAGGATGACGAAGAGATAGAGCGGCAACGCGCCGGCCCAGCTTTCCAGCGTGGCTTGTTCATCCACCCGGGTTTCAACTGCGACCGGCCAGCCCGGCACGGGTGTGCCCGCGGTGCCCTTCGCCACCAATGCGGCACGGGCGGCGCCCGAAAGCAGGCTTTTTGTGGAAAACAGCACCGCCACTATGCGGCTGCCGTCGCGGAAGGCGAGGCCCTCGGCAAAAACCATGCGCGCGCCGGTCATGACCGGGCGCGGGAAGGGCTGGGAGGTCCTGGTGTCCAGGCGCGCCTGCTGGATGCCGTTCGCATCCCAAACCGCGATGTCACGGATCGCGGGCTCGGCGCGGGCAAGATCGGCGCTGCGATATTGTTCGGGGCTTGCGGCGAACACCGCGCCCATCCGGGCGTAGCGGTCCAGGATGGCGGCGGTGTCGCCGGCAAGATCGGCGGCCCGCACCCGTTCGAAACGCGCCGCATTGGCCAGCGCGCGGCTTCTGTCCAGGCGCATCTGGAGCAGGGCCGTTGCCGCGAAGCAGCCGCAGATCAGAAGGATGCAAACCGGAACGGTGAAGCGGATGTCGCGTCCAAAGCGGCGGATAAAGGATCGCCGGATCGCGGCGGTATAGATGCCATCCAGCCAAACCCAAGGGCGTGCTGTCGCCTCGGCCATGATCCCCCGCCCGCGCGGTGATTCGCGCGAAAATGAGTATGGGAGCGCGCGGGGGAATAACAAAATCTCCTGTGGAGGGTTTGTCCCGCGAACACCGGCGTAGCCGGCTTCGGATAAAGGCGAGGATCGACGAATCGGTGGACGTCTCGCCCCTCGAAATCACGACACTAGGAGAGCATCTTGCCCGTCACCTCGAACAGGTTGGGCGAGATGCCGGGCACGGCATGGATGGCGGTCAGCTCGGCACGCATCAGTGCCTGGCGGGCGGGATCGTAGCGGCGCCAGCTTTCGAAGGCGCCGGCCATGCGGGCGGCGACCTGCGGGTTCATCGGGTCCAGCGTGCGGATCACTTCGCCCACCAATCGGTAGCCCGAGCCGTCCTCATTGTGGAAGCGCAGATGGTTGACGCTGAAGGCGCCGACCAGGGCGCGCACCCGGTTCGGGTTCTTGATGTCGAAGGCGGGATGCTTCATCAGCCCGCGCACGGCGGCGACCGTCTCGGGCAGGGGCGAGCCTGCCTGCAGGCTCATCCACTTGTCCAGCACCAGAGGATCGTTCTTGAAGCGGTCGTAGAAATGGGTGAAGGCGGCGTCACAGAGGGGCGACTCCATGCGGGTCAGCGCCGCCAGGCCTGCGATCATGTCGGTCATGTTGTCCGCGCTGCGATAATGCGCGTCGGCCAGGCCTGCGGCAGCCTCGTCGTCGGCCGCAGTCAGATAGCGCAGGCAGGCATTGCGAAGCGCGCGCTTGCCGGCCTCCCGGGCGTCCGGGCTGAAGTCGCCGGAATCGCGCATGTGCTCATAGAGCTGCGCCAGGCGTTCGCGATGGGCAAGCGCGATGGCCCTCACCAGCGTGACGCGGGCGGTGTGAATGCCGACCGGATCGACCGGCGTCTTTTTCGCCGCCAGCTCGCTTTCGGTGGGCGGCATCAGCATCTGGGCGGCGAAAGCAGGGTCTTCCTCGGCACGGGCCAGCACATCGCCGATCGCGGCGATGTAATCGGTGCTGGCGTCGCCGCGGGCCTCGCCTGCCACTTCGAGCATGATCTGGGCGGCCAGGGTCTGGCCCGCTTCCCAGCGGTTGAAGGCGTCGCTGTCCCTGCCCATCAGGGTGGCGTGATCGTGCCGGCTGTGCGGCGTGCGGAAGATGGCCGGCGCCGAGAAATTGCGGCCCAGCGACAGGAGCGGCTCTTCCATCACGTCGACAAAGGTGAAGCGGTGGAAATTTTCCGTCAGCTCCAGCACGCGGGTCTCGGGTCCCGCATGGTTCTCGCCTTCGAGCGTCAATGGCAGGGTGGCGCCCTTCTGGCCGACAAGGCCCATGCGCACGGGAATGTGCATGGTTTTTTTCTCCGGCTGGCCGGGCGTCGGCGCCAGCGTCTGGGTCAGATCCAGGGTGTAGGTCTTCGCTTTTGCGTCATAGGCGCCGCGCGCCTCGATCACCGGCGTGCCCGACTGGCGGTACCACAGACGGAACTGGGTGAGATCGCGCTCGCAGGCATCCTCGAAACATTTGACCCAGTCTTCCACCGTGGCGGCTTCCCCGTCATGGCGGTCGAAATAAAGATCGGTCGCCTTGCGGTAGCCCTCGTCGCCGACAAGCGTCTTGAGCATGCCGATGACCTGTGCGCCCTTGTCGTAGATCGTGGCGGTGTAGAAGTTGTTGATCTCGATATAGCTCTGCGGCTGCACCGGATGGGCCAGCGGTCCCGCATCTTCCACGAACTGGCGGGCCCTGAGCGAGCGCACATCCTGGATGCGCTGGACTCCGCGCGAGCGCATGTCGCCCGAGAATTGCTGGTCGCGGAAGACGGTGAGACCTTCCTTCAGCGATAGCTGGAACCAGTCGCGGCAGGTGACGCGGTCGCCGGTCCAGTTGTGAAAATATTCGTGCGCCACCACGCTTTCGATGCGGGCATAATCGTCGTCGGTGGCGGTCTCGGGCGAGGCCAGCAGCACCTTGTCGTTGAAGATGTTGAGGCCCTTGTTCTCCATCGCCCCCATGTTGAAGGCCGATACCGCCACGATCATGAAGATATCGAGGTCATATTCGCGGCCGTAGGCCTCCTCGTCCCATTTCATCGCCCGCTTGAGCGAATCCATGGCGTAAAGCGCGCGCGGCTCGTTGCCATGCTCGATATAGATGTCGAGCGCGACCTTGCGTCCGCTCAGGGTGGTGAAGCTGTCATGGATGACGCCCAGATCGCCCGCCACCAGCGCAAACAGATAGGACGGCTTGGGGAAGGGATCGTGCCAAACCGCATAGTGGCGCCCGCCGGAAAGCTCGCCGCTTTCGATGCGGTTGCCGTTGGAGAGAAGCACCGGATACTGTTCCTTGTCGGCCTCGATCCGCACGGTGAAGATGGAAAGGTTGTCGGGCCGATCCAGGAAATAGGTGATGCGGCGGAAGCCTTCCGGCTCACACTGGGTACAGAACATGCCGTTGGACAGGAAAAGGCCCTCCAGCGCGGTATTGGCGGCCGGATTGATCTCGCTGACGACTTCAACTGTCAGCTTGGAGGCCGGATTGGGCAGGGTCAGGCTTTTGTCGTCGAGCAGATAGTCGCCGGGCGAAAGCGGCCGGCCATCCACAGCGACCGAGAGCAGCTTCTGGTTTTCACCGATCAGCACGAGCGGACCCGACCCCGTCTGCCGCGCGATCTCCAGCCGGGCCGTGACCCGTGTTGCTTCCGGCAACAGCGCGAAGTCCAGATGGACGGTGCGTATGCGGAATTCCGGTGCGCGATAGTCGGCAAGATGGATGGCGCGCGGCTCGTCGGTACGCATGGGAGGAGCTTTCAGGCAGGAAAGGAGGCTGCTTTATAGCCTGTCTCTTTCCCCCCAAACAATCGTACGGGCGTGCCTTCTCAGGCGGTGCGCTTGACGTCGGTCAGCAGGTCCTGGGCGCGGTGCGCCAGTTCAGCCAGCTCGTTGGGCATGTCCTCGCCCGACTTGCGGGCCCAGTCCACCAGGGCGCTGGCGAAGCTGGCCAGCTGCGGGGCGTTGGCGATCAACCGGGCCTGCTCCTCGACCTTGCCGGGGTCCAGGTCATATTCGGCGCCCGGCACACGCCAGCCACCCCATTCCGCTTCCCCCGTGATCACCACCGGATAGGTGCCCGGCACCGGATGGCGTGCGCAGTCCTCGGACGGCTGCCATTTGTTGCGGGCGCGCACCACGCGCCAGTTGCGTGCGTCCGTCAGCGTGTTGTTGCTCAAGGGTTCTTCGCTCTGCAATTCCTTGGCGGCGAATTCCCGGCCCAGGCCCACATCGTAATGGATGCGGATCGGCTCATCGATGCCCTTGGCCCAATGCGGTATCACGCGTTCGATCAAGGCCCAGGTGCCGACCGGCTTCACATAGACACGCTGGCTCTTGTGGAATTGCGCTTTGGCCATGGCGAAATTTTCCGAAACTGCTGATCTCAGCCTAGAGATGCGCTGTTAAGTCCCGGTTAAGACCCGCTTGCAACGGCTTGCCGTTTCAAGCTTTTGAATCAATTTACGGGTCGGGGAGAAAGCCTTATCTTCCGCGGGAAATGGAGAGCCCCTGCCTCAAAATCTGCACCTATGACCCAGAGTGCGGGTTGTGCCGGGGCTGTGGACGCACCCTGGAAGAGATCAGCGATTGGTACTGCATGAGCGACCAGGAGCGCCGCGCGGTGATGGAGAAGTTGCCGGAACGTCTCAGCGCGCTGAAGCCAGCCAGTTGAGATCTTTCGCCAGGGTGACATTCTCTCCGATCACAAGGATGGCGAGCGCGGGCGCAGCTTCTGCCGCGGCGGCCAGGCCGCCCAAGGTGGTGACGATCACCTCCTGGTCGGGACGTGCCGCATTGGCGACGATGGCCGCGGGCTCGTCGCGCGGACGTCCCGCCGCCAGCAGCGCCTCGGCGATCTCGCCCGCGAACTTGCGCGCCATGTAGAACACAAGCGTGGATGCGCCCCGCGATACTGCGGTCCAGTCCAGTTTCGTCAGCTTGCCGTCCGCGCCATGGCCGGTGATGAAGGTGACGGCATGGTTTGTGTCGCGATGGGTGACGGGAATGCCGGCGTAAGCCAGGCCGCCAATGCCCGCCGTGATCCCGGGC
Organism: Rhizomicrobium sp.; assembly: GCA_036488555.1. Taxonomy (GTDB): domain Bacteria; phylum Pseudomonadota; class Alphaproteobacteria; order Micropepsales; family Micropepsaceae; genus Rhizomicrobium. Next base: position 16,970 of record DASXHL010000082.1, read on the forward strand.
ACGATGCGGAACGGTACATGCGCGCGCGCCAGCGCCTGGGCTTCCTCGCCGCCACGGCCGAAGACGAAGGGATCGCCGCCCTTGAGCCTGAGCACGCGCTTTCCCTCCTTTGCCAGTCTCACCAGCAGATCGGAGATTTCATCCTGCTTGCAGCTTCTGACGCCGGCGCGCTTGCCGGCATAGATCTTCTCGCCCTTCGCCAAGGCCAGCAATGCGGGGTCCACCAGTGCGTCGTAAAGAATGTGATCGGCGTCGTCGAGCGCGACGAGCCCCAATGCCGTGATCAGGCCGGGATCGCCGGGACCCGCTCCCACCAGCCAAACCCAGCCGGGCGCGATCCGGGGCAGGTTCAGCCTGGTCAGAAGGTCCTCATCCATTCCGCGTGCTTATACCATGCGGGAACTATCGCAATAGAGGCGCGCTTCGGAACGCCGGGCGTCTGCCCGCGTTGGCTTGGGGCAATCACATTCAAGGCGGATATGAGCGAGAAAGCCGGAGAAATCGCGCGTGAATCGTCGGATTATCGGTGTGAGCGGTGCCACCAGGTGGCCCGGTTTGCACAGGGCGATCTGATCCCTGCCTGTCCGCACTGCGGTTATGGCACCTATGATCTTTCCAATCCCCGCTTCGAGCGCAGGGATGGAACGCTCGGCCCGCACGAGCCGGGTTGAGCAAGGCGACCTGGACGATTAAAACCTTTCTGCATCCCTGAGACATGCGGACATCATGATATTGAAACCCCGTTCCGACCTTGTTCCCAACACGGCCGATTACGAGAACCTGCCGCTCGTCACAGCCAACGGCTTTCGCGAATATGATGCGCGCTGGCTGTTCGGCAAGGAGATCAACCTCTTGGGTATCCAGGCGCTGGGCCTGGGCCTTGGCACCTATCTCCATGACATTGGCGTGAAGCCCAAGGTCGTCACCGGCCACGATTTCCGCAGCTACAGCCTCTCCATAAAGCAGGCTCTGACCATTGGTCTGTTGCGTGCCGGCTGCGAAGTGCACGACATCGGTCTGGCGCTGTCGCCGGTCGCCTATTTCGCGCAATTTGCGCTCGACTGTCCCGCTGTCGCGATGGTCACCGCCAGCCATAACGAGAATGGCTGGACCGGCGTGAAGATGGGGGCCAGGCGGCCCCTGACCTTCGGTCCCGACGAGATCAATGCCATCAAGGATATTGTGCTGAACGGCAAGGGCCAGGAACGCGCCGGCGGTTCCTATGTCGCGGTGCCAGACATGCGCGAGACATATCTTCAAGCTGTCACAAAGGGCCACAAGCTGTCGCGCCCGATCAAGGTGATCGCGGCCTGCGGCAATGGCACGGCGGGGGCTTTCGCGCCCGAGGCGCTGCGCCGCATCGGCGCGGAGGTGATCGGCATGGACACCGATCTGGATTTCACCTTCCCCAAATACAATCCAAACCCCGAGGATCTCGAAATGCTGCATGCCATGAGCCATGCGGTGAAGGAGAAGGGCGCCGACTTGTGCCTGGGCTTTGACGGCGACGGCGACCGTTGCGGCGTGGTGGACGATTTGGGCCGCGAGATCTTTGCCGACAAGATCGGCGTGATGCTGGCGCGCGACCTTTCCGCAGAGCACAAGAACGCGACCTTTGTGGTAGATGTGAAATCGACCGGGCTTTACCTCACCGATCCGGTTCTCAAGGCCAATGGCGTGAAGACCGATTACTGGAAGACGGGTCACAGCTACATCAAGCGCCGCACCTCCGATCTGGGCGCGCTGGCGGGTTTTGAAAAGTCCGGCCATTTCTTCTTCAATCCGCCGATCGGCCATGGCTATGATGACGGCATCGTTGCCGGCATTCAGGTGTTGGAAATGCTGGACAAGGCGGGCGGAAAGAAACTGTCCGCGCTTTTTGACGGCCTGCCGCAAAGCTGGGGCTCGCCGACCATGGCGCCCTATTGCCCCGACGACAAGAAATACGCCGTGGTCGAGGCGATGGTGAAGGAATACAGCACCATGAAAGACAAGGGCGAGAGTTTGCTGGGGCAGAAGATCGTTTCTGTCGTCACTGTCAATGGCGTGCGCGTGACGCTGGAAGACGGCACCTGGGGCCTGGTGCGGGCCTCTTCCAACAAGCCGTCGCTGGTGGTGGTGGTGGAAAGCCCGGCCTCGGAAGCCAATATGCGGGCGATGTTCAAGGACATCGACACGCGGCTGTCGAAGCACCCCGAAGTGGGCGAGTACGACCAGAAGATTTAGCCTTGTCTTGACGGCCCGCCCGCGCAAGCATCTCCCAAAAATGACGGGAGAGCTTGGATGGATCGGCGGGAGATGTTGGGCTTGGGGCTGGCCGGCGCGCTGGTGTCGGGCGCGGCGGATGCACAGAGCGAGCCCGGTCATTTGCCGGGTGACTCCCAGGAATTCATCGCATTATGGCCTGGCACGCCGCCGGGCGGCGAAGGCGTCAGGCTGGACCTGAAAGTCACCGACGCGGTCCAGCCCGACGGCTTTCATGTGCGCGCCGTCAGCCAGATCCAGACGCCGGGCTTCTTCGTCTATCGCCCCGCCCGGCCGAATGGTCTTGGTTTGCTGATCATTCCCGGCGGCGGTTATGCCTCGGAAGGCGGCGACCGCGGCGGGCGCGAGATCGCCCAGCATTTCGCAAGCCTGGGCATCATCTGTTTTGTGCTGCGCTACCGGCTGCCGGGCGAAGGCTGGAAGAACCGCTCCAACGTGCCGCTGCAGGATGCCCAGCGCGCCATGCGCCTGATCCGGGCCGGCGAATATGGCGTCAGCAAGCTGGCGGCGATTGGCTTTTCGGCCGGCGGACATCTGTCGGCGTCGCTGGCCACGCGTCATGGCATGCCGACCTACACGGCGGTCAGCCCCGCCGATCAGCAGGACGACAAGCCCATCGTTGCCGCGCACATGTATCCGGTCATCACCATGGGGCCGGGCGCGCATCAGGGTTCGCGCGACAAGCTGTTGGGCGACAATCCGTCCGCTGAAGCGGTGGCCAACTGGTCGCTGGAAAATCATGTCGGCGCCGACACCGTGCCGTCTTTCGTCTGTCTGGCAGCGGATGACGATGTCGTGCCGCCATTCCCCAACGGCATCACCTTCTTCGGCAAGCTGCGCGATGCGAAAGTACCGTCAGAGCTGCATGTGTTCCAGGAAGGCGGTCATGGCTTCAGCCTGCACTGGACCATCGGCAAGCCTTGCGCCGCCTGGCCAGACCTGTTCCTGGCCTGGGCCGCAACACACGGGTTCAAGGTTTAAGCGCGGCCAGCAGCGCGGCGTGAAATCCGGCCGGGTCCTGGATCTGCGGTGAATGGCCGAGATCGGGGAATTCGATCAGCTTTCCCTGTTTGATCCGCGCGATCGCGGCCTTCGCCAGTTCGGGATAATGGCCCAGTTGCGCGCGCAGTTCCGGCGGCGCCAGCTGCTTGCCCGGGGCGGTGGTGTCGTGATCGCCGATCATCAGCAGCACCGGCATGGAAAGCTTCTCGAATTCGTAGAACACCGGCTGGGTGTAGATCATGTCGTAGGTCAGCGCCGAATTCCACGCCACCACCGCCTTGCCCGGGCCGCGATACATGCCGGCCAGCATCTGCACCCAGGGCTCATATTCCGGCTTCCAGGTGTTGGCGTAATAGGTCACCCGCTCATAATCGCGGATGCTGTCGGCCGTGGTCTTGAGCTGGGTCTGATATTGCGCGTCCAGGCTCTGCCACGGGACGCCCTTGGCGCGCCAGTCTTCCAGCCCCAGTGGATCGACCAGCACCAGCCTTTCGGTATCAGCCGGATAAAGCAGTCCATAGCGGATCGCCAGCATCCCGCCGGTGGAATGGCCCATCACGATCGCTTTGGTGATGCCAAGCGATTGCAGCAGGTCGTGCGTGTTCGCGGCCAACTGCTCGAAAGTGTACTGATAATGCTCCGGCTTGGTGGATTTGCACCAGCCGATCTGGTCGGGCGCGATCACGCGATAGCCGGCGCCGCTTAGCGCCTTGATGCTGCCTTCCCAGGTGGCGGCGCAGAAATTCTTGCCATGCAGCAGCACGACGGTGTGGCCGTTTGGTGCCTCAGGCTTCACATCCATATAGGCCATGTCCATCGCCACGCCCTGGCTCTGGAAACGGTAGTGCGAAACAGGGAAGGGATAGGTGTAACCCTCCAGTTCGGGACCATAGGCCGGCCCATCATCAGCCAGGGTGGCATCGGCCATCGCGGCAGAGGTGAGAAACAGCAGAGCGAAGGTGGTGGAGAGCTTCATAACCCGCGAACAATACGCCTTGCCCGTAAAAGGAAAAGAGTGTGATGCTCGGGCAAAAGATAAGCGTCGGCGTAAGCCGGAGCGACCAACATAATGGGAGGTATTGATGGATCGCCGCACAGTGATTGGCGCGGGCCTTGCCGCTGCGGCCCTGTCGGGAAAGGCCCTGGCCGACACGGTCGTACAGGGTGACGGCGTATTGCCTACCGACCCCAAAGAGGTCATCACGTTGTGGCCAGGCGTTCCGCCGGGTGGCGAAAACCTGCATTTGCCGCCGATCCGCGTCACCAATCACGAGCCGCCCTACATCACGCCCAGCGATCGCGCCATCGATCAGGTCGGCATTCCGGTGATGAATGTCTTGCGTCCCGACCGCCCTGACGGTTCGGCGATGATCCTGGCGCCGGGCGGCGGCTATCTGCGCGAGATGCTGGATTTCGAGGGCCTGGATGTGGCGCGTCATCTCAACGCCGCCGGCGTCACCTGTTTTGTCCTGCGTTATCGCCTGCCGGGCGAAGGCTGGGCGAACCGCAGCGACGTGCCGCTGCAGGATGCCCAGCGCGCCATGCGGCTGGTTCGCGCCAATGCCGGCACATACGGCATCGATACCGCGCGCGTGGGCTTTATGGGATTTTCCGCCGGCGGGCATGTCGCCTGCTCCATCGCCACGCGATTTGCGGCAAAGGTGTATGCGCCGCTGGATGCCGCCGACACCATGGACGCGCGGCCCAGCTTCTCGGTGCCGATGTATCCGGTCGTCACCATGGGCGAAGGCTGTCACAAGGGTTCGCGCGACAATCTGCTCGGTCCCGATGCATCACCCGCATTGATCGACGCCTATTCCTGCGAGCGGCATGTGCCTGCCGATGCGCCGCCGAGCTGGATCTGTCTCGCCGCCGATGACACCACGGTGCCGCCGATCGAAAATGGCGTGGCCTATTTCACCGCGCTGCGCCGCGCCGGCATTTCCGCAGCCATCCATGTCTTTGACGCGGGCGGGCATGGCTTCGGCATCGCACGCACCGCGGGCAAGCCGGATGCGGCCTGGCCCGAATTGATGCTGCGCTGGGGCGCAAGCCACGGCTTCTTCCGGAATGTGGGCTGATCACGCGCGATCTGTGGCCGCGGCTCAAGCGGCGCGGCGCTCGCGCACAAAGCTCAGCGCGTCGCGCAGCACCGCGATGCCGGCGCCGTCACGCACCGCATGCTCGCTCAGATGGCGGCGGAACGGCCGTGCGCCGGGCCGGCCGTTGTAAAGTCCCAGCATCGGCTTGATCAGCGGATGCAGCCGCGCGCCACCCGCAAGCTGGCGCGCGACATGGTCGACGTACGCCTCCACGGCCGCGTCGATGTCGATCGGCGGGCCGCCAAAAAAGCGCGCATCCACCTCAGCCAGCAGCGCCGGATTCTGATAGGCGGCACGGCCCAGCATCACGCCATCGACATGGCGAAGATGGTCCTCCGCCTGGTCCAAAGTTTCGATGCCGCCATTGACCAGGATCGTCAGCTGCGGCCGCTCGCGCTTGACGCGATAGACCAGCTCATAGTCCAGCGGCGGCACGTCGCGGTTTTCCTTGGGCGACAGGCCCTCCAGCCAGGCCTTGCGGGCATGCACCGCGAAAACCGAGACGCCGGCGGACGCGCAGGCATCGATCAGCGCGCGCAGGGAATGTTCCGGGTCCTGCTCGTCCACGCCGATGCGGCATTTGACGGTGACGGGAATGGAAACCGCCGCCCGCATCGCCGCGACACAGTCGGCGACAAGCCCGGGTTCGCGCATCAGGCAGGCGCCGAAGCGCCCCGACTGCACCCGGTCCGATGGACAGCCGACATTGAGGTTCACTTCGTCATAGCCGAAATCCGCAGCAATCTTCGCCGCTGCGGCCAGTTTCGCCGGATCGGAGCCGCCGAGCTGCAGTGCCAGTGGATGTTCGAAAGCGTCAAAGCCCAAAAGCCGCACCCGGTCGCCATGCAGCACAGCGTCCGCAGTCACCATCTCGGTGTAAAGGAGCGCGCGCTTCGTCAGACAGCGATGCAGCACCCGGCAGGGACTGTCGGTCCAGTCCATCATCGGAGCAACGGCAAACTTATGTGATTGTATTGGCTGCATTATTCACGAAATCCGGCAATGGCACCCGTCTGCCACCAAACGCTTTGTAGCCGAAAATCCGTGCCAGAGCGCCAGGCGCGATTTTCCGGTCAGCCGCGCTTGGACGTGGGAGATGCCGCTGGAGGCGGGTGGATGATCTTGAGCAGCGCGGCAGCCGCGCGGCTGACATGCCGTTCCTTGTGCGTGACGACATAAAATGCGCGCTCCGGGAGCGCGAGAGAGGGGGCGCAGAGCAGATCGGACTCCAGCCCCGCGACCAGCACCGATGCCGAAAGCACCGTGGCCGCTTCGCCGGCAATCACGGCGCTGCGGACCGCCTCGTTGGAGGGGAGCTCTATCAGGATATTCAGCATCGAAGGATCGATGCCAAAATCGGCGAGCGCCCGCTCGAACATGGCGCGCGTGCCGGAACCTTTTTCGCGCAGGATCCAGGGCGTCGTCAAAATGTCCTCGGGAGATATATGTCGGCGTCCCGCCCAGGGATGGCGCGCACCGACGACCAGCATCAGCCGGTCGCGCGCGATTTCCCGGACGGCGAGTCGCGGATCGTTGACCTTGCCTTCCACGAAGCCGAGATCGGCTGCGCCATCGTGAACTGCGGCGGCGGCCTGCTCGGTATTGCCGACCGTGAGCTCCAGCCGGACGCCGGGATAGGCCGCCCGGAAATCCACCAGATAGCGCGGCAGCCAGTAGCCGGCGACCGTTTGGCTCGCCTGAACCCGCAGCAAGCCATGTTTCAAGCCGGTCATCTCCGAGAGCACCTGTTCGGCAGCCTCGGCCCGGGCCAGCACGGCCCGCGCCTCATCGAGGAAGCGGCGGCCTTCTTCCGTCAGGGCAATGCCGCGGCCGATCCGGTGGAACAGTTTCGTGTCGTAATGCTCCTCGAGGGCGGCAATGGCGGCGCTGGCCGCGGATTGCGTGAGCCCCAGCGTCTTTGCCGCTTCCGTCATGTGCTGACGTTGGGCGACGGCGACAAAGATCCGGAGCTGCTCGAGCGTCATGGGTTCACGCAAAAAGCTTGATGAGACAGAGACTGAAACCGGCGATGAACAGTGCGGAGAGGGCGCCCAGCGCTGCGGGACGCGCGCCCCGTGCGGCGAGCTTGCGCAGATCAGTTTCCAGCCCCATGGCCGCAAGCGCAACCGAAAGCAGGAAGGTGGTGATCGCGACGATGGCGGCTTTGGGCGGGGCCGGAATTGCGACCAGGCTGTTGACGATCACCAGCGCGACAAAACCCAGCACGAACCAGGGCATGGGCGCCTTGGCGCGTCCGGGGCCGTGGCGGCGCGCGGCCGCGATACCCAGGGCCAGAACCACGGGCGCCAGCATCGAGACGCGGGTCAGCTTGGCGATGGTGCCGAACTCCCCGGCGGTGTGGCCATCCTGGAAGGAGGCGGCAACGACCTGGGCGATCTCGTGAATGGAAGCGCCGCTCCACAGCCCGAAAGCATGCGGTGACAGGTTGAGCAGCGCGGGAAGCATGGGATAAACGAACATGGCGATGCTGCCGAACACGGTGACACAGGCCACGGCATAGGCGACATCCTCATCCTTGGCCCCGGTCACGGTATTGACGGCAACCACGGCCGAGGCGCCGCAGATGGAAGTGCCCGCCGCGATCAGTTCGGAGAGGCCGCGCTCCACGCCCAGCAGGCGGCCCATCAGCTTGGTGATAAAAAAGGTCGCGATCAGCGTGGCGGCGATGATCGCCACGCCCGTTCCGCCCACTTCCGCGACCTGCTGTGCTGTGAGTTGCAGGCCAAGCAGGATGATGGCGAAACGCAGGATGCGGCGCATCGCGAAAGCCACACCGGCCTTGGCCCGCGCCGGCGTGCCCACCAGGTTATGGAATGCAATCCCCAGCAGGATCGAAAGGATCATGGGGCTCAACACGCCTATGCCGGGCACGGCGTGCAGCGCAAAACCGCTGGCGGCCAATATTGCCGCCAGCGCGACGCCCGGGAGAAGAGTGTGGCTTTGAAGACGCGGCGCACGGGCTTGGTCATGGGCGATTATCGTCATCTGGCGGCTTCCCTTTAAGAGACGAAGGGAAAATGCGGCCGCGTTACCGATAAATCCAACAGATTGCTTATGTTACTTCAATCGAAATAATTTATCAATCCAGGGTGTGCAGGCCTCGCCGCCTAATAGCCCAGCTTGAGCATCGTGTTGGACTGGCCATTCACGGTGCCTTTTTCCAGCCATTCCAGCGAGGCTTTGAACAGCAGCAGGTGGTTCTTTTCCCACATGGCGTTGTGCGAGGAACAGGCCAGATCGACGAACACCTTCTGTTTGCTGCCGATATCGGCATAAAAGTCGCGCACCCGGTCGGGATTGACCTGCTTGTCGTTGACGCCGCTGACCATCAGGGTGGGCGTGGTCATCGCCTGCACCTTGGCCTGCGTCCAGCCCCAGGATGACGAAGCGATGGAGGCGCGGCGCACCGCCGGTGTCCAGCTTGCGCCGACCGGATCGGATTTCAGCATTTGCGACCACACCGATTGCGCCGCGGCCGGATCATATTGGCCGGGGCAGGGCGCCTGACGGTCCCAGTTGGCAATGAACTCGTCATGGCTCTGGGTGTTGAACACCGCTCCCGGTACCGGCAGCGGCGGCGCGTCGGTCTTGGTGGTGCGATTGTAGGCGGGCGCCAGCAGAATCAGCTTGGCCACCTGGTCGGGATGGTTCGCCGTCCAGCCGCCGGCCCGGGGGCCTCCTTGCGACCAGCCGACCAGATTGAGCTTCTTCACATGCCGCAGCTTCTCGATGAAGGCGACGGCTGCGGAAATGTCGTTCCAGTCGGATTCAATGTTGGTGAGATTGCCGGGATAGCTTTGCGGACAGTTGACGCCGAATTCCTTCTGCTGCTGCGGCGCCAGGTTGCACTTGTCGTTCATGGGCGCGGGCCGGGCCGAGCGGCCATAGCCGGTCATGTCCACCGAGAAGACGTCGTAACCGGCGGCGGCCAGATAGCCCATCCAGCTGTAATCCTGATAGGACACATCGAAGCTGACTTCGGCGGGCGTGCCAGCGCCATGCACGAACAGCACCACCTTGTCGCCGGCGCCACGGCGCAGCACCTTCGGCAGCGCGCGCTCGCGCACGTAAAGCGTGGATTTCTCGCCCGCGATGACCGGCACGGTCGAGGTCACCGTGACGATGTGATCGCGCGTCGCAATGTCTTCGGCGAAAGTCGGCGAAGCCAGCAGCGCCAGGGCGGCCGCCGCGCAGAAACGGATCATCATCCCCTCCCGTATTTTTCGGGCAGTATGATCCGCATCGCCCCCTATGGGCAACCAGCTCTCCCCGCGCGCGCTAGCGCGCCGCGCGGAAGGAGGTGGTCGCTGCGGGCCCGCGGAGGCCGCAGGGGCTACTTGTGATGCTGCAGCCGTGTATTGACCAGCCGGAAGAAGACGGGAACGAAGAAGATCGCCAGCACCGTCGCCGTGATCATGCCGCCCACCACGCCGGTGCCGATGGCGTTCTGGCTGCCGGCGCCCGCGCCATGGGCCAGCGCCAGCGGCGTCACGCCGGCGATGAAGGCGATGGACGTCATCAGGATGGGCCTGAGACGCAGACGCGCGGCTTCCATGGCGGCATCGAAGGCCGAGGCACCACGCTTTTCCGCATCGACCGCGAATTCCACGATCAGAATCGCATTCTTGGCCGACAGGCCGATGGTGGTGAGCAGGCCGACCTGAAAATAGATGTCGTTGAACAACCCACGCAGAGTGGTCAGCGCCAGCGCCCCGATCACGCCTAAGGGGATCACCATCATCACCGACAGCGGAATGGCCCAGCTTTCATAGAGCGCCGCCAGGCACAGATAGATCACCAGGATTGAAAGTGCATAAAGCGCCGGCGCCTGCGCGCCGCTGGCCTCTTCCTGATAGGACAGGCCGGTCGGCTCGATGCCGAACCCCTTGGGCAGTTTCGCCGCCAGCTTGTACATCTCCTGGGTGGCGGTGCCGGTCGAGACACCGGGTTGGCCCTGGCCCTGCAGTTCGATGGCCGGAAGGCCGTTATAGCGGGTCAGCGACGCGGGCCCGATGGCCCAAGTCGAGGTGGCGAAGGAGGAGAAGGGCGCCATGGTGCCGTTGGTGCTTCTCACATACCAGCGATCCAGATCCTGCGGCGTCATGCGGTAGGGGGCGTCGCCCTGCATGTAGACGCGCTTGACGCGGCCACGGTCGATGAAGTCGTTGATGAAGGTCGAGCCCCAGGCAGCCGTGAGGGTGGAGTTGATGTCGGCCAGCGACACGCCCAGCGTGCTCGCCTTGTCCTGATCGATGGCGACATGCAGCTGGGGCGTGTCGTCCAGGCTGTTGGGCCGCACGCCCACAAGCAGCGGGTCGCGGTTGGCAAGACCCAGAAGCTGATTGCGCACGCCGATCAGCGCGTCATGGCCGGAATTGCCATGGTCCTCCAGCTCCAGGTCGAAGCCGGTGGCATTGCCCAGTTCCTGCACCGACGGCGGTATGATGGCGAAGACCTGTGCATCGCGATACGGAAAGAAATGCATCATGGCGCGGTTGGCGATGGCGACCGATGCATTCTGGCTGCCCTTGCGCACGCTCCAGTCCTTCAGGTGGGTGAACGCAATGCCGGTATTTTCGCCAGAGCCGGCGAAGGAAAAGCCCGCGACGGCAAATACGAAGTCGACATTGTTCTTTTCCTTGTCGAGATAGTATTCGGCCACATTCTGCGCCACCTTCAGGGTTTTGGGCTGGGGCGTGCCGGCCGGCAGGTTGATCAGGTTGAAGATGAAGCCCTGGTCTTCGTCGGGCAGAAAGCCGGTGGGCAGGCGCACGAACAGCACCGCCAGCACCACCACGATGCCGCCATAGGCCAGCATGGTGAACCAGGTACGGTGCAGGAACCAGGCAGTGTAGCGCTGGTACCAGTTGCGGAAATGATCGAAGTTGCGGTTGAACCAGTCGAAGAAGAATCCCTGCTTTAGGTGGCCTTCCTCGCCTTCCACGGGCTTGAGCAGGGTGGCGCAGAGGGACGGCGACAGCACCAGGGCCACCATGATCGACAGCGACATGGCCGAGACGATGGTGATGGAGAACTGGCGGTAGATCGCGCCCGTCGAGCCGCCGAAGAAGGCCATGGGCAGGAACACCGCGGTCAGCACCAGGCCGATGCCGATCAGCGCGCCGGTAATCTCCTGCATGCTTTTGAGGGTGGCGTCGCGGGGCGACAGCCGCTCCTCGGCCATGATGCGTTCGACATTCTCCACCACCACGATGGCATCATCGACCAGAAGGCCGATCACCAGCACCAGGGCAAACAGGGTCAGCGTGTTGATGGAATAGTGGGCCGCCGCCAGCACGCCGAAGGTGCCAAGCAGCACAACCGGCACGGCGATGGCCGGGATCAGGGTGGCGCGCCAGTTCTGCAGGAAGATGTACATCACCAGCACTACCAGCGCGATGGCTTCCAGCAGGGTCACCACCACGTCGTGGATGGAAAGGCGGATGAAGGTGGTGTTGTCCACCGGATAGATCATCTTCATGCCCGGCGGCAGCTGGGCTTCCAGCTCCTTGGCCTTGGCCTTGACCGCGTCCACGGTCTTGAGCGCATTGGCGCCCGGCGCGAGCATGATGGGAATACCGGCGGCGGGATAGCCGTCATAAAGGCTGGCAATGGAATAGGTTTCCGCGCCCAGCTCGACGCGGGCGACATCGCCCAGCCGGACCACCGCGCCCGAGGGCGAAGTCTTCAGGATGATGTTGCGGAATTGCTCCGGCGTCTGAAGCTGCGACTGCGCCGTGACGGTGGCGTTGATCGAGGGCGCGGCGGCGGGCTGTGCGCCGATCTGGCCGGCGGAGACCTGCACATTCTGCGCTTGGACCGCGTTGAACACATCGGATGGCTGCAGGCTGTAATTGTGCAGCTTGAAGGGGTCGAGCCAGAGGCGCATGGCATATTGGGAGCCGAACACCTGGGTGTTGCCGACGCCCGGCACGCGGGACAGCGGATCCTGCATCTTGGAGGTGATGAAGTCCGAAATGTCGATATTGGAATAGCGGCCGGTATCGTCATAGACGCCGATCACGATAATGAAGTTGGGCGTGTTCTTGGCCACCAGCACGCCCAGCTGTTGCACGGTTGACGGCAGCAGCGGCACCGCGGCCTGCACCTTGTTCTGCACCTGCACCTGGGCGATGTCGGGATTGGTGCCGGCGGCAAAGGTTGCGGTGATCTGCACCGTGCCGTTGGAATTGGACTGGGACGAGAAATAGAGCAGATTGTCCAGGCCGGTCAGCTGCTGTTCGATCACCTGGGTGACGGAGTTCTGCAGCGAATTGGCGTCGGCGCCCGGATAGGTGGCGTTGATGACGACCGACGGCGGCGCGATGGTGGGATACTGCTCGATTGGCAGGTTGAGCGCGGCGATGCCGCCCGCCAGCATGATGATGACGGCAATGACCCAGGCGAAGACTGGGCGGTCGATGAAGAAGCGCGACAAGCTCATCAGTGCACCGGCGTGGCGGGCTGGGTTGGATCCAGCGGCGCTTGTTCGGCCGGCGCGGGTTTGACCGGCATGTCTGGCGCCACTTTGGCCAGGCCCTCGGTGATCAGCTTGTCACCGGGCTTTAGGCCTTCCAGCACCTGCCAGTTGCTGCCGATGGCGCGCCCCGTCCTGAGCACGCGCAGGCGAGCGAAATTCTTTCCGTCCTTTTCTTCCACCACCAGCGCGGTCGGCTGGCCCTTCTGGTCATGGCTGATGGCGGCCTGGGGCGCCAGAATTCCATGCGGGTCCATGCCCTGATTGATGGTGGCGCGCACATAAAGGCCCGGCAGCAGGATGTTGTCGGGATTGGGGAAGATGGCGCGCAACTGCACAGCGCCAGTGGCGGGGTCCACTGTCACGTCGGTGAATTGCAGCTTGCCTTTCAGCGGATAGGTGCTGCCGTCGTCCAGCTTGAGCGACACTTCGGCGGTGAGCGGGCCGTCGGAATGGACATTGCCTGCCATGACGGCCTTTCTCAGCGCCAGAAGTTCGGCGGTGGACTGGTCGACATCCACATATATGGGGTCGAGCGTCGATACGATATCGAGCGCAGTCGCCTGTTGCGCCACCACCAGCGCGCCTTCCGTGACGGTGGAGGCTCCGATGCGGCCTGTGATGGGCGAGGTGATCCGGGTGTACCCCAGATTGATGCGAGCCGTTTCGGCATTGGCCTTGGCCTGGAGATATGCAGCCTTGGCGTCGTCGGCATCCTGGGGGGAGATCGCGTTCTGCTTGAGCAGATTCGCATAGCGATCGGCCTTGGCCTTGGCGTCAGCCAATGTTGCCAGCGCATTGTCGTATGTCGCTTGGTAGAGCGAGGGGTCGATCTGATAGAGCGCCGAGCCCGCCTTCACGGTCGAACCTTCCACGAACAGGCGCTTTTGGACGATGCCATTGATCTGTGGACGGATCTCCGATACCGCGAACGGACTGGTTCGGCCCGGCAGCTCGACCATCAGCGCCACCGGTTGTTCGGCAATGGTGATGTAGCCCACCGCCGGCGGTGGCATCTGCTGCTGAGGCGGCTGACCGCAACCCGCAAGGGCGAGGCCGATGGCCAAGGCCGGCAAAGCACGACGCAACATGCGTAACCCCCAAAAATATCACTGAACAGGATGACGAACGGACGGGACCGCATCAGACATCCGCGACAACACTAAACGGTCCGCCGCAAATCCCCCGCGGCGCCCCTTACATATGTGCGGATGCGAGAATTGGAAGAGTAGAATTCGACCAAAGTGCGGCCAGGTTCGATTCAACGCCAGCGGCGTTGTCAATTTGACACAAGCGTGACCTGGCTGCACGCCGAAGCGCCGGATCTGCAGGACATAATGCCTGTTCGATGTACCAGCCCAGATGTTTGCGGAATATTTTCAGGCCTAATGCGTCCCCGTAGAAGCGCATTGTGTCTGTGAAATGTTGAAGCGCGATGCCCAAACGAGAGGCAAGTCCCGGCTCGGCGATGTCCGCATCTGTCTTGAGGGCATCGTCCAGGACGCCGGCGATCCAGGGCCGACCGTACGTACCGCGTCCGATCATCACCGCATCCGCGCCCGATTGCGCCAGCGCCGCGCGCGCGCTCGCCGCATCAATGATGTCGCCGTTCACGATCACCGGAATGCGCACGGCTTTCTTGACCTCGGCCACCGCGCGCCAATCCGCGACGCCACCATAGAATTGCTGACGGGTGCGGCCATGCACCGTGATCGCTTGCACACCCAGTTGTTCGGCCAGCGCCGCGATTTCGGGCGCGTTGCGATTCCTGTCATCCCAGCCCAGCCGCATCTTGAGCGTGACCGGGCGCGAGGTGGCGTCGACCGCGGCGCCGATCAGGCGTGCGGCAAGTTCGGGCTCGCGCATCAGGGCCGAACCCGAGAGTGCGCCGGTCACTTCTTTCGCCGGGCAGCCCATGTTGAAATCGATGATGTCCGCGCCGGCGTCTTCCGCGAGCCTGGCGCCTTTTGCGACCCATTCGGGCGTGCGGCCCACCAGCTGGATCACCATCAGGGGCAATCCGTCGCCCACCGCGGCGCGGCGAACGACATCGGGACGCCCGCGAGCAAAGCTATCGCACGCCACCATTTCGGTGGCGACGTAAGGCGCGCCACAGATGGACGCGATGCGCCGGAAGGGCAGGTCGGAAACGCCTGTCATGGGCGCGGTCAGCACCCGTCCGGGGATGGTCACGTCACCGATTTTCAGACCGGTCGTCATGGGGCGGGACATAGTCCCGCCCGTGCTTTTTGTCGAGATTGCGTCAGGTAGCCGCGCGGTGGATCTGTCCCGAGCCGCCGATATGGGTGTCCAGTTCCTTGGGGTTGCTGTGCAGGGTGACATCGCCCGAGCCGCCGATTGCGATTTTCGCCACATCGGTTGGGGCAATGTCCACATCGCCATGACCACCAATACGCACGTCGGCCCTGCTGGACGTGACTTGGCCGAAATCGGCGCGCCCCGATCCTCCGATGCCGATTGTGAGCTCATCAATGGAGCCCTTGGCCCGAATGGTGCCGGATCCTCCGATATTCGCCTTGGCCTCGCGCGCGGTGATCTGGTCCAAATCGATATTGCCCGATCCGCCGATGGTCAGCCTGAGAGACTCGAGCTTGCCATTGGCCCTGACCCTGCCTGCGCCGCCGATGGCAATCATCAGATCGGCCTGGTTCAGACCATTGAGCGTGAGGTTGCCTCCGCCATTCAGTCCGAACCGGCGGAATTCGCGCCCAGGAAGGGTGAGGGTTATGTCCCCGGTCCGGTCGCGCCAGCCGTGGCAATCGAGTTCAATATTTCCATCACGAATGCGCAGATGGGCCAGAATCTGCGCATCGCCTGTGGCGTGCAGCTTGTCGCCGCTGCCGGGCGTGTAGGTCGCCGGCCCGTAAATGGCCAGGCCCACATGATCGCTGCCGTCCCAGTTCAGGTCGCGGCTGGTGGCGGTGGCGCCGGCCACCGCTTCACAGCGCGGCTTGCTGTCGAACAGGGAAAAGTCGCCGTCGAAGTTGTCGGCGAAATTCTTGCCCCCGATGGCGGCCGCGGCACCGATGCAGACGGCCGAAGCGGTGAGGCCAATGACGGCGATGATAGCGAGCTTTTGAACCATGATCCTGTCTCCTTCTGTTCAGCCGCCGATGACGAGGTTGTGGACTTGCCCCGAGCCTTTGATGTTGGTCTCAAGCTGCTTGGGGTTGGTATGCAGGTTCACGTCGCCCGAGCCGAAGATGCCGATGTTGGCCTGCTGGCTGGGCGCGATGTCGACGTCGCCGCTACCGGCGATATGCACGCTGGCGACCCGTGATGTGACCTGGCCGAGATCGGCGTCACCGGAACCGGCGATATGGATTTCGGCATGGTCTACCTTGCCGTCCGCCCTGACGTCGCCGGAGCCGGCGATGTTCACCAGCAGCGCCGGTTGGTTGAGTTTGTGCAGGGAAAGGTCGCCGCTGCCAGCGATGGCGAAGCGCTTGAATTCCCGCCCCGGCAGGACGATGGTCAGATCGTCGGCATCCTGGCGCCAGCCGCGGCAGTCAAATTCGATATTGCCGTCGCGCACTCGAAGATGCGCCAGGACTTGTGGATCGCCGCTGGCATGCACCCTGTTGTCGGTGCCGGGCGTGTAGCTGGCGTGGCCGCCCACGGCAAGACCGAGATGATCGCTGCCATCCCAGTCCAGGTCGCGGCTGGTGGCGCTGGCGTTCGCCACGATCTGGCAGTGCGGACGGTCCATATCCATGCCAAGGGCGAAATCCTTTCCGCCGATGGCGGCGGCGGCGCCGATAAAGGCGGCCGATGCGGTCAGGCCGATGAGAGCGACGAAAGCGAGTTTGTGCATGACGGTTCTCCTCTCAAAGTGATGCGTTGGCGGAATCGAACAGGCGGAAATGCAGGCGGGCGTAGCGGATCAGAAGCTTGGCGAGCGCCTCCATGATCAGGAGCAGCAGCGCGCCGCCGCCGATGGCGCCGCTGATCAGGCCCAGCGCGATCAGAAGCTGCATGGCGGCATTGCCCATCACCCCACCCCAGAGCAGGCTGAACAGAAGGAAGGTGCCACCCACGACACAGGCGAGGCACGCCACCGACAGGCCGAAGAACACCGCCGCCAGTCCGCACAGGAGGGGCAGCAGGATAATGAAGTCCAGAGTGGCCAGCCCCAGCAGCGCCAGCACCACGCCCAGGAAATTGCCGGGGCTGCGGTTCTGTTCCCAGCGGCGGAAGCCCACTTCCGCGCGCAATTCCCGCGCAAGCCGCGCGGGATCGCCCAGGGCGGCGGCCACTTCATCCTCGCTGCGCCCGTCGGCCAGACCATCGGCGAAATGGCTTTCATAGTCGCGCAGGATGTCGTCGATGTCGGAATGGTGCAGGCCCGACAGCCCGTCCCGCAACTGCGCCATGAAATGTGCGCGGTTCATGTGGCATCTCCCAGGATTTTGCGCACGGCCGCTTCGAACGCGGCCCATTCGGCGACTTGCGTCTTCAGCGCCAGCGCGCCGCTCTTGGTGATCTTGTAGTATTTCCGCGGCGGCCCGCTGCCGGACTCCTGCAGATAGGTCGTGACCAGCCCGTCATTCTGCATGCGGCGCATCAGGGGATAGATGGTGCCTTCTCCCATGCCCACCGCCTCGGCCATGCGGCTCGCTATGTCATAAGCGTAATTGTCGCCCTTGGAGAGCAGTGCCAGGACGCACATCTCCAGTACGCCCTTTTTCAACTGGATCTGCAGTGACTCACCCATAGCTACTATCTATCACACGGTACCTTGTTTTGCAAGGTAGCAATTTCCGGGCACTTTAGGGCTTTGAGGCCTAAAACGGGCCATGAGCCTGGGAAATCTCGTGAAAACCAAGCTGACCAGCCTTGTGGCCCGCATACTGAAGGGGCGCCCGGTCGCCAGCATTTCTTTCGACTTTTCCCAAGAACGCTTGGACGGTGACCGGTTCGGTCCTGGCTCGCCATGGGGCGCGGCACTTAATTATACGGCGGGCGGCGCTGCATGATCATGGCTGGTTGATCTTCCATACCCGTGACGTGTCGGATGCGCCCAGCAAATTTGGCTCGACACCCCGTCATGCTGGACCTGGCGCTGTCACGTTGAGCGGATGCGCGCATTCCCGTGCTGCCAGTGCGCGAGGCGCCTCCCCTCGCGCTAAGTGTCTAGGACTTTCGCACGAATTCCGGAGAGTGTTGCAGTCGGCGTGATGCCTTCGGCATCAAATTTCACATGGATGACCGAGGGCAGACCCGAAGCCTCGGCGGCCTGAAAGGCGGGCGCGAAATCTGCGGTCTTTTCCACGGTGGCGCCAAAGCCGCCAAAAGCGCGCGCCATGGCGGCGAAATCCGGATTGACCAGGTCCGTGCCGCTGACCCGGCCGGGATATTCCCGTTCCTGATGCATGCGAATGGTGCCGAAGGTGGAATTGTCCAGCACCACCGCGATGATCGGCAGCTTGTATTGCGCGGCGGTGGCAAGCTCCTGGCCATTCATCAGGAAATCGCCATCGCCATTGATCGCGACCACGGTGCGTCGGGGAAGGATGGCTTTCATTGCCACCGCAGCCGGCATGCCATAGCCCATGAAGCCGCAGATCGTGCCCATCTGGGTGCCCAGGCGGCGGAAGCGATAGAAGCGGTGGATCCAGCCGGAGTAATTGCCCGCGCCATTGCAGATGATGGCATCGTCGGGCAGATGGCCGCGCAGCCAGATCATGATTTCGGACAGGTTGACCGGCCCGGGCTGCGGCAGCGGCTTCTGCGACCAGTCCAGATACTCCTGATGCGCGGCGCTTACGTCACTTGCGGTACGGCATGGCTTGAGGCCGGCAAGTGCCGCCGCAAACGCTTGCGGCGTGGCATGGATGGCAAGATGAGGCCGATAGACGCGGCCCAACTCCTCCGCGCCCGGATAGGCGTGCACCAGCTTCATCTGCGGATTGGGGATATCGAACAGGGTATAGCCCTGTGACGTCAGTTCATTCAGCCGTGCGCCAGCCGCGATCACCAGGTCGCTGGCCTTGACCCGCGCCACCAGCCTGGGATTGGCGCCCAGGCCCAGATCGCCCGCATAGGTGGGATGCAAGGGATGGAAATGGTGGGCGCGGCGGAAAGACGTGCAGACCGGCACGCCGAATTTTTCCGCGAAGCTTGCGATCTGGCCGAGCGCCGCTTCGCTCCAGCGCGCGCCGCCCAGGATCAGTATGGGGCGCTGGCTCCCGGCCAGCATTTCCTCCAGCGCCCCCATCTGGCTCGCGCCCGGCGCGGTTTCCACCATTTCGACGAACGGCGCGTCCGCCGATGTCGAGGGCAAAGGCAGCATGTCGTGGGGCAGGGACAGAACCACCGGTCCCTGGCGTCCGGCGAGCGCGGTGGCAAAGGCACGGCCGACCATCTCACCCATACGCTCGGGTTCGTTGATCTCGGCCACCCATTTGGCCATGCCGCCAAAGAAGGCGCGATAGTCCATTTCCTGGAACGCGTCGCGGCCGCGATTTTCCCGCTCCACCTGACCCACGAACAGGATCATGGGGGTGGAATCCTGCTGGGCGATATGGATGCCGCCCGAGGCATTGGTGGCGCCCGGCCCGCGCGTGACAAAGCAGATGCCCGGCCGCCCCGTCTGCTTGCCATAGGCCTCGGCCATCATCGAGGCGCCGCCTTCATTGCGGCAAACGATCACCTGGATGCCGCTTTCATAAAGCGCGTCCAGCACCGGCAGATAGGATTCGCCCGGTACGCAGAAGACATGCGTGACGCCCTGGATGCGCAGTTGAGCCACCAGCACCGCGGCTGCGCTGCGTGTCGCGGCTTCAACTAATCCAGGGGCGTGAACGGTCATGTGAATATGCCTTCTCGGTATGGGCGAAATCGGCCGCATGGGATCGGCGGGGTTCCTTGAAATCGCGCGGCTCCTGGCCTTCGACATAGTGCGACAGGTGGTCTTTCATGTCACCACCAATCGGGAATCCCACGAAACCGCAGGGATAACGGCTCTCCACGCGAAACCAATGCTTTACCCCAGCGCCGGTAATTTGTGCGTCGTGAGGAGCCTTATCATGCCGTCCCCCAAAAACCACGTTGCCGTCATTGATGTCCTGGTTTCGGTCACGCCGAAAGCGGCCTGATGCTTCGCCGGAAGCATCGGAAAGGAAAACAAGTGCCGCTTGACCGACATGCCTGCCGCCTCCTGGAAATGCTGGCCGCCGCGGGTGAGGCCCGTGGCCGTTATGACGATGTGGAGAAGCGCCGCGCCGCCTTGACCAACCTTGCCGACCTGGTCGATCCGCCGGGCACGGAAGAGATCGGCGGGGTGCGTGATCATCTGATGCCGGTAAATCCCGGTCATATCACTTTGCGCATCTATTCGCCCTTGGGTCTGCCGGCGCGGGTGCTGCCGGGGATGCTTTTCTTCCATGGCGGCGGCTGGGTGGCCGGAAACCTGGAAACGCATGACGGCCTCTGTCGCCGGCTGTGCAACGAGACCGGCTGCCGGGTGATCGCGGTGGATTATCGTCTCGCGCCCGAGCATCCTTTTCCCTTCGGGTTGACCGACGCGGTTTCGACGCTGGCCCATGTCAGGGCCAATGCCAGGCTGTTCGGCATCGATCCGGCGCGATTGGGCGTTGCTGGCGACAGTGCCGGCGGCACTCTGGCGGCCGCCCTGTGCCGCGTTACGCGCGATGCGTCGCAAGAAAGCAAGGAGGCGCGGGCCATTGCGTTCCAGCTGCTGCTCTCCCCGATTCTGGATCTTCACGGTGAATCCGCCGCGCGCCACGAGTTGGCGGAAGGCTATCTGCTGGACAGCGAGACGCTGAAGCGCGATCTGGAGCTTTATGTTCCGGCCGGGATCGAACTGTCGGATCCGCGTCTGTCGCCTCTGTGCGCCGAGGAATTTTCCGGTCTTCCGCCGGCCTTCATTCACACCGGGCAGTTCGATCCCTTCAGCGATGAGGGCGAGGAATATGCCCAGCGCCTGGGCGGCTTTGGCGTCACTGTGCATGGCCGCGCCCATCCAGGCATGATCCATGATTTCTACCGCATGCCGCGCATGATCCCGTATGCGCTGGAAGCCATGCATATCATCGGCAGCGAGATTCGCTATGCGGTCAAGCTGCCGCAATTGGAACGTCGCGTTCACAGGCGCATCAGGCCGGAACTGATTCGCGCATAAAGCGGATCGTTGATTGGGGCGGGGCCGGGCTCGAATCGTGCATGTCCCGAATTGAAACGGGCCCGCGAGCCTGAACAGCCGGCAGATTGCCGTATTTCTCCACAGGTCCGTTGATCCATGAGCTCTCCACTCCGGCATTGCGCCGAGATTTTGTTAATCCCGACGCGCCTAGAATGACCGTCTCCTACTTCATGGGCTGTCATGCGCGACGAGACGTTTGCATTGCACGCCGGCTTTGAGGCCGATCCCGCGACCGGGGCGCTCGCCATGCGCAACCCGTTCAGGACGACACCATGAGCCGAGTCGAGCAGTTCCTTCTGGGTAGCGGACGCAATCACGCCGCCGTGCATGTGGGGCTGGTCAACAACATGCCTGACGCGGCAATGCGTGCCACGGAAATCCGCTTCGCCCGTCTGCTCAAGGAAGCGGCTGGCGCCATGGATGTGCGCCTCAAGCTCTTCTCCCTGCGCTCGATCGCGCGCGGCGAGCAGGCGCGTTCGCGCATGGCTGGCTTCTATGATGACGCCGCCTTCCTGCAAGCTGCCAATATCGACGCCCTGATCATCACTGGCACTCAGTCCGACGCTGTCGATCTGCGCAACGAGCCCCATTGGGCGGAGTTGGCGCACCTGATCGATTGGGCGCAGATCGCCACCATCTCCACCCTGTTTTCCTGCCAGGCCGCCCATGCCGCGGTGCTGCAGCTGGACGGCATCGAGCGGCGCGCGCTGCCCCAAAAACTGTCGGGCATCTATGAGAGCATGCGGGTCGAGGATGATCCGCTGTTCTTCGGCACCAGCGCGAACATGCCGATGCCGCATTCGCGTGGGCACGACATCTGCGAGCGCGACCTGCTGGCCAAGGGCTATCGTGTGCTGTCGCGGCTGGACTTCAAGGATGGCGGTAGGGGCCAGGTGGACATCTTCACCCGCGAGCCGCCGGGTCACAGCCGCTTTGTGCTGTGCCAGGGACATCCCGAATATGACCCGGTTACGTTGGGGCGGGAATATCTGCACGAGATGGATCGCTTCCTGCATGGGAAGCGCGACGAGCGCCCTCGTGTCCCGGAAAACTATTTCGACCGCGCCACCGAAGACCAGTTGATGGAGATGGACGCCCAGCCGCCAGCGGATCCGGCGCGCTACGGCCAAATCGTGACGGATGCCCTGCCGCTCAAGGCCTGGCATCAGAATACGGTCAGGCTGTTCGCCAACTGGCTGACGCTGATTGCGGCGACCAAATCGCGCAAGCTTGCCTCGCGCAGCGTGCATACCCGCCGGCGAGCTTCCTAAGTCTTCGGCACCACATCGAATGCAATCGTCGTGCGCGCCTGCGCATCGTGGAACGGTATGGTGCCGTGCCACATGTAGGACGGAAACAGCACCAGCCGTCCGGGCCGGGGCTTGATGGCGCGGCGGATCGGCTCCTTCAACGCCACATCGAAGAACGGCTCGCCGAACTTGATCCAGCCCTGGCGCTCCTTCTCGTCTTCCACGGCCGCAGGGACCGCGATGTAGTAACAGGAGCTGATCCAACCCTGGGGATGGATGTGGTTCACATGGAAGCCGCAGTCGCGCAGGCGTGACGACCAGGAACCGGAGTAGCGGAAATCACGCGCCCGCCGTGACAGGAAGGGGTGCTTCTCATCTTCCTTCAGCCCGGCGATATAGCGCGTCACAGCCTGATCGATGCGGGCACGGATTTTTTCCGCAAGCTCATGGCCACGGCCGAAAATCTGGTCCGGCGTCTGGGTCCCCCCGCGCAGGGACTGGTTGAGATATTCCCGCGTATTGGGATGCACGTGGTCCAGCCAGGCATTCAATTCGGCATTGAAGTCTTCCATGTTGGAAAAGCCTTCCGGCGTTTCCAGCTCCACGGCCTGGATCAGCGTGTCATAGCCGTTCAATTCTTCATCGCGCGGGTCTTCCATGAGCCGCAAGGCGGTGCCCATGGTCGAAAGCGCGATCTGGTCATACGGATTGACCGCCACGGCCCGTTCGCACATCGCCACGGTCCTGGCATAATCGCCGTTCAGAAGCGCCGCTTCCGCGGCGCAACCATAAAGTTCGCCGTCCTCGCCGTTGCGCTTCAAGAGGGCGTCGAAAGCGGCGAGCGCCTCGTCATAGCGCCCCAGCATGGTGAGCGAGCTTGCGACGCCCGCTGCCGCCAGCCGGTCCTCCGGCGCAAGCCTTGATGCTTCCCGATAGGCTTCCAGCGCTTCCTCGGCGCGCTTTTCATGGCTCAGAAAAAACGCCTTGGATTTCAGGAGCGCCGCTGTCCTGGGCGCGCTGTCATAGGACTTCAGATATTCGTCGCGCCGGTCCAGGCGATAGAGAAGATCATTGTGGAATTTGTGCCATTCCGGATTGGCAGGGTCCTCCGCGATCATCTGGCGCGAAATCGCGATGGCGTCGTCATAGCGCCGCAATTCCTGCAGGATCTCGGCGCGGATGGCGTCGCTCTGCAGCAGGGACGGGTTTAGTGCCCTGGCCCGTGCGAGATGCTCCAACGCCTCCTCGCCCCGGCTCTGTCGCGTCAGGGCCAGGGCATAATTGTAATGCAGCGTGCCCTTGAGCGGGGGCGGCGCCTGGCGCTGCAGCCCGGTGGCGAACACGGTTTCGGCCTCCTGCGGACGTTCTTGATCCAGCATCGCACCGCCCAGCTCCAGCCATGCCTGGGCATCGTTTGGCAGCACGCGCGCCCAGTCACCGAACATGGTTCGCGCCTCGTCGAGGCGACCCAGGCGCTTCAGAATGTTGCCGGCCTCGAAATAGGCCTCGGCATAATCGGGCTTGAGACGGATCGCATCTTTCAGCGCGGCCAGCGCCTCCTGTGGCCTTTCCAGCCATTGCAGCGCCGTGGCATGGCTGAAAGCCAGCTTGCTTGCGCGCGGATCGGCGGCGCGGGCCCGGGCGAAGAATCCTGCGGCGTCTGCGAAGCGCTGCTGGTGCATTTTGACCAGCCCCGCCATGTGCAGCAGGGCCGGATCGGCAGCCGAGTGGCCCAGATGGGGCCTGAGCATCCGGTCGGCGCCCGCCACATCCCCCTCCTGCAGGGATGCGCCGGCTGCGGCCAGAACCTGCCGGAGATCTTGTTTTTCCTGGATGGAAACCATGGAGCCACCCTATAGGAGCTTGCCGGGAGCTGTCAGGCCCGAAAGAAAGTTACAAAAATGACTTTGTGTCATCACAAAATTGCGTAATTTCACGTACTTGGCAAAAGACGCGACAAACTTTCTAATTGTCGCAAAATGTCACTAGTTGGGTCTTTTCCCCTGGAAGATGGGGAATTAATAAGTACTTGTAGCGGGGCTCCCAGAACGTGACCATGCATTGGGCGATTATAGATAGTGGCTGGATCCTGGCAGCCATTGCGGTGGGAGGAGCAGGGTACACTCTGCTCGCTGCAATCCTGGTCGGCCGTTTCATGCGCGCGCAAGAGGCCATCGCCGGACCCAGCCCGGATGTCACCATCCTGAAGCCGTTGCATCGGGGCGAGCCCGATCTTTCGCGCAATCTGGAGACCTTTTTCGCGCAAAAATACGCCGGCAGGGTGCAGATCGTGTTTGGCGTGCACGACGAAGCCGATTCCGCCGTTCCGGTTGTCAGGGCACTGCAGGCCAAATATCCCCATCTCGACACCGCGATCGTCGCCGACACCGCGCTTTATGGCGCCAATGCCAAGGTCTCGAATCTGATCAACATGCTGCCGCAGGCCAAGCATGACACGCTGGTGCTGTCGGACAGCGACATCGCGGTCACGCCGAACTGGCTTGCCCAGGTCACCGCCGCGCTCGGGCGTCCCGGTGTTGGCATTGTCACCTGCCTTTATACCGGAGAGCCCGCGAATGACGGCCACCGGTTGTGGTCGGCGCTTGCTGCGATGGGCACTTCATATGCCTTCCTGCCCAATGCGGTGCTGGGCACCTCGCTCGGCCTCGCCGCGCCCTGCTTCGGTTCGACCATCGCACTGCGCCGCCAGACGTTAGATGAAGTGGGCGGCTTCACCGCCTTCGCCGATCACCTGGCCGATGATTATGAGATGGGCCGTGCGGTGCGCAGCAAGGGTTATACTCTGGCCATTCCCGCCATGGGCGTGGGCCACACCGCGGCGGAAAGCTCGGCGCTGGATCTCTTGCGCCATGAACTGCGCTGGACGCGCACCATCCGCCTGGTCAATCCGGCGGGCTATCTGGGCAGCTTCGTCACCCATGGCTTCGCCTTTGCCCTGATGGCGGCGCTGTTTCTGGATTTTAACACTGTCAGCCTGGTTATCCTGGCGCTGACGCTGTCGGCGCGGTTGTTCCTAAAGTACCGGATTGATGGGCTTTTCGGCACCGATGCCGGTCCCTATGGTCTGTTGCCGCTGCGCGACCTGTTAAGCTTTGGCGTGTTCCTGGTTTCGCTGTTCGGCGAAACGGTGCATTGGCGCGGGAGCCACTTTGCGGTAGAGCCCTCGGGCGCAATGTCCCAGGTCTGACGCTTTTAAAGTTCCTGACTGTTCCCGGCCCTCTTGGGGCCATGAGGTAAGACGATGATGAAGTCCCTTTTCCTGCAGGCCCCGTCCTTCGACGGTTATGACGGCGGCGCCGGCGCGCGCTACCAGATGAAGCGGGAAGTGAAGAGCTTCTGGTTTCCCACCTGGCTGGCCCAGGCGGCTGCGATGGTGCCCGGCTCGCGCCTGATCGATGCGCCGCCGCACAACCTCTCCTTCAAGGACATCGAGGAAGATGTGAAGGCCCATGAGCTGATCGTGATCCACACCTCCACGCCCAGCTTCAAGTCCGATTGCAAGACCGCGCGCCTGGTGCGTGGCATCAACCCGACCGCCAAGATCGGCTTCATCGGCGCCAAGGTCGCGGTCGAGCCGATCGAAAGTATGCAGGCCTGTCCCGAACTCGATTTCGTCGCCCGCAATGAATACGACTTCACCATCAAGGAGCTGGCCGAAGGCGCGGACTGGTCCACCATCAAGGGGCTGACCTATCGCGATGCTTCCGGCCAGATCGTCTCCAATCCGGAGCGCGAAATCCTGGTCGACATGGACAAGCTGCCGTCGGTGCTGCCGCTCTACAAGCAGCTGGACGTGAAGAAATACTTCGGCGGCTATCTGATGCACCCCTACATGTCCTGGTACACGGGCCGGGGCTGCAAGTCGCGCTGCACCTTCTGCCTGTGGCCCCAGACCATCGGCGGCCACAAATACCGCTTCATGTCCATCGACCGCGTGGTCAAGGACGTGAAGTATGTGAAAGAGAATTTCCCCGAAGTGAAGGAAATCTTCTTCGACGACGATACCCTCACCGACAATCACGACCGTGTGGAGGAACTGGCCAAGGCGCTGGGTCCGCTGAACGTGACTTGGTCGTGCAACGCCAAGGCCAATGTGCCGCGCAAGACCCTGGAGGTCATGAAGGCCAACGGTCTTCGTCTGCTGCTGGTCGGCTATGAATCCGGCAACCAGCAGATCCTGCACAACATCAAGAAGGGCCTGTTGGTCGAGGTCGCCAAGCGCTTCTCGCGCGATTGCCGCGAGCTGGGCATCGTGGTGCACGGCACTTTCATCCTGGGCCTGCCGGGCGAAACCCGCGAGACCATTCAGGAAACGCTCGCCTTCGCCAAGGAAGTCAATCCGCACACCATCCAGGTATCGCTGGCCGCGCCCTATCCCGGCACCTTCCTCTACAAGCAGGCCAAGGAGAATGGCTGGTTCGCCTCCGACGTGGACCTGCTCACCGAAGACGGCACCCAGATCGCGCCGCTCAACTATCCGCATCTCGGCCACACCGAAATTTTCGATTCGGTGGAAGACTTCTACAAGAAGTTCTATTTCCGCCCGTCCAAGATCGCGGAGATCGTCAAGGAAATGCTCACCTCGCGCGACATGCTGGTGCGGCGTCTCAGGGAGGGCGTGGAATTCTTCCAGTTCCTCAAGAACCGCGAAGACATGATCGTTTCGTGAGTTGAAAAAGCTGGTCGTCACGGCGGATGGCGAGATGTGGTTCGCCGTCGGCGAACGGTCTGTAGCGACAGCGTACGGACGTCCTGCGGACCGTTTCGAGCGTCGAGCGCCGCAAGCTCGGGCGAGCGGCGGGGCGGCGCATCAGCCATGAAACGGCTCATCGTTACTGCGGATGACTACGGGGCGGCACCCGAAGTCAACCGCGCGGTGGAGCGCGCCCATCAGGGCGGCATTCTCTCCGCCGCGAGCCTGATGGTGGCCGCGCCCGCCGCCAATGACGCGGTACTGCGCGCAAGGGCAATGCCATCCCTGCGTGTGGGCCTGCATCTGGTGCTGGTGGAAGGAAAGCCCATACTGCCGGTCGCTGCCGTCCCCGATCTGGTGGACAAAAGCGGCAACTTCCGCACCGACATGGCGCGATCCGGGGCCGCCATGTTTTTCCTGCCCAAGGTGCGCGCGCAGTTGGCGGCCGAGATCGAGGCTCAGTTCGCGGCTTTCGAGGCGACAGGGCTCAAGCTCGATCACGTCAATGCCCACAAGCATTTCCACCTGCATCCCACCATAGCGGGCCTGATCGTGAAGCTGGGCAAGGCTCACGGGGTGAGGGGCGCGCGGGTTCCGCTTGAGCCGCAGGCGGTGCTGGCGCGGATCGAAGAGCACAAGCCATCCAGTGTGGTGGCGCTGACCAGGCCCTTCGCCCTTGGGTTGAAAAGCCGTTTTCGTCGCGCCGGCATCTCCGCGCCGGACCAGGTGTTCGGCCTGGCCTGGTCGGGCGCTATGACGCCACCCCGGCTGGCAGGGCTGATCGAAAATCTTCCTGACGGTTTGAGCGAGATCTACATGCACCCGGCCACCGGCCCTTATCCTGGCTCTGCGCCCGGCTACAGGTATGACGAGGAGCTGGCGGCACTGACCGATCCAGCACTGCCGGGCCTGATCGCCGCCAGGGGCATCCGGATGGGCGGCTTTGGCGACTTTCCCATCCAATGAAATCAATGGCTTAAGCGACGAATTTTTGGTTCAATTGCCCCCTCCAAAGGGGTATTGCAATAGCGAAACAGGAGCGCCCGTGAGCAGCCACGCATTTGCTATTCCACCCGACCTGACGCGGGACACCGGGGTGTGGCCCGACGACGGCCCGATCAAGTTCGGCTCGGACGAACACAAGCGTCTGTTCTGCAAGACGCTGCTGGACACGCATGACCCTTACCGCCCCAAAGTGTTGGACTGGCCCAAGCTGGGGGAAGAAGCGGAGAAGCGCATCACCTCGCTGCCGATCTGGGACATCGCGGTCCAGACCGAGAACCGCGCCGGCCTCAATGTCTGCACCTATGCCGAAAGCGTACGCGATCCCTTGCTGCGCAAGGCGATCGAGCTGAATGGGTTCGAGGAACGGCGTCATCGCCACGTGCTGGCCAACCTGGTCGAGGCCTATGGCATCAAGCTGGCGCCGGAGCCGGTTTACGAAAGGCCGAAGAATCCGGAATGGGCCTTCATGGTCACCGGCTACAGCGAATGCATCGACAGCTTCTTCGCTTTCGGCCTGTTCAAGGCCGCCGCCGACACCGGCTATTTTCCGCCGGAGTTGATCCAGACCTTCGATCCGGTGGTGAATGAGGAAGCCCGCCACATCCTGTTCTTTGTGAACTGGGTCGCCTGGCACCGGCGCAACATGGCCTGGTGGCGCCGGCCCTACTTCGAATTGAAGGTAGTCGCGGTATGGCTGTTCCTGATATATGAGCGCATGGGCATCGCCTCCGATGTCTCCAATGGCCAGCAGGACAACAATTTCACCGTCAGCGGCGCCGAGCAGCTGGGCGCCGACATCGATGTCGGTGAATTGATCGCCATCTGCGTCTCCGAGAATGACCGCCGGCTCAAACCTTTCGACAACCGTCTCAAGCGGCCGCGCTTCGTGCCCGCCATGGCGCGGCTGGCGCTGAAGTTCGTTGGCCCCCAGAAGAACAAGAAGAAAGCCGCCTGACCATGAAGATTGGCTCACCGGAACATCGCGACACTTTCTGTCGCCATTTCATGCAGACCTATACGGAGTTCGATCCGGAAACCCTGCCCTGGCCGGATCTGGATGCGGCCGCGCTGCAGCGGCTGAAGTCCGTGCCCTTCTGGGAAGAAGTTTTCTATACCGAACGTCGCGCGGGCGCGATCGTGGCGGAATTCGTCAAGACCGTCGACGATCCGGTCATGAAGGAAGCGGTTGCGCTGCAGGGTTTCGAGGAGGCCCGCCACGCAAAGCTGATCCGGGTGATGATCGACAAATACGGCATCGACGCCGCCGAGCGCCCGCTGGAGGATGTCAGCGACCATGTCGAAACCCGTTTCAAGGATTTCGGCTTTGGCGAATGCATGGACAGCTTCCTGGGCTTTGGCGTGTTCAAGATTGCCATGCAATCGCAGTTCCTGCCCGAGGAGATGTTCGCCATCTTCGAAACCCTGATGTACGAGGAGACGCGCCACATCGTCTTCTTTGTCAACTGGATGGCCTACAACCAGGCGCAGAAGGGCAGTCTTTCCCGCTTGATGCTGCCCTTCACCAGCTTCCGCTATTACATGCGCGCGCTCGGCCGCATGATCGGCACCGCCAAGCGCGGCAAGGAATTGAACGACGGCAAGGAATTTTCCGCCACCCAGGCATCGGTGTTTCTGGACGGCTTCACCTTCCGCCGCTTCCTGGAAGACTGCTATTCCGAAAACCGCCGCCGCATGGGCGTGTTCGACAAGGAATTGCTGCGTCCGAGCTTCCTGCCGCAGCTCGCCGAAACCGCGTTGGGCGCCATGCGGTTGTGGAGCTTTCGCGCCAAGCCCCTGCCGGCCTGATGCGGTGGGCGCCCAAGATAGGCGTTGCCGTGGCGCTGCTGGCCGGCCTGACCGCCGCCATCTATCTGGTATGGTCCATCGGCTTCGGTGCGGTGTTCGCGGCTGTCGCGCGCGCCGGCCTTGCTGGGCTGGCGTTGCTCTGTCTTTACACGCTCCTGGTGTTTGTGGCCCTGGCCTTTGCCTGGTATTTCCTGTTGCCGCCGGCCGAGCGCCGCCCGGTCGTGGAATTCTACATCGCCCGGCTGGTGCGCGATTCCATCGCCGAGATTTCGCCCTTCTCGCCGGTGGGCGGCATGGTCGCGGCCGCCCGCCTGATGATCCTGAAGGGCATGTCGGGTCCTTACGCCGCGGCTTCCGTCGCCGGCGACGCCACGACCGAGGCGATGGCCCAGGTCGTGTTTCTGGCCTATGGCCTTGGCTTGGGCTTTACCCGGTTTCGCCATCTCGAGGGCTCGGGCCCGGTGACCGAGGGCATGCTGGCGGTTCTGCTGCTGGCGGTACCGGGCATCGCATTGCTGATCTTCCTGCAGAAGAAGGGCGCGAGCTTCGCCGAAAGGGTGGCCGCCCGTTTTTTCCCCCAGACGAGGGAAGGCGTGTCGTTCCGCGCCGCAATTGAAGATCTCTATGATTCCCACGCCCGGCTGGCGGCGTCTTCGGCGTGTCATCTTCTGGGCTGGATCGGCGGCGGCGTGGGCACGTTCATTGCCTTTCGCCTGGTCGGCGGCCATATCGGACTGTTGTATGCCGTAGCACTTGAGGCGCTGCTTTCCACCTTGCGCAGCATCGCCGCCCCCGTGCCGGCTGCCATCGGTGTGCAGGAATGGGGTTATGCCCTGCTGGCGCCCCTGTTCGGCCTGCCCGCGGAAATGGGCGTGGCGGTGTCGCTGCTCAAGCGGGCGCGCGAGATTGTGCTGGGCGTACCCGCACTGATCTATTGGCAAGCGGTGGAAAGCCGGCGCGTCTTTTCCGGTGTCGAGGCACCCCATGTCTGACATCGCGTTCGTCACCGGCGCCTCCGGATTTGTCGGCTCCGCCGTCGCTCGCGCCTTGGTCGCACGCGGCCTCAAGGTGCGGGTGCTGTTGCGGGCCAACGCTTCGCGCCTCAACATCGCCGGTGTCGATTGCGAGCCGGTGACCGGCGACATGCGCGACCTGGGTTCGATGACGGCAGCCCTGCAAGGCGCGCGCTATCTCTTCCATGTCGCCGCCGATTACCGGCTCTGGGCGCCCGATCCGCGCGAGATCGAGCGCAACAATCTCAAAGGGGTTGAGGCCAGCATGGGCGCGGCGCTCAAATGTGGCGTCGAGCGCGTGGTTTATACCTCTTCCGTCGCCGCCTTGAAGCCCGGCTTGGTGGCGGTGGATGAGAGCTCGCGCCACACGCCCCA
>DASXHL010000002.1:0-3596 GCA_036488555.1 Rhizomicrobium sp.
TATGTAAGCCCTCCCGTTAGGTTCGAATATGGCCAAAACGCTTTACGACAAAATCTGGGACGCGCATCTGGTCGAAGAACGGCCGGGCGAAACCCCGCTGATCTATGTGGACCGCCATCTGATCCATGAAGTGACCAGCCCCCAGGCCTTTGAGGGCCTGCGCATGACGGGCCGGAAGGTTCGCCGTCCGGAACTGGCGCTGGCGGTGGCCGACCACAACGTCCCAACCAAGGATCGCGACAAGGGCATCACCGAGCCGGAATCCAGGCTGCAGGTCGAGACCCTGGAGAAGAACGCCAAGGATTTTGGCATCGAATATTTCCCCATGGACGATATCCGCCAGGGCATCGTGCACATCATCGGGCCGGAGCAGGGCTGGACCCTGCCGGGCACCACCATCGTCTGCGGCGACAGCCACACCTCCACCCATGGCGCCTTCGGCGCCCTGGCTTTCGGCATAGGCACCTCGGAAGTCGAACATGTGCTGGCGACCCAGACCCTGCGCGCCCAGCGCTCCAAGAACATGCGCATCACCGTCAATGGCAAGCTGCCGGAAGGCGTGACCGCCAAGGACATCGCGCTGGCGGTGATCGCCAAGATCGGCACCGCCGGCGGCACCGGCTATGTCATCGAATATGCGGGCGAGGCGGTTCGCGGGCTTTCCATGGAAGGCCGCATGACCCTGTGCAATCTGTCGATCGAAGGTGGCGCACGCGCCGGCCTGGTTGCGGTGGACGACACCACGCTCAATTATGTGAAGGGCAAGCCCCGGGCGCCCAAAGGTGCGACCTGGGAAGCGGCCCAGGCCTATTGGCGCACGCTGCAATCCGATGCGGACGCGAGGTTCGACGCGGAAGTGACGTTGGACGCGCGCGATATCGTCCCGATGGTGACCTGGGGCACTTCGCCGGAACAGGCGCTGCCGATCAGCGCCAATGTGCCCGATCCGGTCGGCATGGCCGACGAGCACAAGCGCCAAGCCGCCGAGCGCGCCCTGGAATATATGGGTCTGACCGCCAACATGCCGATCACCGATATCAAGGTGGATCACGTGTTCATCGGCTCCTGCACCAATGGCCGTATCGAGGATCTGCGCGCCGCGGCCGAAGTGGCCAAGGGCAGGAAGGTTGCTGCTGGCGTGAACGCCATCGTGGTGCCGGGCTCAGGCCTGGTGAAGGAACAGGCCGAGGAAGAAGGCCTGGACAAGGTGTTCCTGGATGCGGGCTTTGAATGGCGGGAGCCCGGCTGCTCCATGTGCCTGGCCATGAATGCCGACAGGCTCGCGCCGGGCGAGCGTTGCGCCTCGACCTCCAACCGCAATTTCGAGGGCCGCCAGGGCCGTGGCGGGCGTACGCATCTGGTTAGCCCCGCAATGGCTGCTGCTGCTGCCGTCACCGGCCACCTCACGGACGTACGGACGCTTTAACTCGGCTGTCATTCCCGGCCGAGCATTGCGTGAGCAATGCGAGGGGAAGGGAACCCAGGTGGAAAGACTGGGTCTAGCCCATCCACCTGGTCGTTCGCACGCTGCCGCTACGAACTCCCTCGCGCTCACTTCGTTCGCGCTCGCCGGGGATGACAGCGGAGCTAAAAGAAGCTCACCGGATCGACGTCCACGGTCACGCGCACCGAGGCAGGCACTTTGACCAGCGCCAGCCAGGCTTTCAGATAGGCCTGCACATCCACGCCGCGCGCGGTCTGCACCAACAGGCGTTCGCGAATCTGGCCCCGCAACAGGGCATAGAAAGCCGGCGTCGGGCCCCACACTTTCACATCGCGTGCGGCCGGCGCGGCGCGGCCCAGCTGTTTGGCGATATCGCGCACCAGATCGCCGTCATAACCGCTGATTACCAATGCCGCGAGACGTCCGAACGGCGGTGCCTGTGTCGCTTCGCGAAAGCCCTGCTCCTGGGCATAGAAGCCGTCGCGGTCCCCTTTGGCCAAGGCCTGCATCACCGCGTCTTCGGGGTTTCGGGTTTGCAGCAGCACCAGGCCGGGCTTTTCCGCGCGGCCGGCGCGGCCGGAGACCTGATGCAGCAGCTGGAATGTACGCTCGCGCGCTCGCAGGTCGCCGTCGCTGCCGCCCAGATCGGCATCGACGACGCCCACCAGCGTGAGTTGCGGGAAATGATGGCCCTTGGCCACAATCTGGGTGCCAATCAAGACATCGATCTCGCGTCGGGCAAAGGCGCGGATGGCGGCCTGGGTCTCGGCCGGGCCGTGCAGGATGTCGCTGGAGGCGATGGAATAGCGTGCCTTGGGGAAGAAGGCGGCGAATTCCTCTGCCACCCGCTCCACGCCCGGACCGCAAGGGATCAGCGTGCCGCTCTCATGGCATTGCGGGCAATCCGTCGGCATCGGCAGCTCATAGCCGCACTGATGACAGGCCAGCCGCCGCTTGTATTTGTGCTCCACCAGCCAGGCCGAGCAATGCGGGCAGGTGAATTTGTGGCCGCAGGCTTCGCACAGGGTGAGCGGCGCATAGCCGCGGCGGTTGAGGAACAAAATCGCCTGTTCGCCCGCGCCCAGCGCCTTTTCCAGCGCGGCACGCAAAGGCGGCGACAGCCATTGTGCCTTGTGCTCCACATCGGGTCCGTCACGCTCATGCCTGAGATCGACCAATTTGACCTCCGGCAATTCCGCCACGCCATGCCGGGCCCGCAGTTCAAGATGGGCATAGCGGCCGTTCTGGGCATTGACGAAGCTTTCCAGCGACGGCGTGGCGCTGGCCAGGATGACGGGGCAACCCTCGATGCGGGCGCGCACCACCGCCATGTCGCGGGCGTGATAAATCGCGCCGTCCTGCTGCTTGAAGGCCTGTTCGTGTTCTTCATCCACGATGACCAGGCCCAGTTCGGGAAAGGGCAGGAACAGCGACGAGCGCGCGCCCACCACCACGCGCGCTTCGCCGCGCATCACCGCGCGATAGGTGCGCCGGCGCTCCTTCTGCGACAGGTCGCTGTGCCATTCGGCGGGCCGCACGCCAAAGCGTGCGGCAAAGCGCTCCAGGAACTGCACGGTCAGCGCAATCTCGGGCAACAGGATCAACGCCTGCCTGCCGCGCGCCAGGGTCTCGGCTATCGCTTCAAAATAGACTTCGGTCTTGCCCGAGCCGGTGACGCCATCCAGCAAATGGGCGCAGAATTTCTTCGCCGTGACCGCGTCGCGCAACGCCTGCGCCGCGCGTGTCTGATCCTCATTCAGCGTGGTGGCCGCGAACTCCGCATCCGGCTGCGGAAAGGGCATGAACTCTGGCAGCTCGGTCGGCACCAGCGCGCCCGCCTGGATCAGCCCGCGCACCACGGCGGAACTAACATTGGCATCTTCCGCCAGGCCCGTGACGCTGCGCGCCAGCCCGTCGCCCGCCACCTCCAGCGCGCGGGTGCGCGCGGCCGACAGGCGCGGCGGCGTCACGCTGCCCCGCACATAGGCGATGCGGCGTGCTTCCGGCTCAAACGCGCCACGCGAGCGCAGCGCCATGGCCAGGATCGCGCCGGGCGGGTTCAGGGTGTAATCCGCCACCCAGTCGATAAAATCGCACAGCTTCCCGGGCAGCGCCGGCGCGCCTTCCAGCGGCTCCGCCACTTTCAAACGAT
>DASXHL010000024.1:0-180207 GCA_036488555.1 Rhizomicrobium sp.
CTATCTCGGCGTGAAGCTCGCCGCGGCGGGCGCCGATGTCAGCTTCATCGCGCGCGGCCCGCATCTCGCCGCCATGCGCGAGAATGGCGTGACCTTGAAGAGCGGCGGCGAGGACATCGTCGTCCGCCCGCTCTGCACCGACGATCCGGCCGAGGCCGGGCCGCAGGATTTCGTCATCGTCACGTTGAAGGCCCATTCGCTGCCCGGTGCGGCGCCGCAGATCGCCCGCCTCATGGGGCCGGACACGACGCTCGTCACCGGCATCAACGGCATCCCCTACTGGTATTTCCACGGGCTGGACGGCCCCTATGGCGGCCGGCATATCGAGAGCGTCGATCCCGGCGGCGTGGTCTGGCGCACGCTGCCGCCGTCCCAGGTGATCGGCGCCGTGGTCTATCCGGCCGCCGAGGTGATCGAGCCCGGCGTGATCGAACATACCTATGGCGACCGGTTCAGCCTGGGCGAGCCCGACGGCAGCCGCAGCGAACGCGGCGAGATCCTGTCGAAGCTGATGATCCAGGCCGGATTGAAGGCGCCGCTCCGCCCCGGCATCCGCGACGAGATCTGGGTCAAGCTCTGGGGCAATCTCGCGTTCAACCCGCTCTCGGCCTTGACCGGCTCGACGCTCGACCGCCTGGGCACCCGGCCCGACCTGCGCGCGGTCGCCCGGACCATGATGGTCGAAGGCCAGGCGGTCGGCGAGGCGGTCGGCGCCAAGTTCGCCATCGACGTCGACAAGCGCATCCTGGGCGCGGCCGAGGTCGGCGCCCACAAGACCTCCATGCTGCAGGATCTGGAGCGCGGCCGGCCAATGGAGATCGATGCTCTTCTGGGCGCGGTGGTGGAGCTGGCCGATTTGACGCAGAAGCCCGCGCCCCTGTGCCGGGCGGTTCTGGCACTCGTGCGGGAACGGGCGCGCCAGGCCGGCTGCTACCCCGAAAGCTGACATGACAGTTTGGTGACAAGCGCTGTCACCCAGCCCGCGCAATCACGGGCCAACCCCGCTATAAGCACTCGACCCAACTAGGAGTTTTTGTGCGCTACGCTTCCCTCGCCCTGATCCTGCTATCTGCTTTCTGCGCCGCCCCGGCCTTGGCGGGCCCGCGCGAGGATTCGCTGGCGGGTATCTCGCGCTGCGCCGCCCTGCCCGACGACCGCACCTTCCTGGACTGTGTCTATGGTGCGATGCAGCCCATGCGCGCCGAGCTGGGCCTGCCGCCTGCCCTGCCGGCGCAGCAGCGCCTGGTACCGCCGGCCTATTATTCTTCCCGGAGCGTCCCACCGCCCAGCGCCCAAGCCGTAGTGCCGCCGCCCGTGCCGGTTCAACCCGGCTCCATCCCACCGCAATCGGCCAGCAACGATGGCGGCCTGTTCAGCGGCGTGTTCTCAGGGTCTGGACTGCAGATGGCGTCCTACGCTTTCGATAAACGCGGTCTGTTCACCGTCACCCTGAGCGACGGCTCGGTCTGGAAGCAGGATCCCAACGACACCAACTTTGCCCATTTCGGCGGCAAGGCGTCGAAATATTCCGTTACCTTGCATCCGGGCGACTTCGGCAAGGCCCGTATGAATGTGCGCGGTGAAGGCGGCCCCTATCTGGTGGCGCGCATCCGCTAGGCCCCGTGCCGGCAATCACCCAGTCCCGCCAGTGGATTAACCCTATCCAGGCGTAGTCGCCTTCGACCAAACGCCATCCGGCTTCGACGGAGGCGCGGGCGGCGGGGATCCGAAAATGCCCGAGCTGGGTTATTTTTGCTTCATGAGCTTGAGCCAGAAGACGGAGACGGCCGCCGCGACATGCGCCGGAACACCCCGCACCGACCCGCGTGTGGCGATCAAAACCATTTTCGCCTTCTGGGCCTTCTACTTTCTCGTCAACACCGCGCACATGGCGATCAACTCCGCGCCGGACCAGTTCAACATGGTGCTGCGCCGCTGCGCGGTGATCGTTGCCGGCGTCGGGCTGACCTTCATCATGTATCTGGTGTTGCGCCGGCTTGAGCATCGCTCCATGCGGTTCATGGTCACCACCGCATTCCTGATCTCGGTTCCGCTCTCGATCGCCTACGCCTTCGTCAACTACACCGCCTTCTATCTGGTCGGGCCCACCGATTCGATCCTGCGTGAAATGGCCCAGATGCGTGCGCATCACGAGAGCCTCGCATCGGTCATCTCGGATTCGGCGATCAGCTGGTATTTCTTCATTGCCGCCTGGGGCGTTTTGTATGTGGCGCTGTCCTATGCCGCCCGGGTCGGACATGCCGAACGCACCGCGGCCGCCTACCGCTCCCAGGCCCAGGCGGCGCAACTGCGGGCGCTGCGCTACCAGATCAACCCGCATTTCCTGTTCAACACCCTCAATTCGCTTTCCACGCTGGTGCTCAGGCAGCGCACCCTGGAAGCGGAGCGCATGATCACAAGCCTTGCCACCTTCTTCCGCACCAGCCTGGCCAGCGATCCGGAGGCAGATGTGGCGCTTTGCGACGAGATCGACATGCAGCGCCTTTATCTCGACATCGAGCGGATACGGTTTCCGGAACGCCTTTCTGTCGTGATCGACGTGCCCGACGAGCTTTGCACCGTACGCGTGCCCGGCCTGATCCTCCAGCCCCTGGTGGAGAATGCGGTCAAGCATGGCGTGGCGCGCAGCAGCCGGCCTGTCACTATCGCCATCCGCGCCCGCGCCGATAATGGCGCGGTCCATCTCTGCGTGGAAGACGATGCCGACAGCAGCGGCGCCGACAACCGTGGCGAGGGCGTGGGCCTGAAGAATGTGCGCGACCGTCTTTTGGCGCGTTTCGACGGGGCCGCGAACACTGCCCATGGACGCCGCGATGGCGGCGGATTCCGGGTGGACCTGATGATACCTCTGTCGCGTGATGACTGAGACGCTGAGAACCTTGATCGTGGATGACGAGCCGCTCGCCATCGAGCGCCTGCAGATTCTCTGCGCGCGCATCCCCCGGATCAGCCTGGTCGGCACCGCGATGGAAGGCACGAGCGCCTTGCGGCTGATGGAAAGCCTTTCACCCGATCTTGTCCTGCTGGATATCCAGATGCCGGGCATGGATGGCATGGCGCTGGCCCAGGCGCTGGCGGCGCGGCCCGGGCCGCCCGCGGTGATCTTCGTCACGGCGTTCGACGAATTCGCGGTCAGCGCCTTTGATGTCGCGGCCGTGGACTATCTTCTGAAGCCGGTGGAGGCGGAGCGCTTTGAACGCGCCATCGCCCGCATTGGCATGCACCCCCCTGCGCCCGCGCAAAGCATGCCGTCCTCACCCTGGACCCAGGAGTTCTGGGTCCCGCACCGCGGGGGAATAACCCGCATCGCCACATGCGACATAGATCTGATCGAAGCGGAACGCGACTATATGCGCCTGCATGTCGGCCCACGCTCCTTCCTGCTGCACGAAACCATTTCGGGATTGGAACGCAAACTGGATCCGTCAGAATTCGTACGGCTGCACCGCTCGACCCTGGCGCGCCGGGACCGCATTGCGGGCTTCCGCCATAATGGGTCCGGTACCTGGGAGGCACAGCTCAAGGACGGACGCTGGCTCAGGGTCGGTCGCACCTATCTTGCCAACGCCCGCACCATGACGGGACGGTGACGGCCGTCCCCTGCTGCACCGACGCCTATTGAGCCGTGGCAACCTTGCGTTCCCGTGCCGCCCTCACCGCGACCTCCATTTGGGTCATGGCGCCGGCCTGGGCTGTATTGCTGCAGGACTGATAGTTCATCCGCTCGTCCATGGTCACGCCACCACTTGGCCCGCAGACCTGATCGACGGCATGCGCGATGCGCCGCGCGAAGGTGTCGCGCCCGGCATCGGTGGTGAGGTCGAGGTCCCAGCTGGTTACACGCACGCTGCGATCCCCAGCCATGGTGGGAAGAGAAAAAGCGCCCATCAGCCCCGAAGCAACAATGGCGACAGCACTGATACGAAGAACATTGCGGATCATATTGCTTCTCCCTGGAAACTTGCAGGGAGAAGCTAGATGGCTTGCGAGACGAAATCGCCTCACATTCGACCGGCGCCGCGCCATATTCTGCGGGTGCGCCTGGTATCGACGAATGTGCATCCCGCTTCGACGAACGGCCGTGACGGTTCGGTGACGATGACGTCAGCCGTCGCGGGCATAGCGGCGGATCGACAGGTCTTCGACCTCGATCGCGGGCTTCCTGCCGCTGATGATGTCGGCCAGCACCTGACCCGAGCCACAGGCCATGGTCCAACCCAGGGTGCCATGGCCGGTATTGAGAAAGAGATTGGGAATGGATGTCGAACCGATCACCGGCGGCCCGTCCGGTGTCATTGGGCGCAAACCCGACCAGAAGCGAGCAGCCTGAAGATCGCCGGCCTCTGGGAAAAGGCTGCCCACCGAGCGCACCAGGGTGGCGCGGCGCGCCTCAGGCAGGTCGGTGTCGAAGCCCGAGACTTCCGCCATGCCGCCGACACGGATGCGGTCCCCCAGCCGAGTGATCGCAACCTTGAAGGTTTCGTCCATCACAGTGGAAACCGGCGCGCGTTCTTCACGGATGACGGGCGCGGTGATCGAATATCCCTTGACCGGATAGACCGGCAGGCGGATGCCAAGCGGGCGCACCAGCGCCGGCGAGAAGCTTCCCATTGCGACCACATAGGCGTCAGCCGAGACCAGACCGCGATTGGTGCGAATTGCGGTCACCCCGCGCGCTCCGGTCTCGATGGCCTCGATGGTCACATTGAATTGAAAACGCACGCCATGCGCCGCCGCCATATCCGCAAGCGCGCTGGTGAACTTGAAACAGTCGCCGGTTTCATCATCGGGAAGTCGCAAACCCCCGACAAAGGGCTCACCGGCGAAAGCCAGGCCGGGCTCGGCGACCATGCAGCCCTGCCGGTCCAGGATTTCGAACGGCACACCGCCTTCGCGCAGCACCGCGACGTCCTTGGCCATGCCCTCCAGCTGTTTCTGATTGCGGAACAGCTGCAAGGTGCCACGCATGCGCTGGTCATACTGGATGCCGGTATCGGCTCTGAGCCTGATCAGCATTTCGCGGCTATAGCCGGCCAGCCGCACCATCCGGACCTTGTTGCGCGCATAGCGGGCGGACGTGCAGTTCTTCAGGATCGCCAGCATCCACGCTAGCATGTAGGGGTCGGACCTGGGCCGCAAAATCAGCGGCGAATAGCGCATGAACAGCCATTTGATGGCTTTGCGTGGAATATCGGGCGCGGCCCAAGGCGAGGCATAGCCGGGCGAAATCTCGCCCGCATTGGCAAAGCTGGTTTCCAGTGCCGGACCGGACTGGCGGTCCAGCACCGTCACCTCATGTCCCGCCAGCGCCAGATAATAAGCCGAGG
This sequence comes from Rhizomicrobium sp., assembly GCA_036488555.1. Classification (GTDB taxonomy): domain Bacteria; phylum Pseudomonadota; class Alphaproteobacteria; order Micropepsales; family Micropepsaceae; genus Rhizomicrobium. Next base: position 5,349 of record DASXHL010000024.1, read on the forward strand.
TGACGCCGATGACGCCGCTGCCCAGTACAGCGACCTTCATGCTCAGGAAGCGCCCCTGGCAGACGTGACGTAGGTATCGGCGAGGCCGGGCATCAGCGACAGCGGCACCGCACCCGCCAGCAGCATGGCGTCATGGAATTTGCGGATGTCGAATTTCGCACCCAGCGCCTTCTTCGCCCGTTCGCGCTGTTCCAGGAATTCGATCTTGCCCAGCATGTAGGAACAGGCCTGCCCGGGCCAGACGCAATAGCGTTCGACTTCCGTCACCACCGAACTTTCGGGATCGCCCGCGTTACTTGCGAAATAGCTGACCGCCTTTTCGCGGCTCCATTTCATGCCATGCATGCCGCTATCCACCACCAGGCGGATGCCGCGCCACATCGCATCATGCAGCTGACCGATATGGCCCAGAGGATCGTTGTCGTACATGCCCATCTCCACCGCAAGCTGTTCGGCATAGAGCGCCCAGCCTTCGATATAGGCCGAGAAGAACGCCGTCTTGCGGATCAGGGGCAGGCCCGCTTCCTGCTGCAGGGAAAGCTGCAGATGATGGCCGGGAATGCTTTCATGGAAGGTAACGCTGGGCAGCGTCCAGCTGGGCACTTCCTTGGGATCGCGCAGGTTGATCCAGTAGATGCCCGGACGTTTTCCGTCCAGCGAGGGGTTGTTGTAATAGCCCATGGGCTGCGCGGCTTCGATATTCTTGGGCACCCGTTTGATGACGACATCCGCCTTGGGCAGGGTGCCGAACCAGGCCGGCAGCTTGGCGCGCACTTCGCGCACCTTGGCGTTAAGATCGGCGATGACCTTTTCCTTGGCGGGGTCGGTGTTGGGGAAAATGAACTTCGGATCCTGAAACAGGGCGCGCAGACGGTCGCCCACGCTGCCCTTGGTCATACCTTGCGCCTTCATCAGGGCATCGATCCTGGATGTGCTGTCGGCCACGACATCCAGTCCCAGTTTGTGAATCTCCTCCGGGCTCTTGTCCGTGGTCGCCCAGCTCCGGAGCGAGGCTTTGTAATAGGCCGCGCCATCAGGCAGCCGCCACACGCCCGCGTCGTGCACGGCATGCTTCTGCATCTCCTGCACCAGGGCGATCTGGCGCTCCAGCGCGGGATAGTATTTCTCCTTCAGGATTTTCGTCGCCTGGGCGCCCCAGTCGCCGGCGATGTTCTTTTCCTTCGTGCGACGAACCAGCGAATCCACCAGGCTGGATTTCTCCGGCGCTGGCGCGCGCAGGTCCTTCATCTGCGACAGGGTTTTGGCGAGGGCGAAGTCCGGCGGCAGCACACCCATCGCCACATCATGACGCGCGGCCTCGATCTCCTGGTCCATGGTCGCGGCAAAGGCTGCCAGCCGCGCCAGATAGGCATCGGCATCCGCCTTGGTCGCAATGATGTGCTGCGTGTCGAGAAAAGACGGGCCCTGGCTATAGCTGCCGGTAAGCTGGCTCAGGATATAAGGCTGGCCCGCGCCGCCGGGGCCATAGGAAAATCGCTTGTCGGCGTCGGAACTGGCCGCAAGCCCGTACATGATCACATCATAGCTGACCTTGCCCTTGGGCGTCAGCGAACCCCGATCGAAGGCCTTGAGCCGCGCAAACTGGCTCTCAGTTATCGCCTTGCTTTTGGCAATGCCGGCCAGCGAGGCATCGTCGATCTGACTTTTCTGATAGGCGCGCGCACCGGTATCGAGTCCCAGCTGCGTCACGGTCATGGGAGAATTGTCCAGATTCTCCTTCATAAACTGGTCGAACAGTTTGTTCAGCGCGGCATCGCCTCCCTCACCGGCGGCAAGCGTTGTCGCGGGCGATGCCAGAAGGGCTGCGGCAGAAGCAAGAAGGTCGCGGCGATCGAGCATGAGTACCTCGTCAACGGAAAATAGGGCCGGTTGCGCCCCCCGGAGACATGGTGGCAGCTACCCCTTTTTCGGGCAACCTGCCTCCCGCGGGAACCAGCCATGATTCGCATTTCGGGCAGGGCATACCTATTGTCGTTTGACATGAAGCCTGGCTGACGCCATGACGACCCTGCTTGTGACCCACCCGGAGTGCATCGAGCACGATCCAGGCTTTGGCCATCCCGAAGCGCCCGCACGGCTTTCCGCCGTTCTGGCGGCGCTGGACGCGCCGGAATTCACGGGCCTCGCCCGGCGCGAAGCCCCCCTGGGCAATGATGCCGATATCGTCCGCGTTCACGGTTCCTCTTTTGCGCCCGCGCTCCTGTCGCGCGTGCCGCAAGCAGGCCATGCCGCGCTGGACGCCGACACGATCATGTCCCCAGGCTCCGGCAGGGCGGCGCTGCGTGCGGTCGGCGCCGTGACATCGGCAGTGGATGCGGTGATGCGCGGCGAGGCGCAAAATGCCTTCTGCGCCATTCGGCCGCCCGGCCATCATGCAGAACCCGCTCAGGCCATGGGCTTCTGCCTGTTCAATTCGATCGCCATTGCCGCGCGCCATGCCCAGGCTGCGCACGGGATCACTCGCGTGGCGATTGTGGATTTCGACGTCCATCACGGCAACGGCACCCAGGCCGTGGCGGAACAGGACCCAAGCCTGTTCTTTGCCTCCAGCCATCAGTGTCCGCTTTATCCCGGCACGGGATCGGCGGAAGAAACCGGCATGGGCAATGTCGTGAATGTGCCGCTGCGCGCGGGCACCGAAGGCGGCTGCTTCCGCCGCGCCTTCGAGGCGCGCATCCTGCCCGCGCTTGACGCCTTCGCGCCGGAACTGTTGCTGGTTTCAGCTGGCTTCGACGCGCACCGCGCGGATCCACTGGCGGGACTTGAGCTGGAAGAGCAAGACTTCGCCTGGGTGACCACGCGCCTCGCCGAAGCCGCCAGCCGTCACGCCCGGGGCCGGCTGGTTTCCGTGCTGGAAGGCGGTTACGACCTCAAGGCGCTGGCGAGCTCGGCCGCCGCCCATGTGTCGGCGCTGATGAAAGCGAACTGAAGCGGCTTCAAGGCCAGACATCAAGCATGTTAGCTTTCACCCAACCAGAACATAGGGAAGACACATGACCTGCAGGACGCTCGCCACGACATTCCTGATTTCCGCCATTCTCGCGGGCGCCGCATATGCCCAGCCCGCGCCAGACGCCGCGAAGCCACCAGCGAAGCGCACCATCCTGCAGCGTACGGACGTGGCCGCAAGCCCCGCGCAGGAGACGATCTTTGGCACGGTCGAGATCGCTCCCGGCTCGGGCAATGGTTTCCACACCCATTACGGCACGGAGATCGGTTATGTGGTGCAGGGCCATATCCGGCTGGAGGTCAAGGGACAGGAGTCGCGCGAGCTGGGACCAGGCGACAGTTTCATGGTGCCGCGCGGAGCCGTGCATCGCTCGGTGCTTGTGGGAGACGAACCGGTGAAACTGGTCAACAGCTGGACGGTGGACAAGGACAAGCCGTTGCTGGTCCTGGCGCCCGGCGGCTAAGCCGCTCCGGATCGATCAAGCCGGGGCAATGGCGCGCACGGCCATATAAAGTATGGACGGGGCAACAAGACAGCCGACGCCGGTATGGAAGGTCGCGGTCAGTGAGCCATAGGGCACAAGCCGCCTGTCGGTTGCCGCCAGTCCGCCCGATACGCCACTGACGGTTCCCATCAGCCCGCCGAACACCATGGCGCTGCGCGGATTGTTGAGGCCGACAAGGCCCGCGACCATCGGTGTTCCGATCATCACCAGAATGGCTTTCAGCACCCCGGTGGCGATGGACAGCGCCATTACGGCGGAGCTGGCGCCCAGCGCTGCTCCCGTTACCGGGCCCACGATATAGGTGATGGCGCCCGCCCCGATGGTGGTGAGCGAGACGGCATCGCGATAGCCAAAGGCAAAGGCCGTGGCGACCCCGACCAGAAACGGCAACAGCGTGCCAAGACCGATCGCCACGGCGCCGATAACGCCAGCGCGGCGCACATGCACCACATCGACCTCAAAGGCGGTAGCGACGATGGCAAAGTCCCGCAGCATGCCACCGCCCATCAGCCCAATGCCGGCGAGCCAGGGCAGATCGGCCACACCTTTCTGGCCGCCGGTGACGATACCGGCCCACAAAGCCAGTGCCAGCCCGAGCAGGATGCCGATGGCCGAACCATGAATGCGGCCGAAGGTGAGGTATTTGGAAACAGCGTTGGACGCCCACATGATCACGCCAACGACGGCAAAAGCGGTGAGCAAGCCGTTGACGGTGAGATCGTGGACGATGGTGGACATGACGCCTACCGGGCCACTTCAGAAGCGCCGCTTTCCCGCGCTTCGATTTCATCCATCGTTTCAACGGGTCCGCCCAGACGGCTGATCAGCGCCACGGCCGCGAAACACACGATCAGCGTGCCCAGCGCGGCGACCACAACGACCGGCCCGCTTTTGAGCGCCGAAAGCACATTCTGGTCAGCCGCCATGGCGATGACGATGGGAATATAAAGCGCGCCCCAGAAGCCGACGCCCTGCATTACGCCTTGGCTAAGCCAACCTTGCCGGAAAAGCCACAGCCGGGCCGCGATCAGGAGGATCATCGCGATGCCCACGCCGCCGACATTGGCCTTCACGCCCAGCGCGATACCCAGCCAGTCGCCCAGGATACCGCCCAGCAAGGTGCAGATCGCCAGCAGCGCCACACCGGAAATCACCATGCGTGAAACCCCTCAGTCGTAGAGTTTGCTGAACCGCTCCCGGATCAAGTTTTTCTGCACCTTGCCCATGGTATTGCGCGGCAATTCATCGACAAACAGCACACGCTTGGGATGCTTGAATTTCGCCAGCCGCCCGGCAAGGGCTTCCAGCACGGCTTTTTCGGTGAGGCCGGTCTCTTCTTTGGCCGTCACCACACAGGCCGTCACGCCCTCACCGAAGTCGCGGTGTGGCAGGCCGACCACCGCCGATTCCGTCACGCCCGGCAGTTCGTCGATCAGGCTCTCTATCTCCTTGGGATAGACATTGAAGCCGCCGCTGATGATGAGATCCTTGTCGCGGCCCAGAATATGGACATAGCCGCTCTCGTCGATGCGGCCAAGATCGCCGGTAATGAAGAAGCCGTCCGCGCGGAATTCCGCGGCCGTCTTGTCCGGCATACGCCAGTAACCCTTGAAGACATTGGGGCCGCGCACCTCGATTCCGCCGATCTCGCCTTGTGGCAATACCGTACCATCCTTGCCGGCAATACGCAGCTCGACCCCCGGCAGCGGCAGGCCGACCGAGCCCGGCACGCGCGCGCCATCGTAAGGGTTGGACGTGTTCATGTTCGTCTCGGTCATGCCATAGCGTTCCAGGATGGCATGACCGGTCCGTGCCTGCCATTCGCGATGGGTCTCGGCCAGAAGCGGCGCCGAACCGGAAACAAACAGCCGGATATTGCGGGCCGTTTCAGGACCAAGACGCGGATCGGCCAGAAGGCGGGTATAAAAGGTCGGCACGCCCATCATCACTGTCGCCGACGGCAGCGCCCGGAATATCGCATCCAGGTCGAATTTCGGCAGCAGAATCATGCTGGCGCCAGAGATCAGCGTGACATTGCACGCGACAAACAGGCCATGGATGTGGAAGAGCGGCAAGGCATGCAGCAATACGTCATCCGCCGTGAAGCACCACAAATCCTTGAGGGTTTCGGCATTGGACACGAGATTGCCATGGGTCAGCATCGCGCCCTTGGACCGCCCCGTCGTACCGGAGGTGTAGAGAATGGATGCGAGGTCGGACATGGCGATATCGGCATCGGGAAAGTCCGAAGACATGGTTTGCGCTTCGCGGATCAACGAACCGGATTCGCCGTCGTCGTCGAGCGTCAGAAAGTCGAGCGACGGCAGAGCCGCCGAAATCTTCTCCTGATTGCGGGTAGCGCAGACAAACAGGCTGGGCTCGGCGTCGCCAACGAAATAAGCGAGTTCGCTGGGCGTATAACCGGTGTTCAGCGGCAGGTAGACGGCGCCGGCACGCAGGCAGGCAAGATAAAGGCAAAGAGCATTGGCGCTTTTTTCGACCTGCACCGCAACCCGGCCGCCAGGCCGCACACCATGATGCACCAGAACATGAGCAAAGCGGGCGGCAGCCGCAAAGCAATCGGCATAACTGCGCGCGGGTCCGCTCAGCGGAGAGATCAGCGGCCTTGGCGGATCAGCCGCGGCTTTGAAGCGCTGAAAGAGATTGTCAGTCATGTGCGGTACTTGCCGCTCGTGATCGGCCAGCGGTCGACCAGTTCACCGCCCCGCACAACCAGATAGTGGCCATAAAGATTCACGGTCGGATCGCAATGCGGCACAACACAGGCCACCGCGTCACCGGCTTGTGCTGTCACGTTCTCGGCGAGCGTCAGACGGCCATACTCGTCGCCAAAAAATCCGTAGCTCTCACCGGGCCCGAAGGAAATGACGGGCGCATCCGCGTCGGTGGAAAAGGCCTTCAGTCCGGCATCGGTCGTCGCCATGCCGGGATGGTTGGCACTGACCACGCGGGTCAGCACAAAGAGCGAGGTCTCGAATGGAACGCCCTCGCCCGTCCACACGTCATTGTATTGCCGGTCCATGAAAACATAAGAACCGGCCTGCAATTCGGTCAGAACATTCTCGGCGGGATCAATATCAAAGCTGCCGGTACCGCCACCGGTGACGATGCGCGGCGAAAGCCCCATGCCGCGCAGCTGGTCGCGCGTCAACCGCAGTTGCTCCAGCGCGGCGGGCGAGCGCTCCTGGCGCTCGGCACGGTCGGCAAGATGCATCAGGTGGCCGGCATAACCCTGTATACCAACAAATTCCAGATTGGGACTTTGCGCGATCGCGGCAGCCAGCGCACAAGCCGCCGCGCCCGGCGCGATGCCGGTGCGGTGATGGCCGATATCGATGTCCACCAGAAGCTTCAGGGTCTGGCCGACACTCACAGCCGCCTGGGCCAGGCGCGCGACGGCCTGGGGATTGTCCGCCACCGCCATCAGCCCTGGTGCAACGGCATTCAGCTTCAGGAGACGGTGGATTGCCGCCTCCGTCACCAGCGGGGAGGTGATCAGGACTGACCCAATACCGGCACCCACCAGCATTTCGGCCTCGTCCAGACTGGCGCAGCATTGACCGATGGCGCCGGCCGCGACCTGACGGCGGGCGATCTCGGCGCATTTGTGGGTCTTGGCATGGGCTCTGAGCGAGATGCCATGGTCGCGGCAATGGCCTGCCATCTTGGCTACATTGCGCTCGAAAGCTTCAAGATCGATGATCAGTGCCGGCGTTTGAATGTCGGCGGCATTGCGTTGCAGAAGAAACGACCAATCCACCATGTTCCGGCGCCCTGGCATTGTTGCGGCAGCCCTTCCATAGCGCACCCACAGGGGCCGCAAAAGTGCCGCGGCTCAACGGCTGAAGGCGGTGGAAATCGAACCAGGCCGCGCCCCTATCGGGATCGCGGCATTCTTGTCCTGAATCAGGCTCGTGCCGTCAAACCGGAAGACTTCGATTTCCCGCTCCGCCGCGCATTGCAGCAGGATCAACTTGTTGTCCCGGCTGATGGTCGCGCCCTGCCCCCAATGGCCGGTATCGGCCTGGGCCACTTGTGTCAGCGTGCCATCACCGACGGCAAAGACCTTTAACAGCCCCAGAACCTTGTCGAATTTCGGATCGGAGCGGACCGAGGCAGTGCCATTCGCCACGACCACCGCGATATAGCGGCCATCGTCCGACAGAACCACATGCTCCGGCGTGGGTCCCACCGCTATCGAGGCCACAACCTTGCCGGTGGCAAAATCGGTCATGGCGATCGTGCCCCCGCGCGGCGGCGGGGGATCGCCCGGCGCCAGATTGGCGCCGCCGATATTGGTGTTGATCACGTACTTCCCGTCATGAGTTACAACGGCACCATAGGGCGAGCGGCCGGATGAGAACCATCGCCCGCTATTTTTCACTTCGGTGCCGTTCACCGAAAGCACGACCAGCCGCGACGCGGTTTGGGCAACGGCGACGGCGCTCTTGCCGTCGGGCATGAACACCACGTCGGTGGGGCGGGATTTGGCGTCCAACTGGATCTGGCCGATCCTGGTGAGATGTTCGCCGCTGAGCGAGAACGCGGTGACGGTATCGTCCTCGGTATTGGCCACCAGCGCGAGCTTGCCATCGGGACTGATCGAGACGCCGCTGGCGCCCGGCCCGGCGTGCGCGGTCTGTACGACGCGAGGATGGGTGGGATCAGACAGATCCACCACCTCGACCAGATCGTCCGGCATCAGGTTCATGCCATCGAGTTTCTGGCAGACCGTGACCAGGGCAAAACGGCTGTCCTTCGACACCGCGACGGCAGCCGGAGGCCCGATCATCGCGGCGGGCGCCGCGACAGAGCCGATCACCTTGACCTGAGCGCCGGAAATATCGAGCACCGATATGCTGTCGGGTTGGGGACCGGCGACGATGTCGCCGGCTTTCGTCTGCTTTCCGTCATTGGCCGAAACCGCAATCTCTGCGCTGGCGGCGGCAGACATGGCCAGCAGCAGGCTCAGGGCGGCAATTCCCGTTTTCCATTCCCGTCTCTGCAATGGTTGCTCCATTGTTGTTGTTTTCGGTCAGGCGGTCGATATGCAAGATGTGAAAGTGGACGAACCGGAGCCCTTCGACGGGCCAATTTGGGAATGCCACTTGAGCGTGTTCGCGAAGCCTCCCAGTTCGGCCGGAGTGCCAATGGGCAAGGCCGCTTGTTTTTCTAGCAGGAGAGAGAAAGCCGGCGCAAGAACGGGAAAAGGCCGCGCGGATACCCACGCGGCCTTTCCATGCCGTTGTTACAAAGCTGTCAGCGGATGTCGGCGACGCGACGCTGGGTGACCTGGAAGCGGGCCAATTCGAGGCTGGCCGGCTTGAAGTCGGGCGCCAGTTCCTGGGCCTTTCGATAATCGTGATAGGCGGCTACCAGATTGCCGGCCGCTTCCTGCGCCTCGCCACGATTGAAATAGGCGACATGCAGGTCGGCGGGATTGAGCTCAATGGCCCGGGTGAAATCGGCGCGGGCCTCGTCATAGCGGGCGGCGCGCATCATCGCCAGACCGCGGCCCATATAGGCCGGAGTAAGATTGGGATCGCGCGTCAGCGCTGCGTTGAAGTCGGCGACGGCCGCATCGTCATTGTGCGCAGTGGCCTGAAGCGTACCACGATTGACAAGGGTCGCCGCGCGATCGAACTGGCCAAGATCGCCAGCGAGCGCGGCGTTACAGGCTGCAATGCCGAGGCGCAAACCGCGCTCTGTCAGGGACTGCGCGCCTTGCGCGGCGCGGAAACAACCTTCCCGGGTGGGCTGGCCCGCCGACATGACGGACTGAGCATAAGATGGCGCGGCAGCAAGCAGGGCGATAGCAGCGGCGGCAAAATAGAGTTTCATGTTTCGCTCTCCTGAAATGGTTGGATCGTTGTTCTCATCGCGATCCTTGCCTGTGATGAATCTAAGAGCAGGCGAGCGCGCCGCAAGCGACAAACGCGTTCTGAGAGGGAAAAAGACAGGAATGCCGGGGACTTAGGCGTGGTCAAACAGGCGGCAGCGTCGCGGAAGCGTTATGTTGCGCTGCTTTGTGTGCAAGTTTTGAGCGTGACCAAAAAAGGGCCAGCTTTTGCGGCCTCAAAGCGCGTTAATGCGCGCCCATATGCGCGAGCAGGAAGTCGCTGCCTTCCTGGTAGATCTGCACCAGCTGCTCATAGGTCAGATAAAGATCGTGCGTCTGTCCGGGCAGCACCTGCTGGCGGAATTCCAGATTGGGCTTTCTGGTCTGGATCGCACGGGCAAGCGCAATGCCTTCATTGAAGTTGACGTTCATGTCGTCATCGCCCTGCGCCAGGAATACTGGCGAGGTCCAGGTCGCGAGATTGCCCACGGCCGAATATCGGGCGCCTTCCGCATTGGAAGAGGTGTGCACGCCGGCCATGTCGAACCCGACCTTGAAAAGATCGGAATGCTGGGAGAGTGCATTGGCCGTCATGTAACCGCCCCAGGACAGGCCAAAGATGCCCACACCGCGGCTCGCATCCACATCCTTGCGCGCCATCAGCCATTTGGCGGCGCCGACAAAATCCAGCAATTCCGAATTGCCGGCAAAACCCCAGCCCGGCGCATCACGGAATGCCTCGCCGCGCATGATGCTGCTGCGATATTCGACCGACAGGATTACGCATTCGCGGCTGGCGAGATACTGGTTCATCGCATAGAGATAGTGATAGGCGTCCATGTAATGGAACCCAGGCAGCATCTGCCGGCGGATTCCGCCATGGGAAAATATGATGGCACAACCATTGGGCTTGTCTGGCAGGAACAACTGGCCATAGGCGGTGCGGCCGTCGGCGGCAGGAAAATCCACCAGTTCAGGCTTGAGAAGGGCCTTGGTGGGAAAGCTCTGCGGCCGGACGGGAAAATCTGCCGCCAACGTCTTGCCAGAAGAAAGTCGCACCGAAACCGAATGGGGATCCGCCCAGCCGGCACCGACATAGCCGACCGCGCTGTGGGCCAGCGCGATGGGCGCCCATTGATCCTTGTCGCCGGGCGTCAGCGTGCGCGCGGTCGCATCGAGGCCGACGCTGGCGATATGGCGACGCCCCAGATCGCCGATGTTGGTCGCATAAAAGATGCGCCTGCGATCGGGCGACAGGGCGGCGGTTTCCACTTCACCATCGCCCGGCGTCAAGAGCTTCGCCTCGCCGCCGGAAACCGGCACGGCATAAAGATGCCGCCAGCCATCGCCTTCATAGGGAAACGCGATCATATCGCTCGCCATCCAGAACATGGGCGGCTGACCCGGACTGTAAGACTGGTCCATGGGATAGAAGACCGAGCCTTGCCCCGGCCGCGCCTGCCAGATCTGGCGCGGCCTCGGATCGGTGACATCCACCACCCAGATCGACCAGGGCGTGGCGGAGACGACTGGTTCGCAGTAGCGATAGTTGCCGCAGCCTTCGGTGGACTGACCGCCGGGCGATTGCGACGCGCTGCGCCGGAACGCCAGATGACGACTGTCCGGCGCCCAGACGAAGCCTGCATCATTGTCTTTGCCGTGCGGAACGACCAATGCGGTTTTGGCGGCAAAATCATAGACCTCGATGCCGTGGCCGCGCTCGTAGGCAACCTTTGCCCCGTCCGGCGAAAAGCTCAGACCCGTTCTCTCGCCCGTCAGAAATTCCTCTGGCGCGCCAACGCCTTTGAGGCGGCCTTTTTCCCAGATCAGTTCCGCGGCCATGACATTGCCGCCCGACCGCCACAACACCAGATGGTTGTCCGGCGAGAACATCGGACCCTGGCCATCGCCGAGAAGGCGGGGCGCGTCGCCGCTGGTCCCCACCAGCCATACCTGCTGGTGCGGCATGTCGGCGAAGGCGGCTGGATTAGGTGCATCCCCCTGGCGGTTGACGCGCCCGCCGCGCACATAGGCCACGGCGGCGCCGGTCTTCGACACCGCGACATCTTCCATGTCCTGCCCGTCATCGTCGGGATAGCTGGCAAGGCGTACGGCCTTTTTGCCGATGCGCAGGAAATAGACGTTGCGGCTTTTGCCTTCGCGGCTGACATAGGCCAGCGCCGTGCCGTCGCCTGACGGCGCCGGCGGATAGACAAAGGGCGCGGCCAAGACCGAGGCCAGGGTAAATTTCTCGTTCGGCTGACGGAGCGGCGGGGTCCAGCCTGCCAGCTTGAGCCGCATCACCGGCCGGGTCAGTTGCTGATCCGCCAGTCCTGTAGTCTTGCGCGTGAAGGTGATTGCCGTGCCGTCCGGAGACCAGACCGGATCGCTGTCGCTGTCGAAGCTGGGATCGACATAGGAAATCTGCCGGCTGGCGATGTCATAGACGCAGATGAACTCCCAGGCGTCGCCGGCGCTGCCATCATCTTTCCAAGTGCGACCGTTCTCGTACGCCAGGCTTTTGCCGTCTGGCGAGAAGACGATGGTGTGCACGACGCCACGGGTGGCGAGAAGGCGGTTGGGCGCGCTCCATTCCGCGTCCTTGGCCGCGCGCGTGGCGCTGACGATGCTGCGCCCCTTGTCGCTCACCCAGGCCGCGCGCAAGCCGTCCGGTGACAGGGCTGCGCTGGCGGGCGGATTAATCGGTTCCTCGCCGCGCCCCCTGGCCTGCCCCACGGCCACGTTGGGAACAGCGAGCGCGGCCAGCAGTGCGAATACCGCCAGGGGGCGCGTGCGCATTAGCCGCCCGAGCTGCTTTCGCCGGACGGTTTCAGGGGCGGAACGGGCGGCGTGATCTTGCGCAAAGGGCCCGTCGGCGGATTGGGATATTTGATGCCGAGCTGGTCCAGATAGGTCGGATACTTCTTGGCGTCGTAGTAATAGGGCTCCATCAGCGGCCGATAGGTGCGCATGTAGTCGTCATTGAGATGGATCGCCGGCACGTCGCTGGCGGTGAGCAGCGGCTGGTAGTGGTCGAATTTCTGCTGGTCTTCGTCGAAATACTTCTTCGCCTTGGCCAGATCGTCCGGCGTGGTCATCAGGTCCAGTACCGTGAAGGCGACCGCCTTGGCGCCGGCGACGGCGCCCTTGTGGGCGATCGGGGTCGCTTCCGCCATCGCCGACGTCACATTGTGGCCGATGGTGTTTGGGATGTTGGCGGGATAGAAGATCGAGATGGTCGGCACCGTCCACATGATGTCGCCGATATCGTCGGAGCCACCGCCGGTCGGCATGCGCTCATTCTGCGGCGCCATCATGTTGAAGGCCGGGATCGCGTCGGGCAGCGGCTGGATTTTGAAGTTCTGCGTCTGCTGCACCATCTTGGCAAAGGCCTGATCGTCGGCCGTCCATTTGGGCATGCCGACCATCTTGATGTTGGCATAGGCCAGTTCGGCCATCGGCTTGTTGCCGAAATTGGGCGCGGCAAAGCCCAGCAATTTGTGATCGACCGTGGTGTCGGTCATCATCGCCGCGGCATCAGCGGTCTTGTTGCCGATCTCGAACAGGCTCTTGACCGATGCGAAGTCGTGCTCGCGGAAATAGTACCAGACCTTGGCCAGGCCGGGCACGATATTTGGCTGGCCACCGCCATCGCTGACCACATAGTGTGTGCGCTGAGAAAGCGGCAGATGCTCGCGGCGGAAATTCATCGCCACGTCCATCAGCTCGACCGCATCCAGCGCGCTATGGCCGTCCCAGGGATCGGCTGCGGCATGCGCCGTCTTGCCATGGAAGGTGTATTCGACCGACACCATGCCGTTCATCGGCCCGTTGCCGTAGAAAGTGCCAAAGGTGGAGGCGACATGGACGAAGATGCAGGCGTCCACGCCCTTGAAGATGCCATCGCGCACATAAAAGGCCTTGGCGCCCAGCAATTCCTCGGCGATGCCAGGCCACAGCATCAGCCGGCCCTTGATGTGGTTCTTGACCATCTGGTCTTTCACCGCCAGCGCCGCGGCGATGATCAGGGGCATGCCGGTATTGTGGCCTTCGCCATGGCCCGGCGCACCCGCCACGATGGGCTCGACCTTGGGATCGCCGGGAATCTGAGAGACCCCGCGCAGATCGTCCTCGTCGCTGCCCAACGCGATCAGGGGACCACCGTCGCCCCAGGTGGCGGTCCAGAAGGACGGAATGCCTGCCGGACCGCGGGTGATCTTGAAGCCATTCTTCGCCAGAATCCCGGTCAGATAGTCACCGGTGCGAAATTCCTGGAAACCGGGTTCGCCATAGCTGAAGACGGTGTCCACCATCTCCTGCACCAGCTTGGCGTGAGAATCGATATTGGCGGCAGCCTCCTGCTTCATGGAATCCGGCGCCAGTGCAAAGGCCGGCGTGAGCATGGAGCCACAGAGAAGAAGACTGAGCGCAGGGCGCAGAATAGAACGCAGCATAAGATCCCCCGAAAAAGAAGCGGCCGGCCTGTCCCCCAGGCCGGCCGAACCACCTGTCATCAGCCGCCGCCAGAACTGCTGGTGTCCATCGGCGCGGTGAACTGCTTGGGCGGGGTGATCTTGCGGATCGGCGCCGTCGGCGGATTGGGAAACTTGATCCCCAACTGGTCCAGGTATGACGGGTATTTTGTGGAGTCGTAATAGTAAGGCTCCATCAGCGGACGATAGGTCCTCATATAGTCGTCGTTGACGTGAATGGCCGGCACGTCGGCCGCCGTCACGAACGGCTTGTAGTGATCGTATTTCTGCTGGTCGGTGTTGAAATAGTCCTTGGCCTTGGCCAGATCTTCCGGCGTCGTCATCAGATCCAGCACCGTCATGGCCACCGCCTTGGCGCCGGCGACCGCGCCCTTGTGGGCGATCGGCGTCGCCATCGACATGGCCGAGGTCACATTGTGGCCGATCATATTGGGAATGTTGGACGGGAAGCGAATGGTGATGGTCGGCACCGTCCACATGATGTCGCCGATATCGTCGGAGCCGCCGCCGGTAGGAACGCGCTCCTCGCGGTCAGCACGCAGGGGGCTGACCTTGGTGCGCAGGGGTTCGACCTTGCGCTCCTGGGTTTCCTGAACCAGCTTAGCGAAGGCCTGGTCGTCGGCCGTCCATTGCGGCATGCCCACGGCCTCGATGTTGGCCTGGGCCAGTTCGGCCATCGGCTTGTTGCCGAAATTGGGCGCCGCGGTACCCAGCAGTTTGTGTTCCACCGTGGTATCCGTCGCCATTGCAGCGGCATCGGCGGTCTTGTTGCCGATATCGTAGAGCGACTTGACGGTGTCGAAGGTGTGCTCGCGGAAATAGTACCAGACCTTGGCGACGCCAGGCACGATGTTGGGCTGACCGCCGCCGTCGCTGATCACATAATGGGTCCGCTGGGAAAGCGGCAGATGCTCGCGGCGGAAGTTCATGGCCACGTCCATGATTTCGACAGCGTCGAGCGCGCTGTGACCGTCCCAGGGATCGCCTGCGGCATGCGCGGTCTTGCCGTGGAAGGTGTATTCCACAGACACCATGCCATTGCTGGACGGCCCGTAAGAGGTCGAGAAATCATTGGAGACATGGGTGAAGATGCAGGCATCGACGTTCTTGAACAGGCCGTCGCGGACATAGAAGGCCTTGCTGCCGAGCAACTCCTCGGCAATGCCGGGCCACAGCATCAGACGACCCTTGATGTGATGCTTCTCCATCACGTCCTTGATCGCGAGCGCAGCCGCGATCTGCAGCGGCATGCCGGAATTGTGGCCTTCGCCATGGCCGGGCGCGCCGGCTACGATGGGCTCGACCTTGGGATCGCCCGGAATCTGGGAGACACCGCGCAGATCGTCTTCATCGCTGCCCAGCGCGATCAACGGGCCACCTTCGCCCCACGTCGCGGTCCATGCGGTGGGAATGCCCGCCACACCCTTGGTGATCTTGAACCCGTTCTTGGCCAGGATGGAGCTGAGATAGTCGCTGGTGCGGAATTCCTGGAAACCGGGCTCGCCGAAGCTGAACACCGTGTCCACCATTACCTGTACCATCTTGGCGTGGGAATCCACATTGGCGCTGGCTTCCTGCTTGTATTCCGGCGGCGCCACGGCCAGCGCCGGCAAAGGCGCCAGGATCGAGGCGCCCAGCAGGAGCGAGACGAATTTCTTGAAGACGGTCATTTTCATTCTCCTTTTTATTGTCGGCGGCTTCCTGGCGGCCGCCGGTGATAAAGACGGCCCGTTCCGGGACATTACCGGAACGGGCCAGACTTTGAGGCTTACAGTTCGAACCTGAAGCCGATGCGGTACACGCGGCCCAGATAGTCATAGAGGTTGCGGTTGGTCTGCACGTAAGCGGGAATGTTGTTGCCGCTCGGACCGTTACCGACCAGGACCGGGTTGGTATCAAAGATGTTCTTGATCGACAGATAGGCCGAGGCAGCCACGTTATCGACCTGGAAGTCATAGGTCGTTGACCAGTCCATATAGAAGGCCCCGGGGATGTAGTTCATGTTGGCGGTGGGATTCGCCAGCGTATAGGCCGGGCAGTTGGTCTGGCAGACAATGTAGTTGTTCGAGTAGGTGCCCGAACTGAGACCACGCGCCATGATGAAGAACGTCCACGGATCGGTGTGATAGGTGGCGCTCACGCGGAAGACCCAGCTGGGCACGCCGCCCGAAGCATTGACGCCCGCCACATCCGCCGGCGGATTGACACCATCATTGGTGTAATCGCGCATATAGTTCGTGGCCAGGGCATGCAGCGTCAGATCGCCGGGGATCTTGCCGAACCAGTTCATGTCCTCCAGCGGGACATGATAGGTGATGTCGAAGTCGATGCCTTCATTCTTCTGCTTGGCGAAGTTGAAGGGCACCAAGAGGATAGTGCTGACGCCCCCGGCGGCGGGATTATAGGTCGGCGTCGAGGTCGTTCCGTTGTTATAGGTGATGTTGTTGCAAAACGACTGGTTGCTCTGAAGATAGCAGAGGTCGGCGGTATTCTGCGCGGTGAGCGTGCCGATCTCGTGGGCGATGGTGATGTTGAAGTAATCGACCGACGCCTCAAGCCCTGGGATGAAGGACGGCGTCATCACGACGCCGACTTCCAGGTTGTTGGCGGCTTCCGGATTCAAGTTGAGATTGCCGGTCTGGTCCTGGACGAAGCCGACCGGCGTGGTCGCACCGCTTACGCTATTGATGTTCACCGTATTGGTGCGCGCGGTACCGGCGGCGAACAGCTCTGAAAGGTCGGGCGCGCGGATATCGTGCGAATACATCGCACGCAGTTTTATGTCGTCAACCGGCTGATAATTCAGGCCCAGCTTCCAGGTATTGACGCCGCCGGACGTGCTGTAGGCGGCGTAACGGATGGCGCCATTGAAATCCATGTCCTTCATGATCGGAACGACGGTTTCCAGATAGGTTTCCGCCACCGAATAATGGCCACGGTTGACCAGGTAATTGCCGTAGAGCCAGCCGGAGCTGTACTGCGAAGGAACATAGCCGTTGACGGATTCAAGCCGCCACTCTGCGCCACTCGCGAAGGAAATCGGGCCAGCCCAGTCGCTGATTGGCGAGCCGGACACGTTGAAGCTGTAATCCTGCTCGCTGAGGCGCTCGTTGCGGAACGGATTGCCCAGCACGTAGTTCAGACCTTGCTGGAATGCTGCCGGGCCCTGCAAACCGCCATTGAGACCGATGCGCGAGATCGGCGAGCAGCCGTCGTTGGGGTTGGTCAAGGTATCGCGGCAGACGATAGTGCCCGCGGCGATGCCGGCGGCATTGCCGGCCGGCGCGACCACGGCATCCTGGGCGAGCGCCAGCCTGGCGTTGTTCCATGCATTGGTGACCTCTTCATGGTCGTCCACCCAGCTGACCTGACCAGTCAGGTCCCATTTCCAGTCGGTATCCAGCACGTTGGTGGTGCCGTCGAAGCCGCCCAGGAAGCGATAGGCTTCGCGGCCGTTCAGCGAACCCGCCGTCGGGAAGCCGGAGTTGGTGGTGCCTTCGGTGAAGGAGGCGATGTGGTTGGCCGTCATCTGGGCCTGGAGCGCGGCAGGTATGAAGGGGTTGCCCGACAGGATGGAGACGCCGCCGACGCTGGGGTCCTGCTGATAGAAGCTCTGGGTCTTGTCCCGGCTCACCGAAGCATCCACCCAGGCTTCGATATCGGGAGTAATGTTGTAGCTGACCCGGCCAAAGATGCTTTGGCGGTTTTCGCCGGCTGCGAGCGAATTGGTACCCTCATAGTTCGACTGGGTGATGGCGGTGTCACCACCAAGCATCCAGGGGCCGCTGACCTGGCCGAAGGTCAGCTGGTTGAGCGAGGCATTGGTGCCGAAATAGGTGCCGTTAAGCGCGCTGGTCGCCGTCTTGGCGGTGGTGGTGGCGCCAAGGATCACGCCGCCCGGCGTCACTTCACTGGCGCCGATGCCCGACGAGATCAAATAGTAGGGCTTGCCATTACCCGCGGCATAGGCGGGGTTCTGCATCTGGAAATAGCCGGTCTTGTTCCAGCTGGGATCGTAGTTGTTGATCGCCTGGGTGTTGACATATTCACCGCTCAGCAGGACATGCAGATTGCCGCCGAGGAAGTCGCCGCCATAGGTGGCATCGACCTTGTAGCTTGGCTGCAGGCCGGCATCGGTTTCGCCGTAGTCGGCGGAAGCCTTGAATCCGGTATATTGCTTGTCGAGGATGAAGTTGACGACGCCGCCCACCGCGTCGGAACCATAGTCCGCGGAAGCGCCACCGGTGACCACGTCCACGCGCTGCACCAGCTGCTGGGGAATGGTGTTGATGTCCACGTCGCCGGTGACGGCGGAGGCCGGCGTGCGATGGCCGTCCAGCAGGATCAGAGTGCGGTTAACGCCCAACCCACGCAGGTTGATCGCGTTGATGCCGGCCAGGCCGTTGCTCAGGCTGCCCGACGAGTTGCTGGCGGTTTCGCTGTTTACGATCGCGGGGATCGAGCTGTTGAGATAGTCCGCGATATTGGCGGGCGCCTCCGCGTTGATCGCATCTGCGCCGACCACCGTCACGGGCGTCGGTGCATTATAGCCGTCGCGGACGATGCGGGTGCCGGTTACCTGAACAGATTCCACCGCAGGGGCATCGGCCTGGGCCACATCCTGGGCGCTTGCCTCATGCGCCCCAAGGAGCATCGCACCGGCACTGACGGTTGCCAAAGCATATTTACGGACACGGCTGGCAACAAAAGCCGGATGAGAACCCCGAACGCGAACACGACCCATTTTACTTCCCCACTATTAAAGACTGCGACGACTGCAGCGCTTCCTCCCTGGGGCTTTTTGTTATTGAAGATTTTTTGTGCAGATGCCTGACTGTTTTGCAGTCAGTGCGCCTGCTTTATCGGCAACACCTCGACTCCTCTGTGCACGACGTTTCGTCGCACGATGCTTCGATAAAATTCCCGCCCATTTGCCCGCTCAAAAAAACGCCCAACACTGCCTAGCTTTTCTTGGTATCGGACAAAACACTCAGTCATCAATCGACATTCGAACCGTAACTGAAACGTCATTGTGGTTCTCAGTTATTTCGGGCAGCATTTTCTCCAACAAGTTTGCTTTTCATCAGCGTTGGAGGTTTTTTTGGCGAGTTCCGGCACAACAGCACTGGATGCGACGGATTATCGGATTCTGCGGGAGCTGAGCACCGACGGCCGCGTCGCCGATGTTCTCCTGGCCGAACGGATCAATCTTTCCAGCACGGCAGTCGCTCGTCGGCGCAAGATTCTGGAGGAGAGTGGCGTTATCACCGGCTACAACGCCCGGATCGACATGATCTCGCTTGGCTTCACCGGCGTGGTCATGGTGGCGATCGAGCTGAGCTCCCAGGCCGAACATGTGCTGGTGGAATTCGAGCGGGAGGTCATCAAATGCCCCTCGATCTCCTATTGCGGTTTTGTCTCCGGCGACACCGACTTTCTTATCATGATCCACGTCAACTCCTTCGACGACTATGACCGTATCTACCGCCGCGAGCTGTCGAGCCTCCCGCACGTGGCCAAGATCCGTTCCAGCTTTGTGCTTCGGGAGGTGGCACGGCGCGTGACGCCACCGGTCGTGTTCGAAGGCCGCAAATAAATTTCAAACGGCGCCGGAATTCTGCGAATTACTGACCATCATTAGGCGAATCCATCAGCACGGGCTGTCGGCAGTATTGAAATCAGCGAAACGCGAAATCGCGATCGTGCTAGCGTCGCCCTTACCATGCAAATTTCCAATCCTTCCGAGACTGGCCTCAAGCGCGCGCTGGGGCCCCTTCATCTGATCACCCTGGGGATCGGCGCCATCATCGGCGCCGGCATCTTTGTCCTGACCGGCCATGCCGCGGCCGAGTTCGCCGGGCCAGGCGTGGTGATTTCCTTCGCCATTGCGGGTCTGGGCTGCCTCTTTGCCGGCCTCTGCTATAGCGAATATGCCAGCATGATCCCGGTGGCAGGGAGCGCCTATACTTATACATATGCCACCCTGGGCCGGTTCCTTGCCTGGATCATCGGCTGGAACCTGGTGCTGGAATATCTGGCGACCTCTGCCACGGTGGCGGTGGGCTGGTCCGGTTATTTCGGCAATTTCCTGGCGAGCCTTGGGCTCAGCGTGCCACACCCCATTGCCATGGCGCCGATCACCGCCACGGCCGCGGGGAAAATTGCCTTGACGGGCGCACTGTTCAACCTCCCGGCCATGCTCCTGGTGATGCTGGTTACGATCTTCCTGATCCTGGGCGTAAAGACTTCAGCCAATTTCAACAATGTGATGGTGGCGATAAAGCTCGCCATCGTCCTGGCGGTCATCATGATCGGCTTCGGCCATGTCGTGCCCGCCAACCACACGCCCTTCATTCCGCCCAACACCGGCGCTTTCGGCCAGTTCGGCTGGACCGGCGTATTTCGCGCCACCGGTGTGATCTTCTTTGCCTATATCGGTTTCGACGCCGTCAGCGTGGCGGCGCAGGAGGCCAAAAACCCGCAGCGCGACGTGCCCATCGGCATATTGGGCTCGCTGGTCCTGTGCACCGCCCTTTACATGCTGATGTCCTATGTTTTGACCGGCATCGCGCCTTATTCCACCTTGAATGTCGCCCACCCGGTCAGCGCCGCACTGGAGGCTTTGCCGGATACCAGGTGGCTCGCGCCTTACGTCAATATCGGCGCCATCGTCGGCCTGTCCTCCGTCGTGCTGGTGTTGCTGCTCGGCCAGACGCGCATCTTCTATGCCATGAGCCGGGATGGGCTGATCCCCGATGCCTTTGCCGAAATCCATCCCCGTTTCGCCACGCCCTGGAAAGGCACCATCATCACGGGCGCCGCCTGTGCGGCGATGGCGGGATTTCTGCCGCTGGATATTCTGGGCGAACTGGTCAGCATCGGCACCCTGGCCGCCTTTGTGATCGTCTGCGCCGGGGTCATGGTGCTCAGGATCAGGGCGCCCGGCGCCAACCGGCCCTTCCGCACGCCTCTGGTGTGGATCACCGCGCCGCTTGGCATCGCCATGTGCCTGTTCATGATGGTTTTCCTGCCCCTCGACACCTGGCTCAGATTGGCGGGCTGGACGCTGATTGGACTGGCGATCTATCGCTTCTACAGCATCAGGCACGCGCGACCACCGCGCCACAGCATTCAGGTGTCCTGACATGCTGGCCCAACCCTCCTTTACAGAAACAGAAGCGCCTCAGCCGGCGATGGCGCAGTTGAGCGTCAAGGATCTTTTCACCGTGGGGATCGGACCCTCCAGTTCCCATACCGTGGGACCGATGCGCGCGGCGGCGAGTTTCGCGGTGCTGGCGCTGCTGCACGGCGTTCCATCGCGGGTTCGCTGCGAGCTGTTCGGCTCGCTGGCCTTGACCGGCAAGGGCCACGGCACCGACACCGCCATTATGCTGGGACTTTCGGGCTGGCTGCCGGAGGATGTGGATCCCGCGCGCGTGCCGCAGATCATCGAGAATATCCGCAAGGCCGAAACGCTGCTCTTGCGCGGAACCAAGCCGGTCGAGTTCCACGAACATGACGTGATCTTCCACATGGGCGAGTTCCTGCCCGGTCATCCCAATGCCATGCGCTTCTGGGCCACGTACAAGGACGGGCGCGAGATTACCCAGACCTTCTATTCCATCGGCGGCGGTGCGATCCTGACCGAAGGCCAGGAAGTGGAACGTCCCAACGTCACCGTCCGCTATCCCTTTTCATCCGCCGCGGAACTCTTGGCCACGGGCCGTTCCGCCGGCATTTCCATCGCCACCATCTGCTGGATCAACGAGGAAGCTTGGCGCTCCAGAAGCGAGACCACCGCTTTCATCGACCGGGTACGCGAAGCGATGCTGGCCTGCATCGAGCGGGGATTGCGGCAGGAGGGCACGCTTCCGGGCGGCCTCAATGTGCCCCGCCGCGCCAAGTCTTTGCATGAAAAGCTGTTGGCGCGGGGCCCGCGCACCGACCCGTCCACCGTTTTCGAATGGGTGAGCCTCTATGCGCTCAGCGTGAACGAAGAGAATGCCGCCGGCGGCCGCGTCGTCACCGCGCCCACAAACGGCGCCGCCGGCGTCCTGCCAGCAGTGCTCAAATATTATGAGGTTTTCACCTCAAGCCCGACCCACAAGGGATCACAGACCTTCCTGATGACGGCCGCGGCGATCGGCATGCTCTACAAGTCGCGCGCTTCCATCTCCGCGGCGGAAATGGGCTGCCAGGGCGAGGTCGGCGTCGCCTGCTCCATGGCGGCGGCTGGGCTGGCCGCAGCATTGGGCGGCACCAACGAGCAGATCGAGAATGCCGCGGAGATCGGCATGGAGCACAATCTGGGCCTGACCTGCGATCCGGTGGGCGGACTGGTGCAGGTACCCTGTATCGAGCGCAACACCATGGGCGCGATCAAGGCGATAAACGCCGCCTATCTGGCGCTGCATGGCGACGGCAAGCATATCGTATCGCTGGATGCGGTAATCGAGACCATGCGCCAGACCGGCAATGACATGCGCGCCAAATACAAAGAAACAAGCCTTGGCGGCCTGGCCGTTAATGTGGTCGAGTGCTGACCTCCAAAGGGGGCAGCGATGAAAATCAAGACGCTGTTGGCGGCGGCAGCCTGTGTGCTGGCATTGGGCGCTGGCCGGGCATCGGCTGCGCCCCACAAGCTGCTGGTGATTTCGGTTGACGGATTGGACTGGCGCTATCTGCGCGAGCGCGATCCCCTGGGCCTCTCCATTCCCAATATCCGAAAGCTGATGACGAGATCGGAAGTCGCCGACGGCGTCACCGGTGTGTGGCCGACCGTCACCTGGCCATCCCACACCAGCATGCTGACGGGGGTGCGTCCGGCCGAACATGGCATTCTGGCCAATGCCGGCGGTCCGCCCGATCCGACGCTCAGCTATTGGTCGACCAACAAGATCAAGGTGCCGACCCTGACCCAATGCCTGGTTTCATCGGGGCATACTGTGGGCGCAGTCAACTGGCCGGTTACGGTAGATGCCAGGATCAACTGGAACCTGCCGGAGGTCTATGCGCGCCGCAATGGCGACTCGTCGGACATGGACACGGTCGATCATTTCGGCACGCCGGGACTGGTGGCGGAGATCGGCCGCACCTATCCGTCTTTTGCTCAACAATGGCTGGATGACCGCTCCCGCACGCTTGCCACGATCTTCCTGCTGAAACAGAAACATCCTGACCTGTTGCTGCTGCATTTCGCGGAGCTGGATTCCGAAGAGCATGAGGAAGGTCCGTTTACCCCACACGCCAAGGCTGTGGTGGAGCGGACCGACGAACTGATTGGCGACATTCTGAAAGTATTGCCCAAAGGCTATGACCTGGCGCTGGTGTCCGATCACGGCTTTGAGCGCGTCGATCACATTGCCGGTCTCAAGGCCATGGCGGCCTCCGACGGCGTCATCGGCCAGATGATCATCTCGCCCGGCCTGGTCACGACCAGCGATCCGGCCATCGCAGCCTGGTTGCGCCAAAAATCCGGCAAGGGCGATGTGGGTCGCGAAATATCAGCGGAGGAACTGGCCCGCTATGCCCCGCAACTGTCAGGCGCCGCCTTCGAACCGGCTCCGCATGTGATGTTCGGCGATGGCCCGGCCCGAAGCTCATCCAACACAATCGGCAATCACGGTTTTTGGCCGATGCGTGCCGACTATCACAGCATCTACCTGCTCTCCGGCCCAGGCATCAAACCCCGCTCGCTGGGCACCATTGAAATGGTGTCGCTGAAGGACCGTTTCTCCGCCGTGTTGGGCGTGGGTTGCCCCACGCCCTGATCCTTTTTCTTAAAGCGGCGGGCCCGGCGGCAGGGGGAAGCGGGACCTGGGCCCCTTGCCCCATACCGGCTCGATCTCCTTGGGCACATTGGCCTCCGGATTGGTCAGGTAGTGGGTGATCTGGCGCGCCGATTCCCGATAGAAGGCGTCGGTCAAAGGATCGCCATCCTTGCGGGTCTTGAGGTCATCGGCCAGCGAGGCGAGTTGATCGAGCACATAGTCGCGCGCCTCAGGCGCCGTTTCCTTGGCGCCGCCCAGCGCCATCATCGACTCCATGGCGACGCTCTGGCTCACCCTGAGCAGCGCACGCTGCTCGGGCGAGCCGCCGGCCTGTGCCTTCCAGGTATGGGCCATCACCTGGTCCACCATTTCCGGGAAGCTCAGCGTGTCGGGCTTGCGCGCGGCGAGCGCCACCATGCGCGCGGCGCGGTCGGGATCAAACAGCGGCTGGATTACCATGGCCGAGAGGATGCGCGCGGCCCGCAACTGATCGAAGACGCTGTCCTTGGACAAGTCCTCCAGATTCTCCACCGGATCCGGCGCCAGCTGGATGAGGAGGGATTCCGGTATCTCCAGATTCTCCGGTTTCACCGAATCCATCAGCAGGCCCAGAATTTCACGCTGTTCATCTGCCGGAATGAACTGGGTGGGTGGCAACGGGCGCGCCTCGTCCTTGACGGTGAGATTCTGGAACATGCCGCCGATATATTTGACGGCGGATTCGATGGCGTAGCGCTGCTGGAGATAGACGATCCACAGCCGCATGTCGCGCAACGCTCCAATCGGTTCGCCGGGCTTGAGCATGGCGGTGCCGTAATTGGCCAGCGCGATCTTGCGCACCGCCGCGGTCTCGCGAAGATTGGCCATCGGGGTTTCGCGGTCGTCGTACCAGGTGTAACGTGGATCGTCCTCGCGGGTCATGACGATGCCATGGTCGCGCATGTCTGCGATCACGCCATCCAACCCCGCCTTTTCCTGACTGGGCGCGAACTGGGTATAGGCGTAACGCACCATGTAGGTGTCATAGGCGCCGATCGAGGTCATGAAGGACTCGCTCAGGTCCAGCTTGCCGTTGGTGACCTTCACCCGCGGGGTGGGATATTCCATCACCGAGGAGCGGTTGTTCAGGTTGGCTGCCCAGTTGTGCTGGAAGCCCAGGGTATGACCCAGCTCATGCGCGGTCAGCAGCGCCTGGCGCAGATAGATCATGTCGCGCTGGCCCTTGGGCATTTTGTCCATCTTGTCTTCGCTGACCAGGTTGGGGTCGGCGATGGTCAGGCCCGAGCCGTCTTTGGGCAGGCCGCCGCTATAGGCATCGTAATAGTTGGCGATGGTGCGCATGCGGTAGGTATCCATATGCGTCTTGGAACCCAGCGTCTCGCCGGTGCGCGGGTCGTGATAGTTGCCGCTGGAGGAGAAGCCGCGCTCGTCGCGCTGTATCCACAGCACATAAGCATAGCGGATATCCATCGGGTCCATGTCGGGCGGCGCGTCCCTGGCCTCGATGGCGTTCTTGAATCCGGCCGCCTCGAAGGCCTTGTTCCACCACAGCAGCCCTTCCTTCATCGCATGGCGTACGGGGTCGGGAATGGCAGGGTCGAAGTAATAGACGATGGGCTTCTTGGGCTCGCTGAGCGCGGCGTTGGGGTCCTTTTTCTCCAGCCGCCAGCGCGTGATCCATTCCGTCACCGGCGAGTCATCAACCGGCTTGGAGAGGTCATGGAAATGGATGGCGCTGACACCGATGCGGGAATCCGCCTCGCGCGGCGTGTAACCCGTTGGCGCCTTCAAGAAAGAGTGATGGATGCGCATGGTGAAGACGCCACGCTGGGGCGTCACATTGTTGATCGCCGGGCCGGGCGCGTCAGACGTGAAAGTGGAGATCGTCTCGATCTCGGTATTCTCCGGGAAAGCCTTC
Source organism: Rhizomicrobium sp. (assembly GCA_036488555.1). Taxonomy (GTDB): domain Bacteria; phylum Pseudomonadota; class Alphaproteobacteria; order Micropepsales; family Micropepsaceae; genus Rhizomicrobium. Next base: position 30,866 of record DASXHL010000024.1, read on the forward strand.
ATGCGCCGGGGATAGAAAACACTGCGGCCGGGGTCGAACTTGAAGTCGCCCAGCTTGGCGCGCTTGAAACTGTCGGCAACGTTGCCGGCATCGCGCATGAACAGCGCGGTGCCGTCCACGATCACCTTGCCATTGGCTTCCGACACCACCGGCAGCACCGCCAGCACCGAAGTGGGGAAGGAATCGGCCACGCCTTCCTGGGTCTTGGCGCTGCCATGGGTGGCGCGATAGGCCAGGTTGATCTGGTTGACCACCACCTTGCCGCCCGAGCGCTCGAAATGGATCACTGAGCTGACAATGATGCCGCGGTCGAAGGGTGATTCCACCGATCCGGGATTGGTGGCGGCCGAGACATAATAGAGCACGTCCTGGTCGAAGACCGGAACCTCGAGCAGGACCCGGCCATGGGCGCCGTCGAAATAGAACGGCACATAGCCATCGGTGCGGGTAAGGCCGGCGATGCCGCTTTTCTCCTTTGCCGGCGGGGCATCGGCCGGCTGACCATGCGCGGCCTGGATTTCGAACAGGAAGCCACACAGGGTGAGAATGGCGAGAGCCGCAAGCAACTTGCGCAACCCGTTAGACGTATCAGCCAGAACCGCGATTTTCTTGGACATGCCAACCCCATGACGCCGAAGACTCAGGTGGCATTTTCGTTGTCACGTCGCGCCTCTGCGGCAGACCGGCTTGGATAAGCCAGCCCCTTATCGCCCCTTGGCACGCGCAACGTCGGAAACCATCACCCATCAACCCGATTGGATCAGGCTAGCCAAAGGCTTGCTGCGGTTCTCGGCAATTTTCGGCGGCTTTACAGGCCAAGGGTTTGGATTCCTGCGCCCGCAAGCGGGACTGCGCAGGATTTGCGCCGCCCCGCATTACGGCGCGGGCAAATATCCCTTTTGCACTGTTCCCGACCTATTTCGGCAAAGCGAAGGCCACAAGCTGGTCGCCGATCCTTGGCGCCATGATGCTGTTGCCGCCGGCCGCGAACACCACATATTGCCGACCTTTATAAGTGTAGACTGCGGGCGTGGAGACCGCCGGCGCTTCCACCTGATGCTTCCACAACACCTCACCGGTATGCAGGTCCACCGCGCGCACTCGGCTGTCCATGGAGGCGCCGATGAAGATCAGCCCGGACTTGGTGATCACCGGGGCGCCAAAGGTCGGCGAACCCCAGCTTTCAGGCATATAGAAGCCCCAATACTGAACCTGGCCGAACGGCTTCTTCCACAGAAGCTGGCCCGTCTTCAGGTCATAGGACGACAGCGTGCCGTAAGGCGGCGCCCAGCAGGGCATGCCAAATCTGTTCAGAAAGGTATAGATGTGTGCCGCATAGGGAGAGCCATATTCGGGCGATCCTGGTGACTGTGGGTCCTTGCCGGCCTTGCGGTCGTCCTGGAACTTCTTATAGGCCGCGTCGAACTCGTCCCGCTTGATCAGCTTGTAGACCTGCACCACATCGGAACTGTTGACGACATAGGTCTGGGTGACGGGGTCCACCGCCCCACCCGACCATTCCACGCCACCAATGGTCGCCGGAAATTCGATCGAGCCCCTGAGTGACGGCGGGGTGAAAGAACCGTCATCCCGATAGCCGGCATAGTCGCGGCTGCACTGGCCGAGGCTGGCCAGGTCGGCGATGGTGGAAATGCCGGGTGCATGATCGGGTACCGTACGTTCGGGAACCGGCACGAAGGGCTGGGTGGGCGACGCCTTTTCGCCCGGCACATCGGAGGCCGGCACCGGCTTTTCGATCATGGGATAGATGGGCTCGCCGGTCAGCCGGTTCAGGACATAGAGAAAGCCCTGCTTGGTGGCCTGCACCAGCGCCGGAATGGTCCTGCCGTCTTTCTGGATATCGACCAGCGTGGGCGCGGAATTGGTGTCGATGTCCCAGATGTCGTGATGCACCAGCTGGCGCGACCAGGCGACCTGGCCGCCATCGGCGTGGAGCGCCGTCACCGAGGTGGCATAGGGCATCTCCTCCAGCCTGTCTCCGCCATAATAGTTGTTCTCCGGCGACGATACCGGCAGATAGACAAGGCCGTTCTTTTCGTCCACCGACATGGAGGCCCAGACATTGGCCGTGCCGATGCGATTGCGCATCGTTTCGGGAATGATCTGGAAATCCCATTTCCTGGCGCCGGTGCGCGCATCGATGCCAAACACCGAACCGGGCGGCGAATTCTCCCAGGTCCAGTCCACCCCGGCCCATCCAACGATCAGCGTGTCTTTATAAACAGCGACTGACTGATTGAGCTCGAAGGGGAACTTGGGATTGATCGTGTTCCATTGATTGATGTTGACGATTCCATGATCGCCAAAGCTCTCGCAGCGCTTGCCGGTATCGGCATCGACGCCATGAAGCAGACCATCAACCGTGCCGATATAGACCATCTTCTGGCAGGGCTGTCCGGGCACCGGATTGGCTGCGGCCCAATAGGACATGCCGCGATTCTTGCCGTGGAATTTGGACGGATTCTTCGGAAAGGCGTCATAGACCCATTTCACCTTGCCCGTGTCGGGCTCGACCGCGAAGATGCGGTAGAAAGGCGTCGAGACATAGACCGTGTTGTTGACGAAAAGTGGCGTGGACTGCCACGAGGTTTTTCCGGCGATCGGGCCGCGCCCGGGAACGGCATAGGGACTGTTGGCGGGCTTGCCGCCGGGACCGCGATAGACGTCGCCGGTATTAAGGCTCCAGGCGACGGTGAGGTCCTTCACATTGTCCGGCGTGATCTGGCTGGCGCCGGAATATTTCTGCGCCATACGGTTGCCGTTGAAATCGACCCAGTCTTCCGCCTGCACCTGCGACACGAACAGCGCGCCAACGAGACCCGCAGCCGACAGAAATCCAACAGCCTTCATGCGGCCCTCCCACGCGAATTCATGAGCAAAATCCAGCCCAGCGCGGCCAGCGCCATGACGGCCATGATCAGGCCACTTTCCAGGAAATAGGCGGCCACGCCGGTACCGATGACATCCAGGAGCAAGAGGAGCCGAAAAATGCCGGCGAGCAGTCCGCGCCCCAGAACGATCACCATCAAGGCGCCAAAGACCATCAACAGGCAGGAAGCGATCGCCAGCTCCACACCGCCAGAGCCGTCGATCCCGGTGGCAACATTAGAGAAGTCGTAGATGCCCGCTGCGGCACCCAAAACCCCCGCCAGCAGCATCACGCCGGCGCCGCGCCCTGATCCTGAACCCATCCCGCTCCTCGTCCCGTTTGGCGGCGGGAGACTAGCGTCACCACGTCAAATCCTCTAGCGAGGATTTCCGCGGCGCGCGCTGTTACTGCATCTTTTTTGGCAGGGCGAAGACATAGACGGCATGACCCGAATAGGGGCGGTTGCGCTCAAAAGCCAGCAGCGTGACCGGCCGCACTTCGGGGCTGCCACCGTTATAGCCGGTGGGAACAGCCACGAACTGCTCGCCATCGACCATGTAGGTGGTGGGAAAGCCTTGCGCCGTGGTGCCAAGACGGGTCGTCCACAAGGTCTTTCCGGTCTTCAGGTCGAAGGCCCGGAAGGTGCGGTCCCAGTCCCCGACAAAGCCCACGCCGCCCGCGGTGGTCATGGCGCTGGTCAGGAACGGCGCCCGCTGCTGGAACGTCCAGACCGGCTTGAGGTCCCTGGCGCGATAGGCGCTCATGCGCGCGATATTGCCATCCGAGGCCGGCGCATCGTAGTTGCCCGCCATATTGCCCGATGAGACGCAAATCTGGTCGAGCGGCAGGATAATCAGATCGTCTTCGACATCATAGCTCGAGGCCGGCCAGTTCTTGCCGCCCGCGGGGCTGGGACATGACGGGCGGGTATCGCCAGACTTGGAGTTGAGGATATCCGGCCGATAGGTGCCGCGCCCGGTCGTGCGATCGATGCTGGTGAAGACATTCTGGAAGACTGCCGGCACGTAATCGATGAACTTGCCGGTGACACGGTCGACCTTCCAGAGGATGCCTTTCTTGCCGGCCGAGAGCAGGATCTTCTGCTGCCCCTCGTCCACCAACACCTTCTCGAACACCTCATCCAGGTCCAGATTCTCATCCGGCGCGGGCTGGTGATACCATTTCAGCTTTCCCGTCTCGACATCGAGCGCGATGGTCGCATTGCTGAAAAGCTGGTCGCCGATACCGCGGGCGCCAGACTTGGCCTGGCCGGTGCCCCAGTAGGTGAGCTTCAGTTTGGGATCATAGGTGCCGGGTATCCAGGCATCCGCCCCAGCGCGCTGGTCGTTCGTCAGTGTGCCCCAGCTGTCGCCACCGGGCTCGCCCGTATAAGCGACGGTCGAGAATTTCCAGATCTGATGGCCGTCATTGACGTCATAGGCGGCGATGAAGCAGCGGTCTGCCAGCGCTTTCTCGTCACAACGCCCAAGACCCGCGATGAGCTTGCCATCAGCCACCATCATCCCGCCGACCTTGTCATTGCCGAAGCTGGAGAACTTGATCTTCCAGTCGATCTTGCCGGTCCTGGCATCCAGGGCATAAAGATTGGCGTCGGTGGCGGGATAAAACAGCTTGTCGCCATAAAGCGCCATCGTGCGCGTGGCGTTCTGCTGGCCGCTGAGCCTGGGCCCCAGCGTGTTTTCCCAGATCAGGTCGCCGGTCTTGGCGTTCAGCGCCTGGACCCGATTGGTGATGTTGTTGGAGACGAACATCACCCCGTCATGCACCAGGGGCGTGATCTGCTGGCGTTCGCCCTCGTCCATGGACCAGACCCAGCGCAGCTGCAGATTGCCGACATTTTTGGCGGTGATCTGCTTGAGCGGCGAATGGCTCCAGCCGGCATAGTTGCCGTAGTGCATCAGCCAGTCGCCGGCCGGGGGATGAAGCATCATCTCCTCGGTGATGGGCGTGTATTTCGCCGCCGTGCCAGGAACGGTGATGCCGGTCTTGAACACCACCACACCACGCCGAAGCGCGGCATCGGCGCTCATGGCGTCGCCGGCGGATCCAGCAGCACCGCCCGCCCGCGCCTGTCGGGCTTGCGGCGCGGCGGCGCCGGTTATTGTGTCGATGGCGACGGCAGTGGTCGGTGTGAAAGCCGTCGTGCCGGCCGCGGCGCCGTTGTTCTTCAGCAGATAGGCGATGATCGGCACGACCGTGTCGCTGCTGAGCGAGCCGGGATTGTCCACCGGCATCGTGTCCTTGACGCGGGCGTACAGGTCCTTGGTCGTGCGACTGCCCCACACATTCAGGAAGCCCGTGCCGTTCAGCGGCGGCGCCTCACCACTCTCATGGCATCGGGCACAATTCTGGGCATAGGCCGCCTGGCCAGCCTGGGCCTGGGCCTCGGTGAAAGGGGCCGGATTTGCGGTCTGTGCGAAGGCGTGAGACGTCCACATACCGGCCGCGACTGCCGTCAATGCGGTCGCCGCAACAGCCGCGCGGGCGACACTTTTCGTATTGTCTTTCAGCATGCGCTGTTCGCCTAACTCTGGGGGTTCTTACGCGTATCCTGGAGAATGTTCGGGATGTACCAATGCCCATGCTCCGGAACATCCTGGCCGACCGTCTTGTGTGCCGGCTGGAACCATCCCCACAGATTTCCCTTGGGCGCCTTCTGGCTGTCGACCAGAAGATAGATCTTGCCAGCCTTGAGTGCCTGAACCTGATCAGGTGTGAAGCTGACCGTGGCGGACACTTCACCATTCTCAGCGGGCGTGACAGTCACGTCGTAAATCGCCGGGCCCGTTCCCCCCATCACATTGCCCAGGCACAGATGCGCATCAGTGGCCGGCGTCGCCAGTCCGGCAAAGCTGCCATGAAGTGTGAAGGTGTTTCCGTCGAGCCGTGCCAAGACGGCACCTTTGCCCAGCACATTCGCCCGGTTCGATCCGTCCAGCGGAGTAGGCGCAAGATTGGTCTGATAGCCCTCAGCGGCCAAGGCAGCCCCGCCGAGCGTCAGCCAGCAGGCCGTCAATAGCAACGGCCCTGAAGCAAGTTTCCCAACCACATCTTCCCCTTTTCCGGCGCTTTCCGCTTTTGTGATCGGATTCGGCCACGATAATTTTGACCGATCTTTCGAATTCCCGTCCCCACTGTCAATCGCAATGGCGGGGGCATGATCTGCCAAAGTATCGCGCCCGCGACAGGCCCGAATGGCCAATTCCGGGGGTGCGGGTGCGAAGCAACCAGATTTCAGGCAGGAAGCGCTTAAGGTCCCGCGCAGTGATCGTCGAGCGGGATGCGGTTCGCGTTCCCATTCAGATTGTCATACTGCCCGCTCCCAATGACCCACAACAGGACCACGAGGGCCTCAGTCCCCCAGCAAGGCTCAGCCGATGATGGCGGCCATTCCGCTCATGCGAAGTTCCCACCCATCAAAAGCTGCCTTCGACAGCTATCTCAGACAGCCGACGCGGAGCCGTCATATCAGGAAGCCGGTCGCTGAATCATAGGCCTTGACCGCGAAACTGGCGGTCCCCGGCAGAAACGCCAGCGCGCGCCGCACACCCTCGTCGTCGTCAATCAGACGCTCGACCGGGTCAGACATCACTTGCTTCCTCTGCGGTGACCAGGCGGAGCGTCAGGCGGAATATCGTGCCGCCTTCCGGATTGGGTTCGGCCCAGAGCTTGCCGCCATGGGCCTCGACGATTGTACGGGAAATGGAAAGGCCCACGCCCATGCCATACGCCTTGGTGGTCATGAAAGGCTGGAACAGCTTTGCGGCGATCTCGGGCGCGATGCCCGCACCGGTATCGGTCACCGAAATCTCCACCATGCCCGCATCATTCAGCCCGGTCGCGACCGTCAGTTCCCGCCGCTCCACTTCCTGCATAGCTTCCAGGGCATTGCGCATCAAGTTCAGGATAACCTGCTGGATCTGGACCTTGTCGACCATCACCGTCCGGGCCAGCGCATCAAAGTGGAAAGCAACATGGGCGCCGGTTTCCTTGGCGCCAACAAGGGCCAGGGCGCTGGCCTCCTCGATCAGCTTTTGCAGATCCTCACCGCGCCGGTCGGATTCGCCACGCGAGACGAATTCCCGCAACCGCTTGATGATCTGGCCGGCCCTGAGCGCCTGTTCCGCAGCGCTGTCGATCGCGCCCCGGACCATGGGCAGGCTCTCTGCCTTGCCGCCGTCCAGCAGCCGGCACGCCCCGTTCAGATAGCTTGCGACGGCCGTCAGCGGTTGGTTCAGCTCATGGGCCAGGGTGGACGCCATTTCGCCCAGCGCGGTGAAGCGGGACATGAAGATCAGCTCGGCCTGCAGGTCCTGCAGTCTTTGCTGCGTCTGCTGGCGCTCGGTGAGGTCGCGGACGAAGCCGGTAAAGAACCGGCGGTCGCCGGAACGCATCTCGCCGACTGCCAGCTCCATGGGAAAGGTGGACCCGTCCTTGCGCCGCCCCACCACCACGCGGCCGATCCCGATGATCCGCTTTTCGCCGGTCGCCAGATAGCGCGCCAGGAAGCTGTCATGCTGGCTGCTGTAAGGCTCGGGCATCAGCAGGCTGACATTGCGACCAACGACCTCCCCGGCGTGATAGCCGAACAGCTTTTCGGCCGTCGCACTGAGGGACTGCATGATACCGCGGGTGTCGATCACGATCATCGCGTCCGGCACTGTGTCCAATACCGACTGGAGATGGGCTTCCCGTTCCAGCAATTGCTGCTGCGATCTTCTGGCCGAGGTTATGTCGCGGGCGACCTTGGATGCGCCGATCAGTACTCCTTCCTCGTCATAAACGGGCGAGATGGTGACCGAAACATCGATCACCATGCCGTCCTTGCGCTGGCGCACGGTCTCGAAATGATCGATTCTTTCACCGCGCCGGATCTGGGCCATAATCTTGGTCTCCTCATCTTCCAGTCCGGGAGGCAGCAGGATGGTGATGGGCTTGCCAATCATCTCCTCGGCGCTGTAGCCGAAAATCATCTGCGCGCCCCGGTTCCAGTCCGTCACGGTGCCGTCGATTGTCTTGCCCACGATGGCGTCATCGGAAGACGAAACGATGGCCGCCAGCCTGCTGTTGGTCAGCTGCGCGGACCGCCGCGTGCCGATGTCCAGCAATATTCCGTGCGCTGTTTCGCTTCCCGGCTTCGCCTGGCCCCGGATCCTGCGCCACTGGCCGTTGGCGGTGCGAAAATCCAGGTCAAGCATGCGGCAGGCATAGAGACACTCTTGCAAAAGCTGCTCCAGGGTGCGGCGATCATCGGGGTGAATGCATTCAAGCAGTTGTTCTTGGGAGATCGCTTTGCTCGGAGCGTCGAGCAGGCACGCCGCGGTTGCGGAAAGCACGATGCGCTGTCCCGCGAGTCCCCAGCTCCAGACGCCGGTGCCGGCCGCTTCCAGTGCGGTCTGCGCCAAAGAAATGTCGGACGGCTCAACCATTCGCCCCCCCTTATCCAGAACCGCCAGAAAGATTGATCGGTGTCAAGGCACGGGGAAGCGGCCGCCAATACCGGCGCGGACATTAAAATCGGATTGCCCTATGAAAGCCCTGGCTTATTGCTGTTCCAGCCGGCGGGCGAGCGCGAAGCATCGGATATCTCCTTTGCCTTTAGTTTGTGGCATGCCTCTCTGCGCAACCTTGATTCGGCGCAAAATCCCTGGTCCCCAAAAAGCCGGCGAAGCTGGCTATGCCGCCCCACGCAGCATCCCTAGTTTGGGTAGCCCATTCGTCAAAGACTGGCGCAAAATAATTATATTGCGTCGCGATATAATTTTGCATGCGCATAAGCCATTGAGAGACGGCTGCGTTTCGAAAGCGCTTTCGATCGCTTCCCGATCGTCGGCCTACTGATATTAAGGTTAGCAGGCCTATGCAATTGGACGAAGGCTATAGCAAGCATACAAATATGGTCTGGCGATAATTCGTGGCCCGAGGGGGCTCAAAAAAGAGACGCGGCAGAGTTGCGTATTATCGTGTGCAGGTCGCGCGCGGGAAGCGTCTGGGGTTCGACATGGTTGAACAGGCTGTGTTCCTCGTCGACGACGACGATGGCGTGCGCAAGGCGCTGACTTTCGCCCTGGAAATGGAAGGGTTCAGCGTCAGAAGCTTCAGATCCGCCAGGGCATTCCTTGAAGACGGCCAGAACAAGTGCGGCTGTCTGATCACCGACATCCGCATGCCCGACATGGACGGCTTGGAGCTCCAGCGCGCGGTCGTGCAGCAAAAACTGCCTTTGTCGGTGATCATCATTACCGGCCATGGCGACGTTCCAATAGCCGTCGAAGCGATGATGGCTGGTGCAGTCGATTTCCTGGAAAAGCCTTTCGAACACGCACTGCTGCTGGCGAGCGTCAGGCGGGCGCTTGAGCTGAACAAGGACCGCGGCGACCGGCGCGCCGAGATCAACAGGGCCAAGGAACTGCTCGGCCTGTTGACGAATCGCGAGCGCATGGTGCTCGAAAAACTCACACTTGGGCGACCGAACAAGATCGTAGCGCATGAATTGGGAATATCCATCCGCACGGTCGAGGTTCACCGCGCCAGCATCATGAAAAAGACGAGGGCCCAAAGCCTGTCCGATCTGGTGCGGATCGCGATAGCCATAGATCGAGACTTCGACATCGCCGGGTGGCCGCCATGACAGAACCGCCGGTCTGTATCCCTTCAGGGGATCAGCACTGCTGCCCCGTCAAACCGACCGGCGCGCAGATCCGCCAGCGCCCGATTGGCTTCGGCAAGGGCATAGCGTGTCACATGCGTCTTGATCGCGATGCGCCGCGCCAGGGAGAGAAACTCCACACCGTCCTGACGGGTCAGATTCGCAACCGAAACCAGTTGCCTCTCGCCCCACAATAGATCGTAGGAGAAAGCGGGAATCTCGCTCATGTGGATTCCGGCGCAGACCACCCGCCCGCCCCTGCGGGTTACCTTGAGGGCCTCGGGCACCAGCCGCCCGTCAGGCGCATAGAGGATGGCGGCATCCAGGACAGTGGGCGGCGCTTCGTCCGAACCACCGGCCCAGTCCGCGCCAAGGCGCTTCGCAAATTCCTGAGACTGGACGTCACCCGGTTTGGTGAAGGCGTAAAATTTACGGCCCTGGGCCTTAATCACCTGGGCGATGATATGTGCGGCAGCGCCAAAGCCATAAAGGCCGAGACATGGCCCATCGCCCGCCATCTTCAACGAACGCCAACCGATCAAGCCGGCGCATAGCAAGGGCGCAAGGCTGGCGTCATCACCTTCTTCGCCCAGGGGAAAACTGTAGCGCGCATCGGCAACGACCTCGGTGGCAAAACCGCCATCGCGCGTGTAACCGTTGAACAGGGGCCGATCGCAAAGATTTTCGTGGCCGGTTGCGCAATAGGGACAAACACCGCAGGTCCAGCCCAGCCAGGGCACGCCAACCCGCTCGCCCAGCCGAAAGCCGGTCACGCCGTCGCCAAGCTCTTCCACGCGGCCGACGATTTCATGCCCGGGGATCACCGGTAGAGCCGGTTCCGTCAACTCGCCATCCACGACATGCAGATCGGTGCGGCATACGCCGCATGCGGTAATCCGGATGCGGATCTCTCCCGCGCCGGGATGGCGCCGCGGCAGGGCTTCCCATTTCAGCGGCTCACCCGGCCGCTGCAGGACCATGGCATGCATGACCAATGGGATAGCAGAACGAAGCAATCCAGGCCAGGGTGCCAGTGTGCTGCGTCGCGGCGGATGGTCAGTGCCGGGTCACGCGGGCGGCAAACATGTAGCCGCCATTTCGGACGGTGCGGATGATGCCGGGATTGCGCGGATCATCTCCCAGTTTCTTGCGCAGGCGGCCGATGCAGACATCGATGCTGCGGTCGAAGGCGGGTGAATTGTTTCCGTAACACACATCCATCAGCTGATCGCGGCTCAATACCCGGTTTGCGCGCATCACCATGGCTTCCAGAAGCTTGAACTCACCGCTTGTCAGGCCCACGGGCTGACCTTCGGCATCGTGCAGCGATTGCGCCGTGGCATCCAGCATCCAGTCACCGAACCCATAGCGTTGACGAGGTTCTCCGACCTGGGGCGGGGCATCGCCCTGGGAACGTCCGCGGCGCAGCACACTGCGCACCCTGGCCTGGATTTCGCGCGGCTCGAAGGGCTTGGTGACATAGTCGTCAGCGCCGATTTCCAGACCTACCACCCGGTCGGCAAGATCGCCGCGGCCGCTGACAATGATGATCGCCACGTCGGAATGGCGACGGATCTGCTGGGTGATCGTGAGACCGTCGATGCCGGGAAGACCGATATCCAGGATGACCAGATCGACCTGGTCGGAGGAAATCACGCTCTCGATTCCGGCGCCGCTGTCCAGCGCCGTCACCCGGTAGCCGTCGGCGCCCATGCTGCGCGCCAGAAGTGCGCGCACATCCGGATCATCCTCCACAATCGTCACATGCTTGGTCATGCCCCGCTCCCAAACCAACGTGGTTAATCGACCCTTAAATAAGGCCCATTCGTTACAAAAGGCCTAAAAGAGAGCCCTTGGGGCCCCCCTCCGACACAAGCTGAAACAATCCGACGCAGGGCCGCAAAAGCCCGTTCAAGCGGGGCCCCTATTGCTCTCCTGCCAAACTCGCATCGGAGGAGAGAGAATGAGCTGGTTTCAGAATTTGTCGATCCGCAGCAAGGTCATGACGGCCTTTGCCGCGGTGTTAATTGTCACCACCATCATGGGGGTGTTTTCCATCATGCGTCTTTCATCGGTAAACGACAGCACCGTCGAGTTGTCCACCAACTATCTTGTCTCCACAAGGGCGCTCGGCGACGTGGCTTACAACGCCACACGCTACCGGGTATTTCAGAGTTCGTATCTGTTGGCCACGACAGCGGAAAGCAAGGCCAATGCGTCCGCCAAAATGCGGCAATTTGCAGACGCAGCCGCCAAGGCTTGGGCCGAATACAAAAACCATGTCGACCCGGGCCAGGAACAGACGCTGGCCGCGAATATAGAGTCTGACTGGAATGCCTATCTGGCTACCAATGACACCTTTACCGCTTTGGCGAACGCCAACGATATGGCCAAGACAAGCGCCGAATTCAATGGAAACATGCGCACTGTGTTCCAACGCTTTGTCGATGCAGTGGACGCCGATCTCGCCTATCAGACTCGCGCCGCCGATGCGCAAGTCGCCAGCGCCGCTGCGACCTATTCGTCGTCACGCCTGTTGATCATGGTGGCGCTCGGCGTTGCCGCCGCGCTGTGCGTGGCCATGGGTTGGCTGATCGTTTCGGGCGTCTCCACGCCGATCCGCGCCATGACCGGTGCGATGAGCCGGCTGGCGCAGCATGACCTGAACACCCAGATCGATGGCGCCGAGCGCAAGGACGAAGTCGGCCAGATGGCCAGCGCCGTGCTGGTGTTCAAGAACAGCATGATCGAGGCCGATCGCCTGAAGTCGGAGCAGGAAGAAGCCCAGCGCGTGGCGGCTGCCCGCAGCGCCATGGTCGACAAGCTGACGCGAGACTTCGACGTCAGCGTCCAGGGCGTGGTGCAGACTGTGTCTGCCCAGGCGACCCAGATGGAGGGTTCGGCCCAGTCGATGAGCGCCTCCGCCGAAGAGGCCACCAAGCAGGCCGGCGCGGTTGCGGCGGCTTCCGAGCAGAGCGCGGCCAATGTGCAGACCGTTGCCTCGGCCGCGGAAGAACTGTCGTCCTCGATAGCCGAGATCGGCCGCCAGGTCAGCCATTCCAGCCAGATCGCCACGACCGCGGTGACCGAAGCCGCCAAGGCGAATGAGATGGTCCAGGGCCTGCTCAGCGCCTCGCAGAAGATCGGCGAGATCGTGGCCCTGATCAACGACATCGCGGATCAGACCAACCTGCTCGCGCTCAACGCCACCATTGAGGCGGCGCGCGCGGGCGAGGCCGGCAAGGGCTTCGCGGTGGTCGCGGCCGAGGTGAAGAACCTGGCGACCCAGACCTCCAAGGCGACCGAGGAGATCGGCACCCAGATCACCAGCGTGCAGGGCGCGACCCAGAATGCGGTGAACGCCATCGCCTCGATCGGCAAGACGATCGGTGAGATCGACCAGATCGCCACCACCATCGCCGCCGCGGTCGAGGAACAGGGCGCCGCCACCCAGGAAATCGCCCGCAACGTGGAAGAAGCGGCGAAGGGCACGCAGGAAGTGTCGTCGAATATCGGTGGCGTCACCGAGGCGGCGAACTCGACCGGCGCCGTTGCCAACCAGGTTCTGTCCTCGGCGCGCACGCTCTCCAAACAGTCGAGCGACATGCGCGAACTGGTTCAGACCTTCCTCACCCAGGTGAAGGCCGCCTGACGGCGACTTCATCCGGGCGAGCCCCCGGAAGGAACAGGCCGGTGAGGCGCCCAACCTCGCTCCCCGCGCCAGGCAGGACTGCTCCCGGCCTGTTCCTTCTCCCCCTTCACATCCAGGCGGACAGTCATGAACACCGAAGCCCTTGTTTCCCCTGCCAGCCGCAACGAAACCGATGCGGATGTCTTTGTGACCTTCACCGTCGCCGGCCAACTGTTCGGCGTGCCGGTGACCCGGGTCCAGGACATCCTGATCCCGGACGACATCGCGCCCGTGCCGGGCGGCCCGCCGGAAGTGCGCGGGCTGATCAATCTGCGCGGCCGCATCGTCACCGTGATCGACATGCGCACGCACCTGGCCCTGCCGAAGGCGGATAATGGCACCAGCGGCATGTGCGTGACGGTGGAAAGCCGGGGCGAGTCCTACACCCTCTTCGTGGACTCGGTCGGCGACGTGATCACCCTGCCGCGATCCCTGCGCGAGGGAAACCCGGCAACGCTGGACGCGGTCTGGCGCAACATCGCCGACGCCGTTTATCGCACCGACCGCGGCCTGCTGGTCGCGTTGCATGTGGATCGCCTGCTGGCGATCGAAACCGAAGCCTGACACTGGGAGAAACTCCATGGACGATCTGCTTCAGGAATTCCTGGCCGAGACGGCCGAAAGCCTCGCCGTGCTGGACGTCGAATTGGTGCGCTTCGAGCGCGAGACCTCCGACGCCGCCATCCTGTCCAACATTTTCCGTCTGATGCACACCATCAAGGGCACCTGCGGCTTCCTGGGCCTGCCCCGGTTGGGCGCGGTCGCCCATGCCGGCGAGAACATCCTGGGCAAGTTCCGGGATGGCGAGCTGGAGGTGACGCCGCGTGCCGTCACCCTGATCCTCAAGGCGATCGACCAGATCCGCAGCCTGCTGGCGGAAATGGAAGCCACCGGCGCCGAGCCGGCGGGCAGCGACGAACAGCTGATCGCCGAGATCAATGCCTTGGCCGGCGGTGCGGCCCCCGTCATGCAGATCATCGCTGCGCCGGCCACGGGTCCCAGCTTCAGTAACGACGGCTTTCCCGTCGCCGCCGAACTGCTGGCGGAAGTTGCCGAGGCCCTGAGCCTGCAGAGCATTGCACAGCCGCAGCCCGAACCGCTTCCAGCGCCGGCGACACCCGCGCCGGTCCAGGCCCCGGCACCGGTCCCGGTATCGGAAGTAACGGCAGCCGCCAACGCCGCATCACGCGAAAGCGAGACCAAGGAACCGGCCACTGCGGCCTCCTCCATCCGTGTCAATGTCGACGTCATCGAAAACCTGATGACCCTGATCAGCGAGCTGGTGCTGACCCGCAACCAGCTGCTGCAGACCCAGCGCGTGCAGAAGGACAATGAATTCAAGGTCCCGCTGCAGCGCCTGAGCCACATCACCTCCGACCTGCAGGACGGGGTGACGCGCATGCGCATGCAGCCCATCGGCAATGCCTGGAACAAGCTGCCGCGCATCGTGCGCGACCTGGCGGTGGCCACGGGCAAGAAGATCGAACTCACCATGCAGGGCGCCGAGACCGAGCTCGACCGCCAGGTGCTGGAGATGATCAAGGATCCGCTCACCCATATGGTGCGCAACTCCGCCGATCACGGCATCGAGGACGGCGCGCGCCGCCTGGCCGCGGGCAAGCCCGAAACCGGTACCATTGCGCTCAAGGCCTATCACGAAAGCGGGCACATCTTCATCCGCATCGACGATGACGGGCGCGGTCTGGATGTCGAGCGCATCCGCCAGAAAGCCATCGCCAACGGTCTGGCCACGGAAGCCGCCATTGCCGGCATGAGCGAGCAGCAGATCCTGCAGTTCATCTTCCGCCCGGGCTTCTCCACCGCCGAGAAGGTGACCAGCGTTTCGGGCCGCGGCGTGGGCATGGATGTGGTGCGCACCAATATCGAGCGCATCGGCGGTACCATCGAACTGTCGTCGGTGGCGGGCAAGGGCACCACCTTCCTGATCAAGATCCCGCTGACGCTTGCGATCGTCGCCGCACTGATCGTGGAGGCGTCCGGCCAGCGTTTCGCCATTCCCCAGCTCAATGTCGTGGAGCTGGTAGGCGTATCCGACCGTTCGGAAGCCCGCATCGAGACCATCAACACATCGCCCGTGCTGCGGCTGCGCGACCGGCTTCTGCCGCTGGTTTCGTTGCGTGGCGTGCTGAGCCTGGAAGCGCGCGAAAATCGCGACCGCTTTGTGGTGGTCGCCCAGGTCGGCGCCCATACCTTCGGCATCATCGTGGACCGGGTCTTCGACACCGAGGAAATCGTGGTCAAGCCGGTGGCGCCGATCCTGCGCGGCACCCGCTTCTATGTCGGCAACACCATCCTGGGCGACGGCAGCGTCATCATGATCCTGGATCCCAACGGCCTTTCCGGCGCCGCGGGCCAGATCGAATCCGCGGATGCGGAGACCGGCGACGCCAAGGCGGCTGCGGATGCCCATGCGGGCGACCAGACCTCGTTCCTCCTGTTCCGCACCGGCGGCGGCGAGCTCAAGGCCATTCCGCTGGAGCTGGTCTCGCGCATCGAATCCTTCGATGCCGCGGTGATCGAGCAGGTCGATGGCCGCCGGGCCATCCAGTATCGCGACCACCTGATGCCGCTGGTGCCGTTCAGCGCCGCGCATCAATGGAAGGAAAGCGGCAAGCAGGAAACCCTGGTGTTCAGCGACAATGGCCGCAGCATGGGCCTGGTCGTGGACGAAGTCGTCGACATCATTCGCGACCGCATGGCGATCGAGTTGTCCTCGGCGCGTTCCGGCCTTCTGGGCAGCGCGATCATCGCCGGCAAGGCGGTGGATGTGGTGGACATCGGTCATTTCCTCACCCAGGCTTTCAACGACTGGTTCGAGATGAACGCCCTGCACCAGCCGGCGCGAAACGTGCTGCTGGTGGATGACAGCCCCTTCTTCCGCAATCTGCTGGCGCCGCTTCTGGCCTCCGCCAACTGGAAGGTCACGACCGCCACCGACGGCATCGAGGCTTTGCGGCTGCGCGACCAGGGACACCTGTTCGACGTAATCATCAGCGACATCGAAATGCCCAACATGGACGGCCTGACGCTGGCGGGCGCCATCCGCAACGATCCGCGCTGGCACGAGACGCCGCTGATTGCCCTGTCGTCCCACACCGAGGAGAGCGATATCGTGGCCGGCCGCAGCGCGGGCTTTGACGAATATCTCGCCAAATCCGACCAGACCCGGTTGCCGGAAAATCTCGCGCGCGCCGTCCGCCATGCCTCTGCCCGCAACCCGGCCGGCTACGAACTCAGGAGGGCCTCATGACCAGGCGCCCGCTTTGTCTGGTGGTGGACGATTCCCGCGTCATCCGCCATGTCGCCAAAGGTATTCTCGACGGGCTGGGCCTCCGCACGGCGGAAGCCGAGCATGGCCTGGCAGCGGTGGAATTCTGCCGCACCACCGTGCCCGATTTCATCCTACTTGACTGGAACATGCCACAGATGGACGGCATCAGCTGTCTGCGTGCGCTGCGCGCCATGGAGCTGACGCCCCGCCCTATCGTGGTGATGTGCACCACCGAAAGCGGATTGACCAAGATTCGCGAGGCGCTGGAGGCGGGTGCCGACGAATACATCATGAAGCCCTATGACCGCGAGGTGCTGCTCGACAAGCTGGCGCAGGTCGGTCTGGTGGAGCGCGCATGAACGATCTTCAGCCGGTCCCGCCGATCAGCGTGATGGTGGTGGATGATTCCGCCATCGTGCGCGGCCTCATCACCCGCACGCTCAAAAGTGATGCCAGAATCGACGTCGTGGCTTCCTGCAGCAATGGCGAAATGGCGGTGGCCCAGGCCGCCCGGCGGACCCTCGATGTCATCATTCTGGATATCGAGATGCCGGTGATGGATGGGCTGACCGCGCTGCCCAGGCTGCAGCAGGCCAATCCCGCCGCGCGCATCATCATGGCCTCCACGCTGACCCAGCGCAATGCCGCCATCAGCCTGCGCGCCATGGCGCTGGGCGCGGCCGACTATATCGCCAAACCCACGACCGAGCGGTTGAATGCCAGCGAGGATTTCCACCGCGACCTGATCCGAAAAGTGATCGCACTGGGCCAAAGAAAAAGGTCCCGGCCCTCACCGGATGCATCATCCTGCCCGCCCGCGAAAGCCCACCACGCGGTGCGCGGCGGGATGATGCGCCAACCCCGCGTCATCGCCATCGGCAGTTCGACGGGCGGCCCGCAGGCCCTCCTCACTCTGTTGCCGGCGCTGCCCGCGAGCGTCACCTGCCCGATCGTGATCGCCCAGCACATGCCCGCGACTTTCACCACCGTGCTGGCCCAACATATCGAGCGGGCAAGCAACAGGCCCTGCAGTGAAGCCGCTGACGGGATGGAGATCAGGCCTGGCCGCATCTATCTGGCGCCGGGCGACTATCATTTCGAGGTAACGCGCGCCGGCGCCGGCTTCGCCGCGCGGTTGTCGCAAACTCCGCCGCAGAATTTCTGCCGGCCATCGGTCGACCCGCTGTTCCACAGCGTGGCTCAGCTTTTCGGCGCAGAAAGTTGCGCCGTGATGCTGACCGGAATGGGCGCGGATGGCTGTGGCGGCGCCAGGGCAATAGCCGCAGCCGGCGCTCCGGTCATCGCCCAGGATGAAGCCACCAGCGTGGTCTGGGGCATGCCAGGCGCGGTGGCCCAGGCCGGGATCTGCTCGGCCATTCTGCCGCTTCCCAAGATCGCCGGCCATCTCACGTCCCTCTTCGAAAGGGCCGCGGCATGACCAGTGGCGATTTCGCGGTCATCGCGGCCTTCCTCAAGGAGCGCTCGGGCCTGATCATCACCCAGGACAAGACCTATCTCCTGGAAACGCGGCTGGCAGCGATCTTCCGCGAGCACAATCTCGCCGGTCTGCCGGCGCTGGTCGATCATCTGCGCCAGCCCGGCCCCAGCGTGGTGAAAAGCAAGGTGGTGGACGCCATGACCACCAACGAAACCTCCTTCTTTCGCGACAGCCATCCCTTCGACACGCTGCGGCAATCGGTAATTCCCGGCCTGATCGAGCGACGGACCACGACGCGCTCCTTGCGCATCTGGAGCGCGGCCTGCTCGACCGGCCAGGAGCCCTACTCGCTGGCGATGATGATGAAGGACAACTTCCCCATCCTCGCCGGCTGGAAAGTGGAAATCGTCGCCACCGACCTTTCGCCCACCGTGCTCGACCGCGCTCGCGAGGGGCTTTACTCCACATTCGAGGTCCAACGCGGCCTGCCGATCCAGATGCTGGTCCGGCATTTCGACCAGGAAGAGCCCAATTGGCGCATCCGGCGCGATATCCGGCAGACCATCAGCTTCCGCTCCCTGAACCTGCTCGAGGATTTTTCGTCGTTGGGTCAGTTCGACATCGTGCTATGCCGCAATGTGCTGATCTATTTCGACCAGCCGACCAAGACGCGCATCCTCAACAATATCACCCGCCGCATCGCGTCCGACGGGGCGCTCTTGCTGGGTGGGGCCGAAAGCGTGTTCGGCCTTTGCGATGCGCTTGCCGCGCTGCCGGGCCTCAAGGGCGTCTATGGCCATGCCAGACCGCCTAGGCCTTCCACGCCTGTCCCCCTGCCAATTTCCGCCGTCTCATAGGAGAATCAGATGAGCCTCAACAAGAACATGCGCGTCGTCATCGTCGACGACTACACGACCATGCTGCGCATCCTGCGAAATCTCCTGCGCCAGCTCGATCTCAGCAATGTCGAGGAGGCTACGGATGGCGACACCGCCTTCCACATGATGCAGAAGTCCCCGCCCGACCTGATCATTTCCGATTGGAATATGGCGCCGGTGACCGGGCTCGATCTGCTGCGCCGGGTGCGTGCCGACGCCCGCCTCAAGCACATTCCCTTCATCATGGTGACGGCGGAGAGCAAAACGGAAAATGTGATCGCCGCCAAGCAGGCCGGCGTCTCCAACTATATCGTCAAGCCATTCAATGCCGACACGCTGCGCGCCAAGATCGCCAGCGTCTGCGGCGTGACGGCATGAGGGTGGCCATGGACCCCAAGCCGGTCGTCACGACCCGCCTGCCGGACGCCCACGGCTTTCTGGACAAGGTGATCGAGCAGCTCAAGGTGCTCAAGTCGCCGCAGAAGGACACGCTGCTGAGCGTGCTGCAATACCTTTCGGACCACATCCGCATGACGCGCAACGAGATTGGCGCGCTCAGGCAGGGAGATGGCAACCAGCAGCTCTTCGGCAACACCGCGGACGAACTGGAAGAGATCGTCACCGAGACGGCGCGCGCCGCCAATAACATCATGGATGCCGCCGAAATGATCGAGCGCGTGGCCGCGGACCTTGAATCCTCTGCCGGCAGCGCCCTGATGGACGCGGTCACCAAGATCTACGAGGCAAGCGCCTTCCAGGATATCACTGGTCAGCGCATCACCAAGGTGGTGCGCATGCTTCAGTCGCTGGAGACAAAGCTGGCTTCGCTGACCGAGGCCTTCGGCCCCTCCGAGACTGCGCCGGCTGTCGCGCTTCAGGGCGACAGAGCGCTGCTCAATGGCCCGCAACTCCGGAAAAGCGCCAGCAGCCAGAGCGACATCGACGCCCTGTTCGAAACCCTGAGCTGACACCATGACGCCCGCGCCACAGCTTGCGCCGTCGACGGAGAGCGCGGAGCTGCCGGACCTGGACCGGGATTCGCTGCATACGCTGCCGATCTCGATCCTTCCGGTTGAGACCCAGATCTTCCGGCGGGCGCGGATGGTGAAGAATTCCAGGCTCGAATCCGTGATCGAGTTTTTCAGCGGCGTGGGCTGCGGCCGCGGCCAGCTGGACGTGCGCGGGGTGGCAAAATTTCTGGCGCTGGAGCAGGTGCCGCCGCATCCGGATGTGAAGCTGCTGCAGACCGTGAGCGGCCTGCCAAGCTTCGATGTCTACAGCCTTCGCATCCTGTTCCGGGAAAATCAGATTCCCATCGCGGACAACTCCGCCCTGACGCTGTCGGCCTCCAAGGTCGCGTCTTTGAGCAGCTACATGGCCCGCTTCACCCGTCCCCTGGTGGCGGAGATATTCGGCCACGACACCGAAGGCGCGGAATTCAGCAGCATTATCAGCCTGTTTCGCGCAGACAATGCCGAAGTTGTGCGGGAGAGGCTCATGACCATGGCCGACCGGCTGGGCATTCCGATCGAGGCGATTCCCAAGTTTCTGGAAGACTATGGCGACATCTTCATGTCGCTGTCCTACTACCGCCAATGCCTGGACCAGATGTTTCCCCAGGTCCAGAATTTCATGGACGGCGTGGCCATGGTGCGCGCCAACCGCCAGCTTTCACAGGACGTATCACTGATGAAAGTGGTGGACATGACCGAATCCACCATCAACGGCCAGCTTTCCAGCATAACCGGCAAGATCGAGAGCTTCGAGCGCAGCACCAACGACATGTGGCGCGATCTCACGGCCGATAAGTTCAAGAAAATCGAGTCCATGATTTCGCATTATCACACCTCTATCGGGGGAGCGCTGTGCGCCCTTAGCGTGAAGGTAGGGGCCTGGACGGACCAGTTTCCCACCAATTCAGGGGGCGTGGGGCGGCGGGCAGCCTTCATCATGTCGGACATGCGCCAGGGCATCGAGCTTATCCAGGCGACGCAGGATGACGCACCGCTTCTGGCGGGGCTCAACGGCTAACCTGGCCGCCTCTCAGGCCTGTGTCGGACGGCCCGGCATGCCCATTCGGGATGGAGGGAAGCCTGTCATCCCGCATGCGGTATGATAGCCTTCCCGAAGGTCGCGAGGGGACAGCGGGTGGCATCCTGGACCGAGCAGAAGGGGCTGCGAGGGTATCTGACGGCGCAACGGCTGGGCTATGTGGTGCTTGCGGCCACTACTGCCCTGTCTGGGGGCCTGCTTTTCGTCATCGACATCACCAGCCCGCGCGGCGTCCTGGACGGCGTGGGCTATTGCGCCGTTGTCGCGCTCACCAGCCGGTTCGGCAGGCGGGCGCTGATCGCATCAGCCGCGATTGCCACGGTCCTGACATTGTTGGGCGCGGCTCTGGTGCCAGATGAAGGCATTTCGGTTGGCGGGATGTGGGCCAACCGCGCCTTCGCCATTGGTTCGATCTGGGTGGTGGCGTTGCTGATGCACAGCCGGATCGAGCTGGAGAGCCGGATCCTGAACCGGGAGGGCGATCTCAGACGCTATGAGGCGGCCCTGGCGCGAATGGTGCGCCATTGCCTTTTGCAGGATGTCAAATTTTCGGAACAGCTGCGCTTTGTGTGCCAGACCAGTGCCGAAGCCCTGGGATGTGAAGCCGGCCTGATCCAGCTGCGCAATCCCGATGGCAAGACCGTCACGGTTCTGGAGGCCTGGCAAAAGCCGCCCCGCGCCGTGACACGCCAGCCCGGCACCGTCCTGCAGGAGGACCGCTTCCACAAGCCTCGCTTGATGAAGGAATTCGTGGTGGCGACGGATGATGTCGCGCTGGCCGAACTGGAGCCCGCCACCCGCCGGGCCATACGCGATCACGGCGTGCGTGCGACGCTGGCCGCCGAAATCTTCCACGGCACCCCGCAAAGCGCCACGATCTGGCTAGGCCGGGGGGAAGAGCATCACTGGACCCACGAGGAAATTGCGTTTGCCCGTTCGGTCGCCGGCCTCATCGCGCTTCTGTTCTCCACCCGCAGAAATGCGGAGACGCTGGCGGCACTGGAGCTGATTGATGAAGGCATCTATACGGAGGACGCGGCAGGCAATATCCAGTACTCCAACCGCGCCGCCAACCTGCTGGCCCATGGTGCGGCCGGCAGAAATGAAATCCCCCGTGCCGAAGATCCCCTCGCCGAAAACCACGATCAGCGGGAAATCCGATTCGAGGACCGCGATCTGGAAATCCATCGCACCCGGCTGCCGGCGGGTGGCCTGATTGCCCGCCTGATCGACGTCACGGACCGCAACATCGTCGCGGCCGAAAAGCTCAGGCTGGAGGCCAGGTTGCAGCAGGCCGCCAAGATGGAAGCGATCGGCCAGCTGGCAAGCGGCGTCGCACACGACTTCAACAATGTCCTGGGGGCCATCATTGGATTTGCGGGTTTTATCGCCCAGGATGCCACGGATTCCCAGACACGCGAATTCGCCCAACGCATCCTGACGGCCGCTGGCAGAGGCAAGGACATGGTCGACCAGATCATGGCCTTCGCCGAGGCGCGCACAATCAGCCATGACGTGTCCGATCTTGCCCGCGCCATGGAAACCAGTCGCGAACTGCTTGCGCTCAGCATGTATCCCGGCGCCATGCTGGATATAGAAGTGCCGGCGGCCCCGTTGCTTGTGCGGGGCAATATAGTTCAGATCAGCCAGATGATCAACAATCTCGTCGCCAACGGACGCGATGCGCTGGATGGCGGCAGCGGCGAGATTGAGGTCAATGCGCAAATTGCGCCGCAGGAAGAGATCGACAGATTCTGGAAATTCCCCAATACGGCGTCCGAGCGGCTGTTGGGAGAAGCCGTCGCCGGTCAGCGTTATGTGCGCCTGACAGTGCGCGACAGCGGCGCCGGCATCGCGCCCGAAATCATCGATCGGATATTCGAACCTTTCTTCTCCACCAAAGAGCGCCAGCAAGGCACCGGTCTGGGGCTTGCGGTGGTGCATGGTGTGATCCGCTCACATGGCGGCTTCTGCCATCTGCAATCGGTGAAGGGCGAGGGAACGGTCTTTCACATCTATTTTCCGCTGGCCGCAGAGGACAGGATCGCGGCACCTGCCTCTGTCCATGACTGCGACCGTGGGCGCGTGCTGATCGTCGACGATGAAGCCGATGTCGCGGACACGCTGTCCATCGGGCTGGAGCGTCTGGGCTATGTCACGGTCGCGGTACAGAATCCGCTGGTCGCGCTGGCCGCCATTGAGGAAGACCCTTCCGCATTCGACACGCTGCTGACTGACCAGCAGATGCCGGCAATGTCGGGCATGGAGCTGATCCGCAAGGCAAGGCTCACAGCTCCGCATCTGCGCGCCGTACTGTGCACCGGCGACGCCGGCGGCCTGAGCGAGGCGCAGGCCCTGACGCTCGGCGTCGATCGGGTGCTTTACAAACCTGTTGAAATTCAGTCGGTTGCCGAGGCGGTGCGCCCCCATCTGGACGGCGGCACCTGAACCTCCTATCCAGCGCTCGAGTTTTATATAATGCGCAATGGTCCTGACATTTCTGATAAAGTGCGCCGCTTCGGGAGGCAGGGGCCGGCATGCGCGTCCTGATCGCTGACGACCATCCGCTCTACCGCGAGGCCGCGGGGCTACAGATTCGCCGGATCTATCATGAAGCGGTTGTGCAGGAAGTCGCCTCGCTGGCCGAGCTGCGCGCGGCCACCGTCCAGGCGCCGGCATTCGACCTGATCCTGGTCGATTATCACATGCCGGGCATGTCGGCGGACGCGCTGGCGGCCCTGGTCAAGGAGTTTCCCGACATCCCGCTGGCGGTGATATCGGGCGTTGCCGGCAATGCCGATGTGCTGGCCGCGGCCCGCGCGGGGGTGCGTGGCTACATCCCCAAGACATCGACCTCGGAATATTTCGCCCGGGCTCTGCAGTTGCTGCTGACAGGGGGCACAAGCATTCCGACTGAAGTGCTGATGGACCAGTCCGCTGCCCACAAGGCGCCGTCTTGGCTCGCCAAGATGAGCGCACGGGAGAAAGAAGTGCTCCACGGCGTGGCGATGGGCCGGTCCAACAAGGAAATCGGCCGCACGCTTGGCCTGGCGGAAGTCACCATCAAGCTTCACCTGCGTAATGTCTTCCGCAAAATGGCGGTGAAAAGCCGTTCCGAGGCGGCCGTGAAAGCCGTAAAGGCGGGCCTGGGTTAGCACCCTATACTTTCGTATAGGCGATATAGCCGGATGCGACGGCGAATTGGCCCGCCTTTTGGCGTAAGGCGCATGTGCTTTGGATTCAGGGCTCATGTCAAATATTGAAAAGGAAGAGGCGCTGGTGCAGCTTGCGGGCACCGTCGCACATGAGCTCAACAACATTTTCACTGCCGTCGCCGGCAATCTGTCCCTGCTCGAAGCGAGCCTGAACGAAGACCGTCAGAAGGCCAGTCTGGTCAGTGATGTCATCCGCACCGCCAACCGCGGTATCGAACTTTCCCAGAAGCTGCAGGCATTCGCCGGGCGCCAGAAGCTGAACCGCACCCGTTTCGACCTGAACCAGAGCATGGCGCGCATGGTAGCCGAACTCAAGCGTTCGCTCCTGCGCAACATCGACGTTGAGCTGGCGCTGCTGCAGGCAAGTTGCGTCGTCGCGGCCGACGAAGAAAAATTCCAGCATGTGGTCGAAGAGCTGTTCAAGAATGCCGCGGCTGCGATGAACCATCGGGGCTGGCTCATTGTCGCCACCAACCAGCTGGTGCTGCAGGATAACCAGGTCGGCCGGTTGCCCGGCGGCGATTATGTCCGTCTCAGCGTGCGCGATTCCGGCGGCGGCATGAACCCGGAAGTGGTGCGCCGCGCGCTGGACCCGCTATTTTCAACACGCAGCGGCCATCAGGGCTGGGGCCTGGCAAAATGCGCCGGTTTCGTGCGCCAATGCGGCGGCGAAATCGTTCTTTCCAGCATCGAGGGTCAAGGCACGGCCGCGGAGATCTATCTTCCGCGTCAACTGACTTGACCTATATCGTCACGCGGCCGCAAAGGCGGCGCGGATCAGGGATGCAGTGTTGTGCACGCCCATCTTGCGCATGAGGTTGGCCCGGTGGATTTCGACCGTGCGCGAAGAGATCTCCAGTTCATGGGCGATCAGCTTGCTGGAAAGACCTGACACCAGGAGATCGAATACCTGCCATTCGCGGGCCGTGAAGGATCGGGTCTTGGCAGGCGGTTGACCGCCGCCGGACACAGCCTCGCCCGCCTGCCGGCCGGATTCACCGAACAAGCCGGAAGCCAACAGTTTCTGGGTTTCAAGGGTCAGCGGCAAAAGGCGAACACGGCCGCGCCGGTCCACATGTTCAAACAGCAGCCTGCCATGTTCGGCTGAGCCCGCCTTGCGTTCGGACGTTGCCATAAGTTCCCCCCGTGATTCGACAAGGAGTCGTTAACCCACGGAACCGCCATCAGCGAGTTCCCATCGGTATGGCAGCCCGATACGCAAGTATGTGTAAGGGATTGTGCGTAGAGGCGAAGCGCCTGCGGACGCTGGACACAACACGACACAATCGGACACCAAGCGGCAAGACCGCTCATACCGGCGCGCGCCATTATCCCCAGAAGAATGCGCGAAGAGACATGATGTGAGAAATTTCAACATCAGAAACAGTGCAATCGTCGTAGGTTTGACGATCTGCATGGGCTTTCTGGCCGTGATCTTCACCGAGCAATGGGCGCTCACCCGACTGAAAGTCGGTGGCCCGATCTATGAGCGGTTGAACATGGACAGCGCGCTGGTAGCCGACATCCTGCCGCCGCCGGAATATATCCTGGAGCCCTATCTGGAAGCGACGCTGGCACTGGAAAAGCCCTCCGCCCTGGCCCAGCACCGCGCCCGGCTGCGGGACCTGCACAAAATCTACGACGAACGCCATCGCTTCTGGGCGGCCCAACCTATCAGCAACGAGATCAAGTCCCTGATGCTCCGACAGTCGGACCCGGAAGCCGAGAGCTTCTGGCGGCTGACAGAAAAGCAGTTTCTGCCCGCCCTGGCGCGCGGGGACCGGAAAGCGGCGATGACGGCCTATGCCGGCATGAGCGAAGCCTATCGCGCCCATCACGTGACGATGCGCAAGATCATCGCCCTCGCGCTGGCGGAAAATCAGAAGACACGCGCCAGCGCAAGCCGCGAGGTCACACGCTTCACCTGGGTGATCTGGATCATGGGCGCCCTGCTGATGCTTGTCGTCGCCGCTCGGGTCGCCTGGCAGGAATTCTTCATCGTGCGACCACTGGGACAGATTGCGCGCGCTCTCGCACTGTCCGGGACCGACGCAAACGCCGGACTGCACGGGCTCCCGCAAGACGGTGAAATCGGTGCGCTGGCCGATTCCGTGGTGAAATTCCGCGAAAGCCTGGCGGAGACCGAGCGGCTGAAATCGGAACTGATGGAACACCAGATCGCCATGCGCTCGGCTGAAGAAGCCAACCGCGCCAAGACCGCATTCCTGGCCAATATGAGCCACGAATTGCGCACGCCACTGAATGCGATCATCGGTTTTTCCGACATTTTCAGGATGGGGCTGTTCGGAACCTTGAACGAAAAATACCTGGAATATGCGCAGTTGATAAACCGTTCCGGCCTGCATTTGCTGGACATCATTTCCGATGTGCTCGACATGGCCAAGATCGAGGCGGGGCGCTTCGATCTGCACCTGGAAGAGTTGGATGTCGATCGCATCGTCGCCGACAGCGTGGCGATGGTCCTGCACAGATCGCCGACCAGAAACCCCACGATCCTCGTCACCGGCGCCCGGAATGTCTCGGTCGTCGCCGACGAGCGGGCCATGAAACAGATCCTGCTGAACCTGCTCTCCAACGCCGTGAAGTTCTGTGGCGACGTGGGGCGGATCGAAGTCCACCTCGCCCCTGCTGACGGGACGCTGTGCCTCGAGGTGCGCGATGACGGTCCGGGCATCTCACCGGAGGATATCAAGCGGCTGGGCCAACCCTTCGAACAGGTAACCACCGATGCGCGGCTGGCGCGCGGTGGCACCGGCCTGGGCTTGGCGCTGGTCCGCGGCCTGGCCGCCCGACACGGCGGCGAAATCGAGATCTTCAGCGCCCTGGGCGAAGGGACAATCGTGCGCGTGATCCTGCCGTTCCGCGCCGCGGAGCCGCGAACCGAAAGGCTTTCGGCCTGACCGGCCGCCAGCAACCCACGACAGCAGTCCAAGAAAAAGACCGCCGGGAAAAATCCCGGCGGTCGAGTGGACGGAAGGCAGGGGACCATCCGCTGCGTCGGGCGCAGCTCTCCCGACGATCTTTATTCCGCACGCGAGCCAACCGGGCCCGAGCGTTGACGGCTCAGGGCCGGACGATGCCACCGTCGAGGTAGCGATCATTCCCGCGGGTCTCGAACGGCACCTTGTAGGGATAGCGCGCAGCCGCTTTCTCATCGATGTCGATGCCGAAGCCCGGCTTGTCATTCGCATACATGTAACCGCCCTTGATTTCCGGGCAGCCGGGGAAGACTTCGCGCGTAGAATCGCTGAAGAAAGTTTCTTCCTGGATGCCGAAATTGGGCGATGCCAGGTCCAGATGCACATTGTAGCAATGCCCCAGGGGATCGACGTTGTTGGGGCCGTGCCACGCCGTGCGAACCCCGAACATCTCGCAGGTATGGGCGACCTTGCGGCACATGTTCAGGCCGCCCATCGCCGACTGATGGCAGCGGATGAAGTCGATCCAGCGGTTGGCGACCAGCGGCAGCCATTCGTTCCTGTTGACGAACAGCTCGCCCATCGCGAGCGGAGCAGCTGTTTCCTCGCGGAAGATCTTGAACCAGCCGACATCGTCGGGAGCCACCGGATCTTCCATGTAGAAGGGCCTGTACGGCTCCACCGCCTTGCAGAGCTGGATGGACTGGTTGGGCGCCGGCCGCTCATGGATATCGTGCACCAGCCCAACCTCGAAGCCGATCTTGGAGCGCAAATGTTCGAACATGTTGATGGTGGTAGTGACATAGCGGTCCGGATCGAACACTGGCGAAGTACCACGGATGGATTCCGGCCTCAGGGCCTGCACCCTTTCCGAGGTTTTCGCGCCTCCCACGCCATAGCCGGAATATTCCGGCACGGCGAGCTGCACGCGCACGACCTGGTAGCCCTTCTGCATATAGTCGCGCACCTGGTCTTCCAGCTTGACGATATCGGTGGATTGGGCATGGCCATAAAGCTGCACCGCGCCACGGGTCTTGCCACCCAGGAGCTGATAGACCGGCACGCCCAGCCGTTTGCCCAGGATATCCCACAACGCTCCGTCAATGCCGCTGAGCGCATTGTTGCTCTCCGGACCGGAACGGAAATATTGCTGCACATAAGCCGACTGCCAGATATCTTCGATATCGTCGCAGCGCTTGCCGATCAGGAACGGCTTGAGGCGGGTCTCGATGTAAGCCTGCGCCGCAGCCGGCACTTCCTGGTGCGTCGCCGAACCCAGGCCGTACAGCCCAGGTTCGCTGGTGATGACCTTTACGATCGTCCAGTTCGAATTGTCCGGCGCGGTGCGGATCAACTGGATGTCCTTGATCGTGAGCGGCGGCATGCCGCCACGGCGGGCGGCATCCTGGGCGGCCATCAACGGCCCTGGGGTGGAAATCGCAGTGGCAATTCCTGCTGCAGCGGCAGCCGGCATGGCTTTGAACAGATCACGACGTTTCATCGAAAACTCTCTCCCGTGTTTTTCTTTATTGAATCAGCTGCGATACCGCACGCCGATATGGAACATCCGGCCGATGGTATCATAGAGCGAGGGGTTGGAGCCGTCGCTGTTCGGCGCGGGGGTCAGTGACGGTGACGGCGGTGGGTCGACATTTGCCACATTATCGACCTTGAAGTAGGCCTGAACATTGTCGTCGAAATTATAAGAGCCGCCCACATCAAGATAGAGCGCGCCGGCCATGTGGTTTTGGTTGATGGTCGGGTTGTTCGCGGTCGGCAGCGGACAGCCGGAGGTGCACTGGATATAGGCCCAGTTGAAGACCCCCGGCGAGATCCACCTTTCCCCGATCGTGAAGCTCCAGCGATCGAGGGAATATGTCTCCTGCCCGAACAGCTTCCAGTGCGGCGTGACGCCGGTGTTGGCGCCCGCCGATTCCAGCGGAATCGTCGTGGGAAGGCCGGAGTTGGTGATGAACTTGCTGGTGTTCGTGGCCAGGAAGCGCAGGACGAAACTGCCCGGAACCTCCCAGTTCTGCAGATCGAACTGATAGCTGGCTTCATAGTCGAAGCCGTCCGTGACCTGCGTGGCCAGGTTGAACGGCTCAAGCACGACCTGCGTGATCTTGCTCACAAAGGGAGATCCGCCATCCACGGTGATCAGCGCGCCGCATTCCGCCTGGTTGCCCAGGGCACACAGCTGCACTTCCTGCTGATTGGTCAGCGCGCCGATTTCGCCCTTGATGGCCAGGCGCCAGTAATCGACTGAGGCGCTGAACCCCGGGAACCAGGACGGCTGGTACACGAAGCCGACTTCAGTGTTGATCGATTTTTCCGGCTTCAGGCTGGTATTGCCACGCTGCTGATTCAGGACCTGGGTGGTGACGGGCGTCCCCGGCTTCAGGAGATCGATGATCGAACTGTTGATGCCACTGGGCGGAGCAAACAGTTCGCTAAGGTTGGGCGCACGCACGTCCCGCGATTGCAGAGCACGCAAGCGCAGACCGTCGATCGGCGTGTCCCAAGTCACGCCGGCTTTCCAGGTATTGACATACCCGGATGCCGAATAGCCGGTGGCGCGGCCGGCCACGTCCAGATTGGCGACGCCCCAGTCCGAGCTGTTCAACAGCGGCACCACCACTTCCAGGAAGCCTTCCGTGACGTGGTAATTGCCGCCGCCGCTGTGATAGTTGCCGACGAACCAGTTGCTGCCCGCGGTCGACAGAAGCGGCTGCGCGCCCGGCCCATTGCTGTCGGGATCACCTATGGTCGTGAATGCTTCCTCGCGATACTCGACGCCGGTTGCGATGGATACCGGTCCTGCCCACAGATCGATCGGTTTGCCATTCAGGCTGATGCTGGCGGCTTCCTGCCGTTCATGGGTCAGGGAATAGGGCGCCGATTGGTTCGCCAGCTGGCCACCCTGCATCCAGGAGAGCGCGGCGGTTGACGGCGAGAAGTTCCCAAACAAATCGAAAGGCTGACAGCCGGCGGCCTGTGCGGAGGGATCGCGGCAGACGATCGTGCCGTTGGGAGCACGCACTGCATCGACCGCGTATTTGAGATAGGGGATCAGAAGGTCGTTGTGGATAACGACACTGGAATTGTTGTTGGCATGCTCGGCATAGGCATTCCAGGTCCAGTCCTTGCCTAGCAGCCGGAACGCGCCGTCAACGCCGATAGTGTAGCGCCAGAGATCGCGCTGATTCACGATTTCAGGATTGCGCGGCAAATTGGCATTCAAGGTCCCGAGCATGAAGTTCGTGACATGGCTGGTGGCGCAGTCCGCGGATATCGATGCCGGCAGATAGGCGTTGTCGCACTGAATGGTGAAATAGTCCGGCCGATACTCGCCGATCATGGAGACGTTGCGGGTGCGCACCTGGCTGCCGATGAAAGCGGCCCAGACCTGGGTCCCCGGAGCGATGTCGTAGGAAACACGCGTATAGACGTTGCCACGATTGTTGGAGCCCACCAGGGTCGCGCCGCCCCCGAAATTGTTGGTGGTGTCGCCGCCAACGCAGAATGGTGACGCGCAGTTGGTGACACTGCCCGTCGCATCATGGTTCGGGGTCTGGCCGGCGCCATAGTTGAAGTTGTAGGGGCTGCCGTCCGCGTTGAAGGCGATGCCCTGCAGCGGACCGCGCGTGATGATGCCGTACTTGGTTTCCTGATAATCTTCGGTATTCGTGGCGTAGATATATTCCGGCTGTCCGGGCGGCGTATTTGCGATGCCGTTCTGAAGGAGGGCGGGGGCGCTGTACCAACAGCGTCCGGCCGCCTGGACGCAGCCCGTGCCAAAGGCTCCGGTGCCGATGCCCGCTTCATAGCTGTATTCCAGGCTGGCGACGACATGCGCCTTGCCATGCAGGAAATCGGTGCCGCCAGCCACCTGAGCGGTCACATTCGCGTCATCCCCATAGGTGCTCAGCCCGGTCAGAAGGTTCGCCTTGATGCCGGAAAATTCATTGTCGAGGATGAAATTGACCACGCCGGAAACCGCGTCCGACCCCCAGGAAGAGGACGCACCGCCGGTCACCACGTCGACGCGCTTGATCAGCAATTGCGGGAACTGGCTGATATCGACGGTGCCCCCGATTGTGGCGGGGATCACGCGCTGGCCATCAATCAGGGTCAGCGCGCGGGTTGTGCCGACGCCGTGAATGCTGAAGGCGCTGAGCCCGTTCGTACCTGCGCTGGAACCATGGTTGCCCGTCGCCGTGCCGGTGCTGCCTTGCAGAGACGGGAGCTCTGTGATCGTGGTGAATACGTTGCTTTCCGCCTGCTTGTCGATGTCCTCCGCCGACAATACGGTCGTCGGAGTAGGCGCATTGAACCCGGCACTTGTGATGCGCGACGAGGATACGACAATCTGCTCGATGGCCGGCGCCGCTCCCGCGTCCTGCGCGCGGGCCGCCGATATGGACAACACATTGAGCGCCAGTATCGCGACGCCGCCCAACTTGGCGGCCCGCAAGGCTTGTATTCCCCGATTGTCGTAACGCATCACTTTCATCCCCCCAGTTTTTCTTCTCCAGCCGCCCATGCCAAAGCATGAGAAAGCCCGTCGCTTGCCCGCACAGGGCAAGCGCGTTTCGGATATCTCTTGTCTCGCAATTGCGTCGCGCGCGGCCGCCGGCGCCGCGCTACGTTCGGACTAGACGCTCATAACCGTCGTCACTTCCACTCTCCTTTGTCGCAAAAGTGGACGCATCATTCGCGCTCGACAATATGGAAAAGATGTTTGGGAGATATAGATATCTTCTATAGCCCGGCCACTCTTCGCTATGGCCGCGGCGGGGGCAGCCGAATGCGGATGCCGCCTCGAGGACAGATACCCTGTCCCAGTGCGCCGCCTTTGGAGGAGCGCGATGGTCCGGCCTTCTTCAGGATCTGTCATCGCCGCGATTGCCGACGGATGCTCCAAAGCGCCCTGGCAGTCGGGACAAACCACGAACAGCTACACAGCGGCAAGATTTGCTCTATGGTAGCGTGGACAGAAGCCACCCCCTCAAGAGGTAGCAAATGCGCTCTGTTCTTTTTCTGGTTGCCACGCTCGCCGCGCTGCCGTCTCAGGCATTCTCCCAGACGCCCGGCGGGCCGGACATTCCGGTGGTGCACTATAAGACGGTGCCCGAATGGCCCAGGCCGCTTCTGGGCGACAAGGGCGTCCCGGCCCCCTGGAATTATTGGCAGGTCTCCAGCGTCGCGGTCGAGAAGAACGGCAATATCCTGGTACTCCACCGGGGCGATGATCCAATCCTGGAATACAAGCCCGATGGCGAACTCATCGGCCCCTGGGGCGAGGTAAAGTTTGATCACGGCAAGGTGGGGGCGGTAAGCAAGCAGGACCGCAGGCCCGACATGTCCGGCTATCAGGCGGTCTATGGCGCCGCCGGCTGTAGCAATTGCGGCGCCCATGAGCTGCGGGTGGACCCCCAAGGCAATGTCTGGGCGATCGACGCGCCAGCCCATGTGATCATCAAGATGAACCCGTCCGGCCATGTGTTGATGGCCCTGGGAACCCGCGGCAAGCCGGGCATGACCGCGCACAATTTCTACATGCCCACCGACATCGCGTTCGCGCCAAATGGCGAGTTGGTGGTCTCCGATGGCTACGGCAATGCGCGGATCGTCCGGTTTTCGGCGGACGGCCACCTGCTGGGCGAGTTCGGCCGTCGTGGCAATGGACCTGGCGAATTCCAGTTGCCGCACAATGTCGTGATCGATCGGCAGGGACACATCTATATCGCCGACCGAGACAATGAGCGGGTCGAAGTGTTCGATGCCGGCGGCAAATATCTGAGCGAGTGGGATCATGTCGGGGCCTTGTCGTCTCTGATCATGACTTCTGACCAGAAAATCTGGGCGGGCGGCGTGCTGCGCGATCTCGACGGCAACGCGTTGGAGCGGCTGCCGGGCGAAGGCGCGAACGCCAGGGCGCATGGCGGCGCAATTGCCGCCAATGGCGACGTCTATTTTGGCCTGCTGAACGGAACAGTGGAGAAATTCGTGCACCAATAGCGCAAGGGCTATCGCAGGGGGATGCATGTCGCAGAATGATCGTGGAGAGACAATCGGCCGCCGGCGCTTTCTGAAAGGCGCCACCATCGCCGGCGCAACACTGGGGGCGCCTGTACCCGCCACGGCACAGGCGCCGGTCGCGTCGGCCGCGCCGCGTCAGGCGCCGCTGCCTGACATGGCCCGCGAAACCTCGCCGCCGCCTGCCGATCCAGTTCAACAGACCTCCAGCGGCGGCGACTTCATGGTCGACGTGCTGAAGCTTCTGGGCGTGGAATATGTCACCCAGACCCCGGCCAACACCTTCCGCGGCCTGCATGAGGCGATCATCAATCATGGCGGCAACAAATCGCCGGAATTGCTGAGCTGCACCCATGAGGAAATCGCCGTGGCGATGGCGCATGGCTATGTCAAGATCGAGGGCAAGCCACTGGCCGTGATGGCGCAAGCCACCGTGGGCCTGCAGCATGCTGCCATGGCGCTTTACAATGCCTATTGCGACCAGGCGCCCATCTATATGATCGTCGGCAATTCGCTGGATGCTTCCAAGCGGCTGTTCTCCTTCGAATGGGCGCACGCCGCCATCGATCCCGCCGTCATCGTGCGCGACTACGTAAAGTGGGACGACCAGCCTGGCTCGCTGCAGCATTTCGCGGAATCGGCCATGCGCGCCTGGAAGATCGCGATGACGCCGCCTCAGGGGCCGGTGCTTTTGTCGCTCGACAGCGAGATGCAGGAAAATCCGATTGCCGACCGCGCCGCGCTGAGCATCCCGCCCCTGACGCGGCTTGTGCCGCCCGAGGGCGACAGCGCGGCGGTCGCGGAAACGGCCAGCCTTCTGGTCAAGGCCGAAAATCCGGTGATTATCGCCGACCGCCTGGCGCGGACACAAAACGGCATGGACCGGCTGGTCGAACTGGCGGAAACCCTGCAATGCCCGGTGATCGACGCGGGCGGTCGTTCCAACTTCCCCACCCGTCATCCGCTCAATCACAGCGGCCGCAGCAACGCAATGCTCGCCCAGGCCGATGTCATCCTGGGGCTGGAGTTGAATGACTTCTACGGCACCACCCATATGCTGAGCGACCGTATCGTGCGTCGCACCCGCTCCATCATCAGGCCGGGCACACGCACCATCAGCATCACCGCCAGTGATCTGGCCGGCAATGCCAACGATCAGCAATTCCAGCGCTTCCAGGCGGTGGACCTGGCTATCGCCGCCGATGGCGAGCAGACACTGCCCATGCTGACTGAGCAGGTGAAGCGGCTGGCCAATGCGGACCGCAAGAGCGCGTTCGATGCCCGCCGCAAACGGCTGGAAAATTCCTATCATGCGATGGTCGAGCAGTGGAAATCCGACGCCACCCTGGGCTGGGACGCAAGCCCGGTGACCTTGGCGCGGCTTTGTGCCGAGCTTTATGACCAGATCAAAAATGACGACTGGTCGCTGGTGGGCAATGGTATTCGCGTCACCTGGCCGCGTCGGCTGTGGAATTTCGACAAGACCTATCGCTGGATCGGGTCGTCGGGCGGCGCCGGCGTTGGTTACAACGCGCCGGCCTCGCTGGGTGCCGCACTCGCCAACCGGAAATATGGACGCCTTTCGGTTTCCATCCAGGGCGATGGTGACCTGATGTTCTGTCCCGGCACGCTATGGACCGCGGCCCATCACCAGATTCCGATCCTTTATGTGATGCATAACAACCGCGCCTGGCATCAGGAGCTGATGTATGTGCAGGCAATGTCCAATCGCCACGGCCGCGGCGTGGAGAATGCCCATATTGGCACCACCATCACCGACCCCAATATCGACTTTGCCATGATGGCCAAGAGCATGGGCGTTTATGCCGAGGGGCCGATCAACAATCCCAGAGATCTTGCGCCGGCGCTGAAGCGCGCGCTGGCGGTGGTACGCAAGGGACAGCCGGCGCTGGTCGATGTCGTCACCGATCCGCGATAGGGGAATGCGATGAGAAGATTGCTTCAGATCGCGGCCATGGCGGCGCTTGCTGGCGCACCGTCCGCCTGGGCGCAGGATGCGCCGAAGGGCGATTCCGCCAACGGGAAGAAGGTCTATCTGGCCGATGGCTGTTATCAATGCCATGGGCGGGTGGGCCAGGGTGGCCTGATGACCGGATCGGCGCCCATCCTGGCGCAGACCAAACTGCCCTTCTCCGCCTTCCAGCGCCAGTTGCGCAATCCCATCAACGACATGCCGCCCTATCCGGAAAGCCTGTTGTCGGAAAAGGAGGCGGCGGATCTCTTTGCCTATCTGCAATCGCTGCCCGGCCGGCGGCCGGTCAAGGACATTCCTATCCTCAACAACGACTATTAGATGGAAAGCGGATGCGCATCACTTTGATCACGGCGGTGTTTGTGGCCGGCCT
Organism: Rhizomicrobium sp.; assembly: GCA_036488555.1. Lineage (GTDB taxonomy): Bacteria > Pseudomonadota > Alphaproteobacteria > Micropepsales > Micropepsaceae > Rhizomicrobium. Next base: position 66,336 of record DASXHL010000024.1, read on the forward strand.
GGCCGGCAGCGCACTGGCCCAGGACGTTCCATTCGACTATATGCCGTCTTCGGCCGTTCATCCCGGCACCGCACCGGGGCTGAAGGCCACCGAGCTTTCCCCCAGAACACGCATCTTTGAGATCGAATTCTCCAAGGGCGATGATGTAGCGGCGGGACTGGCGGACTTTGCAGAGAAGAACCACCTGACCAATGCCCATTTCTCAGCCATCGGCGCCTTCGGCTCGGCGATCATCGGCTGGTCCGATCGTCCCAAGAAAGCCTTCAAGGTGGTGAAGCTGAACGAGGAGATGGAAGTCGCCGAATTCAATGGCAGCATCACCCGCGACAAGGACGGAAAGCCCTTGGTGCATGCCCACTGCGTCGTGGGCTTGCTCAGCAACGGCAAGGTCTATGCCGGCCACTGTTTGCAGGAACAAGTCAGCCTGACCTTGCAGATGTATCTGACAGATTCCGAGCCGCTTGCTTCTCCCTGACCTGTCAGTCAGGGCGCCTTACCCTCAAGGGCGAATTTCTGGATCGATTTGCCGCTGCCTTGCACGGGCCGGGGTCCCGCGCCGCCGACATCGCCGATATAGTAATTGCCTTTGGAATCCAGCACCGCCTGATGTGCATAGTATATGTAGCCCGCGCCGAAGCTCGACACCTCCGCACCGTCTCTGCGCCGCAATACCCAGATGCGCTGATTTATGCCATCCCCCATGAGAAGATATTTCTGCGCTGGATCATGCGAGAAGCTCAACGTCCAGACCGAACCATTGTCCCGGGTCTCGCGGTGCACCAGGAATTCCTTGAGGAATTTTCCTTGCTTGGTGAAGACCTGTATCCGGTCGTTGCGCCGGTCGCAGACATAGACAAGTCCATCCGCCGAAAGATGAACGCAATGCACCGGAGTGCGGAACTGCCTTTCTGGCGGCTCACCCGGCAGATAATCCGGACCCTCGCGCACATAATGTCCAAGGGTGGGAGCAGCGGCGCCCATGGGTTCGGGCGGATTGGCGATCCGGCTCAACACGATGCCATAAGCGCCCCAGCCGCGCTTGAATTTTCCCGTCTCGGAATCATAAACCACAATGCGGCTGTTGAGATAGCCATCTGAAATATAGACCTCGTGTGCGACGTCATCGACTTCAATGCCGGCCGGCTCGCCCAAGATCGAGGTGTCGGCATTGTTGCGGGGTGCGTTGGTCGGATGGCCGATTTCCAGAAGTTGCCGTCCGTCGCCAGTGAATTTAAGTACCTGTCGATCGCCGGGAGCGTTGCCTCCGATCCAGACATTGCCGGCGGCGTCCACCCATAACCCGTGCTCGGACTTGGGCCAATCGGGCACGTAGCCCTGACCACCCCAGGATTTCACGGTATTGCCCTGAACATCGAACACCATGACGGCGGGCATCCGATCGGAAGGCGCCATATCATGCTTTCTGCCCTGCTCGTCGACGGAATAGGACAGTGCCCTTTGCAGAACCCAGATGCGGTCATGCGCGTCAATCGCAAGGCCGCCGATCTGTCCCATGACCCAATGGTGGGCAAAGGGCTTGGGCCAGGACCGGTCGTTTGCATAGCGTGGAATATCGTCACCAATTGCGCGCGCCATGGGCATGACAAGCATAAGGCCGGCCGCCATGACCCCGATCTTGCGCAGCCCAAGCCCCATCGTGCCTCGCTCGCTACCGCCTTGCTGCCGACATGCCGGCGGTACACCACGCCTTTCGCGCTTAAATCCCTAGGCCGTACTGCCCTTTCGGGCCTTCGCCGCCTCTTGCAATGTGAGACGGTGAGCATGTTCCGAGGCATCCTGCTCGCGGAAGAATATTCGGCTTACGAATTTGTTCGGCTCGCCCGGCACATGGCGCACGACTGCCCATCCAGGGGATGACCCCGCAGCCAAGCCATCGTCCAATCGTGTAACAGAAAAATGAATAGCCATAAGCGCATTTTAAAGGCACCGCGCGGTTCCCTCAAGCTGATGCAACAACCGCCAACCAATGGAACCCTCCGCCGATGGCGTTAAAACCTTGAAATTCCATCAGCAGGGAAGCCACACCGCTTCTTCTGGGCTTGATTCGGCCGGCGAGACTAATCCGGCATCGGGCTTTCTCGCTTTGCTTGTCACTTCGCGATGGAGCAGATCTTCCACACCAGCTCTCCCTTATGAAGCGACCGCCAGACGGATGGGTACGCACTGGACTGCCGATGCTTGAATGTGACTAACTGGGCCATGGACAAGCTTCCAGTCAATGGTCCCGACGCGAACACGATCGCCCATGCTTCCGGAGCCGGGAAAGGGGCGAACCTGGTGGAAGGCGGGAAGCTAAGGTCCTTGAAGATCTGGGTTGGGATGCTTGTCGCCACCGTCGTGGCAATTGCGGTCAGCATTCGCTGGCTCGACGCGCCCGTTGCTCTCGCGCTTCATCCCCATGCTGGCCGCTATAGCGGACTGGGAAACTCTTTCGACAGCTCCATCCTCGTAAGAGGCGAGATTATTGTCATTGCGGCACTTGCAATCGCGCGACTCGCATGGGGCACGCTTCCCGCTTATGCGCGGGCGCTTTTTCTTGCAAGCTGTGCGTCATTGATAGCCTTCGAGGCGAACGAGTATATTTTGAAAGTCATTTTCGGCCGCAAGACGCCGGTCGAATTTTTGCAGGCGCCGGCGGCCTACCCCTTCAACTTGCTGCAGGGAGATGACCATAGCAGCTTCCCCTCCGGGCACATGGTCATGGCTACCACTTTCGCAGTCGTCATCGGACGAAATATCCCCGGCACCGCGCCGTTTCTGATCACAATGCTGGGCTTTGGGGCATTCGCGCTGCTTCTCGGCGATTGGCACTTTGTCAGCGATACATTGGCCGGCGCCTTCGTAGGCTGGACGGCCGGCTTGATGGCCACCAGGATTTGGAACCGGGAGATTTAGTCTCGCCAGCGGGTCCTTCAGACGTCTGATTGGCGACGGCCGGCACGCCAACACGGAAGCCGCAAAGTCGGCTGCCAATCAATAAAGACCAGACGTATCTGATCTGAGTGCCAGATCCCTGGGGGCTGGCAATCCCAACCTCAATTTTGGCGGATCAGGAGGTGAAAAAAAGCGATCCAAATGAACATCGACAGACATCGAAATGCCGACGCGCAAGGGATTGTCCTTAAGGTCGGCCGGATCGAGCGCGATGCGTATCGGCAGGCGCTGCACAACCTTGATCCAGTTGCCCGTCGCATTTTGCGGCGGAATGACAGCGAACGCCGCGCCTGTTCCGCCCCCCACTCCCTCGACATAGCCGTGAAAAACCCGCGCCGAACCATAAATATCCGACTTTAGCGTCGCCAACTGTCCGGCCCGAATATTCATGATCTGGCTTTCTTTGAAATTGGCGTCCACAAACAATTGCCTCATGGGCACCACCGTCATCAGTTCAGTTCCGGCGGCAACCTGCTCGCCGATCTGAACACGCGATTGAGCCACGATCCCGTCAACCGGCGCCCGGACAAGGGTCCGCTCCACCCGCAGCTTGGACCGTTCGAGGTTTGCCTTTGCTGCCAGAATTTCCGGGTTGGATTCGACCGCCGCGTCGCCAGCAATTGCGCGCTTCGCCGCGAGCTGGTGTTCAGCGATCGACAAAGAATATTTCGCTCCATCAAAGGCGCTGCGCGAATTCGATACTTCCTCCGCAGCGACGATGCCGGACTGCCGGACCCCTGTACGCCTGCGCAACTGCTGCTCGGCTTGCGCTACAAGCGCGCGCTTGGCGAGAACGTTGGCCTCCGCGGCGTTTATGTCCGCCACTTCCTGCTGGACCCTTCGATAAGCCTCTTCGTAAGCAGCCTTTGCGGCATCGAAATCCAGTTGGGCATCTTTGGGATCCAGGGCGATGAGCACATCGCCTTTTTGAACCGACTGCGTGTCATGAACCAGAACCGCAGCCACCGTGCCGTCGATTTGCGGGGTTACCTGGGCAAATACGGCCCCCACATATGCGTCATCCGTGGACACGACCAAGGGGGGCGCCCGCCACTCATATACTCCATAAGCCAGCGCGGCGAGCGCGACACCGAAGCCAAAGCCCTTGAGAAGGAGTACACGCAGCCGTGCGCGCGCCTTGCGGACGTCGAGCGAAGCAGAAATTGCATCCGTGATGCTCCTGCCCAGGATGTCGTCCACAGTGGCCATAAATCTCGTCTTTTCGGCGCGTTACCGGCATGGCTGGGAGGCCTTGCATCAGCGCGAATCACCTCCAGGTAATAAAATTACCAGAAAAGCACTGAATCCTTAGAGGATTGGCATTACCCCGGAAAATTGGGTCAATATCCAATGGTTGGGCGGGTCTCGCCTCGTCCGGCGAAGGGCTGGGGCTGGATACGATGAATCTCATTCGCAACGGGGAAAGTCCGCCCCCAATGCAGGGGGCGAAGCTGGGCATGGCGATTTTCGTCCTGTCCCTGGCGACCTTCGTCGTGATCCTTGACGCGACCATAATAAACGTCGCCGTGCCTCATATTGCAGGGTCTTTTGCCGCGTCCCCCAGCGAAGGCACATGGGTCATCACATCCTACGCCGTAGCAGAGGCCCTGACCGTTCCGATATCGGGCTGGCTCGCCGACCGTTTCGGGATGGTCAGGGTGCTCACGGTTGCCCTGTTGAGCTTTGCGCTCTTCTCGGCACTTTGCGGTCTGGCACCGAGCCTTGAGGTTTTGGTCCTGTTCCGGGTGATGCAGGGTTTGAGCGGCGGCCCGCTCATCCCGATATCCCAAACGCTGATCATGCGCATATGCCCCCCGCACAAGCTCGAACCGATGATGGGGCTCTGGATGATGACCAGCATCGTCGCGCCGGTCGCGGGGCCCATCATGGGCGGCGTCCTTGCCGACACAATAGGTTGGCGGTGGGCATTTTATCTGAATATACCGGTCGCCCTGGCCTGTGGTGCGGCCGGGTTTCTGCTTTTCAGAGATTTGGAAACGCGATTCCGGCGGCATGGCATAGATTATGTCGGACTCGGGCTGCTCTGTGTCTGGGTTACCTGCTTCCAGGTCATGCTCGATACGGGCGAAGACCATGCCTGGTTTTCGTCTGCACAAATTGTGGTGCTTCTCACGATCAGTGTGATTGCATTTATCATCTTCGCAATCTGGGAAGTTACCGACGACTATCCGGTTGTGGATGTGCGCGTGCTTCGGCATCGCGGATTCGCCATATCGGCCGCGGCCATGTTTTTTGCCTTCGGGGCTTTTTTTGCCTCCCTGATCTTGTTGCCGCTTTGGCTGCAGCTGGGGATGGGGTACACCGCCACCACGGCAGGCTACGTCCTGGCTCAGCAGGGACTGTTGGGGGTGCTTGCAGCGCCTTTGGCGGCTTATATGACGAGGAAGCTCGATTCGCGTTTCCTCATGTCGGGCGCATTGCTGGTCCTCGCGGGAGCGATCTTCTGGCGGTCTTATTTCGCAACAACGATCGGCCTGGACCAGATGCGCGTGCCGCAGTTGATGATCGGCGTGACACTCCCCTTCTTCTTTGTGCCGATCATGACAACGTCACTGCAATTTGTGCCCCAGTCGGAAATCTCCTCGGCCTCTTCCATCATCAATTTCCTGCGCACATTGGCGGCAGCAATCGCAACGGCGGTGGTGGTATTCAAGTGGACTCGGGTGACGGTGGCCAAGCATGCCACGTTGGTGGAACTTCATTCGCAATCCGGCCCCTATATCAAGCGCCTGGGTGGCTACTACGGCCTGTCGCATGGCGCTGCGCTTCAAACGCTTGATGCCCTCACCTGGCAGCAGGGGATGGTTTTGGCTGTTGATGATGTTTTCACCGATCTCAGCCTGATCTTGGTGCTTACCGCTGCGGGGATATGGTTGATTCCCAAGCTCGTACCGGCGCGTGGCCCCATGCTGCATTGAGCAGCCTGGCCAGCGGCCGCCGCGCCGACATGGCAGAGTCGCCTTCAAAATAGTTCAGGACGCCGCGGGGCACGTGTACCCAAATAAAACTGAAGGCGGGCATGGTCACCCATGCCCGCCTTCTAAAGAAGCTTAAGTCGACCGGTTATCAGGCCTTCTTGGACTGCCGGCGGCGCAGCGCGCCCGCACCGAGAAGACCGACGCCGAACAGCGACAGCGTGACAGGCTCCGGAACCGGGAAATTCGCCGAGCCATTGATGGCGTTAATGGTGGCGAACTGCCCGCTAGTGGTTACGTCCGCAGCGCTACCCGCTGTGGTGGCAGCAAAGATGAGATTGTAAAACGGAACGGGCGCAGTGAAGTAAGCGCTGTCGTCCACGTTAAACAGGTCGGTGGCGGAAAAAATCGGCGCCCCATTAGCTTGGAACCCCGCAGCGCCACTGATCACCGTTCCGTCGGCCAGCAACAGATCGTTACCGGTATTGGTGATCGAGGGCGCGGTACCACTGGTGGTACCAGGGCTAAACACGTCGTTGTCCCCGATATCGGCATAAAGATGGAAGGTGAATTCCGTGATCGTGCCAGAATTGTTGAACCCGGCCGTCACGCCGCTCACGGTCGCGCTGTATGTGAAATAGAGGCCATAGGTATTTGGAATTGACAGACCAAGGCTTTCAGGCACCACACCCGTTTGGGCAGTGCTCAAGAGCACCCCGTTATTGCTGAGGCTGGTTATTTGCGCCCAACCCACTTCAGTCTGGGTGGTCGGGCCCGTTTGCGTGACCAAGGAATCGGAACTGAAGTTCAGATCACTCACCTGAACCTGGGAATAGCCACTAATCCCTGTAACGGCATTGGGATTGATGGTGAAAACCGGCGTCGCCATCGCCGAGCTCATACCCAGCACCGCCATTACGGCCCCAACGCTCGTCGCGATCAGCGCACTCTTCAAAACCTTCATATCTCTTCTCCTCGATCCTTCGCCAGAACACCCGTCTACCGGCCAATTTCCGGCCCGGGGGCTCACTTGCCTCACTAAAAAGCAAGATCGGTGCCAGGCGATTTTTCTCTTTAATATCAATGGTGATGGCATCCGCCCGTTCTCGATGTGTAAGCCCGATTTACACCTATCGGACCGCGGAGGGGGCGACCCAAAACAGGGGGAGCGCCGACCTTAGCGCCCCAGCAACCGGGACAAGGGCAGCCTGGTAGAGCGGCTATCGGCTCTGCCGCGGGGCCAACCTATCCGCCCCATGAAAACGACGTTGTCGTTTGGGCCAAACATCGCCTCCGCTTGCCGGGCAAGCCTGCCGGCCAGGCTTTGTGCCTTCCGAAGCACCGTGAACTCCTGGCCGGCCGTCGCATAGGACCAGAATGCCAGAATTGCTACGCAAGGTTGTATCACCAACCCCTGTTTGGTCGCGGTGAGCCAGAAACGTTGCACGGCCTGCCCCGTCTGGAGCGTCTGGACCAAAGCGGTATCGGGTTCCTTGGCGCGCTCTGTGAGGCGAATCACGAAATAAGCGGCCGAGAAAAGTCCCGGCAGGAAATCCATCTGCAGGGAAGCAAAATAAGGCGCACCCAGGGCGTTCATGAATTTCGTGCGGCCCCAGTTAGCCATGGACCATCGGGTGAGCAGCAGGGTCAGCGGGTCCAGCCCCAGTGCGCGCGAGGGAATCGCATGCTCACTTTCCCGGTGTTCCCAGTCCACGATCCTGCGGTGGACCTCAAAGGTCTCTGGAATTGCCAGACGTATGCCCGTGGCCAGCGCGCTGAGCGCCGCAATGCTGCGGCGATCCGACAGGCTTTCATACCACTGGACCCGCATATTCCCGTTCAACGCTTCGGAAAACTGCTCCTTTTGGCTGGAGGTGAGAGCGCGCGTCCCGAACGAGCGCCGGTCCACGGAGCGCCGAGTGATCTCGCCGAAAAGATCGGGCACCGGGGCGCCGTCATTCTTGCAAAAGTCCACGACAATACGGTCCATGCCATCCGCAGAGCCGGCATAACGCCAACTGGCTTTCAGGCCATATGCCGGTGCTGCGATCTCGATATTCTCGAGCAGCGCACCAGCTGAAATAAGCGTTGGCTCGCCCTGCCGATATTCGTAGATGTTGGGATTGGTGCGCCGGATAAGAACCTCAACCTCTCGATCGTCTTTGATGCGAAAGGACCAAGGCTGCGCATTGTCGCCACTTGGCGCCCAGCGCGCGATTTCCAAGACCGATTCAATGGCCTTGAGACCGGCGTGATCTGTCATCGTTTTAGGGACTCACTTGTGCCCTGATATGACGCTCTACGGCATTGCCCTTTATCCGCTGCAGAAATCCATTGTTGCCTGGACTGCGGATCGTCCGGAATTTGTTGAGGTAGGCGTCAAAGTGATAATGATAAGGCGCCGGCCGCACCGCCCCACGGTTCAATAACATCTTCACGATCTGTGCCGCCGTGAAAGATGCGCAAAGCTGAACACCTATGATGGTAGACGGCGCTTTTCTTTTCGCAATGTCGACGCGCGTGGGATCGACAAGATAGGCACGGTGCATGCCGTTTGGCGCCAGACCCAGCAGGAAATTTATGTATTGCCGCAGGTCGGACTTGTTTTCGAAGCGAAAATATTCCTCGAAAGACATCCCGCCCGGCGTAAACGCCAGAAACGCGACACCCATGCCAATCGGTGCGGCCGTTACGGCAGGTATGCCAAGTTCCCGGCACAACTGGAACGCCTTCCGTCTGATCCCGATTGCAAAGAAATCGAAGCCGTCGATAAAGAGGTCAACGCCCGAGAGAAACTCACGGATGTTGTCTTCCGTGATTCCGTTCCCAAACTCAATCAGCCGCACCTGCGGATTGACGTCCCTGGCCATGCGAGCCAGGACCGATGTCTTGCTCTCCCCCAGGCTGGACATCGTAGCCCCGACCTGGCGATTGAAGTTGGCGAGCTCGAATGTATCTAGGTCGGCGATATGGAAACCGGCCAGACCAAGCCGGACAAGCGTCAGCAGATGGACGCCGCCAACGCCCCCCATCCCCGCAATGGCGATCGTTTTTGCGCGAAGACGCTGTTGCTCTTCCTCCGTGAACCATCCCAGGTTCCGGTCGAATGCTTCTTCATATGAAAACTGCCCAATCACTGCACAGCTCCGTCAGCTCGCAGCCTGCCCTGGGGCCGACTGTGCCCGGCCGCGTCCGGATCAGCAATCGCACTGCACGACATATTGACAGTTTATTTCGGCCGTCAACCGAGCAAAGGCTCGGCCAATGCCGGGCCCCGACCGGATTGACCGGCAAAGGGCTCACACGGAAACCACGTCCCTAGGCGACGGCCAAATTGTCGATGTTGGCCAGCAGCTCTTCATGGAGAACGCCGCCGTCGGTCAGCACTTCCCAGCATTCCGGATGCACGCGGCGCGCATTTTCCAGCATGTCCGGCAAATAGCAGTAGCACGGTTGCCGAATCCCATGGTGCATGACCAGTGGCCCAAGGGGGGTGTAACAGATTCCCATGCGCGCCAGCAGACGCAGGAATTTCGGTTCCATGACGGCTGTCCAGAACTGAATATCGCGCTTGACGCTCTCGCGCAGCACGAACTGCAGCAAACTAAGGAACGCCAGATTGGCTTCCCGGCCAGCGTCTGCCCGCGTGAGCGCCGAAGCATCCGGTTGATCGGTTCTGCGGCGACGGAATTCTTTCGAGATCGCGAACCGAGACACCTCAATGCACTGCTGCGGATTGACATAGTCGGACAGGTCCAAAGAACTCTGCCGAAGCAGCGTGGCTATTGGAAAATCATCTCCCGCGCCTTCCGGCAGGATCATCCGTACAGATCCGATGGCGCCCCGCGTGGGACGATGGAACAGAACACCCTGCACGGCGTGTGCATCATATGCATCCACCTCAAGACCATCGGGATGCTCCTCCGCATTCTCGAATTTGCGTTCGAGGCAGTAAACCTGAAACCGCAGGGCATGAGCGGCTTCGAGCAATGCCGGCGAATCCGCAAGAACTGTCGAAAAGTAACGGTTGTGCTGGGCCAGCAGACTATCATGCCCGGTACGCAGGCCTATGTCATCGGAGGTAGCCAGAACATCGCGGATCATTGCGTTCATGTGTCGGCACTCATCAAAGCTCTCATGCGCATTAAAGCAACGAGCGCATTACAACTCGCTAAACGGTTTGTACGAATTTGACTTATCGTCAAAGTTCCAAGATCCAATGTTTGTGCTTGCGCATTTGGTGCGTTTAGAAAGCATTAAGCAAGCAACTGCTTGTGCGGCTGACAAAAAAGTTCTTGCCCAGTGTGCCGCCAATATTCCGGAAGGCATCTAGTCTCAAGCGCGATCGAAATAAGTATTAGTTCGTAGTCGCGCGGAACCGCGTCACTGTTTTTCTAGTTCATCTGTTACAAGCCAGCTCCACATGAAAGCCGCCCGCAGCCACCCTTGGTTTATTCGTAACTTAAATTCGCTCCTACGTTCAAGAAAAGTTTTGTCTCAGCGCAGCAAAATCGTAGCGCACGCTGAAACAAGATGGCACGCAGTGAGAGAAGCGTTGTTGCCCCGCTCTCCATGTTCTAGAAAATTTCCATAATCGTCAGTTCCATTCTCAGAGGGACGACGACGCATCTCGATTTTGCCGCATTCGTTACCGGCCATGTTGTTGCCTCATCTATTAAGAGAGATGCGATCGCACCGGTATTGGAAGCATCAGACCTGCTGCTGTCGCTGCCGAAAAGGGAATCTGACGAGGGTGTGACAGCGAAATTGCCTAGACAACCAAGCAACGATCTTCGCGAAACACATTTGCCCCTCCGAGATCGAAGAGGAACCGCGTGCCATTTCACACGGCCGATTGGTATTCAAGATCACTCGCCTGCCGTGTAGCGGCGGACCAGGAACCGGAACTTTGGTGGGAAGCCTTGAAGTTCGTCGCAGCTGCCCAAGATGGCTCGCGCCAGATCCCAATAGTCATAGCCCCGCCCCAGGGGCGAACAAAGACTGTCCGGCAGGCCACCAGGCGCATTACCCGGACCTCCGCGCTCCAGGTCCGCCGCCCGATGGACCGCCTCGGCCTCGCCCGGAATACAGCTTCCGATTGACAATGTGTCTCGATGCCACCTTGACGGTAGGCCCGAGCACTCATTTCCTTGCGCAGAGAGGTTCACGCATGCCGCTCGAATTTCGAGGTTCTGCCAGCCTGGATCCGCCCAAACGCGGTGTACGCTTTGCCGGGTATCCCATATCCGCAAGGCAGTCCACGATGGTCATTTGCGAAATCTCGACCGATGCCCTGCGACTTCTAGCGGAGATGCCCGACGCCACCGGCGAGGAATTGATGGGGGTTTTCGAGATTTACAAGGACACGATTCTCACCATCGCCTCCAGAAAATTCGATGATGGCGACATGCGTCCGCGGATCACGGACAAGGATTTGAATAACCGGTCTGATTGAAGACCTGGACGGCCAAGCGTACCGATGCGCCGTTTGGCTTGCCGCTCACCTGCCTGGAATAAATGTTCCTTGCACGAATCAGTTGCCCGCGCCCCAGCCCGATCAACAGCACATTGACGACCGATACAGGACGGACATTGGCCCTGCAGGGTGCAAGTTGCCCTGGAAGACATGCATCCGCCTCCCCGGGCTGATCTTAACCTTCCTCCAAGCAAGTAATTGTAAAGATTGAAGATTTTCCAAAGACGCGGCGAAGAAATGAGAGAGCGATGCCATTCTGGAGCGGCGACGCCATGCCCTTTTCTCACAACCCGTTCCATGGACCACTGCTACCTGCTTTCTCTGTCGCAATTCGGATGTATGTTGGTGTTGTTGCGGCGCTAGAACAAAGAATGTGACGCGTTGCAGTTTTTATTAACTTTCAATAGCTTATCGGTTCGACATCGGGTTGTTTCTTGGTACGGGGGCCACATGCAAATCAGTAAATTCGCAAGCAGCCGCATGTTCGCGCTTGCTGTCTTGGCTTTGTTTGGCTTAACGGGCTGCGCAGCGCCCGGAGCGCCAGCTGCACCTGTCGCGGCCAGTGCAATTGAACCAGCCGCCTATCTGATCGGACCTGGCGACATGCTGCAAATTTCGGTGTGGCACAACCCGGAATTAACTACCAGTGTGCCGGTGCGTCCTGACGGCCGCATCTCGACACCGCTGGTGGACGACGAGACTGCCGCGGGCAAAACGCCTCAGCAACTTGGTCGTGACATCGAAGCGCGGCTCAAAAAATACGTTGCCGACCCCGTCGTCACGGTGATCGTCAGCAGCTTCGTGGGCGCTTATGGCGAACAGATCCGCATCGTCGGTGAGGCAGTGACGCCCAAAGCGATTCCGTTTCAGGCTCACATGACGGCCCTGGATGCAATGATAGCGGCGGGAGGATTGACGCCTTACGCAGCCGGCAACAGAGCGAAAATCGTGCGCCATGTCGGTGAAAAAGAAGTCGACTTGAATGTGCGGCTGAGCGACCTGCTCAAGGATGGAGACCTGAGCGCCAATACGGATCTTCGTCCGGGCGACATCATCATCATTCCTCAGACCTATTTTTGATGCCAGGGCTTGGCCGGTGCTCCGCACAGGTGAAGAGCGCGCTTAGCGGGGCCTAGAATGTCAGCGGTTCGCATGACGGTTTTCAAACGCGCCCTGGTATGTTCTGCGGCATTCACCTTGTTTGGTGCAGGTGATTTGGCGCGCGCCCAAATACTGGACGGATCAACCTTTGGCAGTGGTTTACCGGCCGGCCCGATCGTCTCGCCTGGCGGCGGATCGGTCGGCCCGCTGATTACACCCTACGGATCCCCTCCGTCTTCCTCTTCCTCCCCCTCCATGCCCCAGTTGGATTATTCCCAGCAAGGCAAGAATGGCACGCTGGCGAGGACTGCATTGATGGGCGCAGCCCCTCAGGGCTTTCAATGGGGCGCCAATGCGCTGTTTAGCGAATCCTATATCACCAACTCCAGCGGCACCGGACAGAGTGAGCCGGACTATATCTCGATGCTGGGACTTTCATCCAATGTGCACGACCATGCACCCCGATTGTCGTTGGATGCCAACTACAATTTCTCGGCTGACTTTTATGCTAAAAACACCGAGCCGACTCAAATCAGCAACTATTTGCAGGCACTCGGCACAGCCAGCGTCATACCGGATTATCTCAGTGTCAATCTGAGAGCTTTTGCACAACCGGTTATCACGAGCAATCTGGGTGCGATCACCGCTGGTGATCGCGTGGTGCCTGGGTCGTACAACAACACTTACGGCTATTTTGGTTCGCCGGACTTAACATTCAAGTTGGGAAATTTTGCGTCGTCCGAAACCATGCCGAGCTATGGCCAGATTTTCTTTACGACGCCGCCTGGAACCACGACCGCGAACACATTACCGGGCGTTTTCGGACCCGACAACACCACCATGCGGTCCCTCACCGAAAGTATATCGAGTGGATCCGATTTTGAGCGCTTGAACTGGAGGCTTATTGGCCTGTACAGCGAAACCGACAGCGCGCAATCACTTCTGACGGAAAAGACCGGCGTCGCGAACATACGCTATGCTATCGACTACGAGTGGTCGCTGCTCTTCACCGGCGGCTATGACGCCATAAAAGATTCCATTCCGCTGATCCAAAACATTTCCGGACCCGTTGCACTTGCCGGCTTTGGCCTGACGCTCGGCAATAGTTTCGCATTCCAGATCGAAGCCGGCGAACGGTATAACAAATTCAGCCTCACCAGCAGTTTGCGGTATGCCGTCACACCGACCAGCCAGCTCTCAGCGTCTGTGAATGATTACATCCAGACGCCAGAGGGACAACTGCTTAACAACCTTACGGGTCTGACCGCCCTTGCCAACGGTACGCTCACCTCCAGCCAAAACGCATTCGCGAATGGGGCAGGATCATCGCTAGGCTCATTCAATCTCCAGTCCCCTGACAATCCGGCCCTTGATCAATTCGTTTCCCGATATCAGATTGGGAATATCTCCTGGGTGGAGCAGCTAGGAAGAAACAGTATATCGCTCGCGATATATGGAACGCGGAGAACATATCTGGTTTCCGGCTTCACAGGGCCACCGGTGGACGTTTCCTGGGGGAGCAGCCTCAATCTTTCCCGCAGTTTAAGCCCGTTGCTCACAGGAAGTCTGGGCGCCAGCTATAATACCGATCAAGAGTTCGGCGGAGAGGGCAAAACGATTGCTGCACAGGGCGGTCTGTACTACTCCTTGGGGAGGACGACCAACATCTACCTGACGACATCCTATGTTACCCGATTGTCGTCTCCATCCCTGCAAACGCTTTCGCCCTTATCCGGGAACGTTTCAGACTTTATGGCCACAGTGGGCATATCGCACACCCTCTGAACGGTGAATTTCGCGATGATGGACCGTGGAGAGCCGGTGGACTTTGCCGCTCCGATAAAAATCCGAAACATGGAGGAACGCGATGCATCTCGATGGGATGCATTCGTGCTTTCCCATCCCGATGGGACATTTTTTCACCGCATCGGCTGGCAAACCATTTTCCGGGACATTTTCCGGCTTGATCCCCACTACCTCCTGGCGGAGCGTGGCACGGAAATCGTCGGCGTGCTTCCACTCGTGCTCCAGCGCAGCCTGCTGTTCGGAACGGCGCTCCTTTCCCTGCCTTTTTGTGTCGAAGGCGGTCCGCTGTCCGCAGGCAGCGAGGTTGATGCCGCGCTGACAGCTGCAGCCATTGCCCTGCAACAAGAAGTCAAGGCGCCTTACCTGGAATTTCGATCCCGCCAGGCTGGCAGGGATGGCTGGCCTTCCCGCAAGGATCTTTATGCCACTTTTTGCCGTCCTTTGAGCACGGACGATAAGGAGAACCTGCAGGCCATCCCCCGGAAACAACGGGCAGTTGTTCGCAAGACGCTCGAAAGCGGGCTGAAAAGCGAAGTGAATGGCGATATCGGCGAGGTGTTTCACGTCTACGCCGAAAGCGTGCGCAATCTTGGCACCCCCGTTTTTCCGAGGCGCTACTTTTCCGCCCTCCGGCAGGTCTTTGGAAAAGATTGCGACACGGTGACCATCAAGGACAATGGTGCGCCCGTGAGCGCCGTTCTCAACTTCTACCATGGCGACACCGTTCTGCCCTATTACGGCGGCGGAACGTCACTCGCCCGCCGCAATGGCGCGAACGATTTTCTTTATTGGGAGGTCATGCGCCACGCAGCGGCGCATGGGTACGGGAAGTTCGATTTCGGGCGAAGCAAATCAGGAACCGGAGCGTTCGCTTTCAAGAAAAACTGGGGCTTCGAGCCGCGCTGGCTGGAATATGAATATCATTTCCTTCCGGGCCATTCCATGCCCGACAAAAATCCGCTCAACCCGAAATACGCACTTATGATCCAGACCTGGAAGAAATTGCCCCTGCCGGTGGCGAATTTCCTCGGCCCATTTCTCATTCGCGGATTGGGCTGATCTGCTGCCCCGCCATCTAATGCCAGGTCCCAGCCAGCCTGGTGGCCTCCGGCAAATCGTCAAACTTGCTCTTGCTGGCAAGCAATGCTTTCAAAAATCCCCGAGCGACATCGTGGCTTCCGGTTGCCTCCAGGCTTAAGGCGAGATGATAGGAGATTTCGCCATCCTGGGGACGCAGGTCGTGCGCCCGTTTGAATAGCGGCAGGCTGTCAGCAGGCTTACCGTGCTTGAGTTTGAGCCACCCCAGGGTATCAAGCGCCTCCGGTGAATTGGGCGCAAGCGTGACCGCCTTGGTCGCGAGCGCGGTGGCGCCCTTGGGATCCTGATCCTTCATGAGCCACGCCAAATTATTAAGGGTTGCCACGCTGTTCGGATCTCGTTTGAGAATTTCCCGAAACTGCCCAATGGCGTCACTGGTGTTTGCCTGACGCATGAGCAGTGTCGCGTATTCCAATCGGACGACACTGTCGTCTGGGTTTTTTCCTACCCAGTTGGACAGCACCTCCGCCGCCGATTTGGTGTCGCCGCTGGAAATGGAGTTTCTCGCGATTCTCAACAAAATAGCGTTGCTGGGATTTGCGGAAAAACTTCTTTTGTAAACTGCCATGGCCTGATCGCCATGCCCGGCCCGGGCAAGCGTATCACCAAGAAGCATATCGCCCTGGGTGCCGGGATTGGCTGTCTGGAAGGCCTGGGCAGAGGCGACGGCTCCGTTATTGTCTTTTTCGACAAGCAGCAGGTTAATCTGTGAGAGGCGTACCTCCGGAGAGTTCGGTGCAAGGTTGACCGCGCTCTTCATGGCCGAATTGGCGCCGGCTTTATCACCAGAGACGAACAGAGTACTGCCCAGAAACAGCTGGGCTTCGGCAGAACGTGGGGTCAAGGCGACCAAGCGCCGGAATGACGCAACGGCTTCTGTCTTCTTGCCCATCGCCAGCTGGATACTGCCCAGCAAAGCCACGCCCTCGGCGTTGTTGGGCTGCGCCTTGAGCAGATCGTTTACCGCATTGAGGGCGCCAACGCGGTCACGTCGACCAACAAGATAGCGTGCCAGCGCAATGCGGGGCGCCGGATCCTGGGGGACCTGCTGGATCGCCAGGGCGAGGGCACTGCGAACCTGTGCGTCCTGGTTCTGTCTGGCTGCGATTTCGGCAAGCTTCAGATATGCTGCCGTGTTTCGCGGATTCAGAGCCAGGATTGCGCGCACATCTTTCGAGGCATCATCGTATCGTTGCATCTGTTCCAGAACATTGGAGCGGCCATACAGCACAAGCTGATCTTTCGGGCTGGCCAGCATGGCCTTGTCATAAGACGCCAAGGCATCATCAAGCTTGTGCTGTCCCATAAACACCTGGCCGCGAAGCACCAACGACGTCGCCTGCTGGGCAGGATCGCCACCCAGTTTGTCAGCAACCGCGAGAGCGTCAGCGAAACGCCCCCGTGCCATCAGAACATTGACCAGCCGGCTCGCCAGAACAGCATCGGTCGGCTTTTGGTTTACCGCCGCAATCAAATCCTTCAGTGCTTGATCGTGCTGTCCTACGCGCTCCTCAAGCCCGACAAGTTGCAGGGTTGAAGCGTCGGTTCCTTTGCCGGACTGCATCAATTTCTCAAGAACGTCCAGCGCCTCGCTTGTCCTGTTAAGCCTTACATATATCACGGCGAGCGTTTGGGCTGTAACCGGGTCGATGGTATCCTTGATGGGCTCAAGGGCATTGAGAGCTCCGTTCAAGTCATTCTGCCTGATCCGCATTGCCGCCAATCGCGAACGCAAGTCCGCATCCCGGGGAAATCGGGCAATACCCGCACTCAGGATGGCGGCCCCCGTTTCGGCATTGCCCGAAGCTTCAGCCATCTGTCCAACCGTGATGGCAATGCCGGCCTGGGAATGCAGGAACTCCTGCGGCAGCGACTGGGCGATGCGCCAAGCGTTCTTATTGTCGCCGGAACGGGCCAGCAGCAGCGCGCGATAATAGACTCCAAGCGCAATTCCCGGATTCTTGGCCAGAATCGCGTCCACCGCCGCCTTCGCCTGATCGTTTCTGTTCAAACGCATCAGGACTTCTATGCGCGTGAATTGAACGGGCAAATTCTTGGGAAATTTCGCCGCAGTCTGATCAGCGAGCGTCATCGCATCGTTCAATCTGCCGGCGGCCAAAAGTAAGCTGGCCTTGAACAAGGGGGCGTCCATGCTGTTAGGCGCCATGGCGATGGCATCATCTGTAAACTGCAGGGCTGCAGGCAGCGCGCCGGACTTTTGAGCAATGCGCGCACGCAAAATCAGACCAGGTACGTCACGCCGCAGTTTCAGAGACTTATCCATGGCATCGACCGCATCTGCGGGCTGATTCAATTCCAGAAACGCCAGCGCGCGCGCCTTCAGGATGTCGGGTGCGATGTTCGAAGCCGAAACGGGTTCGGGGAACTCATCCAGAATTACCTTCTCTTCATTGCGCGCCAGCATGGTCTGGAACAGGGAAGGTAAGACCATCTGGTCAGGCGCCCCATCCTTGCGTGCCTGACGAAGTTCCCTTTCGGCCGAATAATAATCGCCGGTTTGCACAAGCACCGCACCCAGCTCGGCGCGCACCGGTCCATTGCGAGGATCTGCGCTGCTCGCGTTCTTGAGGTCGATCACCGCCAGGGGCAGTTTGCCCGCCTTGATGGCCTTGTGCGCGTCCGAGACGAGATTGGCGACAGCCGCGTTGGAACTGCCACCGCCGGCGGGGGGAAGCGCCGCAACGGCTGGCATTGCACCGCAGATCAGGGATGCCGCGGATGCGGCAGCGAGCAATGCAAGCCTGGTTTGAACAGGTCTAAGCTTCATGACGTGCTCCAGTTGGCAGACGCTATTTGGTTTCGATCAGACTGTATAAATGCGGACGGCTAATGCCCAACAGCTTCGCGGCCTTCGAAATATTTCCTTCCGAATAGGCCAGGGCTTCGACAACGAGCCGCTTCTCCAGATTCTCGATCTGTTTGCGCATGTTGAAGTCGCGCCTCTCGCTCCCGGACACTTCGAGGTCGAGATCCTTTGCCGTGATGCGCTTGTTTTCAGCCATGATCACAGCCCGCTTGACCCGGTTTTCCATCTCGCGAACGTTGCCTGGCCAGGCATGTCTACCGATGGCATCCAGGGCATCTTCTGCAAATCCAACGGCGTGCTTGGAGAAGATTTTGTTGAACTTGTTCAGGAAGTATTGGGCCAGAAGGATGGCATCCGCCTCCCGTTCCCTGAGCGCCGGCAAATCTATGCGCACATCATTGATGCGGTAATAAAGATCCTCGCGGAATCTCCCGTCGCTGATGAGTTGTTCCAGCTTCTGGTTCGTCGCGGTGATCAGTCTCACATCGACCGAGATCGAATCGCGGCCGCCGACACGCTCCAACCGGCGTTCCTGCAAGAAACGAAGCAACTTCGCCTGCAGGGGCATGGGCATATCCCCGATCTCGTCCAGGAAAAGAGTGCCACGATCTGCCAGCTCGAATTTGCCATGGGTACGCTTCACTGCGCCGGTGAAAGCCCCCTTTTCATGGCCGAACAGCTCGCTCTCCAGCAGGTTCTCCGGAATGGACGCGCAATTGATCGCCACAAAAGGTTGAGCCTTGCGGGGCGAGAGGTTGTGCAATGCTCGCGCCAGCACTTCCTTGCCGGTCCCGGTCTCGCCAATCAACAACACGCTGACGTCCATCGGACCGACGCGGTGTAACATCTGCACGATTTCGCTCATTTTGGATGAACCATAGACCAGTCCATCCGCGCCATTTTCGGAAAGCTTGCGGAGCTGAAGATTTTCCAGTTCCAGTTCGAACATGCGCATGGCGCGATCAATTACGAGCTTGAGAATATCGCTGTCGATCGGCTTTGCGATGAAGTCGAATGCCCCTTTCGCGACCGAGCGGACCGCGTTGGCCCTTTCGACATTGCCGCTGGCAACGATAACCTTGGTTGTGGGGGCCACAGACAGGAGCTCGTCCAGTGTCTTCAACCCTTCGGCCGCCCCATTCTCATCAGGCGGCAGCCCCAGATCCAGCACAACAACGCGGTAGGAAAACTCAGAAATACGCGCAAGTGCTTCCGTCCGTGAGGCCGCCAGATCGACGACATAGGGCGACAGGGCCCATCGCATCTGCTTCTGCAGCCCCACGTCATCCTCGACCAGAAGTATGCGCTGTCCTTCTAGCTGCTGTTGCTCCTCCATGTCGGGTGATTTTCTCATGGTTCTATGGACGGTCAATGACGCGGCAAAGATAAGGTTACTTCCGTTCCCTCACCAACGCGGCTTTCGACGGTGACATCGCCGCCGAGCTCACGCATCAGTTCACGAATTTGAAATGCGCCCAAACCAGACCCCCCCCGCTTGGTGGTCTTTAACGGCCGAAATAATTCCTCATCGATAAATTGCTGCGTCATCCCCACCCCCCGGTCAATCACGCGGATTAGAAATATATTTTCCTTTATACTCAATATGATATCGACCGGACTGCCCGGATCTGATGCCTCCAGGGCGTTTGCCAGAACGTGTTCAAGAACCCGCCGTAACGCCGCGGCATTTGTCAGCGTTTTCGCCGGAACGGCGGATCCGTGGAGGATCAGCGCGTATCCCAGCATCCGCTTCTCGTCGCAAAATCCCCTTAAAAAATCATTTAAATCAACCAGTTGCGCTTGTCCTGCGGTTGCTGCCCCCTGGGATCCCACGGCTGTCAAACTCGTCAGCAGCATGCCGAGACGATCCACCGCGTTGCCCAAAGTGACCACCATGTCATCGCGAAACTCCTTGCGGTCACCGAATTGCGACATGTTGCGCACCATCAGGCTGAGCTGACCGATCGTGTTCTTGATGTCATGCACGATGAAGGCAAATCGCTTGTTAAAATCGTCCAACTGGCGGGCATCGGCCAGGGATTGAGACATCTCCTCCTGAACCAGGTAGGCGGTTACCTGCATGGAAACCAAGCGCACCAGAGCCTCGTCTTCCCAGTCAAGAGGCCGCTCTACCCGGGGCCTGTTCAGGATGACAAACCCAATCAGGGAAGACCGCTGGCGCAGGGGAATGATGGTTCGGCCCTGATCGACACAGGACAAAAAAGCCGAGAGCGGCGATTCATCACTGTTCGCGCCTTTCAATTGGGCAAGGGGACGGATGTCGTTGCGAAGGATTTCGATCCTCTCGTCATCTTCCCGGAAAGTTGTCGCATCGACGGTTACGCCGAGCTTTGCCCCCAGGATGAATTGGCGCCAGCTTTCGCGATATAGCCATATCGCACCGCCGGACGTGTCGAGCAGGTCGCACAAAACTCTCAACGCCCGTTCTGCGATGGGCTTATTGAGATCAGAGGTGAGCCCACGGATCACCTTCTCCCACTCGACCCGGTAGTCGTATTTGAAAGCGAAGAAATACTCATTTATCAGCAACCGGATCCGGGAACGCACTGTGCCGGAACTGAAGGCGGCCGCGATGCCCGCCAACCCGCTGAACACGACCGTGATGGCCAGCGCGGTTGCGTTGGTACCCCCATAGGATCGGACATACCAGGCGGCGAGTGCCGTACCCTGCAGAAGAATGCCTGCTCCGATCAACGTCGCAGTGTGGAAAACAAAGGTTCGCGAGGAATGGAAGCGAAACTGCAATTGCGGGATACGGGTCGAACTGACGACAAAGAATGGGAATGCGATCAGAAAGATCAGCGGACTGGCCAGGGACATATCGAAATCGCCGCTATGGGTCAGGAATTCCGGAATCCGCACCAGAAGTTGAAACAGCAATATGCCGAAAAGGCCGATCGCCCAGTGTTTGAGCGCCCAAAAGTCGGCCTTCGACGCGTTGCGCAAAACATTCTCGATCAGGGCGAAGCCAAGAAGCGTAATGCACATGCGGATGAGCGTGACGTCGAGACGCACACCGGCAACGGCACCCATGATGGCCGGCGTGAAAAGCAACAATAGCTGCAGGCACACCAGCCCCGCAGCCAATACCGAGACGGTCCACCAGTAGCCAAGACGGCCTGCGGGCCGGTACATGAGTGCAAGAGACAGGGCAAGCCAGGCACCATCCCGCAATGTCCCAAGGATATCCAAGGCCGCGACAGGCACGATGCCATTGCTGGCAAGAACAAAGCTTTGTGCCCAGATTGCGGTGCTCAGCTGAGCGAAGATGAAATACCAGGCCACGCGCGAATGCGAGCCGCGCACAACCATGAACCCGGAAAACACGGCGTAGGCAAGCGCCACCAATTGATAGAGAACCGTGGCAAGAGGCAAAGTCATGTTTTATGCCCGCCCCGAAGGCTGGCGCCCCACCCAAGTCGTTTCTTCAATCGCTGTCGCATATTCTGCGTGAGCCGCAAACGTGCGAACCTTGTCGGTACAATTTCCGTCAAGTACCGCCACCCCCCTTCAAGGCTGCGCGGGTCAACCGCAACAACACCATAGCGGTACCGGCAATTTTTCAGCCAAAGCTTTTTGTAATCATCATTGCCCCGGCCGAAATCAAATGCGCGAATGCCATCCTTTTCACAGATTTGCTTCATCATCCAGTGCGTGAGCAGGCTGCCGGGCGAGTGCCGATCGAATTGCGGATCGTGGGCAAGCTTGAAAATGGTCGCGCGCGGAGCACGTACCAGCCATACCTGGGCTGCCGCCGGGCGGCCATCGATATGGACGATCCCGAGTTGCGCAAGCCCTGCAGCGCCAAGATTTTTCAGGAGCGTTTGCATGAAGTGCGGGTGCTCTTCCGGCTCTTTCCAGCTTTTCGCGTAGATCGCCTGGTACAGGTTCGCGCCACGATCGAGGTCGGTGCTGAGATCGACCCATTCGAACAACAATCGATTTTCGAGTTCGAGGCGTTTGCCTTTGCGCTGGATGAGCGATTTGAGACGGGTACTGCGTCCATTCCAATATTCAGCAAAATCGGAAACATCTTCATGCCAATTCGCGAAATGGCGGTATGTGCTCACCGCGAACCCCGCGCTGCGCAGTCCGGCAAGAAAGGCAGAAGCCGACGGAAGCTCCTCGGGCAATGAATCGAGACGCAATTCCCGGCATTTGCGCGCCAACCCTTCGCCAAGAAGCAATGCAGCCTCGTCGTTCTGGAGCGGCGGGGAAAATTGGGTGGTGTAGCATGAGGTTGCCGCCCGAAAGACGCTCCCTCTTCTGACAAGCGGAAGCGCGGAGCGGCAAATGCCCCCCTGATCCAGCAAGGCTGCGATCGCCAGATCCTCCCCGGGACCAAGAACGGATTGCGCCATGGTGACGAACCATGACCAATCCGTTTCAGCCGGAACGGTGGATAGAAAAACGTCCCTGACAGACGAGGATACAGCGGCCAGAGGAAGTATATGGACTTCCATCAATGGCCCTGCCCGCTCCGCATCCAGAAAGCGTCCCACAATCGCAGCAATTTACGCGCCCCCATCGCTAAGCACTTGAGATGACTTAATTATACCATAGACATTTGATATTGGTTTAAACGAGCCACGGCTGGCCGACAAATCAGCCACAACTTCGAGAGGGATCGGGGGCGGCACTCCCCCTCCCGATCACAACGCTGTAGTTGGGATAAACCCATCGCGCAACGGTGCTCCGCACGGCGCCGACAACCTTGGGCCTGCATCATGCGGCTTAAGTTCAATGGTCCGCGTCGCTCGGGCGATCGCCGCCCCCGGTACGCCTGTCATTCACGAAGGCCTCATCAACTTATGAAAGCATTCGGCCAATTGGCTCGCGAATTTAGACGACGAAAAGTGAGACTGCGCGCAAAGGCGGGCGCTCTTTCCCAATTGATCGCGCAAGGCATTGTCCTCCAACAGACAAATGATCTTTTCGCGCAAGGCGCCAACGTCTCCACACGGTACCGAAAGACAATTTTCTCCCGGACGAATATAGTCCCGCAGCCCGGCCGATTGGCTGACAATCTGCGCCTTTCCCATCGCCATGGCTTCAAGAAAAGCCGTTACCCCTCCCGCTGTCAGGGTGGGATGCAGTGGCATTACGACGAGCTTGGCCGAATCATAGAGCTCCCTGAGCTCACGATCGGGCAAACGCTTAGTTACTATGGATAGATTGGGGTGAAGCTTTGCATTTTTGATGTCGCGCCTCGTCTTGAGGACCAGCTTGACGTCTATTCCTGCAACGGCTTCGAGGAGGGTTTCATAATCGCGCGAAATATCGTCCCCAACGGCCAAAATATAGTCCCTTGCCGGCCCAGCCTTCTGCGGGGCATAAAATTCCGTATCAACGTGTGCAGGGATGAATTCAACAAGAGCGTTTGTTTTGTAGCGCGTCTGGATGTGCGAGACCTGTTCCGAGCCCAGGGTAAAAATTGCCGCAACGCGCGGAATGATGAGCCGCAGAAACAGGTCGCGAAGCCGGGATCCGCTACCGAGGCCGATGTCGACAATCACGATGGCTGAGCGGAAGAAAAACAGGCGCTTTAAGAGCACCAGCAAAAGGGCGCCAGACTCAAAGTAGGAAAGTACGACATCGGGCCGTGGCCAATGCAAGAGGATATTCAAAGCGCGAAGTGGATCAATCGCCTTGAGCATGGATGGCTGGCCTGCCATCGGATTCCACGGCCCCTCATTGATGTCGAAAAATTCTACTGCAAAGCCCTGTTTCTCCAATTCGTCAATGACGGCCTGGCCGCCACGTTCAAACTCCACACCCAGGCCAACGGGCAGTGGACCGCGCCGGTTCGCAGGAAGCACAAACACCGTTGCCTTTCGCCGTTGCCGCGTCGAACCGGCTCGAAATGCTTGCGGTGCCCGACCCGGGGCAACAGCCTCGGACAGCCTCTGGTCCAGCGGATTTCGCGACATCCTACCCCGCCCAATGTTGTAACAATCTACAACAGGGGCAGTTCTGATGCCAGTTGCCATATCGCGCGTCGCGGTCTCTGCTTCTCAGCTTAGCTGCCGAGCCCATTTACGCGGCTGTTTCGACCAGCGTCGGCTCGCGTAAAAGACAGCAACGGAGGCGGCCCAAGCGTCATATCTCCGAACTATACAGAGACGATCGAAACTCGCGCATTTACGACCCCGCCGTTGCGAAACATGCGGCCGATGTTCTTGAGACAGACGTCAATATCCGGATAAGTCTTTCGGACCGCCGCCAGATTTTTCTTGTCCAGGTAGTCGGCCATGACCAGAACAGCTCTGGTCGTCATGAGATATTCAAATCCCGTCATGGCAACGCCGTTATTCAGTGGGTCTGACTTGAGTGCGTCTATTTCCTGCTGCGTCAGTCGCGGGCCATTCGGATCGTTCTGCTGAAAGAGAAAGCTTGAATACCAATTCAACGGCTTGCTGGGATCACTGGTTCCCTGATCCCAGGAACCATCCGCTTTTTTTCCCCATTCGTAGGTATTGAGATAATACGCTCCGCCCCATCCCGGAGGATATCCACTCTTACCATCTGTGCGGGCTATCGCGTTCCCCAAGGCAAACAGATAAATGGGTTCCCATTCCGAATGGCCTGTAAGAAGCCCAAATGCCAGAGCGGAAATGCAATAATCCTGCTGCCAAGGTCCAAATCGCCCATCGGCGGCAAATAGCCTAAAAATCTGATTGTGCGGATCTGTACGATATCTGTCGTAATAGGACCGCGCTTGATCCAATAGCGCCTGCCAGTACATGGAAGGATGACAGGATGCGGGCAGGCGACCTGCAGCCTCGGCATCCTTCGTTGCAATATGCGCCATGAACAATTCGCGCAATGCCCAAGCGACACCTCGCTGCTCGCCTGAAATGATCGCGCCAGTTGGCCTGCTTTTTTCGGCATCCGTCAAAACGCAGAAATTCGCCGAGAACTGGAGATCCTCAAGGAAGCCGAGATCGCCGGTAGCGATATGGGCCATATAGGACATCTCGCAGAAATGCGCCTGTTGAGGGTGCCACTCTCCTCCATACTCGGAATAAGCCGGCGCGCGTCTATCAGGCGGCCCCTTTAGGAGAAACGGCGCGCCCTGAAGGCCGGGAAGGTCGTAGGCATTTGTAGTTGGGTATTTTCTGAGATCGATGGGCTTGCCCGTCGCTTCATCACGGAAGTGCATCGGGCAGGACCCCGCAGCAAGTGCCCAGTCGAACATTGCACTGGGATCACCGCCCAGCATGAAGTATGCGCTATTGTCGGTGATAAGCCCGATATCGGGTCTCTCTCCCGTGGTGGGCATTTGCGTGGTGATGTTGGACGAACCCATAACAGTATAGGGAACGCGAGCGCCCGGCCCGGATATTCTTGCTCCGGTGTCGCCATAGACAAACATCCTATGGTCACCCACGATCTGGGCAGGTGTCTTCGTAACCGCGAAAGACTTCGGCCGGTAAGTCCACTGGGCATTCCACCAATGTGCGGGGACCTTGCCGGCCGCCAAGACTACGCCATTGCGTTCGACGCGCACGTCATGTGCAGCTAGATGATAGGGTTTGGGCGGCGCGGGAGGCCCAGACAGATTACCCAGCGCGCCAAGGTGGAAGACGATGCGCCCATCTTCGCGAAAGTCGACATAGTAGGACGGTATCTTCGGACCGTCTGGATAACGGTAAGTCGTACCGTCAAGGGTAACGATCACCTTGATATTGGATGCATTGCTTGATGATGCATTTGCGGTTTGAGCCGACGCCGGGGCGACGCCGAGAAATCCTGCCGCAACACCGCCAGCGACTATATCGCGGCGGGTCATATCATCGAGCCGCGCTGCCATTTCGATTTCATACCACCGGAAAGCGCAATCTCGCAAGCTTGGTACGGACGGCTTGCGAGATTGGATGCCCACATTCACATTACGGCATCGTCTGTCTGCGCGATCCCACCGCAGGAGAGCCGTTTGCCCTCATTGACCGAAGGCCGCAAAGACTGCGCGTTCAGATCAGACCCTTGCCGACGCCTCATACGCGCTCTTTTTCCGCGACAAGTCTGACGACGTCTTTCAAAAACGTCCGATTTTGCGATCTCAGCATTGTCCGGCGCTTCCGCATCTTCTCCGAAAGAACTCTTCTATTCTCGAGCAGATGGTCGAATTTTGTCTTTAACAGATCGAAGCTGATTTGATCATGCGTGAATCCGCATTCGGGGACATCAAGCGATGCGCAAAATGCCAGACATTTGCGGTCATAGGCTATGTTGAGGAATGGCACGCCCGCATTTGCCGCAAAGATGCAGGAATGCAGCATCTGGTTTATGACAAAGTCGAGATGCTTATACGCTTCGATCAATTTCGGAGCGGGCAAGTCAACGATCTGGAGGGCCACACCCCTTCTTCTCAAATACCTGGCAATCGGCTTCTCAAAATCGTGATGCACCATGTAAACGAATTGCACATCCTTGTTCTTTTGCACCCATCTGAGAAAATCGATGATGGACGGGAGCACATTCTTCAGCATCGAATATGTTCGCCGGCCATGGGAGGCCAAATTGATTCCGATCCTTATCGGTCCGGATTCACGGTCGGGAAACGGCGCATCACTGTCGACATACAATACCGGGTCGCCGGTAAGAACTGCAGGCTTTTGGCCATATGCCGCAAACAACTGGACGGTCTCCAGATCCCGCACGCCCAGTGCCCGGCACGCCTTGCTCAGCCGATAGATACTGCCTCTTGTCTCTTCCGGTAACTCGGAAATATCGGAGAGTCGCTCGTTCATGAGGCGATTGAGGCCGATGCCGCACGCCACGACCGGGCATTTCAACTTTTCCAGGATGCGGCTGTTGGCGAGCATTGCCCATGGCGAACCATCGCCATCGATAGAGATGTACCCTCCGCCAGCGATCACGAACAACGACGTATCGGAGTTGATGTCGGCGATCTTGCGGGCCAGGTCTCCCCATTTCACTTCGGTGAAGCGGACCGTTCGGGGCGCGAACGCCGCTCGCAATTGCGACCGCAGCGCGATACGTATTGCCATGTCACCGCGATTGGAGTTGTCGTCCAGACCGCTGGCAACCTTGTAACTATGAACATCATAAATCAGCCGGCCGCTTAGAACCGTGAAGATTGCATTCAGGGCGTTCCGTATGGTGCCCTTGCTTCGTTCCGGAATGCCGTAGTGTTGTCTCCTGAATTCATCTTCTTCCGGAATCGCACAGTACAAGCAGACGTTGACAACGCCTCCCTCCGCCTGCTCATTGCTTGAGCGTTCCATTAATTTTGGCCCGACAATTTTGTATCCATCAGCGGAACGCTATTGCGTCGCCCCTTTCGGATCCAGAGGCGTCGGAGCCATTCGCCGGGACACAATTCCCTTCACATCCACATCCGGAAGTTACACCACCGCGTATCTCAAAGTTACACTCACGCAATGTCGCGACGTCCGCAGGCGGTGAGATGATAACCGCAACGCGTGGCTGCACCCCGGATTGGCCAACGCGTTGGGTCCGATCGGTATGTCGCGCAGACTGGCGAACTGGCAGATTTCAACATTCTTAATCGGGTTTAACTGGTCGAAACAGCCGCCTTTAAAAGCCTCAATTCGAGGTCCAAGCGCCGAGGAGCGCTTTATATTTCCACATGCCGGAGAGCCCCAGGCGATATGCCGAGGAATTGAAACCATTTCGATGCCACAACCCGCGATAGTAGAGATGCATGCCGGTCGAAAAGTCCCTTTTTGCAGGCGTGTCGCCCGCTCCGCGATCAATTCTGGAAATGCCCTGTGCCTCGCATTGTTCAATGACTTTTTTGAACAACAGCCGACCCGGACCATAGGAGTGCAGGTCAGGATTGTAAGCCGGAAACCAATAATGAAGTGTCTTTCCACAGCGCAGACCGAAATGCGATGCGACCCAGGTAGTGCCGGCGTGGAGCGTGGAAATCAGTCCGGAGCAGAGCGGATGTCTGGACTTTAGCAGTTCGCGCAGGAAGTAGTGTGTGGATGCTTCTTTCAGGGGGTCGGCGACCTTGGTGCGAGCATATTGTCCGCGCTTGGCGGAAATGAGGCTGTCGAATGCGTCCTCGGCACTGTCGCTCTGGAATTGAAACGTGATTGATCCGAGATCCTGAACCAGACGCCGCTCGCGCCTCTCCGTATCCGAAACGAATTTCTTGTCCAGTTGCCGCCTGGCCTGCCAGAAGGCCTGTGCTCCATCGGGAAAATCGACAAGGTGGCCCGGCTCGGGCGCTTCCCCCGACAGGCCCAGCGCAAGCTGACTTTCATCCAGATGCGTAAACAGAATTGCGTTGAGCCCGGCTAATTTGAGCAAGCTGCGCGGATCGATTCCGACTTCCGGCTTCGCAACGATGCCATAATAGTCGCTCAACTCACCGGCGATCCGCTGGCCGATGCCGAAGATGCGGTGGAGGAAGCCGCTATACTGAAAAGGAAAGAAAATTACCGGCTCCCCATCCGCCTCTATGCGGCAAACCCGTACGTTTCGAAACGCTTTTTCCGCGGCGAGCGCATAGGGATATGATAGAAATGCCACGGTCTGGCTTGGGGTAGCGGCATTGAAATGATCCCATGCCGCGATGTCCGAGGCAGTGAGCTCGGAGGGAAGAAGAATATCCGCCTTCAAAAATCTACCCACAGCCAGGAAGCTCAATTCTCACCAAACAACTGATGCGCAGAGCTCTCACCACGATATATAGCGTTTTAGGACCTGAATAAAGCGGATCAAAAAGCCCTTAGGAAGCTTTGCCCCGGATGGAGATGGCCGGACTTACATGGGTTTGTGAGCCCCTCACCGACACCTCCAGGCTCGAGCGCCTCTGGACCGAATTGGAAGCCCGGTCCGATTGCTCGTTCTTCCTGACATGGGACTGGATTGGCAGCTGGCTGTCGCAGGCTCCCAACCTGTCTCCGCTTCAGCTGTCCGTGTATGAAGGCTCCTCTATCGTGGCTCTGGCTTTATTGCAGCCGACATCTTTTCGTCGCCAATTTGGCCGAATGCCCGCATTGCTGCTGCACCAGAGCGGTGACCCGTCCGCGGATCTCATCACTATCGAATATAACGGCGTTTTGTCAGACCGCCGCTACGCCCGGCACATCGAAGCAGGCCTGTTTGGCTTCCTGACGAAATCCGGAATTCTGGGGCCCCGGGGGGAGGTCCATGTGGCCCTCGCAACGGATTCCGTCGCCGACCGCGCCCGGGAAGCCGGGCTCATGGTCACCGAACTGGCTCGCATGCCATCCTGGTTTGTGGACTTGAACGCCGTTCGCGCCAGTGGCCAGCGATATCTGGAAAGCCTGAGCGCCAACACGCGCGGTCAAATCAACCGCTCCCTGCGCATGTATCAGCAGCGCGGCCCCATCAAAGCGGCCGCGGCGCGCTGCGCCGAGGAAGCGCTGGAATTTTTCGATGAACTGAAGACGCTCCATCAGAAAGCCTGGACCGATCGCGGCCGGCCAGGCAGCTTTGCGAGCAGCCATTTCGAGCATTTTCACCGGACACTTATCCATCGGTGCATCGGGCGCGGTACAGTGGAAATTGTCCGTGTGACCGCCGGCAGCCACCTTATCGGTCAGGTCTACAACTTTATTCGCGACGGCCGCATCTACGCCTACCAGACGGGTCTTTCATATGAGAGCGAGCCAAAACTCAAGCCCGGACTGGTCTGTCATTCCATGTGCATTGATCGCCATCTCGGCAAGGGTGCATCCGCATACGATTTCATGGCTGGAAGCGCGCGCTACAAGGCCAACTTGGGAATACGCGGACCCGATCAGGCTCATTACATGATCGAGCGCAAAACCCTCAGATCCCGAGGCTTGAGCTTGGCTCGCCGCTTGAAAGACCGCCTCGTGAACCGATAGGAAACACGATTGCATCCCCCCGATCTTGCTGCCTCTTATACATTGGCAGCGCTGATACTGCAGCCCCACAATTTCGCAAACACGCTGGAGCCGCTTCCAAAGCGCCCTGGCGAGCGCAAGGCGTTCAACTTTCAGCCTCCGACCTGGACGGGTTGGAGGTTATCCGCCCGATAACGCCTCTGCGCGACAAACCCCGGCATTTGCTTCTTAAGCTGGGGAAGGAGGCAGATCAAAATAACAAATAGGTCGTAGTATGCCAGGCTGAGGGCCGCGCCTCCGACAAAGAAGGCGACCAGGCTAAGCTGAATCATTGCGCCCAGCTTCTGCGCTTGGGGAGAAACACCCTCTCGCCTTTTGGCAACCGTGGCGCAAACACTCAACGAAATCACCGCGATCAGCAGGTATATTCCAAGGCCAATAAAGCCATGCTCTCCGAGCACCTGGAAATAGATGCTGTGGGCCGCATGATTATCCTCGCCCGGATAATAGAAGTTGAAGATGCCCTTGAGCTGGGGGCCGTAGAATCCGGCGCCAAACGGGAAGTGATCGGCCGCATAACGGAATGCAACGTGCCAGGCTGTAACCCGGCCCTGGAAGGACCCGTCAGTGCTCGCGTTCTGTATCGTCCCGACCCGGTCAAAAAATGCTTGAGGCATAAGGTAATATGCCGGAACCAAGACAAGTGCGAGCGCCACCAGATAGACAAACTTCCTGCGGGTTTTGAACAACGCGAGTATCGCAATGGCAGCCATCGCTATATAGGCGCCCCGGGAATAGCTGCCGAGAACTGAAATAGCTGTCAGGGCTTCCGCCACGAACAACCCGGAAGACAGAATGCGCGACTGGACATTCGTTCGCAGATACTCCACGAGCGGCAATGTCATCAGCAGGGCCAGAGCAAGCTGGTTATTGTCGCCAATAGTGGAGTTGTCAGGCCCGTAAACCTTGTACTGGCCGCCCGTCTCTATCGTGAAGACACCTCCTTTTATTCCGTAATACAAAAGAGATATCGCGGCGATCCAGATAACTGCGTCTATTCTGAGCCTGTTGGTGGCCGTGACCGAGATCATGATTCCCAAAAAGAAGACTTTCCAGGTTCGATCCCAGAAGGGCCATGACCATGCGGGATTAAAGGCGAAGAATGAGTTGAATGTCATCCAGGCAAGCAGGGCCAGGAGCAGGATGATGATGGGATGGGATGAGATCTTCTTGGTTTCTTGTTTCGATGCGAGCCAAGAACCGATTGTGACGAGCACAACAATCAAATTCAACGGAAGCGACCGCGAGAAGCCATATGCTTCCTGGTGTGGCTGCATGAGCGACACCCACTCCCAGATCAACACCCCCGCAAACGCATGCCGCACGGTGACACAGAGGCCGATGAAGAGAAATATCACAAGAAATATGTCGCGCATCGCTGGTCAGCCCTACGTCACATTGCGGCCTGACGCCGTAACATCAGCCACGGCATCAGCCGATCCGGCCGCAACATCCCCGTCGGTCCCGCCACATCGGCCGTCGAGATGGAGATGCGGCCGACGAGATCAGATTCCAGCCATCCGCCGGAACATCTGTTCAACACCGGTTCACTGGTGAATAAGAGCTTCAGACCATTCTTGTGCGCCGTCTCTATCAGCGAAGCATTATACAGGCCGTGGGGGAACGACATCGTGACGCCCGCTTCCACCCCCAGGCGGTTTTCCAGCTCCGTCTTGCTTTGAGATATCTCGCGTTCGGGATCTTCGACGACGGTCAGAGGCAGATGGCTGGTGCCGTGAGCACCGATTGACACGCCACCTTCGTGGAGGGCTTTCAGTGTTTCCCAAGACGCCATGTCGCGCGGTCTCTGGGCAGCGGCCGAATTGGCGCAATATGTCGCGATCAATTTGTCGCGCTCCGCAGGCGGCAGGGCGCCGTACAAAACCAAGACCGATAGAGCCTGGTCGTCCGGAAGCGTTGGAAATTCTTGCTGCGCGGATCTTAACGCCGCACTCTTCAACACCTCATAATCCACACTTCCTGAGCGCAACGCGGCTAGTAGCGTTTCCTGCCACCAATGCGATCCAGCGTCGGGCGCCCCTGTCGCCACGAACAGCGTCCAGGGCACATTCATACGCATCAGGATAGGAGCAGCGAAAACAGCATTGTCATTCCAGCCGTCGTCGAAGGTAATCAAAAGAGGCCGATCGGGGAGCGGCGCCACCCCCTTGCGCGACCCAAGGACATCGCCAAGTGAGACGATGGTATAATGAGCTGCCAGGAACTCTACGAGATCTTCAAACAATTTCGTCGAAACCGTGTATCCCTCATCGGCGCCGTAAACGGAGATCAGATCTTGGGGAAGAAGCCGGTGGAACATCAAGACGGTCAGCACCTCGCGATGCTTCACGCGGTGATATAGTCCCAGCCCCCCGCTTTTTATGGCCAGCGATTTTGCAATCTGGCGCATCCGGCCTTTCAACGTTCTCGAATTGCATTCTTGAGCCATATGACCACCGAATTGGCCTTCAGCAGAAACAGCAGGCCCTCCCAGGGCTTGTAGCCCATACTTATAGAACGCCAGATTAACCGCCGCCCGACATCCGGCGCGCCACGGCTGAAGGCCAACTGTCCAAGGCGCAGGAGCCTGCGACCCAGGATCGACTGCCGGTCTTCGCGCGTGAGCCTGTCGGCGAAGCGCTCCAGATGGCGCTCGACCATGGGAAGGGTGTAAGTCATTTGTTCGTCGAACGAGCCGCCAGACAGGCTGGACCTGCGGTCGTGGACGCGCACCAGCATTTCCGGCACGTAGCTGAGCGCCCCCCTCGCAGCCAGCCGGATCCACATGTCCTGGTCTTCTGCAATCTTGAGAGATTCGTTGAACCCCCCCAAGGCCAGAAGGTGCCGCCGCCAAACCAACACCGACGGTGTTGTGACATAATTATCCTTCAGCAGGGCTTTCCAGGCTTCCGGTCCCGTCGTAACCACCTGGCCGCGGTAGATATCGCCGAGATTTGACCCGTCCGCTGAAATCAGGCTCGAGCCACAAGAACAAAAGGTGCTGTTCTGATTGGTGACAATGAGCTGGACCTGCTTTTCGAGCTTGGTCGGCATCCATTCATCATCGGCATCCAAAAACGCGACCAGATCGGCGGATGCCAGCCGGATGCCATGATTGCGGGCGCCAGAGGCACCGGCGTTGGTCTGCAAGCTGATCACATTGACACTGGCTTGGTGATAATTCTTCGCCAGGGATGGCGTCGCATCGGAACTCGCATCGTCCACGACAAGTATTTCGCTGGGCGCGAGGGTCTGCGCTGCCACCGAATCCAGGGCGCGCAGAAGCGTCGCTTCCGAATTGTACGCCGGGATAACGACGCAAACGGTAGGAAGAGTCATTCCAAACACTACTCTGCATTAACCTAATTAGGATTATTGGTCAGGCCGTGCCCTGGAATGGGCCCACCTTGCCGGCAACCGATGAGAAGTAAACGATTTTTCAAGAATACAAAATTCATGCTATGAATGCAAAGGGCTGCAACTTGACTGGAGCGATCATTCAAGCCGGATTGGCATCGGTCCAAGCCACAGGGGGCTTTTTGACTTTTGCTGAGCATTCACCGGGCTGGAGCGAGATGCTTCCCGCTTCATCGGCAAATATCGTCAATTTTTTGTCACCGACACCGACAGTCCTCTGCATCGTCGATGCGGAGGAGGAGTTTGATTGGGCCGCTCCATTCGCCAGTGCCAATATCGCAGTCACGACCATTAAAGCCCAGGCGCTGGCGCAGAAGATCTTCCGGCGTTTCAATCTTGTTCCAACTTATGCCGTGGACTATGCGGTTGCTTCGCAAGTAGACGGCTATGCGGCACTGCGCGACTTCGCCGAAGCAGGTGAATGCGAAATTGGCGCGCAACTCCATCCCTGGGTTACGCCACCGCATGAAGAAATTGTGAATGAGAGCAATTCCTTCGCCTGCAACCTGCCTGCGGACCTGCAGAGACGGAAAATTGAAACGCTTACCAACACGATCCGGAAAAACTTCCGTACCGAGCCGAAGCTGTTTCGCAGTGGCCGTTATGGCGCGGGCCGGCACACCGAAGCGCTGCTGCGCGAATTTGGATATGACGTGGATTGCAGCGTCCTTCCGGGACCCGCGATCACCCAATCCAGCCCGGATTATACCAACGCTCCCTCCCGCCCCTACTGGCTTGGCACGGACCGACGCGTTCTGGAAATCCCCGTGACCGCGGGCGTGATCGGGCTGTTGCGGAAAAATCCGTCCATTATCAATTACTCCCTGACCTCAGCAGCCAGCCGGCGCGTAAAGCTGCCGGGCATTTTTGCCCGCTTTGGCCTGCTCAACCGGGTCAGGATCTCTCCGGAAGGCCACACCCTGCGGGAGGCCAAGGCCTTGACGCGCGCCCTGTTTCGGGCTGGTCAGCGCGTCTTTGCCATAAGCTATCATAGCCCGTCCCTGGAGGCAGGAAAGACACCCTATACCAGGAGCCAGGAAGACGTGGTCCGGTTCCTGGCCTGGATCGAGGGATATCTCGAATTTTTCATGGACGAACTCGGTGGCACTCCATCCACGCCTTCGGAGATTTATCGAATGGCCGTCTCCCAGGAGATGTCAGGCCAACGGTGCCTAGGTAAGGATATCGCATGAGCGGACTGTGGTTTGCGCTGACGTCAATTGCCGTCGCGCTGGTGATCCGGTGGTACATAACCGGCGAAACCAAACTTTCCGGACAGCCGAAAAGCACTGCAAAAAGAAAAGTAAGGTTTGGCCCGTAAAGTCCCCAGATGTGGCGGGACTGAGACAATTAACCCTTTTTCCGATAGGATTGGGGCGATTGTCATTCACGTGTGTTATTGCATTGCCGCACTGCAATGCTCAAAATTTCATGACTATTAGGTAAGTTTTCCTAGAACCGAATTTTCGTCGGCTTGCGCTTTGGGAGATATATCGCATGCAACCCTGGAAGGTGCAGCTTCACGCCTATCTGAGCGGGGCCTGGCATTATCGCTGGACTGGCATGGCTGTGGCATGGATCGTCTGCCTGGTTGGCTGGGGTGCTCTGGTATTCGTGCCCAACCAGTTTGAAGCTGTCGCAAAGATTTATATCGATACTGATACGATGATGGCGCCCCTGCTGAGGGGGCTGACCGTCAGCACGGATCCGGATCAGCAGGTGTCCGTCATGTTGAACACCTTGCTTACGCGCCCGAACCTGGAACAGGTTGTGCGCCTGACCGCGCGTCCAGGCACCAGCTTCTCCAGCGCCGAGTTGGCGCGCCAGGTCAAGGCCATCCAGAGCAACATCTCTCTGCGGCCGCTCGGCACGAAGAATCTCTACGAAATTTCTGTCGTCAACAATGATCCCAACAAAGCGCTGAGCATATCTCAGACGCTGCTCTCGATTTTCGTGGACTCGAACATCGGAAGCAAACGCAAGGATTTCCAGGGAGCGCAATCGTTCCTTGACGACAAAGTGGCGGAATATGAGAATCTGGTTCGCCAGGCAGAACAACGCCGGGCAGCCTTTCGCCAGGCGAACGTCGATGTCCTGTCAAACGGCGTAACGCCCGATCAGGCGCGAGCCCAGGCCGAAAAGATCCGCCAGGATCTGGGCGCCGCCGAAGCGCGCGTTGCGAGCCTTCGCTCTCAGCTCGGCGCCATACCCAAAATCCTGTATGTGGACACGCCCGGCCCCCTGATCGTCAGTTCAGGCACAGGCAATAATGAAGCGATCGGAAAAGGCGGCAGCCTGTTTCAGCGGCTTGCAGAGACCAAGCAAACGCTGATCGACCTTAAATCGAAATATACGGACGACTATCCGGACGTGAAGGAAGCCCAACGCGAAGTGAAGGAGCTCCAGTCAGAGCTTGCCGCTTTGCCCCCGACGGGCAGCGCCGGCAGCGGAAACCAGTCCATACCCAATCCCGTCTATGTCCAGACCCAGGGCAAGCTGGCCGATGCGATGGGTGACGCCGCCTTCCAGCAACAGCGGTATCGCGATGCGATGGCCGATATGGACCGTGCGGAAAAATCCACGTCCCGCGCGATTGAAATAAACACGAAATTCGCCGACCTGGACCGGGACTATGACCTTGTTCACAAGACCTATCAGGAACTGCTGGCACGGCGAGAGTCGGCGCGCATTTCCCAATCCGTCAACGATGAACAGTCGGCGATCAATGTCCGCGTCGTCGAACCGCCGAAGAAGGCACCGTTCCCCGCTGCGCCAAATCGCCCGCTGATCAATTCGATCGTCTTGCTGGCCGGGTTGATCACAGGCCTGGCGGCGGCATTCGCCCTAAGCATCAATGCGGGCAGGTTCTTTGCCAAGGAGCAGCTGGCTGCGGAGTTCGATTATCCGATAATCGGGGTCGTATCGCGGCTGAGTTTGCTTAGCGACGCGATTGCGGCACGCCGTGCCTATTCCTTGATGGCAACGTCGCTCGCGGTCCTTCTGTGCGGCTATGTTGGCGTTCTGGTTGTGTTTGATGCAGCCTTCCGGGGAACACTGCGAGAGCTTCTATGACAGACAATCCGAGAGAGCCCCTCAACCTGGTTGAGCGCATGGCCAAGCGTATGGCCGCCGAAGCGGCGCAGGGGGTGAGCGCACAGCCCGTTACGCCCAGCTTCGCAGAAAGAGTTGCGCAGAAAGTTGCGGCTGGCACGGCGGTCACGCCGCCGGCCCCTCAGGATGCTGTGATGAAGAACGGCCAGGGGCCTGCGACGAGCGTGCCGCAAAACGCCGCTGTCGCGGTGACGCCAATGCCGGCAAGGGCGCCGGCTCCGGAACGTTCCGATGACGCCGGCTTTTCGCCTGCGACCAAGGAGGTCCGCCTCGATTTCAGGGTATTGCGCCAAAACGGCATGATCACGCCCGACAATCTCTCATCGGCACTGTCCAACGAGTTTCGGGCTATAAAGCGAAAGCTCCTGCAGAAGGTCAGGGACCCGAAAACGCGCACGGCGGTCAACAATCTGATCATGGTCACGAGCTCTCTCCCCGGCGAAGGCAAGACATTCTCGTCTGTAAACCTGGCCTTGAGCCTGGCCGCCGAACGCGGACTGCGCGTGCTTCTTATAGATGCCGATGTGATCCGCCCCTCGGTGGGCAACGTGTTTGTTTCCCCCCCTTCGGATGGTCTTACCGATCTTCTGAGCGGAAAGGTAAAACTGGTGTCGGACGTACTGCACCGGTGCACCGATGTACCCAATCTTTCGGTGATTTTTGCCGGCAATCCCAGGAAGAACAGCCCCGAGCTGATTTCCAGTGGCCAGATGGCCAACCTGTGCCGTGAGCTGTCCATGCGCTATCCAGACCGTGTCATTGTGTTGGACACCCCGCCGGTGTTGGCGGTTCCGGAACCTGCGATCCTGGCGACTTATGTCCACCAACTGATCATGGTCGTTTCGGCGGCACAATCGGACAGGCATCAGCTCCGCAAATCGCTGGAGGCGGTTTCCGCCTGCCAGAATGTCTGCCTGCTGTTCAACAAGGCGCCACGCTGGAATGAAGCCGAGTATTATAGCTATTACGGTTATGGCTATAATACTCCATCTGCTCCGGCTGACTCCCCTGCGCCGCAATCGTAAAGATCCTGATGTTCACGAAGTTCTACAATCTGCGGGCCGAGCCGTTCCTTCTAACGCCGGATGAGCGTTTCTATTTCGAAAGCAGCGTGCATGCCCAGGCGATGGCGCACCTCACCTATGGGCTCACGCGCGGAGAAGGCTTCATCATCATTACGGGCGACGTGGGCGCGGGAAAGACCACCCTGGTCAAGCGCCTGATCGCCACGATTGACGCGAACAGGATCGTTGCGGCGCATGTTGTGACCACGCTCCTGTCCGGTCACGACCTGTTGCATATGGTGGCGGCCGCCTTCGGACTTGAAAATCTGCCCCAGGACAAAAGCGGGTTGCTGCTTCGGTTGCAGACCTTTTTCAATGAGACCCATCAGCAGGGCAAGCGTGCGTTGCTGATTGTAGACGAGGCCCAGAACCTTTCCGAAACCGCGCTTGAAGAGTTGCGCATGTTGTCGAATTTCCAGATCGACAATGCGGCGCCGTTCCAAAGCTTCCTGGTCGGGCAACCACAGTTTCGGCGCGTGATCGCGAACAAGAATCTCGAGCAGCTGCGCCAGCGTGTGATTGCGTCCTATCACCTGGGGCCGCTGTCGAGCGTGGAATGCGGGCAATATTTGATGCATCGGCTCGGCCAGGTCGGCTGGAGCGGAGACCCGAGGTTCGAAGCGAGCGCAATGGGCGCGCTTTACCGTCACTCCGGCGGCATTCCCCGCCGGATCAATACCTTGGGCAGCCGGCTTATGATCCTTGGCTTCCTGGACGAGCTGCATGCGTTCACCGCGGAAGACGTAAACCGCGTGGCGGCCGACCTCGCGAATGAGACAAGCGTTGAGGCGCTTTCCGACGCCCCCTTGTCGGGCGAGAATGACCGCTCCTCTCAAGTGGCGACAGCGGAACGCTTGCACAATCTTGAACAGCGCGTCAGCCGGCAGGAATTGTTCGTTCGCCGGGTGGGCACGGTCGTGAGACAGTTTGTGCACATGGCGAACTCCAACGACACTTAGTCCGCGGACAGCCAGATTGGGGGGATGCAGTGCGGGGCGATGTGGCGGAATGCGATCCCATTGTGGGCTGGCGTAGCCGGCCGGTAGTGGGATTGTCGGCCGGCGTGAACGCCATGACCGTTGATGTGGAAGACTATTTCCAGGTCGAGGCCTTCTTTCCTCATATAGACCGCGCGGATTGGGACACAATCGAATGCCGCGTGGAGGCCAACACCGATCGTATCCTGCAGCTGTTCGCTGATCAGGGCATCAAGGCCACTTTTTTCACGCTGGGATGGATCGCCAAACGGTATCCCGCCATGGTGAAGCGCATTGTCGCGAACGGCCATGAGCTTGCGTCCCATGGCCTGGCGCACATAAGAGCGGACCAGCAATCACGGCCTCAGTTCGTGACGGATGTGCGCACGGCCAAGGAGATGCTGGAGGATATCGGCGGCACGGCCGTCATGGGATACCGCGCCACGTCCTTTTCCATAACCCGCCGCAACCTGTGGGCACTCGGGGCTCTCGAAGAGGCCGGATACCGCTACAGTTCCAGCACCCACCCGATAAAGCATGATCTGTACGGAATACCGGAACAGCCGCGCTTCGCATTCTACCCCTTCGCCGGCAGCAATTTCGTGGAAGTCCCGGTCACCACCATGCGGTTGTTTGGCCGCAATTGGCCTGCCGGCGGCGGAGGCTATTTCCGCCTTTTCCCCTACATGTTGTTCAAGAAAAACCTGGACATCGTCAGGCTTCACGATCGCAAGCCCTTGACCTTTTATTTTCATCCCTGGGAGATCGATCCCGCACAGCCGAAGATCGCGGGCGCTTCCTTCAAGACCCGTTTCCGACATTATCTCAACTTGGACCGCACCTACGGTCGGCTTCAGAAGTTGCTCAGGGATTTCCACTGGTCCAGCATTGCTTCGGTGTACCAGATCGGCAGCGCACCATAACAATGCCGCGCGACATCCTGTTTCTCAGCCACCGCCTGCCCTATCCGCCGAACAAAGGGGACAAGATCCGCTCCCACGCCCTGCTCAGACACCTGGCTTCCCAGGGCACGGTCCATCTGGGATGCTTTGTCGACGATCCGGACGATCTGATGCATCTCGATACCGTGCGTGAGATGACGGGAGGGCGCTGTCATTTCGAACTCATCGGCCCCACGACAAAGGCCGTTCGTGGAGCGGGCGCGCTAATCACCGGCAGAGCCATCACGGTAGCCAGTTTCGCAAGCTCTCGTCTCGAAAAATACCTGGAGCGCGTGTTTCAGGAAACCAGATTGGACGATGTGGTTGTGTTCGGGTCTGCGATGGCGCCTTACATGTTCAGACCCGAATTCGAGCCGGGCCGCGTTCTCTTCGACATGGTCGATGTCGATTCCGACAAGTGGCACCAATATTCGAACGCCTCCAAGGGCTTCTTCAAATGGCTCTACAAGCGCGAGGCCGTCATGCTGGAGAAAACGGAACGCTCGGCCGCGCGGCTGTTCGGCAGGACGCTGTTTGTCTCCGAATTCGAGGCGGAAACGTTCCGGCGGATCGCGCCGGAAAGCGCAGACAAGACCGGCGCTCTGACCAATGGCGTTGACCTGGCCTACTTCGCGCCCGGGGCGTTCGACACTCCCTTTTCAGCCGAAGAATGCCCGATCGTCATGACCGGTCACATGGATTACCGGCCCAATTATGAAGGCGCCTTGTGGTTCGCCAAGGAGATCCTTCCCCTTGTCCAGAAATCGGTCCCCAATGCACGCGTCTATTTTGTCGGGGCATCACCGTCGCCTGCCTTGAGGGCTGCCGCCGGGCCCGCGGTCACGGTGACAGGTCGCGTTGCGGATGTGCGGCCCTATCTGCAGTTCGCGGGCGCTGTTGTGGCGCCGCTGCGGATCGCCCGTGGCGTCCAGAACAAGGTTTTGGAAGCCATGGCCATGGCCAGGCCGGTGATCGCGACGCGGGAAGCAACGCGGGCTTTGGGCGTACGGTCCGGTACACATCTTCTGGTCGCCAATGATCCGCAGCATTTTGCGGACGCTGTCGTGTCCGCGCTCAAGGGCGGCCATGAGGACATTGCCCAGGCGGGACGCGCGTATGTAACCCAGAACCATAGCTGGCAGACTGTCCTGGCTGGCCTGGACAGGGAATTGGAGAAAGTCAGGTCGGCGCCGCACCGCATCGTGGCACACCAACAGGGCGCTCTCCGCCCGGCAGTCTGAATGAACCACCCCCTATGACTCACACCACTGCCATCGATGCCAACCAAGGCGCCCGCCAGATCTGGCGCAATCATCTGCTGGCCCTGGCCGCGGTGCTTGCGCTGATCTTGATCGAATTTCGCGGCGCGGTTTTGGCGGCCGTTGCGGTTTGGGAGGTTTCGCCCACCTATTCGCACTGCTTCCTGATCATGCCCATTGTCGCATGGCTCATCTGGGAGCAAAAAGACGCGCTTCAGCGGATGCGACCGGAGGTCGAACCTCGCATTCTCCTGCTGATTGTGCCGCTTCTCGCCTTATGGTGGCTTGGCGAACTGTCCGCGGTCAACGAGGTCCGGCAATATGCCGTTGTCGGGATGATGCAGACTGCCATCGTTGCCCTGCTTGGTCCCAGGGTTATCCGCCAGATCTGGTTTCCCGTGCTGTTCCTGCTGTCTCTGGTTCCCACCGGGGAATATCTGATCGGGCCGATGCAGCACTTTGCCACCCGCTTTGTCGATATCAGTCTGAACCTGCTGGGCATTCCGCATTACACGGAAGGAACAATCATTGAAATGACCAATGGGCGGTTCGAGATCGCGGAAGCCTGCGCAGGGCTTCGCTTTCTGATCGCGACGGTCACGTTGGGCGTGCTCTTTGCCTATTTGATGTACAAGCGCATCTACAAGGTTGTGGCGTTCCTGCTCGCATCGGTCATAATCCCCCTGGTCGGAAACGGTTTGCGCTGTGTCGGCATCATTCTTATCGCGCATTTCACCGACAACAAGTACGGAGCCGGCGCCGATCACATCGTCTATGGGTGGGGCTTTAATGTTACCATTCTGCTTGTCCTGATTTTTGTGGGCTCGCTTTTCCGCGACGAACAGAAAGCTGCTTCGCCTGTGCCGTCCCCCACGGCAAGACGGCGGGACACGGGCATGTCTATAGTGGCGGTTGCCGCCCTGGCGGGATGCCTGATTTCCGTCGGCCCAGCCTGGGCATTGTGGCACGATAATATGAGCGTGACGGTCAGCAGAAGCGTGATTGAGAACGCGCTGCGGGCGTCCGGATGGCACGCGGACAACCTGAGCGGCAATTGGCATCCCTATTTTCCCGAGGCGGATGCGCGCTTCCTGCAGGAGCGTGACATCGACGAACCAGTGAACCTTTTCGTGGGTTACTATGCGCGACCGCGAGCCGGCCGCACGGTGACCGCTCATCTCAACCAGCCCTGGGACGACAAGGTTTGGAACGCTTCCGGCGGTGCTGCAGTCGGCGCGAAGCTTGGCAGCGAGTTCGCTGAACTGAACGAGTTTGTCATTAACTCCGGATCTGCGAAGCGGCTCGTCTGGTTTACCTACTGGGCCGACGGCACAATTACCAACAACCCGCTGGTCGTCAGGCTGCTGCAGGCGAAAGGGGCCCTGAGTGGACATGAGAGTCAGGCCGTGGTCGCGATATCCACGCCGCTGGATGTCCCGATCGATGACGCCCGGGCCCGCCTGGGCGAAGCCCTTTCCACTCTTGGCCCATTGTCCGCGGCGCTGGGCAGCGCAGCGACAGGGACCACCAATGATCAAAGAGAACGTTGATGTGCGGGATAGCCGGCTGGTTTGACCTCGGCGGAGCACGGTCACCAGACCAGAAAATGGTCCGGAAGATGACCGACGCGATCGCGCATCGCGGTCCGGATGGCGATGGTTTTCATTTCGAGCCGGGGCTCGGCTTTGGCCATCGTCGCCTGGCCGTCATAGACCTTGTGACCGGCGATCAGCCGATGCACAGCGGCGACGGGTCCGCGACACTGATCTTCAACGGCGAAATCTATAATTTCCGCGAATTGCGGGAGGAACTCGAACAGCGGGGCCACATTTTCCGCACGCATTCCGACACCGAGGTCATTCTGGAAGCCTGGCTGGAATGGGGACCGCAGTGTGTGACCAGACTGACCGGAATGTTTGCGTTCGCGCTGTGGGACAGGCGAAGCGAGAGCCTGTTCCTGGCCAGAGATCGGCTGGGAGAAAAGCCGCTTTATTATGCGACCCTGCCGGACCAAGGCCTGATTTTCAGTTCGGAGATCAAGGGGCTGACGGCGTGGCCGACGCTTGGCCGGTCCATTGATCCCTGCGCCGTCGAGGATTTTTTCTCGCTCGGCTATATCCCCGAACCGCGCACGATCTATTCGACCGTCGCCCAATTGCCGGCAGGCTCGACTCTGTTGCTGCGACGGGGCGAGAAGATCTCCCCGCGACGTTACTGGGACGCCACGCCGGCGGAGATCGACAGCCACGAGATGGCGCATCTGGATGACGCCCTGCTGGAACGGCTAAAACGGATCGTCAATGCACAACTGGTGGCGGATGTTCCGGTGGGCAGCTTCCTGTCCGGCGGCGTGGATTCCAGCGGCGTCACCGCCTTGATGGCGTCGCTTTGTCCCGACCCGATCAATGCCTTCACCATCGGGTTCAATGATCCCTCCTTCGATGAAAGCGAATATGCCAGGCTGATCGCGCGTCATTGCTCGGCGCATCATACGGTTTCGCGCATGGAAGGCGACGAGACCAGCCTGGTGGACAGCCTGCCCGCCATATTCGATGAACCCTTCGGCGACAGCTCCGCGCTGCCCAGCTTTCATCTCATGCAGTTGGCCCGCAAATCGGTGACGGTGGCCCTGTCGGGTGACGGTGGTGACGAACTCTTTGCGGGGTACCGGCGCTATGGCTTCCACGCCCGGGAAGAGCAGATTCGGAAATGGCTGCCGCAATCGGTGCGCGGGCCGCTTTTCGGCGCGATGGCGTCACTCTACCCCCAGCTCGACGGTGCGCCGCGCTTCCTGCGCGCCCGTCACACCTTCCAGGAATTGAGTGCCGATTCCGACCGGGGTTATTTCCTGAACGTTTCGATCGTCGATGACGAAGGCCGCGACGCCTTGTTTTCTGACGGCCTGAAAAGATCGTTGCAGGGGTACAGGGCGGAAGAGATTCTGCGCCGCTTCGCGCGGGATGCCCCCTGCGATGATCCCATCACCCGGGCGCAATATGTCGACATCAAAACCTGGCTGCCGAGCGATATTCTGACCAAAGTCGATCGCACCGCCATGGCCAACAGCCTGGAAGTCCGTGTCCCGATGCTGGACCACACGTTCGTCAATTGGGCGCTGGGCCTGCCGTCAGCGGTCAATCGCCGCGGTGGCGAAGGCAAGATCCTCCTGAAACGGGCATTCAGCAGGCTCGTGCCGGGTGATATCCTATATCGACCAAAGCAGGGCTTTTCGGTACCGCTGGCGCGCTGGTTTCGCGGCGATATGGGCAAATTTCTGCAGAACAAACTCGACCAGAAGAAGACCTTCCTCGCTGGAGAATATCTCGACATTGAGACCATCAAACGGCTCATTGGCGAACATCGCCGGGGACAATTCGACAATAGCCGCGTGCTCTGGCTGGTCTGGATGTTTGAAAGCTTCCTGGAGAATCTGGAGACGGCACAGCCTGACGCACTTCCAGTGGCCGTGAGCCACTAAAGTCCCTGAACCTGCCCTGTTGCGGCCGTTCTCC
Organism: Rhizomicrobium sp.; assembly: GCA_036488555.1. GTDB lineage: Bacteria > Pseudomonadota > Alphaproteobacteria > Micropepsales > Micropepsaceae > Rhizomicrobium. The sequence continues at coordinate 110,731 of DASXHL010000024.1, forward strand.
TGACGGCGCGTTGCCGGGCGGGGCGCCCCAGAGCCCCATAGGCCAGTGCCAAGCATAGCACGAGCACGGCATCGGTAATTTCCGCAGACCGGTCGGCAATCAATGTCTCCAGGGCGCTGGTTGCCAGAAGCACCAGGCATTCCCCCAGACAGGCGAGATTGAGCGGCACTCCGGCTTCGACCAGCAGCAGAAGCAGTGTGCCATAAAGGAAGGTCTTTTCGCAGAAGGACTGGACGTCGACCCCCAAAGAGCCGTGCAACAGGCTGTAAAACGGCACCCATTGGAAGGACCGGATGGTCGAAGACGGAATCCAGGGAAAAAGACGGGAGCAAATGACGACCACCACGAAGAATACCGCCAGCCCCCGCAGCTTGAGGTGCGTGTCCGGCAGGGCAGACAAAAGGAGCGCGGCAATCGCCCCCGCGATTTCGGAAAGACCGAGATACTGGTTCACGATCAGAACTTTCGCGCAGAAATAGCCGGCCATCGCGGCCGCCAGCAGCCAGGACGGCATTTTCGGCCGCAGGCCCACGCGAAGAAGGCGGGAAACACCCAGCCAAAGCACGGCAAATCGGAAAACACCGTAGGCATCGATCGCGGGATGAAGCACGACGGGCTTGAGACTGTCCCAATATTTGTGGAGATCGATCGTGGGAACATAGGGATAAAGGCGCCAGGCCAGCCAGGCGAACAGAAGGACCCTGGCAAATGCGGCGCCCTCTCCTTGTGGTAGCGACCGGAAAGGAAGGCGGACGATGCGCGCCTGTGAAACCAGGGCACCTGCCAGGCTGCCGATCACATTCAGGCCGAAATCGGAGAGGCAACTGACGCGCGACTGGTCGTAAAACTGTACCCATTCTATCGAGAAGGATAGGCCGGCGCCGATGGCGACAGCGCCCAGCGCGCCACGCCACTTGCCGGGTGAAACGGCGGCGGCCGCGAAGCCGAGGGGCATATAGAGCAATATATTGGCAATCAGATCGCCTCTGCTATCCGGTGGATCCCGCCAGGTACCCAAAAGATGGATCAGCCCGTCCCACCCCGTGCCGTAGAGGTGAAGAGCGAAAGGATAAAGTGAGCCATAGACGATGACCGCCACCACCAGCCCAAGGAGCAGGCAACGCCTGGCGATGTCAGAAAAGTGCAGCAACGGGTCCACCCATTTGACACATACGACCGTCAATCGGAGTATGGTGGCGATATTTCAAAACCAGATGCCTGACCGGCCGCCGCCGCTCCCCGCGGCATCCCAAATTCGAGCTGAAAATGTCCAATTCGCCGATCAGGATATTGACCATAACCACACTGTATCCGAATTCCCAGCAACCGGCGCACGGCATTTTTGTCGAAAACAGGCTGCGCTGGCTGACCAAGGACGGCCGGGTCAAGGCAAGCGTGATCGCGCCCGTGCCGTGGGCGCCGGCCTTTATCAGGAAACCCGAATTCGCCAAGCTTCGCGCGGTGCCACGTGAAGAGAGCCGCAACGGCTTTACCGTTCATCATCCGCGGTATCTGGTGCTTCCCAAGGTGGGAATGAATCTTACGCCTTACACGCTCTACCGGGCCCTCTATCGGGAATTTCGCAAGCTCCATCAGGCCGGAGAGCGGTTCGACCTTATCGATGCGCACTATTTTTATCCGGACGGGGTTGCCGCGGCCATGCTCGGGCGAACCTTCGGCATACCAGTCGTCATCACGGCACGGGGCACCGACATCAATCTGATTCCCCAATTTCGACGTCCAAGGCAGCTGATCCTGAAGGCCGCCAGGGATGCCGGAGCGCTGATAACCGTTTGCCAGGCATTGAAAGACGAACTGGCTGGACTGGGCGTCCCGGATGCAAAAATAACGGCCCTGCGCAACGGCGTGGATCTGGAACAGTTCAAGCCGCTGGATCGCGCATCCCTGCGGCAGAAATGGCAGGTGTCGGGTTTCGTCCTTGCGTCCGTCGGACTGCTGATCGAACGAAAAGGGCACCATCTGGCGATCGAGGCGTTGGCAGGCATTCCCGATGCCACACTGCTGATCGCCGGCGCCGGGCCGGACCGGGAAAAACTGGAGGCATTGGCCCGGACGCTCGGTGTCGGACAGCGCGTTCGTTTCCTGGGCGCGCTCGATACCAAATCCCTGACCGAAATCTACAACTGCGCCGACGCCCTTGTTCTCGCCTCAAGCCGGGAAGGCTGGGCCAACGTTCTGCTTGAATCCATGGCCTGCGGAACTCCCGTTATCGCAACCGCTGTCTGGGGCACGCCGGAAGTGGTCGCGGCTCCGGAAGCAGGTCTGTTGACCGAGCGGGACACGGCCTCCATCGCCGATGCCATGGGGCGCCTCAAATCCCATCCGCCCGAGCGGCAGGCGACGCGCCGCTATGCCGAAAAATTCGACTGGCAGCCGACCACGGAAGGACAGATTGCGATCTTCCGTTCGCTATTGGCGCGGGGCACTCCCTGATTTTTACCATCCCCCACTGGCTCAAAGGGCGGTGTCATTGCTGGCCTCCCGGTCCTTAATCACCCGTACGATATCGTTCATTTGTACAAGAACACCAGAAATTCTGCCCTAAGCCGCTGTTTACAATTTGTATTTTCTATCGCCATTTGGGAGAAGCAACCAATTACGCCTCAGGCGAATTGAAGACTTTCTTCGCCATCGGATATGGATGGGACGGACTCAGCACTCCAAGGCCGGTAGACGATACACTGGACAGTCTTGGAGGCTTATGACGCCCTCCTTTCGCCCGCACGGCTTCCCTCAGGCCAAAGGAGCGCGGCCCGTTCCAGTTAATGCCGGCGACGATGCAGCGGTTTGGATACGGCCCAGGCCGAGTCCCGAACTGGTGGCTTCAGAGGCAGGGGAGTCAGTTTCGCTCGAACGGCGGGAGATACGTTGGGGCCGTGTCCGAGACATAATTTGTTGAAGATATTGAGGCAAAAGAGCCTCGAGTGACTATAGTAAGTGTCGTGGATAACTGGCGCAAGCTAAAGCCTCTGTCGATACAGTCGGGAGTTCGAAAATGACAAAGGTCATTGACTGCGCCGTGTGCTATGTGACGGACAAGAATTTTCTTCTCCCGACGCTTGTTTCGTCATTCTCGGCGAAACGATGGCTAAAGCCTGGGTCAGCAGATATTTTTATTTTCACGCTGGGGGTGGCCGACGAAACAATCGAGCGCACCCGAGAAATCTGCAAATCACAAGACATCACCGTCACGCCGATGGACCCAAATAAGATCTCAGGATTTGATTCTGCGAAAGTTGCTAAAACGCACGTTCCGATAAGCACTCTTGGAAGGTTCTTCTTCCCTGACCATCTGCCACCGGAATATCAGCGTATTGTCTATCTCGACGGCGACACTTGGGCAATCGACGACATCTCTCAGTTGATTGATTATCGACCGCCAGAAGGCAAGTTGGTCGCGGCAGAGGACGGGTTATATTTTTTTCGCCAAAATTTTGGGTCTATGGGCGCCAAAGCGCGGGCCTATTTAAAGGGACTTCAGATCGACGGTGCGCGCGGCTATTTTAATGCTGGAGTATTGTTAGCAACGACTAGTACTTGGCGGGAGATCGCGGCGGACGCCCACAAGTTCTTCACGTCCAATACCGAAAAGTGCCTGTACCACGATCAGAGCGCGCTCAACGCCGTGACGAAAAATCGTCGCCTTCGATTATCACCGAAATGGAACTTCGCAAGTTCATATCGTCATTGGGATGTCGAGAGCAAAGTAAATCCGCGCATCTACCACTTCGTAGGCGGTGCGAAGCCTTGGATGGGACAGTGCGAGCCTTGGTCCTCTATCTACGAAGCCTATATGTCGGAGATCAGCAAATTTGAACACATTGGTCCCATTCGCCGTATGACCTCAGACGAACTTGCAAAACACGATGCAAAGGAAAAAACATCTGCGAAAAGATTGAAAACTATCTTTTTGCTGCGAAAGCTCCGTTATCAATTCGAGATACGGCGCATATTGGCGAGCCATGATACAGTAGTCGCTTGAAAGGCGAAGAAGTATTAACCGAAAAGGCCCAAAAGTCGGGTCGCATAAGATTGGCTGTTCCGATGTATAAAGGCGGAAATTGAACTGTGGTCAATAAAAGCGACGCTGAAAAGAAATCTGACCGCAGTTTGGGCCAGCACATGTTGCATGGCTCTTTTTGGATGATCCTACTTCGATGGGCGATCCGATTAACCGGCCTTGTCAGCACTGTCATCCTGGCGCGCCTTCTGGTGCCAGCGGATTTTGGCATCGTGGCGATGGCGATGTTCGTCGTAGGGTTGCTGGAATTGCTTGCACAGAGCGGTCAAAAACTGGCCATTATCCGACATCATGCACCAGGCCGCGAAGAATACGACACTGCGTGGACGGTCTCAGTTTTGTCCTATTCAGTAATTTCCGTTTTAATATTCATATCGGCGCCCTTCGCAGTCTTATATTTTCACGAGCCGCGCGTTGCACCTGTGTTGCGCTTGTTGGCCCTCCGATCTTTTCTGGCAGGCTTCGAGAACATTGGCATCGTAGACTTCCGCAGGGATCTCAAATTCAATATATTTTTCCTTTACACTTTTTCTCTCAAGGCCATTTCGTTTGTCGTCACGGTTTCTTTGGCGTTCGTTTTAAGGAATTACTGGGCTCTGGTAGCGGGCATCCTGAGTTCGGGCATCCTTTCAATAGTTCTCAGCTACGCTGTGCATCCCTACAGACCGCGCTTCAGCCTCGCCAGAATCGGCGACATCTGGTCCTTTTCAACATGGACCCTGTTGCAAAGCATTGGTGAATATTTCAATGCGCAAGCCGATCAGGTTGTCGTTGGCGGACTATCTGGTTCAAGCGCCATGGGGCGGTACGCGGTTGCCAGCGATGTAGCAGCGAGCCCGACGAATGAAATTACAGGCCCAATCGTGGCGGCGCTCTATCCCGTGATGTCGAGAACGCGTTCTGATCCAATCGCTTTGAGAAATCTTTATTTGCGAACTTTCGGCTGGGCGGCGACCATTTGCTTTTCTGCAGCTGTCGGCACGACGATGGTCGCACACGATCTGATCAGTCTCATATTGGGTAACCGATGGCTTGATATTGAGCCCTTGATGGGATGGTTGGCCCTTGCGGCGGGACTGCTGGGCCTGAGTTCCGGGGCATATACAGCGTTCGATGCCTTAGGAAAGGCCTACCTCGCGGCCAGGATGCAATGGACCCGCGTGATTATTCTTTTAATCGTTTTGGTGCCTGTTGGGTTGATTTTGCGCAGTTTGCCCGCGATTGCGGTTGCCAGATTTGTTGTGACCGCGCTTTTTATCCCCACGCTTCTATTTTCGGTCGGTCGAGAGGTAGGGGTTTCTGTCCTTGATTATGCCAAGGAAATGTGGCGACCAGCCGTCTCAGCCGGTCTTATGAGCTTGTTGATATACTTGGTTAACCACTGGCTTATTCCCGGCAACTTGCGCCTCACAGGCGATGTGCTGCTGGGCCTTTTGGTTTTTCCTTGTTCTCTACTTTTGCTGTGGTCTTTTGTTGGTAAGCCGAGCGGTCCGGAAAGTGACCTGTGGAATATGCTTCTGAATTTGTATACCAAATATAGGAACCGAGCTCTATGTTCTGATAATGTTTAAATGCCCATGATTGAATTTTGGCATATCATCCACGTCATTGGCCGAGTTGACGATGCTGCGAGGGGTTACGGAATTAAAAAATAGGATCGTTTCTCGCGCTCAGCGGGAACAATTCTTTCCGACGCCACTCTTAGGAATGGCGCTAAACCCGGTATACATTGCGAGAGCAGCCTTACATAAGGCCATCGCAAATGCTGCCCCCGCGATCACGGGGTCAATTCTAGATTTTGGCTGCGGATCGAAGCCCTACGCGAGCCTGTTCGTCAATGCTACCGAGTACCTGGGCGTTGACATCAAAACGTCTGGTCACGATCACAATAAATTATCCAGCAAAGTGGACTTTTTTTACGATGGAAAATCTCTGCCGTTCGAAGATGGTAGGTTCGATGCGGTGGTATCGTTTGAGGTTTTAGAGCACGTTTTTAATCCTGGGGAAATTCTGGAGGAGCTGCGGCGCGTGATCCGTCCCGGCGGCACGCTGCTTATTTCCATTCCATTCGCATGGTACGAGCACGAGCAGCCCTATGATTTCGCAAGGTATACCAGTTTTGGGATTACAAACTTGCTTGAGCGCCATAATTTCTCGCAGGTTCAAGTCACAAAGACGACTTCGTTTTTTTTAGCAATTTGCCAGATGCAAATAGCGTATTTGGCTTACTTCCTGTTTCCAACGACGCCGCTCGTCCGACGGATTCTGCAACTAACTATAATCTTTCCCCTTACAGCGGTATCTGTCGCTATTAACTCCCTTCTCCCGAGACGAGCAGAGTTTTTTTGTCAAAGCGTCGTCACAGCAGTTTCTCGGCCTGGATAGAAAACACTCAGAGCGATAGGGACAGATGTCCATTCCTGCAAAATGCCCTCTCGGCCATGAGCCGGTTGAATTTGTCGGGTTTGTAAGTACTGGGGAGTTGGCTTCTGCATATCGAACACGTTTTAACGTCGATATCTCGCAGATGCTGGACGGCCGGGCCACGCTTTCCTTCTGCCGCTGCGCTGAATGCGGCATTCGTTTTTTCGATCCTGCGACCCCGGGCCCTCCAGAGCTGTATGCGGAACTGTCGCGTATCTCCTGGTATTACATTTCAGATAAAGAGGAGTATCGACTTGCGGCCCGCCGCATTGATAAGGGCCAAAAAGTTCTAGAGATAGGTTGTGGCAGAGGGGCCTTCGCGCGATATCTGCCAGAACAGCAATATATCGGCCTCGAATACAACACCGATGCCGTCAAAACGGCCTGTGCGGCGGGCCTCGACGTGCGCCCCGAAAGCGTTGAGGATTTTTCAAGGAGCCACGCGAGTAACTTCGACGTGGTATGCTCTTTCCAAGTCCTGGAGCATGTTTCAGATCCCGCCAGCTTTATTGCTGCTTGCGTTGCGTGCGCGAAGCCTGGCGGAATTGTAATGTTTGGCGTGCCCAACTGCGGGGGCTATCTCGGAGCCCAGCCGGATGACTTGCTCAATATGCCGCCGCACCACCTAACTTGGTGGACAGGAGATGTGTTCTGGAATATCGCGCCGCAGTATGGACTTGAAATGGTTGCGACAGAAACCGAACCTCTTTCGAACAAAAGCGCTTACGCCGATACCAGAGCACTTCGTTTCATGATGAAAACACTCAAACAGACGAACTCATTTCTTTTCCTCGGCATGAAATACAGACTGTTGAAAACGGCCGCTAGAGTATTAAGGCCTTTCATTCTCGTCGGTCTGGAGGATCCCCACCTGAAACCGCCAGGTCATTCGATCCTGGTGGTAATGCGCAAGATGTAGCTCCGAGAGGTGGGTCGTTCCGTGCCAGGCCCGGACATGGGGCTCTTCCGCGCTCCCGCTCCACGGGAGAAAATCAGATGGAAGCGGCGCCCACCCGGGCCAAGGCATGTCCCGGAGAGTCAAGCGTAATCCCCCAGGTCAAGCTTAACGATGGTGCGGATACTGTGAGGCCTCCACAATTCCGCCTCGGCATCCTGGCTTTTCCCCGCACCCCCTTAGCTTTGTGCATCAAGTTGATTATCTTGCCGGGTAGAGAGTGGCCGGACCGGGCGGGGCGATAGTGGCAAGACTTTCCTGTTATCTTCTGACACATAACAGCGCAAAGCGCCTGGAAGAGGTATTGGCCTCCCTGTCCGGCGTCGCGGACGAAATCGTCGTGGTGGACTCGGGAAGCTCCGATCGCACGCTGGAAATTGCCGCCGCTTTTGACGCGAGAATTCTGGAAAGACCAATGGACAGTTTTTCTGCCCAGCGCGCCTTCGCGGTCAGCAATTGCCAACACGCATGGGTACTGTCCGTCGATTCCGACGAAGTCCTGAGCACAGAGCTCGCCGCCCGCATCATGGCGCTCAAGGAGGCGAACTTTGAACATCCCTCGAAACCCGATGCATACGCCATAAAGCGGCGCTGGTTCATCATGGGACGGGAGGTCCACTGCTTTTACCCTTCGCACTGCCCGGATTTTCCGATCCGCCTTTTTTTGAAGGAAAAAGCGCTTTATTCCACCGATCGAAAAGTCCATGAAAACATGCACGGCTTCAGCAAAGCCGTCCGCATTGACGAGCCGATCCTGCACTACTCGTGCGATTCGATCGATGCGATGTACGCAAAGGTGAACCTGTACACATCTCTGGCGGCGAGCGACCACAGGACGCGATTTGGCGTTCCGTCACTGATCTCGATCGCAATCATGCCCTTTGCTATCGCAGCCAAATGGTACTTTCTGGGACGGGGCTGGAAGGACGGTTATGTCGGGCTCATCCATGCCCGTTATGTGGCGGACAGCGTCTATCTGAAGCTCGCCAAAGCGCGCTTCGCCGCCTGACCTGCGCGCCACAAGGCGTTCGAACTGGCAGACCCCTCCGTACGCAAGCGCCTATGGGACTTCTTTCGCCAGTTTTTTGCCCAGCCAACGCGAAAATTCGGCGGCGCCCGCGTTATTGAGGTGTGCCACGTCCAACCACAGTTCCGGCCGAAACCGGAAATCCTGAGGCATTTCCCAGACGGGCGCTGAGCGCTGGTAGTAACTTGAGAAGTCCGGCGGCAGAGTGTTTCCGTAACTTGGCATATACAGGATTCGTATCTGAACCCCCTTTGAGCGCGCCAGCTCGATCAGTTTGTCCAGATAAATGAGCGTGGCGCGATATTCCAAGGCGTGCAACGGTCCCGGCAGATGAGGCAAACTTCCGTCGGTCGCCCCCGGGTGCGTGCGTTCGAATTCCAACTCCTTTGCGGAAAGGATTCCCGTGCGCGGGCGCGGCTCCGCGATGGGATGGTCGCGCGAGCCGATTTCGGCGTAGGTGTCATCCCAATGCGATCCGCGATAAAGCGCGGGATCGAAAACGGTGCGAGAACCAAACAGGGCCGGCATGGCGGTGTGCGCCCACAAAGAGGTCTGGCGCAGCGGCAGGCGCGCCAGATTGGGAAAATATGCAGTGTTGACGATCAGCGGCGCGGCAATCAAATCGTCCGAATTCGCGAGATAGGGAAAGGCCGGATGCATGGCCCGCGGCTCGTTCTCCTGAACTTCAATCACCATAAGACGCGGCTTGCGCGCCTCCAGCACCTCACGCGCGATCAGCCAATGCAAATCGCGCCCCAGATGCTGGAGTCCGAAATTGACGCTCGCGCAATGCCTTCCGCCTGCGGCGCGGCACTCTCGCTCGACCTCGGCACTGTCAATGCCGAACACGGTATGAGACGTACCTATGAATACGACATCTATCGGCGTCTTATCGAAATGAATTCGTTCAAATACCCAACCGGCCTTCACCACCTGGGGATCGGTCAGACCTTGAAAACGCAGATAACGATCATGAGGCAAAAGGCACAAGACTATCAGCAGTGCAAGCGCGGTTGCGCACATCACGGCGAAGGATCGAAGCGCGCGATAGCTCCTCATGGCTAGAAGTTGAAGTAGAGGAAACTGGTTGGCTGCGGCAGGCAGACGAGGCCCGCGCAAAGAAACACACCAACGACCATGGCCCAGCGCGCCGTCATGCGAAATAGAAAAGGCGATCCGAACAAGGTCGCGCCTTTATCCGGTCTTGTGATGCCCATCAGATAGTCCCGCATGAATTCCTGCGTATTGGGAGCGAGCAAGGTCACGCCAAGCAATGCCACACACCAAATCCATGCCTGAAATCTGGCTTCGGGCCGCGGATGAAACACCGGCCCGGAAAGTGTCAAATCGGCCATGCCGGCCAACACATTCAGCGCCGCCGAAACGCTGCCTGCGCGGAAAATTACCCATCCGACGACAACGGCACAGAAGGTAAGGGCCCAGCCGGCGACCGACAAAATATGCTCAGGAATCGCAATCCTTGTTTTTGCCCTGGCGATGTCAAAAGCATGGTTGATGCAGAGATAGGCGCCATGCAGCGCGCCCCAAATGACGAAGGTCCACCCCGCGCCATGCCACAGGCCGCCAAGCAGCATGGTAATAAACAAATTCACATACCGGCGCACGCCACCCTTACGGCTTCCTCCCAGCGGAATGTAAAGATAGTCGCGCAGGAAGCGCGACAGGGTCATATGCCAGCGCCGCCAGAATTCGACGATGCTGCGCGACTTGTACGGGGAATTGAAGTTCAGGGGTAAGGCGATGCCGAACATGAGCGAAGCTCCGATCGCCATGTCGCAATAGCCGGAGAAATCGAAATAGAGCTGGAATGTATAGGCCAGGGCGGCGCTCCAGGCATCCGGCATCAGAAATTGCGCTCCATCCTCGGCAGCTTTGAATGCCGTATTGGCATAGGGAGCCACCCCATCTGCCAGGACCGCCTTCTTGAAGAGACCTATGACGAAGATCGCGCAACCTGTCAGCAGTTTCTCGGGATCGAACTGATAGGTCCGAGGGTGCGAAAATTGGGGCATCATCTCTTTGTGATGAAGAATGGGGCCCGCGATAAGATGCGGAAAGTAGGTTACGAACAGCAGATAGTGGATGGGTTTTGCCTCGCGTACCTCGCCGCGGAACACATCAAGCAAGAACGCGATTTGCGTGAAGGTAAAGAATGAAATGCCGAGCGGCAGGATGACCTGGTGCATCTCAAGTCGAAAGCCGGAGAGCGCCTGCACATTGGCGACAATGAAGTTCGAATATTTGAAGTAGGCAAGAAGCAACAGGTTGAAGCTGATGCCCATAAAGATCAGAACCCTGCTGCCCGCCCGGGTGGACAGTGCACGGCCAAACAGAAAATTCGTGACGGCGGAGACCAGCAATAGCGGCAGGTAGCGCGGATCCCACCAGGCATAAAACGCCAATGACGCCGCCACCAGCCAAACCGCGGCCCATTCCCGGCGATAAGCTCCCGCAACAAAATAGCCCAGCAGCGTCGCCGGGAGAAAAGCGAAGATAAATATGAAGCTATTGAAGAGCATCAGACCTCGACACCTTGTGCACCCGTCAACGCGCTCGTATTCGCGCCCCCATCGCGCTTGCCGTATGAGCCTTGCGGCGGCCGCGTGCAGCGATGGAGGTGCTGCAGATAGATCTAGCTTAAGTTGTGCCGGCGGAAAAGAACCGACGCATCCACATAGTTACTAGCCTCCTGGGCGGGCGATGCGCCCGCCAACAAATCTCAGAGAGCGACCACAATCCGCGCTCGACCGTCAGCCAATAAATTCGGCGTACCGGTCTGCCATCACCTTTTCGTCATACAGCTCGGCGGCACGTTTGGCGTTCTGCGCGCCGACGTCGCGCCGCAGCGCGACGTTCCCGGCAAGCGCCTCCAAGGCCCGTTCGAACGCAGGCCCGGCCTCCACCACGAACGGGGTGTTCCCTTCCGCGACCATCATTTTGACGTCTCCCACGGCGGTTGCGGCGATGGGAAGGCCCGCTGCCATGGCTTCCAGCACACCAAGCGGCATCTGCTCGGTGTCGGAGGAAAGCGCGAAAATATCCATCTTGCGCAACCAGTCTTCGGGACGTGTGGAAGCTCCCGGAAACTGCACCTGACCAGAAAGGCCCAGATCCGCCGCCAGCCTCTGCAGAACGGGCCGCTCGGGCCCATCGCCCACAATGACAAGGCTGATCTGGCGGGAGGGATTGCCTTCCCGCAGGCTCCTGAACGTCTCTATCAGCCGGGCGATGTTCTTTTCCCGCCGCAGGGTCGCAACGGTCCCGATGGTGATCGGGCCACCCGCATTCTCCGGCCGTCCCGCGAACCGGGCGAAGTTGATGCCATTGGGAATATAGTTCAGCCGCGACGGCGAAAGCTTCCACGTCGTGCGCGCAATTCCCTCCAGGGTCCGGGACGGCAAGATCACCGAAGTATGACGTCCCGCCAGCGCGAACCGCCGCGTCCAGGCCCTGCGATGAAGCTGACCCGTGGCTTCCTCGGGCCCGAAGCCATCTTCCACATGCAAATGGCGAATTGGCCTTCCTAGCCGGTTGACGATCGCCCACTCGATCGCCCCCCAGTTATAGGTCATCAGAACGTCCGGGCGGATCGCGCTCAAGGTGCGCCGAAAGGCTTTCAGGCTGGCGATCAGGTCACGCTTGTCATAGTCCACCGGCCTGAGTGTGACGCGGTCTTGCGGCAGGCGTTCCGCCATGCCGCAATTTCCGTCCAAAGCGATAACCGTGTGCCGATATCTCTCGGCGTGAAGGCGCACGAGCTGCGCAAAGCGCATCTGCGAGCCACCAACCGCAAAAGTCGGGAAAACGTGAAGAATGTGCTTTTGCTGTTTCATATCAGCAAAGGTCGAAGATACTGCTCAAACGGAAGTCGATCGCTTGGCGCCACGTATGAGCGAAATCACCCTTCGAGCATTTCGGGCCCATGTTATGTCGTCCTCGACGATTTTGCGCGATGCCGCGGCCCCCAAATTCGCCCGTAACGTCGGACTTGCCGCAAGCTGGCGGATTGCGTCCGCCAGGGACCCAGGATTGTTCGGCTTGAACAGCAGCCCGTCGACTCCGTCCGTCAAAATCTCGCGGATATTGGGGGCATCCGGTGCGACAACGGCCCGGCTCAACGCCATATACTCGAACAGTTTCAGCGGGCTGGCATAGGACGTAACTTCCGGCTGCAGCGCGATATCAAACAGGGTGATGTAGGGCGCCAGCATGTCCCGGCCCACGATGCCGCTGACGTGTACGCGCCCGGCCACGCCCAATTCCTGGGCCAGCCGGAGGATTTCCGGCACCCCGGGACCGTCGCCCACGACAAGCAGGTTGGCATCCGACAATAGCGGATCCTGAGCCAGCAGCTGCACAATCTGGGGCAATCCGTGCCAGGCGCGGACATAACCCACAAATCCCAGGATCGGCCCTGCCGTGAACGTCGAGGGCAGCAGCGACCGGTCCGGGGTTCGCGGCCCGGAAAATTTCTCCGCGTCGATGCCGTTGCAGGTAACCACCACGCGCGACGCGCAGGCGCCGGCCTGTTCGACCAAGTCACCCAGAACCCGCGTGACCGGCAGTACATAATCGGCGTTGCGCCATACCAGCGCCTCCGACCATCGCGCCATACCAGGCAGCGCCAGACCACCGAACCGCCCCCGCTCCTCGGCCAGTGGCGCGTTGACCTCCAGGATCAGGGGCAGAGAGAAGAGGCGCGCCGCCCAGACGCCCGAAAGCGTATAGATATTGGCGCGTTCATAGATGGCGTCCGGCCGCTTCTCCCAAATAGCCCTGGCCAGCTTGACCAGCTCGACACCACTATAGGCGAGCTCCACAAGCTCATACAGGGGCTTGGGCAGGAGCTGCTTGCTGCGGGGCTGGGACATGGCATCCACCCGCCGCGGCCCCACCATCCTGATCGTGGCGCCCTCCTGGGTGAGGGCTTTCACCAGCTCGTCGATATGGACCGACTGTCCATCGCTGGAGCGCGTGCGGTGGTGATAGATGATATCGGGCCCAGAACCGGCGGGTTCCAGATTGCTGCTGCCGGCACGCTCGCGTGCCGGCAGAGAGTGGGCTTCTGTGGGTAACACTGTCAAAGACAAGATATCGGTGCGCTCAGCGAACGCCATCGGGCCAGAGGATGACACGCAATGTCTGCAACATGATAGCCCAATCCCGCAACAGGCTGAAATTCTTGATGTAGAAGAGATCGTATTCGAGCTTGCGCCGGGAATCCTCGAACGAAGCGCCATAGTGATAGTTGATCTGCGCCCACCCTGTCAGGCCTGCCCGCACGGTGTGGCGCAGGTGATAAAGGTGCAGCTGCTTTGAAAGATCATCGACGAAGCAGGGACGCTCGGGCCTGGGGCCGACGATCGACATGTCCCCCTTCAGGATATTGAAGAGCTGGGGAATCTCGTCCAGGCGGGTACGACGCAGGAAAGTGCCCACCTTGGTGATGCGCGGATCATTTTTGTCCGCCCATTTGGCCCCGTTCTTTTCGGCGTCCGCGCGCATGCTCCTCAGCTTGTAGAGCCAGAAAACCCGCCCCCCCCTTGTGACGCGCTGCTGGCGATAGATCACCGGGCCAGGCGAGTCCAGGCGAACCAGAACCATGGCTATGAGCAGGACAGGGAGGCACACAATCAGCGCGGTCAGGCTGACCACAATATCGGTGAACCGCTTCAGAGCGTCATCGATCAGGCGATATTGGAACCCCGGCGTGTGAATAAGCCACGGCATTTCCAGCCACGCCATTTCGATACGACCGGTCTGGCGTTCGACGAAAGAGTTGAAGTTGGTAACCGGAATGCCCCGAGTCTTCAGTGGCAGGAGATTGTCCAGGGGAACATAAGAATGGTCGTCAACCGCGACCACGATTTCGTCGATGGCGAGATTTTCCACCAGTTCGTCAAGTGACGCGCGCGAGAGCGGATTGGCATCACTGGCCACCGACTCCGGGTCCAGCAGCACCTCTGCCCGCACAAAATGCATCTCCTGGAGGCAGCCATTGGAGCGGTTTATTGCCTCGATATGGCTCGCCCTCTGGCCTGTGCCGATTACAAGAATGCGACGGCGGAAAATGTCGCCGTGCAAAAGGACGCGCGTCACATTCCGACTCAGAATGGACGCAACCAGGGAGAGACTGGTCGCAATCAGCACGATGGTCACACAACGGCTGATGCTTAAAAACACGGGCTGCGATGGGAAGAAATAGTGAAAGCCATAATGCAGGGCGACAAAAACCGTAATCCCGGCGATCGTCAGGGCGGTGGGGACACGGGAGATTGCTATCGCCCGGTCGATCACGGCGTCTCGCCGATAGCATCCCGTGGCATAGAGCAGCAACAGCGATAGCAGCGTCGAAACGCCAACGACCGTGAATGTTTCGGTGATGGAGGCGATATCCAGACGCAAACGGATGAGATTGAGCACGACGGCCTGAGTGCCGGCGATCAGCACAACGTCCAGAAGCAGCTGGGTTACATTCGCGGAAGGTATGTAACGGGGATAACGGTGCTTGGCAGAAGGCGTCGCATTGGCCGGATTGGCCCAACGCGAACGGAGAGGCTGCTGTTCCTCCGCGCCGCGGCGAATGTGCTTTTCCGGAGCATTCTTGCGCGGTGCGAGAGCCGCGGTCGCAAGTGCTGGCTCATTTCGCGACAGTCTTTCCGAACTCATGGCCCCAACCCCTATATTGCCAGCCTTAGCTGGCAAACTTCGTGCCGCGCACATCGATGCGAACAGCGATTAGCCCACCCGAAGTCCGTTGCGATATTGCAGCAAGTTTACTGCATAAGCGAGACGGTCTGTCGCGATCTGGCACAATTTCTTTCTGCCTTACGCCAAATTCTCGAATTTGGATTTTCCGGATGAGCACAAATTATGGTTAACGCGATGCACTTGTGCGTGACCCCGAATGAACGAAAAGCATGCAGGTGAAGTTGCATTTGGCGAGTGGAATTTTTGCGGCAGCATGCTCGCCGAGATTTCAATCCGGTGTGCCATTCCGGCCAGCTATTTCACAGTACTGAGGTCGGATTATAATTATACGCATTATTTAGTGTTATTTATGCCGGCAATACGAGCGGACACCAAAAGCACGGCAATAGCGGGTGAAGCTGGAGGCTGTATCCGAAATACGGCTTAGATCAAACGTAGCGCCAGAAAGTCAGAATGGCGACAGTATCACCGACATTGTGGGCCATCCCATCCCGGAGAAATTCTCCAACCCACGCTCGGGGAAACGCCAGGACAAGACGATTACCGTCAATACGTTCTTGGGCAGGCCCCATCCACGGGGCGGGCAACCGGGCCAAAGTCCAACAGTTCTGGCTTCCGGATGGCGGTCGACCAAGCCTGAGAGCGGGAGACGTCGGCTTAAATCCCCGCACGTCCGATGGGGCGGGCAGTCCAAGAGACCAATACTTCGACGGGCCAAATACTTACTGGCCGCGATGCGCCATCACGACAAGCGAGGCAGGTCCATTCACCGCCCCCGCGCTGCGCGGCGTACGGGCGGCACAAATTCGCTGCGGTGGCGCGGGGCGAGCAGTTTGAAGCTTTTATCGAATGAAAACCGCGACCTACCCGCCGGCGGCTGATGGAGCGCAATACTTTCTTCCTTGCCGAGGGTAAACAGCAGCCAGCCGATCAGGGGCGAGGCAATCACCGAGCACGCGAACCATATTGCCAGTATGATTGTGATTGTCATGAAGCCTACATCTAGCTGCGACTCATGCGTGTTTAGTTAACGATAGTGGGACTTTCTTTCCCAAAGGTTAAGATTGTTCGGCAGATTCAGGAATACATTCCTGTTACTTAAAGGGTTAACGATGTCTGATGCTTGCGGTCGGACCGCTTCCATTGTCGTGCTAATTAGCGGCATAGAGCTGACCATCGCGCGGCGTCCGCTGGGGGGCGTCAGCCATTGGCGGGTTTGGAAACAGTCATGACATTGCCAGCGCTCGATCAGTGGATCGCACTCGCCATGGAGTGGCAGCCCCTGTTGGCCGGCATTCTGGCCGTTGTCGCATCGATCATTCTGGCTGCCGGCATCGTCAAAGCCGCAAAAATCCGCGCGGGCCGTTCCGCGGTGAACTCGCAAAAATCAGAAACACAAGACCTGAGGGCATCCGCCGTTCAAGGTCCGATAGATGCCGATACCCTTGAAAGCGTAACCGGCAATCTAGAGAACCTTCGCAGTCTTCTGCGGTCTGCACTGTCCTCGCTGTCATCCGTGGATGCCGACGACAAAGCGGCGCGTGCGCTTTGCATCCGCATCGCCGCCTTTCAATGGCAGCAATTTCCCATTCCAGCCAATGCCGACAAACGCATGCAGGAGACATATGGTGCGTTTCTGAATCAGTTCGAGCAGCTGCGAAAAGTCCTGAACCAGGAATGGTCAGGTACCGAGGCATCCGCGATATTGATACAGTTGAACGCAAATGCGCGCACTCTTATTGACGCGATGGAGCAGCGCAGGCCTGGCAGATCCAGGCAATCGCATTCGCTCAAGCAGCACTAATGGCCAACGAAAATTTCCGGCACCCCAATCACGTGTGAGGCACATGCAAGGCTATCTAACTGTCGCGCTGGATCAAGACCGGTATGTCGACATGGCTGTAAACCTTGCCCGCTCGCTGCGCCACTTCGACAAAACGCGGCCGATCTGCCTGGTTTATAATGACAAGGTAAGCCTGGGCCCCGACGCCAAAGGCGCCTTTACCCATTTCGTCAATATGCCGGTGCGGGAAGATTATCTCGGTTGCATGAACAAAATCCGGCTCGATGAGGCAAGCCCTTTTGACGAGACGATGTACGTCGACTCGGACTGCCTCTTGGTGAAAGGCGACATCGACCGGCATTGGAGCCGCATGTCATCCGGCTTTTTCAGCATGACCGGAGGCAAACGGCAAACCGGTCACTGGAACAGCATGGATATAGCGAAAACATGCGAAATGTTTTCGATCGCCTATGTCGTGCAGATGAACAGCGGCGTTTTCTACTTCAAGAAAGGCGATGAAGCGTCCCGTTTTTTCGAGCGATTGCGTGAACTCTATAACAAGCACCGCGATCAGCTTTCGAACATCCACCAAGGTCGCAAGGGACAGTATGCCGACGAACCATTTTTTGGCGTCGCAATGGGGGAATTTGGGCTCGAACCTTTGGGCGGCACGCCTGAACAGGGCTCGCTGATGGTTACGACCTGGCGGGCGAAAAACTGCGATTTCCGGCCCGAAGTCGAGTTCTCCCGCATCGACAAGCCTGCCAGCTATTGGTTCGGAGTGAGCCTGCTTCCCAGACATTGGGTCAGACACTCTCCAACAATCGCGCATTTCATCGGTTTGAAGCCAAGAAGGCTTTATGAGCGGACTGCCAATTATTTCCGGAGGGCGGCCCAAAGCGAGGCCGGCGCGGCAAAGACAACCAGCTCGTGACGCGCACTCAATTCGAGTGAAGGGGCGGGTGGAAGCCCAATACCCACTGACGCTGCTCCTCGGTTTGCGGGACTTCTATGGTCCGCGCCTCTGCTATCATGTCGAGCGCGACACCAGCATCCACGTTCAGATAATTCAATACGCATGCCGCAACCAGGCCCGATCGCCCAATGCCAGCCCGGCAATGTATGGCGACCGATTTACCCGCCGCGACAGCATCGCCCAATTTCGCGATCAGGACGTTGAACGCATCCTTGGAAAGGGGAACCGATCCATCCCGGATGGGAAACCACAAGAATTCGAGACCGATCTCCTCACACAGACCATTCTCCAACTCGACCAGGCCGGGGAGTTCAGCCTGTTCAAGCAAGGACACTACGATGTCGACGCCCTCGTCCTTCCAGAACAGGATTGCGCGTTCAAGGTCTTGACGCTGGGGGGCAGGCATGATGGCCAAATGGCCATCCGTGTATCCCCGTATCCAATAAAGCGGCAATGCAAGCACCAATATCGTGTGTTCCGGCACTCAGCGCCAAGCCGATCGCTTGCGTTTTCAGGGCGGGAAGAAACTGACCAAAGTCAATTATCGCTCCGATGCACCGCCCTGTAAATATTGCGGCCTGCGTACGTTCGGAGCCCTATTGGAATCGCCAGGTGGCGTTTCCAACAAAAAAATCGCGACGGCGGGCGAAATCTGATAATTGGCACCGGGGATCTGCCCATATCGAGCGTGCGGCAAAGGGGGCGTCATGACTGTCCTGGTTACGGGGGGAGCTGGCTATATTGGCAGCCACATGGTGCACCATCTGCTCGAGATGGGTGAGGACGTTGTCGTCCTCGATAATTTGAGCACCGGGGTCAAAGAGAATCTTCCCGCCGACAGCGAACTCGTCCAGGGTGACGTTGGCGATGAAGCGCTGGTGACGCGCCTCTTTGAATCCCGTCCCTTTGACGCGGTGATTCATTTTGCCGGTTCCGTCGTCGTTCCCGAGTCCGTGGCGCATCCACTCGATTACTACCAGAATAATACCGTCGCCAGCCGATCGCTGATTGCCAACTGCGTGCGTCACGGTGTTTCGAATTTTCTTTTTTCTTCCACCGCCGCCGTGTACGGGTCACCTCCGGTCATGCCGGTGTCGGAAGACATGCGGGCCGATCCCGTCAGCCCCTATGGTCGCTCCAAGCTGATGACGGAGTGGATGCTGCAGGACGCCACAAAGGCGCACGGAATCCGCCATGGCATCCTGCGATACTTCAATGTTGCGGGCGCAGACCCCAAGGGCCGCACCGGACAGTCGACCCCGCGCGCCACCCACCTGATCAAGCGGGCATGCGAGGTCGCGACAGGACGCGCCGAGAAACTGACCATATTCGGCACCGACTATCCGACCCCCGACGGGACCGGAGTTCGCGATTTCATTCACGTCTCCGACCTCGTAGACATACACGAGAAGGCCCTGCGCAAATTGCGAAGTGGAAGCACATCCCTGCTGCTTAATTGTGGATACGGGCGCGGCTATTCGGTTCGTGAAGTCGTCTGCGCGATACAGCGCGCGACGGGAACGTCACTTGCAGTTGAAACGGCGGATCGGCGCCCAGGCGACATGGCGACGGTCGTGGCTGGAACGGAAAAGCTGGCAAAGCTGCTCGATTGGAAACCGCAGCATGCCGACCTGGACAAGATCGTGCAGACAGCCCTGAACTGGGAAAGACGGCTCTGTCGCGCCAGTTAGCGAGCCCGCATTATCGGGAGCGGTCCTATGTCTGCGCGCAACGCCCGGGCCACCAATGCCAGCCCCGCAAAGCTATTCAGGCGTGGGAACCGACGGAGCAGAGGATCATGGCCGGTATGGCTTCAAGGGTTGAGCGGCAAAGAGATCGTCGGGCCCTTGGTTAACCGCCCCGGCCACAAGCGCTCCTTGATAGTGGAGAGCAACGCAGCGCCTTAACGAATGACTAAGCACTCGCATGCGATGTTCGCATCGCCAAAATGCGAGGTGTTCCCATGAACGGTCTCAACCCAGGTGATGTTGTGTGCCTGAAGTCCGGCGGCCCCGACATGACCGTGGAACGTGTTGAAACAACCGCCGGGAATACCTCGGTGATCTGCGTGTGGTTTGTCGATCAGGCGCTCTATCGGGCCAACTTTCCGATGTCAGCCCTGTCGAAGGCGCTGTGGCCCGTAGCGGCCTAGGCCGGCCGCGGGATCGCCGTCCCAAATCTCACCGAGGTTCAATCGCGCGATGCAGAACCGGCAGGCCTATGCAAGAGCAGGCAGGATGCGCCTTCGCCCCGGCTGTCGAACTTCCGGCGAATTGACACGTTATCAATTCGGGAGAGTAATTATGACAACGGTACCTTTCGATCGGTCAACATTCGGAATTCATTCAGCTTCTGGCCATGCATCCGCCACGCCGCAGGTTTCCAGATCGCAGCCTTTAGACATGGTGGAGTGGGAATATAGT
Source organism: Rhizomicrobium sp. (assembly GCA_036488555.1). Taxonomy (GTDB): domain Bacteria; phylum Pseudomonadota; class Alphaproteobacteria; order Micropepsales; family Micropepsaceae; genus Rhizomicrobium. The sequence goes on from DASXHL010000024.1 coordinate 131,093, forward strand.
GACGCGATGCGGTCATCGCGCTTGCCCGCTGGCTGGTTCCTGCTTCCTTCCGCGGCGCTCGGCGTATTATTGCTGATTTCGCTGCTGCACTAGCAGGAAACCTTGTTGGCGAGCCTGGGTTTCCAAGGGCCCGTCAGGCAGCTCTTTGGGCAAACCCGTTTCGTTCGAGCCAGTCCGCACCCTCGGCAGCCAACCACTGCTCTGCCAGGGATTTTTCGGCAAAGCAGCGGATCGCAAGCGAAAAACCATCGTCCCAACGCGCCGTGACACAGCATTTTCGGGACAGCCATCGACGATGGATGATGAATCTCGGCGACGTGCGACGCACGCGCATTGCCTGCCTCCAAAATGCCGGATCAACTATATGTTGACTGCAAATACAAAAGCGAAAGTCACGATCGTATATGACAATTATACAAAATCGGACAGTCCCTCTATAGGGAATGTTACCTACGGGAAATTTCAGGACTAACCCATTAAGCTATTGAAGATCATAGGATTGTATAAACGGGCGTGCCTTGGTGGGCATTTACCCACGCCAGGACACCGTCCGCGGATCCGTCAACCTTCGATCTTTCCTGACAACAGCTCGCGCCTTGAACCTTGGCGCGCCTGGCTTTTGTTCTGTCGTGGCGACCACACGTCCAATAATGAACGGTTGGCGGACGACAGGCCTCGCACTGGAGCAATATGGCACACAGCGCCCCTCAAATACCTGAATAATCGCCTCATCTGTCCGGCACCAAGTTTGCCTATGCCCATGCATGAAGAAAAAGCACTTCAAGCGTGGCATACTCATTCTGGTCGGATTGGCCTGTCTCTTTCTGACACTTTCGGTCGTGCTCGTTGCGTCGGCAGGCACAACTGGAAGCAACGGTTCTGGCGCCAGCACAGGTGGACTGCCGCATCTTCGAAAAGAACGGCAGGCAACCGAGGCCGCAAATGTCCCGTTCCAGGGCAAGTCGCCGGATCGTAAACCTGGATCCGGCGCCTCAGGCCCGGGCGGGAGCGAAGCCGATCCTTGCCTGCCCTCCCCGACGGCATGCATTGACGCAGGGAATCGGGGCGGGGATGGGACGGCCGGTAATTGGCAAAACGCCGGCGACTCCGGTGTCACCGGCGGCAAAGGCTCTTCGCCCGGTGACCGCAGCGCGTTCTCCCCCTCGTCCTATGGCTTCGATTTCTTTGGCGCGGGCGGCGCAGCATCCGGGCCATTCGCCGGCGCGGGAGAAAATGGCGGTTCATCGCAGGGGGGCGGAGTTGCTGGCGCCTTGCCCGGCGTTGCAGAGCCCGATCCGGAAACCATTTCATTTCCGAACGACCCCATCGCAACACCGTCACCGCCCTCGCTGTTCTTTCCGACTGTTCCGCCCGGTCCGGGAGATCCGACCGGGCCAATAGACACCCCGCCTACCGATCCGCCTCCGTCCGGCACCGCTCCGCCATTCGCCGTTCCCGAGCCGTCAACCTTCTGGCTCTTCATCGCGAGCCTGACTGTTCTTGTGCTGGTCCATGGTCGCGTCATGCGCGCCCGACAAAACTCGCGCATGGCACTGGCCCGGCAGAAGCAGCCATTCCGAATGTAGGGCTTCCGTGGCTGTGCGTTTCATGGATCAGACCATGATGGGCTTTGCCGGGAACAAACCGATCCTTCGATCTTGCATTCGTGACAACATCGCGCACTCGCAGGGATGAAACCGGAAGCAGAGTTCAGCCGCCGGCCCGCCACTTTTCTGATAAGCTCCCTTTCAGGGAGAGGAGAATGAAGAGAATCGTCATCATGGTTGCACTGGTATCGGCGCTCGGCTCGCAACAGGCTTTCGGATCGAGCTATGACGACCTTAATGCCGGCATCGAACTTCACAATCTGAAGCAATGGAGCGCGTCTATCGTGGCGTTCGACAAGGCCCTGGCTCCCGGCGATCTCTTGTCCAATCAGACCTTCATCGCGCATATGGATCGAGGCCAGGCGCACCAGGCGCTGAAACAATATGAAGCGGCACTCGCTGATTATTCGGCCTGCCTTTTGCTGGTGCCGACGAGCGCCACGGCCCTGTTGGAGCGTGCGGATGTCGAGCTGAACATGGGCAAATTCGCGGAAGCGGCCGGCGATCTCGATACCTTGATTGACCACCGCCCGATGCTGACCACGCCCTACACCATGCGTGCGGCAATCAACGCCAAACTCGGCAGGGTGGAGCAGAGTCGGGAAGATTCGAAGAAGGTACTGTCACTGCTGCCGGCCGACTATGTTCGCAACATCGCAACAGGCATCATCGCCTGGCAGGCCGGCGAGACCAGTGTGGCGGAGGACAATTTTTCCCATGCGACATCGCAAGGCCCGGGCAGCACCTTTGCCTGGATCTGGCTCGCGCTGACAAAGGTTCGGGCGGGAGAGGCCATCCCGGCAGGGGATTTTCCAAACTTCGATAGAAGCCGCTGGCCAGCCCCCATTGTCAGCTTTTTCACCGGCGAGACGCAGCAGGATGCGGTTTTCGCGGCGGCCGGCGACGGCAGCGACACCGAGACCCGGGGGCGCATGTGCGAAGCCAATTTTTACGTCGGCGAATGGTTGCTGCGACATGGCAACAAGATCGCCGCGCAGTCGATGATCCGAAAGGCCGCCGACGGCTGTCCCGTATATCTCGCGGAATGGGGTGTGGCCCAGACGGAATTGGCCGGTTTCGCACGATGAGGAAATGGGCTTTTCTAGCCGCACTTTTTGGCGCGCTTGTTCTATCCAACCGCGTACCGGCCCAGCCGCGAGAGGATGGTGCCCGGCAGGCACAAAATTGTCTCCTCCACGTCGCCGCGGCAGTGGACATGGAGACCATGCCGGATGGGCGTGTGACGATCCCGGTCAAGTTCGAGGGGCACGATCACAGATTGATGGTGGATACAGGCGGGTACATCAACACCGTGACGCCCCAACTTGCCAGGGAGGAAGGATACGCAACAGAAGTCAGTCATGGCAATCGGCTTCAAGGCGTGGGAAACAGGGTGCTGAAAACCTATGTCGTGTCCAAAGACTTCTCGATCGGTAATGCGCATGGCGAGGATTACGAATTCTACGTGGACGTGTTCAACAACCTGTTTGCCGACGGAACGCTGGCGCCGGAAATTCTGGCCAACTACGACGTCGACCTGGACTTCGGTCATGACAGGCTGAATCTCATTCAGCCCCAGCACTGCGCGGGAGGCGTGGTCTACTGGACCAAAAGCCCGGCAATAATCTTACCCATGGAGATCGAGGACCGGACTCACATCCGCATCCCGGTGACCATCGACGGCAAGACGATCATGGCGACCGTTGATACCGGCTCTGCCATCTCCATTGTCACCATGCGCGCCGCAACGCAGTTCTTCGGCATCAACGAGAAAAGCGCCGGCTTGCAGTCGCGGGGCATTGTCGCCGTCAACGGCATGCCAGCCCCGGTTTACGTCTATCCCTTCCAGGACCTGACGTTTGGCGGCGTCACCATACGCCGCCCATTCATCGAGATCGTTTCAGACGCCGTCTGGAACAAGGATGATCTGCTGCTGGGTATCGACGTCCTGCGCCAGCTTCACCTCTATATAGCCTATGGCGAAAAGAAGCTTTATGTCACCTCGGCGTTGGCGAACTAGCGGGCGCAAGTCCGGCCACAAGCGCTAGTGGGCCAGCGCTGCAGCCTTGAGCTCAACCTGGGCTTCACTAAACCAGCTACGGAACACTCTATTTTCCATCATCTCGACGGCGAGCACGGTGCCAAATTGTTCACCGGCCGTAACGTCACTGCGGAAATGAAACCCACATAGAATACGATTTTCGCCATATTGCGTTGCGCGCGCCAGGATGGCCTGGGCGTGATTGGGCATGAGCGACGCAAGCACGACGCCAATTTCAAAGCCCAGCATGGTGTGACCACTTGGGTAGGAATCCTCGGACGGACCGTTGCCATGCGGTGCGCAGGTTTGAATTTTTGGATCGACGACCCAGGGCCGCGCACGGCGGAAGTATTTTTTTGCTTCGTGCGAATCGGGACGATCAACCTCCATGATGCGGTCGATCAGAAATTTCGTCTTGGGCAATTTTGAGAGATCCCAGCCCGGCCCAAGGACCGGGGCGAAGATGGTGGCATCCTCGATGTCGTTGTCGCGCCTGGCCTGGACCAGCGCAGCGGGCGATGCCACAGCCTGAGTTTTGAGGATTTCCGCAACCTCCTCGCGCTCGATTGCGGAACCACGGAGCGGCGGGGGCGGAATAATGGTCTCCAGCGGGATGCGGTCTATGAATTCGACAGCCGCCGCCTGCTGAGCGACGAATATCAGGACCGTGAAGAGCAATCCGGCAGCGATCCAGCGCATCGAGATTTACCCCTTCATAAAAGCGATGCCGGGCCTTCCAACAAATCTCGCATGTCGCATGATCCGCGGCCGAGCATCCCTGCAAACATTTACCGCAACTTGGCGTCTGGCCAGCCCGCGCCCCTCCCGCATCGCCGCCCCTGTAACTTGAGCCTCACATTCCGAGGAGGTTTCTGATCCAACCGGAAATGCCTGGGCCGAGAGCACCCATGTTCACGAAGTCAGAAAACAAGGACCCAAGGATAATTCCCAACACCAAGCCGAAGGAAAATTTCCCCATGAAGCCATTTGCGCCGATACTCGCGCCCCCTACCGTCCAATATCCGACAGCTGCTTCAACTTCGATCGTATCCAGCAATTATTCCGTCTGACCGCAGGCGGAATAATAGTTCAATGCGACCAGTTTTGCCACCAAGATCGCTTGCCCCGCCGAATCCCAATCGAGCCTCATCTGAAACGCGCGACACTCAAGGTCGTGGATGACGTCGTGTCGTAGCCGCGGATCGCGGTTCGGTTATGACGTCCTGTCGACAACTGCACGTCTCTCGGCCGCCTGCCGGCCGACGCGTGGCCAGAGCCCCGATCGCCTCCGAAATCTCTATAAGAGCCTGCGGATTGGTTGTATAATGGCGCACGACATCACCCAGGGCATGTTGGCGGCAACATTGGGGGAAGCAATGAACCAAGTCGCACCTGCGCAAGATAGCGCGCTTCAATTCAGCGATTTCTTGAATCCGGCATCCATGTTGACGCCCGGTCTGGCGGGAGCTCTGACCATGATGATTTCGAATGCCCTGTTTCACGCTTTCGGGCTGAATGCTGCCTATACGGCGCTCGCATTAAGCTTTCTACTAGGCACGATCGTTTGGGCAGCGACTGCCGCGCTTTTGGCGAGATGCATCTACTACGTCTTCAACTCTCTCATTATTTTTTCGGTCGCGTTTGGTACAAACTCTTTTGGCCTGACCACCAACGCCCCGACGATTGCATTCAATCTGAGCACCGCAGCTTACGCACAAACGAGCACAACCACCAACGCGTATACCCCCGAGATTCGCGCGAAGTTGAATGCGCTGGTGGCGGATGCCGCCAAGTCCGGACCCGATAGCCCTGCCGTCATCGCACAGAAAAATAGCCTGACTGCTCTCATCAGCAGCACCGCCAAGCCAACACCAACGCCACAGCAGAAAAAGACGCCGGTCGCTCCAGCCAGTTTCTTCCATGCCTGGCATTTTTGATTGAGGGCCAATCCTTTTCACGCGGTCCCGAGACGCGAGACCTTGCGTCGATACCCCTCGGAAAGTTCGGGCCAACATCGAGCGCCAACGAGACCTGCGGCGGCTCGGATGGCTGGTGGGCCCGGCAGGACTCGAACCTGCGACCTAACCGTTATGAGCGGTCAGCTCTAACCAACTGAGCTACAGGCCCTTCCCGGACAGGGGTATAACAGGATTTTCGGCCTCGCCAACCCGGAGCGACTGGCAGGCCCCGCGCGACCATGAAAAGCAATTTCGCGCCGTGATTTTGCCCCGGTTTCCCCGGAAGCTCCGCCTGGATGGGCATTTCGATTTGGAAAGTAAACCCCATGATAAACCGTCTGTTGGCGGGCCTGTTCCTGGCCCAAGCTCTCAGCCTGCCCGCTTTTGCCGCCGATCCTCACACCATCACCATGACCGGCCATGGCGAGATCAAGACCGTGTCCGATATCGCAACGATAAATGCCGGGGTCACGACCAACGCGCCCACCGCCGCGGCGGCGCTGTCGGCCAACAGCGCACGCATGAACCAGGTCTTTTCCGCGCTCAAAAAGCTGGGCGTGCCCGAGCGCGCTGTCCAGACCGCGGGCTTTTCGGTGTCTCCGCAATACACCAATGGCGACGGCAACAATCCGCGTCGCCTGACCGGATATCAGGTCAGCAATGACGTCCGCGTCAGACTGGAGGATGTGGCCAGGGTCGGCGCCACGCTGGACATGCTGGTCGACGCCGGCGCCAACCAGTTGAACGGCGTCAGCTTCGACATCGCCAATCCGGCGCCGGCGCTGGAAAAGGCCCGTACCCAGGCCATCGCCGATGCCCGCGCCAGGGCCCAGACCTATGCACAGGCCGCCGGGGTGACCCTCGGCCCTATCATTTCTATCAGTGAGGGTGCCAGCGAAGCCGTGCCCCGGCCCATGTTTCGCGTCATGGCGATGAGCGCGCCCACTCCCATCGCCCCCGGCGAACAGAGCGTGACCGCCGATGTCACGGTGGTATGGGAAATCCACTGATCCTATATTCAGACCATGACTAATCCCTTCTTCGAAGACTGGACCGCACCCTATGGGGCGCCGCCCCTGGACCGGATCGTGCCGGAGCATTTTCCTGAGGCTTACGGACGGGCGCTTGCCGAACATGCGGCCGAGATCGTGACGATCGCCGAAAACCCTCACCCTCCCAGCTTCGAGAACGTCGTCGTGGCGCTGGAGCAAAGCGGCGAACTGCTGACGCGGGTGGAAGGGGTGTTCCACAATCTTGCCTCCGCCGCGACCAACGAGGCGTTGCAGGCGATCGAACTGGAAATGGCGCCGCGCCTGTCGGCCCATTGGAGCGCCATCTCCATGCACCCCGTCCTGTTCGCTCGGCTGGATGCGGTCTACCGCCAGCGTGGCACGCTGGGCCTGGATTCGGAGTCTTTGCGGGTGCTGGAACGCTATCACCTGGATTTCGTGCGGGCCGGCGCCCAGCTCACCGGCGACGGCCGCGACCGGCTGGCTGCCATCGCCCAGCGGCTGGCCGTGCTGGGCACCCAGTTCAGCCAGAATGTTCTGGGGGACGAGGAAGACTGGGTCCTGTCGCTCAACGAAGACCAGATGGCGGGCATTCCACCGGCAATCCGCGATGCCGCCGCGGCTAAGGCGACATCGCTGAAGCTGGAAGCGCCATTTGCGGTTACCCTGTCCCGCTCCAGCGTCGAACCCTTCCTGCAATATGCCGATGACAGGGCCCTGCGCGAACAGCTCTATCGCGCCTGGGTGTCGCGCGGCGACAATGACAATAACCACAACAACGCCGCCATCATCGGCGAGATGCTGGCGCTTCGGGCCGAACGCGCCGGACTCCTTGGCTATGAGAATTTTGCCGCGTTCAAGCTGGCGGATTCCATGGCCGGCACGCCGGCGAAAGCCCGCGCCCTGCTGGAGGAAGTCTGGGAGCCCGCCCGCAAGCGGGCGCTGGAAGAACACGGCGCGCTGCAGGCCTTGATGACGCGTGAAGGCAATAACTTCCCCCTCGCGCCATGGGACTGGCGTTACTACGCCGAGAAATTGCGCCAGGAGAAATATGCCTTCGACGCCGAGGAACTGAAACCCTATTTCCAGCTGTCCAACCTGATCGACGCCGCTTTCTTCACCGCACAGAAGCTGTTCGGCCTGTCGTTCCGCGAGCGCAGCGACATGCCGGTCTATCACCCGGACGTGCGGGTGTGGGAAGTGGTGCGCGAAGGCCGGGTGATCGGCCTGTTCTACGGCGATTATTTCGCCCGTCCCGGCAAGCAGGGTGGCGCCTGGATGTCCAGCTTCCGCGACCAGCAGACGCTGGACGGCGAGACCTTGCCCATCATCATCAACAATTCCAATTTCAGCAAAAGCGACCCCGCCCTGCTGTCGTTCGACGACGCGGTAACCCTGTTCCATGAAATGGGCCACGCGCTGCACGGCCTGCTCAGCCATGTGCGTTTTCCGCGCCTGTCGGGCACAAATGTGGCGCGCGATTTCGTCGAGCTGCCATCCCAGCTTTATGAACACTGGCTGGAGGAGCCCGCGGTGCTGGAACGGTTTGCCCGGCACTATCAGACAGGCGAGGCCATGCCCAAGCCGCTGCTCAAGAAATTGCTGGCGGCGCGCAATTACGGCCAGGGCTTTGCCACGGTGGAATTCCTGGCCTCCGCCCTGATCGACATGGATTTCCATACGCTGTCGCCCGGCAGCGATCCGAAAGAGGCCCAGGCGCAGACGCTGGCGCGCATCGGCATGCCGGATGAGATCGGGCCCCGTCATGCGGCGGCGCATTTCACCCATGTCTTCGGCGGTGACGGCTATAGCGCGGGCTATTACGCCTATCTCTGGTCGGAGGTGCTGGATGCCGACGGCTTCAAGGCTTTTGAGGAAGCACACGACCCCTTCGATCCCGCCACCGCCCACCGACTGTACACATTCATCTATTCCGCCGGCGGCACGCGGGACTTCGCCACCGCCTATCGCGCCTTCCGCGGCCGCGATCCTCATGTCGAGGCGTTGCTGGAAGGCCGCGGACTGCTGGAGCCTGCCGCATGAAAAAGCTTGCGTTTGCCACTTTATTGCTCGCCACACCGGCGCTGGCCGCGGTTCCCGCGCCAAAGCCCTCCATCGCCACGCTGCAACAGCTGCCGGTGGTGTTGATGCAGCCCTATGACGAGCATGCCAATGCCGATGCCGCCGTGGCCGCCGCCTTCGACCGCGCCAAAAAATCTCATAAGCGGGTGCTGATCGACCTGGGCGGCAACTGGTGCGTGGATTGCGTCGTGCTGGCCAACTTCATCCAGTTGCCGGAGATGCAGCGGTTCATGGCCGCGCATTATGAGATCGTCTCGGTGGATGTCGGCCGGTTCGACCGCAACCAGCAGATCCCTGCCCGCTTCGGCATCACCGGCCGGTTGAAAGGCGTGCCGGCGCTTCTGATTGCGACGCCCGACGGCAAGCTGGTCAATGGCGATGATGTCTTTGCCACATCCGACGCGCATACGATGACGCCGCAGGCGCTGGCCGCCTATCTGGCGAAATATGCTGGCTAATCGATTGTACGCCTAATTGGACGCGACCTGGCGCGTCAGACCGCTCGGCTCAAGCATGTGGTCCACCACATGCACGATACCGTTCTTGTCATGCACGTCATAGATGGCGATGTCCGCAGTATTGCCGCGCTCGTCCATCACCACGATGTTGGTGGGCCCGTTCAGCCGCGCCACCAGGGTACCACCCTCGGCGGTGCGCAACTTCGCCTCGCCGCCGGATTCACTGATCACCCGCAGCAACGCCTGGGAATCATATTTGCCCGGGACGATGAGATAGCTCATGCGCCGGGCTAGGCCCGATTTGGGCTGGGTGCCCGCGGCCGCGAAGGCGGCGTTGGTGGGCGCGAAAACCGTGAACTGGCCGTTGGCCTTTAACGCCGCCGCCACACCGGTATCCCTGAGGGCGCCGACAAAAGTCGTATGCATGGGTGAGGCGGAAATATTCTCCATGATGTCGCGATCGGGCAGCATAGCCTGGCCACCAATCATGGGGTTCATCACCTCGACATCGGTATCGGGCACCGGCTTGGGATCGAGATTGGAGACCGCGCCCAGCGCCCCGCCGATCATCATGGCGGCGCCTGCGGCGAATCCGGCGATGGCGGCGCGTTTCATGGAAATACCCGGAAACCCTTGTGGCCTCAAGGATTCAAACGCGGAACCATCAGTCCTGTTCCAATGCCTCCCGTTCCATCTCCAGGGTCAGCCAGCGCTCTTCGTCGACATCTTTCTGTGCCCGGATTTCCACCAGTTCGGCGGACAATTTTGCGAACCTGGCGGGATCCTTGGCATAAAGCGAGGCATCCGACAGGTTTCGTTCCAGTTCCGCCATGCGCAAATCCGCGGCCGCTATTTTTTGCGGCAGGGTTTTCAGCGCATGCAGATCGGAGAAATTCATCTTGGGCGCGTTCACACGCATGCGCTTTTCGGCTGGAGGCTTGGCGTCCTTGCGGACATCCGGCCGCTGCGCCGGCTTTTCGCCCCGTTGCACCAGCATGTCGCTGTAGCCACCGGCATATTCGGTGAAATGGCCATCACCTTCCGCGAGCACGATCTGGGTCGCAACCCGGTCGAGGAAATCGCGATCATGACTGACCAGCAGCGCTGTGCCGGGATAGTCGGCGATCACCTCTTCCAGCAGATCCAGCGTTTCCAGGTCCAGATCGTTTGTGGGCTCGTCCAGCACCAGAAAGTTGGACGGCGTGGCGAACAGCTTGGCGAGCAGAAGCCGTGCCCGCTCGCCGCCTGACAGAACCTTGACCGGGGTGCGCGCCTGCTGCGGCGTGAACAGAAAGTCCTGCAAATAGTTCATGACATGGCGCGGTTTGCCGGCCACCATCACCGTGTCGCCGCTGCCGTCGGTCACCGCCGCCGCCAGCGATTGTTCGGGGTTGAGCCGGCTGCGATTCTGGTCCAGCTCCGCCATCAGCAACCCCTGCCCCAGCTTCACATTGCCTTTTTCTGGCGAAAGCTTGCCGGTCAGGAGCTTGAGCAAGGTGGTCTTGCCCGCGCCATTGGGTCCGACAATGGCGATGCGATCGCCGCGATGGATGCGCAAACTGAAATCGCCCACGATCTCACGATCGCCATAGGAGAAACCCAGGCCCTTGGCATCGATCACCTTGGTGCCGGAGCCCGCCCCTTCCGCGGCCTCCATCTTCACCGTGCCGAGCTGGCGAATCTGCTCCCGGCGCTCGGTGCGCATGCCCCGCAACCTTGCAAGACGGCCGACGTTGCGCTTGCGCCGCCCCGTCACGCCATAACGCACCCAATCCTCCTCGGCGGCGATGCGACGCTCCAGCTTGTGGCGCTCCACCTCTTCCTTTTCCAGCATTTCGTCGCGCCAGGTCTCGAAAGAAGCAAAACTCTTTTCCAACCGATGCGTCTTGCCGCGATCGAGCCAGATGGTAGCGCGGGAAAGATTTTCGAGAAACCGCCTGTCATGGCTGATCAGGATCAGCGCGCCCCTGGCGGTTTTCAGTTCACCTTCCAGCCATTCGATCGCGTTCACGTCCAGATGGTTGGTGGGCTCATCCAGCAGCAGAATGTCGGGGCGCGGCGCGAGCGTCCGCGCCAATGCGGCGCGGCGCGCCTCGCCACCCGAAAGCGTGGCCGGATTTTCGGTGCCGTCCAGCCCCAGGTTGCCCAGCAGGTAAAAGGACCGGTTGGGGTCTTCATGCGGGTTCAGTCCCGCCTCGACATAGTCGCGGGTGGTGGCAAAACCGCTGAGATCGGGTTCCTGCGGCAGATAGCGGACGGTGGCGCCGGGCTGGGCGAAACGGGTGCCAGCATCGGCATCCACCAATCCCGCCGCGATCTTGAGAAGAGTGGATTTGCCCGAACCGTTGCGCCCAACCAGGCACAGCCGCTCGCCCGCGGCGACGCTGAGTTCGGCTCCATCCAGCAGGCGGGTGCCGCCGAAGGCGACGGTGATGTCTTTAAGGTGCAGCAGCGGCGGAGGCATGGCGGCGCTATTTGCGCGACCAGCGCCCCCCGATCAAGCCGAAAATCAGGCCGGATATCAGGGACGCGACCTGGACGTGATCATGACGCCGGGCCGAGAGACCATCTTGATGGCGGCCTCGGGCCGTTCCGTCAGCGTTCTGCCATCGAAATCGAGCACCCTGATATCGCGTTCGACGGAACACTGCACCAACAGGCGCTTGCCATCGTCGCTCCACACCACGCCCTGACAGGCGTGGCCGATCGGGCTGTCGGTGACATGGGTCAGCTTGCCGCCCTGCCGCTCAAAGATTACCAGCTTGCCGAAGACACTGTTGTAATTGGGCGCATTGCGTACCGTGGCAGAGCCGTTACCCACCACCACGGCGACATATTTGCCGTCCGGCGACTGGACCACATCTTCCGGCAGGGCGCCCACCTCCACAGCGTCGGTGATCTTGCCGGTCCGCGTGTCGATCAGCACTGTGGCGCCATTGCCCTTGGTCGTGGTCGGCGCGCCACCGAAATCATTGACGAAGAGATAGCGGCCGTCGGCAGAGATGCTGCCACCGTCCGGTTGAGTGCCCACGTCGAAGTCGGTCACGCGGACAAGCTGGTCGCCCTTGATGGCCAGCTTGGTCACCTTGCCGTCACCAAAACGCAGCGCGTAGGCCGCCCCGCCGTCTGGCGCAATCAGCACATCGCGGGGCTCGGCCTTCGCTTCCAGCTTCACCTGGCCGCCACGGGTCAACTGGCGATCCTTGATGGTGAAAAGCGTGATCGTGTCATCACCGACACCCGTTACCAGTGCAACGGTAGCTTTCTTGTTCATATAGACGCCGGTGGCGCCCATCCCCGCATGCACCGTCTGAAGCAGCTTGGGATGGGTGGGGTCATCCAGCCCGATCACCGAAACCGTGTCGGTGGGATGGGTCTTGTTGGCATCGTCGATGGTCTGCGGGCAGGTCGCCAGCACAAAATTGTAATCGGGCGCAACCGCTAGGGCGCTGGGCGGCCCCATCTGGGTGGAGCAGACCTCGAGCATGCCGATGACCTTTGGCGCATGGCTGCTGGAAAAAGCGATTGTCGCGACGCTGTCGGGCGTCGGCTTCATGGGCAGACCATCGCCGGCGCGCACCTGCTTGCCGTCCTGGCCGGAAATGGCGAGATCGGCAAAAGCCGCCAGCGGCGTCACAAAAAACGCAGCCGCCAGCAAGATTGTCCGCAACACCATGGTCCCTCGCCTGTTTCTCTTGTTGTGAGACGAGACTACCGCCCGCTTCCCCCAAAAGAAAAGAGCGGCCGAAGCCGCTCTTTATCCTTTAGCGATGCGCCAAACCTTACGAGAAAGAATAGGCCGTCTTGATCTGAGTAAAGAAATCCACCGCGGCGAAACCCTGCTCGCGCGCGCCGTAAGAGGAACCGCGCGTGCCGCCGAACGGCACGTGATAGTCCACGCCGGCGGTCGGCAGATTGATCATCACCATGCCGGCCTTCACATTGCGCTGGAAGTGACGCGCATGCTTCAGGCTGGTGGTGACGATGCCGGCCGACAGACCGAAATTGCCTGCATTGCAGAGCTCCAAGCCCTCTTCATAGCTCTTGATCTTGACCACCGAAACGACGGGGCCGAAGACCTCTTCCTGATTGATGGTGTCAGAAGGCTTGGTATCGACGATCAGGGTGGGCGACATATAGTGGCCGGGCGTGGCGAGCTTCAGCGGTTCAGGGCCGCCGGCGAGCAGGCGGCCGCCTTCCTTCAGCGCGATGTCGACATACTTCAGGTTGCCGGCAAGCTGGGTGTCGGTGACGGCCGGGCCCATCTGGGTCGAGGGATCGAGCGCGTTGCCGACCTTCAGCGCCTTGGCGCGTTCGGCAACGGCGGCAACGAACTTGTCATAAATGCCTTCCTGCACGAACACGCGGCTGGAGGCGGTGCAACGCTGGCCGGTGGCGAAGTAGCCACCGTCCACCGCGATCTGCACGGCGCGGTCGAATTCGGCATCGTCCATCACCACCAGCGGATTCTTGCCGCCCATTTCCAACTGCACGCGGGCCTGGTGCGACACCGCGGCAAGCGCGACCTTGGCGCCCACGGTCTGCGAGCCGGTGAAGGACACGCCATTGACGTCGGGGTGCTTGGCCAGCGCGTCGCCGACCAGGCCACGGCCCAGAACCATGTTCATCACCCCGGCCGGCGCACCGGCTTCGTGGATGATGGCCGCCAGCGCATGTGCGGTGGCGGGGGTGGGATTGGCAGGCTTTAAGACGACGGTGTTGCCGAAGGCCAGCGCCGGGGCGATCTTCCAGGCCGGGATGGCGATGGGGAAGTTCCACGGCGTGATCAGGCCATAGACGCCGACGGCTTCGCGATAGGTCTGGATCTCGACGCCGGGACGCACCGAGTCGAGATTCTGGCCATGGCGGCGCAGCGCCTCGCCGGCAAAATATTTGAAGATGCGGCCCGCGCGCACCGTCTCGCCGGTGGCTTCGGGAAGGGTCTTGCCTTCTTCGGTCGCGAGCAGCTTGCCGATGGCGTCCTTGCGCTCAAGGATGAGGCTGCCCACCTTGTCGAGCACATCGGCGCGCACTTCCGGCGTGGCGCCCGACCAACCGGGGAACGCGGCGCGAGCGGCTTCTACCGCCTTGTTCACGTCCTCGGCGCTGCCATCGGGAAACTTGGCGACGACTTCGCCGGTATTGGACGGGTTGACGCTTTCCAGCGCCCCCGGTGCGGAAACCTGCTTGCCGCCAATGAAATGGGTCAGGGTCTCGGTCATCAAATCTCTCCTTGGGCAGGTCGGGGGAAAATAGTCCGGTGTATTTAAGGGGTTGGACATATCAATCCAACCCCACAACTGCATCCCAGCAGTGTGACAGGGGTATGGCTTAGGGCCGCAGCATCCAGGCGGCCCCGCGGCGAAGCCCATCAGCCATTTAGCAGCCCACGCCTGACAAGGTTTTTCATCAGGTCAGAAATACCGAAATTCCAGGGCGGCGCCGCCTTGGAGGTGGTGACGCGATTCTCCAGCACGCCCAGCTTGGGCGTCGAGATTTTCACCACGTCACCTTCCTTGTGGGTGAAGCCCGAACCCTTCACATCGCGATCCTGGGTGGGGGCGAACAGGGTGCCCAGAAACAGCACAAAGCCATCGGGATACTGGTGCTCGGAGATCGTCTGCTTCACCAGTTCCAGCGGATCGCGACTGATCTCCGACATGGTGGACTTGCCTTCCAGCCGGTAATTGTCGGTGCCCACGATCTCCAGTTCGACCACGGCATTGCGCACATCGTCCATGCTGTATTTGTCGTCGAACATGCGGATGAAGGGACCAAGCGCCGACGCGGCGTTGTTGTCCTTGGCCTTGCCGAGCAACAGCGCGCTGCGGCCTTCATAGTCGCGCAGGTTCACGTCATTGCCCAGGGTCGCGCCCACCGCCTTGCCGGCGCGGTCGACCACCACGACGATTTCGGGCTCGGGGTTGTTCCAGGTGGATTGGGTGCGGATGCCGACATAATCGCCCCAGCCGACCGAGGACATGGGCGGGGCCTTGGTGAAGACTTCGGCATCGGGCCCGATGGCCACTTCCAGATATTGCGACCACAGCCCGTCGGCGATCAGCGCCTCTTTCAGCTTGGCGGCTTCAGCCGATCCCGGCACCACCTTACGGATGTCGGTGCCGATGCGCGCCGCCAGCTCCTCGCGGATCGACTGCGCGCGGCCGGGCACGCCCTTGGCGCGTTCCTCGATCACCCGTTCGATGGCGGAGATGGCGAAGGTGACGCCCGCGGCCTTCACGCATTGCAGATCGACCGGCGCCAGCAACTTCACCTTGGCAGAGCCGTTCGACCAGGCGGTCTCCAGGCCCAGATCATTGATATCGCCCAGGTCCTTGCCGGCAGGCACGCCATTCCACTTTTCCAGCAACAGCGAAACCGTCGGCGCGGTGGCGGAGACGTCGAAAACCCGGCCTTCTTTCACCACGATGGGGGTCGGGCCTTCGCCCATGTCGATACGGCCCACCAGCACGGCATCGCGCCAGTCTTGCGGCAAGGGAAACGCAACTTTGGTCATGGGCAGGCTTTCTACGGTTCGATTTCAAGCGGTTATAGATAAAAGGCGGCGCACTCTAGACAGTCGGAACCGCGACCACCATCGCGGCGCGCCGCCGCAGATATATTGCGCTGCAACATAAACTTTTACGGCTATAACGCGCCGCCGGAACATGAGGGAACAGTCATCATGATCTATGCTGGACGCTTTGCGGGTCGCACCGCGGTCATCACTGGCGGCGCTTCGGGCCTGGGGCTTGAGACCGCCAAGCGCATCACCGCCGAGGGCGGCAAGGTCTGCCTGTGGGACCTCGGTCCCGATGCCCTGTCCGCCGCCCAGAAAGAGAGCGGCGCAGTGCATGTGGTGGCGCTGGATGTCAGTGACGCCAAGGCGGTGGAAGCGGCGGCCAATGCATCGCGCAAGGCACTTGGCAAGATCGACATCCTGGTCAACAGCGCCGGCATCACCGGTGCGACCCAGCCGGTGATCGGCTACCCCATCGACAGCTGGCTCAAGGTGATCGACGTCAATGTCAACGGCCTGTTCTATTGCTGCCGCGCCATAGCGGAGATGATGGTGGAAGCCGGTTATGGCCGCATCGTCAACATCTCGTCTGTCGCCGGCAAGGAAGGCAATCCCAATGCCAGTTCCTATTCCACCGCCAAGGCCGCGGTGCTGGGCTTCACCAAATCGCTGGGCAAGGAGCTTGCGACCAAGGGCGTGATCGTCAATGCCGTGACGCCGGCCACGTTCGAAAGCCCGATCCTGAAGGGCGTACCGCAGAGCCATATCGACTATATGCGCTCGCGCATCCCGATGGGCCGGCTGGGCACCGCTCCCGAAATCGCCGCGGCGGTGTGCTGGCTGGCGAGCGAGGAATGCTCCTTCACCACCGCAAGCACGCTCGACACGTCTGGTGGACGGACGACTTATTGAGCCCGGTTACTTCGCCGCCGTCACGCGCGGCGGGTTCTTGGCGAGATCGATATCCATGTCGTTCTTGCGCCATGAGAAGAAGAACAGCACCACGCCGTCATTTTCGCGGCTGAAGCCGTAAGCCGGATTGGTAGAGACGATCAGCTTGCCGGTCTTGGGATCGTAGATCGACGCGGCGAATTTGGCCGCGCCCTTGGCGCTATTTTCGGAATAGAGCGAAAGCGGCGGGATCAGCACGCCAGGCGCCAGTGGCACCGGAAGAGACGGGATTCCCACCAGCGTGTTTTTCTCATCCGTCGAAAGCGTGCCGGCGCGCGGCAGGATCACCGCATCGGCCTTGGTCTGGTCGCTCACCAGCCGCACGCCATGACGCAGCAACGCATCCTTGATCGCGGCCAGACCGTAAGCCTGGTCCTCGGCGGAGAAACCGCTGGGATCGATCCAGGCAGTGAGATTGGTCGGCACCTGCTCGGCCAGCGCCTCGGCCGCACGATCGGCCGCGGTGGTGATCAGAAGCACTTCCTGTGCGCTGCGCGAGGGGCTGGTGGCGCGCGTGGAAGAGCAACCGGCAAGCAACAAGAGGCATAGTGGCAGCGCGAGCCGTGACAACATGCGAGAAAGCCTTTGAGGGTCTGACGGGAGGGGAATGTGCGGCTGCGAAAGCCGTTCCCTGCCGCATTTTCGCAGGAACCCGCGGCTTCCTGGCCACATTGCGAACACATTGCTGAACGGCAGAGAAACCCCGGCTTCAGGACCGGTTCAAGGCGACGCGCACAAGATGCCGGCCACGGTTTGAAAAGGAGACCCGCATGAAACGCTTCGCAAAACTTGCTCTTGGTGCTGTGTTGATGGCAGGCGCCGCCGCTGGCCTAGCTTCGCCGGCTTCGGCCCGCGTCTTCGTCGGCGTGGGTGCGCCGCTGGTTGCCCCCGCCTGCGCTCCCTATTATAGCCCCTACAATTGCGGCTATGGCCCGGCCTATGTCGGCGGACCGGCCATCGGTTTCGGCTTCGGCGGCGGCTGGCATGGCAGCGGCTTCCATGGTGGTGGCTTCCACGGTGGCGGCTTCCATGGTGGCGGCTTCCACGGCGGCCATCGCTAAACGACAGACAGAAACGGCCCCGGATCGTCCGGGGCCGTTTTTGCATGCATCATTCACCCGGCGTCATATTGGGCCGAACTTTGGCGGTTTGATTTTCCGATCGGCCATTTCGCGATAGCAGCGCGCGATTTGAAGCCATTCCGCCCGGATCTCGGGGTCCGTCGACCGGGCCGCCGCCGCTTCGGCTTCCTTGGCGTGGGTCACAAGCTCCGACCATGACAGCGATTCCAGTTTCACGCGCGTCTCTCCGCGGAATCACTTTCGCGCTCCAAGATTGCGTCTCCGGATGCGCCGGCCGCAAGCCTCAATAGAGGCCGGGGATAAGCCGCCAGGTCTTCTGGCGATAGGCCTCATATTCGCCGCCGAACTGCGATGTGAGCAGCCCTTCTTCGGAATGGATGCGAGCGATCAGGGGCGGGATCTGCAGCGCCGCGAGAATGAGGCCCGCGATCGAGCGAAAAGCCAGCGCCCAGGCGAAGGATGAAAGCAGCAGGCCGACATAGCTGGGATTGCGCACGATGCTGTAGATGCCCGTGGTCACCAGCCTGTGACCAGGCTGGATGGCGACAAGGCCGGAAAAGCGGCGGCCCAGCACAAAGACCGGCCAGAGCCGTATGATGCCACCCGGCACCAGCAACGCCACGCCAATCCATCGCACCGTGTCGCCGTCCAGCACCCAGAGGTCCTTGCGGTCGCAATAGGCCGACAGATAGGCGGCAATAATGGCCAGGATGCCCAAAGCAGCCAGCACCCAGCGATTGCCGCGATCCTCGCGCTCACCAGTACTGAGATTGCCGGCCGTGAACATGGCAATGATGGTGAGGGCAAAAAAGATCACGGTGACGGCGATGCGCGCGGGATGGGCGAAGAAGGGGCCAAACCCGCCCCAGCCCCAGATGGCCAATCCGAGAAAGAAACAGGTGCCGATCACGGCACTCAGCCTGATCTTCAGGTTCGCGGCCATGGCGTAACCTTGCTCCGATGCCAACGCATTTTATGCAGAGGGCAGGCCCGAAGCCACCTGGAACAGGTCATTGGAAATAAAATCGCGGATGGCGTCCGCGATCTCGTCGGCATGCGTCTCCAGCGCGAAATGGCCGGTGTCGAGGAAGCGGACCGTCGCGTCGGGGATATCGCGTTTGAAAGCTTCGGCGCCGGCCGGCAGGAAGAACGGATCATTCCTGCCCCAAACCGCGAGGAATGGGGGCCGATGGGCGCGGAAATAGGCCTGGAAAGCCGGATAGAGCGCGACATTGCTTTTGTAGTCGCCAAACAGGTCGAGCTGCACGTCATGGGCGCCCGGCCGGGTCATGTAGAAATTGTCCAGCGAATAGCCGTCGGGCGACACCAGCGCGGGATCGGTGACGCCATGGGTGTATTGCCAGACGGTCGCTTCGGGCGCGAGGAATGCGCGCAATGCATCGCGATTTTCTTGCGAAGGATTTTTCCAATAAGCCTGGATTGGATTCCAGCCTTCGCTCAGACCTTCGACATAGGCATTGCCGTTCTGCGAGATGATCGCGGTAATGCGTTCGGGATGTTTCAGCGCCAGCCGGAAGCCCGTCGGCGCCCCATAGTCGAAAACATAGACGGCATAGCGGTTGAAGCCTACGACTTCGGTGAAGCGGTCGATGATTTCGGCGATCCGGTCGAAGGTGATGCCCCGCGCCGGCATGTCGGACTTGCCGAAACCCGGAAGATCGGGCGCGATAATATGAAAGCGGTCGGAAAGCAGCGGGATCAGGTCCCGGAACATGTGGCCGGCACTGGGGAAGCCGTGGAGCAAAAGCAATTTTGGTGCTCCGGGCGCACCCGCCTCGCGGTAGAAGATGTTGAAGTCGTCGACATCGGCTGTGCGATAATGCGTCATGACGTTCTCCTTTCGAGGATGGATCAGCTTTTGGATGCTTCCGCGACCGCTTCCAGCACCACACTCAGGACAACGCCGGGCGCGGTAACGAGGGGCGCGTGATCGACGGGGTGGGAACGCATATGCGCCTTCATGCGTGCGGCCATGAAGTTCTGGTTGTCACTGGCGATCATCCGGTCTTGTTCGGCCACCAGAAACCAGGCGGGACGCTCCTTCCACAATGGGCGCGGCACGGGAACCGTGATGCAGGCTGGTGAGATCGGACGCTGAACCGCTCTGAGCACCGCCTGCTCCGGCGCCGTGGCGTTCTGCGCGAAGGCGGCGGCAAAGGCTTCGTCCGGCAAATAGATCCGTCCGTGATTGTCGGGCTCGAGTTTGGGTGCCTGCGGATGCGGCGGGGTGCGGGTGAAGACGTCGAGCACTGTCTCGCCTTCGTCCGGCGCCAGTGCTGCGACATAGACCAGTGCCTTCACCTTCTCGCTGCGAACAGCCCCGATCACGGCACCGGCATAGGCGTGGCCGACCAGCACAACCGACCCCGGTACCCGCTCCAGAACGCGACCAAGCGCCGCCACGTCATCCTGAAAGGACGTAAGCGGCAGCGGCGCCGCCACAGCCCGGATGCCGTCCGCTTCCAGCGGTGCGATGATCTTCGACCAGCTCGATCCATCGGCCCAGGCTCCATGCGCGAACACAACGCTCACATTCGACATCTGCCTCTCCCTTCAGACATTGTAACCTGTAAAAGTGTATTTGTACGGTTACTCTCGGTGGGATAACTTGTCAAGCGATGTTTTAGAGGTTACTCCATGTTCATGGAGGCCATCGGAAAAGCCATGACCAACGACCTGCCACCAGCGATCCTTGTCGGTGACGCTGTCGGCCTGGATTTCCTGAATTCCATTGCGACCCCGGTCGATGTTCCCGTTGACTGGATTGCGGACGGCGAGGGCTATCTGCGCTGGCTTGGCCAAGCCGGATTGGCGCCGGAAGACGTACTGCACAACATGCGCGCGCGCACACGGTCGGGCGAACTTGATCGTGTCGCACAACAAGCGCGAGACTTGCGGGAATGGTTCCGGAATTTCGTGCATCGGCATAAGGGGCGCGCGCTGGCAAAATCGGCGCTCACGGAACTGGAACCGCTTAACCGCCTGCTGGAACGCGATCAGACTTTCAGCCGGATCGTGTTTCAGCCGGCTTCGGCAGGACATTTCGCGCTTCAGTCCGTCCGTCGCTGGCCAGATCCGCAGTCGCTTCTGCTCCCCGTCGGACAGGCAATGGCCGAACTGGTCTGCACCGAAGACTTCTCACTGGTGAAGGCCTGCGAAGGCCCCACCTGCACCCTGCTGTTCGCCGACCATACGCGGGGCCACGCGCGGCGCTGGTGCAGCATGGCGCTCTGCGGCAATCGCGCGAAACAGGCCGCGCACCGCCAGCGGCTAAGGGAAAACAAGCATTAGCCGGCGGCGCGGTGAAGAATCCAGCCTCAAGAACTGCTCGCGAACTGTGGGACCAAGCGCGGTAATGACGTATCCTGTCGGCACGCGGCCATGCTGCGGAGCGATGGCCGCTAGCGGGAGTAAAATACTATGGCTTTTCGTGTTGCCAGCGCCTTGCTTATCCTCGCCACCGTACCCGCTCTTGCCGACCAGGCCGCCGTGGCCCCGCCGGTACATGCACCACTACTGGTCGAGGCACAGGCCGATGGGGTCCAGATTTATGCCTGCGAGACCACGGGCAAAGGGCCGGAATGGGTTTTCAAGGCGCCCGAAGCCAACCTCTTCGACGCTCAGGGAAGGCAGATTGGAACCCACTTCGCGGGCCCCAGTTGGAAGCTCGTTGACGGCTCCGAGGTGACCGGCGCTTCAGTCGCAAAAGTGGACGCGCCGGTGTCTGGCGCCATTCCCTGGCTTCTTCTCGAGGTCAAGACGAGACAGGGTTCGGGGCGCCTCGCCGCGGTAAACACGATCCGCCGGGCCGACACGAAGGGCGGTGCGGCGCCGGCAACTGGCTGCGACACAAGCCACGTGGGCGAGCAGGCCCGGATGCGGTACTCCGCGACCTATCAGTTCTTCGGGCCAGCGAAATAGACGCGCGCGAAGGTGGGCATAACGCTGCGGAGTTGCATTTACTGCGAGAACAAAGCGACAGCGCGATGCGCCCTCAGGGAGGGCATCGGAACAACACTTTGAAATAAAAGAAAAACTTGGAGCGGGCGAGGCGAATCGAACGCCCGACCCTAACCTTGGCAAGGTTAGAACCATATATTTCTTGCTCATGCCATGATTTTCCTCCAGTGTCCGCTAGTCACATTTATCAATGATTTAGCGGGTTTTCTACCATGCCAGAGTTGCCACCTATTTCCCCCAGTTTCCGCCCGGCTGCTTATATGGTGCTTATACGGGCTGGCTGGGCTCTGGTGACCGCCGGGGCGCGGCAGCGCTGGCCATGACCAAGCTGACCAAAAGGACGGTGGATGCTGCCGAGGCCTTCGGTGACAGGGAGACCCTGTATTGGGACGACGACCTACCGGGTTTCGGGCTGCGGGTGATGCCTTCCGGCGCGAAGGCATGGGTGATCCAATATCGGAACCGGCATGGCCGGACCCGTCGGATGACCTTCGGCAAAGTGGGACGGCTAACGCCGGACGAAGCGCGCAGGGATGCCAAGCAGAGGCTGGCCGCCGTTGACCGTGGGGAAGACCCGGCAGACGCGCGGGCAGCGGAGCGGAACGCTCAGACTGTGGCCCAGCTTTGCGACGAGTACCTGGAAGCGGGCAAGGGGCGCATCAAGGCCAGCACCCTTAAGGTGGATAAGAGCCGCATCGAGCGCCACGTTAAGCCATTGCTCGGCTCCCGTGCCGTCGCCGGTCTAACCCACGCGGACATGGACAAATTCTTGCGGGACGTGATGACGGGCAAGAGCGTGAAGCCAGCGCCCAAACCGACAGGGAAAGACCCGAAGCGTCCGCGCGGCGGCGTTGCGAAAGGCGGGGCGGCGGTTGCAGCGCGAACACTGGGAATGCTCGGGACCATTCTGGAGCGGGCGGTTCGTGACGGCGTGCTGGACAAGAACCCAGCTCGCGGCATCAAAAGGCCAAAGGACAATGCGGCCAAACCAGCCTTTGCGTTCGAAAAGGTGAAGGCGGTCGGTATCGCGATGCGGGAAGAGGCGCAGGAAAACGCCGAGACCGAGAGCCAGGAGGCCAAGGTCGGGCGCAATGCTATTCGGGCCCTACTTCTGACAGGCTTCCGGCGCATGGAGGGTCTAACGCTCAAAGTTGGAATGGTCGACGCTCCCGCTCACTGTGCCCGTCTGGCCGACACCAAGAGCGGCCCGCAGATGCGCGCGCTAGGCCGTAGCGCCTTGGAGCATTTTCAGACCATCACACCCAAAGGCGCGAGGGCGGCCGACTTTATGTTTCCCGGCTCGTCGAAGGAAGGCCACCTAGTCGGCCTGCCCAAGATGTGGGCGCGCATAGCTAAGCGCGCGAAGCTCAAGGGCGTCACACTGCATGGGCTGCGCCATTGGTTCGCCAGCGCCGCAACGGAGTTGGGCTATTCCGATCTAATCATCGGCGCGCTACTCGGCCACGCTAAGCGAGGCATCACAGGGCGATACGCGACAGCGCCCGACCCTGCCCTGGTCGCTGCCGCTGACCGCATCAGCGTGGCCCTCGCCTTGGCGCTGGACGGAAAGGGAGAGGATAAGGTTGTCAGCCTGTACCGCTGACACCAGCCAACGGCCAGGCATCTTAAGATAGTGCCGCAATGAAGGATTGCGTCATCGCGTAGTCAATCGCCACCGGCTCGTTTATTTCCAGCGCTCTTTTTCCTGAGCACGCTATCCGGCGTTGGGTTGGACAATGTACCGTTGCCGCATGTCTGAGGGTCGGGGGACCGTTATGCTGTTAGGAATTGCAGCGCTGGCTGCATGGGCGGCAACGCGCCAACCGTCACACTTTCCTATCACAAAACATGTCCAACGGGTGGCGCAAAGTGCCTCCGCTCCGACCGAGACCGGCGGTCAAGACAAGCCATCCCCAAGTTCGTCTGCCGCCGCAAACCAAGTTGCAGTCAAGCAATTTGGCCACGCAGCCGCAAATAGCGAGCAACCCGAAAGTTGGTCGAATTGGTGGCTTGTCGTGTTAGGCGCGCTGCAATTGGGCGTGTTCGCTTGGCAACCCTCACCTGAGGCACGGAAAAGGACACGTGCTCGGTATCCGGGCACTAAACAATCATCACCCTTGGGCACCCTCGGCGAGTCGGGGCTTTTTTCCTATTTCGACATAGATCAGGCGGACGAAAACGCGTGGCCGAAGCTCGCCTACCGCCTGGCCTGCACGTACGTGCCCGGGTTCCAGGTCTTGAGCAGGAAAGATCAGGAGAGTCCTGTCGATCCCTTCACGGTCCACCGTCTAATCTTCGACTTCATGCACGATAGGCCGGTGACTAGGTCTGTGCGCAATAAGCCCGGGACAACGGTGGAGGACGCGTGCAGGTTCCTCACGACGCCAGGAGAACCACTCGAACACCTCAGCATCAAAACCGCCATGAGGATTTACTCCGCCCGCAACAAGGCGCTGGATAAGGTGCTCGAAGAGGCAAGGGCATGGGACCACTCGCAGTACGTGCCTGGCGTCGCGGCCATCGACGGCGCGGTAGCATTTGCGTGGAAACGCATCTTGCTCAGCCTTCTGGACGAACCAGTCCGCTCATAAGGCCACCTGGCCCACCCAGTTCGCGCATGAGCCCAAAAGCGATGTGATATGATGGTGCGTGCCAGGGTGTTCTAGTGTTGCCTGGTGTAGCTGTTTGACATTGTGAAAACGAAAAATAGGGCGGCCCGCAAGGCCGCCTAATGATGAACTGCGGCCTGATGAGGCCGCCTTACTGCAACTTTGAGAAAGGACCCGGCATGACTGCCGTTCTTCGTACACCAGAAGCCGCCCGCTACTTGGGTATGGCGATTAGCACTTTGACGAAAACCCGCGTGCGCGGCGGTCCCGACTGCCCCCCGTACGTCCAGCTTTCGGGTCGCGCTGTGGGGTATTTGATATCCGACCTCGACGACTGGCTGGCCGCCCGCCGTCGCGCCTCGACTAGCGGCACCACGGGTGCCGCGCTTGTCGCTGCCTAATGAAACGCGAACTCCAGCACGTTTGATCGCCGCACTTGCTGGCCTCGCTCCTTTCGCTGTCTGCCTTCCTGCTGTCGCCGATGTTCTGGCCCGGCTGCCGGGACTGGCCGGTTCTGGATGAGCAAGCCCTTCATGATGCTGTACGTCGCTGATTACCTGGCAGACACGCGCAATCTGACCTGCGAACAGCACGGGGCCTATCTGCTGTTGCTCATGTCCATGTGGCGGGAGGGCGGGTACATCCCAGGCGACGAGCGGTCGCTATCGCGGTTGGCGTGCCTCTCGCTGAAGCAATGGCGGCGGATCGGCGGTCGCGTCGAAGCACTCTTGAGCCGTGAAGGAGACAAAATCACCCAGCGACGATTGCTTTTCGAACTCCGGAAAGCGTCGGTCACCTCTGAGGTGAGACGCGCTGCCGCGCATCGGTCACATGAGGCTAGAGCGTTGAAAACGCACAATCAGCCGCGTGCAATTGCAGAGCCTTTGCATCAGCAAACCGGCGTGCAAACGGGAGGTAACCAGAACCAGAACCATAATCATAAAGAAGAAAGGAAGAAGAAAGGGCCACCCGCTAACGCGGTGGCCGTTGTTGCTGTCGTCCCTTTGCCTGCTTGGGTTAATCCTGAGGCATGGAACGGTTACAGCGAAATGCGCCGCCGCAAGCGTGCGCATATGACAGAGCGTGCAAAGACGCTGGTCATCAAGGAACTGGAGCAACTGAAGCTCCAGGGGCACGACCCTAACGCCGTCTTAGATCAATCCACGAAAAACGGCTGGACGGGCGTGTTTGAACTCAAAAGCAAAGATGGCAACCATGCCAAGCAATCCGCATACGATAAGTTCTTCTCAGCCACAGCGACCTATATCGACGAACAGTTCTCAACAGCAACCAATGCCGGAGACGCGAGCGAAGATCGGCCTCCTGCTGGCGAACCTGGCTATCCACTACTACCGGCCTGACTTCACCGAAGGGCAAGCGAAACGGCTCATCGCCGACATGGTGCAAGACCTGGAGCAATATCCACTCGCGGAAATTGAGGTCGCCATCAGGTCTTATCGACAGAGCCCGGACCCGAAAAACCGATCCTTTCCGAGGTCTGGGGTCCTGCTTGGGCTATTGGCCCAGGCAAGGCGTGAGCGGGCTGCGATGGCGGGGTTACCCTCGAAGATAGTGCCGCTTGGCCGCCCGATCAGGTGGCACGATAAGCCGAAGACCCAATGGAAGGCCGGATGGCTGGAAAGCGAAGTGCCCGAGGGCGAATTGGTCCGAGACGTTCCGGGCGGCCTGCTTCGCCAGCCAAAACGGGGTAACGACCGCAGCGGTGGCGCTTCCGTCTCTTGCCCACCGCCAGATTTGCCACCAGACGCAAATCTAGACTCGTCCGCTGACGTTTTGCCCTTCACTGGTACACGACAGCCCGGAAAGGAGCTTGAGTCTGTACGGACTCCTAATCGCGTCTCCGTGGAAAGGGAGGCTGCGTGAGAACAGTTTCGGGGAGTCATTTAGGGGGTGCGGCACGCGGCAGGGGTTTCCCTCAGTCAACCGAGCAGGATTTTTCCCAGTCAAATGCGGACGATTTTTGCCAGTCAAATGGCAGTGGTTTTCCGAAGTCAATCGGCAGGGGTTTTTTGGGGTCATTTGAGGGCGGGCAGCTATGATCGCCCCTAATGCCGGTCCCACCCCCGCCAAGGCTCCGACCGGCGAGACGACAGACAGGCCCGCTCTGTTCGTCCCACCCATAGCCATCTGCATTCTGCACGATAACCCCAGCCTGGCACCGCAGTTCGACGCCAAGTACGGCGCGGGCCTCGCCGCCAAGTATCTGGCGGTTCACTAACACCCAGCCATCAGAACTTGCGCTCCACGACCGCTGCCATGCGCGGCGGCAAGCGCACGTCTACACGCCGAACGCTAACCAGAGCGACAGCGACCGCATGAACATGGCGAGTGCTTCGCTCCAAGATGCGGCGCTGTGGTTCGGGGGCAAGGGTCAGGACGCCAACAATGTCCAGCGCGAGTACGAAAACGAGCAGCAGCAGCAGAAGACGCAGCGCGGTCTTGCCGCCCTGGCGTCTGTGCAGCAGCAGCTTGCGGCGGCCAATGGCGACCCGGTAAAGACCCGCGCCGCCATGGTGAACGCGGCGCTGCTTGGCCTCAACTCGAGCGACATCCAATCCGCGCTCGGCTACGGCACGCCGCAGTACAAGGGTTATGACCGCGACCAGAACGTATACGCGATTGACCCGACGACGGGGCGACCGCTTGCGGTCCTACAAAAGGGCGTCTCAAAGCCGACAGTCTCCGGCGGAATGGTTGTGCAGCCAGACGAAGGCACAGCAACTCCCATCCCGGGTTACCTGTCGCAGCAGCTCAAGATTGTGCAGGCGAAAGCCTATGCGCGAGCGCAGGCGAACGCGCAGTTCAAAGGCCCCAGCCCGAACGCGCCTATCATCATTGCTCACCCATCAACGGGCTACTAATGGTCGACTTCACAAACAATCCAATGCTCGCACCGCTGCCCACGCAGGCACCGGCGCGCGCCACGCCCGCCCCGGCTACAAACCCGTTCGACCAGTTCGACGGACATGCTGCGGTGGCCAATCCGTTCGATCAGTTCGACCCACCCCAGCAAGCGAAGGCGGACAGCGCGGGCGGCTCGTTCGCACGCAATATGCTGAACGATGCGACCTTCGGCCTGTCTGAGCCCGCCGTCGCCGCTGTCCAGGCGACTTTCGGCGATCCGACGAACCCCACGTCGAACGCATCCGACTGGCTGTCTCGCTACCACCAGAACCTTGCCGCCCTGCGTGGTGGTCTGGAAGCAGATCGCACCGCCCACCCCGCCGCCTCGCTGGCTGGCGGCCTCGCGGGCGGCATGGCGCTGCCTCTTGGCGACGTTTCCACCATTGGCGGCGCTATCCGCACGGGCGCTAAGGCGGGGATGCTGTACGGCGCGGGCAATGCCGTCGCCGATGACCAGGGCCTGGACAGCGTCGCAATGGTGATGGCCGCAGGCCCGCATGCGTTGGCGCTTCCGACCGTCGGGTTTGCTTCCAGGATGGCCGCTACGGCGCTTCAGAAAGGCGCTGCGCAGCGTGCGATTGACTTGGCGGCTACTGGCGGGGTGGGGGCGGCAGCCTTGCCCAGGTCGGCTGTTCCAACCTCGTTGGCGCGGGCGTTGCTGATCCAACAGGCCAAAAACCTGCCGAGGCTGACGGTGGCAGCAGTTCCGCTCGCGGTCGGCCCTTAAGTTTGCGTTGCGCGCGCCAGTCTCGGACCATCAGGCACAGCACCTGACCGATGACTGGCGCGACGACGTCAAACAGAAGATTCATGGGGAGCCATCCCGGTCCGGAACGGCCGCGAAGATGGCTTTTGTGCTTATACAGCGCTTATACGGATGACATGGCCACTCAGGCACCTGGCCGGGCAGCTCACGTAACCGTTTGAATTTAAGAGAAAAACTTGGAGCGGGCGAGGCGAATCGAACGCCCGACCCTAACCTTGGCAAGGTTATGCTCTACCCCTGAGCTACGCCCGCACTCCAAGACGGCGGGTTATGACCCATCGCCGATCGGGATTCAAGCAGCAATTCCCTAGGTTTCGGTATCTTTCGGTTGCGCCGGAACCAGGGATTTCCCAACAATCGCCCCTCTTTCAGGGAGTGGGCGTGGCGGACAGCGGACGACATTCGGGCGAGGGCTACGCCCTCCTCTCCCCCACGCTCGTGGTCATGGGACTGGCGCTGGCCGCGCCCCTGGGCCTGATGACTATTACCAGCCTGAAAAACCAACAGGGCCTGGGCTTCGGTGTGGGCTGGACGCTCGCCCAGTATGGCGCGGTGCTGGGGCAGGCAAGCTTTCGCGCCCTCTTCTTCCGTTCGGTGGTGATCTCGGGCGCGGTGACGATCGCCACCGTCTGTCTTGCCTATCCCATGGCCTATTTCGTCGCCTTCCACGCCAGGCGCAAATTCATCTGGCTGGTGGCGCTGACCATCCCCTTCTGGACATCGTATCTGCTGCGCGTGTTTGCCTGGAAGATCATTCTGGGCTTTGACGGGGTGATCAATTCCGGCCTGATGCGGATGCATCTGGTCAGCCAGCCGCTGGACTTCCTGCTCTACAATCCCCTCGCCGTGGTGGTGACGCTGGCCCATGCCTGGGCGGCGTTCGCCATCCTGCCTATCTATGTCAGCCTGGAAAAAATCGACCGCTCGCTGCTGGAGGCGGCCAGCGACCTGGGCGATGGCGCGGTCAGGCGCTTCCTGCGCATTACCCTGCCCCTGTCGCTGCCCGGCGTGATCGGCGCCGTCATTCTGATCTTTGTGCCCACCACCGGCGACTATGTCACGCCGGCTTTGGTCGGTGGTACTCAGGGAACCATGATCGCCAATCTGATCGAGGTGCAATTCAACGGCGTGGGCAACTGGCCTTTGGGCGCTGCCCTGTCACTTGTCAGCATGGCGATGGTGGCGGTGATCGCGGGCCTGTTCGTGACAGGCGCACGCGCCGCGGCGAGATCCGTGCGATGAGAAGCCCGCCCTCAAGTAGCGAAGCGATAGGGCATAAAAAAAGAGCCCTTCTCTTCTACGCCGTCGCCTACCTGGCCTTTCTCTATGCGCCGGTGCTGGTGCTGCCCGTCTTCTCCTTCAACAATTCCGAATTCATCGCCTTTCCGCTCTCCGGCTTCACCACCCGCTGGTATGGGGCGCTGGCCTCCGACGGCACCATGCAGCATGCGCTGGGCAACAGCCTGAAAGTGGCCCTTGTTACGTCCGTATTCTCGACCCTGTTGGGGCTGACCGCGGCGCGCGCGGTGACGCGCTATCCTGTCCGCCATGCGGGGCTGGCGCTGGGGTTCATTTCGTTGCCGCTTTTCATTCCGGATATCGTGCTGGGCCTGTCGCTGCTGCTGCTGCTGGATGCCGCCGGATTTTCGCTGTCGCTGGTGGCGGTGGCCGTGGGGCACCTGCTGGCCTGTGTTCCCTTCGCCCTCACCGTGTTGATCGCCCGCTTCGAGGGCTTCGACCGCAATCTGGAAGAAGCCAGCGCCGATTTGGGCGAGGATGAATGGATGACTTTCTGGCGCGTGACCTTTCCGCTGATGTGGCCTGGCATCATCGCCAGCCTGCTCCTGACTTTCATCACCTCCTTTGATGAATTCCTGCTGGCCTATTTCCTTTCCGGCACCGAAGCGACCCTGCCCGTCTATATCTGGGGCCAGCTGCGCTTTCCCGAACGGCTTCCCATGGTGCTGGCGCTGGGAACGATCATTCTGACTGTTTCGGTGGGACTGGTGATACTGGCCGAATATGTCCGCAACCTGGGCGCCCGGGCCCCGATGGTGGGCGCATGAGCTTCCTGTCGGTTTGCGGCGTCCGCAAAGCCTTTGACGGCCACCCCGTCGTAAACGACGTGGCTCTGGACGTCGCGCACGGCGAATTCTTTGCCCTCCTGGGGCCGTCGGGCTGCGGCAAGACCACCCTGCTACGCCTGATCGCGGGCTTCGAGAACCCCGACAGCGGGACCATAGCGATCGATGGCGAGATCATGAATTCGGTGCCGCCGCACCAGCGGCCCACCAACATGGTGTTCCAGTCCTATGCAATCTTTCCGCACCTCAACGTGTTCGACAATGTCGCCTATGGCCTGCGCAGGCTGAAGCTGCCCAAGGCAACCTTGCGCGACAAAGTCGAGACCATGCTGGCGACGGTGCGGCTGGAAGGGCTGGGCGGGCGCGCGGCAGACCAGTTGTCGGGTGGCCAGCGTCAGCGGGTGGCATTGGCCCGCGCCCTGGTGCGCGAACCCAAGCTGCTGTTGCTGGACGAACCGCTGGGCGCGCTCGACAAGCGGCTGCGCGAGGCCATGCAACTGGAACTGCGCGCCATCCAGCGCCAGGTCGGCATCACATTCCTCTTGGTCACCCATGATCAGGAAGAGGCGCTTTCGCTGTCGGACCGGGTTGCGGTGATGGAGGCGGGCCGAATCCTGCAGGTCGCGGCGCCCCGCGAACTTTATGAACGGCCCAATTGCCGTGCCGTGGCCGACTTTATCGGCGAGATGAATTTCTTCCACGCCACGGTGCGCCAGATCGGCGACACGGATGTAACCGTCAATGCGGGCATCCTGGGCATTGTCACCTTTCCACGCGCCAATCTGGCGCCAGGCATCGGGACCGACCAGCATATCCAGATCGCCATCCGGCCCGAGCATGTCCGCTTCGCCGCCAGCGGCGTGACCGGCGAGATTACAGATGCCACATTTCTGGGCGAGCGCAGCCATTTCCACGTGAAACTGGCCGGGCGCAGCGAACCTGTTGCCGTCAGCGGCAGCACGGCCCCCCTGGGCAGGACCGTGCAGCTAGCGTTCCAAATGGAAAAACTTATCGGACTTCGAGCAGGCGATTGAAGATGTCGCGGGTCTGGATCTGAAGCCGGGCGAGCTTCATTTGCGCCTGGGCGAAGCTGCCGGCCTCCGCGGCGCGAGTCAGGAGCGCCTTCAGCCCTGGCGAGGCATCTTCTATGTTGGGAGTCTCATCCAGGGCGATGCGCAGCACCTGGGTCAGCGCATCCTGCACCCCGGCCGCTTCGATCAAAACGCCCGCATCGGTGTCGGAGAGAAAGCCGGCCGCCCGCAATTTCTCCAACGCCATGGTGGTGTTGGTGTCCAGCACCCCAGGATGGGCCGGTCCATGCACAAGCTGCAGGGTCTGGACGATGAATTCGATGTCCACCAGCCCACCGGGCGCATATTTGAGGTCCCAGACATTCTTGCCGGGGAAGGTCTCAGCCATGCGCGCCCGCATGTCACGCGCATCGCTGATGATGGCGTCCGGCTCGCGTGACCGCGTCAGCCGGCGGCGGATTTCGCTTTCCACCCGTATGCGCAGCGCCTCCGACCCCGCCACCAGCCGCGCCCGGGTCAGCGCCATATGCTCCCAGGTCCAGCTTTCGGTGGCATGATAATCGGTGAAGCTTTTCAGGGATACGGCGACCGGCCCCTTGTTGCCGGTGGGCCGCAGCCGCATGTCCACTTCATACAAGGTGCCTGCCGCGGTGGGCGTGGTCAGGGCCGCGATCAGCCGCTGCGCCAGCCGCGCAAAATAAAGCGATGGCGACAATGGCTTGGGCCCGTCGGACGCATCGATTCCCGGCGGCACGTCATAGACGAATACCAGGTCGAGATCGGAGCTGGCGGTCATTTCCCGCCCCCCGAGCTTGCCCATCGCCAAGACGACAAAGCCCGCGCCGGCAATCCGACCCGCGCTTGCGGCAAGGCCGGCTTCTACTTTCGGCAGCAGGCCGGCAATGACGCATTCGGCGATGTCAGCCAGCGCCGGACCCGCCTGATCGGCTTTCGCCGCGCCTTCCACGATCTGCACGCCCACCCTAAAGATCGCCTCGCGGGTGAACCGGCGCGCCGCATCCAGCATGTCTTCATAGGTGCCGGTGACCAGGCGCGCGAAGCTCGCATCCAGTTCGGCGCGCGCGGGCAGGCGGCTGAGGAATTCTGCATCCAGCAGCGCGTCCAGCACTGCCGGATTGCGCGCCAGATAGTTGGCCAGACGCGGCGTCGCGCCCACGATCCTGGCCAGGAGCTCCAGGAATTGCGGCCGCGCCTGGAACAGAGAGAAAAGCTGCACGCCCGACGGCAGGCAGGAGAGAAAACGGTCGAACTGGGTAAAGGCCACATCAGGATCGGCCGCGCCCGCCAGCGCCTTCAGGATCACGGGGAGCAACTTGGTCAGAAGCTCGCGCGCACGCTGGGATCGCATGGCGCGGATACGACCGTGATGCCAGCCGCGGATGGCGGCCGAGACATGTGTCGGGTCACTGAAGCCCATCGCCCCCAGGGTCTTCAGCGTCTCCGGATCTTCCTCCACGCCGGTAAAGACCAGGTTTCCGCGCGCCGACGTCAGTTCGGGGGCGCTTTCGAACAGCCTGGCATAATGGCCCTGCACATTCTCCAGCACCCGTGCCAGCTCCGCGCGAAACTCATCCACGCTGCCATGGCCCATGAAACAGGCGATATGGGCGATGCCGACTTCGCCTTGCGGGAGGGAGTGGGTCTGCTGATCCTCGACCATCTGCAACCGATGCTCCAGCCGCCTCAGATAGCGATAGTCGCGCTTGAGATCATCGCCGACCGGGGACGCGACGCGGCCATCCGCCACAAGCGCATCCAGCGCGTCCTGCGTCGCTGCCGCACGCAGGCGGGGATGACGCCCGCCAAGGATCAACTGCTGGGTCTGGGCGAAGAATTCGATCTCGCGGATGCCGCCGCGTCCCAGCTTGATATTGTGGCCGGCGACCGCGATCTCGCCATGGCCGACATGGGCGTGGATCTGGCGCTTGATCGACTGGATGTCTTCGATGGCGGCAAAATCCAGATATCGGCGCCAGATGAAGGGGCGCAGGCCGTCAAGGAATTGCGCGCCGGTTTGCGGATCGCCGGCGCAGGCGCGTGCCTTGATCATGGCGGCGCGCTCCCAGTTCTGGCCCATGGCTTCGTAGTAATCCAGCGCCGCGGCGGTGGAGATGGCGACCTGGGTGGCGCCTGCGTCGGGCCGAAGCCGCAAATCCACCCGGAAGACATAACCGTCGCCGTTCGTCTCTGACAGAAGCTTGACCAATCCGCGCACAATATCGACCGCCGCCCCGCGCGGCTCGCCGCGCTTGGCGAAAGGGAACTTCGCGGAATCGTAGAACACCACCAGATCGATATCGCTGGAATAATTCAGTTCGTGGGCGCCATATTTGCCCATCGCCAGCACGGTGAGGCCGCAATCGTCTTCCTTGACCGGTGGCTGTCCGCTGCGCGCGGCTTCGGCGGCGAGCAGAAAGCGCAATGCCCCTTGCACGCAGGCATCGGCGAAGCGGGTCAGTTCGGCGGTGACTTTTTCCACCTGCCACAGGCCCGCAATATCGGCCATGGCAATGGCCAGCGCCGCGCGCCGCTTGGCGGCGCGCAAGCTTTTCATCGCCTGCGTCTCGCTTTCGGCATGGGCGGCTGCATGGGCCAGGAGCGCCGCCGCATTCACCACCGTCTCGGGCCCGGCGGCGAAATATTCTCCCAGCGCACCGATCTCGCGCTGCGCCAGCCGGCCCAGAAAGGGACTGTTGCCGAACACCGCGTCCAGCAGCGGCTCTTCGCTGGCAAAGCCTTGTTCGGCAAGGGCCTCTTTCACGCGGGCCGCGCGTTCGGGGTCAAATGCTTTGGGAGGCGCGATGAATTCCGGCATGCCGCCAGTCTAACCGGCGGCCGCCGGCTGCAAAGCAGGATCTATTCGGCCGCGCTCTTGAGAGGCGCACCTGGGATCTCGCGCATCGCGCTCCTGGGAAAGCGCAGCACCGCTTTCAGGCCGGTTGGCACATTATCTTCCAGCACCAGTTCGGCATTGTGGAAATGCGCGACCGCCGCGACCAGCGACAGGCCAAGTCCTGTGCCCGGCGAATTGCGGCTGGCCTCAAGCCGCACAAAACGTTCGGTTACCCGCGGGCGGTCGGCCAGCGGAATGCCGGGGCCGCTGTCGGCCACCGCCAGATCCACACTCTCGGGCGCGACGGCGGCGCGGATGCGCACCCTGCCGCCGGCGGGCGTGTATTTGATGGCATTGTCCACCAGATTGGCCAGTGCCTGGGCGATCAGGCTGCGATTGCCTTCGATGGCGACGGGCGCGCCCGCCATCAGGGCCAGCGACACTTTCTTCTCTTCGGCCAGCGGCTCATAAAGTTCGACCACATCGGCCGCCATCGCGCCAAGCTCCAGCGGCGACATGGCGGCGCGGGTGGTGCCCGCATCGGTTTCCGCGATCAGCAGCAGGGCGTTGAAAGTGCCGATCAACTGGTCGGTTTCGGCGATGGCGCGTTCGATCTCGCCGGACTGCGCTCCGCTCGCATTGAGGCGCGCCACCGATTCCTCCAGCCGGTTGCGCAGGCGATTGAGCGGCGTGCGCAGGTCATGGGCTACCGAGTCGGTGACCTCGCGCAGCCCCTTCATCAGCCGCTCGATGCGATCCAGCATGCGGTTGAGATTTTCGGCCAGAACGTCGAACTCGTCGCCCGAACCGTTGAGCGGCACCCGCCTTGTCAGGTCGCCCTTGATGATCTCGCCGCTGGTGCGATTGATGGTGTCGAGCCTTCTCAGCATGTTGCGGCTGAGCAGCGCGCCTCCCATCGTGCCCAGGACCAGGATCAGTAGACCCGTCCAGGGCAGAGTGGTGGTGAACATCCGCTCGGTGAGATAGCGGTCATGCACATCCTGCGCGACCAGGAGCATGAAATCGGCCGGCAGCGCAAAGACGCGGCCGCGGGCGCGGCTGGTTTCGAGCTTGCCATCCTGCGGCCGGTCATAGTCGAACTCGACCATGCTGCCGGGTGCGGCTCCGGGGATTTGCGGCCAGGAATCCAGATTGCCGGTGACAATATGATGCAGACCGTCGGCCAACAGATAAAGCGCATGGCCCTGATGGAGAGAGCGCGAGCGCACCGTTTCCACCAGGCCGGGCAGGCCGAAATGCTGGTATTGCTCGTTGAGGCCGGTGATGTCGGCTTCGATGATCTGATCGGTCTGTGCGTCCAGAGTGCGGCGTGTGTTCCAGTAGGTGAAGAACAGCAGCGCCGTCACCGAGAAGGCGAACAGCAGCGCATAGACCAGAACGATGCGGAAAGCCTGGGTTCGGAAAAGTCCGGTCTTAATGCGCACGGATCATGTAGCCCGCCCCGCGCACCGTGTGCAGCAGCGGCGCCTCAAACCCTTTGTCGATCTTGGCGCGGAGACGGGAGATGTGCACGTCGATCACATTCGTCTGGGGATCGAAGTGATACTCCCACACGCTTTCCAGCAGCATGGTGCGGGTCACCACCTGGCCGGCATGGCGCATCAGATATTCCAGAAGCCGGAATTCGCGCGGCTGCAGCTCGATGTCGGTGCCGCTGCGCTTGGCCGCGCGGGTGAGCAGATCCAGTTCCAGGTCGCCCACATCCAGGCGCGTCTTTATGCCGGCCGGCATGCGCCGGCGCATCAACGCGTCGATCCGCGCCAGCAACTCGACAAAGGCATAAGGCTTGGTGAGATAATCGTCGCCCCCCGCCTTCAATCCCTTCACCCGGTCATCCACTTCCGACAAGGCCGAGAGGAACAGAACCGGCGTGGAATTGCCATGCTCGCGCATCTCCGCCACCACCGTCAGGCCGTCCAGCCTGGGCAACATGCGGTCTATGACGGCCACGTCATAGGGCCTGGACAGCGCCAGATTCAGGCCGATCTCGCCATCCGCGGCCTCGTCCACCACATGGCCGGACTCTTTCAAGCCCTGCACGAGATAGCGCTGCGCCTCCAGATCATCTTCAATAACAAGAATTCGCATGGATACTCCCAGTCTAAGCCAGTTCAAAAATAAGCGAGCGCGAGCCTTCCCAATTCGCCACAGGAAGGCCCGCGCCCGGATGCATCATGTCTTGTCGATATCGATCGCGACGAAGCCGGTGCCGCCCTGATTGTGCGCGACGAGCAGCAGCACGCTGGTACGGCCACCCTTCTTGGCTTCCGCCACGCCGGCCTGGAAATCGGCCGGATTGCGCACCACGTGGTTGCCCACGCGCAGCACCACGTCGCCAGGCTGCATGCCCTTGTCGGCGGCATCGCTGTCTGGATCGACTTTGGTAACCACGGCGCCGGTGATGACTGTGTCGGAGATGTTGAAGTTCTTCTTGGCTTCCGGCGTCAACGACGACAGGCCCAGGCCCGCGGCATTGGCGCTGGCGGGCGCCATCGCGCCGTCCTTGCCCGGCTCGTTGGAGGCGAGCTGCACCTGGTCGGGACGGGTGCCGATGGTGACTTTCACCTGCATCGGCTTGCCCTGACGCGACACGGTGAAGGTCGCGGACTGGCCCGCCGGCACATTGGCGACCCTGCGCGTCAGGTCGGTGGCGTCTTCCACCGCCTGGCCGTCGATCGCGGTGACGATGTCGCCCTGTTCGAATCCAGCCTTGGCGGCGGGACCGTTCGGCACGACCTCGGCGACCATGGCGCCCTTGCTGTCCTTGATGCCCAGCGAGGAGGCGATGTCAGGGGTCACGCTCTGGATGTTCACGCCCAGATAACCGCGGGTGACATGGCCATGCGCCTTAAGCTGGGCCACCACGTCGTGGATCAGGCTCGCCGGGATGGCGAAGCCGATGCCCACGCTGCCACCGGAGGGCGAGAAGATCATCGAGTTCATGCCCACGACCTGGCCGCGCAGGTCGAAGGTGGGACCGCCGGAATTGCCGCGGTTGATGGGCGCATCGATCTGGATGAAATTGGTATATTGCTGGCTGGACTCAATATTGCGGCCGAGCGAGGAGACGATGCCCGCGGTCACCGAATTGGAAAGACCGAAGGGATTGCCCACCGCCACGACCCAGTCGCCGACGCGCAGCTTTTTGTCATCGCCAAACTCGACCGTCGGCAATGGCTTGTCGCTGTTGATCTTGAGAAGCGCGATATCCGTGGCGGCGTCGGTGCCGATCAGCTTGGCGGTGAAGCTTCTGCCATCCGGCAGCTTCACGGTGATCTTCTTGCTCGCATCCACGACATGGTTGTTGGTGACGACATAGCCGACCTTGTCGATGATGAAGCCGGAGCCGGCCGAAAGCGCGCGGTGCGGCTGGGGCTTCTGGCCATTGTTGAATTGATTGAACAGGTCACGGAACGGCGCGGGAATGTTGTCGCTGTCCATGTCGCTGTCCGTGGTGGTGGTCTCGCTGGTGATGGTCACCACCGCGGGGCTCACCCGCTCCACCAGATCGGCGAAGCTGAAGGGCGCGCTGTTCTCCAGCATGCGCGGCGCGCGCGCGCCGGTATCGGTGTCGTTGGCGGCGACCATCATGGGTTCGCCGGCGGTCTGAACGGCGCGCACCGGGGGAAGCAGCGCGAAAGCGCCAAGACCGATCACGACCACAGCCGCGGCGGTGCCCATGGCCGCCAGGCGGCGCTGGCGCAGCGTGGGCTTGGGGAGGCGGGAAAAGAGGCCGGCATCCGGGCCGGAATTCTTGGGATGGTCTTTCATGAGGGCTCCTTAAGGACGGCTTGTCAGGTCCGGCCGTGGCTGATGTACTAGCTTAACATGGCCAGAAGATATCTATAAGATTACAAAGGGGTAATCTTTTAAGCGCTTCGACGGGAAGCCTTTTTGACCGTGATCCAAGCCACAGTTCCGCCCGCCACCAATACAACGAACGGCGCCAGCCACAGGAGCCAGGTATCGGCCTGCAGTGGCGGTTTCATCAGGATGAAATCGCCATACCGTGCCACCAGGAAATCTTCGATCTCCTGGTCGCTTTTGCCGTCGGCGATTTCCTGACGTACCAGATGACGCACATCGGCGGCGAACGGCGAGCCGGATTCGTCGATGCTCTCGCCCTGGCAAACCAGGCAGCGCAGTTGCCGCTGCAGATTGCGGGCGCGTGCTTCCGTCGCCGGATTGGAGAAAGTGTCACCCACGGCCGTAGCGCCAGCGGAGGCCGCATTAGAAGACATTGGCGCGGCCAGCGCCGGAACCATCATCAACAGCAACGCGATGACGGTTCTCATTCCGCGGCCAGAGCCACGGCAGGCGCTGCGGGCTTGGGCTCGGCCTCTTTCACGCGCAGCCGGCCCCACAGGCTCAGAGCTCCGCCCAAAGCCATCACCAGGCCGCCCAGCCAGATCAGCGGCGCCAGCGGCGAAACATAGGCGCGCAAGGTGAAGCGGCCACCGCCCCGGTCATCGCCCAGCGCCAGATAAAGATCGCGCCAGCCGGTGGTGCGGATGGCGGTATCGTTCATGTCCTGGCCTTCGGCCGGATAGAAGCGATGCTCTGGCAAAAGCATGGCGCTGACGCGATCACCGTTCATCAGCGCGATATGGCCGCGGTCAGCGATATAATTGGGGCCCCGCTCGCGCGTCACACCATCAAAGCGCAAGGTATAAGGACCGACCGTCATCATCTGGCCCGGCGCCAGCACCGTCAGCGCCTCGCTGCGCCAGAGCGTGGTGCCCGCCACGCCCATCAGCGAGATTCCCAGCCCGGCATGGGCCAGTGCGGCGGCAAAGGCGGACGCCCGCGCGCCTTTGCGTTTGCGGATATCCAGAATGCTCGCGCCGATCAGCCAACCCGCCATGGCAAATGCGCCGGTTGCGGCAATGCTGCGCGGACTGACAAGCGCCAGCACCGTCAATGCCGCGATACCGGCGAGCCCCAGCGCGGGGTAAAGCGAACGCCAGGCGGCCTTCAGATCGCCGCGCTTCCAGTTGAGCTGCGGCCCCAGCGGCACCAGCAACAGAAGCGCAAAGAAGATCGGCGCAAAGGTCAGCGCGAAATAGGGAGGCCCCACCGAAATCTTGGTGCCGTTAAGGGCATCGAGCACCAGCGGATAGAGCGTGCCGACGAACACGCAGGCGCAGGCAGCCACCAGGAACACATTGTTCAGAAGCAGCATGGTTTCGCGGCTCTGCGGCTCGAACGCCGCGCCGCCTTGAAGCGTGGGCGCGCGCCAGGCGAACAGCGCCAGGGCCCCGCCGATGGCGAAGGCAATCAAAACCATGATGAAGAAGCCGCGGGTGGGATCGCTGGCAAAGGCATGCACCGACGACAGCACGCCCGACCGCACCAGGAAGGTGCCGATCAGCGACAGGGAAAAGCCGGCGATGGCCAGCAGCAGGGTCCAGGTGCGGAAGGCGCCGCTTCTTTCCGTGGCCAGCGCGGAATGCAGCAGGGCGGTGGCGATCAGCCACGGCATCAGCGAGGCATTCTCCACCGGGTCCCAGAACCAGAAGCCGCCCCAACCCAATTCGTAATAGGCCCACCAGCTGCCGAGCGCGATGCCGCAGGTGAGCGCGATCCAGGCGATCAGCATGAAGGGCCGCGCGGCGCGGGCCCAGCCTTCTTCACCCACCAGCAGCGCGGCAGCGGCATAAGAGAAGGCAGCCGACAGTCCGACATAGCCGGCATAGAGCATGGGCGGATGCATCGCCAGGCCCGGATCCTGCAGCAGTGGGTTCAGGCCCGCACCCTCAAACGGCGCGGGATCGAGTCTGAGGAACGGATTGGATGTGAAAATGATGAAAAGGATGAAGGCCGTCGCCAACAACCCCTGCACGCCGAGCGCGCCGCTGGTCAGGCGCTCGCCGCCGCGCTGGAATCCCGCGACCAGCGCGGCATAGACCGACAGCACCAGCACCCACAAAAGCATCGAGCCTTCATGGTTTCCCCACACGCCGCTGATCTTGTAGATCAAGGGCTTCAGGGTATGGCTGTTGTTGGCCACATCGATGATGGAAAAATCCGAGGTGACGAAGGCATAGGTCAGCGTGCCAAAGGCCAACGCCACGAACACCAGCAGGCCC
The DNA here is from genome assembly GCA_036488555.1 of Rhizomicrobium sp. GTDB lineage: Bacteria > Pseudomonadota > Alphaproteobacteria > Micropepsales > Micropepsaceae > Rhizomicrobium. Next base: position 171,162 of record DASXHL010000024.1, read on the forward strand.
ATCGCCGAACCCGAAGCGATCCGCCGCGCGGCGATGTCGGCGGGCCGCGTACCTATCAGACCGGAAACCGCCATCACCAGCGAGAGCGCCAGCGCAAAACACAGCGCCAACTGGCCCAGTTCGCCGGTCACTGCACGCCGCCTTCCTGCCAGTGACCACTCTTCTTCAGCGCCGCCACCACTTCCGGCGGCATGTATTTCTCATCATGCTTGGCCAGGACTTCGGTCGCGACAAAGGTGCCGCTGGGGTCCAGCGCGCCGGTGGCGACCACGCCCTGGCCTTCGCGGAACAGGGCCGGCAAGACGCCATTATAATCTGCCGCTATCGTGCTCTTGCCGTCGGTGACACGGAAATGCACGTCTGCGCCCATGCCGTGACGCACGCTGCCTTTTTCCACCAGTCCGCCCAGGCGGAACGCAACACCTTCATTCACCTGCTTGTCGGCAACGTCGGTGGGACTGCGGAAATACATGGTGTTCTGGCCAAGGCCATAGACGATCACGCCTGCCAGCACGCACCCTGCCGCCAGCAACGCGGCGGCAAAGGCAAGGCGACGTTTCTTCTTGGCGTTCATCAGCTGTCCAGATTCCGGAATTCGCAGGTCTTTATATCAGGCTCCGAGCGAAATTCGGAATCGAAGGACACCTGAGATTTATTGGTTCCAGTGTCTCTTGGTTTCAACGTTCGCGCAGAGATTGATATCCGTCGCATGACCAACGTCGAAACCACGACGCTAGTGGTGGCTGTGCATGTGCAGGATTTCGTCTGCAATGCCGGTGTCATAGGCGATGCCATCGGGTGTCAGCGCAATGGCATGCGGCCATTCGCATTTCACCAGGCCCTTGCGGGCAAGCGCGTTCCACACGTTCTGGTTTTCCAGGCCGGTGGCGTCGCTGGCGCGCACAGTCGCGTCGCCCAGATGGAAATGGTCGCCATGAGCGTGCGGGAACTGGGTGATGGCGGTATCGCCTTCCGGTGTCTGATTGGACGCGCCGGGAATCTTCGCGATCGCCTGCAACAGGGTCAGGGTACGCAGCTGCAGCGGATTGAGCTTGGATGGATTGGGTCTTTGTTGCGACATGACTTCGAGCCAAGGAAAACGGCCGGGACCATACAGTCCCGGCCGCGGCAATCAAAGCCTGAAACCCTGTTAGTGGTGCCAGCCGCGGTGCCAGCCGCCATGCCAGCCAAAACCAATGCTTACGCCCGGCCCGTAATAGTAGGGGTAGTAAGGATAGGGACCGTAGCCATAGTAGTAGGGCGGCGGCGGCGGATAGGGATAGCCATAGCCTGGAGGTGGCGGCGCGCCATAGGCGGTCTGCTGACCCGGGTCTTCGTGCATGCAGGCATAGTAGGCATTGGCATAAGCCGCCCGGACATCATTGGCGGCATGCTGCGCATTGTCGGCGCCCACTGCCGTACCTGCAATCAGGCCGGCGCCGGCGCCAGCCGCCGCGCCAAGACCGGGATTGCCGGCGGCCGCACCAAGCACGGCACCGAGTGCGGCACCACCCAATGTGCCGCCGATCGTGCCATTGGCCTGCTCATGACTGGCGGCCTGGTCCGGCGTCGTGTAGCCGGTACGCGCCGCGGCATCGCGGCGGCAGAACATGTCGCGGTCAGCCTGCGCCTGCTGGGCAGACGGCGCGGAGCCCTGCTGGGGACCACCCTGATAGCCATTCTGGTAGCCCGGCGGGGGACCATTCTGATAACCCGGCGGCGGGCCACCCTGATAACCTGGCGGCGGACCGTTCTCATCATCATAGTCCGGCGCAGTGCGAGCGCTATTGGACAGATTGGCTGGCGGCGAACTGGCCGGCTGCGCCAGCGCCGTTCCCCCGAGGAGCACCACCGTCAAGGCAGCAATAAGCGGTATGCGCGACATCAGTAACGTCTCCTATGCGCCCCTCCGGCGATGTAGGTAAGAGACGCCTTCGCCAGTTCAATGTCAAAGCTAAGATAAAGGTAATTTCGCAAGGAAGACGCACGTCATTCATGCGGCGTTCAGGTAGAATTTGAAAGGCTTTAGGCCGCTGCAGACTGCGCGGCGCGCCTCCGGCGGCGGAGCCGCCATTCAGTAACGTGGGCGTGCTTACCAGACTTTCAGGCCGCCGCGGATTGTGCAGCACGCCCGCGCCGGCGCAGCAATTCCGCCTCTTCCTCGCTGAAGAGGAGCGCGGTCAATTCCGTGCAGAACTGGAACTGGGCGGAAACCACCTCGTTGCGCGGATCGCCCTTGAGCGCCTTCACCACATCCTCATTGTAGCGCTTGAGGATTGCGCCCAGATCGTCATAGGTGCTGCGCTGCTTGGCGGCGAACGAAGCCGCTGCCGCAAAATTGCGGCTACCCGCAACCAGGCGTGCATAGCGTAGCGCCATTTCCTTCTTTTCCGCGCCGATAGGCTTGCCGAAATCGGCGCCGGTCGCCTTGTGCATGGGCAGCGCCTGGCCAATTTCGCGGGGCGCGCGGTCCATGAAGCTTTCCATCACCTTGCCGATCTCGACGCGCTCGGCCAGAAGGCGCTTGCCCCATTCGCCCTGGCGCTTGAGCTCGATCTCCTTGGTGATGTTGCTGGAAAGGTCGGCGAAGGCCTTGACCTCGTCCATCAGCTTTTCGGCGCTGAACAGGGGATGCCGGGTAAGCTGGATGGTTTCCTTCAAGCTCTCCATCCGCGCGAACAGAATCTCGCCGACCAGCCCCATGTCGGTCTTGGAAATCAGCACTTCGTCGGTATGGCGGGTAACCAGCAATGGCAGGCGCAGCGCCTCCCAGGGCCTGCTCAGCCGGTTCATCGTGATGACCGGGACATAAGGCGCGGCATCGGGATGGGTCTTGACGAGCTGGCCATATATCTCGCGTATCTCCCACACGAGCTGCTCGTTAAAGACGGCGACCGGCGCGGGCAGAAGCGTGCTCAACTGCTCCATGGCGTCGCCGGCGGCGAGCAGGAGCGCCATCTCGGCGGCGTCTTCCACGGCAAACGCATCACCCAGACTTTTCTGTGCCACCAGACGTCCGGCTTCGGTTGAGAGCGCCTTGGAGATCGCCTCCGCGGCAACAGGCCAGAATCTGGCGGCGCGCGCGATCGCGTGATCGATCCGCTGTTTCAGGACATCGGCCTTGGTATCAGCGACGTAAATCTGCGCTTCGTCCGGAATCAGGGTCAGCGCAACCCAGTTCCACACCGGCACCAGCGTTCCGCGCGCTATCACGGCTTTCTGCTTGGCCCTGCGCGGCTGGGACGTGAGCAGATCCTGGAACGGCCGGCAGAACAGGCGCAACGGCGTAGGCTTGCGATCATGATGCTCGCGGCGCAGCACCGGACGCAGACCGTCAAGGATCGCTTCATGCGGCAAGGCGTGGCCGTCCATCAGACGGTCGGCTTCGACGGCGAGCGCAAGCTGGCCGGCGGCCGATCCTGGTAGACCGCCGAGAAACGCTTTCAACACGCCTGTTTTGTCTTCAGGCAACATGAACGGGGGCAGCCTCCTCGCTGCGGGTGGCTACATCCTAGGCAGAGCATCCTTAACACCCTGTTTATGGTGATTTTTTCTAATGGATGGCCGGAAGCTCAAGCCGGGCGAGAAGCCCACCCAGGGAACTTTCATCCAAGGCGAAAAAGCCCCCGTAAAGCTTCGAAATATCCCGGACGATGGCCAGTCCCAGGCCGGACCCCGGCACACTTTCGTCCAACCGTTCCCCCCGTTCGCCCACCTGCGAACGCTGTTCGGCCGACAGACCGGGCCCATCATCCTCCACCGTCAGGACCAGACGGCCGCCGGTTTTTTCGCAGCGGACGCGGACGCGGGCTTTCGCCCATTTGCAGGCATTGTCGATGAGGTTGCCCAGCATCTCTTCCAGGTCCTGGCGCTCGCCGCGGAAATAGAATTCATCGGGGCACTCCGCATCGATGGCGATGCCGCGCGCGGCGTGGATGCGGGCAATGACGCGCGCGAGATCGTCCATCACGACCGACACCTGGGTTCGGTTGCCCAGCACGTCGAGCGAACCGGCGGCACGCGCACGCGTCAAATAATGATCGACCTGCCGGCGCATGGAGAAGACCTGGCGCTTGACCATCTCGGCAAGCACGCTCGCGCTCGGATCCCTTTCATGCGCCTCGGCTTCGGCGGCCAGAACCGACAGCGGCGTCTTGAGAAAATGGGCAAGGTTGGAGACATGTGTGCGCGCGCGGCCCACCACCTCCTCGCTATGCTGGATCAGGGAATTGAGTTCGCCGGCAAGCGGGGCGATCTCGGTGGGAAAGCGGCCGTCAAGCCTTCGCGCCTTGCCATCGCGGATGCGGGTAAGCGCTTCACTTACCCGCTTGAGCGGCAGAAGACCGATCTTGACCTGCACCAGGATGGCCCCGATCAGGCCCACGCCCAGAAGCAGGAACGACCAGAACAGGGTGGTGTTGAATTCCGATGTCTGGCGGTCCACCTCCGCCGTGTCGCCTGCAACCAGAAACGTATAGGTGTCCTGGGCATTGCCATCAGGCGTGAGATCGACTTTGCGCGAGACCACTCTGAGACGCTGGTTCTCCGGTCCCACCGCGCTGCCCCAGGTCAGCGCGCCCTTGCTGGTCTGGTTGGTGGGATTGATCTCCTTGTCGAACAGCGAGCGCGAAATCTGACCCGAGCCGTTGCCCCGCCTGATCTGGTAGTAGAGGCCCGAATAGACGCGGTCGAAATTGTGGTTGAGGAAGCGGTCGGCCAGCAGCACTCCGCCGTTGGGATCGGGCTCGGCGGCCGCGATCAGCCCGTCCATGTCAGCCTGGAGCGCAGTGTCGAAATTGTTCTGCGCCGACATACGGAAGGCGTTGGACAACACCGCTCCGCCCAGAAGCAGCCCCAGCAGGGTCCATATCGCCGCCGCCGCGATCAGGCGGGACGAAAGAGACTCAAGCCTCGGCCGTCGTGCCGCCCAGTTTGGGATCTTCAAGCGAATAGCCAAGGCCGCGTACCGTCTGGATCAGGCCTGCGTCCAGTTTCTTGCGCAGGCGCCCGATGAAAACCTCGATCGTGTTGGAATCACGATCAAAATCCTGATCGTACAGATGTTCCACCAATTCGGTGCGCGAAACCACCTTGCCGCGGTGATGGGCCAGGTAGGACAGGAGACGGTATTCCTGGCTGGTGAGCTTGACCGGGTTGCCGTCAAAGGTCACCCGGCTGGCGCGGGTATCGATCCGGAGCTTGCCGATCTCGATGTCGGCGGTGGCAAGGCCGGCGGCGCGGCGCAGAAGCGCGCGCAGCCGGGCCAACAGTTCTTCGGTATAGAAGGGCTTGGCCAGATAGTCGTCGGCGCCGGCGTCGAAGCCCGCCACCTTGTCGCTCCAGCGGTCACGCGCGGTCAGGATCAGGACCGGCATGGTCCTGCCAGCCGCGCGCCACTTCTCCAGCACCGTCACGCCGTCCATCTTGGGCAGGCCCAGATCGAGCACCACCGCGTCATAGGGTTCGGTGTCGCCCAGGAAATGGCCTTCCTCGCCGTCCAGCGCGGTGTCCACCACATAACCGGCATCGGCCAGCGACTTCCTGAGAAGCCGCTGCAGGTCTTTATCGTCTTCAACGAGTAAAATGCGCATGGTGTCCTCTCAATGCCGCCAGCGCCCACCGCCGCCACCCATGTGACCGGCAAACGGCGGCCTGGTGAAGCGGGGAGCAAAGCGCGGACCATAGGAATAACCCGGAGCGAAGCCGCCCGGAGCGAAAGGCCGCCCATATCCCGGCGGCGGGGGTCTCTGACGTGAATCGAAACTGTCGCGGCCCGGCGAGGCGCGCAGCACGCGGCCGGTGCGGGCATCGGCGTCGTACCAGATGATGCGGCCATCGGGCGTCATCCATTTCAGGTGATAATGTGGATCGCCCTCGGGTCCGTAGGTGGGGCCTTCGGCGTCATAAAAGTCGCCGGGATGGGCGCGGCGGATGCCGGGAAGAAGACGATCGAGCGGCTGCACCCCATTGCCGGGACCGCCATAGCCGGGCGGAGGTCCATAATATTGGGTCGGGGCGTACTGCGCCCGGGCACCCCCGACCGGGGCCGCCAGCAGGGTCAACAGACCCAGCACAATTGCGGGAAAAATACGGGCGCGCATGGGTTTTTGTACGTCTTAGCACATGAACCCCGAATGAACATGGCATCCAGACCCGGTTCAGTTTCCCGCACGTAATCTGCGTGTCATGGACGGCATGTTTCCCGCTCCTCAACCGGAGAGAAGCCTCGCCGAACCAGTCTTGAGCGTAAGGCCCGTTGGTCAAGCCCCTCCCCGTCGGGCCCCAAGCATCAAGTGAAGCCCGCGTCGCAAGACGCGGGCTTCTTGTTTTCTATGACCCCCCTCCGTCACATCTCGGCTTTGCGTACCGCAAACACCTGGCTGTGCCGTTCGGTACGCTGTCGCTACCGAAGTCCCCCTCCAGCGGCTGCGCCGCGAGGGGGAAGGAAGCTGCCGGATACTGAATGTCGCTCGGCGGAGTGAGGCTGACAAGCGAAAGGTCCAGTGGACCTTTCGCCGGCCGAACCGCTCGCGCTCATTCTGGGCTGCTGACGTCATTGCCCGAGAAGGTGATCTTCGCCGGCTGGAAGTCCCAGCCGCGCAACAGCTTCACCACGGCTTCCAGCGCGTCCTTCACTGTGCCGCGCCGGATCGCCTCCAGCATTTCTTCGGTATTGAGCGAGGCAGTTGCCGCCTGGTGCCCGCGCGGACCCGGCAACGACAAAAACAGCGGCACGGAGTTCATCACTCCGGTGACGACAAAATCCTGGAACCATTTCTGGCGCACGATCTTGAGTGGATGGCCGACCAGCATCAGTCCGATGCCAGTGGACAGATCGAAATCCTCGGATATGCCTTCGGTCTCCACATAGGGCATCACGCCGGACCGGTCGGGCCGCCAGGCGTCATCGAAAATATCCACGGTGCGCCAGGCGCAGTAATAGCTGCGGCAGACCGGAAAGCGAGTTTCATAAATGGCGCAGCCGCCGCCGGCGCAGTGACGGCAGGCGGCGCCCGAAACCTTCTGGATTTCCGGCTTGTTAATGGTCGGCCAAGTGCAGCAGACGGTGCAACCGCCGCAGTCACGGCCAGGAACTAAGGTCATGCCGTCCCACATGGGCTGACATTGCCATGTCACACTCGGAGCCGCACCTTGAATCCGCCGCAAATTTCAGTCAGCAATCCCGCCCATGTCCGCCCCGCAAAACCCCATGGATAGCGGCGACTGGCGCAGGCTGGTCGAGCCCGCCCGGGCTTATGCGCCCTATTTTGTCATCGCCATCGCCCTGATCGTGGTGCCTCTGGCGCTGCTTTATCTGACACCCCTGGCGCTGGGCCTGTTTGCGCCCCGGCTTGATCCCAGAATCGACCTTTATGCCGTCAACCGGCCGCTGGCCTTCACCTTCCTGGATACGGACGGCAATGAGGTGGGCCATCGCGGCGCCGTCGTCGGCGAGCGGCTGGCGCTGGACCAGATGCCCAAATACCTGCCGGCCGCCTTCGTCGCCATGGAGGACCGGCGTTTCTATTCCCACAATGGCATCGATCCGCTCGGCCTGGCGCGCGCCCTGTTGCTCGACCTTAGGGCGCGCAAATGGGTGGCGGGCGGTTCCACCATCAGCCAGCAGACCGCCAAGATCGTCTACACCAACCAGCAGCGCACCATGTCGCGCAAGCTGACCGAATTGGTCGATGCCGCGGGGCTGGAGAAATCGCTCAGCAAACAGCAGATCCTGCAGCTCTATCTCAACCGCATCTATCTGGGCAGCGGCGCCTATGGCGTGGATGGCGCGGCCCGCGTGTATTTCGGCACCAGCGCGCGCGACCTGACCCTCGCCCAGGCTGCGATGCTTGCGACACTGACGCGGGCGCCATCGGTCTTCTCGCCCCGCCGCGATCTCTTGCGCGCCCAGCAGCGCGCCAGCCTGGTGCTGGATTCCATGGTCGCAGACGGTGTCATCACCCAGCCACAGGCCGACGAGGCGCGCGCCCATCCCGCCGTGATCATCGACCGCGCCTCGACAGATGCGCGCAATTACTATCTGGACGCAGCCGCCGATGAGGCCACCAAACTTGCTGCCGTGAACGGCCACGCCCCCAGCGCCGACATGGTGGTGCACACAACCCTCGAGCCCAAAGTGCAGGAGGCCGCGCGGCTGGCGGCGCTGCGCACCATCAACAAATACGGCAAGAAGGACCGCGTCAGCGAAGCCGCGGTCGTGATCATGAAACCGGACGGCGCGGTCAGCGCCATGATCGGTGGCGTGGATTACCGGGATTCGGTGTTCAACCGCGTCGTGCAGGCCCATCGTCAGCCGGGCTCGGCTTTCAAGCCCTTTGTCTACCTGACGGCTTTGGAATCGGGCATCACTCCCTGGGAAACGCGCGATGACGTGGCGGTGGACATTAATGGCTACAAGCCCATCAATTTCGGCGGCAAGAGCTATGGCACGCTGACCCTGGCCGATGCGCTGGCCCACAGCGTCAACACCATCACCGTGAATCTGGAGCAGGAAGTGGGCGTGCGCAAAGTCGTCGCCGCCGCCAAGCGCGTGGGCATCACCTCGCCCCTGGAAGCCAATGCCTCGCTGGCGCTGGGCACCAACGAAGTGACACCGATCGAGCTGACTTCGGCCTATGCCGCCTTCGCCAATGGCGGCTATCGCGTTTATCCTTACATGGTCACGGAAGTTGATATCAGCGGCAAACCCGCCTATGTGCGCCGCGCGCCTGAGCCGCAACGCGTGATCGATTCCGGCGTCGACCGCGACCTGACCGCCATGCTTTACGGCGTGATAACACATGGCACCGGCGGCTATGCCTCGCTGCATGGCCGCGAGGCGGCGGGCAAGACCGGCACCACCCAGGACAGCCATGACGCCTGGTTTGTCGGCTTCACCACCGACTATGTCGCCGCCACCTGGGTCGGCAATGACGATTCCTCGCCCACCCGTGGCATCACCGGCGGCACCCTGCCCTCCTATATCTGGCGCGACACCATGCTGGCGGCCGAACAGGGAAAGCCCCTCAAGCCGCTGGACAAGTCG
>DASXHL010000044.1:0-15908 GCA_036488555.1 Rhizomicrobium sp.
CGCCACTCTATTTGGCACTGGGCACGGTGCTGGGGTTGGATCGCTTGCGCACCTTGGCCAACCGCTACCAGCCGCCGGAGCATTGGGACCGGCTTGCGCTGCGGCGTCTCCTGGATGATCTCTCCCAGTCGCAGCGCGCAATCGCCAGAAAGCTTCTGGTCAGCGGCACGGACGTCGAGGAATGGTCGCAAGTCCAGCACGAGGCGCTGGAACGGACCTTGGGCTTCCTCAACACACTGGAAGCCAGTGGCGAGATCAGCGTGGCCAAGCTGATGCTGGCCTCCAGCCAGATTCAAAATCTGGACTGAGCGCGAGCGGTAGCAACTTCCCGTTCCCACTGCGCCGGATCTGTCATAGGATGTCGCAAAGACAGGAAAAGTCGACATAAAATCATAACCAAAGGGAGCGGCACTTGGGGGGATCGCCGGTCCTGTCTGGCGCGCTGGTCGCGTGGCAGGGCCTGTTCAGTGACGCAGAATTGGACGCCATCATCCGGATCGGCGACGGGCTGGCTCTGGAAAAGGCCGAACTGTCTGGCAGCGGCCAGGGCTATGAGAATATCCGCAGCACCCTGGTTGCCTGGGTGGAGCGCAATGCCGAAACCGAGCTGATCTACCGGCGCATGGAAGAGGCGGTGCTGGCGCTGAATGCCCGCTTCTTCCGTTTCGATCTCTCGGGCCTCGCCACCTTCCAGTACGCGCTTTATGGCGGTGAAAGCGGCGGCCATTTTGACTGGCACAAGGATTATGGCCGCGATCCCGCCGATCCGGCGCGCGAACCGCGCAAGCTGACCCTGAGCCTGCAGCTCAGCGCCCCCGGTGACTATGAAGGCTGCGAATTGCAGGTGCGTGCCGGCAACAAGATCGACACCGCTCCCAAGGCCCGTGGCACCGTGATCGCCTTTCCCGCCAACGTCCTGCACCAGGTGACGCCGATCCGTTCGGGCCAGCGCAGGGCGCTGGTGATATGGGCGGTAGGCCCCGAATTCCGCTAGCGAAGGCCGGCCTTGTCGGCCAGGTACAGATCCACCAGCGCCGCGAACCAGTTCTCGAAACGATCGCGTTGTGCGCGTTCCCTGGCGCCATCACCCTGTCTGAGCCGGGGCCCTATCACCGCATCGCCAAAGGCGGCAAGCGTGGTGAGATGGATTACCGCGCGGGTGTCCTCGATATCGGGCACCGTGCCGGGCTGGGCAAGCTTGATCCGCACGGCATGCAAGGCATCGACGATCTCGCCGAACAGCTTGAGCCCGTCCGGCGTTTGCGTCGTCGCGGACTGGATCAGCCACAGCATGCGCTGCGCCACGCCCTGCCGGTAGGCGGCGAAGGTGCGCCGGATGCTGTCACCGCCGGACTCGGCCGCCCCCATCTGCGCGAGCACGCTGTTGCGCAAGGCTTCCAGGCTGCGCTGGTTGAGCGCACGCACCAATCCTTCGCGGCTGCCGAAGTGATGCAGGATGGTGGGATGCGAGACACCGGCGGCGCGCGCCACATCCTGCAGCCTCAGCCCTGCCGGCCCGTCCACCGTCATCAGGGCCTCGGCAGCGTCAAGGATCAGGGCGCGCGCCTCTTCCGGCCGTCGGCGGATTCGTTTTTCCTTCAAAGCCAAAGGCTTAACTCACTATTGACAATTTTGTAGATAGTAGGCATTATGCGCATGTCGTTGCAAGGGAATTGAACCATGCTCGCACAAGCCACGATAGACACCCGCCTGCGCCCGCTAAAAGCCTTCCGCGCCGTGCGCCGGCTGATGGCGAATCCGGAAGACACCGCTCAGGTTTTCACCGTCTTCCGCGCCCTGCGCGGCACCTCGGGCATCAAGGCCTTTCGGCGCTTTGCGGCCAGCCCGACTGGCGCCCAGGTGCTCCTTGAGAAGCGCCGCCTGCTGGACACGCTGTCGGATCGTATGCGCCTTGCCGCGCTGCCGGGGGAAAGCTTCGGACACCGCTATTTCGAATTCATGGAGAAGGAACAGCTCACCGCCGAGGGCCTGGTCGAAGCCTCGCAGAGCTGGGAGAACGATCCCGTACCCGCCGACATGGAATTGTTTCGGGCGCGCATGCGCGACGCCCATGACCTCACCCATGTCCTGACCGGCTATGGCCGCGACGGCCTGGGCGAAGCCTGCCTTCTCGCCTTCATGTATGCCCACACCCGCAATCGCGGCGCCCTCCTGATCATACTGATGAGCGTGATGCGCATGCCGCGCATCGCACGCCGCGCCGTGTTCGAAGCCTGGCGCAATGGCCGCAAGGCGCGCTGGCTGCAGGATCAGGATTACGAGGCGCTGCTGCCCAGGCCGCTGGACGCGGTGCGCCGCGAACTCAATATCGCCGATCCGGCCCGGTATCGCAGCATGACGTCTTGAAGGAGGCGACATGAAAGACCTGCTCCATGCCGCCAGGTTTCTGTTGTTCGACCTGGCCGCGACGCTGTTCTTCCTTGTCCTCTACAGCCTCACCCACAATATCGCGCTGGCGGTGATCGCCGGCCTTGCATTGGCTCTGGGCCAGATCGGCTGGGACATGGCGCGCGGCAAGCCGGTGGACGCGCTGCAATGGGTCAGCCTGGTCGTGGTGGCCGCCGGTGGACTGAGCGCCCTGCACACCCGCAATCCGCTTTATGTGATGCTGCAGCCCAGCGCCATCTATGTTCTGGTCGGGCTTGCAATGCTCCGGCGCGGGTGGATGAACCGCTACCTGCCGGCCAGGGCGCTGGAATATGTGCCCGATCTTGGGATTGCCTTCGGCTATGTCTGGGCCGGACTGATGTTCTTTTCCGCGGCCGTGAATCTGGGACTGGCGCTCACGCTGAGCTTGAACGGCTGGGGCATGGCGATTTCGACCTGGGGCCTGGCCAGCAAGACCGCCTTGCTGTTCATCCAGTTCGGGGTGATGAAATCCGCCGGCCGGCGCCGTCATCTGGCGCGCATGGCGGCTGTCTGAGGTCGGCGGAAAATCAGGCGCGCAGGATGTTGATCTGCGGCGTGGGTTGTTCGCTGGCTCTTTCGTGACCTACGAACTGGATGCCGATGCCGTCTTCATGGTGACGGACGACACGGCCCGCGATCTGGGCGATCAGCACGAATTCGCCCAACGGCGGCTTCACATCGGTCTTGAGCGAAACACCGCCAACCGAAATGTCCATCACGTCACACTGCACAATCTGTCCGTCCGCGCGCGTGAACCGGGCGAAACCTTTCTGGCTCGAACGTTCGTGCCGGCGCAGCACCGAATCGTCCACCAGCGTCTTGTTGAGGAACAGTATCAGTTGCTCGGCGACGCGTTCGCGCTTGGATGGGGTGCAGACGAAGGCGATGCCGAAGCCGGCGTCATCGCGGCGCACGACGGTGCCTTCGAAACGGCCGAAATTATCGACATAGAGAACCACGCCGGTACCGGCTTCCGGCACGGTCTCGCAGGCAATGGCAGCGCCTCCCGGCGACAGATCGGTGACAGTGCAGCGTGCTTCATGGCTGTCGGCAGGAATGAACAGCCGGCCAGGCAGATCCACCCGCACACGGCGAAAGCGCCGGCGTTCGGCGCCTGCCTTGGCGACGACCGGTTCGGCGTCCTTCATGGCCATAGCCAAGCCCTGCATGGGCCTGTCCCAATTATTAAAGCCTCACCCTTTTGTAACCTGCTGCCGGTCAACGGAAAGTTACCGGGCCCCACAAGATCAACCAAATTGAGCCATTTCTGCCGCGGACGGTCCCCGAGATCGAGTCGGGACCAGGCAACCGATTTGAAACAAGGGCCTTTTTCGCTTCTGTGGGGCGCGCTATAGGAGGACCGGTAATTTCGCGGCGTTGTCAGGGCTGGGGCCCGAACACCAAGCCGCCATTGGGGATTTGCAGACATGCGCATGATTGCAGCTTCAAGCGGCAGGGGCCGCCGCCTGGCCATGCTCGCCGCCGCCAGTGTTCTGGCGCTCGGACTGGCGGCCTGTTCTGATGACGAGGATACGACCTCCAGCTCGCCTTTCACCCAGGCGCTGCAGAAGGATTATACTGACCTGTCCAGCCAGGCGTCCGCCTTGCCGGCCGCGCCCGGTGAGGAGCCTTCCTTCCTGGACGCACTGAATCCCTTCTCCGACAGTGAGAGCTCCAGCGACACGCTGGCCAAGGCTTTTTCCACCAAGGCCGACCTCGCAGGCGGCGGCACCGAGCCCGAGCCTGAAGCCGGCAATGGCCCCGCCCAGACCACGCTTCGCGCCCGTTTGGTGCGCGCCGTCGCCGCCGGCAAGGACCAGTTCCCCGAACAGGCCGCGCGCGCCCAGGCCGATTACGACTGCTGGGTGATCTACAGCACCGTGTCCAGCGCTGCTCCGGCTTCCCAAGCCTGCAAGACGGCCCTGGATTCTTCGCTGGTGCGCCTGGAAGCTTCGGCCCGGCCGGCTCCGCCGCCGGCGCCGCCCGCACCCGTGCCTGCTCCGGCGCCCGCGCCTGCGCCAGCCCCCGCCGCCCAGGCCACCAATGTGTTCACCGTCTATTTCGACTTCGATTCCTGGACGCTGAAGGCTGAGCAGCTCAAGGTCCTGAGCGACGTGATCAACACCGCCCGTTCCGGCGGCCAGGCCAATATCATCATCGTCGGCCACACCGACACATCGGGCCCCGCCGATTATAATCAGAAGCTTTCGGTCAAGCGCGCCAATGTGGTGGTCGAAGCGCTGGTGGACATGGGCGCACGCCGCACGGCCCTGCATGCCAGCGGTGTCGGTGAAACCGACCTCGCGGTCCAGACCGGTGACGGCGTGAAGGAAGCCAAGAACCGCCGCACGGTCATCACCCTGCAGCCGTAGTAAACACTGCCAAAATGCTGATGGCCCCGTATCCATGATGGATGCGGGGCCATCGCTTTTCATGGCTGCTGTCACCTTTTTGCGCCTATCGCCGGGGCAACAAAGCGCCTAAGTTGGCGTCATGAAGTCCATGGCACACCGCATTTTCGCAAGCGTGTTGCTGGTGGCGGCGGCTATGATGCCGGTTCATGCACAGACTCTGCACGGCGGCAATTATCCGGTCCAGGAAATGAATTTCGACCTGTGGTGCCAGGAAGAAGCGGGACTTGCCCCCGAGCGTTGCGACAAGCGCACCGACCAGGACGAGGCAGCGTTCGAAGCCTATCGCGCCAAAGTCGAGGCTTACGAGATCCAGTATCTGCAGGAGAAGAGCAACGCGGCGCGGCTGGATACCGATATTCTGCGCAACGACCCGGTGGACCGTCCGTCCTATCAGAACCCGCCGCAGACGCGCCCCGACACCGACCAGCCGTCCACCAACACGCCGCCCAGGCCGTGAGGAGCGGTTCGCATTAGCGAACGAAATGGTCCAGTGGACCATTTCGAATGACGAACGCCGCGAGCTTGAGCGAGCGGCTCCCGCTTCAGATGAAGCGGCTGGTATCCTCGCTGTTGGCGGCGCGCCAACGGCCGATCGCATCGAACATTTTCTGAAGAAGATCGCCCGAGCCGAAATGCAGGAGTGCGGGGCTGTCCTGTGACACCACCAGCCTGAGATAGGGCGCCTTGGGATGGGCACGCAACGATGGCGGAGGCGATGGAGGCAGGTTCTGATCGTAACTGGGTATCGGCTCGTCTTCCTGGATCAGCTGCGAACCAACCAGTCTTTCATAGGCGATGGCGCGACCCAAAAGAGGCGTTGGGTCGCTCAGCATCTGCACCATGCCGAAGAAGCGGGTCGGAGCGCCGCCGTTGAGGGAGACGGGGGTAAGGATGGTTTCCAGTTCCACCATGCCATTGTCGGCGGTGACGGCGATGGAGGAGAGACAGACCGGTTGGCGGGTTTTCAATGTCTGGCGCAGCAGCGAAGACAACGCGAGGCCGGACTGGGATTCCCAATGAGCCAGGAAGCTGGTGCCCTTGAGCTCAAAACCGAAGCGTTCGCAGAGCGCGGTGCCGGCCAGGCGGTAAAGCGGGCGCCCCAGATTCTCGCAATCGAGAATGAAGGTGTAGGCCAGAAGCCGCTTGATGGCGCGAGGATCGATATCGGTCTGGTCCGGGACATCGCGTCCCTTGCGCAGCCGACTCCAGTATCCGACCAGCAGGTGGGAGTTCTTGTGCTTCATGGCCCCGTTTCATCCTTGCGCGTTGCGTCTTGAGCGGACTCGCGATGATCCGTAACGGAACGTCCGTGACCGCTCTGGCGGAAGGCAGAGCGAAAGCCATGCCAACCGCACCAAGCGTTGGCGGACCAGGCGTTTAATCGGTGGGCGCTCATGCGCGCCGGCTTGCCCGCGTACAATCATCCCGAAATGGCGCAACCGTTTGGTTGTCCCGCATCCTGATCATCGGATGCGGCGCCGTCCCATTTGGGAACACACCGGGCACGCAAAGCTCCCTGGCTGGCACGGATCAGCGTCGGCCTGCCGGCTCATGCGCCTCAATACAGAATCCTTGGGCCGTTAAGGACGATGGAAGCATACGAGAGGCGTTTCGCCCCCAGGGGCTGCCTTTTCATATAGGAAACAAGCAGTCCATTAGCCGCGTTGCGCCACGGCCTTGCCCTGCTATTGTGCGCCCGCTTTCCCTTCCGTTTTTTCAGGGCTAACTCCATGAATATACACGAATATCAAGCTAAAGAGGTTTTACGCGGGTTCGGCGTGCCGGTGCCCAAAGGAAAGCCCGCCTTCACCGTCGATGAAGCGGTCAAGGCGGCCGAAGAACTGGGCGGCCCGGTCTGGGTGGTGAAGGCCCAGATCCATGCCGGCGGCCGCGGCAAAGGCGGCGGCGTCAAGGTCGTGAAGTCGATCGAAGACGTGAAAAAGGAAGCCGAGCGCATGCTGGGCATGACGCTGGTCACCCACCAGACCGGTCCACATGGCCGCCTGGTCAAGCGCCTTTATATCGAAGACGGCTCGGCGATCGACCGCGAGCTTTATCTTTCGGCGCTGGTTGACCGCGCCACCAGCCGCATTGCCTTCATCGTCTCCACCGAAGGCGGCATGGACATTGAGGAAGTGGCGCACAAGACGCCGGAAAAGATCCATACCTTCCAGATCGAACCCGCCGCGGGCTATTCGCCTTACGTCGGCAACGAGATCGCAGTGGCGCTAGGCCTGAAGGGCGATCCTGCCAAGCAGATCGGCCAGGTGGTGAAGAAGCTCTATGAGGCGTTCCTGGCCAAGGATATGAGCCTTCTGGAAATCAATCCGCTGGTCGTGACCAAGGACGGCAACATCATCTGCCTCGACGCCAAGCTGAACTTCGACGACAACTCGCTGTGGCGCCACAAGGATATCCAGGAGCTGCGCGACCTGGACGAGGAAGATCCGGCGGAAGTGGAAGCCAGCAAGTACGAGCTGTCCTACATCAAGCTCGATGGCGAGATCGGTTGCATGGTCAACGGCGCCGGCCTTGCCATGGCAACCATGGACATCATCAAGCTTTACGGCAGCGAGCCCGCCAACTTCCTGGACGTGGGCGGCGGAGCGTCCAAGGAAAAAGTCACGGCGGCCTTCAAGATCATCGTGCGGGACCCGAACGTGAAGGGCATCCTGGTCAACATCTTCGGCGGCATCATGAAATGCGACATCATCGCCGAAGGCATCGTCGCCGCGGCGCGCGAGATTTCGCTCTCCGTACCGCTGGTCGTGAGGCTGGAAGGCACCAATGTGGAGCTGGGCAAAAAAATCCTGGCGGAATCGGGCCTTGCCATCACCTCCGCCGACAATCTCGCCGACGCCGCCGAAAAGGTGGTCAAGGCCGTCAAGGGTTCGAAATAATGTCCATTCTCGTCGACAAGAACACCAAGGTCATCTGCCAGGGCTTCACCGGCAACCAGGGCACCTTCCATTCCGAGCAGGCCATCGCCTATGGCACCAAGATGGTGGGCGGCACCACGCCAGGCAAAGGCGGCACCACCCATCTGGGCCTGCCGGTATTCGACACCGTGCGCGAGGCGAAGGAAAAGGTCGGCGCCGATGCGTCCGCCATCTATGTGCCTCCGCCCTTTGCAGCCGACGCCATCCTGGAAGCGATCGACGCGGAAGTGCCGCTGATCGTTTGCATCACCGAAGGCATTCCGGTGCTGGACATGGTGAAGGTGAAACGCGCGCTCTCGGGTTCCAAGTCGCGGCTGATCGGTCCCAATTGCCCGGGCGTGATCACGCCCGGCGAATGCAAGATCGGCATCATGCCCGGCCACATCCACAGGCGCGGCAGCGTGGGCATCGTTTCGCGCTCCGGCACTCTTACCTATGAAGCGGTGGCGCAGACCACGGCCGTGGGCCTGGGTCAGACCACTTGCGTGGGTATTGGCGGCGATCCGGTCAAGGGCACCGAGCATATCGACGTGCTGGAGATGCTGCTTGCCGATCCCGAGACCAAGTCGATCATCATGATCGGCGAGATCGGCGGCTCGGCCGAGGAAGATGCGGCCGACTTCATCAAGCACTCCAAGGTGAAGAAGCCCATGGTCGGCTTCATCGCCGGTGTCACCGCCCCGCCGGGCCGGCGCATGGGCCATGCCGGCGCCATCATCTCCGGTGGCAAGGGCGGCGCCGATTCCAAGATCGAGGCAATGAAGTCTGCCGGCATCCGCGTCTCGCCCAATCCCGCGGCGCTGGGCACCACCATGCTGGACCTGCTGAACGGCAAGTAAGCTACAGCCATCTCGATGTGAAAAGGGGCGCGCGGTATGCAATCCGCGCGCCTCTTCGCTTTTTGCCGATCATCAAAGCGTCACGGCGCTGCCCAAAAATCGGGCCAAAGTGACTGCGATACCGGCATGCAGGAACGGCCTGTCCGTTGTCCTGATTTTGCCGTGCAAATAGGGCCTATTGAGCCCATATTAACGGTATTGATCGTTGAATCGGCCCGAAGAAGGCGTTACCACGCAGCCCCACGCGCGTACTGCCGTGTAGCGGCCACCAGGAAGGGGACTGGCCCAACAAGCCGCCCCATAAGCGTTTGAAATGACTGAACAATCTCCAGCAGATAAACTGAATCGCGCCTCGAATGAAATTTTCGAGGCGACCTCGTTCCTCAACGGCACCAATGCCGCCTATGTCGAACAGATGTATGCCGCCTGGCAGGCCGACCCCAATTCGGTCGACGCGAGCTGGCAGGCGTATTTTTCGCAAGCCGGTGAACAGGGCCTTACCCCGACCCAGCTGGGCCGCGGTCCCGCCTGGAAGCGCGATGCCAAACCCCAGATTCCGGCAAACGACCTGATTGCTGCCCTCACCGGGCAGGAACCGCCGGCTGCTCCCGCCAAACCGGGCAAAGGCAAACCTGCCGCGGCGCCCGCGGCCGACGCGGAAGCGCCCAAACATTCCATTCATGCCGTCCAGATGATCCGCGCCTATCGCATGGTCGGCCATCTGGAAGCCGATCTCGATCCCTTGGGCATCACCCCGCGCAATCCGCAGCCGACGCTCGACCCCAAGCTCTATCAGTTTGAAGGCCCCACGCTCGATCTTCCGATCTATGTTGACGGCATCCTGGGCTTCCAGACCGCCACGCCGCGCCAGCTGCTCGAAAAGCTGCGCAGCACCTATTGCGGCAAGATCGGCTACGAGTTCATGCACATCAACGATGCGGAGCAGAAGAGCTGGCTGCAGAAGCGCATCGAGGGTGACACAGTCAATTTCACGCCCGAAGGCAAGAAGGCGATCCTCAACAAGCTGATCGAGGCGGAAGGTTTCGAGAAATTCTCCGCCAACCGTTTCGTCGGCACCAAGCGCTTCGGCCTGGATGGCGCCGAATCCACCATCCCCGCGCTGGAGCAGATCATCAAGCGCGGCGGCCAGCTCGGCGTCAGCGAGATCGTGGTGGGCATGCCCCATCGCGGCCGCCTGAACGTGCTGGTCAATGTGATGGGCAAGCCCTATCGCCAGCTGTTCCACGAATTCCAGGGCGGCAGCGCCAATCCCGACGATGTCGAGGGTTCGGGCGACGTGAAGTACCATCTGGGTGTGTCGTCGGACCGCGAGTTCGACGGCCACAAGGTCCACCTGTCGCTGACCCCCAACCCATCGCACCTGGAGATCGTCGATCCGGTCGTGCTCGGCAAGGCGCGCGCCAAGCAGTGGCAGCTTCATGACATCGACGCCCGCACCTCGGTGCTGCCCGTGCTGATCCACGGCGATGCCGCCTTTGCCGGCCAGGGCGTGGTGGCGGAATGTTTCGCCATGTCGGGCATCAAGGGCTTCCGCACCGGCGGCACCCTTCATTTCGTGATCAACAATCAGATCGGCTTCACCACCGCGCCGATCTTCTCCCGCTCCTCGCCCTATTGCACCGATATCGCCCTGATGGTGCAGGCGCCGATCTTCCATGTGAACGGCGACGATCCGGAAGCCGTGGTTCATGCCGCGCGCATTGCCATCGAATTCCGCCAGAAGTTCAAGAAGGACGTGGTGCTCGACATGATCTGCTATCGCAGATTCGGGCATAACGAGACCGACGAGCCTAGCTTTACCCAGCCCCAGATGTACCGGGTGATCAAGGATCATCCCGGCACCCTGCAGCTCTACACCACCCAGCTGGTGAAGGAAGGCACGCTCACCCAGGCCGACGCCGATGTCATGGCGACGGACTTCAACAAGCGGCTGGACGAGGAATTCTCGGCCTCCAAATCCCACCATCCCAACCGCGCCGACTGGCTGGACGGCCGCTGGCAGGGCCTGGAAGTGGCGCCCAAGAACAGCGACCGCCGCGGCGAGACCTCGGTCGTCGAGGACGAGCTGCGCAAGGTGGGCAAGGCGCTGGTGACGGCGCCGCAAGGCTTCAACCTGCACAAGACCATCGCGCGCCAGCTGGAAGCCAAGAGCAAGATGTTCGAGACCGGCGACGGCTTCGACTGGGCGACCTGCGAGGCGTTGGCTTTCGGCACCTTGCTGGAAGAAGGCTTCTATATCCGCCTGTCGGGTCAGGATTCCCAGCGCGGCACCTTCAGCCAGCGCCACGCCGCCCTGGTCGATCAGCAGAGCGAGGAACGCTACTACCCGCTGCAGCACATCAGCGAAAAGCAGGGTTGCTTCGAGGTGATCGACTCGCTGCTTTCGGAAGAGGCGGTGCTGGGTTTCGAATATGGCTATTCCACCGCCGAGCCCAAGGCCCTGGTGCTGTGGGAAGCCCAGTTCGGCGACTTCGCCAATGGCGCGCAGGTGGTGATGGATCAGTTCATCGCCTCTGGTGAAATGAAGTGGCTGCGCATGTCGGGCATCACCCTGCTTCTGCCCCACGGCTATGAGGGCCAGGGACCGGAGCACAGCTCCGCGCGCCTGGAGCGTTATCTGCAGCTCTGCGCCCAGGACAATATGCAGGTCTGCGTGCCCACCACCCCGGCCAACTATTTCCACATCCTGCGCCGGCAGATGCATCGCAGCTTCAGGAAGCCGCTGATCGTGATGACGCCCAAGTCGCTGTTGCGCAACAAGAAGTGCACCAGCTTCCTGACCGACATGCTGCCCGGCACCTCGTTCCATCGCGTGCTGCGCGACCAGGCGGAAGTCGTTCCCGGCGCCACCACCATCCAGCTGGTGCCCGACGACCAGATCAAGCGCGTCGTGCTGTGCAGCGGCAAGGTCTATTTCGACCTGATGGAAGAGCGCGAGAAGCGCGGCGAGAACCGCATCCAGATCCTGCGCATCGAGCAGCTCTATCCCTTCCCGGAAAATGTTCTGGCCCAGGAGCTCAATCGCTTCCCCAAGGCCGAGCTGGTCTGGTGCCAGGAAGAGCCGCAAAATCAGGGCGCCTGGAATTTCGTCAAGCCGCGGATCGAAGCCGCCGTCGCCAAGCTGGGCGGCAACGGCACGCCGCGCTATGCGGGACGGCCCGAATATGCCTCCACCGCCGCCGGCCTGATGAAGCAGCACCTGGCCGAACTGGCCGCTTTCCTCAACGACGCACTGACTCTCTAATTTTGGCACTCTAAGAGCGACCCCATGACCATTGAAATCAAAGTGCCCGCGATGGGCGAGTCCGTCACGGAAGCCACCATCTCCAAGTGGTTCAAGAAGGAAGGCGATGCGGTGAAGCGGGACGAACCGCTTCTGGAACTTGAAACCGACAAGGTCACGGTGGAAGTGCCCTCGCCCGCCGATGGCGCGATCGAATCGATCAATGTCGAGGCTGGCGCCACCGTTCAGGTGGGCGCGCTGCTCGGCGCCATCGCGGAAGGCAAAGCGGGCTCCGGCCCGGCGCCCAAGGCAGCGGCTGCCGCGCCGAAGGCTGAAGCGCCCAAGCCGGCTGCGGCACCTGCCCCGGCCGCGCCCCAAGCCGACGCGCCGGCCATGCCCTCGGCCAAACGCCTTTCGGAAGAAAGCGGCATCGCGCTTTCCTCCGTCGCCGGCACCGGCAAGGACGGCCGCGTCACCAAGGGCGACATGCTGGGCGCGCTTGCCGCCCGTTCCAGCGCACCACAGCCCGTCGCTGCCGCCCTGCCCGCCGGTCCACGCGCCAACGAGGCGCGCGAGGAGCGCGTGCCGATGACGCGCCTGCGCAAGACCATCGCGCTGCGCCTGAAGGAATCCCAGAACACCGCCGCCCAGCTCACCACCTTCAACGAGGTGGACATGACCGCAGTGATGGCGCTGCGTTCGACCTACAAGGACACGTTCGAGAAGAAGCACGGCGTCAAGCTGGGCTTCATGGGATTCTTCACCAGGGCCGTGGTTGCGGCGCTGAAGGAGCTGCCCAACGTCAATGCCGAGATCGAAGGCGACAACATCGTCTACAAGAACTATTACGACATCGGTATCGCGGTCTCGACCGAGCGCGGCCTGGTCGTGCCGGTGGTGCGCGACGCCGACCATCTGTCGCTCGCCGGCATCGAAAAGGCGATTTCGGACTTCGGCGCCCGCGCCCGTGACAACAAGATCAAGCTGGAGGAACTCCAGGGCGGCACCTTCTCCATCACCAATGGTGGGGTGTTCGGCTCGCTGATGTCCACGCCGATCCTGAACTCGCCCCAGTCGGGCATCCTGGGCATGCACAAGATCCAGCCGCGCCCGATGGCGATCGGCGACAAGATCGAGATCCGGCCGATGATGTATCTGGCGCTGTCCTACGATCATCGCATCGTGGACGGCCGCGAGGCCGTGACCTTCCTGGTCAAGGTCAAGGAGAATCTGGAAGACCCGCAGCGCATGCTGCTGGACGTCTGAGGGTTTCAGACAAGGTTTTTGAGAAAGGCGGTCTTCGGGCCGCCTTTTTTCTTTTCTGCCCTGTCGGAACCATCGGGCCACGCCCGTCCTTTGAAGATGCCCCCAGAAGACAAGGAGACGCCATGGCCTATGTTGATGGTTTTGTGGTTCCCGTACCCAAGGACAAGGTGGATGCCTACAAGCAGATTGCGCGTGAATGGGGCGCAATCTGGAAGGAGTTTGGCGCCAGCGACTATGTCGAATGCGTCGGCGATGACACCCCCTACGGCCAGCTGACCTCTTTCCCCCGTGCCGTGCAGGCGAAGGAGGACGAGATCGTGATCTTTTCCTGGATCGTCTATCCAGACCGTGCCACGCGCGACGCCGCCAGCAAGAAGATCATGGAAGATCCGCGCCTCAAGAAGATGATGGAAAACCCGCCCTTTGATGGCAAGCGCATGATCTATGGCGGCTTCCAGCCCTTTATGGGCCTCTAAGCTATAGGCGCGAGGAATTTTGCGGCGTGGACAGGGTTGCTAGCGACAGCGTGGGCAACGAGCGATGTGTACTGCAAAACGTACATGAGCGAGTTCGTAGCGACAGCGTGCGAACGCGACGAACGTGGGCCGCACCGCCCTCGCCCGCGTACCGCAGGCTCGGAGCGGGGCCAGCTTTTCTAAGCTCGCTCACGCTCGCTAAGAAAAGCTAGGCCAAAGAACCGCGCCTAGGCGTTGCGCTGGTCCAGGACTTCGAGTTTCGCCAGTTCGACATGCGCGCGCAGTTCGATCTGGTCCAGCACATCCTGCAGCTTGGGATCGGCGAAGACTTCATGGCGGCGGGTGACCGCGGCCGCCAGCTTGTTGAGCGTGGCGCGGGGGATGCCACCGGCGAGCAAGCCGTCGCGCACTGAGTCCAGCAGGTCGAGCAGCTGCTCGCCATGGGCCAGGCCCTTGGACTTGCCTTGCGTGGAATCGTCCAGCCCCTGCAGCATCAGGATGGAATCCAGCGCCGCGATGGGGCCAGGACCGGCCACGATCGGGGCGGCGGCGCTTTCTGGCGTGTCAGACACGCTGAAGCCGCCGGTGGTCGTGCCGGAGGTCGATGATTTGCGTTTGATGGCCGAAGTCTCGGCCCGGCCCGTGCCCTTGATTTCCATTGGGCTGTCCCACTGCGACACAGCAGCATCCCCTATCATGGTTAAGGAATGGTTTTCGCGTGGCGGCCGAACTCGAAAAAGCCGTCCGAAAGCGTGGGGAGGAAGCCTCCGGAATTCGCGGGAGCTAGGCGCGGTGGTAGGGATGTCCCGCCAAAATGGTGAGTGCGCGATAGACCTGTTCGCAGAGCAGCGCGCGCGCCAGAAGATGCGGCCAGGTCTGCGGACCGAAGGCGAGGCTTCTGCCCGCCTTCTTGCCCGGCAAAGGCAACAGCCCGTCAGGCCCGCCAATCACGAAGGCCAGGTCCTTGGTGCCAACATCGCGCAGGCTCCCCAGCATTTCGGCGAAGTCTTCGCTAATCATGCCCTTGCCGCGGGCATCCAGCAGCACCAGATGCGCGCCGTCCGGCAAACGTGCCGACAGGCGCTCGGCCTCATCCTTCATGCGCGCTTCGGTGTCGCGATGTTTGGACACGGGCAGTTCTTCCAGCGTCACTGCCGAAAAGCCCATATTGCGTCCCATCTTGCGGGCGCGGTCGCAGAAATCCTCGCACAGTTCGCCCTCCGGCGTACCGCGCATATGGCCTATGGCGTAAATCCAGAGTCTCATGAGGCACACCGCATTACTTGCGGCTGCCGACCGACCACATGCCTTCCAGGTCGTAATATTCGCGCACTTCCGGGCGGAACAGATGCACGATCACATCGCCTGCATCCACCAGCACCCAGTCGCCCTGGGCCTGGCCGCTGACCGGACGCGTGCCATAGCCGCCTTCCTTCAGGCGGCGCGCCAGATGTTCGGCCATGGCGGCGACATGGCGCGAGGAACGCCCCGACGCGATCACGGCGGCGTCGCACAATGCCGAACGGCCTTCCAGATCGATGGTGATGATGTCCTCCGCCTTGTCGTCGTCCAGCGACGTCAGAATGCGCTTCAGAAGGTCGCTTTGCGGTGCGGGCGCTCTCGCCGGCGCGGCCGGCTTTTTGGGCGCGGGCTTCCTGACAGATTTCCTGGCGGGCTTGGGAACGGCCTTTTTGGCCGGGGCCTTCTTGGCGGATGCCTTGTTGGCGGGCGCCCTCTTGGCGGGCGTTGAGGCCTTGGCTTTTTTCGCCGGCTTCCGGGCGGGCTTCTTGGCAGCTTTCAGGGCAAGGTTCCTTAGCGATCAGAGCGTGAGGTTTACCATGGCCTCGGCGGCAGCTCCAAGGGCCTGCTCGCGCAACGCGGTCGAACTTTCCCAGTTACGCCGCCCGTCCAGCACCATCAGCGAGGGCGCCGGCCCCGGCTTGCGCGCCACGCCTAGCCAGCGCGCCAGCGGGGCACGCAGCGGCGCCAGAACCGAACCCGGCCGGCGCACCACCGCGATGGGGATGGCGCAGGCGATCTCCTGCCAGCGGCGCCAACGCGCGAATTGTTCCAGATTGTCGCTGCCCATCAGCCAGGTGAACCGGGTGTGCGGGAAACGGCGCTGCAACGCCCGTACCGTGTCGACGGTGTAGCGCGTGCCAAGCCGCTGTTCGATATCGCTTACGCGGATGAAGGGATGGTGCGCCGCGGCGGCCCTGGCCCGCGCCAGACGCCCCGCAAGCGCGCCCGGCTCGGGTTTCAGCGGATTGCCCGGCGACACCAGCCACCAGACATAGTCC
>DASXHL010000088.1:0-38785 GCA_036488555.1 Rhizomicrobium sp.
GAATCAGCTCGTCCAGTTCCCGCAGGTGGTCATCTCCATCGTCCCGATCATCAACCTGCCCGGCATCGCGTCGGGCCAGATGGTGCTGGACGGCAAGACCCTGTCCAAGATCTTCATGGGCGAGATCACCAAGTGGAATGACCCGGCGATCAAGGCGCTGAACCCCAAGCTGAACCTGCCGGCCACGGCGATCCTGACCGTGCACCGCGCTGACGGTTCGGGCACCACCTTCAACTTCGCCAACTATCTGGGCAAGGTGAATCCGGATTGGGCCAGCAAGATCGGCGCCGACACAGCGATCGACTGGCCGAACGGCGTGGGCGGCAAGGGCAATGCCGGCGTCGCCGCCGACGTGCAGCAGACCGTGGGCTCCATCGGCTATGTTGAATATGCCTTCGCCATGCAGTCCAAGCTGGTCTACACCGACATGATCAACGCCGCCGGCAAGCGCGTGGCGCCCGCGATGGAAGCGTTCCAGGCTGCGGCCTCCAACGCCGACTTCACCAAGGTGCAGGACTTTTACGAGATCCTGACCAACCAGCCTGGTGCCAACAGCTGGCCGATCACGGCGGCGACCTACATGCTGATGCGCGAGGACTATCCGGCCGACAAGAACAAGTCGGTGCTGAAGTTCCTCGACTGGGCGCTGAAGAACGGCCAGGACGATGCCAAGAAGCTCGACTATGTGCCGATGCCCGAAAGCGTCGTGAAGCAGATCGAAGCTTCCTGGGCCAAGACCCTCAAGGTCACGCCCTGAGACATTACCTAGTTACATATAAGTGACAGATGGGGCCGGCGGGTTGAACACCCTCCGGCCTCTTTTGTTTGCGATGGGCTGTTTTGCGGCTATCTGTAAAAAGACAGCCAGGGGCGGGCAAGCGCCAGCCAGAGGCGGTGGCGAACTTCGGCCATACGCGCGGCGCGGTCTTCACGCATGGCCAGCGCCAGACAAAGGCGCCGCTTTTCTTCAAGATCGAGGCAGTGCCGGATCATGCGCAGGCATTTTCTCAAAGCGTAACTGTCAGCGGGCATGCGCCATCCTAGCCCTGTTGCCGTTGCCAACTTCATAACAACGCCACGCCAACGGAGTTCCTACGCGCCATTTAGCGATTTTTTCCGCGTCACCGCCAAGCCCCCTGGGGGTTAAAGTCGTGTCATCCCGTAGGATCGCCCATTCCCCACCCGTTCAATAGACGGAATGCGGCGTTTGCTGCCCCTTGCCCGAGATAAAATGCAATGTCTGTCGAAGCTTCGCTCGCCGTTAACCGCTTTGGACT
Source organism: Rhizomicrobium sp. (assembly GCA_036488555.1). GTDB lineage: Bacteria > Pseudomonadota > Alphaproteobacteria > Micropepsales > Micropepsaceae > Rhizomicrobium. The sequence continues at coordinate 1,278 of DASXHL010000088.1, forward strand.
GGGCGCGATGCCCGGTGAGATCGCGGTCGCCAGCGCTGCCTCCAAGCAATGGCTGGCCAGCCAACTTGGTCCCGCCGACCAGCCCGTGCCCGTCGACGGCCAGCCGTTCAAGGATGGCGCCACGCTGGTCAAGGATCTGCAGACCTTCCGTCAGCAACGGCGCGAACTGAAGCGGGACGGTGACACCAAGGACCTGCGCGCCTTCGCAAGACAGCAGCGGCAGGTGCTGATCAACGAGATGGCGTCGCGCTTCCAGCAGGGGTTCGTATCCCGCCGTCCTTTCACGGAACGGCTGGTCTGGTTCTGGAGCAATCACTTTACTATCTCGGTCCAGAACCCGGCAGTGGCCAGTCTTGCCGGCGCCTATGAACGCGAGGCGATCCGCCCGCATATTGCAGGCCGGTTCGAGGACATGCTGCTGGCGGTCGCCACCCATCCGGCGATGCTGATTTATCTCAACAACGCCCAGTCCATCGGTCCGGATTCGCCGGCGGGCCAGCTGGCGCAACGCGGATTGAACGAGAATTTCGGGCGCGAGCTGATGGAGCTTTATTCGCTGGGGGTGGACGGTGGCTACACCCAGGGCGACGTCATCGCGCTGGCAAAACTGCTGACCGGCTGGAGCATCGACATCCAGCCAAAGGGCGCGGGCCGGATGGCGCGGTTCTTCCAAGTGAGCTTGAATGGACCGGAGACGTTCGATAACGCGTCCAGTGGTTTCCGCTACTTTCCCGCCCGGCATGAACCGGGCCCGGTGACGCTGCGCGGCAAGACCTATCCGGACGGATTTGCCGGCGGTCGCGCCGCGATCCATGACCTGGCGCGCGATCCCGCAACAGCGAAATTCATAGCCACCAAATTCGCCCGCCACTTTGTTTCCGACACGCCGTCCCCACAACTGGTGGCGCGGCTGGAAAGGACCTTCCGCGACACCCAGGGAGACTTGAAGGCGCTGACCATCGCCCTGATCGAGGACCCGTCCGCTTGGGATGCCAGCACCCTGAAAATGCGCAATCCGGTGGAATATGTCACCGCCAGCTACCGGCTTCTGAACCTGCCAATGGCCCAGAATGCCGATCAACAGATCAGGGGCGCCATGCAGGCCTGCCGCATGATGGGCCATTTCCCCATGGCCGCGCCATCGCCCAAAGGCTGGTCCGACATGTCGGCGGACTGGTCGGGACCGGACGCGATCCTGTCGCGCATCGAGTGGGCGCAACAATTGGGCTCACGGCTGCCGCAGAATGCCGGGGCTGGCCAGATGGCCAGACTGGCCGATCAGGCCCTGGGTGAGCGGCTGTCGCAGCAGACACGATCCGCGGTTGCCGCCGCGCCCACTGGCGGAGAAGCGCTGGCGCTTCTGGTGTCCAGCCCGGAATTTCAACGGAGATGACCATGGCCGGTTCACGCCGCGACACCTTGAAAGCGCTTGGTCTGACCGCGAGCTTCTGCCTGTGGGATGCGCCGCTGCGATATGCCTTCGCCGCCATGCCCGGCGACCGGCGCCTGGTGGTAGTGATTCTGCGCGGCGCAGTGGACGGACTTGCGGCAGTCCCACCCCATGGCGACAAGGATTATCAGTCGGTCCGCGGACAGCTGGCGCTGTCCAGGGATGGCGCGGCGCCGCTGCATGATCTGGACGGCATGTTCGGGCTGCATCCCTCGCTCGCCAACCTCAAGGGCATGCATGATGCCAAGGAACTGATTGTCTTCCAAAACATCTGCTCGCCCTATCGTGATCGTTCGCATTTCGATGGCCAGAATGTGCTGGAGACCGGCGCCACACGCCCGCACATGGTGAGTGACGGTTGGTTGAACCGGGCGCTGGCGCCCATGGGGTTGGGAAATGGCGTGCGCGCGCTGGCAGTGGCGCAAACCCCGCCACTGCTTCTGACCGGTCAGACAAGGGCGACCAGCTGGATGCCGCCATCCTTGCCGGCGCCGGACTCTGATTTCCTGGCGCGGGTCAAATTGCTCTATGCCCGCGACACCGCGCTGAAACAGTCGCTGGACGATGCGCTGGCGTTGCAGGATGCCGCTATGGTCGCCTCCGACGATCCGTCAGACAAGAAGATGGGGCCGGGTGCCGCCGCCAACCTGGAGCCGCTTTTTTCCGGCGCCGGCCGGCTGCTCGCGGCCGGCAATGGCCCGCGCGTCGCGGTGCTGGATGTGAGCGGTTGGGACACCCATGTGAATGAAGGCGCCGGCGATGGCCAGTTGGCGCGGCGCCTGGCTGCGCTCGACCGCGCACTGCTCGCGCTTAAGACTGCGCTGGGGCCGACCTGGAACCAGACCGCGGTCGTGATGGCGACGGAGTTCGGCCGCACCGCCCATCCCAATGGCAATGGCGGCACCGATCACGGTACCGGCGGCGCCAGCTTCCTGCTGGGCGGCGCCGTTTCGGGCGGCGTGGTGCGAGCAGAGTGGACCGGGCTCAGTCCCAATGCGCTGAAGGATGGTCGCGACCAGCCCCCGCGCACGGACCTGCGCTCACTCTTCAAGGGCGTGCTGGCCGAACATATGGCTGTCCCGAAATCGGCGTTGGAAAGCGTGGTCTTTCCCGACAGCGCCAACGCGCCGGCCATGACAGGGCTGATCCGTGTGTGATCCGGCGGTCAATTCTTCCTTGGCCAAAGAGAGTTAGACGAACACCGATCTGAAATCCCTACGCGCGGGGAGCCGTGGTCGCTGTTTTTCGCCTGGGTATCCTTATCCCCTTGAATGTCGGGCGATTGGTGTTTTGCTGCGGCAATGGAAATCAACTTCCAGGAAAAGGCGCGCTGGCTGGCCCGCCACATTCTGCCTTATGAACCCATACTGCGCTCCCGGCTCAGGCGCATGTTCATACACGGCATGGAAGTCGATGACGTGATCCAGGAAATGTATGCCCGGATCGTATCGCAACCGTCACTCGAAGCGATCCGATATCCGCGGCAATATGCGTTTCAGACCGCAACCGCGATCGTCATCGATCATCTCAGGCGATCACGGGTGATTTCGATCAATGCTGCTGGCAGCCTGGAACAATTCGAGATTTCCGCCCCCGAAGCCTCGCCGGAGCAGCAACTGGAATTCCGCGAGGAGATCGCCGCGGTCGCCCAGTTGCTGGCGCTGCTGCCGGAGCGAACACGGGAAGTCCTGATCATGCGGCGCGTCGAGGGACTTTCTCAGCAGGAAACAGCCCAGCGGCTGGGCATAAGCATAAAGACCGTGGAAAAACATATGTCACAGGGAGTTGCAGCGCTGATGGCCTTGTTCGGCCGGGGAGGGAAATCCAGTTCTCACCCGTCTACACCGAAGCGAACCGATGATCATGATTACAAGACTCTCCCCTCAGGAGATTGACCAGTTGGCCGCCGAATGGGCGGCCAGGCGTTGCGTTGGCCTTACGCGCGAAGAGCAGTTGGCTCTGGAAGTCTGGCTTGCCGCAGATCCGCGCCATGTGGGTGCCTATGCCAAGGCGGAAGCGGTGCTGGCGGAGCTCGACCGGGCAGGCGCGGCCGGTCCTGAGGCCCTGCGGCTTCCACCCACGCCGCCCGCCGATGGCGGGGTAAAGCGGCGAACCATGCTGGCGGGCAGTGCGGCGGCGGGGCTTGGGCTCGCGGCCGGTGGCGCGACGTGGCTTTCATGGTTCCTGCGGCAGGAGAGTTATTCCACCAGCATCGGCGAAACCAAGGAAGTCGTCCTCTCCGACGGGTCCCTGGTCACCTTGAACACCAATTCCCAGATCCTGGTGGATTACAGCAAAGCCCGGCGCCAGATCCGTCTGGTCCAAGGCGAAGCCCTGTTCGATGTCGCCAAAAACAAGAAGCGCCCTTTCATCGTCATTGCCGGCGATACCCAGGTCCGTGCCGTGGGCACCAGCTTCACCGTGCGGTTGCTGCCGCAACAGCCTGTCCAGATTCTGGTCCGGGAAGGCGTGGTGGAAATCAAGCGGCCGCAGGTGCCGCAGGCCCCGGCCGTGCGGCTGGCCGCCAACACGTTGGCGATGGCGCCGGCCGAAGCGCCGATCTCGACCGAACCTGTTGCGGAACCGCAGGTCACACGGGACCTGGCCTGGCGCGAAGGACGCATCGCCTTCGACAATGAGACATTGGCCAATGCCGCACGCGAATTCGCGCGCTATAGCGATGTCCAGATACGCGTCCCCGCCGAACTGGAGAATCAAACCATCACGGGCCTGTTCGTGTCCAACGATCCTGTCGGCTTCGCCCGTGCCGCCGCTATTTCCCTCAACCTCCATGTCGAAGTAAGCAATCGCGAGGTTTGGTTGCGCCGCGAAGAATAGGTGGCGCGATAGGGAATTTGAAATTTCGTTCGTCAACACCCGCAAGACAAGGCACGTGAGTCCATATCGCGTGTACATAAAATGTTAGGGGGGATTGATGAACTGGAGCCTGTCAAAATCCGCGTTGCACTGCGGTGTGGCCTGTATTGCGCTTGTCTGCGCCCCCAGCGCCTGGGCGCAGGCCAAGCCCGTCGATATCCCTGCGGAAGATGCGGGCAAATCGATTCCGGAACTGGCACGCCAGGCGGGAGTGCAGATCATCGCCCCCGGCCAGGCGCTGCATGGTGTGGTTACGCCGGCGCTCAAGGGCGAATATGAAGTCCGTGTCGCTCTGACGGGCATGCTGAAGGGAACAGATCTGAGAATTGCGTCCGATGACGGACAGACGATCGTCCTGGCGCAAAACCAAAAAAACGTACCAGCCGCCGCAAATGATGTGGCGGCAAACACACCGAACACCCCGAATGCCCCGGTCGAACAGATCGTCGTTACCGGCTCTCGGGTTATCTCCAGCATCGCCAACTCGCCCACACCGCTGACGGTCGTCACCACCGAGCAGCTGCAATCCACCACTCCAACCAACATTCCGGATGCCTTGAACAAGCTGCCGGTCTTCTCTGGCTCGTCGCAGCCGCGCACCGCGGGCAATGGCGGCGCCGGCAGCGGCATGAATGTGCTGGCGCTGCGCAATTTCGGCGCCCAGCGCACCCTGGTGCTGTTCGATGGGCATCGCGTCGCGCCCGCCAATGCCAATGGAACCGTGGATATCGATACCCTGCCGCAGATGCTGATGAGCCGGGTCGATGTGGTCACGGGCGGCGCCTCTGCCGTTTATGGCTCCGACGCGGTGACCGGCGTGGTCAACTTCATCCTGGACAAGAATTTCGACGGGCTGAAGTTCAACGTCAATTCGGGCATCTCCAACTATGGCGACGGTTTCAGCTACAAGGTCGCGGCGGCAGCGGGCACCGATCTGTTCGGCGGCCGCGGTCATTTCGAGATGTCGATCGAGCATTTCAACCAGGATGGCGTGCCGATTGTCGATCGCCCCTATGGTCCGCAATACTGGTCGCAGGCCGGCGGCGGGACGGCCGCCAATCCTTATGTGATTCTGGAGAACACACGCGTTCCCACGCACACCTTTGGCGGCCTGATCACCTGCTCCATCTGCAGCGTGAATGGCGAGCAGTTTGTCGCCAATGGTGTGGTGGGCCCCTTTGTACATGGCACGGCCAGTGGCACCGCCAATGTGGAATCCGGTGGCGACGGCGCCTATGACCCGTTCGGCCAGGCCATCACCTATTTCCGCACCAACAATGCCTATGGCCGTTTCAGCTATAACGTCGACGACACCACCAACTTCTATGTCCAGGCTTCCGGTTCGGAAGCCTTTGCCAGCGGCACCTGGTATCCCACTCTACTCAATCCGGGCGCCAACAACACCAACACGTTCTTCAAGAGCAACCCGTTCCTGCCGGCTTCGGTGCAAGCCGCGCTGGGCAACAACGGCACGAATACCGTGGGAGGTCCCAATGACAATACCTTCCAGCTCACCAAATACATTGTTCAGTTCGGCCGCCAGGAGGCGCCGGGCACGCGCAACCTGAACCGTTATCTCAGCGTCTCCACCGGCCTGGATGGCAGCCTGTTCGGCAAGTATGACTGGGATATCTATTACGGTCATGGCGAGAGCCGGCAGACCATCTCCAATGTCCGCAATCCCAACAACCAGCGGTTCTATGCCGCCGAGGACGCGGTGCCAGGGCCCAACGGTTCGGTGGTCTGCTATGTCTCCACCACCCAGTATGCCTCTCTCTATCCGGGGTGCGTGCCGCTGGACCCGTTTGGCCCCACGGCCGTGTCGCAATCGGCCTATGACTATATCAGCGGCACCACGCGCTACATCATGACCAACATCATGGACAATGTCAGCGGCAGCCTGTCAGGCACGCTGCTCGACGATTGGGCCGGTCCGGTGAAGGTGGCGCTGTCGGGGGAAGCGCGCTGGAACACCTATGACGTCAACAGCAATGCCCAGCCCACCACGAAGGTCGATTGCACCGGCCTGCGCCTGTGCAGCAACCAGCTGGTGCTGTGGGAACAGAACACCGTTGCCAGCGCCCATGCGTCCAACAATGTGTGGGAAATCGCCGCCGAGGCCGATGTCCCGCTGCTCAAGGACCTGCCGCTGGTGCAGAGTTTCGATGCCAACCTGGCGGGCCGCTACACCGATTACAGCACGTCCGGTTCGGTCCAGACCTGGAAGGTCGGCCTGGATTATCATGTGAACGATGAAGTGCGTTTCCGTGGCACGACTTCGATCGACATTCGCGCGCCCACGCTGAATGACTTGTTCTCGCCGGTGCAGAATTCGGTAACTGGCTTCACCGACATCCACACCAATACCAATGGCAGCCTGTTCATCTCCTCCCGAGGCAATCGCAACCTGCAGCCCGAAGTGGCGCGCACCTATACTGGCGGCGTGGTTTTCACACCCAACTTCATACCGAATCTGACGCTGTCGTTCGACTATTATCATATCGACCTGAAGAACGCGATCGGATCGATCAGCGCCACCAACACGCAGATCCAGAATCTGTGCGAACAGTCCGGTGGCACCTCGCCCTATTGCGCGCTCTTCATCCGTCCGCTGCCCTTCAGCAACACCACGCCGGCGAACTATCCGACGTCGATCCTGTCGGAAAATCTCAACACCGCCGATACGGCAATCGAGGGCTCGGACATCGAAATGGATTATCACTTCGATCTGGCCGATGCGATCTCCTCCTGGCCGGGATCGGTGGATATGCGCGTTCTGGCCAATATCCAGCCTGTGAACCTGTCGCAGCAGTTCACGAGTGCGGCATTCACCTATGCGGTGATGTCGAAGGGCCATGTCACCAGCTTCATCAATTACAATATCGGCGATTGGACGTTCGGGTTCGAGGATCGCTGGATCTCCAGCTTCAATCGCGCCAGCCAGCCCACCATCATCTTCGCCCAACCGCGCATTCCCGCCAGCAATTATATCGACGTCAATATGGAGCGGCGCTTCACGATCGACGGTGATACCTACAGCGCCTATTTCACGGTTCAGAATCTGTTCAACGCCCTGGCGCCGCTCGACCCGACCACGTCGGGCGCGCCGGGAATCTATTACCCCGTGGCCAATGGCCAGTCCGGCGGATCGGACGCCGACATCATGGGGCGCTACTTCACGATTGGCCTTCGCGCCAGTTTGTGAAGGCGATTGGCCGGCATGGGTCCCCCCTGGGCCATTGCCGGCCGATCGCATAACACCGCGCCGTCGGGCAAAGCGGCGGTGCATGGCTCTGGTCCGGCGGAACTTCACGGCGAGGCGGCGGGGTGAACAATGATGAAATGAGAACTGGCCGCCACTGCCGGGCAAGCCCCCACAAGGGGACTGCCGCAGACAGCATGGCAATAATCACGCGGAAATTACGCTGCCTGGTTCTGCCCTTTTTCTTCGCATTAACAAACGCTTCCACTGATGGGTGCCACGTTGCATTCGCACAGGTGGAACTCCATCACCATTGCGATGGCATGGGTTTAGGTGTGCGCTTGCGGCGGTCGGCCCAGGTCTAATAGGCTTGCTCCTACGAGACTTTCAGGTAGTCGGTCGTGAAGCGAAAATCGCTTTATAGCCGTGGCCACCGGCGGCGCGGTCAGGCAGAGGATACGTCCTCTCACGAAACGCCGGTCTGGCACGACGAAGCTGTCGCGCCGCCGTTGGGCGCGCAGCTTTCAGGCTGGGTCCGAAAAATCGGCGCGCGCCATCAACACAGTCTGCCGGCCGTGCTCGCAGCCGTGGCGGTGCTGGCGCTGCTGGGCGGCTGGCGCCTGCTTCATCCCGATCCCAGGGTGTTCAGCCAGTGGGACATCGACAATGCGGTGAAATACACTCTGTCGCACACCGATGCGCCGCCTGCCGACACTGCGGTTGCCGCTGCCATGGTGGGCCCGTCCGTGGTGCGGGTGGAAGGCTATCTGTCGCCCGAACATGCCGCGGAGGAAGCCAAGGCCGAACAGGCCGCCGCCAAAAAGGACAAGAACTTCAAGCCGACGCCGCTGCGCACGCCAGACGGCCGCCAGAACATGCCTGACGCCACCGGAAGCGGGGTCGTGATCGACACCAAGGGCGATATCCTCACCAATCTGCATGTGATCCGCACCACGGACCGCTGGGTGATCACCTTCTGGGACGGGAGCAAGTCCGACGCGGAGCTGGTCAACACCCAGCCCGAAAATGATCTGGCGGTGATCCGCGCCAAGGTCGCCCCCGATGACCTAAAGCCCGCCACGCTCGCGACGACCGGCGGCCTCAATCCGGGCGATACGGTGGTGGCGGTGGGCTTTCCCTTCGGCATCGGGCCGTCGGTGTCCGCTGGCGTGATCGCGGGCCTGAAGCGGGAATTCGTCGATCCCGACCGCAAGGATGACGGCGGCCATCTCACCAACCTGATCCAGTTCGATGCCGCGGCGAATCCTGGCAATTCCGGCGGCCCGCTGGTCAATCGCGACGGAGAGGTGGTTGGCATCGTCACCGCGATCTTCAATCCCACCGGGCAACATGTCTTTGCCGGCATGGCTTTCGCGGTGCCGATCGAGAATGCCGCCAAGGCGGTAGGAGAAAATCCGTTCTGAAAAGGGTCTGACAATGAGTGGCGCACACCAGGGGCTTGAGCATCTTCTGTATGAGGTGAAGAAAGTCGTGGTCGGCCAGGACCATTTCCTGGAACGGGTGCTGGTGGCGCTTCTGGCCGGCGGCCATCTTCTGGTCGAAGGTGTGCCGGGCCTGGCAAAGACGCTGACGGTGTCGACCCTGGCCAAGGTGATGCGGGGCAGCTTCAGGCGCATCCAGTTCACGCCCGACCTGGTGCCTGCCGATCTCACCGGCACACGCATCTTCAATCAGAGGAGCGGGGAGTTCGCCACCTTGCTGGGGCCGGTCTTCGCCAATCTGGTTCTGGCCGACGAAATCAACCGTGCGCCGGCAAAGGTGCAGAGCGCGCTTCTGGAAGTGATGCAGGAGCGTCAGGTCACCATCGCGGGCGAGACCTACATGGTGCCCAAACCCTTTGTGGTGATGGCGACTCAGAATCCGATCGAGATCGAAGGCACCTATGCCTTGCCCGAGGCCCAGGTCGACCGCTTCATGATGAAGATCCTGATCGGCTATCCCAGCGAGGAGGAAGAGTTTGTCATCGTCCAGCGCGTCACGGGCGATGCGGCGCCGGTCGGTCCCGTGACATCGACCGATGCGCTGCTGGAAATGCAGGCGGCGGTGCGCAAGCTCTATGTCGATCCCTCGCTGATGATCTATGCCGTCAAGGTAGTCGCCGCCACCCGCGCGCCGGAGAAATGTGGTCTGCCAGACCATCAGCGCTTCATCCAGTTCGGCGCCAGCCCTCGGGCGTCCATTGCCATGATCGAAGCGGGCCGGGCGCTCGCCTATGTCCGTGGCCGTGATTATGTGCTGCCTGCCGATGTGGTGGATGTGGCGGCCGATGTCCTGCGCCACCGGCTGGTGCCGTCCTATGAGGCGCTTTCGGAAGGCCTGACCTCCGACCAGATCGTCCGGCAGATCCTGCGCGCCGTGCCACCGCCCATTTTGGATACCGCCCGTGCCACAAGTGCCTGACCATCTTTTGCGGCGCCTGGAACTGCCGGTGATACGGCGGCTCGAAGGCCTGTTGCAGGGCGATTATAGAAGTCCGTCGCGCGGCGACGGTCTGGATCTGGCGGATCTGCGGGAATACCAGTTCCATGATGACGTGCGGCGGATCGACTGGAACGCGACCGCGCGGCTGGATCTGCCCTATGTGCGCGATTATCTGGAAGATCGGGAGATCCCGGTCTGGTTCCTGCTCGACATGAGCCCCTCGATGATGTTCGAGGGCGTAAGCATATCCAAGCACGCCGTGCTGATGGAATTCGCCGTCTTGATGTGCCGACTGATGCTCAGCCGCGGCAATCGCACCGGTGCCGTGATCTTCTCCCATGGCGTTGACCACATCATCCAGGCCCGCGGCGGCCGCCTGCAACTGCTGCAGATCCTGCATACGGTCGCGGGCCACCGCGCAAAGCCGGGCGCCACCGATCTGAAGCAGGTGCTGACGGACGCGGCGCAACTGGTCCGCCGCCGTTCGCTGGTTTTTGTGGTATCCGACTTCATCAGCGCGGCGGGCTGGGAACGGCCGCTCACGGCACTTGCGGTCAGGAATGATGTGATCGCGGTGCGCCTGACCGATCCTTTGGAAGCCTGGCTGCCGGACCTGGGCTTCATGACCTTCCAGGACGCCGAATCCGGAGAGCAGATTTTTGTCGACACCAGCGACAAGGGCTTTCGCCAGCGTTTCGCAGCCGCGGCGGCCGGGCGGGAGGAGGCATTGCACGCGATCTTCGAAAAGGCCGGCGTGGATGTGGTGGAACTCGGCACCGAAGACGATGTGCTGGATGCCATGATCCGCTTTGCCGCCATGCGCAAGCAGCTTTCGCGCAGGTCGGCATGAGCGCGCTGGCCCACATTCCCTGGTCGCGCCTCTTGGGGCTGATCCCGGCCATTTCCTTCGAGTGGCCCGTGATGCTGTGGCTGTTGCTGCTGGTGCCGCTGCTGGTCGGCGCTTACATTTATCTTCTCAGCCGGCGCCGCAAATCGGCCATCCGCTATCCCAGCCTTGCCCTGATCAAGCAGGCCGGGCCGGGCCCGGGCTGGCGCCGGCATGTTCCGCCCGCGCTGATGCTTTTGTCCTTTGTCTTCCTGCTTCTGGCGGTAGCGCGGCCATCCGCCGAGGTCAGCCTGCCGTCCCGCGTCGCCACCGTGATGCTGGTGATGGACGTTTCGGGCAGCATGCGCGCCAGCGACGTGAATCCGACCCGCATCGCCGCGGCCCAGGCCGCGGCCAAGGCCTATATCAAGGATCAGCCGCGCGATGTGCGCATCGGCATTGTCGCCTTCGCGTCCACCGCGCTTCTGGTGCAAAGCCCCACCACCGACCATGCGGCGCTCAATTCTGCCATTGACCGGTTCGAACTGCAGCGCGGTACCGCCGTGGGGAGCGGCATCCTGGTGGCGCTTTCCACCCTGTTCCCACAGGAGGACTTCCCGATCAACCAGTTCAATTCCGGGAATTTCGGCGGCTATGGCCGCTGGGGCAGCTATGATTTCCGCGAGCGCTATGGCGGAACGGCGCTGGGCGAACATCCCAATGGACCACCCAAGAAGCATGTCCCGGTTGAGCCTGGCTCCTACAAGAACGCCGTCGTCATTCTCCTGACCGATGGCCAGACCAATGCCGGTTATGATCCCATCGATGCCGCGCGCATGGCGGGCGAGTATGGCGTGCGGGTCTATACCGTGGGCTTCGGCACCACACGCGGCAATATCGTCGGCTTTGGCGGCTTCACCATGCGTGCCCAGCTGGATGAAGAGTCGCTCAAGAAGATCGCTGACATGACAAGGGCGCGCTATTTCCATGCCACCAGCGCCGAAGACCTGAAGGCGGTCTACAACGTGCTCTCGCGCCAGCTGGTGGTGGAGACGCGCGAGATGGAGATCACCGCCTTCTTCACCTTACTGGCGGCGCTTGTCATGCTGGTGGCGGCCGGGCTATCGCTGGCCTGGCATCATCGTGTCGTATAAGACCGGCTATATCAGACGCCTCGCGTTACCACGAGCGCCAAGGCCACATTGAAACTAGCGGTTGTCGGGGCGAATGCTTAACGGCCGGCACTGTTCCTCATTTATGGACACCCCCTGTACAGGAAACCGGCTACCTCAGTTCTGGCTGACAGGAGATCATTGGCCCCTTGGGGTGAGCCGGCGCAGGTTCGACCAGTTCCCCCTTGGGAAGCTTGGGGGTTCTCAGTGCGCGGTGCCAGTACAAATAGCTTCAATATGGTCGGCCAGATCAAATGGTTCGACTTCCGCAAGGGCTATGGATTCGTCAGTTCGTTGGAGAATGGCGATGTCCTGCTGCATCAGAAGTGTCTGCGCCAGTCAGGCTTCACCCATGTGGAGGAAGGCGCCACTGTTCGATGCGAAGTCGTCAAGGACACTGCCGGCCTGAAAGCAATGAAGGTCCTGGCCATCGACAATTCCAGCGCCTTTTCATCCGGCTCGGATCTTGTCGTGCCGTCGCCGGAAGCGGCTCCTCCCGGCCCCCTGGATCGCGGAACCGTGAAATGGTTTGACCGCGCCAAGGGCTATGGTTTCGTTTCCCCCATCAATGGCACGGGCGACATTTTCGTCCATATGGAGACGCTCCGCAAAAGCGGCATCGCGGCCTTGAACGAGGGCGAACAGCTGTGTCTGTCGGTTATCGAAGGGCCCAAGGGAAAGCACGCTGTCTGGGTGGCGCGGCCGGGTTGATGGCTGCACGAGCCGGAAGATAACGGACCCTGGCCATGGAGCTCTCCGAACTTCGATCGAAATTTCTGTCCCATCGCGGTTGTGTCCAGACACTTGAAGACGGCAATCTCGTCGAACATTCCTATCCCCAATTGGCGGAAGACGTCGGCCTGGCCTTGGTCAGGTTGCGCCGGTGGGGCGTGATATCGGGAATGCGCGTGGGTATCTATGCGCAGAATTCCTACGAATGGCTTGTCTACGACCTGGCCCTGATCGAGTTGGCCGCAATTCCGGTTCCATTCACACGCGATTTCGCCGGTGCGCTGGATGAAGCCTTGTTCGACAAATACCGGCTCTCGCTCGTCCTGACATCGAAGGAAATGCTGGGACAAATTGGCTGCCGTCCGTCCTATCTCGCGGTGATGGACGATGCCGGCGCCGAATCTCGTGCCCGTGCCTTTGACGCCGATCATCTCGATCACACCGATACGCTGTCGCTGGTGTTTTCCTCCGGCTCGGCCGGCGGCATCAAGGGGATCATCATCAGCCGCAAGGGGGTCGAGGCATGCACCGACCCGATCATGGAGGCGGTCGGCCTCAGATCATCCGACAAACTCCTGCTGTTCCTGCCGATGTCGAATTTCCAGCAGCGCCTGCTTTGCTATGCATCGCTCTGGTACGATGCAAGCATCGCGATCATCGATCACACGCAGCTATTCCTCGGCATGCAAAAATGCGCACCGACCATTCTGGTTGCGCCACCCGTATTCTTCCAAATGATCCATGCCCAGTTTTGCCGGTACCCCAGCTGGGTAAGGCATGTCTGGCGCCTGGCCGGGCGGATGCTAGGATTGCTTCCCCTCGTTGGGCTGCGGCAGAATCTGGCTCGGCTGCTCTTCAGACGCCTTCTGGGTCAATTTGGAAAAAGGGTACGGCTGTTGGTGACCGGTATGGCGCCCATCAAGCCCGAAATTGCCGAACTGTTCTATCGGCTGCAGATACCACTCTGCGAAACCTACGGCCTGGTGGAGACCGGCTCGCTGACATTCCGCGATCCAAGGTCGCGCAAATTTGCCTCCGTGGGCCGTCCCGTCCGAGGCGTGGAGCTCAGCTTCAGTGAGGAAGGAGAAATTATCGTTCGCCGCCGGTATCCCCTGTCGCTTGGCTACTTCACGTGCGCCGACGGTGAAAATGAAAAGACCTTTGTCGGCCCCAGCGAAGTTTCCACCGGAGACATCGGCGCCGTGGATGATCAAGGATATCTCTATCTCAAGGGGCGCAAAAATGCGCTTCTGGTGGCCTCCAATGGATACAAGGTCCATCCCGAAGCGCTTGAAAGACTGCTCAATGCCGCCACCGGCGTAGCTTGCTCCGTCTTTTTCAAGCGGCCGGAAGATGCCCATTTGAGCTGTGTCGTGGCTCTTGAGTCCCCGGAGCGACCGGAACAGCGCAAGATCGTGCGCGAGGTCATCGATGGCCTGGAGGCGGTCAGGAAGATATCGCCCTATGTGGAAGTGATATTCGCCCGGGAGCCTTTCTCGGTGGAAAACGGCCTGCTTCGTCCCAACATGAAGCTCGACCGCAAACGGATCGTTGCAACCTATGGGGGTAATGCGGCGGCTCCCCGAACCGAAACGGTGATGGCAGAGACGGCGTGAACCGGACCTCGCGGAGATTGATGTCGCAATCGCCAAAGCATCTGCAGCAGGGGGCAAACGCTTTCAGATCTGCAGCTTTTTCAGTATGCTGCCTTATCCGAGATGGGTATTCGTCGTGTGCCCGAGTGTTTTCGATATCGGGATGAGTTTGTCATGTCTCAGCCTTTCGATCAGTGGAACCGGACGCTCAACCGCACAGCCCTGGACGATCCTAGGATATTGAGCGGACCATTCTGGGCGGAGCTGCGCGTTTTTCTGGCGGTCGCCAAATCCAAATCCTTCAATCGGGCCGCGGACGAGCTCGGCATCAGCCAGCCCACGGTCAGCCGGCATGTTCACCGCCTTCAGGACCTGATGGGTTGCCAGCTGCTGAGCTCGTCCAACAGCGGCGTGGTTCTCACGGAACGGGGAAACGAACTCGCCAAGACTCTTCTCGAGCTTGACGATCGGCTTTTCAAACTGTCACGGCAGTTGCGGGCGGAGACGCGCGCCGCCGAAGGCCTGATCCATGTCAGCGCCACGGAAGCGCTGGCCGGCCTTTTCATCGTGCCCGCCATTCCGGCGTTCAACGAACAGTTTCCCAATATCAGGCTGCATTTGAAAAATCCGATCAACCTGGTCAAGTTTCGGGAGAACCAGGCAGACATCGCCTTGCGCTTTGCCGTGCCGGCGGAGAAGGGGATCGAGGCGCAGGCGGTCGGATTTGTGCATCTGATTCCGGTTGCGGCCCATTCCTATCTTTCGCGGTACGGCATTCCCGGAAGGGACAATCTGGAAAATCACTGCTTCATCGATACCGATTATTATGCGGCGCGTACCGATCTGTGGAGCGGTTGGCGCGAGGCGCTGGACCGGGGGCACATTGCCCACTTCAGCGACAATTCCTATGCCTACGCATTCATGGTCAAATCCGGCTTGGGTATCGGCCTGATGGGAAATTACACCCTGAGCGATCCCACCATCGTCCCGCTGGATATCGGCATCCATATAAAGCTGCCGCTCTATTTGCTTGCCGAAAGCGACCGCCTGAATTCCAAGCCTGTCCGGGTCGTTTACGACTGGCTGACGGAGCTGTTCGGCACGCGAAACCCCTGGTTTGCGTCAGAACTCACGCTGGGGACTTTTCCCAATATTCTGGGCGCGATGGCGCAAATCTGTTCCGGAACACCCTTCTCTGTCGGTCGCGACGCCATTTAGGCCGCGCGCCGCAGGCGACACTCTCAGAATGTCTCGTATTTGGCCGGGATATCCCACTCGCCTTCGGTGCGAAACAGGACGGCCACCGGGGTTTCCGGCACGATCGCGTTTTCAGGAATATCGAGTGGGCGCATCAGCTCGAAATATTTTTCGCCGTGATATTCCACCGGCGGCTTGCCGGGGACCATCTTGAATCCGAAATGCGTGCGCCAGAGTCTGGCGAAAAGCGGAGACGCGTGGGTTATGGCGAGCGGATAACCTTTGCGCGCGATGTGGGCGAAGGTGAAATCGGCGAGCACCTTGATGTTGGGAATGCTGCGATGCGATTTGCGGAATGCCGTTCGTTCGATCTTCGCAAAATCACGGAACCAGCGCACCCGGACGGTCCCGACGGGCTCTATGCCGTCATACTCGATAATGTGGGTAGCCTGAAGATCATTGCCATCGAAGGCGTGGTCGTAGGGCAGACCGGTATCTTCCATGAAACAGATCGCGCGAAGAGCAAATATCTGAATCAGCTGCTCCATGCTCTTAACCACCTCAACGCGCAGCGAATTGTGGCCGACATTTGCACCCGTCGCTTCATGAATCATGTTGTGGACTCAGTTGAAAACCCGGATAATTCAGGCCTTGCTGCGTGGTTTCAGCTAGGGCCTTTTATCTTGAACTGTTCTTCAATTTTGAAGACCCCGCATGACGTCAATTGAACTCATCAGTCTGCTGGACAGGTGGGTGCGCGAGGCTGTCGCTCGCCATGGTGACAACTGGCCGGCCATCATGGCGACGGTTGAAGAGAATCTTGAAGAACTTGGCGAAACGCAGCGCAGGGAACTTTCGCAACAGATCGCATTGATCCTTGCGTCCTGTTCGGCCGTCGGCGCACTCAATCCCAACTGATACCGTTGGGTCGCGCGATAATGCTCAGCGCATCCTCCGGCTTGGCGAAGTGAGACACTGAGGCGGCGCGAGAGTGTCCGCCGAGGCGCAGAAGCCGACATGTCAGCCGGCAAGGAGTTCATCCCCGTGCCGAGGCTTGACGCGCATCCGATGGAGCAGGTTCGGGCCTTAATGCCCGATTTGGCCCATTTTCGGCGTTAACCGTGATTTCGCGATTGCAACAACGGTGTTGTGCACGTGCGAATGAGTGCTATTCTTGCCGGATGGATGCGGTTTATACGTTGAAGATCAAGCGTGATCCGACGCGGGCAGACGCTTTGATCGTCCGGTATGAAAGCAAAGAGTATGCCCTGGCTGCTGCCGCGATATACCGGCAACAGTGTCCGATCGTAACCGTCACTGGACCGGATGGCGCCGAAGTCGAAGAAGCCGCCAATTGACGTGACCGGCCGGTCCTAGGCCTTGTAGTAGCCGAGGAACCAGTCGACGAATTTGGGGATGCCCTGGCTGATCGGTGTGGTGGGACGAAAGCCGAGATCGCGGGTACTGGCCTCTATATCAGCATAGGTTGCGGGCACATCGCCGGGCTGGATCGGCTCCAGGATTTTCTCCGCCTTTTTGCCCATGGCCTTTTCGATTTCGGCGATGAAATCGGTCAATTTCTCGGATTTGTGGTTGCCCAGATTGTAGATCGCGTGTGGCGGGCTGCCCGATGGCGGCCGTTCCAAGGCGCGCAGCACACCATCCACAATGTCGTCGATATAGGTGAAGTCGCGCCACATCTCTCCGTGATTGAATACGCGAATGGGTTCGCCCCGGGCGATGGCGGTGGCAAACAGGATGGGCGCCATGTCGGGCCGCCCCCAGGGACCATAGACCGTGAAGAAACGAAGGCCCGTGGAGGCAATGCCGTAAAGATGGGCGTAGGTGTGCCCGATCAGCTCGTCCGCCCGCTTGGTGGCGGCGTACAGCGAATTGGGATGGTCAACCGCGTCGTCCACCGCAAAAGGTGTCTTTTCGTTTGCGCCATAGACGGAGGATGAGCTGGCATAGACGAAATGCTTGAGCGCGGGCAGGGCGCGCGCCAGCTCCTCGACCACAACCTGGCCCATCACATTGGCGGTGATGTAGGCATAGGGGTTGACCAGCGAATAGCGCACGCCGGCCTGGGCGGCCAGGTGGACAATGTGGGTGATGGTGGGGAAATCCGCCGCCAACTTGAGCATGCGGTCGCGGTCGGAGACGTCGATTTTGTGAAAATCGAAATGGGAAGATTCCCCCAACCGATCCAACCGCGCTTCCTTCAGGCGCACGTCATAGTAATCGTTGAGGTTATCGACCCCGATGACATGGGCGCCGCGCGCCAGAAGCGCCTCCGACACCGCCGCACCGATGAAGCCGGCGGCGCCGGTCACCAGGATCGGCCCATCAATCACGGCCGGCCCACGCTGATGTACTGCAAGCCCGCCTCGCGCATCTGGGCGGGGCGATAGATATTGCGCAAATCCACCATCAGCGGCGATTTCAGCGTCGTCTTGATCCGTTCGAGATCCAGGGCCCTGAACTCGTTCCATTCGGTCAGGATCACCACGCCGTCGGCGCCTTCCAGCGCGTCATAGGCATCCTTGCAGAAATCCAGCTTGAGATGCTTGGCGGCTTCCCTGTGGCCTTCCGGATCGAAAGCACGGACGGTCGCGCCGGCCGCCTGCAGATAGGGCAGGATCACCAGCGAAGGCGCATCGCGCATGTCATCGGTGTTGGGCTTGAAGGTCAGGCCCAGCACCGCGACAGTCTTGCCTTTCACCCCGCCGAATGCGGACTCGATCTTTTTGGCCATGGCAAGCTTGCGGTCATCATTGACCTTGACCACGGCCTCCACGATGCGGGTGGGCGCACCCAGTTCCTGTGCCGTCTGCACCAGGGCCAGTGTGTCCTTGGGAAAGCAGGAGCCGCCATAGCCTGGGCCGGCATGCAGGAACTTGCCGCCGATGCGGCCATCCAGACCGATGCCGCGCGCGATATCCTGCACATTGCCGCCCACCTTCTCGCAGATGTCGGCCATCTCGTTGATGAAGGTGATCTTGGTGGCCAGAAAGGCGTTGGCCGCATATTTGATCAGCTCGCTGGATTCGCGGCTGGTGAACAGGATCGGCGTTTCGTTGAGATAGAGCGGGCGATAGACCTCGCGCATCACATCGCGGGCGAAATCGGTGTCGCAGCCCACCACAACCCGATCGGGGCGGCGGAAATCTTCCAGCGCCGAACCTTCGCGCAGGAATTCGGGATTGGAGGCCATGGCGCACTGCGCCTGGGGATTGGCCTTCTTGATGATTTCTTCCACCTTGCGGCTGGTGCCGACGGGAACAGTAGATTTGGTCACCACCACGGCGGGGCCGGTCAACGCCCTGGCGATTTCCTCGGCGGCGGCAAAGACGTAAGAGAGATCGGCATGGCCATCGCCGCGGCGGCTGGGGGTTCCCACGGCGATGAAAATGGCGGCCGCGCCGGCGACGCCGCGCGCCAGATCAGTCTCGAATGACAGGCGGCCGGCCTTGACATTGGCGGCAACCACTTCGTCCAGGCCGGGTTCGTAGATGGGGATGCCGCCCGCGCGCAGGGTTTCCACCTTGCTTGCGTCCTTGTCGATGCAGACGACGTCATGACCGAATTCCGACAGGCAAGCACCCGACACCAGGCCGACATAGCCCGTGCCAATCATCGCGATACGCATCTTGTCTCCGTGCGATCAGGCCGAATTCAGCAACACTGCTTTCCGACCGCTCTCCGAAATTTGGGTGGACTAATATAGGCAAATTGCCAGCAAATAAAGCACTTTAAGGGAAGCTAAGCCCGCTGCGTCCGGTCATAGGCGGCAATAAGGACCGATCCGGCGTCATGGTATCTACCCAATGGATGGGCGCTATTTGCGCATCGGCTGATGGACGCTGATGCCTTCTGTGGCGCGGTGTTTTCCCTTGGGGCCGTAAGACTTGGCGGTCTTCGAAAGGGGCGCGGCCCAAGGGACCGCGACGCAGGAGGGGACCCGAAGCCGTGCTCGCGCGCCGGGTCAGCATGCGATCCCAGTAGACGGTTAACACAGCAATCGGGGGCGGCAGCAAACGCCCATGGCCATGCCAGGAAATAATAGATCTCGTAGCGGGCCGGGTTCTCCCGCGCGGTCGACCGGGTGGTTCGGCGGCCAAACGCCGGTCTCATTTGATTTCTTCTTGGACGGTATGTCGCAGATAGATTGATTTTTCGTATAGCGACAGTCACTGGACTGTCAAACCCGCATGGGACTACCGGCGCACAAGACGGGGTAATCCAACACAGTCACGCGTGACGGTTTTGCGACAAATCGCAATCCGCCTGCGCATGCGCTTTGCCTCGTCGCTATTTGATGAGGGAAATACATGTTCGCGACCCGTAGCAGCTATCTGCGCAATTCCACCGCCCGTATGGCGATTCTAGCCTCTGGGCTTTGCCTTCTGGCGGCGCCTGCTCTTGCTCAACAGGTTGCAGCCAACACCGGCGCATCGGCGGGCGAAGTTGAAACCGTCGTGATCACGGGCACGGCCTTCAATCCGGAAACCGCGCCTGCCAAGGCTTCGCTGGAGACCACCGAGCCGCAGACCATCATCAGCAAGTCCTATATTCAGGACTCCGTCGCAGAAACCGGCACCTACACCACCATCCTGGCGATCGCTCCCTCCATGACCGGCAGCGACCTGAACGGCCCGGGCCTTTCCGATGGCGGCGTCAAGAACACCCTGCGCGGTATACCGGACGGCAGCTTTGACATCACATTCGACGGCATTCCCTTCGGCGATACCAACGGACCGTCGCACCATTCGGAATCCTACTTCCCGGCCAGCGTCCTCGGCAACGTCGTCGTGGACCGCGGCCCCGGCAATGCCGGCAATATGGGGCCCGCTACCTATGGCGGTTCGGTCAATCTGTTCTCCGAAACGCTGACCCCTGACCGGCATCTGCGCATTTCCGGGACCGGCGGCACCTGGAACACCAGCGAGGCCAATCTCAATGTCCAGACCGGCGACTTCGATGTGGCGGGCCTCAACAATCGGGCGATGTTCAATTTCCAGGACACCAACACCGGCGGCTATCTGACCCTCAACTCCAGCGCGGCACAGAACTTTCTGTTCAAGACCCAGACCGATATCGCGCCCGGTTGGACCCTGACGGCGCTGGCCGATTATAACGGCCTGTTCCAGCAGCTTGAAGACAATGCCGGCACCACGCCGGCCCAGCTTGTCGCCTATGGCAAGAACTTCGCGCTGCAGAACACCAATCCGAATGAGGGCACCTACGCGCCCTACAACCATGTCCACAAGAAGACGGACATGGACTATCTGCGCCTGCAGGGTGATCTTGGCCACGGCATCAAGATCGACAACACCGCCTACACCTATGCTTATGTCAACAAGACGGAGAGCACGGTCTCGGTCTTCCAGACCGCTGCCGACATTGCCAGCGGCATTACCGAGAACAACGTTGGCTCCCCCACGGTGAGCAACGGTTCGGTCGTGAACGGGGTTAACTTCCCTAATGACGTACCGGGCTACACCAAGCAGAACGCCTATCGCAACTTTGGCGACATTTTCCGCCTTTCCGACGATTATGATTTGGGCTGGCTCCGTGGCCAGGTTCGCACCGGCGTGTGGTGGGAACATTCCAGCTCCCAGCGTGCCCGCTCGGACTATGACGCCACCCAGTGTCAGGCCTCCAGCGTCGGCTGCGATCCCTGGCACCAGCATACCTATGCCGACTCCCGCTTGTTCACCGGCCAGAAGGCGACTGCGATTGGCTCCAACCAGTTGCCGGGGGCTGCTCAAACCGGCAACACGAACTTTTATGAATATTATGAACATTCTGGCTGGGACCAGTATCAGCCCTTCGTCGAGCTGGAGATGCATCCCTTTACCGACGACCTCACCGTCACTCCGGGCTTCAAATATGTGTGGTGGAATCACTATGTGAACGCGCCGCTCGAGCAGAAGAGCAAGCCGGTCGTTGCGGTCAACCAGCAGTTCACCACCACCCAGGACTTGCCGTTCGCGACCGTCAACTACAAGATCGAGCCCAGCTGGAGCGTTTACTTCGAGTTTGCCAAGGGCATCTATATTCCTGACATCAGCGCCTTTGAGCAGAAGGTGCCGACCGCGACGTTCCCCAAGGCGGAGACCACGACCAATTACCAGTTCGGCACCGTCTATTACGCCGACAACTGGACCTTCGACGGCGACTTTTACTACATCGGCATAAACAACAACTACACGTCCAGCGCCTGTACCGCGACGGGGCCCTTCGCCGGTCCGTCGGGTGAGACCTGCTTCGTCAATACCGGCTCAGCCACCTACAAGGGCATCGAAGGCGAGGGCACCTATGCCTTTGACGGCATGCTGCAAGGCCTGTCGGTGTTCGGGAATGCCTCTCTCATGTCCTCCAAGACTCAGGGGAAATGGATCAAGAGCGCCCCGATGTGGACTGCGGCCACGGGCATCTTCTACAAGATGGACGAATGGAAGCTGTCGCTGATCGACAAGCTGGTTGGCCAGCAATATTCCGACACCAGCAACTCCCAGTTCTACAAGCTTGGCGCCTATAACCAGATGGACTTCAAGGGCAGCTACAGCTTCTCGAACTATGAGTTCAGCATGGGCATCTATAACCTGCTGAACTCCCGCAGCCTGGCGGCCGTCACCATCAATGACAGCGCGCCGATCGGCGGCACCAGCGTCAACGACTATGCCAACCGCCAGAGCAGCCTGGACCAGTACTTCTTCCAGGCCTCGCGCAGCGTGCAGTTCACCGTCACGGCGCATTACTAGGAATGGACATGCCGATGAAGCATATCGTCCTTACTTGCGGTCTGCTTCTCGGCATTTCCGCCGTCGCCCAGGCCGGGTCTCTGGACCCGGCCGCGGTGGACGCCAGCCGCCTCCTTCCGCCACCGCCGGTCGTGGGCTCGCCTGACGCCAAGGCCGAGTTCGACGAGCTTCGGGCCATTGCGGCCCGCAGCACGCCGGACGAACTGGCTGCGGCGGCGCGTGATGGCAAGGACGAGAATTTCGACCTTTACAACACCACGCTTGGTTTTGATCTCAAGGCTCTGCCGGAAACCAGCAGGCTCCTGACCTTGGTAATCGAGGAAGAGAAGGACGACGCCAAGGCCGCCAAGAAGTTCTTCCACCGTGTGCGGCCTTACAGCGCCGACCCGACTGTGAAGACCTGCACGCCGGCCAAGGCTGATAAAGCCGCCAATTCCTATCCCAGCGGTCACGCCACCCTGGCGTTCTCCACCGGGGTGGTGCTGGCCCAGCTCCTGCCCGCCAAATCCCAGGCGATCATGGCCCGGGCGGCGGAATATGCCGAGCATCGACTGGTCTGCGGCGTGCATTTCCGCAGCGACATCGTGGCGGGGCAGCAGTATGGCACCGTTATCGCGCTGAAGCTGATGGACAATCCGGCATTCAAGGCTCAGATGGCCAAGGCCCAGGCCGAACTCGCCGCCCATACCTGACACCGGCCATTTTTCCCGTCTGGCCTGACAAGAGCCGCGCCCCACAGGACGCGGCTCCTGTGCTATCTGGAGCCCATGAACCAGAACGAGATGCAGGCAGCCTGTGCGCTGCTCTACGATCATTGGCGGGACGGTACCCAGCTTAAGGCACTGCCGCCCGAACTTGTACCGGCGGACCGGGCGCAGGCTTATCGCGTGCAGGCCTTGCTGGAGGGCTATAGCCACGCGCCGCTTTATGGCTGGAAGATCGCCGCCACCAGCGCGGCGGGTCAGCGCCATATCGGCGTGGATGGGCCGCTGGCGGGGCGTATTCTCGCGGAGCGGGTGATCGCCGATGGCGGCGTCTGCACCTTGGGCAACAATCTGATGAAGGTGGCGGAGCTGGAATTTGCCTTCCGGATGGGACGCGATCTGCCGCCACGGCCTGAGCCTTATTCGCAGGACGAGGTGCTGGCCGCGGTCGAGACCCTGCATCCCGCCATCGAGCTGCCGGATTCCCGCTTTCTTCATTTCGAGCGAGCAGGTCTTGCCCAGCTCATCGCCGACAATGCCTGCGCCCATCGTTTCGTGCTCGGACCGGCTGCCACGGCGCAGTGGCGCTCGCTGGATCTGGCAGGTCATCAAGGCCGCATGTTCCGCAATGGCGTGGTGGCTGAAGAAGGTATCGGCAGCAATGTGCTGGGCGATCCGCGTATCGCGCTCACCTGGCTGGCCAACGAACTGTCCGCCCAGGGCGAGACGCTGAAGGCCGGTCAGGTCGTCACCACCGGCACCTGCGTTAAACCCGTGCCGATTGCCCAGGGCGACCATTTTGAGGGCGACCTGGGCGTTCTGGGCCGTGTGTCGGTGGCGATTACCTAACCAATACGCGAGGTGATCGCCTTCATCTCCAGATAGTTCGACAGCACCGCCTGGCCCATTTCGCGGCCCCAGCCCGACTGCTTGTAGCCGCCAAAGGGCAGGGCGGAATCGAACACATGGTAGCAGTTGATCCAGACCGAGCCGGCCCGGATGCCATTGGCAATGCGGTGCGCCTTGGCGATGTCGCGCGTCCACACCCCGCCCGCCAGGCCATAGATGGTGTCATTGGCCGCCGCGATCAGGCTGTCATCGACTTCCCGGAAAGGCATGGCCACCACCACTGGCCCGAAGATTTCTTCCCGCACGACTTTCATGCCGGGGTTGGTATCGACCAGCACCGTCGGCTTGACGAAATAGCCCCGGCCCTCCAGCGCACAGCCGCCGGTCACGGCGCGAGCACCTTCCTCAAGCCCCGACTTGAGAAAGCCCTTCACCCGGCCATGCTGGACCTCCGACACCATCGGCCCCATTTCGGTGTCCGGGTCCATGCCGGTGCCCAGCTTGATCCTCTCGGCATTGGCGGCGATGCCCGCAACGACCCTGTCGAACACCTTTTCCTGGATGAACAGGCGCGAGCCGGCATTGCAGCACTGGCCATGGTTGAAGAAGATGCCCGCTGTTGCGCCGGCGATGGCGGCGTCGATATCGGCATCGTCCAGGATGATATTGGGCGACTTGCCGCCGAGTTCCAGGCTCACCTTGCGCAAGTCTTTTGACGCGGCTTGCACGATCAGCCGGCCCACATCGGTCGAACCGGTGAAGGCCACCTTGTCCACGTCGGGATGGGACGCCAGCGCCGCGCCCGCGGTCTCGCCAAAGCCCGGCACGATATTGACCACGCCATCCGGCAGGCCGGCTTCCTGCAGAAGCTCGCCCAGCCTTAGGCCTGACAGCGGTGTCTCTTCCGCCACTTTCAGCACAACGGTGCAGCCTGTGGCCAAAGCCGGCGCCAGTTTCCAGGCCGCCATCAGCAGCGGGAAATTCCACGGGATGATCTGGCCTACCACGCCGATCGGCTCGGGCCGCGTATAGGAAAGATACTCGCCCGGCGCCGCCAGATGCGAGATCGCGATGTGTTTGCCTTCGATCTTGGTCGCCCAGCCGGACATGTAGTGGAACATGTCGGCCGACAGCGGCACGTCGGCGACGCGCGCCACGCTGAACGGCTTGCCATTGTCCAGGCTTTCCAGCTGCGCCAGCTCGTCCAGATGCTCCAGGATCAGGTCACCGATCTTGTGGATTATGCGGCCGCGCGCGGAAGGGCTCATGCGGCTCCAGGGGCCTTCAAAGGCGCGGCGCGCCGCTTTCACGGCGGCGTCGATATCGGCGGCATCGCCTTCGGCCACCGACGCAATCCGCATCTCGGTGGCGGGATCGAACACGTCGAAGAATTTTCCGGATTTGGCTTCGACCCATTTGCCGTCAATCAGCATCGGGCGGGGCTTGCCGAGCCAAGCCTTGAGCGAAGCCGGCACGCGATCGAGCGTGGAGCTGGTCACCTGAATGTTCATTATCGTCTCCCTGGATTTTCGCGTCTTTGCGCGTGTGTCTTCGGCCGAAACGCTAGCAGAAACCGGCGTTTCTGGCTTTGGTGGCGTAAGCGCATGAAAGACTTGGACAATCGGGTTCTCTGGGTTAGCCTTTGCGCGCATTGGGGGCTGCCGATGACCAGAGTTTTTCTCGCTGGCATTTTTCACGAGACCCACAGCTTCACCGACGACGTGACCGGCATCGACCGCTTCACCATCCATCGCGGCCAAGCACTGCTGGACCGCATTGGCGACGGTTCGCAGGTAGACGGTTTTCTCACAACGGCAAGGCGTGAGGGCTGGGACGTCGTACCGTCCGCGACCTATCTGTGCGGCGCGTCAGGCATGGTGGACCACGCCGTGTTCGAGGCCTTCTGGGCGGAGGTCGAGCCGGTCCTGGTTCAGGCGATAGCGGAGGGCCTGGATGGCATCTTCCTGTCGCTGCACGGCGCCATGGTGACCACCCAGCTGGAAGATCCGGATGGCGAACTGTTGGCACGCATTCGCGGTATCGCGGGAGCCCAGACGCTGCCGATATTCGGCGTCTATGATCTGCACGCCACCTTGACTCAGGCGATGGGCGATCTCTCAGACGGTCTGATCTGCTATCGCGAATGCCCACATGACGACACCTATGACAGTGCGGTACGCGCCACCGAGCTTCTGGCGCGGTGCCTGAAGACCGGCGTGCGGCCAAGGCAGCATGTGCTGGTGACGCCCATCGTCTGGCCGCCCACCGGCACCGGCACGCGCGATGGGCCGATGCGGGCGCTGGAAGATACGGCGCGGCGGCTGGAGCGCGAGGTGCCGGGCCTGCTGGCGGTGAATGTGGTGGGCGGCTATTCCTTCGCGGATGTGCGCGATGCCGGTCTGGCCTTCGGCATCATCACGGAAGGCGATGACGAAACCGCCAGAGCCGCGCTGAAGGAACTGGCCGACATGGCCTGGCAGCAGCGCGCCGGCGGAATTCCGCTGGAACATGACCTCGATGATGTGTTGCGCGATTTCCAGCCCGATCCCAGGGGACCCGTGCTGCTGGTGGAACCGGCCGACAATATCGGCGGCGGTGCGCCGGGTGATTGCACCGATGTGATGCGCGCGCTTCTGAAGCATGACGTGCAGGGCGCGGGCGTGGTGATCGCAGACGCCAAAGCGGTGAGGGCGCTGGAACGCGTGCCTGTCGGCGGCCACGCCACCATCGCCATCGGCGGCCGCGGCAGCCGGCTGGACCTTGGACCGGTGACGCTTGAAGTCGAGTTGGTGTCCCGCAGCGATGGCCGGTTCGAGCTGGAAGACATGAAAAGCCAGATCGTGGTGCTGGGCAGGAAGATCGACATGGGCACCAGCGCAGTCGTACGCCATCGCGGCCTGACCATTCTCCTGACCAGCAAAAGGCTGGCACCCATGGACCTGGGCCAGTGGCGCAGCCAGGGGATCGCCCCGGAAAAATTCAGCATCATCGGGGTGAAGGCCGCGGTCGGCCATCGCCGCGCCTATGATCCGATTGCGTCTGCCAGCTTCACGGTCAGGAGCCGTGGACCCTGCACGTCAGACCTGAAGCAGCTTCCCTATAAGCATATCCGCAGGCCGGTCTATCCGCTGGATTTCGCGGACGGCTAGAGTTGGAGCAGGGCGGTTGCCGGGTTAGATTGCCCGAAAAACACAAGGTGGGACAAACGCCATGATCCGTCGCTTTCGCACGCTCGCGATCATCCTGGGTCTGATGTTTTGCGGCTTGACCGCCTCGGCGCAGACGCCATCTCCGCCGTCCGGTCTTCCGCCGTTACCCAAACTGATGGGCGTGCGCGTCTACGTGCTGGATTGCGGCACCATCATCTCCAACCGGCCGGAAGGTTTCGGCGTCACCCGCGACGATGTCTTCAATCCCAATTTCTCCGATCCCTGCTTCCTGGTGATGCATCCCAAGGGCATGCTCCTGTTCGACACCGGTCTTCCAGACAGCCATGTCGGCCGGCCGATCTATGAGAACATGATGGGTTATGAAGGCATCCTGAAATTCACCACCCTGAAGGGGGAGCTGGCCAATATCGGCGTCACAGCGCCCATGATCACCTATCTCGCCATCTCCCATTCCCATTGGGACCATGTCGGCAATGCCAACGACTATGTCGGTTCAACCTGGCTGGCGCGCAAAGCGGAGTACGACTTCATGTTTCGCCCCGACGTCAATCAGGTGGCGCTGAAAAACTATGACAGGCTGGCGCACAGCAACATCAAGTATATCGACGGCGATTACGATGTGTTCGGCGACGGCAGTGTGGTGCTTCTGTCCACGCCGGGTCATTCACCGGGGCATCAGTCGCTTTATGTGAAGCTGGTCCATACCGGCGGAGTGGTGATTTCGGGAGATCTGTATCACTACACTGCGGAACGCAAGCTCGGGCATATGCCGCCGCGCGAGCAGACCACCGAGACGCCGGCATCGCGAAAGAAGATCGAGGATTTCCTCGTCCGCACACACTCGCAGCTGTGGATCGATCACGCCATCGACTGGTATCAGAGCGCAGTCAAGGCGCCGGGCTGGTACGATTAGGGATCAGGCGGCGCGGCGTTTGCGCGCCAGGCGGGCGGCCGGAAATTCCGCCCAGGCGCGCGTGCCGACGCGGAGCTGGCTTTCCAGGTTGAACGTCCCGCCATGCGCTTCGACCAGGCTCCTGACGATAGGCAGGCCCAGGCCGCTGCCGCGGCCTTCCACCGTTTCCATGGCGGTCACCTGACCGAAAGGCTCCATTGCCGTTTTCAGGTCCTGGGGTGACATGCCGTTTCCCTGGTCCTCGACACCCAAAGACAGCCCGCCATTGGCAAGCCCGCGCGCAAACACGTGTACGTGTCCGCCCGGCCGGGAGAACTTGACGGCGTTGGAAAGCAGATTGGTGAGAACCTGAACCATGGCGCGTTCGTCGCCTTTGAGCGTATCCGCGACATTGTTTTCGGCGACAATCTCGACCCGTGCTTTCTTGGCCTGGGGTTGAATGAACGTCACCGCCTGATGGATCAGGGACGCGGTGTCCAGCTCCGTGACTTCGAACTCCCGGCGGCCGGCCTCGATCTTCGCGAGATCCAGAATGTCGTTGATCAGGCTCAGCAGATGTTTGCCGCTGTCGTGAACGTCGTTGATGTATTCCATGTATTTTGCCGGGTGGATGGGGCCCAGAATCTCCTGGCGGATCAGGTCGGTAAAGCCGATGATGGCGTTAAGCGGCGTCCGCAGCTCATGGCTCATGTTGGAAAGGAAGTTGGATTTGGCGCGGTTGCCGGCTTCGGCCTCGCCTTTGGCAATCAGAAGCTCGCGTTTCGTCGCCTCCAGTTGCTCGATATAGCGGCGCAGCCGCAGGGATTCGATTTTCGCCTGCTGATCCAGGTGATGATCCACCAGCGAACCGACAAGGCCAAGTGCCATCACCAGGAAAGCGGCTGCGGCAACCGCCAGCGCGACGACCACCGGCTCGACGACGAAATCGGAAGCCGGCACGAACGGATCGGGCCGGTAGACCAGCGCCGCCATGCCGGTGAAATGCATGCTGACTATGGCGAGCGCGAACAGCAGCGCCCCGCCGGCCATGCCGCGCCAGTTGTTTTCCTGGCGCGCCACATACATGACGGGAGCGGTCAGGCCGATGCCCAGCAGCACCGATGCCAGGACATAGACGGGATTCCAGATTGCATCAGCGCGGATTTCGATGGCGGCCATGCCGATATAATGCATGGCGCTTATACCGACGCCGACCACGATGCCGCCCGGAAATGGTCCCGGCCGGCTCAACGACATCCAGTAGCCCACACCGCTCATGACGATTGCGACCAGGGCGGACAGTATGGTGAGATGGACATCGAAGCCCACGGTCAACGGGCTCTTGTACGCCAGCATGGCCACGAAATGGGTCGCCCAGATTCCGCTGCCGGCAGCAAAGGCGGCGGCGCCGAGCCATAGCAGTCTTGCGCGATTCTCCGTGCTGCGGGCCCGGGCAATCATGCCCATTGCCGTGAAGCTGGCAAAAAGGCAGAGGATGGTAGCCAGTGCTACCAGCCGCATATCATGCTGGTCCGTGATGCAACCTAGTACATGAAGCATCGGGCAACTTTGGAAGTTCCGTCGTTAAGGCCTTCTCAATTTCCGGTTTCACGTTCCTAGGTAGTTCTCCATAGGGCTGCGGAGCGTTCGATTAACCTCCCATGGAATCCTGTCGTTCCATGCTGCCGATCGAATCGGGAGCGGATCTTGGACAAGCCGTGGGACGCATTTCTGCCCGCGTGCCGGGATCGAGATGGATGCATGCGTCAAAGTGATACGCAATCCGGGCCCCCGAGAGATTGTCTCTGGGCGGGCGCAATCGCAAAGTGGCTGGTTTGGCCTGCATGAGTGCCCCCGATAAAATTCCTCCGGTGCTCGATCGCGCCGCCTTCGCTGAGCTGGGCGCCACCTTGCCGCCTGACAAGGTACGAGAGCTGGCCGTGCTGTTCGCCGCCGAGACTGGCTTTTACATGATGGAGATCGCGTCGCGGCGTGCCGAGGGCGATCTGCATGGCGTGGCACGGCTCGCACGCAACATCGTTTCCGTTGCAGGCAATCTGTGTGCGATGCGTGCCGTCGCGCTGGCGCGTCAGCTGGAGCGGCTTTGCCGCAATGGCGACAAGGCGAACACCTATCATCTGATCAGTGAGATGAGCCAGGCCTGCCGCGATGCGAGCGAAGAGATGGATGCCCTGCTCCGCCAAAAAGACGGGAGCCTTCATACCGTCCGGGCGTGAAGTCTTTCAGGCGTGGCTACCATTGCCCTGTTCGGCCGCCAACACCACCCGCACCAGATCCGACAGGCTGGACGCCTCCATCTTCCCCATGATGTGAGCGCGGTGGATTTCCACGGTGCGCGGGGAAATGCCCAGTTCATAGGCAACGACCTTGTTCGAGCGGCCCTGCACCAGCTTGTCCAGCACACCGCGTTCGCGCGGCGTCAACGAGGCCAGAAGGTTCTTCGCCGCAGTGGCTTCGGCCACGCGGCTACGCGCCCTGGAGCCGATCTCCAGCGCCCGGCGCACGCTGGCAAGCATCTTCTCTTCGTCGAAGGGCTTTTCCAGAAAGTCGACTGCGCCGGCTTTCATGGCACGCACCGCCAGCGGAACATCGCCATGGCCGGTCATGATGATCACGGGCAGATCCAGGTGACGGCGCGCGACTTCCTCCTGCAATTCCAGGCCACTCATGTCTGGCATGCGGATGTCTGCGATAAGGCAGCCGTGTTTGGAAGAAGCATCGGCCAGGAATTGCTTGGCTGATGTGAAGTTGCGCACTTTAAAACCCGCAACTTCCAGAAGCAGCTGCAAGGAGTCGCGAATATCGGCGTCGTCGTCCACGATAAAAACGTGTTCGTCGCTCATGCCGTATCCCGATGACGTACGCAACGGGCCAGAATGCGCAGCCTGAGAGACATACTACACATCAGAAACCCGCACCCCGACTTCTTCAATCCTATAACGAAGTATACTGAGAATCCAGCGAATACAGGCCTCGTGCATACGAACGGATAGCTTCACGCAGCAAACAGGCCTGTGCCATGCATCATTTTGAACCAGCGGTCGCGTTGCTCCGGCGCGGTCCAAACTATGCTTTCGATTAAGTCCTGATGTTGATGACGGAAACCCGGCGGCGTCATTTCCTTGCTAAATCCTTAACGCGAATTTCGCATTGCAGCATCGCACCATGGAGAAAAGCGGGCCTGTCCATGGTGATCACCAGATGCCCGGGCTTCTCACTCACACCGTCTCGCTCACGCCGATTGCGCGCGAGATTGTTCTCGAACAGGTCGCGCAATGGCATGGGAGGTTGATCCAGCCATGGCGGATAGACAACGATTAATTGCGTCGTCCGATTCATGTCTTCGAGCGGTTTTGTGTGTCCCATTATTGGACGGCAGGCAAACCGTCCGCAGTCTGACTATCCGTCCCGTCTTGCGCACGCCGTCCTCATAACCATCGCATAGGGCGCAGTGGAAACGGATGGATCGGGAGGGCCGTTAACCAGGAGTATGCGGCGTTCCAACGAGATCCTGCCTGCCCACAGCGGCTTGATCCTCTCAAGCAGCTACATGAGAAGGCCCGGGTTTGAGCGCAGTGAACTGTTCCAAATCGGTGAGATCGGTAAAGGTGACCACGGTGGCGCCGTTCGGCAGGCGCGAAAGAGAGAGTGAAATTGTCCGGCCGTCGGCGCGGCGGGTCTTGCCCCATTCCCCGAATTTTTCAGGCGTGGCGGAATTGACGGCGCAGGACACGATGCCCCAGACGCCGTCGCGGCCGATACGCGCAGTGCAGATATTGGCGATCTCGGCGAAGTGCGGCTGAACGCCCAATTCGTCTTCCGACAATTTCCACATCCTGGCGAACAGCGCATTGTGCAGCACCAACCGGCCGTCCGTGCCGAAGATGGCGATGCCTTCGTCCAGCGTGTCCAAGGTCGCCTTCTGCACCTGGGTGAGCAGGTTCAGCGAGGATTCCAGGCGCAGGCGCTCGGTAATGTCCTGGAAGAGAATGAACACGCCGCCGGCCAGATGCGGTTGGACCCTGATGCAGATGCTCTTGCCGTTGGGCAGGTGCCAGCATTCCTCGCTCTTGCGGTCCGCCGATCCGAAGGTTTGCAGTTGTTGAGCCTTCCACTCCGGAAAGCTGCGCTGTTCGGGAAGGCGCCGACGGTCGCGCAGGCGATCCAGGATGTCGTTGTAGGAGGGATGGGTCTCGAGCCAGGTTTTGGGCAGCTCCCACATGTCGGCATAGGCGTCGTTGAAGCTGGCCAGCTTGCGGTCGGCATCGAAGGTCGCCACCGCGAAGGGAATATGTTCTATCAAGTCTTCCTGGGCGTCGCGGACCAGCTGCAGCTTCGACTCCGTGCTGACGAAATCGGTGACATCGGTCGCGTAACCGGCAACTGCGGTGTCGCCCATCGGCGAAAGCGCCATCGCGAAGACCCGGGATTCGCCCTCGACGATCACGGAGGCGCGGCATTCCACGGCTTTCTGCGTTCCCAGAGCCCTGAGGGCGAGGTCGCGTTCCGACCAATCCAGTGTGGCATTGGCGGTGACAGCGTCTTCCAGGCTTGCGAAGCCCAGGACGGACAGGAAGGCGCGATTGGCCCAGGCGATAGCCTGGCCGGCCCCCCGCGTCCAGACCGGGATGGGCAGGGTGTCGAGGATTGCGAGGTAATGCCCCTGATTGTCAGGCTTGTCCTCGCGGTTGATGTAAAGCACGGCCCGTCCAGCAACGGGCAGGCCCCGCAGAGTCAGATTGCCTTCATCGGTGCGAATGGTGAGCGCGAAAGGCTCGCCCTCCTCCGCAAGGCCGTCGATCGCCCGGATCGCCTTGCCGGCCTGGGGGCTGTCCATGCAGTTTTCATAGAGTGCGCGGCCTTCACCGAAATACTGACGTTCGTGCTCGCCGCCCCGAAGCACCACCACGCCTTCGGCAGCCCCGGCCAGAAGGGCTTCGCGGAAACTTTGTGCCACGCCGGCGGTGGCGCGGTCCATTTCCGCGATCTGGCGCAAATCGCGCAGCCGCACATGCATCCAGCACGCCCAGATGACGCAGACGAATCCGATCAGCGCGGTGGAGAGGGTAAAGGCGGCCACGGTGCTGTCGCCGCTGACGGGCGCGCGATGCGAGGCCTCAGCCAGAGCCGGAATCAGGGTCTGCATCACCGGCATTAGCGGCGAGGCGACGCTCTGGATGAGGAGGGCGAGCCAGTGCATATCAACCCTCCGCGGCCAGCGCGCGCAGCGCTGCCATGTCGCGCAGGACGATCTGATTGCTATTGGGGATCAGAACGATCCCCTCGCCGCGCAGCGCCGTAATGGTGCGGCTGATGGTTTCGATGGTGAGGCCCAGATGGTCGGCAATGTCCTGGCGGCTCATCGGCAGGTCGAGGCGGTCGCCGCAGATCAGGTCGGTGCGGTCGGCGAGGCGCAGCAGGAAGGAGGCCACACGTTCGCGCGCCTTCTGGCAGCCCAGCACGAACAGGTGCTGCTGCGCGGTCAGCAGATTGGCGGAGAGATGGCAGAGCAACTGCGTGCGCACCGCGGGATTTTCAGCCGCCAGCCGGTCAAAGCAGACGCGGGGGAAGGCGACGAGGGTCACATCGGTAACGGCTTCGGCGGAGGCCGGCAGGTCGGGGCTTTCCACAAAGCCCATCAGGTCGCCGGGCAGAAGGAAGTCGACGATATAGCGACGGCCATCGGGCATATAGCGGCACAGGCGCACGGTGCCGCTGACAATGCGATAGACCTGCTCGGCCGGGTCGTCCTGATTGAAGATGGTTTCGTTGCGCGCAAAGTGCGTGCGCGCACCATATTCCTGAATCCGCAGCAGATAGTCGGTTAGTGTTACCGGGGTGGAGGTTTCCTCATGCTCGGACGGCGCAAGGAAACGCTTGTAGGCCGCAGGTGAAATCGGCGCGCTGCGAGCGGTGCTGAGTGCGATCGGCATTGATGACCCCCATTGGCGCGAGCACGTCATGTGTTCGCATGTCGTTAAGCATTATTGCCAACGCCCACGAATCAGTAGTTCGGAAATCCGCGTACGTAGATTCCCCTGCGCGCCATCCCGGATTTGTGCCTATTGCTTTTAAAAGCGCTGAAAAACGCGGTGATTCGTCATACGGAGTTTCCCTTACTGACCGTCTGCACACGGTACATCGTGTGTTTTGTTTGATAATTCGCAATGCGTTTATCGGTCGGATATCGCAATTATGATCTTGCGCGCAGAAAGCGCGCGTTCAAAAACGGGACAACAGAATGTTGCCACTTCAGTTCTTTTCAGTGCCATTTCTGCTCTGGTTTCCGCGCGATCGTCGGGCGGCGGTAAGACATGTCACGCGCGCCACGGAATGCGATTCCTGTCATGTGGCTGTCACGCGCCTGCGCAGAGGCAGCAGGACGTGCGCCAAGATGGTCTGGCGCCGCACGACAACCGGCAGCAACCACATCTCCGCCTACGGAGTTTGGCGTGACCGCGCGCGCCGCACATCAGCGCGTGTCAATCGAACCGGCGAGACGCGCTGGCATCGACTGCCTGCGGCGGCCGTGACCGCCAATTTCCTCCTCGAGAGGCGTTAGATGTGCAGCAGACGCAATTGGGAGCGGCCTGGCGACATGCTGACACTGGTCGTGGCCGTGCTCTTGGCCAGCGTCATCGTCGCTTTCGCGCAAACCGGGGCGGAGCCGCCCGCACCGGAAACCCTGTCGCCAAAGCCCATCCAAATCGAACTGAAACAGTCCGGAGCGATCCCTCCGATCGCCATTACGGGACCGATTTCCCAGAACGGTGATGCAGGCGACGCGCTCAAGAGGATGGCGGCCGAGGAGAATTGTCTCGCGCAGGTCATCTATTTCGAAGCCCGTGGCGAAAGTGAAGCGGGCCAGCGCGCCGTCGCTGAAGTGATCCTGAACCGGCTGGCGGAAGGCAGCCACGGCCGCACGATTTGCGGCGTCGTTTATGAAGGCATGGGCCAGACCTTCTGCCAGTTTACCTTCGCCTGTGACGGATCACTCCAGTCGCCCAGGGGTGCCGAAGCCTGGCGTGCGGCCCAGGTGTTGGCGGCGCGTCTGATGGTGGGCGAAGTCCCCCTCGACGGCATTGAAGGCGCCACCTATTACCATTCCGTGTCGGTGCATCCGACCTGGGCGCCCATGAAGCTGCGCGTGGCGCAGATCGGCAATCACATTTTCTATCGCGAGCGGCCGGCCCTGATCAGCGCCGTCTTTCGCGGATCCATGCAATAGGAGGAACGCGATGAAGATTCTTCTGATTGAAGACGAGTATGTCACCAGCCGCGGCATCGAGATGGTCCTGCGCAACGAAGATATCTATGTCGACATCGCCGCCGAAGGCGATGAGGGCATCGGTTTGGCCCGTCATTTCGACTATGACGCCATCATCCTGGACCTTAATCTTCCCGGCATGAGCGGCTTCGATGTCCTGCGCAGCCTGCGCCGGGCGCATGTCGATACGCCGGTGATGATCCTGTCCGGCTCGGCCACCACCGACTGCAAGGTCAAGGCGCTCAATCATGGCGCTGACGATTACATGACGAAGCCCTTCAGCAACGAGGAACTGGTGGGTCGCCTGCGCGCCCTGGTGCGGCGTTCCAAGGGTTACTCGGATTCCCGCATTTCCTTCGGACAGATGACGCTCGACCTCGTGGCCAAGACGGTCGAGGCCGCAGGCCGCCGGGTCAAGCTCAGCGGCAAGGAGTATCAGATCCTGGAGCTGCTTTCGCTCCGCCGCGGTGTGGCGGTCAGCAAGGAGACACTGATCAACCACATCTACAGCGATGGCGAAGGGCCCGAGAGCCCCACCATCGGGCTCTTCATGTGCCGGCTGCGCAAGAAGCTCGCCGCCGCCTCGGGCGGCGAGCACTATATCGAGACCGTGCGCGATCAGGGCTATCTGATGCCCAGAGCAGCCTAGAGGGCGGCTTAGGCGGAGAAAATCCGCTCCAGCCACTGTTCCAGGGCTTCGGCGGAAAGCGGCTTGCGCAACACGGCGGCGATGCCGACGTCTGCGGCGGCCTGGACGAGCTGCTTGCCGTTGCCGGACACCAGGATGGCCGGGGTCTCGATCCTCTGATCGCGCAGCATGCGGATCATTTCCAGGCCGGTCATGCCCGACAGGTTGTAATCCAGCACAATGCAGCCGGCCATTGCGGCGTTGCCGGAGGCAATGAGGTCTTCGCCGCATGCGAATTCGCACACCGCATAACCTGAGGCTTCCAGCAGCGCCCGGGTCGAGGTGCGGACTTCCTCGTCATCCTCGACCACGAATACCATATGTTTGCCGGCGTCGTTCACGCGTTCCTCCGCGCAAGCCCGCGCCGATTTCGACGCTAGGTGGCCGAGTTCCCAACCGATATACGTAATTCTGCTTAGGCTGGGCCTGGTCCCC
This sequence comes from Rhizomicrobium sp., assembly GCA_036488555.1. Lineage (GTDB taxonomy): Bacteria > Pseudomonadota > Alphaproteobacteria > Micropepsales > Micropepsaceae > Rhizomicrobium. The sequence goes on from DASXHL010000088.1 coordinate 37,564, forward strand.
AAAAATAGACGGGGAGACGGGGTGGGGAGCGCCGCGATTTGCTTTTAACGTTAAGCCCACGCATCATGTTCATGGCGTCGATGCGTATCTTGGTCCGCCAGGGTGAATGCGGGGCGATAGACGGCACGTGCAAAGCGAAGACATTGAAGCGCCGCAAGGTCCTGCGGATTTCGGCTCTCGCGGCCAGGCGGGACTTCTGGCGGCCATCCTCGCCACGGCCGTGGACGGCATCATCGCCATCGATCCCAAGGGTACGCTCCTGCTCTACAACCAGGCCTGTGAAAAGCTGTTCGGCTATCGCGCCAGCGAAGTGGTGGGTCAGAATGTCCGGATGCTGATGCCGGAGCCCTATCGCGGCGAGCATGACGGCTATATCGCCAACTACAATCGCACCGGCGAGCGGCGCATCATCGGCATAGGGCGTGAGGTCGTGGGCCGGCGCAAGGACGGGTCGACCTTTCCCATGTATCTATCGGTGGGCGAAGGCGGGCTGACCGGCCAGCGGTTTTTCGTCGGCATCATCCATGATCTGTCGGCGCTGCGCTGGGAGACCGAGCAGCGCGAGGGCGCCGACCGCCTCCTGGCCCAGATTGTCCAGTCGTCCGAGGACGCCATCATCAGCGTGGCGCTGGACGGCACCATCACCAGCTGGAACGCCGCTGCCGAGCGGATCTACGGCTTCACGCCGTCCGAGGCGATAGGCCGGCACATTTCCATGATCCTGCCGCCCGACCGCCTGACGGAAGACGAGGTGATTATCGCGCGGCTGCGCGCGGGCCGGAATATGGAGCATTATGAGACCGTCCGCAGGCACAAGGACGGGCACGACGTGCAGGTTTCGCTGTCGGTGGCGCCGATCTTCGATGCGGCCGGCACCATGATCGGCGCATCAAAGACCGCGCGCGACGTCACCGAAAGAAAGCGCTCCGAAGAGCGCCTTTTGGCAATGCAGAACGAGCTCGCTCATGTCGGGCGTCTCAGCGCCATGGGCCAGATGAGCGCTGCGATCGCCCATGAATTGAATCAGCCTCTGACCGCGGTCGCCAATTACGCCAAGGCCGCTCAGCGGCTGCTGCAAAACGAAAATCCCGAGCCGCGCCAGCTGCAAAGCGCGCGTGAGGCGATGGAGAAAGCGGTGACCCAAACCCTGCGCGCCGGCACGATCATCCGATACCTGCGTGATTTCGTGGAAAAGCGGGAAAGCCACAAAAGCCCCGAGGAT
>DASXHL010000090.1:0-21025 GCA_036488555.1 Rhizomicrobium sp.
GAAAGTCCGACGAGGCGAAACCCGGTATGGAATGTGGGCAGCTTCAGCGCGGTGACGAGTGGCTGCGCCAGCTCGGTGAAGAAGCCGCCGGTATCCACCAGCATCGACACCGGTGTGCCATTCACCGCGGCCTGCACATAGATGCGTCCGTCCGCGCCGCTCTGCATGGGCACGCTGCCGAGGATGGTGAGCGGCGGACATTCTTCTGCGGCGCGCCCTGCACCAGGCCGAAGGGCGGCAATCAGCAACAGCGCCAAAGCAAGCTTGTGCATCCTCTTCGTCAAACGCGGGAATGCCGATGCTATTTCCACGTAGGTTTGCCGGAGCCGGGTAGGCCCAGGCGCGGCCATTTTTCCGTGACGGTTCGGATCACATCCTCATCCATGCGGATGAGGCGGCCCCATTCGCGGTGCGTTTCCGGCGGCCATTTGTTGGTGGCGTCGAGTCCGATTTTTGAGCCGAGGCCGCTTTCGGGCGATGCGAAATCGAGATAGTCGATCGGCGTGTTCTCGACGACAGTGATGTCGCGCGCCGGATCCATGCGCGTGGCCACTGCCCACATCACATCCTTCCAGTTGCGCGCGTCGATATCGTCATCCACCACAATCACCCATTTGGTGTACATGAACTGGCGCAGATACGACCATACCGCCATCATCACCCGCTTGGCATGGCCGGGATAAGCTTTCTTCATGCTCACAACGGCGATGCGGTAGGAGCAGCCTTCCGGCGGCAGCCAGAAATCGACGATCTCCGGAAACTGTTGCTTGATCAGCGGCACGAAGACTTCGTTCAGCGCCTCGCCCAGCACCGAGGGCTCGTCCGGCGGACGCGCCGTGTAGGTAGACAAATAGATGGGATGGCGCCGCATGGTGATGGCGGTCACCGTGAAGACCGGGAACTGCTCCACCGAATTGTAATAGCCGGTGTGATCGCCATAAGGCCCTTCGTCGCGATAATCCGACAGCGACACCTCGCCCTCGATCACGATCTCGGCCTCGGCCGGCACTTTCAGCGGCTGGCTCACGCAATCGGCCAGCTCGATGCGGTTGCCGCGCAACAGGCCCGCGAACTGGTATTCCGACAGCGTCTCCGGCACCGGCGTCACCGCGGCCAGGATGATGCCTGGATCGGCGCCGATCACCGCGGCCGCCGGTAACGGCGCGGTCTTCTCCTTGCCCCAGCGGGCATGATGCTGGGCTCCGCCGCGATGCTTGAGCCAGCGCATGATGGTCTGGTTCTTGTTCAGCACCTGCATGCGATAGATGCCGAGATTGTAATTGTCCTCGCGCGCGTCGGTCGGTCCCTTGGTCACGACCAGCGGCCAGGTGATCAGCGGCGCGGGCTCGCCCGGCCAGCAGGTCATCACCGGCAGTTTCGACAGGTCGATGTCGTCGCCCTTGAGCACAATCTCCTGACAGGCGGGACGGCTCACGGTCTTGGGCTTCATCGCCAGAACCGTCTTGACCAGTGGCAGGAGTTCGGCGGCTTCACCGAAACTGCGCGGCGGCTGTGGTTGGCGCAGTTGGGCCAGCAGCTCGCCCACCTCGCGCAGCTCGCCGCCGGTGGTGCGTTCCACGCCGCCCATGGTCACGCCCATGGCGACGCGCTTTACCGTGCCGAACAGGTTCACCAGCACCGGCATGTCGCTTATGCCGCCATCGGCGCGGATGGGTTTTTCAAAAATCACCGCCGGCCCGCCTTCGGCGATCAGCCGGGTCTGGATCTCGGTCATCTCCAGCACGGTGGAGACGGGCTCTTTCACGCGCACCAGTTCGCCGTCTTTCTCAAGACGGGCGAGAAAATCACGCAGGGATCGATAACTCATTCCGCCGGCAGGGTCCCGATAGAATAACGTGGAGGATGGGCGTGCTTGACGCTGTAGAGGAAATAGACGGCAAGCCCGATCACCGTCCAGGCCGCCAGCCTGAGCCAGGTGTCGATGGGCAGGAACACCATCATGAACAGGCACATGAAGATGCCAAGCGGCGCGGTGATCCACACCAGCGGGGTGCGGAAGGGGCGTTTGACGTGCGGCGCGCGCACGCGCAGCACCATCACGCCCAGACAGACGATGGTGAAGGCAGCGAGCGTGCCGATGGAAACCAGCTCGCCCAGAATGTCGATCGGCAGCGCGCCCGCCAGAATGGCGGCGAAGATGCCGGTGACGATGTTGCCCTTGGACGGAGTACGGAAACGGGGATGGATGTCGCTGAACGCCTTGGGCACCAGCCCGTCACGCGACATGGCGTAGAAGACACGGCTCTGGGCAAGCAGCAGCACCAGCACCACGGAGGCCAGGCCCACGATGGCGCCGAGATTGACGAATGGCGCCAGCCACTGGGTGCCCGGTAGATGCTCGACCGCCTGGCTGACGGGATGGGGCACGTTCAAGGTCTGATAAGGCGCAATCCCGGTCAGCACGTAGGACATCAGCATGTACAGGATGGTGCAGATGAACAGCGATCCCAGCATGCCCAGCGGAATGTCGCGTTGCGGGTTCCTGGCTTCCTGTGCCGCCACGCTGACTGCGTCAAAGCCGATATAGGAAAAGAAGATCACGCCGGTGGCGCGGAACACGCCGGTCCAGCCGAAATGGCCGACATCGCCAGTGTTGGGTGGGATGAAGGGCGTGTGGTTGGCGGGCACGATGTACGAGAAGCAGGCGAAGATCACCACCAGCACGATGGTGAGTTTGATCGCCACCATCACATTGTTGAAGTTGGCTGATGTCTTCACGCCCCTGATCAGGACCCAGGTGATGAAGCCGATCAGCGCCACCGCGGGCAGGTTGATGATCGTGCCGGTGGCCGCCATGTCGGCGAAACCGTGGCCCGCGAACGGCGCGGACGCGATGGCTGCGGGAATCGGAAATCCGGCGCGGGTGAGGAAATTGTTGAAATAGCCCGACCAGCCTACCGCAACAGTCGAAGCGGCGGCGAGATATTCCAGCACCAGATTCCAGCCGATGATCCAGGCGAGGAAGCGGCCCAGCGTAGCATAGGTGTAGGTATAAGCGCTGCCCGCCACCGGGATCATGCTCGCATATTCGCTGTAGCACAGGCCGGCAAAGAGGCAGCCCAGGCCCGCAATGGCGAAGCTGATCACCACGCCTGGCCCGGCATAGCCAGCCGCGGCATGGCCGGTCAGGACAAAGATGCCGGCGCCGATGATGCAACCGATGCCCAGCGAGATCAGATGCAGCGGTCCCAGCGCGCGTTTCAGGTCGCCTTCGTCGGCGGGGTTTTCCGGAATCTCCGCTGCCATATCTGTTACGCGCCCCGCTGATGCGGGGGCACTGTGACAGAGGCTTCGCCGCCCGCCTAGTCCTTTGAGCCTGTGAGCCTATAAACGCCCGTCTCGCGAATCTCTCGGTCTTCCAGATCACGTGTGGTCTGGACATTATACGTGGCGAGTTTCTCGACCCGGTCCTTCGGGAAATAGTTGCGGCCCGGATCGCCCAGCAGCGCCGGCACCGAAAGCGGCGTGAGCCATGCCAGCAGGCGTTCCGCCAGCGGGCGTTCGTAGAACAGATCGCCCACCAGGATCACGTCCCATTCATTGGCCGCGCCGATCAGGTCGTCTTGCGTCACCGTGACTGCGCAGTGGTTTGCTTCGGCATTAAGACGAACGGCGGCGCAGGAAAAGGCATCGATGTCGGCCGCCAGCACGCTGGCCGCGCCGGCTTTTGCCGCCGCGATCGCCACCAGGCCCGAGCCCGCGCCGATGTCCAGCACGTGCTTGCCAGCGACCAGCTGCGGATTGTCCATCACATAGCGGGCCAGCGCCTGGCCGCCGGCCCAGGCGAAGGCCCAGTAGGGCGGCGGTACGCCGATCTTGGCCAGTTCTTCTTCCGTGGCGCGCCACAGCGGCACCACTTCCGTGGCGAGATGAAGCCTGATCTCCGGCACCAGCGGTGTCGCCATCAGCGCGGCATTGGCAGCGATGAATTCTTCGGGCGTCATGCGACCGCGGCCGCCACACCCAGCGCCACCAGCACCAGGCCGCTGATCCGCTCGCGCCAAACCGCGTGCCTGAGGCCCGAAAGGCGCGCGCCATGGTCGGCGAGCCAGCCATAAGCGGTCAGAATGACGCTTTCGCCGATGAAGGTGACCACGAACATGATCAGATATTGCGGGATCAGGGGGCCGTTTGTGTCGAGGAATTGCGGCACGATGGCGCCGAAGAACAGGATTGCCTTGGGATTGCCCATCTGGGTGAGCGTGGCCTGGATATAGGGTTTTCCCATCAGCCGGGGGCCGTGTGCGTCGGATGCTGCGTGAAAGCTTTTCCAGATCGCGCTGATGCCCAGCCATACCAGATAGGCCGCGCCCACAAGCCGGATGGCATGGAACAGATTGGGCGACGCGGTCACCAGCGCGCCAAGCCCCGTGACGCAGATCACATACCACAGCGTGTTGCCGGTCTGGGTGCCGGCGATTGCCGCCAGCGCGTCACGGAAGCCGCCCTTGAAGCCATAGGCGCTGATCATCATGACGGTGGGGCCGGGCGTGAGCGAAAAGATCAATTCGGCGCCGATGAAGAGCAGAAGCCCATGGGTGGTTAGAATGGAAAGCGAGGTCATGCAGGGGCAGCTTGTGGGGGCCTGGTGTCGTGGTTTCGAAGTTCGCTTATGTCATTGATATCAGGGTTCGAGTTGCGAACTTCGAAACCAATACGACACCAGGATTCAATAAGTTGCTAGTGTCCTTCGATTCCGAAATTCGCCCGGTATCCATATAGGGATCATGCGAATTTCGGAATCGGGACACTAGCCTTTTATTGGCAAGCCGGTTGATCGGGCGCAATATGGCCGCTCACGCCGGAGCATGCCATGCAGCGATATGCCCGCTTCGCGGACTTCTATCCCTTTTACCTCAGCGAACATGCCAATCGCACCACGCGCCAGCTGCATTTTCTGGGTTCGGCGCTGGCCCTGTTCTGCCTGCTAGAGCTGCTTTTCACCGGCGATCTGTGGTGGCTCGCCGCCGGCCTGGTCTGTGGCTATGGCTTTGCCTGGTTCGCCCACATGGTGTTCGAGAAGAACCGGCCCGCCACCTTCCGCCAGCCGCTCTACAGCTTCATGGGGGACTGGGTGATGTTCTGGCAGATCCTGACGGGAAAAATCCCCTTCTGATCAGCCGAACCAGCTCGCCGCCAGGAAAGCCAGCGCGATCAGCGCTCCCGTCTCACGGTTGCTGCGGAAGATGTGCAGGCAATTTTCGGGGCTTGTGATGTCGAGCCTTTTGACCTGCCACAGCATGTGGGCGCCGGCCAGCAGCAACACAAAAGCGAACGGCCAACCGGCGTGTTCGGTGAAGCCGGCAGCCATGATCAGGGTGAAGGCAATGACATAGAAGCGCAGGACCCATTTCGCCGAGCTCGCGCCGAACAGCCGGGCGGTGGATTTGACTCCGATCAGCTCGTCATCTTCCCGGTCCTGAAGCGCATAGATCGTGTCATAGCCCAGGGTCCAGAAGATCAGGCCGGCATAGAGCATGCCATCGGCGACATCGACGCCGCCCATCTGGGCGGCGAAGCCGAGCAGCGCGCCCCAGTTGAAGGTCAGCCCCAGCCAGGCCTGTGGCCACCAGGTGATGCGCTTCATGAAGGGATAGGCCGCCACCAGCAGCAGGGACGACGCGCCCAGGATGATGGCGAACAGGTTGAGCTGGACCAGGATCAGAAGGCCCACCAGGCATTGCGCGATCAGGAACAGCACCGCCTTGGGCACGCTGATGGCGCCCGACGGAATCGGGCGGCCGCGGGTGCGTGCCACGGCCGCGTCAATCTTGCGGTCCACGATATCGTTGAAGGTGCAGCCGGCGCCACGCATCACCAGGGAGCCGATGCCGAACAGCGCCACCAGATAAAGGTCATGCCATTCCAGGAAGCGACGCTCGTCGGCGGCCGCGCCCAGCAAGAGGCCGAAGACGCAGGGCCAGAACAGGAGCCAGGTGCCGATCGGCCGGTCCAGCCGCATAAGCTGCAGCCAGGGCCGAAGTGCGCGCGGCGCATGCTCGACCCAGCTTGCGGGCACGGCGTCCAGGGGTGTCGTTTGTGATTTCAGGTATTGATTGGAATGGGGCATCGGGATGAATTGTGGCATGGCAGAAGACTTAACAGAAGCGGGCGGCAGGACGCGGCTTTATGTGACCGGCGATCTGGGCGCGAACAGGACGGTGGCCCTGGACGAAGGGCAGGCCCATTATCTGCTGCATGTCCTGCGCGCCAGGGCCGGGAACCGGGCGTTGCTGTTCAACGGCCGCGACGGGGAATGGCTGGCCGAGATCGCGGTTGCGGGCAAGCGCGGCGTGACCGCGACCTGTCTGAAACAGACGCAAGCGCAGGCGGGCGCGCCCGACATCTGGCTGGCCTTCGCGCCGGTGAAGAAGACGCCTTCCGACTATCTGGTGCAGAAGGCGACCGAACTGGGCGCGTCTGTCCTGCAGCCGGTCTTCACCCATCGCACCATCGTGGCCCGCATCAACGAAGAGCGCATGGCCGCCAATGCCATCGAGGCGGCGGAACAGTCGGCGCGGCTAAGCGTGCCGGAGATTTGCGCGGCCGTATCGCTCGACAAGCTTGTCGCTTCCTGGCCGAAGGAACGGCGGCTTTATTTCTGTGATGAGGGCGGTGATGCGAAACCGCTGGCGGAGGCGGCGCGCGGGGCAAACGGCCCAGCCGCCATCCTTACCGGCCCGGAAGGCGGTTTCGACAGGGGCGAACGCGAAATGCTGCGCGCGTTGCCCTTTGTCACGCCGGTGACGCTCGGCCCGCGCATTCTGCGCGCCGACACCGCGGCGCTTGCTGCGCTGGCGGTATGGCAATCAGTCTGCGGCGACTGGGTTTGAACTTTCCTCTTCGGTCAGCACGCGCCAGGCAAAGCACTGCGCGCCGATATTGGCGCCGTAGAAAATGATCATCACGATGCTGATGATGGGATAGCTGAGATACCAGTTGCGGGACATGGCGCTTACCAGACTCGTGGCGTGGGCATTCATGGCGGCCTGAAAGGCGGCGGTCTGTGCAGCACTGGCATGGGCCGGCGGGAAGGGGATGCCGTGGAGCAGGAAACCAAAGATGAAGACCAGTTCCAGCAAGAGGAAGGGCCCCACCAGCGCCAGCAGGATCACGAACATCCGCCAGAAATTGCGATGGCCCAAGGTCCAGCTGCGGGCCAGGGCAAAGCCTTCCTCCTCGGCGGCGATGACGGGCACCAGCAGAAATATCAGCCGTATCACGGCGTAAATATAGCCGCACCAAAGCGCGATCATCAGCACGATGGAAACCAGGCCCGCGATGCCGCTGAAAAGGCTGTTGTTCACCGTTTTCGTCAAAAGGGTCGTCAGGAAGCCCAATGTCACGCCGGCCAGCAATACCGCCAACCAGCCGATGACCAGCGCCAGCAGCAGAAGAAGAACGGAGCCGATCAGCCGCCATACCGGCTTGCCGAGGGAGAAATAGAACCAGGCCGGCCCCTGTTTGATCCCCAGCGCCAGTTTGGCGATGCCGGTGAGCTGCATGGCCAGCACGACCATTACGATCAGATAGAAAGGCAGCAGAATGGGCCACATCTGCCGCAGACCATTCTCCGGCATCTGGGCCAGATGCGCCGCCATGTATCGCTGCATGAAAATGCCGGGCAGCCAGGTGATGGCGATCGCCAGCCACATCACCCCCAACAGCTTCGGGAATTCGCGGAAGGCGAAGCCATAGGCATGCGCAATCGTCCGACCGACGGGAATTTTTGTCATTGTTCGCCCCGGAGCTTTGGAAAGCGCCGGACGCTAACAGCTTTTTGTGACTGATGCTAAGCGTAGCGCTTGTCGTAAACCCCGTCGTGGCGGCGCCATACATCCCAGAATGCGGGCGGCATGCGCCCGTTGGCGCGCTCCTCCAGGATGGCGAGATGGGTATGCCAGCCGCCCGACACATCCACCGCATATTGGCGGTCGGGAATCTTGCTGTGGGTCAGGGTGAAGCGGACCTTGTCGTCGCCTTCCGGCTCGAGCAGGAATTCCACTTCCGAATAGCCCCGCGCCTCGGGCCCGAAGGTGAACGCCAGCCGGCGCGGCGGGTCATAGGCGAGCAGGATATTGTTCGAGGTATGACCGGTCTTGTCCATCTCGATGAATTTTTCCGGCGGTGGCGCCTGATGCGGCGACAATTCGGAATGCTTGAAGCGCATCTCGAAGCGCTCGCCGACTTTGGTCGGCATGGCGCCGGAGGCGAACCATTCGCCGCGCTTCTTGCCGTCCCACAGATACTCCCACACCCGCTCGATCGGGCCGGGCAGGATGCGGACGAAACGGACGGTGTGCTCATCGAGACGTTCGGCGAAATCGCTCATGGGGATCACCTCTTCAGGGCATTGAGATCGACGCCATAAAGCGTCGCACTGCGGGGCATCACTTCGGTGCGGGGCGGGAACTGGCCTTTCAGCCCGTCCCCGATCATGTCCAGCATGGTGTGCCAGCCGATCATGGTCAGCTTGTGCATGGGTTCGGGGATGGGGCGGTGAACCAGGGTGAGGCGCGAATCTTCCAGCGTGAATTCCAAATAGGAGACCGGCCATTTCGAAACTTTTGTTTGTCCTACCGCTTCGCCACTTGAGGCCGCGCTCTCGCCGGGCTCGAAGACATTCCAGGTGTAGGCGAGGAATTTCTCCGGCCGCCAGCCGGTGACCACGCCCTGGATATGGCCGGCCATCAGACTGACCTTGCCGCCTTCGCGTGGCTCTATCGCGCCATCGCCATACCATTCCGGCAACAGGCGGCTGTCGGTGAGGAAGGCCCATACCCTGGACGGCGGCGCATCGAAGTCGCGCACAAAGCGCACCGCGCTTTCGGGAATGATCTCGCCCTTGCTCATAGCATGTCCTTTTCCTTTTTTTTTTGGCCTACCGCTTCGCTATTTGAGGCCAGTACCGCTTCAAGCGCGTCCAGCCTGGGATTCCAGAACGCCTTGATGCGTTCCACCCAGTCCGAAATTTCCGCCACCCCATCGGGATCCAGCGTGTAGATGCGCTTCTGCTTGTCGGCGCGCACGCTGACCAGCCGTGCCTGCTTCAACGTCTTCAGATGCTGGGAGATGGCAGGCGGCGACAGTTCGAAGCGGCCCGCAATTTCGCCAGCGGTAAGTGCGCCCGCCGCCAGCATCTCCACGATGCGCTGGCGGGTGGGATCGGAAAGGGCCTGCAGCGCCGTCATAGTTCATTATTTTCGTATGTACTTAATTAAGTCAATACAAAAATAGAGCCGTCTTGCGCGTGTGATGTCCGGTACTTAAGTACGGGCCAAAAGGTGTTCTTCCATGTCCGTACCGCAGTCCGCCAGCGGCCCGATCCAGAGCCGCGATGATCTTGTTCGCCAACTGTCAAAAGGCTGCCGGCCGAAGGCCGACTGGCGCATCGGCACCGAGCACGAGAAATTCGTCTACGACCTCAAGACCCACAAGCCGGTGGCCTATGACGCGCGCCCCGGCATCCGCCAGCTGCTCGAAGGCATGCAGCGCTTCGGCTGGGCGCCCTTGCGCGAAGGCGAGAATATCATCGGGCTGACCCAGAACGGCGCCTCCCTCAGTCTGGAGCCGGGCGGGCAGTTTGAATTGTCGGGTGCCACCCTGAAGTCGGTGCATGAGACCTGCGCCGAGGTGAACACCCATCTCGAACAGACGCGTGAGGTGGCCAGCGAAATCGGCGTGGGTGTGCTGGGTTTCGGCTTTGCGCCAAACTGGACGCTGGCTGAGACCCCGGTGATGCCCAAGGGCCGCTACAAGATCATGCGCGACTACATGCCACGCGTCGGCGGCTACGGCCTGGACATGATGTTCCGCACCTGCACGGTGCAGGTGAATCTGGATTTCGAATCCGAAGCCGACATGGTGAAGAAATTCCGCGTCGGCCTGGCCTTGCAGCCCATCTCCACCGCGCTGTTCGCCAACTCGCCCTTCCGCGAGGGAAGGCCCAGCGGCTTTCTGTCGTACCGCGCGCAGGTATGGACCGACGTGGACAATGCGCGCGCCGGAATGCTGCCCTGGGTGTTCGAGGAGGGCATGTCGTTTGAGCGCTATGTCGATTACGCGCTGGATGTGCCGATGTACTTCCTCTACCGCGACGGCAAATATATCGACATGGCGGGCAAGAGCTTCCGCAAGTTTCTTGCGCGTGAAATTCCCGAAGTGGCGCATATCACGCCCATGCTCAGCGACTGGGCCGATCATCTCACCACCATTTTCCCGGAAGTGCGGCTCAAGAGCTTCCTGGAGATGCGCGGCACCGACGGCGGCATGTGGCGGCGCATCTGCGGCATGCCGGCGCTGTGGGTGGGCATTCTCTATGACAGCGTGGCGCTGGATGCGGCCTGGGATCTGGTCAAGGACTGGACGGCGGAAGAACGCCAGTCGCTGCGCGACGGTGTCGGCAAGCAGGGCTTCAAGCTGCCGTTCCGCGACACCAGCGTGCACCAGATCGCCCACCAGATGCTGGAGATTTCCGCCGCGGGCCTCAGGCGTCGTGCCGCGCTGGATGCGGGCGGCATGAGTGAGGAAGGTTTCCTCGCGCCCCTGCGCGAGCTGGTGGCGCGCGGCTATACCCGCGCCGAAGAGATGCTGAAGAATTATCACGGTCCGTGGAACCGCAGCCTGACGCCGCTTTTCACGGAATATAATTTCCTCTGACCTCTCCGGCGCGGGCGCCTTCCGTCAGACCAGTGCGCCGCCGCCATCGACGCCGATGACTTGGCCGGTGCCGTAGGTTTGCTTCATCAGATAGAGATAGCTCTCAGCCAGTTCCTCCGGCTCGCCCACATGCTTGAGCAGCAGCTTGTCGGCCATGCCGGCATACAGGGCTTCGCGTTCGTTGGCGGGCATCGCGTCCCAGAGTGGGCTCTTCACGACGCCCGGGCTGACGATATTGACCCGGATGGGCGCCAGTTCGACCGCCAGCGCGCGGGTAAGGCCTTCCATGGCGCCGCATATGCTGCTGGCCACCGACCAGCCGGCATGGGGGCGGGCGCCGGCGAGGCCGGAGGTGAGGGTTATGGAACCGCCGGGACGAATATGCGGCGCGGCATACTTCACCGCTGCAAACGCGCCCCAGTAGCGCACGCCAAAGAAGCCGTGCGCCCAGTCCATGTCGAGCTTGTCCAGGTTGGCGAGCTGCAGGTTTTCGCCCGCGGTGTAGACCAGATGATCGAAGCCGCCCAACCCGGCGAACAGGGCCGCGATGGCGGCTTCGCTGCCCAGGTCGACGGCATGGCCTTGCGCGCCGGCGGGAAGGGTTTTCAGCGCCGTATCGATGCGGGCGCGGTTACTGGATGCGATGACTAGCGCGGCGCCTTCATGCGCCGCTGCCTGCGCCACCGCCTGACCGATGCCGGAACTGCCACCCAGCACCACGATACGTTTGCCGTTCAAGGTCATGATGATCTCCGAAGTTTGTTACGAACGGAAGATGGGCTCGACATCGTGTTGCTTCCAGCGCATCTTTATCGCTGCATAGATGACAAGAGATCATCATGGCGTTCGACGGACGGCTGTTGCCCGGCATCGGTGTATTGGCCCAGGTGGTGGAGACCGGCAATTTCGCCCGCGCCGGCGAGGCGCTGGGCCTCACGCCTTCGGGCGTCAGCCGAGCGGTGGCGCGGCTGGAGGCGCGGCTGGGCGTGCGCCTGTTCGACCGCACGCCGCAGGCTGTCCGGCTGACTGAGGAAGGCCGCCAGTTTCACGCCCAGGTCGCGCCGCTGCTGGCGGGGCTGGAAGATGCGGCCAGCGATGCTTCAGCCACTGCCGGAAAAGTGCGTGGGCGGCTCAGGGTCAATGCCGATCCCTGGTTCGCGCGGCTGGTGCTGGCGCCGCGCCTGCCGGCGTTCCTTGCGCGCCATCCCGACCTGTCACTTGAAATCATCGTGCGCGACACGCCGGGCGACCTGGTGGGCGAAGGCATGGATGTGGCGGTACGCTTCGGGGAAATCGGGCCGCCCGGCCTCATCGCCCGCAAGCTGCTGGAGACAAGCATCGTCGCGGTGGCAGCGCCGTCCTATCTCAAGCGCCACGGCACACCGCGCAAACCGGCCGACCTTTTGCGCCACGAATGCCTGTTGTTCCGCGATCCGGTCAGCGGCAAGCCGTTCGACTGGGAATTCCGACGCAAGGGCGAGGTGGTGGAGGTGGCCGCGGCAGGGCGGGTGGTCTTCAACGATCTGCAGACCAAGCTGGCCGCCTGTGTGGCGGGGCAGGGCATTGCACAGAGCGTCGCGTTCGGGTTGGAGCACCTGCTGGCGGCGAAGCAACTGGTGCAGGTGCTCCCCGATTGGGCTGAAGAACGCTATGGGCTCTACAGCTATTATCCCTCGCGGCATCTGCCGCCAGCCAAGGTGCGCGCTTTCCTCGATTTTGTCGCGGAAAGCACGCCTCGCAAACAGTGATCAATTCTTCGGCGCGGGTCCGCCGACCTTCACCGGTTCGCCGGTGGGCACGCGCGCGGCGTTGTTGCGCTTGATCATCCAATGCGGGTACTGCTGACGGTCGGCGCTGACCTCGTCCAGCCTGGCCATTTCTTCCGGTGTCAGCGTCAGGCTCACGGCTTCCAGATTGTCGTTCAGCTGTTCCAGCGTCTTGGCGCCGATGATGGTGGAGGTGACAAACGGTTTCTGGCGCACCCAGGCCAATGCGACGCGGGCCACCGACACGCCATGCGCCTTGGCCACATCGCGCATCGCCACCACGATCCTGTCGGCCTTGTCTTTATCAATCGGCGGGAAGTCGAACTGGGCGCGGCGGCCAGGTTCGACCTTTGTGTCGTCGCCCGGTGTGTACTTGCCGGCGAGATAACCGCCCGCCAGGGGGCTCCAGACCAGGCAGCCGATGGTCTGATCCTGCATCATCGGCACGACGTCCTGCTCCAGGTCGCGGCCGGCGATGGAGTAATAGACCTGGGTAGTTTCGATCCGCGTCCAGCCGCGCTTGTCGGCGATGCCGTTGGCCTTGACGATCTTCCAGGCTTCCCAGTTGGACACACCCACATAACGCACCATGCCCTGCGAGACGAGATCGTCGAGCGCCCGCATGGTTTCTTCCACGCCGGTGATCGTGTCGGAATGATGGATCTGATAAAGGTCGATATGATCGGTCTTGAGCCGCTCCAGGCTGCGGCTGACGCTGTCCATGATATGGCCGCGGCTTGCGCCCATGTCGTTGGGGCCGCTTCCCATGCGGCCATAGACCTTGGTCGCCAGCACCACGTCACTGCGCTTGACGCCCAGATCCTTCAAGGCGTGGCCGGTCATTTTTTCGGACTCGCCGAAGGAATAGACATTGGCGGTGTCGATGAAATTGACCCTGGCTTCCAGCGAACGCTGGATCAGCGCCGTCGCTTCCTTCTGGCCAAGCGTGCCGATCACCCCGCCGAAATAATTTTCGCCCGAGAAGGTCATGGTGCCCAGGCAGATTTCAGAGACATAGAGGCCGGTCTGGCCGAGACGGTTGTACTTCACTTGGAAACTCCGACTGGTTGGGAAATCAGTGCCCGGATTAACGCCTGTCTTCGGGCAGGGGGATGAATTCCTTGTCATCGCCGGGGATCAGGCCGAACTTGCCGTTCTTCCATTCCTCTTTGGCCCGCTCGATCCGGTCCTTGGACGAAGACACGAAATTCCACCAGATGTGGCGCGTGCCATCGAGCGGCGCCCCGCCGAACAGCATCACACGCGCAGGCTGGTCGGCGTAGAGCGTGACCTCTTCATTCTTGTCCAGCATCAGCATGGCGCCGGGACCATGGATCTGGGTTTCGCCGGTCTGGACTTCGCCTTCCACGACAAAGAAAGCGCGCTCTTCGTGATCGTTGGTGTAATGCAGCGCGCCGCCGGGCTCAAAGCGGGCATCGGCATAGAAGATGGGCGAGAACACCTTTACCGGCGAGGTCTGGCCAAAGGCCTCGCCTGCGATCAGGCGCAAGGTCACGCCTTTGTCTTCTCGTTCCGGCAACTGGGCTCGCGCGAAATGTTGGAAAGCAGGTGGGGCTTCCTCATCGGCCTCAGGCAGTCCTACCCAGGTCTGGATGCCGTGCAGCCGGTGGCCCTTGGCGCGCAATGCCGCGCCCGTGCGCTCGCTATGGGCGATGCCGCGGCCGGCCGTCATCCAGTTGACATCGCCAGGCTGGATCTCCTGCACCGAGCCCAGCGTATCGCGGTGCATCTGGGCGCCGTCGAACAGATAGGTGACGGTGGCAAGGCCGATATGGGGATGCGGGCGCACATCGACACCCTTGCCGGGCGTGAAATCGACCGGCCCGAAATAGTCGAAGAAGACGAACGGCCCGATGCTGCGCCGCGCGATCTGGGGCAAGAGACGGGTGACGAAAAATCCGTCACCAAGGTCGTGGGCTTTTCCGCTGATGGGGATCATGACCCAAGCCTAGCGGCTCATCCGCAAAAGCTCTAGTCTCGCCGAAAATTTTTGGGAGGCAGGCTTGCTGCAAAAAGTTGTGAAATCGATTCCGTTCGCCCTGCTTTTGGCGGCGGCGCCAGCATCAGCCAGGGACACGGCCCTGCAGATGGTCTCGATCGATGTGGAAGGCGGCGGCGGCACACTGTTCGTCACCCCGGACGGCAAGTCGCTGCTGATCGACACCGGCAATCCCGAGCAGAGCCGCATCACCGGCGACCATCCCAGCTCCGAGCGCATCGTCAAGGCGGCTGAGGCACTGGGGGTGAAGAAGATCGATTATTTGATCATCACCCACTATCACGGCGACCATATCGGCGGCATCGAGGGGCTGCTCAAGCGCATCCCTGTCGGCACGGTGATCGATCACGGCCCCAACCGCGAGACCACGGCCTCGCCCAATCCGACCGCGCCCCAGATTGACATGAAAAATCCGCCGCCGGGTTCCACGGCCTATGGCTATGCGCAGTACATGAAGGCTATCGCGGGCCATCACCATATTGTCGCCAAGCCGGGCGATGTCTTTCACATCGGCGGCATGACGGTCACCATCGTGGCGGCCGACGCCCAGGTGATCGCCAAGCCGCTGCCTGGCGCGGGCGAGGACAATCCCGCCTGCGCCGGCATGGAAAGCATGCCCGGCAATGGCGGCGAGGAGAATGCCCGCTCCACCGCATCGGTGATTTCGTATGGCAAGGCGCGCATCGCCGCCTTTGGTGACTTCACCTGGGACCGCGAGAAGGACCTGTTCTGCCCCATCGACAAGGTCGGCAAGGTCGATGTGTATCTTGCCACCCATCACGGCACCGCCCTGTCGGGCAGCCCCGCGGCCGTCAATTCGCTGGCTCCCATCGTCGCCATCGTCGGCAATTCCGCGCGCAAGGGCGCGGATGCCCAGCGCATGAAGACCATCAAGGCCAGCCCGCGCATCCAGGGCGTGTGGCAGCTTCACACCACCACAGTGGCGCCCGATGTGAATGTGGCAGCCGACATGATCGCCAATCCGGGCACCGACCAGAAGAACGACATGGCTTATGGCTTGCGCCTGCGCATCGAGAAGGACGGCAAGGTCACCGTGATCAACGAGCGCAACGGCTACAACAAGACGTATCAGGCGGCCCGCTGAAGGCGGCCGCATGATACGTCCCCGGCGAACGCGCGCGTCCAGCGCGCGTGAGGGAAGGGGACCCAGAGGAGATTAAACTATGTTCCGCAAATTTCTTGCGACGGCACTTCTGACATCCGCGCTCACCGCGCCCGCGCTTGCCGCCGGCGGCACTTTGAAGGTCGTTTCCATCGATGTGGAAGGCGGCGGCGGCACGCTGTTCGTCACGCCGGAAGGCCAGTCGCTGCTGATCGATACCGGCTGGCCAGGCGGCTATGGTCTGTTGCCGTCGCCCGACGGCGCCAAGAACAGCGCCGACCGCATCGTGGCGGCGGCCAGGAAGCTGGGGCTCTCCAAGATCGATTATCTGATCATCACGCATTACCACATGGACCATGTCGGCGGCGTGATGGAACTGGTCAAGCGGATGCCGGTCGACACCTTCATCGACCACGGTGCCAATGCCGAACATCTGCCACCGGGGGTGAAGGACGATCCGCAGCTGCCGGGCGGGGCGCCGGACGTGCTTTATCCGAAATATCTCGAGGCCATCAAAGGTCACCATCACATTGTCGCCAAGCCCGGGCAGGTGATCCAGATCGGCTCGATGACTGACACCATCGTGGCAAGCGATGGCGTAACCCTGTCCAAACCGCTGCCAGGGGCAGGCCAGCCCATCGCGGCTTGCGACAGCGCGCTGAGCAAGAGCTCCAAGCAGGACGGCGGCGAAGAAAATACCCGCTCGGTCGCTTCGCTCCTGACCTTCGGCAAGGTCCGCATCGCCATGTTCGGCGACCTGAGCTGGAAGAAGGAACGCGAATTATCCTGCCCGGTGGGCAAGCTGGGGCACGTGAACCTTCTCATCGTCACCCAGCACGGCTCCAACATCTCCAGCAATCCGGCCTCCATCGCCGACATGCATCCCGACATCGCGCTGATGGGGGCGGGCGGCAAGAAGGGCGGCGACGAGGAGCCGATCAGGACCATCAAGGCCTCGCCCGGTCTGATGGGCTTCTGGCAAACCCATGAAAGCTTCGCCCATCCGGAGTGGAGCGGCGACAAGAACATGATCGCCAACCTCAATCCGCCGGCGAGCGCGGTGGCCGCGCAAACCAAGTCCCTGTTCACCGCGCCGCCGGACCAGGGCTATGCCATCCATGCCGAGATCACGCAGGACGGCCAGATCACCATGACCAATGACCGCAACGGGTACAGCAAGACTTACCAAGTGAAATGACGCGAATGTCATCCCCGGCGAACATCGCCTGCATTGCAGGCGATGTGAGGGAAGGGGACCCAGGTGGTAGAAACCATCACGGTGGATGCCCCTGGCTTCCCTTCCCCTAGCGCCGCCATTCGCAACGCTCGGTCGGGAATGACAGTCAAGCCAAGGTTGGCAACACGAAATTTCCCGCCGAATCTTTCGCGATGGGGCGCGCCCATTTCATGGCGTCACATGACAGTGCCGCATAGAGATGCGGAAAGTCTTCGCCCCGCGAAGCCGAATATTCCCATTTCAGTGCCGCGCCCAGCGCCGTCGCGTCCACGGCAACAAGGATCAGGTCGTCCTTGGCGGCATAATAGCGCCGCAAGGTTTCGGGCAGTTGTGCCGCAGTGGAGAAATGCAGGAAGCCGTCGGCCTGGTCATGCGCCGAGCCGTGATAGTCGCCGCTTGATGCTTCCCATTCCGGGCGCGGCACGATCTTGAAGATAAGGTCAGTCATCGCTGAGATTTTTGGGGTCCGTGGCTCGGCTGTTTGAGGCCCAGCGCCAACGCCAGCCGCCTTCGGTCTTGGCGTGAATCACAAAGATGGTCGGCAAGAGCACAACGGCGCTGCCCAGGACCATCCACAGCACGCGCAGGCCATTGTCGCGGATGGCAGGGCCGAACAGCACCACGCCGAACAGGGCCGCGCAGCTGACGATGGTCAAAAGCCAACCCTGCCAGCTATTGGGCGTGGCGCCATAGCCGAAGTTTTTCTGCCGGAACCAGTATTTCGCCATGACGCCGGCTTTCGTTTTAAGCAGCCTGGGCCGTGCCGCCGACGGTCAGTCCGTCCAGCCGCAGGGTCGGCTGGCCCACGCCCACCGGCACGCTCTGGCCGTTCTTGCCACAGGTGCCGATGCCGGTGTCGAGCTTCATGTCATTGCCGATCATGGCCACGCGCGTCAGCGATTCAGGTCCCGAGCCGATCAGGGTCGCGCCCTTGATCGCGGGACCAAGCTTGCCGTCCTCGATCAGATAGGCCTCGGTGCAGCTGAACACGAACTTGCCATTGGTGATGTCCACCTGGCCGCCACCGAAATTGGTGGCATAGATGCCCTTCTTGACGCTGGCGAGGATTTCGCCGGGCTCTTTGTCGCCACCCAGCATGTAGGTGTTGGTCATGCGCGGCATCACCGCCGAGGCATAGGACTGGCGCCTTCCATTGCCGGTGGGGGCCACGCCCATCAGCCGGGCGTTCTGCCGGTCCTGCATATAGCCTTTCAGGATGCCGTCCTCGATCAGCACGGTGCGATGGGTGGGCGTGCCTTCATCGTCGATGGAAAGCGAGCCGCGGCGCCCGTCGACGGTGCCGTCATCCACAACCGTCACGCCGGGGGCTGCGACGCGTTCGCCGAGCAGGCCGGCGAAGGCAGACGTCTTCTTGCGGTTGAAGTCGCCTTCCAGCCCGTGGCCGATGGCTTCATGCAGAAGGATTCCGGGCCAGCCCGGGCCCAGCACCACCGTCATCTCGCCGGCTGGTGCAGGCACGGAAGTGAGGTTCACCAGGGCCTGGCGCAGCGCCTCGTCGATGGCGCCCTGCCAGTACTGCGGATCGAGATACGTCTCATAGCCGCTGCGGCCACCACCACCGAAGCTGCCGCTCTCCTGCCGGCCATTTTCCTCCACCACCACCGAGACATTCAGCCGGACGAGGGGGCGGATGTCGGAATACTGCTCACCGCCGGCGCGGATGATCTCGATCCTCTGCCATTCGCCGGACAGGCTGGCCGAGACCTGGCGCACGCGGCCATCCTTGGCGCGCGCATAGGCGTTCATATCCTCCAGCAATTTGACCTTTTTCTCGAAACCGGCGGTCTGAAGCGGATCGATATCGCTGTAGAGCTTGATGTTGGTGCGGGCGGGGCTTGCCGCCGCGACACCGGAATAACCGTGGGCGACAGCCTGCACGGTCGCAGCGGCGCGGCTGATGGCCTCTTCGGAGATCTCGCTGGCATGGGCATAGCCGGTGGCTTCTCCCGCCACCGCCCTGAGGCCGAAACCCTGACTGGTGTCGAAAGTGGCAGCCTTCAGGCGATTGTCGTCAAAGCTGAACGATTCGGACTGGCTGTATTCCAGATACAGTTCCCCGTCGTCGGAGCCTTTCAGCGCCTCGTCCAGAGTCCGCTGCACCCGGGCGCGGTCCATGCCGGTGCGGGAAAAGAAAAGATCGTGGTCGGACATGATTTGCTCCAGATGCTGGGACGCGGCAAAAAGCCCCGCGAAATGACGGCCTTCGCCCTAGATATCGGGGCTTGAGGCAGTTCCGGCAAGCACCTCAATGCCAAAGCCCGTTCCGAGGGACCGGGCGGATGCGCCAGACGGCTGCCCAAAACACGGGCCGTGCCATAAGGTCGCAATGACTTTAAGGGCTTAACCCCTCTAAATCGCCACCAAGAATCTGAAAAAAGGGCGGGGATTCCACCGCCCCCGTTTTATGCGAGGTCGCCCACCATGTTTTTGCGGAAATCTGGCATTGGCGCGGCGGCGGCCGCCCTCCTGGCCCTTTCGGGGCTTCCGGCCTTGGCCGTGCCCCAGGCCTATGAGATGGGCTTCCAGCCCGCCGCCTCGCCGGTGATGGAGCAGATCGAGGATTTCCACCGCCTCCTGTTCTACATCATCGTCGCCGTCTGCATTTTCGTGCTGGCGCTCCTGGTGTGGATCGTCGTCAAGTATCGCGCCGGCGCCAATCCGGTTCCCTCCAAGGTGCATCACAATACCTTGCTGGAAGTGGCCTGGACCTTGATCCCGGTCATCATTCTGGTCTTCATCGCAGTGCCGTCCTTCCGCCTGCTCTATTTCGAAGCGTCCATCCCCAAGCCCGATGTGACGCTGAAGGCGATCGGCAAGCAGTGGTTCTGGAGCTACGAATATCCGGGCTCCGCCGCCGGCTTTACCTTTGACAGCGTCGGCCTGTCCGATACCGACGCGCAGAAGGCGGGCAAGCCGCGTCTGCTCGGCGTCGACAATCCGATCTTTGTGCCGGTGAACAAGGTGATCGAGGTCGATACCGTTGGCGCCGATGTGATCCACAGCTGGGCGATGCCCCAGATGGGCGTGAAGATGGATGCCGTTCCCGGCCGCATCAACCACACCTGGTTCAAGGCCACCCAGGAAGGCGTCTTCTACGGCCAGTGCTCGGAACTGTGCGGCGCTCGCCATGCCTACATGCCGATCGAGCTGCATGTGGTCAGCCAGGACAAGTATGACGCCTGGCTTGCCGCCTCCAAGAAGAAGTTCGCCGCGATTACGCACGACGCCACCCGCGTCGCGTCGAAATAGGAAATAGCGCCATGACCACCACCTTCGACGCTCATCCCGAAGAACTCCATCACGGCGGGGGCGATCACGCCCATCATCCGACCGGCTGGCGCCGCTACGTCTATTCCACCAACCACAAAGACATCGGTACGATGTACCTGATCTTTGCCATCATGGCGGGCTGCATCGGCGGCTTCTTCTCCATGATGATGCGCGCCGAGTTGATGTATCCCGGCCTGCAGATCTTCAAGGAACCGCACACCTTCAACGTGTTCGTGACCGGCCACGGCCTGATCATGGTGTTCTTCATGATCATGCCCGCCATGATCGGCGGCTTCGGCAACTGGCTGGTGCCCCTGATGATCGGGGCGCCGGACATGGCCTTCCCGCGCATGAACAATATTTCCTTCTGGCTCCTGCCCTTCAGCTTCGCCTTCCTGGTGCTTTCCATGTTCGTGGAAGGCGATTCCGGCGGCATCGGCGTGGGCGGCGGCTGGACGCTTTATGCGCCGCTCTCCACCACGGGCTCACCTGGCCCGGCCATGGACTTCGCCATCTTCTCGCTGCACATCGCGGGCGCGTCCTCGATCCTGGGCGCCATCAACTTCATCACCACCATCTTCAACATGCGCGCGCCGGGCATGACCCTGCACAAGATGCCGCTGTTTGTGTGGTCGATCCTAGTGACGGTGTTCCTGCTGCTGCTGTCGCTGCCGGTTCTGGCGGGCGCCATCACCATGCTTCTGACCGATCGCCATTTCGGCACGTCGTTCTTCAACGCGGCGGGCGGTGGTGACCCGATCCTCTACCAGCATCTGTTCTGGTTCTTCGGCCATCCGGAAGTGTACATCCTCATCCTGCCGGGCTTCGGCATGATCAGCCAGGTGGTTTCCACCTTCTCCAGGCGGCCGGTGTTCGGTTATCTCGGCATGGCCTACGCCATGGTGGCG
>DASXHL010000001.1:0-33574 GCA_036488555.1 Rhizomicrobium sp.
CTCGGCGGTCTATCGTCAGTGGCATTTCTCGCGCGACGTCCAGTCGGCCTATCTGGAAGCCAATATCCCGCTGATTTCACGGGAGCAGGGCATTCCCATGGTAGAGTCGCTGACGATGGACGTGTCGGGCCGTCTCGACCACTACAACGACTTCGGCAACACCACCAATCCCAAGATCGCCTTCGACTGGCGGGTGATTGACGACCTGAAGCTGCGCGCCGACTGGTCGACCTCATTCGTGGCGCCGCCCGAAGATGAAATCGGCGGCGACGGCACCTGGAACAACACCAACTACACTTCCACCACGCAGAATGCCTCCCTGCCGATTGCGTTGTTTCCGCAGGCGACTCTGCTAGGCGTTCCCTGCACCGCGACGAGCTGCAACATCGCGACCTTGAACGGCATCCAGGCGGTCAACTCCAATCCCAATCAGGGCCCAAGTCATGGACTCGGCTGGACGGTGGGCTTTGATTTCACGCCCAGCTGGCTGCAAGGCTTCACGTGGAGCCTTACCTTGTGGAACGCCAGATTCAAGGGCGGCTCTCAGGGCGCCCCCTTTGCCACCGTCACGACCAGCGCGTCGCTGGCGCACCTGATGACCTTGTATCCGAGCTGCGCCACGCCGGCGCAGATCAAGGCCATCACCGGCAACCTGCCCTTGGTGGGCGCGGTGCCGCCCTGCGTGAGCTACATCTATGTCCAGCAGAATGATGGCCTGCTGAATCTTGACGCCCAGGGCATCGATACCAACTTCGAATACGTCATGCCAACCGATAATTGGGGCGTGTTCTCCATTGGCGATGCGGTCAGCAAGTTTACCCACTATGTGCAGTCGAATGGCCCGGATGGGGTGCCCTTCAGTGTTCTGAACAAGTCGGGCGCGCATGGCTCGATCGCGTTCCAGATGCGCGGCAATGTCGGCTGGAACTACCAGAACTACGGTGCTCAGCTGTTCATGAACTACACTGGCGGCTACCAGAACTGGAATTCGCCTGACAATCCGGTCATCCTCAATGCGGCTCTGAATCCCAGCAGTGGTGGCGACAGGGTCTCGCCCAACACGACCTTCGACCTGAACCTGACCTATGACTTCAGGGACGGTTATATTGGCGACGACCAGTTTTCGGTGACCATCCGCAATCTGTTCGACAAGAGGCCGCCCTACGACTCTTCCGCCGCAGGCTACAACGCCACCATCGCTTCGCCGGTCGGCCGCATGGTCACCATCGGCATCACCACGAAGCTTTAGGTGCCGGCAGGAGGTATCCCGCAATCCCCCTGGGGGATGCCTCCTGCGACCGGTACAGATAACCAGATCAAGGAGTGAACAATGAAGAATCTTTCCAAGATGATCTCGCGCCGCGGCATCATTCAGAGTGTCGGGCTTGTTTCGGCGGCGACCATGCTGGATTCCATGCCGGGCTTCGCCGCGCCTCAGAGCGGCCCGCGCGCCTTGGCGCTGATCGGCGACCGCTATCACAATGCCGATTACATTCGGCTCAGCCTCGACAGGGTGTTCGGCGGCCTGAACATCCCAGTCGACTACACCATCGACACCGCCGCCGACCTGGGCACGATGCTGAAGAACTACCAGCTGTTCCTGGTGCTGCGCGACGGCATGCTGTGGCCGGGCGGCTATGCCGGTCCCGACGCCTATGTCGGCTACCAGATGGACCTGGAGAACAAGGATGATTTCCCGGCCGCCAAGTCGGTGACCTGGATGACGGAAGCGCAGGGCCAAGCGATCAAGGACTTCGTCAATGCTGGCGGCGGCTTCTATCCCATGCACAATTCCAGCCACATATCGCTGGGCTGCAAGAACTATCGCGATGTGATGGGTGGCGCTTATATCGGTCATCCCCCGCTGCGTCCGTTCGAGGTCCATGCCACCGTCAACTCTCACCCCATCACCGCTGGGATGCAGACCTTCATGGTGAACGATGAGCAGCATTATGTGGAGTATGATAAGGATCCCAAATACTTGATCCTGGAATCGGAAAACCGCGACGGCCTCACTTATGAAGTGGGCGAGCGCAAACTGGGCCGCAAGGCGCATGCCGGCTGGGCCTATGACTATGGCAAGGGCCGCGTGGTCTTTACCGCGGTCGGCCATACCGTCCATGCCATGTGGAACCCGCAGTATGTGGAGTTGCAGAAGCGCTCGATCCGCTGGCTGCTGAAGCAGATCTGACAACCGTTAACGGTTGCGGCGCGGCGCGGAAGGCGACTTCTGCGCCGTTTGCATTTGTGCAGGTGCGAAGAATACAAGGCGGACTCAAAAAGCGCACGAATCATTGTATCGTTTGCACGGGTGGGTTGCGTTACGGGGCATGGGGCATGAGCCATGACGGAACGGCTGATCGGAAGCGTCGACAAGGCGCTGCTGGCGCTGCAACGGCTGGGTGAAGTTGGCGCCGATGGCTGCGCCCTGAACCGACTGGCCGTCGATCTGGGCCTCAATAAGTCGTCGCTGCATCACACGCTGTCGGTTCTGCGCCATCGCGGCTTTGTCGAGCAGGACAGCAACGGCAATTACCGGCTGGGCCGCGCCGCGCTCTCGCTGGCCGATTCCTATCTGCATGACGACAGCTTCTGCCAGATGCATGCCGCGCTGAGGCAGCTGTCGATCTTGATCAACGAGATCTGCCATCTGGGCATCCTGACCGGCGAGGACATCGTTTATGTCCACAAGGTGGTGCCCAAGGCCGCCATCAACACCTGGTCCACCGTCGGTTTCCGCAATCCCGCGCTGACCACGGCGCTGGGCCGCGCCATCGTCTGCCAGAAATATGTGGACTTCGACAGTTTCGCCAACGACTTCCCGACGCCGATGTTACAGCGCACCCGTCACACCATGATCAGCCTGAAGGACATCTGGCAGGAGCTGGTGGAAGCGCGCCGCCGCGGCTTCTCGCGCGAGATCAATGAATATGTAGTGGGCACCAGCTGCTTGGGCGTGGCCATCCTGCGCGGCCACAAGCCCATCGCCTCCATCAGCATGACGGGTCCGACAGAGCGGCTGGACCGAGCGCGCGAGCAGTTCCTGGTCCGCTCACTGAGGGAATGTCTGACGCCGCATCTGCCGGCCGGTCTTACCTTGCAGATACCCACCCAGCGCGAGCGCGCGCCGCAGAAAACCGCCGGCCGCGCCGTCCTCAGTCACTGAGGCGCCGCCGCGTTTCGTGAGGCGAAACGCGGCCCCAGCCTTGGATTGACGCGAACCCCGCCGCCGCAATCAGATGGGGCCGCAAGCGGCTGGAAAAGCCGCGTTTTTCGGGGAAAGAGATGATCCGCCACACCGTGATGCTTGCCGCCTTGCTGGCGGCAGTTCTGGCCGCGCCCGCCGTCGCAAAGCCGGTCAATGCCGTCAAGGCCGGCGAGCTGGTGATTGATCCGCCCACGCTAATCAATCTGGGCTTCGAGTGGCTGATCAGCGGCGACGATAACCGCAACGCCAAGGTCGAAGTGTCGTACCGCAAGAAGGGCGAGAAGGGATGGCACAAGGCGATGCCGCTGCTGCGGCTGCAGGGCGAGCGCATCTACCAGAGCGAAGGCGTGTTCAATCTAAAGACGCCCAACATGTTTGCGGGCTCCATCTTCGACCTGGAGGAGAACACCGCCTACGAAGCTCATTTCGTGCTGAGCGATCCCGATGGCGGCCATGCCGAGAAGACCGTCACGGTGAAGACCCGCGCTGAGCCCATGCCGGCGGTGGGCGGCCATGTCTATCACGTCTATCCGCGCGACTGGAAAGGTCCGAAAGAGCCCGGCTCGTTCAACGACCTGATGTGCGCCTACAACTATTATTGCGGCGGCGGCGACACCCAGACCGGGGCGCGGCCGCGGGTTATGGCGGGCGACACCATTATCGTGCATGCCGGCGTCTATCGCTATCATCCGGAATATTACACCGGCGACAAGTCGATCAATTCCACCACGCCCGTGGAAGGCACCTATTACCTGTTCGGCAGCGGCACGGCGGAAAAGCCCATCGTGATCAAAAGTGCCGGCGACGGCGAGGTGGTGTTCGACGGCGGCGGCAATTTCAATCTCTTCAACGTCAAGGCCGCCAACTACAATTACTTCGAGGGCCTGACTTTCCGCAACACCGAGATCGCGATCTGGGCCGGCACCGAATTCCAGTCTGGCTCGGTGGGCCTGACCGTCAAGCACAGCCGCTTCGAGAACATCAACCTGGGCATTTTCACCAATTTCGCCGGCAGCCGCGATTACTATATCGCCGACAATAGCTTCATCGGCCGCGACGATCCCAATTATCTGACGGGCTGGAGCGGCGCCCTGTGGAAGAAGATTGACGAGGCTGCAGGCGTCAAATTCCCGCCCAAACTGGATTCCTACACCGCCGTGCGGCTGTACGGTGGCGGCCATGTCGTGGCCTTTAATTACGTCGCCAATTTCCATGATGGCATCGATGTGGAGACCTACGGAGATCCCGAAGGGCCGTCACCCAATGCCTCAGCCGCCGCCGGGCCCTTCTATCCGGCGCGCAAAGACTGGCACCAGCGCCCTGTGGCGATCGACTTCTACAACAACTACATGACCAATTTTCATGATAACGCGTTTGAGGCCGACGGCTCGATGCACAATATCCGCATTATGCGCAACATGATGCTGAATTCGGCCTCGCATCCCATGTGCAACCAGCCCACCTTGGGGGGGCCGATCTACTGGATCCGCAATATCATCTACAATGCGCCGGGCGGCTCCAGCCGCGTGCTGTCGGGCGCTGCCGGCGGCGTGTTCCTCAACAACACCATTCTGACCGAGACCACGGCCAATGCCTCGGCCAACATCCACTGGATGAACAATCTGATGCTGGGCCAGAACACCCAGCCAGCCATCTTGGCGGTCAACACCTACACCAACTACAGCTCATCGGATTACAACGGCTTTCGTCCCAACCCGGGCGCGGACTATGCCTTCCAGTGGACCTCACCGGAATGGGGCGTGGCCCAGGATTACCGCGACCTGCTGGCATCCACCGGCGCCGACCAGAGCCCAAAGAACACGGTGCTGTCGGAACGCCGCTACAAGACGCTGGCGGAATACAGCGCCGCCACCAAGCAGGACATTCATTCCATTACCCTGGACTATGACGTGTTCCAGAACGTGCCGATGCTGAACGCCAGGGACATGAGCAAGATCCGCAATCTTTATGTGGCCAAGGACTTCGACTTTTCGCTGAGGCCAGGTTCCGTGGCCGTCGACAAGGGCGCGGTCATTCCCAACGTCACTGACGGCTACACCGGCGCCGCCCCCGACCTGGGCGCGTTGGAATATGGCAAGCCCGCGCCGCATTACGGTCCGCGTTCATGAGTTCGTTACATCCGAGGCCGTCAGAGGTGGAAACCGCCATGCGCAAGAGACTGGACGGCAAGACAGCCCTGATCACCGGCGCCGCCGCCGGCATCGGCAGGGCGGTGAGCGAACTGTTCGCGGACGAGGGCGCCCACGTCATCGCCACCGACCGCGATTTCGCCGGACTGAAAGGCTTGGGCGCCGACCGTCATCCGCTGGACGTGACCGACCCGCAGGCTGTCGAAGTGCTGGCTGCGAAGGTAGGTCGTGTCGACATCCTATTCAACTGCGCCGGGTTCGTCGAGGCTGGCACCATTCTGGATAATGACGAAGCTCAGTGGCGCAAGTCGTTTGAGATCAACGTCTATGCCATGGCGCGGATGATCCGCGCCTTCCTACCCGCCATGATCGCGGCCGGCGGCGGCAACATCATCAACGTCGCCTCGGTGTCGGGTTCGATCAAGGGCATTCCCAACCGCTGCATCTATGGCGCCAGCAAGGCGGCGGTGATCGGCCTGACCAAGTCGGTGGCGGTGGATTTCGTGCAGCAGGGCATCCGCTGCAATTCGGTTTGCCCTGGCACAGTGGATTCGCCCTCGCTGCAGCAGCGGCTGAAGGACACTGGCGACTATGACGCCGCGCGCAAGGCCTTCACCGCCCGCCAGCCCATGGGCCGTATCGGCAAGGCCGAAGAGGTCGCGGGTGTGGTGCTGTACCTGGCCAGCGACGAGGGCGCCTTCTGCACCGGCCAGAATTTCATCATAGATGGTGGCATCACGATTTGACTGACCGGTTGCCTAGAGGGCCGATTTCTGCTGGAAATATTCCCATGCGTTTTGTTCTTGCCGGGGCCCTGTTGTTGCTGTTGGCCGTGCCCGCCATAGCGCGGCCCCGCGACGAGGTGATGATTAACGTATATCGCTGCGCCGCACAGGCTTCCACCCGGGTGTGGCTGGACTGCTATTACGGTGCTGCTCAGCCGCAACGCGTTGCACTGGGGTTGGCGCCCGCACCGCCGGCGCAGGTTGCGCTGGTTACCAACTCGCCAGCGCCAGGCGTTCCGCAAGATCTTGCCGTCCGCGACGCGGTGATCGTCGCCGCATCACGCTGCGGCAGCGTCGCAGCAGAGCGGCCCTGGCTGGACTGCTACTATGCTGCCGCCAACCCGGCGCGCAGTCTTCTTGGCCTGGCGCCCGTCGCGGTCCCTGCGCCCGCGACAGCCTTGCCACCTGCGCGTACCGGCTATGGCGGCATGTTTGACAAACAGCCGATCAAAGGCAGCGGGCGCATGGCGTCCTACAAGTTCGACCGCAATGGCTTTTTCACGGTGGTGCTGGATAACGGCGAGGTATGGCGCCAAATCGACGGTGACACCACCATGGCCCACTGGTTCAAGAGGCCCGAAACCTATGTCGTAACCGTCACCAGCGGGGCGCTGGGCAGTTCCAACATGCGGGTAAAGAGCGATCCGCACAGCTACAGGGTCCGACGCGCTTCCTGATTTTATCCAGTCAGGCGAATGTCACCACAAAGCAAGCCAGCTTTCCTATTCGGGATACAGTCCCAACTGCCGAGCGCGGCCAGGTATCAGCGCCAGCACGGCGGTGCAAAGCGTGGCCAGCAATAAATGGCATCGGCATCGCTGGTGGCTTTTATCTCTCCCGGTGTCAGGCTGCGGCGGAGAAAGAGTAGTCTGAACTTGCGCCACGGCGATGGAGGGCAGTGGCAGGAGCATCATGACCGGAACACAGACGGTTTGGGAGTACGTCCCATGCTGCTGATGCTCGCTTCCCATATGCGGGCGCATCAACCTCTAAAGGTGCCTGCAGATCACGGAACGATGACCGCCGTTGACGGCCAACCCGTCATTCCGGATTCCAATCTCATCGTCACGGTGGACTGGCGTACTGTAGGCGCTCTGATGCGGGCTAATCCTCGTATTCAACGGTTGGACCCATAGTTGCTGACCGCGCGGACAACGTCCATCGCGACCACGAGCTGGATGCCGGCGACGCCCAATGGGCTAAGCCAAATTCTCGATGAACGGTGCAACTGGCACCGATTTGGCCAGATCCGGGACTAAGGCTTGGAAGCAGCTAGGGCGCCCGGAGCGGAAGGAAACAACAGCAATTCCGGGTGCATAGCGGGATCCAATTGATCCGCTACTCCCAGCGCCCATTCAAACCAGTTCTCGAACGCTTCGGAGCCTCCGGAAGCCGCCGAATGACGCCTCCGAATTTCCTGGACGTAGACGCGGATCGTCATTGCTTTATGCATGTCTTCAGCCTGCCGCAGTAAAGAGTCCACTTTCGCCTTCTCTTCCCTGACGCGTTGCTCTTTCTCCCGTCGCCCCTGCTCAGCTTTGTGGCGCGCAAGCTCCTTGATCGCGTCCTCTTTTTGCTTAATGAGCCATTCTCGATGGTGGAAGGCATGGTCCCTGTGTTGCTGCTCCGCCTTGATCAGGACAGCGATCATGAACTCGCGGATCTGGCTCTCAAGCTTCCTTTTGTCGGCATCTATCCAGAATTTCCCGCAAGCATCCGGGTTGGAAGGAGAACCAAGGCTAAGTTTTAGACGGTTATCCTCTTTGTCGATGCGTCCCCGGGTGTTTTTGAAATTCGGCGACTCCAGCATGAAATTCACATGCTGGGCCCCGACCGTGATGCAAATGCCTCTGTGTTGCGGATCGTCGACCTGCCATTTGGACGTCGTCATGCTCGCGCTACAGCCCAATGAACGGGCGGCAAGGAAAATGGAATTTAGAAGCAGGAGACGCCGGCGCTGCACTCCACTGTCGTATCTGGGCTTGTCGTAACTTGACGCGCGTCTCCGGCGCTCTTCGTCATGCGCCAGCAGGCGCGAAATGTCACCAAACGCCTTGTCAAAGTTTCGAGCCGCCGCAATGGGCCGGACCATCTTCTCCACTCGTGACGCCACGGCCTCCATGCTCTCTTCAAAGACGGGAAGAGGGGGCTCAGGCATGTTGAGCAGCTCTTCTTCGGAATAGTGGTGCCAGTGGCGATATTGGTGTCCCCCAATCCAGAGTTCGTCGGCCGCCCCAGGAAAGCGCAGGGGAAGGGGGATCTTGGTCGGTTTCTGGCCTGCGGCTTTGCGGGCCCAGTATCCACGTGGCGGTATGGGTATTTCGGCGCGCCGGCACGCCTTCGCCAAGGCCACGTCCGAAACCCCCAACTCCGAGGCGACGGTCCGCGTGGGCCGCTCCCAGACCAAATCATAAAGCTCTTGCCGGCTGATAGAGGTGACTGATTTTGCCATTCCGCTGAAGCTCCCTGGAGATCCTGGACCGGGAGCATTTTTAGCGGTAGGCGAGCGGAGGTTGTCCTATAATTCGTTATTATAGGCCATTCATCGCGCACTGGTTGCTCGCCTGGCTGGCGCAGCAGCTCGTGGCTGCATTGTTCGTTATTATAGGCCATTCATCGCGCACCGGTTGCTCGCCCGGCCAGCGCAGCAGCTCGTGGCTGTATTGTTCGTTATTATAGGTCAATCTTGGCGCGCGAGGTGCTCCGACGGCTAGGGAGCATCCTGGAATTGCATAGCAACCATTATCGGTCGTTGGTGATTCAAGATTCGAACTTCATGGTGCAGCAAATCCTCCGAACGCAATGTTGCCGTAGTGTTGGTAACGACCACGAGAATATCAAATGCAATCGAAAAACTCTTACGCGGGTTATGCGGCTCTTCTTCTGGACGTCGCTCCTGAAATGAGGAAGGGGCAAAATATTGCCATCCAATGTTCAAAAAATGTCGACCGTGAAGTTGCCATTGAGTAGCTCGGAGATACTAAACTCTTGATTCTGCCGGTGTGATCTCAGAGTAGGGATCAGTGCCCTTCGCAAGCGCAGAGAGGAAATATCTCATTTTTGATCTGGCCATTTTGCTTCTGCGACTGCGCGCCTGCTCATCTTCCGTGCCGAACTGGCCCTTACAACATCGAGATGTTGACCAGGGTGGCTGTGGACGGAGTGCCTCGCGAGCCGGTCTCGGCGCGGTTTTGCCCATAACAGGGAAAATCGGAAACGGCGTCGACGCCCGCCTAACGTAACAATGCCCAGCATTTTTTGGTGTTTTACGCGTTTTCCTGATTTCGATTAACAGGAAAAAATTCGCAATTACAGGGAAAAATCAAAATAACAACGAAAATCTGCGGACTTTATGAAGGATGCGCAACAACAGATTTCAATGTCCGCTTCCGACCGTGAGTTCAACTGATCGTCGCAACCCGTACCTTAAATCGAGGTCGTGGAGCTATGTGGATGCGATTGTAATGCCTGTGCAGATGTTCGATGCACCGCGCCGGCGTATCCACACGAGCTTTCTGCTTCTTCCAAGTTGCGCGCTGCCATGTCGGACGAATGGTCGCTCCCGGCTAGGACCGACCGTTCGCGGGTCCGATCCAGGCTCCGATGCTGACCAGGTCGCCGGTCCTTATGGAGTCCGGCGGGTTATCGATGACGCGGTCCGTGCGTGTGAGGCCGGTCGAAACTTCCACCGTCGATCCGAGATCGCGGCCGATCGTGATTCGCCTCATGACGATGCGGTTCCTGCCGTCCACTGTTGCCACGGACATTCCGCCGTCCCGAAACGATAGCGCGCTTGACGGCATGACGATCGTCCCGGGTTTGTTCGGCACGATAAACCGAACCTCTGCATATTCACCGGGTTTCAGGCTTCCATCAGAATTGTCGACCTGAAATTCGACGAGCAAGGTTCCCGAGGTCGCGTCCACGGCTTGCGCGGTCGCCGCCAGCGTCGCAGAAAATGTCCGCCCGGGAAATTGTGGCACGGTAAATGTCGCTGCCATACCGGGCTGCACCTCGGCCGCGCTGTTCTGAGGAACGCGCACATAAATGCGCATGCGATGCTCGTCGGAGACCGTAAACAGAGGCACTCCGGCGCCGGCGGATGTACCGGCCGAGCTGCCCATCGACGTGCTGATCGAGGTGCCGGTCGGGGTGCCCGTTGACGTGCTGGTTGATGTGCTGGTCGATGTGCCGGACGTGATCAACGCGCCGATATCGGTCGAGCGGCTGGTCACCACGCCATCGAAAGGCGCGACCAGTTGCTTGAAGGACTCGTCGGCCTCATACTGCTTGACGATTGCCCGTGCGGAAGCCGTTGCCGCCTTGTTGGCCTGCCAAGTCGCCACCTCCTGATCGACCAATTGCAGCGAAACCGCGTTTTCGGACTTCAGGACGAGGTAGCGCTTCGCCGTAATCTCGGCGAGATTTTCGTTCGCAAGCGCGGTGCCCAGATTTCCTTTCGCCTGCTGCAATTGCTGGTCAAGATCTGGCACATCGATATCGGCAAGAACTTGTCCCTTTTTCACGATTGTGCCGATGTCTGTGTACCAGTGCTTGAGGTAGCCGGTGACCCGCGCATAAACGGGCGCGCTGTAGAAAGCTTCGATGTCGCCCGGCAGAACGAGCGCGCGCGCAGCTGTGGCGTCTGACGGCCGCACGATCGTCACGATCGGAATCGCCGCTTTGTCGGTCGTTTTCGCTATAGCCTGTCTTGAAAGCAAGCGAGCCAGAATCCCCGCCCCCGCGGCGATGAGGGCGCCGCAAGCCAGGACGATCAGGACCGTCTTCAGCCTTTTGGACGGCGTGTATTCGAGCAAGGGCTTTTGGTCAGGCATGTGTGCCTCCGGTCACGGGAATAGGGGAATTGGCGTGTTCAGAAACCTTCATAGCCTTGCGGCCATGCACGATGCTGAAGACGACGGGAACAAAGAGCAGTG
The DNA here is from genome assembly GCA_036488555.1 of Rhizomicrobium sp. Classification (GTDB taxonomy): domain Bacteria; phylum Pseudomonadota; class Alphaproteobacteria; order Micropepsales; family Micropepsaceae; genus Rhizomicrobium. The sequence continues at coordinate 11,081 of DASXHL010000001.1, forward strand.
TTGCAAAGGTGGCGATAAGCAGCCCACCAATCACGGCGCGGCCGAGGGGCGCGTTCTGCTCACCGCCATCGCCGAGGCCGAGCGCCATGGGCGCCATACCGATGATCATGGCAAGCGCCGTCATCAGCACAGGGCGGAGCCGTGTTGTGCCCGCATCAATCGCAGCAGCAATCGCGTCACCAGTGGCATTCAGCCGCTCGCGCGCGAAGCTGATGACAAGCACCGAATTCGCGGTCGCCACACCCATACACATGATGGCGCCTGTGAGCGCGGGCACAGAGAGCGTCGTGCCAGTAATGAAGAGCATCCACACGATACCGGCAAGCGCCGCCGGCAGTGCCGTAATGATAACAAACGGATCGAGCCAAGACTGGAAATTGACGACGATCAGAAGGTAGACGAGCACGACCGCGCCCAAAAGGCCGAACGCCAGTCCGGAGAAAGCCGTATTCATGGTAATGACTTGACCGCGAAGCGTCACGGTCGCTCCATGGGGAAGCTGCCCGGCCGTCGCCTTGATCAAATTGCGAATATCGCTCTCGACGCCACCAAGATCGCGGTCCTGCGTCGTCGCATAGAGGTCGATCGAGGGCAGGATATTGTAATGGGTGACGACCGCGCTCGAATTCACGCGCGTGATTTTTCCAAGGCCACCCAAAATCTGCGTTCCCGACGTGCCGCCAGTCACGGGGACGTTTTCGAGATCGGACATCGTGTCGACCTTATATTCGGGCGTCTGTGCGACTATCGGATAGGAAACGCCGTTCTTCGGGTTGAGCCAGAAGACCGGTGCGGCTTGCGAGCTTCCGGCGAGGGATGTCGACAGGCTGTTCGTCACGTCGAGCTCGTTAAGACCCAGCTGCGCCATGCGTGAGCGGTCCACGTCGATATCCAGTTGCGGATTGTCGAGCGATTGCTGCATGCGCGCATCGGCGATGCCGCGGATCAAGCGCATCTGGCGCAAGAAATCGAGGGCATAGGACTGGTCGGCCTTTACATTGGGGCCGGTGATCTGCAGATCGATCGGCGCTGGCGTACCGAAGTTCAGGATCTGACTCACGATGTCGGCCGGCAGGAAGGAGAAGGTGGCAGCGGGAAATTGCGCCGGCAGGCTTTCGCGCAGGGTGCGGATATAGTCGGCGGTCGGATGGTGGTTAGGATTAAGGCTCACATAGATGTCGCCGTCCTGATAACCAATCAGACCGGAATTGTTGTAGATCGTGTTGATCGAGCTAGTCGGCAATCCGATATTGTCGACGATCGACGCGATCTCGTTGGGCGGGATGACTTCGCGAATGCGTTTCTCGATGTCGCCGAACATGGCCGAAGCATCTTCAATGCGTGTTCCGACGGGCGGCCGCACGTGCAGTTCGATCTGACCTGCATCGACGTTGGGAAAGAAATTCGAGCCCAGAAAGGGCACGAGCACGAAGGAGGCCGCAACGACGCCAAGAAAGCCGATGACGAAAGGTCTCGCGTGCGCGACCGCCATCACGAGGAGATTCCGGTAGGCGTTGCGGAAATCTTCGAACCTGGATTCAAAACCGCGTTGAAAGCGCTGCAACTGACCCACCCAGTTCTTGGCTATGGGCGCGGGTTCGTTGCCGTGATGCGGCTTCAACAGATACAGGGCCATTGTGGGCACCAGCGTCCGCGAAAGAATATAGGACGCGACCATGGCGTATACCACGGACTTGGCCATCGGCACGAACAGATAGCCGGCGACGCCCTTGAGCGCGAACATCGGCACAAACACGATGCAGATGCAGAGCGTGGAGACGAAAGCGGGCGTCGCGATTTGCTGGGCACCGTCAAGGATTGCGGTGCGCACGTCCTTACCGTGCTCCAGATGCCAGTTGATGTTTTCGATCGTCACCGTTGCGTCGTCGACCAGGATGCCGACTGCAAGCGCGAGCCCACCAAGTGTCATGATATTGAGCGTGTCACCCCCGGCCCACAGTCCGCCGACAGCGCAGAGAACTGCCAAAGGTATGGAGGCGGCGATGATGACGGTCGAGCGCCATGTGCCGAGGAACAGCAAGATCATCAGGCAGGTGAGCGCTGCCGCGATGATGCCCTCCCGGATGACGCCGCTGATCGCCGCCTTGACGAAAATGGACTGATCATTCAGCGAGATGACCTTCAGATCCGATGGCAGCGTCGCCAGCACCTTGGGCAAGGTGTCCTTTACGCCTTGCACCACGGCGAGCGTCGAAGCGGAACCCGTCTTCAATATGGTTTGCAGGACAGCACGTTGACCATCCACGTGCACGATGCTCTGCTGCGGCGGCGAGCCGTTGCGGACGTGACCCACATCATGGATGAAGATCGTGGCGCCGTTGACGGTCTTGATCGGCAGATCGTTGAGTTCCTCAATCGTCTCGGGCGCGTCGTTGAGCTGTGCCGTATATTGCGTCGATCCGATCTTGAGTGTGCCGGCCGGCGTGATCTGGTTCTGGTTTGCAACGGCGGTTTCTACGTCCTGTGCGGAGAGGCCCTTCGATTGCAGCGCCTGCGGATCCAGATCGATCTGTACCTGAGGCACCCGGCCGCCGTAAGAAAACGGAATGGCGGCGCCTTGCACCGTAGTGAGTGCCGGACGTACGAAATTTTGCGACAGATCGAGGATCTGTTGCTCCGACAGAGTGCTGCTCGTGTTGGCTAGTTGAAGGATCGGGACGGTCGAAGCGTTGTAATTCAGAATGAGCGGCGGAGTCGTTCCTACCGGCAAGAACTTCAAGATCGTCTGCGAAACGGACGTTACCTGCGCCGTCGCCATGCGGATATCGACATTCGGCTGGAAATAAATCTTAACGATCCCCATGCCGGGCAAGGATGTGCTTTCGGTATGCTCGACATCGTTGACCGTCGTCGACAACACACGTTCGTAAGGTGTGATGATGCGGCCCGCCATCTGACCCGGCGAAATGCCGGCATATTGCCATGCGACGCCGATGACCGGAATTCCGATATTGGGAAAGATGTCGGTGGGCGTCTCAACCGCAGCTATCGAGCCCATGATAAGAATGAGCAGCGCCATCACGATGAACGTGTAGGGGCGCTCCAGCGCAACGCGAACAATCCAGGTCATGTTAGGCTCGACTAGATCGGCACCCCGACCGGACACGAGCGTCCGTAGGGTCTGGTTACTCGTTCCGAAGCGGTATATATAGGAATGTTACTGACCGGTACGTATCTAATCCGGTATAGGTGCTATGCAATATTCGGCTGAACAAAAATGTATTGAGACCGCTCAATACGATGTGAACGGGAGAAATGCATGAAGGAAACATCCAAGCGCGCCGCTGAGCGCATCCTGGAGACAGCAGGAGAGCTTTTCTACCAGGAAGGCATCCGTGCAATCGGCGTGGACGAAATCGTGGCGCGCGCCGGCGTGACCAAGCCCAGCCTCTATCGCAGTTATTCCTCCAAAGACGAGCTGGCCGCCGATTATCTGCGCCGCCACAGCGCGGAACGCCGCAAGGCGTTCGATGAGGCGATGGCGGAAATACCCGGAGATCTGCGTGGCAGTTTCCGCAAATGGCTGAAGGCGCTGTCGCAGAAGGCCACCAGTCCCAACTATCGCGGATGCGGTAACTCTAATGCCGCTGTTGAGTATCCGGAGCGCGATCATCCAGCGCGCAAGGTCGCGGCCGAGAACAAGCGGCTGTTCCTCGTTCGCCTGAGAGCACTGGCCAAGGCAATGGGAGCGAGGCAACCGGAGGTCCTGGCCGACGCGCTGCTGCTGGTCATCGAGGGGACGTACACGTCGGGACAATTGTTCGGCCCCAGCGGTCCCGCGCGAAATGTCGTGGACGTGGCTGACACGCTGATCGACGCGTTTGTCGCCGAGCCGGACCAAACGGGCGGCTCGAGGAAGACGCGAACTCGTCCGTAGGAGGGGTCTATAGTCACGAACTATAGTGGCCTGCAGCGGGCCCAAGACTGCACACGCGGTGATTGCACACCGCGGTCAAAAGCTGGATATGATCGAACCGGGCAGGGCTCGCCGGTGTATTTGGCCCTTAATTCCCTGTTATTGAACCATGCTCCGCGAAATCGAACCGCTCTCTTTGGGCGGTCTCTAAGCCGTCGCGGAAATCGGGAGAGACAAGCGGAGACCGGCGCTCATTCAGGGCGGTCAGAAAGGCGTTATTGCATAACTGTCTTTTCCGGCATCGCGGCAAGCACCCGCCTCCTGCAGGCGGGTGGCTAGGTTGGTGAGGATCGAACGCCGAACACAGTTGATAAGAGGCAGGTTAGAGGCATTTCTCCGCACCAACATTGAAGTAGCTAATGGCTGGCTCGACTGGCGGCCTTACATCGCAAGTGGCGGAATTCCCTCGGTAGCTGAAATGGATATCCAGAGTAGGGAGGCTGTTGTCCTCGCGGAGCGCTTTGAAATATCTGATTGTTTGTTCGCAGAACTGGGTCATTGATTCGCGAATGTAACTTCAAAGTGCTGATGTCCGCTGGTCTAATCGGCTCAAGTCTCTCGATTGTGCTAGCACTATGGCCTTCTCCGGGAGGAATGGCGTTTTGGCGTTTATCGTTGACGCCCTCAAAAACCAGCTATTTCCGTGAAGGCCTGACTCCGTTCGCCCGCGCTTGCAAAGCTTGCTCGCCAGAGCATGCAAATTTTTTTAATCCGGCAATCCAAAGGTTAGAAGCTGAGCTGCCGCAGTTATAGCGATAAATTCCTTGCCGCCCGCCATGTAGGTCATGGGGGAAGAGTTAATTGGCCCGTTGATACGCAGATGCCAAAGTGGCCTGCCGGTTTTCTCCTCCAGTGCCAGCAGCTGGCCTTCGGCGCTGGCGGCAAACACAAAGCCGCCGGCGGTGGCTATAAGGCCCGAGGATAGACCCACACGCGTCATCGGAAATTTCCACACGACGTTGCCGGTCTTGGCATCTATCGCTTCAATGCCCTGGTCCGGTGGCACGGCCATGGGGCCGCTGCCGACGCCCCGGCCGAGAAATTGCTTGCCTCTCTCATAAGTAACGGGCGCGCTTTGCGCGAAGCCTTGGGAAGAGACGTACTCCAAGATGAAGAGCCCATTCGTGGCATCGTAACTGGGAGCCTGGAAGTTGGTGCCACCGACTGCGGGAAACACCACCGCGCCTTCGCGCGTGGCCACCGTCGCCGGATTGACTATGGGACGGCCTTTGGCGTCAAAGCCATTGTTCCAGTTGGTGCGCACGAATGGCTTGGCAAACAGTAAATGACCATCCTTGCCATCTAGAACATAGAAATAGCCGTTGCGGTCGGCGTGCAGGATTACCTTGCGCATCTTGCCCTCCACAGCCGAGTCAGTGAGGACATAGTCTTCGGTCGAGTCCCAGTCATGATCGTCATTTGGCGTGAACTGGTAATGCCATTTGATCTTGCCGGTGTCAGGATCGATCGCCAGAACGCTGTCGGTGTAGAGATTGTCACCCTTGCGGCTTTCCGCATTATAGTCGGGGGCGGGATTGCCGGTGCCCCAGATCAGAAGATGCTGTCCCGCGTCATAACTGCCGGTCAACCAAGTCGGGGCGCCGCCGGTCTTCCAGCTGTCGCCTGACCAGGTCTCATTCCCCTTTTCACCCGGTCCCGGCACCGTATAGGTGCGCCATAGCCGCTTGCCGGTCGCTGGATCATAGGCGTCGAGATAGCCACGCACGCCAAGCTCGCCGCCCGACATGCCCATTATGATCTTGCCGTCCACCGCCAGGGGGGCACCGGTGAGCTGATAGCCCGCCAGGGTGTCGTCGGTGCGGGTCTCCCACAGCTCACGCCCGGTATGGGCATCGATGGCGATCAGAAGATCATCCAGAGTGCCCACAAACACCCGACCATCCAGAACCGCCACGCCCTTGTTGTTGGGATTATTCTGATAGGGGTTTTTGATGTCCTGCTTGCGATGGAAGGCCCATATCTGCAGCCCTGTGCGCGCGTCATAGGCGAAGACATCACCCGAGCCGCCCGCCACATACATCACGCCATCCACCACAATGGGAGTCGATTCGGTCGCGTAGGTGCCAGTCAGGGGCGCGATCCATTTGGTTTGCAACTGGTTCACATTTGCGGTGGTGATCTGGTTCAAGGCGCTAAAATGGGTGCCTTCATAATTGCCCCAATAGCTCGTCCAGTCGCCCTCTTTGGGATGGGCGATGCGCGCGTAAGGCAGCACAGGCACCGGATTGACCTTGCTGGTTTCCGCGAGATTGCGCTTCTTGTGTGCGGCCAGATAGGCCACGACGTTGTCGACATCCGATGGCGACAAGCGAGTTGCGACATCGTCAGGCCACGCATTGCCGGCCGGCGTCACGCTTTTCAGATCCTTCTTATCAAAGATCGACCAGTGGCCATCCATCGCCTCAAGCTGGATGTAGAAAGCATCGTCATTGCGCACCAGCCCATGAACAGTCTTACCTTCCTGGGTCGTCACATCGGCGAAATGCGGCATTGGTCCGAAGCGGCGTCGGATCTGATGCAGCACGCCGCTTTTGATCGCGCCCGCAGGCTTCACGCCTTCTTCCGACAGGTCAGTGGCGAGATCAGCGCCCTGGCCATCGATCTCATGACAGGCGGTGCAGTTGCCCTTGCCGAAAAAAATCTGCTCACCGGCTTTGGCATCGCCGGTGACCTTAATTTGAGTACCTGTCTGATCCGACAGGCTCCGGATATAAGTAACCAGTCGCCAGACATCGTCAGATGGCAGGTTGGAGAAGGATGGCATCTGGGTACCGGGTACGCCACTTTTGATAGTGGCGAAAATTTCATTGTCGCTGCCGCCATGCTGAAAAACGCCATTGGCCAACGCTGGCCCGCGCCCCCCGGTAGCAGCTGGTCCATGACAGCCTGAACAGGTCCGGTCGAATAGCGTGGCGCCTTGCGCAATTGCCTCAGGATGGTTAGCGAACGGATTGAGCGCGACGTCAGCCTGCTGAGGGCTGGTCGTTTCGGCCAGTGCCTCTCCAGCGAATGCCAGAAAAACCAATGTCGCCAAACGTCTTCTGGTGTTTGTGAACTTCATATTCGTCCCTTCGACAAAGAAATGGCGAACAACATCTCAGCGGAGCAGGGTAAATCGCTCAGTTGATACGGTTTTATAAAATTGCGCCTTTAATTCAAGTCTCTCGCTCGAAACACTTCGGCGCCCTGGCTGCCGCGGGGTTTGATCCGGCTGCACCCCCGCTCCAGTTGAGCCAATCGACGAGAACGCCTTAGTGCCGCTGTGATGACAATCTTCAGAGTAGGGATCTTCCATACCCCTCGGAGAGCATCGCACAGGAATCTCTCTCTGAGCGCTCGGTTTCCACGTCGTGCACTTATAGTACCAAAGGGGGGCGCCGAAGTGCGGACAATGCACGTGACTGATGCAAACCATTTCCTACGAAACGGAGCCGCAACTACTCAACAGCGAAACCAGGGAGTAATCCAATAAGCGTTCGCCGCAGCACAATCGGCAGAGAGCGAAGCGTTTGTTCTGGCGGCGCTGAGCGCTGCGTCGAGCAATGGGAAGGTAAGCACAGACAATTGCTGGAGCGTGAACTTCGGTGCGGCAAGATGGCTGTTCCAATGCATATTGTGAAATTGGACTGCTGTGAGACCGACGATTTTGGACTGGCTTCTGTTGCTTGTTGCCGTTCCGACACGACGGCCGGCGATAGATGCGCTGCAACATGCGCAGGCCTGCGCCACACCCATATCCCGTTCGGTGAACCCGCTATCATCTTTTCTGTATTGCAATTGTGGCATGCCATTTGCCAAATCAAGTCTGCAAAACTGATGCGAAAACCCAACAATCTTACCGTTGGGAAGACTGGCTGGCCGATGCGTCAGACCGGTGCGAGGGGGAGGAAATGGTCGAGCTTATTACCCGCAGAAGCGCATGCGTCGCGATGGGGGCCCTGGTGATGGCAGGGCCGGCGCGCGCGCAAGCAAACGGCGACGCCGCATTTGATACCTCCAAACCGACTGAAGGCGTGGTGATCCCGGCCAGCAAGGTCCAGGAAATGAACGCCGCGCCGACCATTCGCAAGGCGGTAAACAAGATTTTCAATGACTCTCCCACGATCAAGGAACCGAACGCACTGCAGTTCACGCCTGCTGAAACCCTGTTGATCCTGGATCAGGTCGATCCGAACAAGGTCTTCGAAGTGTCACCGAAAGACGGTCGGATCGTACGCAGTGTACAGACCGAATCCATCCACGGCAGTGGAATCGCCATAGGCGACGACGGCGCCTGGTGGATCACCTCGACAAAGGCCCTGAGCGGACCGCCTGTCACACTGAAGGTCGATCCTTCCAGCGGCAAGACGCTGAAGAAATGGGTTACGCCCGGCTGGGGCTATTACGGCGCCGTCACGAGTGAAAAGGGATCTCCGTCCGGCGGGCATGACGTGAAATGGGCTGGAAATGGCACGTTCTGGATGGCGGTGCCCGCTTCGGGGCGCATATTCCTGATGGAAGCGGAGACGGGCCGCATCGTGCGCAGCATTCCAGCGCCAGTGCTTCGTACCCACGGGTTGGCGATAGACGGCGGTTATCTGTGGTCCGTGGCCAGCGATTATGCACAGATCCAGAAGATCGATTCACGGGACGGCAAGATTGTCGCGAAGATCCAGCTCGACAAGAAGAACGATCCGCAAGTCCACGGCTTGGAGTTGAAGGATGGCGTGCTTTGGTACTGCGACGCATCCAAGGGTTGGATCTGCAATCTCACATAAGTCTCGTGCTGGCGTTTTGCAGCCTTCGAGCGGTCGCGGCAGGGGCGACACATTCTAACAAGGGGTTTTCATGTTACGAGTTCTAGGCGTTGCAATCGCGAGTGTTGCCATCGTGGGCGGCAGCTGCTGGGCAGCAGACATGCCGCCATCCTCCTCCAATGCCGACTGGCTCACGTTCGGCTATGATCAGCAGCGCAGCGGCTGGAACCAGGGCGAGAAGACCCTGACCACACAATCCGTCGGACGATTGAAACTGCTGTGGAGTACACAGCTTGATGTGCAGTCGCTGGACGTGGCTCTATCCACGTTGACGTCGCCGGTTGTCGTCGGCGGTGTAAGCACCTCCCAAGGATCGAAGAACCTGCTGTTTGCGGTGGGCATCAACGACACGATCTACGCGATCGACGCGGATAGTGGAAAGGTCTTCTGGCAAAAGGCTTTTCCCAACCCTGGCAAGCCCGTGCGGCCAGCGAATACGAACTGCTCCAATACCGAGCAAGCGACGCCCGTCATCGACAAAGAAAGGGCCGTCATCTACTTCACCGTGAGCGATGGAAAACTCCGCGGCCTTGATCTTGCCACGGGAGAGGAGCGGCTTGCCGTGGCACAGTTCGTCGCGCCCTTCAGCAGAAATTGGAGCCTGAATTTGGTCAACAATGTCGTCTACACTGCGGCGGGGCGAGGCTGTGGGGGAGATCCCGAGCAAAAGATCGAATCCGGCGCAGTTTCGGCGCTGGATATCAGCGATCCACTTCATCCCGTCTTGTCACGCACATATACCGGGCACGGGCGGCCGGCGGGCCCATGGGGACGCGGCGGTCCGGTCTTGGGACCAAAGGGCGTGATCGTCCAGACTGCGGACGGCAACCATGATCCTGCTTCGGGGGTATTTGGCAACAGCGTTATAGAAATTACGCCAAAAGCCTATGGCGTGATCGATTCCTTTACGCCATCCAGCTGGAAGAATCTGAATGCCAAGGACCTGGATCTTGGCTCTGGCAGTCCCGTGGTTTTTCCAATTGAGGGACATAGTCTGGTTGCAACCTCGTCCAAGGAGGGCGTTGTCTATGTCCTGGACGCCAACAATCTGGGCGGCGGCACACCAGATCATTCCAAACCGCTCTTCCAGACGCCGCGGCTTGGAAACGATCAGGAACACTATTATGGCCGTGGCGTCTGGGGCAGCCTTGCCACCTATGTGGATGCCGACAATGTGCGTCACCTTTACGTGCCGATGTGGGGTCCACCGGGCAGCGCGGTGCAGTTCCCGCTTACCAATGGCGCGGCACCTGACGGTAGCATCATGGCTTTCAAGGTTTCTGAGAGCGGGCAGGGTGTGATGCTGGTTCCGGAGTGGGAATCCATAAACATGGCGGTACCCGACAATATAGCCGTGGCCAATGGCGTGGTTTTCGCAGTCCAGACTGGCGAACAGACTGTTCAGCATCCTGACAATCCAGAAGGACATGGCCGGGCGGCCAATGGTCAGGCTGCGCTGACGGTGGATCAACTCTCCAAATTCCGCGCGACGCCGGTAACCAACATGGTCCTGTACGCGCTGGATGCCCATACCGGCAAGCAACTCTATTCAAGCGGCAAGCTGCTCGCAAACTGGGTGCACTTCAGCCAGCCGGCCGTTGCGCTGGGGCGAGTCTTTCTGGTTTCGCACGATGCGCATGTTTACGCGTTCGGTGTTCCACATCGCTAGCGGTGCGCGTTATGCGGCAGGTCGGCGTCGTCGAATATCGTGCTGTGTTGCGTCGCGTCGCGAGACGCTTCTGGTCAAGCAATAGAATGGAACTCTATCGGTCCCGTTTCGTACTACCGCGATCTGGGGTCCGCTTTTGTGCAGATGCACAAGGTGCGTGCGCGAGGAGAAAAAGCTGGGTCTTTTCTCGGTAATTTGCGCGCATGAGATCGTGACGCAGTGCAATGTGGCGGGTATCTCGAACACAGATACCTACATCAATTAAAAAAACTCGACGGATTTTCAGCCCCCTGCCTAGGTTCATGTCGTTCCGGATCACAATTTCCGGAGCGGGGGTGCGGATTTGCGGTCGGCCAAGACGACATAAATTGCATGTCGCCGTTCGTCCTTTCTCCCAGAAACAAAAATAATCACGTGTTGAGGGGAAAGCTGATGAATAACCTGTCCCGGCGCCTGAAAAGGGGCTCTTCCACTTTTGCGCTGGCCTCAAGTGCGGCGTTGTTGGCAACAGCCGCAATAGCGCAGACATCTGTTCAGGCGCCGCCGTCTGTGGAAACCGTCGTGGTCACCGGCACCAGCATCCGCGGCACTGCTCCCATCGGCTCCGACCTGGTGACCGAAAACCAGCAGGACATCAAGGACACGGGCGCCCAGACGATCGCGGACCTGATGGTCAATGTTCCCGCTGTGACAAGCATGGGAGCGGCCGGCGACAATGAAAATCACACCAGCTACTATCAGCCGACCATCCATCAGCTTGGATCCAGCCTCAGTAACGGCACCCTGATCCTGATCGACAGCCATCGGGCGCCGGCCGGAAGCACAAACCACTCGGTAGTCGATCCCAATATCATTCCGACGAACATGATACAGCGGGTGGATGTGCTCGCTGACGGATCGTCTTCCGTCTACGGCTCTGAAGCGATCGCCGGCGTGATCAATTTCATCACCCGCGACAGCTTTGAAGGCATCCAGGCCCAGGGTCAGCAGAGCTTCATAAACGGGTCCCAGCAGACGACCGCCAGCATTCTGGTGGGCACCAATTCCGAAAAGACCGGCCTGATGTTCTCTTACGAGTATATGCATAACGGCGCGCTGGCCGATACCGACAGAGCATGGACCAACAACAACCAGACGCCGTTCGTGCCCGCGAGTGTTCTTTCCGCGGCCGCGCCCGGCGGCGCCTCGCCGAACTTCAATACTTTTGCCTGTGACCCGGCCACGATCCAACCCAATGGTACCGGCAACATCTATACCAGCGCCACGTCCGGCGTCTCGTTGGCGAAGACAGCGGCGAACTCTCCGTGCAGCACCTGGGCCTATGGTGATCTTTATCAGACCGAGGTCCGCAATGATGTCATGGTAAAAGGGCGGCAGGAGCTGGCGGAGAATTTGACCTTCACCACCGAGATGGTCTGGGCCACGCGGCAGAACACCTACATGACGCCAGCGGGCACACTGACCGCTACGGCTTTTGGAACAGGGACACAGGCCAACCCATTCTTTCAGGCGCCGGCCGGCTATACGGGAGCGCTCAAGAACGAAACCATATATTGGGACGCTGACTCACTGCTCGGTCCGGGTACAGGTTTTGCCACGGCGCAGACAATGTTTGCCGAAGGAAATCTGGAATATCGCCTGAACGATAACTGGACCATCAATCTGCTCGCCTTCGCCGGCCGTGATGACAGCACTTCCGGGACCTACAACACCCTGAATACAGGCGTGGCCACTCTGGCCCTCAATGGCACGACCAATAGCGGGGGCAGCCTCACGGCCATATCCGTGCCGGGTACGACACAGATCATCACGCAACTGCCGCTGACGGCCGCAACCGCTCTTGATGTCTGGAATCCCGCGGCCACCAACAAGACGTCGTCGGCACTTATTGCGCAGCTCAGGGATAGCGCCAATACGCTCGAAAAGATTTTCTCGGATCAACAGTTCCGGGCGAGCGTGGACGGTACGGCGTTCAATCTGCCAACCGGGCCGGTCAAGGTGGCCGTCGGCGGTGAAATGCTCAGCTCACAGCTTCATCAGGATCAATCGGCGCCCAACAATACCGGTCCCGCCACCACTTCGGCCCATGACATCGTCATCAACGGTGAACATCGCACTGTCAAGGCTGTCTATGGTGAAGTTGATGTCCCGGTGATCAACCCCGATTTGCATGTGCCGCTGGTGAATGCGTTTGACGTAGACATCAGCGGACGCATCGACAATTACAGCGATGTCGGCACCACGTCCAACTACAAATTCGCGGCCAACTGGACCGTAATGGACGGGCTCAAGATACGCGGAAACATGTCCACCTCCTTCGTGGCCCCGTCGCTCGATATCGCCGGCACCGCGACGCAACCGGGCTTTTATGTCGGTAATACCTTCACCGGGGTGACCAACAACATCGCGGTACCCGTGGCAGCCTTTCCTCTGGTGACGCAGACAGGCATTCCAGGATGCACGGCGGCTTCGGTGACCTGCAATATTTCCTCTCTGCAGGGCATTCAGAACCGTGATGGTGACCCTAATGTGAAGCCAGCCAAGGGGCGGAGCTGGTCGGTGGGCTTCGACTATGCTCCTCAATTCATTGATAACTTCAAACTCGTTTTCACGCTCTGGCACACTGAAGAACTGGGCGCGATGACCGGACCCAATCTGAGCAATGTTGTGGATTCCGCCTCCTTGAACAGCCTTTTGGTCTTCACGCCGAACTGCGCCACGCAGGCACAAATCGCCGCACTCCAGCATGGGATTCCCCAGACCGGCGCGCTGCCCACTTGCGCGCAGTATTTATTCAATGATCCCAATTCGAACTATCTCAACATCAAGATCAAGGGCATAGACGCGGGGTTCCAATACGTCTATCCGACCGATGGTTGGGGAACGTTCAAGATCGGTGACAGCATCACCCAGTTCCTGTCTTTCAATCAGGCCTTCGGTCTGCAGGCACAGGGTATTTACTACAGTGTCCTGAATACGACGGGCGCCAATACAGCCTTCCCCTCGGTCGCGACCCAGATGCGGGCCAATCTTGGTTGGGCCTTTGAAGATTTCGACGCCAATCTGTTCATCAACTGGACCGGCGCTTACAGGAACTGGGGCACGCCGATCAATCCGATCACGCTCGATACCAATGGCAATCCAAGTGGCGGTGGCGACCATGTCGGCGCGAATGTGACCCTTGATGCGCATTTTGCCTACGACTTCGAGACCCGGTACACGGGCGCGGACGAAGTGTCCCTCAACATCCGGAATATCGCCGCGAGCAGGCCGCCGTTCTACAATTCCACGAACCCGAGCGGATTTGACAGTTGGGTGGCCAATGCATTCGGCCGCATCATTCAGGTGGGCCTGACGGCGAAATATTGATGCCGTGCTCAACGCGATAGGGTGTGGTCCGGTACAGGGCATACTCTGTCGTGAAGGGGCTGTTTGCCGCCAGAAGCATCACAGGGGGTAGATATAATGGGACATGAAACGCGCAGAAGTTTTTTTAAAGTCGCGGCCGGCACGGCGGCAACAGCCTGTTTGGCTCCGCTGTTTTCCAACTTCGCTGCGGCCGCGGCCGGCGAAATTCGCTATGGTCTGAGCGGTCAACTCTGGGATGGTGATGGCGTTGTCGTAAAAGGCTGGGGCGGCAACATCGATGAAGGCGTCAGGGAAACCGCCAGAATGGGGTTTCAGGGCATAGAGCCCTTCCGCCAGCACATCATGCAGTACCTGAACGACCCTGGGGCGTTCCGCCGGAAGCTCGATGAGGCGGGCGTCCGAATGCTGAGTTGCTCCAATGGGGGCCGGGGCATGTCTACAAATTTCATAGATGCGTCTGCCGCACCTCAGACAATCAAGGATCATGTGGCGTTCGCCCATGATTTCATTCTGCCGATCTCCGGTCCTACGGCGTTTAAGTTCAATATGGGGCGCCGCCCTGCCGGCAATGTCATGACCGACGACCATATCAAGGTGCTGGCGGACACTCTGAACGAGATTGGTCGGCAGACGATCGCATTTGGTATCAAGGCGTCTCCGCATCCCCACATCTGGGGTCCGATGGAGCGCGAACATGAAGTGCGCCGCACCTTGGAGCTTACAGACCCGCGCTATGTCTTCATCACCGCGGATACAGCCCATCTGACCTTGGGCGGCATGGATCCGTTGAAGATCATGGATGAGTATTTCCCCCGGATTGCGGAGATCCATTACAAAGACTGCGATCCCAAATATGTCGGCAACACACAAACACCGACGCAGAAAATGCATGCAGAAAAGAGCCTGTATCTCGATCTGGGAGCAGGAGGGGTCAATTTGCCTGCCATTCACAAGATGGTGCTGGGCCACGATTACAGGGGATGGATATCGCTGGATTATGACGCGCCACGTGTCGACGAGCATCAGACGGTCGAACAAAAGATTCTGGTCAACAAGCGATATCTGATCGACAGGCTCCATATTAAGACGTTGGGGCCTAGCCATCTCGGTCAGTCACAATGTGGTTATGTCTGTAAGCCCCCAGGGGGCGCCGGCAGTAACTGATTGCGGTCTATGGTGTCCGTTAACCCGTTGAAATTAAGTATAAATCCGTGATATGCAGTCGTAAAAAAGCCATACCGGGCGGGGATAACGGCGTTGGATGCAAAGTCACTGAAGTTTTTTGAGACTGTCGCGCAGTTCGGCAGCATGAAACGGGCGGCCCTTCAGCTCCATACAGTACAATCGAATGTAACGGCGCATATCCGCGCGCTGGAACAGGAGCTGAATGTCGCCCTGTTTGAGCGGCGCACGGACGGCATCCGTCTGACACCGGCCGGTCTGCGACTTTTGCCGCATGCGCTTGAGGTCCAATCGGCAGTGGAAAGCGCCAAACGCGCAGCTCTGGACGACGGGGTTCCGCATGGGCCGTTGGTAATCGGTATGCGCAAATCGGCCTCCATGCTGCACCTGGCGAATTTGTTATCTAGCTTTGTGCCGAAATATCCAGGCGTGGAGCTGACGGTTCGGACAGAAACTTCACCGGTTCTCACCGAACTGGTTCTCAATCGCAAGATCGAAGGTGCTTTCGTTTGTGATCCCGTTGCTTATGGAGATCTGATCAGCGAAGTGATGTTTGACGAGGAGCTGGTTGTTCTTACACCGCCCACGGTAAAGACGCTGCGTGAAATCAATCCTGACACAATGCAGATCATTGTTCTGGGGCAGGGCAGTCTCTATAGGCAGCAACTCTCAGAAATTCTTACACGCAACGGAATCCCTCCCATGCGGACCATGGAGCTGGGTACTGTCAGCGCCATTATCGAATGCGTGAATGTCGGATTGGGGGTCACGCTTCTGCCCATTGGGCGTGGTCAGAATGCATCTTATGGCGATGCCGTCGTCCACCACATCTTTGATGCCACCTGCCGTGTGAAGACGATTTTTGTCCGGCGGAGAGATGGCTTTGTTTCCAGCGCGCTCTCGGCGTTTCTGAATTGCGTGCGCGAATACGCTCGGAAGTAATGGAGGCGTTCCTCGGCTCCGGTTCCGTCGCTATCCTACGCGCGTGACTTTGAAATACTGGGGGTGTTTGCCAATCTTGAGATTATAGCTCCCAATGGCGCCCCGGCTGATGGTGATCGTATTATTTGTCTTTAGATTGTCGGCGTTGTTGGTATCACCCGAAAGCTGGCGCCAGATCTGGCCGTTCGCCAACACGACCGTGAACATGCCGAGCTGATTGAAGGAATAAGATTTCACCTGCGAGACCTCTGGAAACCGGATGGCGCTTCTCGCCGGCATCAATGACGGCGCCGGGGCGTTCATGCCGCTGGCCAATTGAGCCGGTAGTGGAGGCGCGGTCGGCGAGAGTGGGGCAAGCCCCAATCGTGCCCGCATTGGATTTGTCGCCGCATAATAACAATGCAGCCATTTCCCATCATCGTTCAGACTGTCGCAACCGACTGTGGCGGAAAGAATTGAAATCCGCACATCTGCATCCAGGACCTGCCCACCTGAAGGCAGGCTCTGTGTCAGCTGTAGCTGGGCATCAGGAGCGGGCGCCAGCCCGAGGGCTTGGCGCATCTGCTGTGCCGAGCCATAGAAACAGTCCAGCCACTGCCGGGAATCGGCGATGACGCCGCAACGTGTCGCGTTCGCAATCACGTGTTGTCTTATCGAGACTGGCGCAGCGATAACGGTGTTTGACACCAGGAGCATGCAGAAGCAAAGCAAGGCACGCAGCACGAATATTCCATAGGCTAGTCGGTTGTTTCAGAGCCGCTGTTCCCAGCTGCTTGCGTGATCTTATAGTCCCGTACGGCGGGCGCACAATCGGCCTTGATGTCAGCCGGCTATGCTGCAGGTGCGTAAAGAAATATCGCTCGGCAACAGATAGCTCGCGGGTAGCTATTTGATCCAGGGCAGATTTTGCCTGAGCAATTCGCGGTGATCTTCAGAGTGTATGGTTGTGCCCTACGCGTCGGGAAACCCTTGACTAGGCTTAATCGTCGAATCCATGAGTTCGGTGAGGCGTCCCTGTCTCAGAGAACGCATTGAATCGCGCACTTCAGCGATGGTCTTCGATAAAGACAAAATGCCAGCCCACCGAATCCGAGCAATGGCGTCTTCGCTATTGGATGATCAGGGAAATGGCAGGGCTTCGCCCCTATCGGCCCCGCGTCTCATGCTTCCCCTTTCTGAAGGACCAGCAATCGGTTCAAGGCTTGCCAATTCCTGGCCGATCTGTTCTCAGCTTCTTGCTTTGCCGGGAGACCGGCACAAACCTTCGGACCGCATGAGTCTGGCCAATGTTTCGCGGCACAACATTCATTACGACGAAGCCACTGGCCACATATTGGAACAGAATCCATGCCTTAGCGTTGTTTTGCGCGTTAGCGTACGGGGAAGCGGACCGGTGACAGAAGGGCATATCGACGAAGCGGCTTATTATCACGCTCGGGCCGCCGATATGATGGCCAAGGCCCAAGCGGCCCCCACCAAAGCGACCCGTGCCGCTTATCTCAATCTCGCCAGGGTCTGGGCTCGCAAGGCAGCAGATTCGGAAAAAGAATGGCGGCAATCCCGAAGGCAGGACGCTGAGGAGGTCGAAGCAAAAGGGGCAGAGCAGAAAAATCAACTCCCCGCTGATCGTCGCGGGAACTTTTGATCCCGGCTCGCGTTGCCCGAATTGCCAAGTTCCATTGGCTATTCGGGGGGAGGCTTTGTTGGCGTCAGGTTGCCAGAGCCAAATAAAAAGACCAAGCGGCGGGTTCCTGCTGTCCCCGAAAATCTTAAAGAAGGGAAGCGGGCATGCGCCAACAACGCAATACATCGGTCAAGCCGGCTAACGCGGTTCAGACCGTCGCCACGATGAATGGTCATGGCGAACCGGCGGCGTTGCCACCTTTGGCTGTCGAACAGCTGCTGGATGCCCTGCAGGCAGTCCAGGCTGGCGATTTCTCGGTTCGCCTGCCGGGCAATCAGACGGGAATTGGCGGGAAGATCGCCGACACTTTCAACGACATCGTCTCCACCAATCAGCGCATGGCCCAGCAACTGGAGCGTGTGGGCGATGTTGTCGGCAAGCAGGGCAAGACCCGCCAGCGGGTGACGATAGGCTCAGGCAAGGGCGCCTGGGGGGAGATGGAAACCTCGGTCAACACCCTGATCGACGATCTGCTCTGGCCGACCGCCGAGGTGACACGCGCCATTGCCGCTGTGGCCAAGGGCGACCTGCTGCAGACGGTGAATCTGGACGTCGATGGTCGGCCGCTGAAGGGCGAATTCCTGCGCTCGGCCAACATCGTCAATACCATGATCAAGCAACTCAGCGTGTTTACCTCGGAGGTGACGCGTGTGGCGCGCGAGGTGGGCACAGAAGGCAAGCTGGGCGGCCAGGCCAAGGTTATCGAAGTGACCGGCGTGTGGAAGGACCTGACTGAAAGTGTCAACTCCATGGCCTCCAATCTGACCAG
The DNA here is from genome assembly GCA_036488555.1 of Rhizomicrobium sp. Lineage (GTDB taxonomy): Bacteria > Pseudomonadota > Alphaproteobacteria > Micropepsales > Micropepsaceae > Rhizomicrobium. Next base: position 29,450 of record DASXHL010000001.1, read on the forward strand.
CCAGGTGCGAAGCATCGCCGAGGTCACCATCGCGGTGGCCAATGGCGACCTTTCCAAGAAGATCACCGTCGACGTGCGCGGCGAGATTCTTCAGCTGAAAGAAGCCATCAACACCATGGTGGATCAGCTGCGCTCCTTTGCCTCGGAAGTGACTCGTGTGGCCCGCGAAGTCGGCACGGAGGGCAAGCTGGGCGGCCAGGCGCTGGTGCCAGGCGTGGCCGGTACCTGGAAAGACCTGACGGACTCGGTGAACGCCATGTGCGGCAACCTCACCGACCAGGTGCGCAACATCGCCCAGGTGACCACGGCCGTGGCGCGTGGCGACCTGTCGCGCAAGATCACCGTGGATGTGAAAGGCGAAATCCTGGAACTGAAGGACACCATCAATACCATGGTGGACCAGCTCAACGCCTTCGCCTCGGAAGTGACGCGCGTGGCGCGCGAAGTGGGCACCGAAGGCAAGCTGGGCGGTCAGGCCCAGGTGCCGGGTGTCGCCGGTACCTGGAAGGACTTGACCGACAACGTCAATTTCATGGCGTCGAACTTGACGGCTCAGGTCCGCAACATCGCGGAAGTCGCCACGGCAATCGCCGGTGGCGATCTTTCAAAGAAAATCACAGTCAACGTGTCGGGCGAGATCCTGCAGCTGAAGGAAACCGTCAACACGATGGTGGATCAGCTCAACGCGTTTGCCTCGGAAGTGACTCGCGTCGCGCGTGAAGTGGGCACCGATGGGCGTCTGGGTGGCCAGGCCAACGTGCTTGGCGTGGCCGGCACCTGGAAGGATCTCACTGACAGCGTGAATTCGATGGCCTCGAACCTGACGGCCCAGGTTCGCAACATCGCGGAAGTTTCCACCGCGATCGCCAATGGTGACCTATCCAAGAAGATAACCGTGGACGTGAAAGGTGAAATTCTTCAACTCAAGAAAACCATCAATACCACGGTCGACCAGCTCAACGCCTTTGCCTCGGAAGTAACGCGCGTGGCCCGTGAAGTGGGCACGGAAGGCAAGCTGGGCGGCCAGGCCGTGGTACGCGGTGTGGCCGGTACCTGGAACGACCTGACCGACTCGGTCAATTCCATGGCTTCGAACCTCACGGCCCAGGTACGCAACATCGCGGAAGTGGCAACCGCGGTGGCCAATGGCGACTTGTCCAAGAAGATCACCGTCAATGTGTCGGGCGAAATCCTGCAGCTGAAGCAGACCATCAACACCATGGTTGATCAGCTGAACGCCTTCGCCTCGGAAGTGACGCGTGTGGCGCGCGAAGTGGGCACCGACGGCAAGCTGGGCGGCCAGGCGGAAGTACCGGGTGTGGCTGGCACCTGGAAGGACTTGACGGATAGCGTGAACTCGATGGCCGGCAACCTGACGGCCCAGGTGCGCAACATCGCGGAAGTCGCGACAGCGATTGCCGGCGGCGACCTGTCGCGCAAGATCACTGTGGACGTGCGCGGCGAGATCCTTCAGCTGAAGGAGACACTCAACACCATGGTTGACCAGCTCAATCGTTTCGCGGGCGAAGTGACCCGCGTGGCGCGCGAGGTGGGCACAGAAGGCCGTTTGGGTGGCCAGGCCAATGTGCCTGGCGTGGCCGGCACTTGGAAGGACCTGACCGACAACGTCAACCTGCTCGCGGCGAACCTCACCACCCAGGTCCGCAACATCGCCGAGGTGACGACCGCGGTGGCGCGCGGTGACCTGTCGCGCAAGATCACCGTCGATGTGAAAGGCGAAATCCTGGAACTGAAGAATACCATCAACACCATGGTGGACCAGCTCAACGCCTTCGCCGCGGAAGTGACGCGCGTGGCCCGCGAAGTGGGCACGGAAGGCAAGCTGGGCGGCCAGGCTCAGGTGCCCGGCGTCGCCGGTACCTGGAAAGACCTGACCGACAACGTCAACTTCATGGCCTCGAACCTGACGGCCCAGGTCCGCAACATCGCGGAAGTGGCCACGGCAATCGCGGGCGGCGACCTTTCCAAGAAGATCACCGTGGACGTGCGCGGCGAGATTCTGCTCTTGAAGGATACACTCAACACCATGGTGGAGCAGCTTCGCTCTTTCGCTGCCGAGGTGACGCGCGTGGCGCGCGAAGTGGGCACCGATGGGCGTTTGGGCGGGCAGGCGGTGGTGCCGGGCGTGGACGGCACCTGGAAAGACCTGACCGACTCGGTCAACTCCATGGCGTCCAACCTCACGGGACAAGTGCGCAACATCGCCGAAGTGACGACCGCGGTGGCGCGCGGCGACCTGTCGCGCAAGATCACGGTGGACGTGAAAGGCGAAATCCTGGAACTGAAGAACACCATCAACACCATGGTGGACCAGCTCAACTCCTTCGCCTCGGAAGTGACGCGCGTGGCCCGCGAAGTGGGTACCGAAGGCAGGTTGGGCGGCCAGGCCCAGGTGCCCGGTGTCGCCGGCACCTGGAAGGACCTGACCGACACCGTCAACGTGATGGCGGCCAACCTCACCGAACAGGTGCGCGGCATCGTCAAGGTCGTCACCGCGGTGGCCGATGGCGAGCTGAAACAGAACCTCACGGTGAAATCCAAGGGTGAGGTGGCGGCATTGGCCGAAACCATCAACAACATGACCGCGACGCTTGCCACCTTCGCCGATCAGGTGACCACGGTGGCGCGCGAAGTGGGCGTGGAAGGGCGGCTGGGCGGCCAGGCCAATGTGCCGGGCGCATCTGGCACCTGGAAGGACCTGACCGGCAACGTCAATCTTCTGGCGGCCAATCTTACGACCCAGGTGCGCGCCATCGCCGAGGTGGCGACCGCGGTGACCAAGGGTGACCTGACGCGTTCGATCCAGGTCGATGCGCGCGGCGAAGTGGCCGAGCTCAAGGACAATATCAACACCATGATCGGCAATCTGCGCCTGACCACGGAGCGCAACACCGAGCAGGACTGGCTCAAGACCAACCTGGCAAAGTTCACCAATATGTTGCAGGGCCAGCGCGACCTGGGTGCGGTGGGCAAGATGCTGCTCGATGAGCTGACGCCGCTGGTCAACGCCCAGATGGGCGTGATCTACCAGATGGAAGAAGGCGAGCGGCACGCCCTGCGCCTGTTGTCGTCCTATGCCGGCGCCGGCCAGCATGGCGATGGCTACCCCACTGCTTTCGGCGTGGGCGAGGGCCTGGTTGGACAGTGCGCCGCCGACCGGCGGCCCAAGCTGATCACCAGCGTGCGCAGCGCCACCCCGATCAGTTCGGCGCTTTTGCAAGTCACGCCGAAGAGCATCATCGTGCTGCCTGTCCTGTTCGAAAACCAGGTCAAGGCAGTGATCGAGCTTTCGTCGCTCTCGGACTTCACGCCACTGGAAATCGCCTTCCTGGAACAGCTCACCGCCAATATCGGCATCGTGCTGAACTCGATCGAGGCAACCATGCAGACCGAGGGGCTGCTCAAACAATCCCAGCAGTTGGCCGGCGAACTTCAGACCCAGCAAAAAGAACTGCAGCAGACCAATGATCAGCTGGAACAGAAGGCCCGGGAGCTTGCCGAACAGAATGTGGAGGTCGAACGCAAGAACCAGGAAATCGAGCAGGCCCGCCGCGCGCTGGAAGAAAAGGCCAGCGAACTGGCGCTGACCTCCAAATACAAGTCGGAATTCCTGGCCAACATGAGCCACGAACTGCGCACGCCGCTCAACTCCATCCTGATCCTTGGTCAGCAGCTTGCCGACAATCCCGACCAGAACCTGACCGCCAAGCAGGTGGATTTCGCTCGCACCATCCATGGCGCTGGCACCGACTTGCTCAACCTGATCAGCGACATCCTGGACCTCAGCAAGATCGAATCCGGCACCGTGACGGTGGATGCGGAAGAGATCGGGCTTACCAATGTGGTCGAGGCGGTGGCACGGCCCTTCCGCCACGAGGCCGACGCCCGGCAGTTGGGCTTCGATGTGGTGGTCGATCCCAGGCTCGGACGCACCATTTTCACCGATTCCAAAAGGCTGCAGCAGGTTCTCAAGAACCTCTTGTCCAACGCCTTCAAATTCACCGCCGAAGGCAAGGTCCGTCTGGCGGTCAGCGCCGCCAAGGAGGGCTAGAACCGCGCGCATCCGGTGTTGGGCCAGGGGGGGCCGGTGGTGGTGTTCGAGGT
>DASXHL010000035.1:0-105680 GCA_036488555.1 Rhizomicrobium sp.
TCATCCGGCCCATGCCGATCAAGATGCCATCCTCGCGCGGGAGCGCCCCGCCCGAAAGCGAAGTTCCTGCGCCGCGCGGCACGATCGGAACGCCTTCTTTTTGCGCATAGCGCAGAATCTCGCTGACCTGCTGGCGGTTGGAGGGCAGCACACAGACCAGCGGGGTCTGGTGATAGGCGCTCAGCGCGTCGGCATCAAAGGTGGCAAGGCCGGATTCATCGGCCACCACGCCATCGGGCACGATGTGGCGCAGCGCCGCGATGATTTCGGCGCGGCGGGCGACAATGCGGGCGTCGGTGGGTGGAAGAAGCATGCGCCTGTCTCCGGGCGCGAGTATCGCTTAACCCTGGCGGGCTTTGAACCGCGGATTCTTCTTGTTGATCACGTATACGCGGCCCTTGCGGCGGATCACGCGGCAGTCCTTGTCACGCTTCTTGAGCGACCGGAGGGAGTTGCGAACCTTCATGACACTGCCTTCTAGAGCCCCGGCCCCAAGGGCCGAAATTGAACAAAGTTCGGCCCCCAAAGGCCGTCATCCGTGGAAGGCGCGGAAACTATGGAAAGCGCTATACCCTGTCAACCCGCGAAATAGGACAAAAAATCCAGCTTTTCCGCCAAAAAGCCACCGAACCAGTGTACCAATTCCAGCCATGGCGCGCGCCTTCCCCGACCTGACCGGCCTTAAACGCCTGCTCGCCCTGTGCTGCACCCTGGGGGCGGTGGCCTGCACGACGACAGTTCCCAAGCCCGCCCCGCCGCCCAGCACCCCTGTCACAATTCCCGCCGCGCCGGTGCCCGCTCCACCCACCTCCGGCAATCCCAAATTCGACGCGTTCCTGGCCGAAGCGCGCCAGACCGCGCTGGCACAAGGCATCACCAGCGAAACATTCGACGCCGCGACGGCGGGGATCGCCCCCGTCCCGTCCATCGCTGCCATGAACGCCAACCAGCCGGAATTCTCCAAGCCGGTGTGGAGTTATCTGGACTCGGCCGTGTCTGCCCGACGCATTGCCGACGCCAAGATCATGCTCGCGCGCTATGGCGATGTTCTGGCCAGGATCGAAGCCTCCAGCGGCGTGCCGAAGGAAATACTGGTCGCGATCTGGGGCATGGAGACCGACTACGGTGCCGATACCGGCGGTTTCAACCTGTTCTCGGCGCTGGCGACGCTCGCCTATGACGGACCCCGCGCCGACTATGCCCGACCGGAATTCACTGCGGCGCTGAGGCTCTATCAGGAGCAGCATTATCCCCTGAGCGAGATGGTGGCGAGCTGGGCGGGCGCTTTCGGCCAGACCCAGTTCACACCCACGACCTTTTTCAAATATGCGGCCGATGGCGATGGCGACGGCCGGATCGATCTCTGGACCTCGGCGCCCGATGCGCTGGCGTCCTCGGCGCGGCTGTTGTCCGACCAGGGCTGGAAGAAAGGCGAGCCCTGGGGCTACGAGGTCAGGCTGCCCAAAGACTTTCCTTATGAGGACGCCGACACCGACACGCAAAAGACCGTCACGGAATGGCGGGCAATGGGAGTGAGCACCGTCGACGGCGCCCTCTTGCCGCAATCAGACGACAGCGCCGGGATCTATCTGCCCGCGGGCGCCCACGGACCGGCTTTTCTGGTGCTGCATAATTTCAGCATCATCCTGAAATACAACAATGCCGCCAGTTATGCGCTGGCAGTGGGACTTTTGGCCGACCGCATGGCGGGCGAGACGCCGGTCAAACATGCCTGGCCGCGCGAGGAGCGCCCATTGTCGCGAACCGAGCGCATCCAGTTCCAGACCGATCTCGCCAGACTGGGCTTTGACGCCGGCACACCCGACGGTGTTCTGGGGCGCAAGTCGCGCGCCGCGCTCCGGCACTATCAGAAATCGAAAGGCCTCGTCGCCGACGGCTTTGCCACCGCATCGCTGCTGGCGATTCTGGACAAGGACGCCGCGGCGATGCCTTAGAGCAAGTTAGGGTCAGATTGAAGCGACTGCGTTGCGTTGGGGCGAGGCGATCCGCCAGAAGCCGCGCGAAGAGCGTATCGGGAATACGGTCGAGCGCGGCGACGCCGCGGGCGCCCGCCCCAACGCAACCCGAAGGGCCGGGGTCTTTTGCGTCCCGGGTTCGTCGAAAGGCTTGCCCGTATTGCCGATGCGGGCAGCGCCTTTCTCCTGCCCAGCCCGCAAAATCCCTCCGGCGCAGTGATTCAATCTGACCCTAACTTGCTCTAGCCCTTTTTCAGGTCGGGGCAGTCCAGCCGGCCGCGCTTGCCACCGCTGGGAGCCGTGAAGTGGCACTGGCCCTTGGGCTGGGCGGTCGGATCGTAGAGATCGATGGTCCAGCCGTCGGCGGCTCGCGTCATCAGCAGAAAGCCGAAGCCTCCCACCGACAGACCGTCCGCGACAGTGATGCCGGAATGGCCGATGAACTGCGCGCCCCTGAGATTGCGCGGCGTGACTTGCAGCTTGGTGCCGCCATTGCCGGCCACGATCTGGGGCGGCGCGTCCTGATTGAAGTTGATCGATTCAAATGTGTGGATGTGCCCCGACAGCATCAATTCCACGGAATGGGGAATGGGCGGCAGACGCTTGGCCTCGGCGATCTGGCTGGCCTCGATCAGGCTGAGATTGCCACCCACCGGAATGCCCAGAGGGCCATCCACCGCGGCCCAGGTCGGCCGGTGATGCACCAGCCAAACCGGCGCGGACAATTTGGCCAGGCCCTCGATCTCGTCGGCATAGACTTTGGCGACGTCGCGGTCGAGATCGGTCTCATCGGAAACCGCATCGTCCAATACGCCCAGCGTCAGGCTGCCGGCATCCACGGTAAAGAGCGGCTGATGCGCCTTGCAGCTGCCATCAAAGGTGGCGGGACCCTGCAGCCGCGTCCAGCCCGGACCGGCGCGTTTGCAGTCTTCATGATTGCCCCGCGCCAGTACGACAGGCGCCGCTGCCAGGAGGGGCGCCGCGGGATCAAAGAAGTCGGCCTTCCAGGTCGTCCAGTTGTCGCCCCAGGGTGAACCGGCACAGCCCGGATTGCCTTGCGGGCAGGCGCTTTCGCGATAGAGATAATCGCCGACATGGATCACCAGGTCGGGTTTGAATTTGGCGGCAGCCGCCGCCAGCGATGGGAAAGGCCAGCGTGTGGGATCGTTACAGTCCTGAAGTGCTGAGCCCTTGATGCGGCAGCCGGTGTCGCCCAGGACCAGGATGCGCTGCGGATGCGCCACCGGCATCGGCAATGCAATGTCGCCAGCACGCGCGGTCTTCGCAGCGGCCGGCAACATGGTGCTGCAGGTCAGCGCGAACTTGTCATCTGCTGCTGCGCGCGCCGCCATGGCCAAATCGCCCCTGTCGGTATGCAACACCGGACAGGCGGCGGCGGATGTCACCACCCGGGCCTCATAGCCGCCAGCCACGGCCTGGACCCAGGCAGTATCTGCGGCCTGGGCGAATGACGGAAAGAACAGGAAGACAGCGAGCGCGAGTTTTTTCATGGCGCCGGAGACTATGCGGGCCATTGTCTTAGAACAACCGCTTGAGTGTGACTTTCCACGTACGGCCAATGCCAGGCAGCGCGCTGAGATTGGCATAGGTGTCGGCGCCCGGCGTGAAGTAGCTTGTGTCAGCCAGATTATTCACATTCAGGTCGGCTTCCCACGCGTCCCATCGCGCGAAGGCGCTGGCGTTGAGCACCGTATATGACGGAAAGATGATGGGATCGGGCACGGTCTGCTGGGTCTTGCCGACATAGGAGCCGCCGAAGCTCGCGCCCCACATGCCCCAGGAGAGCTGGTCGCTAGTCCAGGTCATGTAGGGGCTGATGACGGCGTGGGGCAAAAGCGTGTCTTCGTAATTACCGCTTTTTCCCGGCAGGGCCGAGAAGTTGAAAACCTCATAAGCTCCACCGAAACCGTTCTGCGGCGAAATCCCGTAGGTACGCGCTGGCACATACTGAAAGCTGGTGTCCGGTCCCTTGACGGTGGTGTGCTGCAAGCCGCCGGCGAAGGTCAGGCTGAGATTGGCGCTAATGACATAGCGCAGTTCCAGCTCTCCGCCCCGCGCCACCGTGCCCAACACGCTGGCGGTGCCGCCGGCGGCGCCCTGCTGGAGCTGGGTCCGGTTCTGGACGTACCAGTCGAGACTCCCCTGTATGTGTTCATCCAGGGCGCTGAACTTCACGCCTGCTTCATCCAGAAAGGAGTTCGACAGCCAGTCGCGCCCTGCCAGAAGGCTGGTCAGCACCTGGCTGGCCTGGCCGATCTCGATCGCCGCCGACTTGGCATTGGTGACATAAGGAACAAGCCCGAACGGGGTCTTGTAGGACAGGCTGGCGGAATAGGTGAAGCGCCCGGCATCGCCCTGCCCGCTGCCGGGCTCGAAAGGCAGCACGCCCACATCCACCGAGCGTGCATTGTAATCGTCGTAACGCCCGCCAATGGTGAGATCGAGACTGTCCTGCCAACTGATGTCGCTGGTGAGGAAGGCGCCAGCTTCGGCGGTGTTGCTGTGGACATTGTTCTCCCAGCCCATCTGGATGGTGCCGGGCGGATCGATGTTGAACGGGGAATCCAGAATGTCATTGGGCATGGCGCCCACGCTGATGTCGCGGCGGTCAAGCGCGATCACCCCGCTGTTGAAGCTTTCCTTGCCGATGGCGTGGACATACCGGTACGACAGGCCGGCCACGGTCTGGGTCTTGAAGTCGCCAAAGTCGCGCTTCAAGTCATAGCGCAGCCGCGCCTCGCCGATCTGGGTGCGATAGGAACCGGGAAAACCGTAGGATACGAAACGGTCGTTCTGCAGCACATCGCCGAACAGCTGCAACCGCAGCACCTGGCCGTCGCCCAGATCATTCGCGGCTTCCAGAAAAGCGGTGTGGGTGATGGTGTTGGAGAAGTCCACGCCCTTGGCGATGTAGACGGTGCGCGGGCTGAGCGTGGTGGTGCCCACACCGGTGGTGAGCATATGGGCGGCGTCCTGGCAGCCGGCGCAGGCCAGCGCCTGGAAATTGGGATCAAAGGTATAGGGATTGCCGCCCAAGTCGTTGAAGGTCAGATATTTGCCGTTCGAGGCCTGCAACGTGGTGTTGCGGCCGGTGATATAGGTGCCGTTGTCGATCAAGGCCTGGCTCAGGCGGTTCCAGCCCGGAGTCTGCACATCGCCGTTGGAATGGTAGTACATGTAATCGGCCGAGAAGGACCATGTGTCCTGGGCCAGCATGCCAGTCAGTTCCAGCAGCTGATGGCTGGGATGGATGCCGCGATAAAAGCTGAAACTGTCGTCGATCTCGCCATAGGCATGCACGCCGCCCGCCGCGTCGCCCAACGCCACCGGCGCATTGAACTGAAGCGTGGCATTGCGCTTGGAATAGCTGCCATAGGTGATGGTGGCCTCGCCGCCCAGGGCATCGCTTGCGCCCACGGTCTTGGGAATAAAATTCACCAGCCCCCCCACCTTGCCAGCGCCATAGATGGGCGACGGCGGCCCGCGCAAGATCTCGATCCCCGCCGCATCCGACAGGGGCGTGGTGTAGGTGCCGCGGTTCTCCGCGCGCTTGAAGCCCTGGAAATAATTCTCCGCCAGCGTGCCGCGCAGCGAGACCGCCCCTTCCACGCCGTAATAACTGGCGGTGTAAGCCGAAGGCGTGACGGCCGTGAGATCGTTGACCCCGGTGATGCCATAGCGATCGATGGTGGTGTCGCTGACAAGCGTGACCGCGCGCGGGGTCTCCAATAGCGGCTTGTCGAGGCCGAGCGCCGCATCGTTGTCGCCCGTCTCGAGCAGATGCACGACGTCGCCGCTGACGGTGATGGATTCCGACGGCTGCGCCGCCGCATTCCCCATCGCCACCAGCCAGCCAGCAGCCGTCAACAGAACCAATCCCCTCATGAGACCCCAGATAGGTACGAACTTGGAAATGCCATGTAACATTTTACATGGCAGGAGCGAAAGGGCGCACTGACGCGCTGTCAAAAGGAATCAAGTGATTGATTTTAAACTATTTTATCCACTGCGCGCTCAGCTCTGCGCTGGATGCAAGGGTCGCCCCGCTCAATTCCAGCGTCCTGAGGGCATGGTGATGCAGGTCTTTCTCATAGGCCGCACAGGCATCGGCCGCCAGAATCACCCGGAAATCCTGTTCGAATGCGGCCCAGGCAGAGGCCTGGATGCAGCATTCGGTCGTGAGGCCCGCCAGAATGACGGTGTCGATGCCCCGGGCGCGCAACTGCTCCGCCAAACCAGTGCCGGTAAACGCGCTGAAGCGGGACTTGGAGACGATCGTCTCGCCAGGCTGCGGCAGCGGACCGATGAAATCGGCCCCGGCGGTGCCTTCGACACAGAGGTCCTCTCCCGGCCGCGCCAGAAGCCGGACAAAGACAACCGGTATGCCACCTGCCCGCGCCGCCTCCGCCAAGCTCACCGCTTTCGCCATCGCGGCCTGTGCCATGGTCACATCCCTGCCTTGCCGCGCCATGGCGCCATCGGGCGCACCGAAATCCACCTGCATGTCGATCAGCAGCAGGGCGGCGCGCGCGCTCATGCGAAAGCCTTGCGCAGGCGAGGCAGGATCTCGCGGCCCGTCACTTTGAGGCCCCGGACATAGTCGTCATAGACGAACATCAGACCGTCTATGTCACAGTCGCGCAGGAACTGTTCGATTTGGATGGCGCAGGTTTCGGGCGCACCCACCACCGTCTGGGTCATGAAGGCGCCTTGCGCCCGCGCCGTCATGGCGTTTCCTTCCACGCCATAGCTTTGCAGCATGCCGGCGACCGCGCCCTCGTCCAGCCCGTCGCGATATTTCTGCGCCTTGGCCTCGGCCTCCGCATCAGTATCGGCGGTGATCACGGTCATCATGCAGTAGGTGCGGATCGGTTTTCCCAGTTCCGCCGCAAGCTTTTTGGCGCGCAAGGAAGCATCACGCGTCTCCGCCGCATCGCGCCCGCCGATGAAACAGCCATCGGCCTCGCGCACGGAAAATTCGAAGCCGCGCTTGGACATGCCGGCGCAGATCAGGAAAGGCGGTTTGATGGGTTTGGGCTCGCTGACGCAATCCTTGAAGGTGAAATATCTGCCGTCAAAGCTGACGCTGGGCTCGCGCCACAACCGCTTGACGATTTGGGTCCATTCCTCGGTCAGGTCATAGCGCGCGTCATGGCTGAGGGTGGCATCCCAGGCATCCATCTGCTCGAATTCGCCGCGATAGGCGCCAGCGACGATGTTCAGGCCGGCGCGGCCGTCGGAAATATGATCAAGGGTGGCGATCATCTTCGCCGCAACCGCCGGATTGTGCAGGATCGCGTGCAGGGTCGCCCAGACCTTGATCTTCCTGGTGACGGCGGCGATACCGGCCATCATGGTCACCGCTTCCAGCGACGAGCCCCAATGGGACGTATCGCCGCCAAAGCCGCGCCACTTGCCCATCGCCATCACAAAGTCGAAGCCCTCTTCCTCGGCAATCAAGGCGGCGTCGCGATTCTGCACCCAGCCGCCATCCAATGGCGGCGTGGTACGGGATACGATCCATCCACCGTTGGCGACTGGCAGAAAGACGCCAAACTCTCTCATGCCGGCCTCTTGCGCGGCGCCCGCATGGCCATCGCCGCCAGCAGCACGATGGCCACAAGCAAAGCCAGCACCACAAAAAACGGCGTGAACCCGCCGGTCTGGTCTCGGGTCAGACCGGCCAGCGTCGGCGCCGCCGCACCAACGGTCGAAATCAGGTTGACGGTGGAAAACAGTTCCAGATAGGGCCCGCGCCCGTAATAATCGAGCAGCAGGATGGTGGCGGAAAACAGCGTCAGTCCGTAACCGATGCCGATGCCGGCGGCGCATAGCAGCATCATGGGCACGTCGCGCGCCACACCCAGCGCGAACAGTCCCACCACCAGGCTCGCGAGCGAAATACACAGCATCACCCTGGCGCTGACAAAACGGGTGAGAATGCCGCCAATGAACCGGGCGCTGGAGTTGAGCAACGCCTCCACGCTCATCATGCTGGCGGCAATCACTGCGGCGACACCATGCTGGGTCAGATGCGCCACGGAAACCGAGCTGTAGGTGATGCCGCAGAATTGGAAGGCGGCGTAGGCGGCGGCGATGATCCAGAACTGGCGGGTCTTGAGCGCGTCCCGCATGGTCCATTTCTCGGTCGAGATGGCGGGATCGGCATTGGTCTCGCCGACATCGGTTTGCGCATCCACGACAAAAGCGGCGACAATGCCCGTCGCCACCACCAGAACACCCATCACCAGCCAGTAATCGCGCCAATCACCCGTCGAACCTACGATGCCGGAATAAAGCAGTGGGCCCGCGACCCCGCCCAACCCGCCTATGGTGAAGAACAGGCCGATGGCGAACGAGGGCCGCTGAAACAACCGCGACAAAAGATAGGTACCCGGCACCGAATCCAGCAGCGTGAAGCCCAGCCCCGCCAGCGACGCGCCAAGGAAATAAAGCAAAAGGCCGTTGGTATGGGCCAGGCAGAAAAAGGCCAACGCCATGACGACAGCGCCAGCGACGAGGCAGGTCCGCACCCCGAAGCGGCGCACCAGCGTGGCCGGCACGCCGCTGGTGATGCCACAGAGAAAACCCAGGAGAGTGAAGCCGAAGCCCGCGCCGGTCCAGCTCCAGCCCAGTTCCTTGACCATGGCCGGCAGCGCCAACCCCAGCGAACCGAAAGTTGCCGCGGTGATGATGAAATAGAGGGCGCTCATCAGGCCCAAGGTTGCCCATGCGCGCCCGCCCCGCTGGAACATGCCGTACCCTATCGGCTTTCCAGCGTGCGTTTCACTTCGGCGGGAAAGTCGCCCAGCACCTTCAGCATTTCGGCACGCGCGCGTTCCACATTGCGGCTGGCGATGGCGTCGGCCAGTGCCCGATGCTCATGCAGCGCGGCCATGCCATCATCGTCGGAAGGGCCGCGCATGGCGTAAAGCCAGTAGCGCGCCGTCTGGTGATGCAAGGTGATCACGGTCTTGGCGAGGGTGCGGTTGTGACTGGCCGCCGCAACCGAAACATGGAACGCCTCGTCCATTCCGGCCAACGCCGCCTGGTCGTTGGCCCGCACCGCTTCCTCGCCATTGTCGAGTGTGGCGCGGATCGCGGCGATCTCTTCATCCGTGGCGTTCTGAGCGGCGAGGCCGGCGCAGTGCACCTCGATCAGGCAGCGCGCCTCGAAGGCTTCGCGCGCGCCCAACAGATCCAGCGGCGCCACCGAAGTGCCCACCCGCGCCCGGCGCACCACCAGTCCTTCCAGCGCCAGCCGGGTCAGGGCCTCGCGAATGCCCGCGAGCCCACCACCATAGCGCTTGGCCAGGCTGTTCTCGTCCAGCTGCTCATTGGGAGCCAGCGTCCCAATGATGATATCCACCAGGATGCGCTGGTAGAGCCGCGACTTCAGGAGTCGCGGCGACCACTCGTCCAGCTGGGACCCGGGGTCTTTCTCGCGTGGGGATACCATTGCCCTACCTTCCGTGTGGGACAATGGGTATGCAACCCCCGCTTGGCAAGGCCGGCAGCGGCAACTAGACGAAATTGATCTCGAAGATATAGCCGGCACTGGGGCTTCCGGTACCCTCAAAGCCGGGCGGGCCAACGCCGGCATCGCAGGAAATCAGCTTGCCATTGTGCATGGCCAGGCCATGGGGATCGGCAGTGCCTTCCAGGAATTCAGCGGTTTCCAGCAGTTCCCCGGTGCGGGCGTCATATTTGACCAGCCCGGAGGTGGTGGTGTGGTGCAGCTTGCCGTTCTGCATCACATAGCGGTCGATATCGGAGGAGCCGGTCACCATCCAGATCGCTCCGCCCGGATGGCTATCGTCCCAGGCGATGCCATGCCAGCGACCGGTGGTGATGGGGATGATGAATTCCGGCGCCCAGCTCTTGGGATCAACCCTCAGGATGCCACGCAGCCGGTTGGCCACGATCCAGAGTTTGCCGTTGTGCCACATCAAGCCATGACAGCCGCCGCCATTGTCAGGTGGCCCCAAGGGGATCTGGCGGTGGCTGATCAGATTGGAATTCACGTCCACTTCGTAGATGCCTTCGGGTCCGCCATTGGCGCCCATCCAGACATGGTCATCGCCATAGGCCAGGCCCGACGTGTTGCTGGAGGGCGTGTGGACCGTCTTTAAAAGTTTGCCGCTCCAGTCGAACAGCCAGGCATCTTCGGTGACATGGCCACCGGTCTTGCCATAACCCTGCGCCTTCTGTTCGCCCACCCACAGGCCTTCGGGCGCGATCGCGATGCCGTTGGGATAGCCATGCGGCACCTTGAACAGGTTGCGCGTGGTGATCTTGCGATGCGGGACTTCCTTTTTCTTCTCGGGCGGCGTGGCCCCCAGGTCCTTGCCCTTCGGATAGTCCTGCGCCATCGCGGCCGACAGGCCCGCGCCGGCGGCGAGGCCCAGACCGGCAAGAAATTCGCGCTTCCTCATCGTGTTCCCTTCTTGAAAAACGAAGGGCGCCCGTCATGGATGAGCGCCCTTCCTTTGTTGTTTCAATCCGCCATCAGTTGGGCAGGGCAAATGCCACCAGCTGATCGGACAGGCGCGGCGTCAGGATGCCGTTGCCGCCCGCGACAAACACCACATATTCCTTGCCCTTGTAGGTATAGACCGCGGGCTGGGCCACGGCGGGCGCATCCACGATCTGCTTCCAGAGCACATTGCCGGTCTTGAGATCGACCGCACGCACGCGACTGTCCATCGAAGCGCCGATGAAGATCAGCCCGGACCTTGTGATCACCGGCGCACCGATGGTCACCGAACCCCAGCTTTCGGGCATATAGAATCCCCATTTCTGCACCTGGCCGAAGGGCTTGCGCCACAACAGCTGCCCGGTGTTCAGGTCATAGGACGACAGTTGTCCGTAAGGCGGCGCCCAGCACGGCATGCCCCACATGTTGAGGAAGTTCTCCAGCTTGAAGCCGTAGGCCGAACCTTCCTGCGCCGAATAGCCATCGGCGCCGCGCTGGGCATTGCCGTATTTCTGGTTGGCTTCGGCGCGCGGGATCAGGGTGTAGACCTGCGGCACCTGGTCAGCATTGACGACATAGGTGCCGGTGGTGGGATCGACCGCGCCGCCGCCCCATTCCACACCGCCCACTGTCGCCGGCCAGGAGATCGAACCCCGCAGGGACGGCGGCGTATAGCGGCCCTCGTCGCGGATGCGCGCCTTCCAGCGGCTGCACTGACCGAAGCTGGTGATGTCGGCCAGGGTCGAGACCGGCGGCATCTGTTCGGCCACCAGCGGCGCCGGATAAGGCACGAAGGGCTGGGTCGGAGATGCGTGTTCACCCGGCACGTCCGAGGCCGGATAGGCCTTTTCCACGATGGGATAGACCGGCTCGCCAGTGTTCCTGTTCAACACCACCATCAGGCCCATCTTGTTGGCCTGCACCAGGGCCGGAATGGTCTGGCCGTTCTTGTGCAGATCGACCAGCGTGGGTGCGGAGTTGATATCCAGGTCCCAGATGTCGTGATGGATGAGCTGGCGTGCCCATTTCACTTCGCCGGTCTCGGCATTCACCGCCACCGTCGCCGTCACCATCGGCATCTCTTTCAGACGGTCGCCACCATAATAATTGGGGCTGGGCGAAGACACCGGCAGGAAGGCAAGACCGGTTTCCGGATCGACCGAAATGCCGGCCCAGACATTGGCGGTGCCGGTCTGGTTCTGCATGTCGGGCGGAATGGGATTGAAGGTCCATTTCAGCTTGCCGGTGCGCGCATCGATGCCATAGACGGTGCCCGGGTTCTCGGTCTTGTAAACCCAATCGAGGCCGGCCCAGCCCAGGATCAGCGTGTCTTTATAGACAGCCGGGGGCTGGATCAGACCGACCTTCCATTTGTGATTGATGGTGTTCCAGGCATCGACATTGACGACGCCGTTGTTGCCGAAGCCGGGGCAGAGCTTGCCGGTGTCGGCATCGAGCCCGTGCAGCTCGCCATCCATGGTGCCGATATAGACCATCTTCTGGCAAGCCTGGCCGGCGACCGGATTGGATGCCTGCCAATAGGCGACACCGCGGCCCTTGAAGCCCTGGTTGGCCGCATCGCCCTGCTTGGTGGCCGCGTAAGTCCACTTCACCTTGCCGGTGTCGGGTTCGACCGCATAGATGCGATAAAACGGCGTGCCGACATAGACGGTGTTGTTGACGAAGAGCGGAGTCGCGCCCCACGTCGTTTCATGCGCGCCGCTGCCCACATCGCCGGTGTGCAGTTCCCATGCTTTCTTCAGGTTCTTTACATTGTCGGGCGTGATCTGGGTGGCGGTGGAATATTTCTGCGCCTGCTGATTGCCGCCGAACGCATCCCAAACCTGG
This sequence comes from Rhizomicrobium sp., assembly GCA_036488555.1. Lineage (GTDB taxonomy): Bacteria > Pseudomonadota > Alphaproteobacteria > Micropepsales > Micropepsaceae > Rhizomicrobium. The sequence goes on from DASXHL010000035.1 coordinate 12,322, forward strand.
ATCGGATCGTTGTTGGGTCCCTGGGCTGAAGCGCGATGACCCGGCAAAGCCAGCAGGGCGGCCGCGGCGGCGGCAAAGCCCAGTGTGTAAAGCGTGAGGGTCTTAATCTTCGACATCGTCAATCTCCACGCTGCGGTCGGCGGCGTCGCCGATCACGTTCATCAGCCAGCCGATCAACGCCAGCGCCTCGGCGGCCATGATGACAGGGCTTTCCAGGAAATAGCCGGCGACGGATGAACCGATGATGTCCAGAAGGATGGCCGAGACCAGAAAGTATTGCAGAAAACAGGGCCGATTGGGCACCGTCGCCATCACCAGGGAGGCCAGGAACATCAAAAGCCCGGACACCGCCACCAGGATGGTGCCGCCCGTGCCGATCAGGCCGGTTTCGGGCGTGTAATAATCATAGACGCAAATCGCCATCACGATCAGCGAGGCCAATGTGATCAGCCACGCGCCACGCGTGGAATGTCTTTGAGTCAACGTCCCCTCCCCAAACTGCCGGACTGGAATTTGTTTTGATCCTAGCGATCTTTTGGTCAGACGCAAAACTGGTCCGAGCGGCCCATTTCGCAGCAGCAGCAAATTTTCACGACGGTTGCGCGGCGTCACGCTTCTTCCAGCGATAGATGCGCTGGCTGTTCTTCCAGAAATATTTCTCGACCTGAATGCGCGGGCGCCCTGAAAAATAGTCGCGCATCAGCGCCAGCGCCTGAGGGATGGTGGCGGTGCCCACACTGTTGGGCCAGTCGCCGCCGAACATCACGCGGTCCTCGCCGAACGCCGCCATGAGCTGGTCCAGCCGCGCAGGCGGCGCGGTGATCGTGATGCCTCTGTCATCTTTGTGAATGACCTGCGACAGCTTCAGGAAGAAGTTGGGATGCTGCGCCAGATCAGCGATCAGGGAATCGTACAGACTTTGCGTTTCCGGCGTAGGATCGAGCGATGGCATGTGATCCATCACGACCCGCAACTCGGGAACCGCCTCCATCGCCAGAAGCGCGCCGCGCAAGAGATCGAAGGACGGATTGGCCATGTCGAGCGTCTGGCCCATCTGCGCCAACAGCTTCAAGCCGTCGGCCATGCCGGGCTTGAGCACCTGCCTGCCGCCTTCCATCTGCCATACCCGCGCGTAACGGATGCCGCGCCACAACGGGTCCTTGGAGAAGCGGTTCAGATAGTTCGGAAATTCGGGCTTTGACGGATCAAGATTGCCCACCACGCCGACAAAGACCGGATCGGAGTTCGCGCGCTCCAGGATCCAGAGATTGTCCTCGATCCACGGGCTCGCCTCGATCACCACGGCGCCGACAATGCCGGTGCCCGCGATCTGCTTGTGATAATTTTCCGGCGACGCCATCTGCGGCGGCTGACCCTTGGGGCCGGCATAGGGCACGCCCTGCGGCCGCGTGGGATCGAACAGATGGACGTGAGTGTCGATAACCGCAATCGTATCGGCTGCAAGAGCTGGCGCGGCAGCCAAACCCGCCGCGCCAGCCAGAACCCCCCGGCGATCCATCAATGCAGATCGACCTTGGTCACCCGCCAGTTGCCGGCTTCCGCCACATAGAGCGCCTTGGGATCGCGGCAGTCGATGGCGTTCACGCTGCCGAAGTCCTTGGGGCCCTTGCCCGCCTGACCGAACTTGCCCACCACCGTGCCGTTCAGCTCCAGCTTGTAGATCTCGCCGCCGTTATCCAGATCATTCTGGGCGTTGGAGTTGGAACTGAACAGATACTGGTGCGCGCCGGGCGAGATGCAGATCGCTTCCGGATCGCCGCCGCTGGTGATCGCGCTTTTGAAGTTGCCGTCATTGTCGAACACCTGGATGCGGTGATTGCCGCGATCGGCGACATAAACATTCCCGTTTGCGTCCACCGCAATGCCGTGCACGGTCTGGAACTGGCCGTCGCCCAGGCCGCGCGAACCCCAGCTTTTCACGAACACGCCATCGGGCGTGAACTTGGCCACACGGGCATTGCCGATGCCGTCGGCGACAAAGATGTTGCCGTTTGCATCCCAGGCCACGTCGGAGGGCGACTGGAACAGGTCGCTTGGGGAACCCGAGCCCGGTGGATTGCCGCGGCCATGATCTGGCGCCGACGGCACATCCACCGATTCCGGCTTGCGGCCCAGCAGCATGGCGACATCACCTTGCGGATTGAGCTTGATCACCATGTCGCTGTAGCGATCGACCACCCAGATATTGTCATGCGCGTCGACGCGCACCTGCTGGGCGGCCAGGAAGCCATAGACCTGCTTGCCGATCTGGCGGACGAACTTTCCGTCCGGCCCGAACTCATAGAGGCTGGAGCCGCCATGCGCGAAGGCGCGGCTGCCGGCCAGGAGCAGAATGGGATCGCTGTTGCGGGTATAGACGAAGACATGGCCCTTGGAATTGGTGGCTACGCCAGCCGCCATTCCGAAGAAAGTGTCATGCGGCAATGTGAGCGGCCAGGACGTTGCATAGCTGATGTTCTGCGCCGTGGCGGGTGCGGCGAGAACCGCGGCGGCGGTAAGTAGAAGGGTTGCCAGACGCTTCATGTTACTTGCTCCCCTTCAAGACGAATTTCTGCATGCGCCAGGATTCGATTTCACCCACGATGATCTGGTTGGGATTGCGGCAGTCCATCATGTGGACCACCTGGAAGCCGGGCGCCAGCTTGCCGGCATGGCCGAACTTGCCCACCACCGTGCCGTCCAGTTCCAGTTTGTAGATCTGCCCGGTCTTGGCCCAGCTTCCCGGCGAATTGCCGTTGGGATTGGAGTTTGAGACGAAGAGATACTGGTGGGCGCCTTCGGAAATACAGTCCGACCATGCGGTGCCGAACTGGGTGTAGGCCGTCTTCCACTTCAGATTATTGTCCAATACCACATAGCGGTTGTTGCCGCGGTCTGCGACATAGACGTTGCCCTGATGATCGACCTGCAGGCCGTGGGGCAGGTTGTATTCGTTTTCACCCTTGCCGACTGCCGCACTGCCGGACTCCGCCAGGAAGTGGCCGTCGGGCGAGTATTTCATCACCCGGTTGTTGCAGTAGCCGTCGCTGACAAAGATGTTGTCCTGGCCGTCCCAGGCCACATCGGTGGGACGGCAGAGCGTGTATTTTTCGTCCGGCGGGTTGGGTCCGTGCGGCGTGGCGTAGGGACCATCAGCCTGGCTGGGCCGATGGCCGATGATCATCAGCACCTTGGTGCCGGTGGGGTCGAATTTGGTGATGACGTTGGTGCCCTCGTCCACCGTCCAGATATTGTCGTGACGATCGACGCGCACCGAATGGGCAAAGGCAAAGCCGTAAAAGCCCTTGCCGATCTCCTTGACGAACTTGCCGTCCGGGCCGAATTCCCAAAGCCTGGTCTGCGGCCCACGGAAAAAGGAGAAGATGTCGCCTTTGGAATTGGTCGCCACCCCCTGCATCTCGCCCATGGTGTCGCCGGGGGGCATCTTGAAGAAATTGGGCACTGCCTCGTAAGGCAGGTCGGGCGCGCTGGCATAGGCCGTAGCCGCGGCCTGCGCGAACGCTGAAACGGGTGTGAGCAACAAGGAAACAGCGGCCGTCGCCGCCAGACATGCCTTCACGAGAGACCTCCCCGATTAACCCCGCGCATCTCATGGCGTCATGGGTTGCCTGGAGAGAAGTGTATACGGCAAAGCGACAAGGGCAAGACACCCTGCCGGTACGCCGCTCACGCTGCGTTGCAGCGTCAGTTGGGGTCGTGCATCGGCGGCGGCGGTGTGACCTTGACTTTCTTCAGGGACTGCTTGCTCGGATGCGTAACGGAGGCCCGGCCGGCCGGTCCCCTTTTCGAAGCGGCTTCATCGTGATTGGAGTTCTGAGCTGCCATTGCAGGTCCCGCAACACCGGCGACCGATTTCTGGTCGGCGTTACCCTGCGATGGGGTGATGGTCTTGGCATGGGCCGCCATGACCGCCGCGGGAATAAGCGCTACAATGAAGAATAGGGCTATGGGTTTCATGGCCATCTCCTGTCCTGCCTTGATAACAGGCATGACAGGCAGGCAGTTGCCGAGGTTCCCGCCTACTTCTTCAACATCGGCTTGCCTTCGTGCGCGACCAGAAGGTCGTGCATGTCGTCGGCATGCTCTTCCTCGACCCTGAGGATGCCTTCGATCATCACCCGCGTGGCGGGATCGTCGTCACCGAAATAGCGGATCAGCTCGCGATAGTGATCGACCGCGATGCGTTCGGCGATCAGGTTCTCGCGGATCAATTCCACCAGATTGCCGCCTTGCGAATATTGCGAGGCCGAGCGGGTGACAAGGCCCTCCGGATTGAAATTCGGCTCGCCGCCAAGCTGATTGATGCGCTCAGCAACGGCTTGCGCATGTTCCCATTCTTCCTTGGCGTGCTCGGCGAATTCCGCCTTCACGCCTTCGCTGGAAATGCCATGCGCGGCAATCGCGTGCTGGGTGTAGCGCAGCACACAGACCAGTTCGGTAGCCAGCACCGATTGCAGGATCTCAATGGTCTTGTTGACGTCGCCGCCGTAATTGGTGCCCAACGCGCCCTGCTCGAGGTGCTCGCGGGCACGCGCACGCAGTGTCTGGATGTCAGACAGGAAGGGTTTATCCATGGGAGCCTCCGTCGATCGCGCATTAAACGCCTCGCCCGTGGCCCAGTTCCCGTGCGATCAGATGGAAATCGGCGTCTCCGGCACCATGCAGCCGCCGTCCACCGAAATTTCGGTCGGCACCAGATCATCTTCGATCGGCACCGTCTCCATGCCGTCCAGACAGAGCGAGGGCGTTGTATCGGGCGGCATGTCCGTGTCCTCGGCATATGCCATATGCGGCGCCGACAGCATCACGCCCAGCATCCAAGCAACCGACAAGCGATAAAGAGCGCGACTCACCACAGCAGCCCGCCTCAGGCAGAAAGCCTTCGCACGTCCGCCCCCGGACGCCAGCCCAAAGGCCCGATAAAAAGACTATGACATATTTTTTGCACTGCAACATAGCTTTCGCAGGTTCCCGAACGCGGCAAACTGCCCCCAATGGTGCCAAGCCACGACGTCAAGTTCCTGATCTGCTAGGAAATCCGGCTTTTTCCCCGGGATGGTCGTCATGAAAAGCCTCTTTCTTTCAGCCACTTTGCTGCTCGGGCTTACCGCTACCGCCGCTGCCCAGCCGGGCACCAGCGCCTTCACCGTCCGGCTGGATGACCCCCGCGCGATACAGCTGACCGGTGCGGCCGGCGACGGCAACGCCGATGACAGCGCCGCGATCCAGGCAGCAATCGACAAGGCCGCCAGCGACCGCGGCGAAGGCATCGTCTTCATCCCGGAGGGCCGGTATCGCCTGACCCGCACCATCTATGTCTGGCCTGCCGTGCGCGTGATCGGCTGGGGCGCCAAACGCCCGGTCTTCGTGCTCGCCGACAACACGCCCGGCTTTTCCAAAGGCATTGCCGATATGGTGTTCTTCGCCGGCGCGCGGCCCAGGCAGGCATCCATCAATGGCAGCGGCACCGAAGTGCGTGACGCCTTCCGCGTGCCCTTCGCGGTGCCGGGCACGGTGCCCGCCAATCCCGACATCGCCGATGCGAATCCGGGCACTTTTTATTCGGCCTTGAGCAACATCGATTTCGAGATCGGCAAGGGCAATGCGGGCGCGGTCGGCATCCGCTTTCATGGCGCGCAGCATGATTATCTGAGCCATATCGATTTCCATATCGGTTCGGGCCTGGCCGGCCTGCACCAGGTCGCCAATGAAGCGGAAGATCTGCGTTTCTTCGGCGGGCGTTACGGTATTCTGACGGAGAAGCCCTCGCCCGCCTGGCAATTCACATTGCTGGATGGCAAATTCGAAGGCCAGCGCGAGGCAGCGATCCGCGAGCATGAAGCGTCGCTGACGCTGGTGAACGCATCCTTCCGCAATGTGCCGGTCGCCATCGACATCGACCCCGACTATTCCGACTGGTTGTGGGTGAAGAACAGCCGCTTCGAGAATGTGAGCAAAGCGGCGGTGATCGTCAGCAACGAGAACAGCGTCTATACCCAGATCGGCTTCGAGAATGCGATGGCAGCAAACACGCCGGTGTTCGCCCGCTTCCGCGACAGCGGCAAGACGCTTGGCACCGACTCAAAAAATCAGGGCGGCATCTATGAAGTGAAAGCCTTCAATCACGGCCTTATTCTGAAGGCGCCGGGCGAGATGGGTGAAATCGGCACACGCTGGGATGCTGCGCCGCTGTCGGGGATGCCGGCGCCGCTGCCGCCTGCCATCCGGCCACTGCCGCCATCGAGCCAGTGGGTGAATATCCGGACCCTGGGCGTGGCGGGCGACGGCAAGACCGACGACACCGCTGCCATCCAGCATGCGATCGACACCACGCGGGTGATCTATGTACCCAGCGGCCGCTACATCGTGCATGACACCATTCATTTGAAGCCCGACACGGTGCTGATCGGGCTTCATCCCTCCATTACCCAGTTCGACCTGCCGGACAACACGCCGGGCTTTGCCGGCGTGGGCGCGCCAAAGGCACTTCTGGAGACGCCCAAGGGCGGCGACAATATCGTGGCGGGCATCGGCCTTTTCACCGGCGGCATAAACCCTCGCGCGGTCGCGGCGCTGTGGCAGTCGGGCGAAAATTCGCTGATGGATGATGTGCGTTTCCTGGGCGGCCATGGCACCAACCTGCCCGACGGCACGCGCTATAACCCTTACGACAATATGCATGCCGCCGATCCCGATCCGCGCAAACGCTGGGACGGACAATATCCCTCACTGTGGGTGACGAATGGCGGCGGCGGCACCTTCACCAATCTCTGGTCGGTGGACACCTATGCCAGCTTCGGCGTGCTGGTGTCGGACACCACGACGCCCGGACACGTCTATGAGCTTTCCAACGAGCATCATTCCCGTGTCGAGATCGCGCTGAACCGGGCGCAGAACTGGGATTTCTATGCGCCCCAGACCGAGGAGGAAGCCGGTGAAAGCCAGGAAGCCATTTCCTTGCAGATCCAGGATTCCAGCCACATTACCATCGCCAACTGGCATGCCTATCGCGTCACCCGCACGGTGCGGCCGGTCGACACCGCGGCGCGCCTCATCCGCTCCGGCGACATCCATTTCCGCAATGTGCATGTGAATGCGGAAAGCGGGCTTGGCACCTGCGATGCCAATGGCTGCGGCACCTATTTGCGGGCCAGCAAATTTCCCGCCGAGAATGCGATCCGCGATCTGACCCATCACATCGACACGCGCGAGCGAGAGTTCGCGGTGCTGGACTATCCCGCCGCGCCGCCCATACCGGCTGTGGCAGGCAAGGTCGAGAAGCTGGAAGGCGGCTTCTATTCCATCTCCGGCGGCGCGGTGGATGCGAAAGGCAAGCTTTACTTTGTCGACAAGCACCAGCAGCGCATCTATGGCTGGTCGCAAGGCGAAGGGCTGACCATCGAGCGCGACAATCCCGTCGATCCGGTCAACCTGGCCATCGACAAGGCGGGCGACATTCTGGTGCTGTCGTCGCTGGGCACGGAAGGCACGCTGTACAGCTTCAAACCTAGCTCGCCTGAAACGGAAATGACGGTGATCCCGCCCACGCCCATGGCGGCCCATCCGGGCGCGAGCGCGCTCCTGCCCGGCAATTACTGGAACAATGGCGAGTTCAAGGACCAGATCGATCTCAAGACCTATCGCTATACAACACTGTCGGAGATGTTCGCCCGCGACCTGGCCGCGCCCAAGACACGCGAATATGTCTCGCCTGACGGCAGCCTGTTCTTGCCGGATTCACGCGCCTTCCAGCAGGGCCCTCCTGACGGCACCGGCTGGCGCTTCAGCGATAATCTGGACACCTACGGCTTCGTGTCCGCAAAGCCGGGCAGCCGCGTGCTGGTCAGCAATGAATCCGAAGGCCGCACCTATAGCGGACTGGTGGACGACAACGGCACGGTCACCGACCTCAAGCTGTTCGCCGACCGTAGCGGTGAAAGCGTCGCCGTGACGGCGGATGGCAAGGTCTATCTCGCCAATGGCCAAGTGCTGATCTATGCGCCGGATGGCAAGCCGCTGGGCAGGATCGATGTGCCCGAACGTCCGCTGCAGCTATTGTTCGGCGGCGCGGATGGGCGGACGCTATTCATCCTCACCCATCACGCGCTGTACGCCGCAAAAACCTAAACGTGGCCGTGTAGGTAATCGAAGCTCTGCTTCACCATCTCCAGCGGCGAGGGATCATAGGGCTCCTCGATCTCCAGGAAGGCGCGCTCGACCTTCGTCTTGTGCGCGGCCGCCAGCACCGTCTTCCAATCGATAATGCCCTTGCCGATGATGGCGCTGATCATCTTCATGTTGTTGTTGGGGATGCCCTGGCTCTTCAGGTCCTTGATATGCAGTGAGTGATAGCGTTCAGGATATTTGGTCAGATAGGCGACGGGATCGGCGCCGCCAGCCACCACCCAGCCGATATCCATCTCCATCTGCACCAGCGCCGGATCGGTTTCCTTGAGCAGCAGGTCGTAAGGCACCACATCGCCGATCTTGCGGAATTCCACATTATGGTTGTGATAGGCGAAGCTCATCCCCGCCGCCTTGCACAGCTGACCGACTTTGTTGAAGGTATCGGCATTCTTCTTCCAGTCGTCCACCGTCGGGCCCGCCATGAAGGCGGCGCGGTCGGCCGGATAAAGCGGGAAGGAACAGGTGATGTTGGTGATCCCCACCGTTTTCGCCTGGTCGATAGTCGCCTGTGGCGTGTCGCGCAGGTCGTTGCCGCCGGCATGGATGCTTTTCCAGCTGATGCCGAGGCTGTCATACAGCTTCTTCTGGTCCTGGGCGGGCTTGCCGCTGTTGGTCAGGTTGGCCTGGACGTGGCGGATGCCGATATCGCGCGCCTTTTTCATGGTGCCGTCATAGTCCTTCGCCAGGTCCTGGCGCACGGTATAGAGCTGCAGCCCCAGCGGCACGGATTTCTGCGCGAAGGCAGGCCCCGAAACGGCAAGGGCTGTGGCGCCCAGAAGAAAATTGCGACGGTTGGTCATGATTGCTCCCTGTCAGTGCGGCTTGTGGCTTTCGATGAAATCGATCTGCTTTTCATTCAATGTCTCGATCCGGGTGCCGTCGTCGCCGAACACCAGGCGCTGCTCGTGTTTGGGATTGTAACGGGGGATCTTCACCTCGGCGGTCGAAGGGTCGCCGGTCCGCGCGAAGGCCACGATCACATCCTGCATCTGGCCCGAGAGCTTGTAATCATACGGCGTCCAGTCGCGCGTGTGCCGGAACAGGTTCAGTGAATCCAGCGTGCCATACCAGAAGGGTAGATCGGAATTGTGATAGGCGCCGGCCGTTTTGATATCCATGTCGGTGATCACCACGCCCTGCGGATAGGGATGGGGATGGTCATACTGCACCAGCCAGATCGGCGACTTGGCCGTAGCCGAGGCCGCCTTGGCCCAGTCGCGCCCCATGATGCCGAAGCCGGAGATGCGCGCCACTTCCTGGGCCTGATGCGCGGCTTCCGCGTCATTGGAGGCCGGGAACAGTTTCAGGAACGCCGTGGCATCGGCGCCGTACATAGCTTCCGCCGCCTTTTTGTAATCAGCGAGGGTGCGTGCGTCCGTCACTGGCGTCTTGCTGAAAACGTCGTTGCCAACCGACGACAACAGCAGTGGCACATCGGTCTGTTTGCCGGTGGCATAGATGTCGGCCGGATTGCCCGGCACGACATAGCCGTCAATGGTGGGGCCGCTGAACACGATGTGATTGGCGGCGGCGATGGCGGTGATCTGGTCGGCGGGAATGGTGCGCATCTGCGCGACATCCTTTGCCTTCATCGCCTGCTGCAGCTTGACGCCCTTGGCCTCGGTCTGGGCGAGGGTCTCCAGAGGAGGCGACGCCACCCCATGATAGCCGCCCGACAGTGCAATCATCCTGGCATAAAGCCCGTGCGCCAAGGGCGACGACTGCAACAGGTCCAGCGCCATCGCACCGGCCGACTGGCCAATCACCGTGACATTGGCCGGATCGCCGCCCAGCGCGGCGACATTGCGTTGGATCCATTTGAGGCCCGCAATCTGGTCCAGCAATCCGTAATTGCCAGAGGAATGATGCGGTGAGGCCGCCGTCAGCTCCGGATGCGCCAGGTTGCCGAAAATGTTCACCCGGTAGGGAATGCCGATGAAGATCACGCCCTTCTTTGCCAGCGGCTCGCCGCTATAGACATCGAAGTTGGCTGAACCTTCCTGGAAGCCGCCGCCATGGATCCACACCACCACCGGCAGGTGGTCGCTTGCCTTGGCGCCCGGCGGCACCCAGATGTTCATATAGAGGCAGTCTTCGCTGGATTTGATCTCGCCGAAATAGTGGTTCAGCGTGGTGGCGCGCAGCGCGATGTAGCAGTTGGTGATCTTGCTGTCGGCATTGTAGATGCCCCGCCAGGATGTGGCCGGCATGGGCTCATGCCAACGCAGTTCACGCACCGGCGGCGCCGCAAAAGGCACGCCGTAATAGGCCTTCACACCCGAATCGAGCAACGTGCCGGAGAGCCGCCCGGTGTCGATGGTGACCGGATCGCCCGGGATGGGATTCATCACACCTGCAAAGGCGGCAGTCGCGGCCATCAGCGCGAGTGCAGTGCAGCAAACCAATCGACGGAAACGCAACATCACCTACTCCTGTTTGGGTGACGTTCTTAAGCCAATTCGCCCGTCCTTGCACGGTCCCAAACGTCGCCATAGGCTTTCAAAAAACACGGAGCGTCGGCGAGAGCCGGAGCGACAATCAATCAGGGAGCATCGGCGAAAGCCGAGGCGACAATCAGTAAAGTCGGGGGGAAGCATGGCACTTCGCAATCTTCTGTTGACCGCTGTCTTTGCATTCGCCACGCCCGCGTTGGCGGCGACAACAACAGGCTCCTTCACCGGCGCCACCGCCAATCTGGCGCCAAGCGATCCGGCCGGGCAATGGACGCGCCAAGCCCGCGACTATGCCAACACCCGCTTCAGCCCGCTTACCCAGATCAACAAGAAGAATGTCGGCCGGTTGCGCATCGCCTGGAGCTTCTCGGACGGGCAGATGTATGGCCATGAAGGCGCGCCGCTGGTGGTGGGTGACACCATGTATGTGGTGACCCCCTATCCCAACATCGCCTATGCGCTGGACCTGTCCAAGCCCGGCGCGCCGATCAAATGGGTCTATCAGCCCAACCCCGATCCGCGCGCCATTGGCGAAGCCTGCTGCGACAAGGTGTTGCGCGGCTGGGCCTATGCCGACGGCAAGCTGATCTACAACCTGCTCGACGATCACACCGTGGCGGTTGATGCCAGCACGGGCAAAGAAGTGTGGCGGGTGCTGCTGGATGATGTCAGCAAAGGCCCGACCATGACGCAAGCCGCCTTTGTGGTGGGCGACAAGGTCTTTGTCGGCTCCAGCGGTGGCGAGCTTGGCACCAATGGCTGGTTCCAGGCGCTGGACGTGAAGGATGGCCACACCATCTGGAAGGCCTTCACCAACGGCCCGGATGATGGCGCGCTGATCGGTGCGGACTTCAAGCCTTTTTATCCCTGGATGAAGGGCAAGGACCTGGGCGTATCGAGCTGGCCCGGCGAGATGTGGAAACAAGGTGCATCCGCGCCCTGGGGCTGGGTGTCCTATGATCCTGACTTGAATGAAATCTATTACGGCACGTCCAATCCGGGGCCGCGGGTACCGTCACAGCGGCCTGGCTTGAACCTGTGGAGCTCGGCCGTGTTCGCCCGCGACGCCGACAGCGGCCAGGCCAAATGGGCCTATCAGTTCACGCCGCATGACGAATGGGACTATGACGGCGTCAACGAGAATGTACTGATCGACATTCCCTGGAACGGTGCGCGCCGCAAGGTGATGGTGCATTTCAACCGCAACGGTTTCGCCTACACCATCGACCGCACCACCGGCGAAGTGCTGGTGGCAAAACCCTTCGGGCTTGAGAACTGGGCCAAGGAGATCGACCTCAAGACCGGCATGCCGGTGGTCAATGATGCCGCCCATCCGATCGTCGAAAAGAAAGTCGAAAATATCTGTCCGCCCGACATCGGGGTGAAGAACTGGAATCCATCGGCCTTCTCGCCGCGCACCGGCCTTCTTTATGCGGGCGTGTTCAACAGCTGCATGGACCTGACCAACCACATCGTCCAGTACATTCCTGGCGCGACGTATGACGGCATGGAGATGGCCCGCCATGCCGGGCCTGGCGGCAACTGGGGCGAGTTCATCGCCTGGGACCCGGTGCAGGGCAGACGCGTCTGGAGCATCAAGGAGAATCTGTATGTGTGGAGCGGCGCAGTCGTAACCGGCTCCGACCTGGTGTTCTATGGCACCATGGATGGCTGGTTCCGCGCCGTCGATGCGCGCAGCGGCAAGGTGCTGTGGTCGCAGAAGCTGGGCTCCGGCATCACAGCGGCGCCCATGACGTTTCTCGGACCCGACAAGCGGCAATATGTGGCGGTCTATGCCGGGGTGGGTGGCGGCGCGGGCGTGATACGGCGCGAGAAAGGCTATATGCCCGGCGGCAACACGCTTTATGTTTTCTCGGTGGACGGCAACGGCGTCGGCACGGGCAACACGCAACTGATCAGCCAGGCGGGTGCGGCCGCGCCGGTCTCGGTGCCTCCCGCCGCTGCACACAACTGATGAAAGGATTTGTCCTCATATTGTTGCTCGCGGCGACACCGGCCTTGGCGCAGGTGACGCCCGACACGCCCAACCCGTTCGAAGGCAAGCCCGATGCGGTGGCGGCAGGCCATGACCTGTTCGGCAAGATGAACTGCGCCGGCTGCCACGCCTATGACCTGACGGGCGGCATGGGACCGGATCTCACCGACGCCGCGTGGCTTTATGGCGGCAAGCCGGGGGAGATCTTCCACACCATCGCCGAAGGCACGCTGCGCGGCATGCCGGCCTGGAAAGACAAGCTGACGCCGGATCAGATCTGGCAGCTGGTCAGCTATATTCAGAGCAAGAAGGCCAACTGACGGAGAAGGTGATGCGCAGAATCGCGATGGCGCTGGCTTTGCTGAGCGGGCTGGCCACAGCCGCACAGGCGGCACCGGTCTCAACCGTCGAAGGGCCCGTGGAGGGCATGACCAAAGACGGCGTGACGCGCTTTCTGGGCGTTCCCTACGCCAGGCCGCCGGTCGGGTCTTTGCGCTGGATGCCGCCCGCGCCGGTGACCAAATGGTCTGCGACGCGTCAGGCCACCAAGTTCGGCCCCACCTGTGCGCAGGTAACGACCCTGGGGCCTTTCGCCGGGCCACCCAACAGCAATGAGGACTGTCTTTATCTGAATGTCTTTACCGGCGACACAAAAGCCAGGCGGCCGGTGCTGGTGTGGATTCACGGCGGCGGCTATTTCGACGGTGCCTCCAACGACTATGACCCCACCAAGTTGGTGACGCGTGGGCATCTGGTGATTGTCACCTTCAATTACCGCCTCAACCTGTTCGGCTTCATGGCGCATCCCGCCCTCGATGCCGAAGGCCATCCTGGTGGCAATTACGGCATCATGGACATGCAGGCCGCACTTCATTGGGTGCAGCGGAACATCGCGGCCTTTGGCGGTGACCCGAACAATGTCACCGTCGGCGGTCAGTCCGCGGGCGCGGGCGCATCGACCGCATTGGTGCTGTCGCCGGGTTCGAAAGGATTGTTCCACCACGCCATCTTCCAGAGCGGCGGCTATACGCCGTTTGTCCCAGACTCTGCCGCCGAAGGGAAAGCCAGGAAATTCGCGGCCGCCGCCGGCTGTGACTCAAACGATCAAAGTGGGGGCGACATCGCCAAATGCCTGCGCGCGCTTCCCGCCGCGAAGATCGAGGCGCTGGCCGGCACCGCCAGCGAGACCAGCGCCTTTGTCACCAATCCGATGGTGGATGGCACCGTGATCCCACGCCAGGAAATCGACCTGATTCAGTCCGGCCAGTTCAACCGGGTGCCGATCATGATGGGTACCACCCATGACGAAGGCAATTTCACCAACGGCATCCTTCAGTATTTCAAGAAGGACCGCGCCCCGATCAACGAGGCCGACTACCACGCCTATGTGCAGAAGACCTATGGCGGCAATGCCGGAGCGGGCGGCACCCCGCCCGCCTATCCGAAAGGCACGGTGGATGCGGTGCTGGCGCGTTATCCCGCCGCCAAGCTGGGCGCGCAGATGGCCTGGGACAGCGCGCACAGCGACATGCTGGCCTGCCGTGGACAATATGTGGCGAGCCAATTCACCCCGCATACGCCGGTCTATATGTACCTGTTCAACGACCGCACCGCGCAGACCTATTTCCCAAAGATGCCGGGCTATCAACCCCTCGCCTACCACACCGCCGACATCGCCTATGTCTTCACTGGCTATCATGGCGGCCCCGAAGGCATGCGCTTCACGCTGAATCCGGCACAGAGCAGGTTGTCGGACCAAATGGTCGATGCGTGGGCGAATTTCGCGCGCACTGGCAATCCCAACGCCAGCGGCGACACGCCTTGGCCGCGCTGGAAGCCGGGCGATGCTTCGCCTGCCTATTTCCTGCAGGATGAAGGCTGGAAGACGATACAGACCAATGCCCAGTTCGCCGCAGCCCATAATTGCGCATTCTGGAATAGAATTCTTCTCTACAAATAAGGACCTTACGATGCGCCTGTTTCTTTCCGCCGCCCTTCTTGCCGCGCTGACGGTTTCCGCGAACGCCGCCGACATACGGGTGCTGGCGCCAGGTTTTGTCTACAATTCCGCCCTCAAGGACCTGGCCGCCGACTTCACCAAGCGCACCGGCGTCAACGTGATCGTCAGCGAAGGCGGCATGAATGTGATCGTGGACCAGATCAAGACCGCGACGCCCGCCGCCGACGTCATCGCCCTGCCCTCCGACCTGATGAACACGCTGTATCTGGATGGCGGCATCGTGCCGGGCAGCTATACGCCTTTGGGCCGCGACGAACTGGGGCTGGCAGTAAAGAAAGGCGCGCCCAAACCCGACATCTCGACGGTCGAGAAACTGTCTGCCGTGCTGAAATCCGCCCAGGCCGTGGAAGTGAACGACCCCAAGGCCGGCACCATGCAGGGCGTGATCATTGACGGCATCCTCAAGCGCCCCGAATTCGCTGGCGTGCATGTGGTGCCGGTATCAAAGGGTGAAGGCGCCGGCGCGCTCGCCCGCGGCGAAGGCGACATGGCGATCCAACTGGTGCCGGAGATCCTCAATAAGCCGCAGATCGATCTGGTGGCGCCGCTGCCGGTGGAACTGGGCGGCCATATGGACGCGATCCTGGCGGTGTCTAAACGCAGCAGCGACCAGAAAAATGCGGAAGCTTTCGTGAAATTCCTGGCCAGCCCGGAAACACGCTCCGCCTGGGTGGCGAAGGGCTTGAAGCCTTTCTAGCTATTTTGGCGTTTCGGCGATGCCGCCGGCTTTCCACACGCCTTGCGCCTCGGGCCGGGTGACATAGCGCAGGAAGGCTTCCGCGTCCGACGGATGGGCAGAGACTTTCAGCACCGCCACCGACACATCGACATGCAGGCCCAGATCATCGGGGAACGGCCCGACGATCTCAGCCCCCTTGGCCATCAATTCCTCGGTGATGGCGCCGCCGCCGAATTCCGCGTCGCCGCGCACGATGGCGTCGCCGATCATGCCCTTGATGGGCCTGGGCTCGACACCGGCGAACTCCGGACGCTTGAGCATGTCTTCCACCATGCCGCCGGTCAGGCTTCCGACCTTGGGATTGGCATAGGCCAGCACGCCCGCCTGTTTGACAAAGGCCACGAATTTCTCGTGGGTGGAAATATCGGGGTGCGGTCCACCCGCCTTGACCACGATCCCGAACAGGATGCGACCCAGCGCGTGCTGGCCGCCCGGCGCCAGCTTGGGCGCGAAATCGGCGAAGTCGGAGGTGGGCGCGACCACCACATCGCCGGCTGCGTCCTGGCCGACCGCGGTGCGGATACGCCCGACATTGAATCCCGCGAAGGTCACCTTGTTGCCGGTCTCCGCTGTCCAAGCCTCAGCGAGCTTGGTCAGCGGCCCATTGACGATCCCCGGGGAATAGACCGTGATGTCGCCAGCTTGTGCGCCCGACGACAGCAACAGAAACGCAGCGGCAAGTTGAAAACGGCGCACGATCCATCCCGGTATTTATTATTGTGACAATCAGTCAAGCGTGAATTGCCGGTCTTGGCAATGCGCCTTAAAAAGATCGCCATAACAGGGAGCGTTCCATGACGGATGAGGCGTTGGAAACCACGCGACGCGAGGCGTTGCTTCTGGCTGCGGGCGGGCTTTTGGCGCTGGCGCCGTTCGAGGCCGCACCCGCTTTTGCGATGACCGGCGACATGGCGGGCCTGCCCTGGGCCAACAATGCCATGCGCTGGGCCCAGGTCGCCTTTACCGAGGAAGATCCGCCCAGCTACGATCCCAATTTCTGGTTCGACCTGTTCAAGAAGACCCATGTCGAGGCGGTGTGCCTGTCGGCGGGCGGCTGCATCTGTTTTTACCCCTCCAAGGTGCCGCTGCATTACCGCGCCAAATATCTGGGCGACCGCGACATGTTCGGCGAGATGGTCAAGGGCGCGCGTGCTCTGAACATGAGCGTGATCGCGCGCATCGATCCGCATGCCATGAGCGAGGAAGCCTTTGCCGCCCATCCTGAATGGGCAGCCTGCACGGAAGACAGCAAGCCGCGCCGCCACTGGGCCGCGGCCGACATGTATGTCACCTGCCAGAATGGCGGTTTCATGTTCGACTTCATGCCGGCGGTTTTGAAAGAGATCGCCGACAACTATCAGCCGGAAGGTTTCTTCGGCAATCGCTGGGCGGGCAGCGGCATGTGCTATTGCCAGACCTGCCGCACCAAATTCCGCGCCGCCACCGGCATGGAGCTGCCCACCACCAACGATCCGCAGAACCCGCAGCGCAAGGCCTATATCCAGTGGAATGCCGACATGCGCTGGAAACAGTTCAAATTGTGGGACGACACGGTCAAGGCGTCGAAGAAGGACAGCTTCTTCAGCCCCAATGGCGGCATGAACGATCCCAACAATGTCACCATCCCGATCGTGGCGGTGGACCGCCAGGGCCGCAGCGGCACCACGCCCGTCTGGGCGATGGGCAAATATGCCAAGCAGGTGCGCGCCTATATGCAGAACCTGCCGGTTTGCGGGTTGTTCAATGTCGGTATCGAGGACGAGAACCGCTGGAAGGATTCGGTGCAGCGCGGACCCGAGCTGGAAGCCTGGGCCCATAGCGGCATCGCCCAGGGTTTCCGCCCCTGGTACTGCAAGTTCAATGCCCGCATCTTCGATGCGCGCTGGGTGCAGCCGGTGGAGAAGATCTTCCAGTGGCACCATGCCCACGACAAATACATGCGCAACACCGCCAGCCTGGCGCGGGTGGCGATGGTCAATTCCACCCAGTCGGGCATCTTCACCGCGGGCGGCACGGCGTTTACCGCCGGCGACGGCGTGCGCGCGGCCCAGCGCGTCACCGACTCGCAGAACGGTTATTACCAGGCGCTGGTGGAAGCGCGCATTCCCTTCGAAATGGCTGACGACCGACAGCTCGAGCCGCAGCATATCGGGCGCTATCGCGTTCTGGTGATGCCCGACATCGCCGCACTGTCCGACAAACAGTGTCAGCAGATCCGCGATTTCGTGATGGGGGGCGGCCGCATTGTGGCGACGGGCGAAACCTCGCTGTACGACGAACTGGGAAAGAGGCGCGCCAATTTCGGTCTGGCCGACCTGTTCGGCTGCGATTATGTGAAGACGATCGCCGACGTGAAGAATAGCTATCTCACCCCGCGCCATCCCCATCCCCTGACGCGCGGGCTGGAGGATGCGCCGCGCATCATCGCCGCCACCCAGCAGATCACGGTCAAGCCGCATGACAGCGGGCAGGCGCCGCTGACCTTGGTGCCGAGCTATCCCGACCTGCCGATGGAACGCGTCTATACCATGACGCCGGAAACCAGCATCCCGATGGCCTTCTGCCGCCAAGTTGGCAAGGGCCGGGTGGTCTATCTCCCCATGGACCTGGACCGCACCTTCTGGGAAGTGCTGGCGCCCGACCATCTGGTACTGCTGAAGAACGCGGTGAACTGGGCGGCGGAAGAACCTCAGCCCATGACCGTGACCGGCCCCGGCATCGTGGACATCTCTTATTGGCGCCAGAAGAGCTCGCTCGCCGCCCATATCGTCAACATGAACAACCCCATGATGATGAAGGGCCCCTATCGCGAGATGCTGCCCGCCGGGCCTTACACGGTATCGCTGGAGATTCCGGCCGGCGCGAAAGTGGGCGCGGTCAGGCTGCTGGAAAGCGGCGCCGCACCAAAGACCTCACGCGACGGCGCGCGGCTGGTCGTGGAAGTGCCGAAAATCCGGCTGCACGAAGTGGTCGCGGTTGATCTGGTTTAGCGTGGCCGAGCGCGATAGACGCGCAAGGCACTATCGCCCATCACCGCGCGTACCGCGCTGGATTCTTTGGCGGCAATGGCCTCGCGCGCAAGCTCGAACCAGCCGTGATAGTCGCCCGCGCGTGTGAGCACCGGCCAGTCGCTGCCCCAGAGCAGCCGGTCTGGGCCGAACAGATCGAACAACACGCCGATGGCGCGCACCACATCGTCGCGGCTGCCTTGCGGCGGAAGCTCCGTCAGAAGCCCGCTGATCTTGCAGGTGACGCTGGGCGCCGCCGCCAGCCTTTCGATATCGCGCGCCCACGCAGCCATCGCTTCGGCATGGGCCAGCTTTGGTTTGGCGCCATGATCCAGCACAATGGAAAGCTGGGGATGGCGCGCTGCCAGTTCGGCGATGGCGTCGATCTGGTGCGGCAGGATCAGGGCATCAAACACCAGACCTTCGGCGGCGAGGGCGTTCAGTGCGGGATCGAGGGCGCGTTGGCGGATCCAATCGGGGTCTTCCAAGTCTTGCAGCATGGGCCGCACGCCCAGAAAGCGCGGATCGCCGGCGCGGCGGCGCACCTCATCGGCCGCATCGGACGCCAAGAGATCGATCCATCCCACCACGCCCAAGACCCAGGGTGTCTTGCGCGCGATGGCGAGCATGTAATCGGTTTCGTCCGACGTGGGCGCGGCCTGCACCAGGATGGTGGCATCGACACCGGCCTGGATCAACAGCGGCCGCAGGTCCGCGGTCGAAAAGACGCGATGGATAGGATTGTCCGGCTTCAACCAGCCATAGTCGCCGCGCGCCGGATCCCAGAAATGCTGATGGGCATCAACGATCATGGCCCCACTTCTAATTCAGAACTGGCGCATCGGACCGGACCAGTTTTTCCCGAACCAGATCCTGCCACAGCGCGGCGGGGATTTTGTGCCGGTAGAGCGCAACAGCCTGATTGACGCGCTCCGGCGAATCCAGGCCGGGGATCACGCTGGCCACCAGCCTGTGCGCCAGCGGGAACTGCAGCGCCGCGGCCGGCAGCGGCACGCCATGGCGATCGCACACCGCCTCGATCCGCCGCACCTTTTCCACGACATCGGCGGGTGCCGGCTCGTAGTCGTAATAGAGCGGCGCACCGGTTTTCGTGCCCACCGCCAGGATGCCGGAATTGTAGGGCCCGCCTATGACAATCGCCGTGCCCGCCTTCTCGCAGGCCGGGAACAGATCATCCAGCGGATTCTGCTCCAGCAAAGTATAGCGGCCGGCCAGCAGGATCACATCCAGCCTTGCGTGCGCCATCACTTCCAGGCAGGCCGGCACTTCGTTCACGCCCATGCCGAAACCGGAAATTGCCTTGGACGCGCGCAATTCCTCCAGTGCTTTCAATCCGCCGCCCTCGGTCAGTTCAGCCATGCGGGCTTGGTTCTGATCGCCATGTGTCAACCGGCCTATGTCATGGATGTAAAGAATGTCGATTTTCGAAAGGCCCAAGCGCTGCAGGCTGGCCTCGTAGGACCGCATTACCGCGTCATAGGAATAATCATACACCGGCTCGAACGGCATTGGCGTGGCATAGCCGTGCCGTGCGACAGTCTGGTCCACCGGACCCGGCACCGGTTTTAACAAACGTCCCACCTTGGTCGAAAGCACGATATCCTTGCGGGCGCGCAGTGCGTCACCGAGCCGTCGTTCCGACAGGCCAAAGCCGTAGAAGGGCGCGGTATCGTAATAGCCAAAGCCGGCTGCTTCGGCCGCGGCCAGGGTGGCGCGCGCCGCTTCATCCGCCAGCGGGCGGAACAGATTGCCCAAGGGCGCGGTACCGAAACCGAGTTCGGTGACTTCAAGTCCGGTCTGGCCCAGCTTGCGCAGCGGAAAGCTCATGTTTCGACATGTCCCATTTTCGGCGCCATCCAGGCGAAGCTCACCACCATTGCATAGCAAGCCGCCAGGATGAACATGCTCCAATGCAGCGCACCGGTTAACGAAGCGAACAGCGTCATCACCGGCGGTATCACCGCGGCGCCGCAGATCGCCATGACAATGAAGCTGGAAGCAAATTCTGTTTCGTGCCCCAGCCCCTCAAGCCCCAGCGCGAAGATGGTGGGGAACATGATGGACATAAAGAAGCTGGTTGCCACCAGCGCCCAGATGCTGGGAAAGCCGCCGATTACCGCAGCCAGGGAGCACAGCAATATGTTGCAGCCCGCATAGAGCATCAGCTGGCGCGGCGGGTTGATGGTCCGCTGCAGCCAGGCGCCGACAAAGCGCCCGACACAGAAGGCGATCATGGTCGCTTCCAGATAGACCTGTGCGCCCGTGCGCTCGGGCACGTGCGCGGCTTCCTGCGCGAAATCCACCAATAGGCTCCAGGTGCCAACCTGGGCGCCGACATAGAAGAATTGCGCGATCACGGCATAGAGAACGCGCGGGCGGGCCAGCACCGCAAAAGGCGAGCGCGAGGTTTCCGGCGTGACGTCGGAGCGCAAAGGCGGATATTTGGTCATCGCGATGGCCGAGGCGATGATCACCATCAGGATGCCCAGCACCAGATAGGGCGGACCGACGGCGGCAGCTTCCTGCGCGCGCCAATGGTCCACCGCGGCCGGCCCCATCGCCGCCATCTGCGCCGGGGTATATTCGACGCCGGAAAAAATCACATAGCCGCCGACCAGGGGACCCAGCACGGTGGCGACACCGTTAAAGGCCTGGGCGAAGTTCAGTCGCGGCGAGGCCGTTTCGGGCGCGCCCAGTATGGTGATGTACGGATTGGCGCTGGTTTCCAGAAAGCCAGCACCAATGGCGATGATGTAAAGCGCGGCCAGGAAGATGGCATAGACGCGCATATGCGCCGCCGGGACGAACAGGAACGCGCCGATGGCGTACAGCGTCAGCCCCACGATCATGGTCTTCTTGTAGCCCAGGCGGCGTATGATCATGGCGGCCGGCAGCGGCGCGCAGAAATAGCCGATATAGAAGGCGAACTGGGTCAGGCTGGCCTGCGGCCGCGTCAGGTCAAGCGCCTTCTGGAAGTGATGCAGCAACAGGTCGTTGAACTGCGACGCCAGACCCCAGGCGAAAAACAGGGTGGCCGTCAACGCAAAGGCGATGACGTAGCGTCTTTCAACAATCGGTTTCGACATTTCCACCCCTTCGGGTCTGAAGCCCATATTTCCGGCCAGTTAAGCGGAAAAAGGGGAGCGACGCTACATCGTCGCGCCAATCTGCCAGGGAACGAATTCAGCATCGCCATAGCCGAGCTTTTCAGACTTGGAGCGCTCACCGGATGCGATCTTCAGAATGTGTTCGAAAATCTCCTTACCCTTGTCGGCGATGGAAACACCCTCCAGCACGTCGCCGCAATTGATGTCCATGTCGTCCGTCATGCGTTCATAGACGCCCGTGTTGGTGGCGAGCTTGATCGAGGGTGTGGGCTTGCAGCCATAGGCCGAACCGCGCCCCGTCGTGAAACAGAGGATATTGGCGCCGCCCGCCACCTGTCCCGTCGCCGACACGGGATCGTAACCGGGCGTATCCATAAAAACGAAACCCTTCGCGGTGACCGGTTCGGCATATTCCACCACGGCCTTGAGCCGCGTGGTGCCGCCCTTGGCGGCGGCGCCCAGCGACTTCTCCAGAATAGTGGTCAGCCCGCCCGCCTTGTTCCCGGGCGAAGGATTGTTGTTCATGCTGCCGGCATTGCGGCTGGTGTAATCCTCCCACCAGCGGATGCGTTCGATCAGCTTCTTGCCGACCTCGGGCGCGGCGCGGCGGGTGAGCAGATGCTCGGCGCCATAGATTTCCGGCGTCTCCGACAGGATCGCGGTGCCGCCATGGGCGACCAGAAGATCGACGGCTGCGCCCAGCGCCGGATTGGCGGTAATGCCGGAATAGCCATCGCTGCCGCCGCATTGCAGCGCCAGCATCAGTTCGGATGCCGGCGCCGTCTCGCGTTTCACCGCATTGGCGGCGGGCAGAAGATCGCGCACCGCCGCGATGCCGGCCTCGATCGCCTTCTGCGTGCCGCCGCTGTCCTGGATGGTCAGCGAGCGGAAGGTGTCGCTTTCGGCGATATTGTAGGCCTGCTTCCAGCGCGCGATCTGGAAAGTCTCGCAGCCCAGGCCCACCATCAGCACCGCGCCCATGTTGGGATTGGCGGCATAGCCCCATTGGGTGCGTTTCAGCACCTCATAGCCCTCACCCTTGCTGTCCATGCCGCAGCCATGGCCGTGCACCAGCGGAATCACGCCGTCCACTTCGGGAAAATCGTCGAGCAGGCCGCGCTTTTCCACCTCGCGCGCGATCAATCGCGCCACGGTGGCCGAACAGTTCACCGAGGTCAGGATGCCCAGATAGTTGCGGGTACCGTACTTGCCATTGGCACGGCGAAAGCCCTGAAAGGTCGCGCCGGAGAGCGGCGCGGGATCGCGCGCGTCCATTTCGAACTGATAGTCGCGGTCCACGGCATGGAAGGCGATATTGTGTTCATGCACCCAATCGCCGGGTTCGATGTCCTGGGTGGCGAAGCCGATGATCTGGCCGAATTTCAGCGCCGGCTCGTCTTTCCTGATCGGCCGCACGGCCGCCTTGTGACCGGGCGGAATGCGCCGGATGACCTTCACATCATCGACGATGTCACCGGGGGAAAGGCCGTTCACCGCGACCACGACATTGTCGGTCGGATGCAGCCGCAGATAGGACGCCATAATTGCTCCTGAAAGCGAAGGGAGCTCTTATAGTCCAAGCTTTTCGGAGAGAACATTAAAATGAGCCGCCGCCTCTGCTTCGCCCTGGACCTGGTCAATGACGCCGCAAAAATCGCGGAATATGAGCGGTTTCACCGCCCCGGCGGGGTGTGGCCGGAGATCGTGGACGACATCGCCGCCCAGGGGATCGAGGGAATGGAGATCTGGCGCACCGGCGACCGCATGGTGATGATCGCCACGGTCGCCGACGACTATCCCCGCGCGCGTGACATTCCCGCCAAGTATGACGAATGGGAAGGGCTGATGTGGAGTTTCCAGAAGGCCCTGCCACATGCGGAGCCGGGCCAGAAATGGGTGCCGATGAGGCAGATCTTCGACCTGGCCCAGCAAAAGGGCGTCACGACCACATAAAAGACCTACACAAAGTGGGCCTTGACCGTCGTCTTGTTGATGTCCGACAGCGCGGCGCATCCGCACGCCGCGGCCACCTGGACGAGTTCCTGCTGCAGCATCTCGATCAGGCGCTGCGCGCCGGCGGCGCCAAATGCCGCAAGGCCCCACCGTGTCGTCCGACCGAGCATGACGGCGTTGGCCCCCAGTGCAAGCGCCTTGAAGATGTCGGCGCCGCGACGAATGCCGCTGTCGAATACCACAGGAATCCGGCCGTTTACGGCAGCCACGATCTCCGGCAAGACCTCCAGCGACGACGGACCATAGTCCATCGAACGGCCACCGTGATTTGAAACGATGATCGCGTCGGCGCCGTGCTCGATCGCCAGCCTGGCGTCTTGCGGATCCAGGATGCCTTTGATCACCAGCGAGCCTTTGATCATTTTGCGCATGTCGTCGATATATTGCCATGTGTACCAGAGCCGGCCGCCGCTGATCCGGTAGCGCGCCGAACCGGTCGCGGCCGCGGTGCCCGCCCCGCGGCCGCCCACGGACGCAACGCGCCCGCCGAAATTGCGGTCCTGCTGCGTGCGTTCGTAGTAGGACGCTTGTTGATCGATGGTGACGATGATGCCGCCCGCGCCCGCATTCTGGTAGGTGTCCATCGAGTGCTGGGTGGAGGCCAGATTTTCCAACGGGTAAAACTGCCCCCACAGCGTGCCGCCGGGCACGGCAGGTGCGACCTTTGCATAGGGCGTGCTGGTGTTGATGCTCAGGATCATCAGCGTATTGGAGGCCGCGGTCGCCGCCTTGAACATCCCGATCTCCCCATCCGGATGCAGGGGCACCATCGCCGCCGTGGGCGCGACGATGATGGGGAATTTCATCTTCACGCCGAGCAGTTCGGACGAGAGATCAACCTGCGATGCAGGGACGGCAGCGCGTGCCGGCACGATATCGACCCAATCGAAGGCCTGGCGGTTGCGCCGAAGCGTGAATTCCGACCCGTCGCCATGCGCCGTATAGTCATAAACTGGTCGCACCACATTGCCGAAAAAGACGGGCTCGAAATCGAAGGACGTCTGCATTTCGGCCAGGCTCAACACACGGTGATGCTCGCCAAGAGGTCTTGGATCAGTCTGCGCCATGGCTGCGGCGATGGGCGAACCCGCCATAAGCCCTGCCGCGCGGACCAGCGCATTTCGCCGGGAAGGATTCACGAGCCAGGATCGTTCGATATCAGCCATGGGTTTTCCTCGCCGAGGGGAGAGGCGCGTGAACACGCACCAGGCTGGGGTCGATTGCCGCGAGCGATGGACGGCCACACATGCACATATATCGCGCCAGTTCGGTCTGCAGCATTTCGACAACGCCTTGCACGCCATCGGCACCGTAGGCCGCCAGGCCCCACATTACGGGCCGGCCGATCAAGACGCCCTTCGCACCGAAGGCGAGCGCCTTGAGAATGTCCGTGCCGCGGCGGAAGCTGCCATCAACCAGCACAGGTATCTGATCGCCAACGGCCTGAACGACCGGCGCGATGAAGAGCAACGTGCCCGTGAGCGCCGCCGCGTTGCCACCGCGATAGTTCGACACCACCACCCCCTTGGCGCCGCGGGCGATGGCTTCCTTCGCATCCTGCGGACGCGTGATGCCCTTCACAATCACGGGCAGGGATGTGCCCTTGACGACGGCGTCGACGCCGGCCCAATCGACGTGTGCCGAGGCTGGCGTTGCAGGCCCGCCGGCGGACCGGCCAGCGTTGACAGTCACGATCACCGCTTTGGTCTTGACCGCACCCGCCTCGGCGAGCACGTCCTTCACCTTGGGACTGTTTGCGTAGACCTGCAGCCACAGAGGAGTCGTGGCGGCCTGGGCGATCGCCGCCAAGGGCAGGCTGGCGTCGCTGCTCACAACCATCGCGGCCTTTGCCGCGGAGGCCCCGTGCGCCATGGCGGCTTCACCGTCGGGGTGGAAGCGCTTCTGATCGGCAATCGGCCCAACGATGATCGGCGTGAAGTGCTCGTCGCCAAACAAGGTGCTCGTCAGGTCCAGGTCGCGCGTGGGGATGTTCATCCGCGGACGCAGCGTGATACGATCGGTGACGGTCCGGTCGCTGCCCAAAATCGGGGCAACCTTCGCCGGTCCCAACACCAGACGCGCCTGAGGTTCATACTCGAGCACATCCACAAGGTCCGCTCGCGGCACCAGGACCGGCGGTGGAAAAGGCTCGCGATACGGCGTCGCGGCCGGCGCGCCAAGCGCAGGCATCGCCGCTCCCACCATGCCGGCGGAGACGGTCGTCCCCATCACCCCGATGGCCTGGCGGCGCGACGTCATGCTTTTGGGTGAATCGTCATCTGGCGCTATCATCGAAGCCCCCATAATTGCGTCACAGCATCTTGAATTCAGGATCGAGACGCTCTTTCACGACGTCTTCGTTCAGCCCAATGCCGATGCCCGGTGCATCGGGCACGGCGAGGAAGCCTTCGGCGTCCAGCTTCACCGGATCGCACAATTCAGTGAAGGACTTTTCCTGATACTGGGTGAATTCCTGCACCAAAAGATTCGGTATCACGCCACAGACATGGGTAATGGCAAGCGTGCCGAGCGGCGAGCATACGCCATGTGGTGCCACCGGAATGTTATAGGTCTCCGCCGTGTTGGCGATCTTCATGCCTTCGAACAGGCCGCCAGTCTTGCTGAAATCGGGCTGGATGATGGAGAGTGCCTCTTTCTCCAGGAACGGGCGATAACCATAGCGGGTGTAGATGTTCTCGCCCGCCGCGATCGGCACGCGCGTATTGTTCCTGATGCGCAGCATGGATTCGACATTGTCGCTGGGCACCGGTTCTTCCACCCATAACGGCCGATAGGGCTCGATCTGGTTGCAGATCTGGATGCCGGTCTCGGTGTCGTAATGCGCGTGGCATTCCAGCGCGATCTCCACATCCTTGCCCAGCGCCTTGCGGAAGCCGGCGAAGAAATTGACCACGTCATCGACCTGGTCGTTGGTCATGTGCAGGTCGTAGGGACGCGTCGGCTCATAGCCCTTCTTGATCGACCAGCTGTCGTCGGAATAATCCAGCCCGACCTTGACGACTTTGGTTTTGGTCTCGTCCAGCACCCGGCGGGCGATGTCGGGGTTGGCGGCATGCAGATAGACCGGCACACGGTCGCGCATCTTGCCGCCCATCAGATGATGGATCGGCAGGCCGAACGCCTTGCCGGCCAGATCCCACAGCGCCATCTCGATACCGCTGACGGCGGTGAGATAGGGTCCACCCTGTCCGTGCATGAACATGGCCGATGGGCCACCGCCCAGATTGACTTTGTGATAGCCCCAGAAGTCCGCAAGTATCCCCTGAATGTCGAGCGGATCGCGGCCCTTCAGCATGGTGTTGAAGTTGAGATTGATGATGTATTCAGTGCCGACGGAGTCCACGCACTCGCCGGTGCCGGTCGGCCCTTCCTCGGTATAGACGCGCACGAAACGGCTGTTGAAGCCATTCTTCAGACGGATGGCGCGCACCTCGCGGATGCGCAATCTGGGCGCGCGACTGGTGCCCGCGGCTTTCGCATCCGAAAGCAGCGCGGCATAAAAGCCGGCACCGATAAAAGACCGACGATCCATCATCACGCCCCCGCCACGGCCTGCGCCACCAGCTCGCCCACCAGATGGGTGGGATGCGGGTGCACGGCGGCTTCATAAAGCGTGGTCAGCACCACACAGATCGTGCCGCTGTCGGGATCGGCCCAGGAATAGGTGCCGGTCGAACCGTTATGACCGAAGGTGCGCGGGCCGCAAGCCGCAGCACCGACGCTGGGCGGCAGATCGAAGCCCAACCCGCTCGCCTTCACACCGGGTGCGCTCTGGTTGGTGATCATGAGGAGTTCGTTGGCCGGCTTCATGATGGTGCCGCGCTGGTCGAGGAATTCGCGATAAAAACGGGTGATGTCGGCGGCGGAGCCCAGCGCCCCACCCCAAGGCGCACCCAGATTGCGCCAATAGCTGCTGTTCCAGTTCCAGTCATTCCAGCTCTTCTTGCCCTCTTCCGTCATGGCGGGCGCGGCCTGGCTGGGAACGGTGAGGACGTTGGAACGGCCGCGCAGGCCAAAACCGGTATGGTTCATGCCTAATGGCCGGAACACATGTTCTTCCACGATGTCGGCGATCGGTTTGCCGGTGATCTTCTGCGCAATCTCGGCCGACAGAAGAATGCCCATGCTGGCATAGGAATATTTGGTGCCGGGCGGGAATTTCAGCGGCGCCTTCAATGCGCCATCGCGATAGTCCGCGAGGGTCGCGTGCTGCTGGCGCAGCATCTCATCATTGGCCAGCATGTCGGGCAGGCCGGCCGTGTGGGTCAACAGATTTCGGATGGTGATGGTCTCGCGCCCTTCGCCGGTGAAGCTGGGGAAGAATTTGACCACATGATCGTCCAGCGACAGCTGACCCTGATCCACCAAGGTCATCACCGCAGCCGCCGTCATCGGCTTGGAGATGGAGGCAAGCAGGAAAACCGGTTCAGGACCCTTGGCGGTGCCGAAATTCCGCGCGAACTGGCGCAGCCCCTGTGTCACCAGGATGGACGCGCCCTCAACGCGGCCATCCCTGATCCAGTCGGCCATCACGCCGGCCACCTGTTCCAGCCTGGTCTTGTCCCAGCCTCCTGTCGCGGCCTTGGCCGGCAGCGCGCTCGCGATCATGGTTGCCCCCGTGGCTTTCAGAATGTCCCTGCGGTCCATCCGGTTTCCTCTTTATTATTGGTTGGCCGGCCTGACGGCTCGCGTGCGCTCGCCTGGCCGATCCTCCGTTTTGCCTTTTCCCACTCCTATCATGCCCATGCAAAAACCGCATCGGTCGATAGCCAGTTTGGCTTGGACCGGCTAGAACCCCGCCCGCTAGTGTCCCGGCTCTGAAATTCGCAAGAGCTCGATATCGGCGCGAAGCGAATTTCAGAGCCGAAGGACACTAGCAATTTTTTGAGACCTGGTGCCGTTTGGGTTTCGAAGTTCGCAAAAAGCCCGATATAGGGACCGGCGAACTTCGAAACCTCGGCACCAGTTTCGCGTGCAAATTCAGGGAGCAGTTGATGAGCAAGATGTCGCCCACCGAGATGGCGCAGATTTTGGCGAAGGGGCTTCTGTCCTTTCCGGTCACCCATTTCGACCAGGACTTCCGCTTCCAGGAAGGCGCTTACCGCGAACATTGCGCCTGGCTCTTGGGCTTCAAGCGCCTGACCGGTCTGTTTGCCGCCGGCGGCACGGGCGAGTTCTTCTCGCTGACGCCTGCCGAAGTTGGCCAGGTGGTCGCCGCCGCAGTGAAAGAGACCGCCGGCCAGACCCCGGTGATCGCGGGCTGCGGCTATGGCACCGCCATCGCCATCGAACTGGCCAAGTCGGCTGAGGCCAATGGCGCCGACGGCATCCTGCTTTTGCCGCCCTATCTGATGGTGCCCAACCAGGAAGGCCTGATGGCGCATATCGAGGCGGTTTGCAAAGCCACCAGCATCGGCGTCATCGTCTATAACCGCGACAATGCCGTGCTGACCGAGGACAGTCTGGCGAAGCTTTGCGAGCGCAATCCTAATCTGGTCGGCTTCAAGGATGGCGTCGGCGACATCGAGCTGATGATGCGGGTCTATGCCAAGCTGGGCGACCGGCTGACTTATGTCGGCGGCCTGCCCACCGCGGAGACCTTCGCCCTTCCCTATCTGGAGATGGGCGTGACCACCTATTCTTCGGCGATCTACAATTTCATGCCGGAATGGGCCTTGGCCTTCTATGACGCGGTGCGCGCCAAGGACCATGCCAAGGTGATGAAGGGGCTGAAGGAATTCGTGCTGCCCTATATCGCCATCCGCAACGAGAACAAGGGTTATGCCGTCTCCATCGTCAAGGCGGGCATGAAGGCCATCGGCCGCGACGCGGGCCCGGTGCGCGCGCCCCTGACCGATCTTTCCGCAGACCAGTTCGGCCGCCTGAAAAAACTGATAGACGCGGCCAAGCCGGTTTAAGAAAAGCCTTTTTTCGCGGTAGGATGGGCTCATGACGGGCCCATCCTTCTGGTCGCAATTCGAGCTTCGACAGCTTCGCTGTTTTGTCGCCGCCGCCGAGGAGCTGCATTTCGGCCGCGCCGCGGCGCGCATGAACATGACCCAGCCGCCTTTGTCGCGGCAAATCCAGCTTCTGGAACACGTGCTGGGGGTCAAGCTGCTCGACCGCACCAGCCGGGCGGTGAAACTGACCCCGGCGGGCCGCGTGTTTCTGCTGGAAGCACGCCGCATCCTGCGGCTGACCGAAAGTGCGGCGCTGGCCACCCGCCGCATCGCTTCCGGCGAGGCTGGCACCATCGCCTTGGGCTTCACCGCGGCCAGCGGCTACAGCTTCCTGCCCAGGCTACTGCTCCAGCGCGCCAGCCACGCCCCCAACATCGATGTGGTGCTGAAGGAGATGGTCTCCGCCGAACAGATGGAAAGCCTGCTCACTGGCCGCATCGATGTCGGCCTGCTGCGTCCGCCCATCGGCCGCGGAGAATTCACCATCGTGAAAGTGGCCGAGGAGCGGCTGGTGGCGGCGCTGCCAGTGGGCGACCAGCGCCTGGTGGAAGCCACGCTGACCCTGACCGATTTCGACCGCCGCCCGCTGATCATGTATTCGGCCGAAGGCGCCCGCTATTTTCACGACATGCTGGGCGAACTGTTCGAGGCTGAAGGTGTCGCGCCCATCGCCATCCAGTCGCTGAGCCAGATCCATTCCATGCTGGCGCTGGTAAGAGCGGGAATTGGCGCGGCGCTGGTGCCGGAAGCGGCCCAATCGCTGCATTTCGATGACGTGCATTTCCGCCCGGTGGAAACCGATCCGCCCGCGCCGGTCGAGCTTTATGCCGCATGGCGCAGCGACAATGACAATCCGGCGTTGGCGGCCTTCCTCGACTTGTTGCGTCCGGAGCCCGAGGCGCCCGAGGAAATGGACGCGCTTGCAGCATCCAACGACGACAATCTCTATTGATCCAATCGGCGCATTGATCGCTTGAACCTTTGGCTTGGACGGGCCACTCTGCCGGCGCCTATTTTGGCCACTAAAGCCCTCACAAATGGGGGTATTTTCGGGGTGTGGAGCGATCATGACGGATATTGAGACCCGCAACAGCCATATCCGTTTCTGGATCATTACTGTCCTCTTCGTCGTCTCCTCCATCAACTATGCCAGCCGCGCAACCATGTCGTATGCCGGCGGCCCGCTATCGGCGGAGATGCATCTGTCCAACATACAGCTGGGCACCATCTTCTCGGCCTTCGGCTGGTCCTATGTGATCGGCCAGATTCCTGGCGGTGGGCTACTGGACCGCTACGGCTCGCGTCCCGTCTATCTCTGGTCCATCACGCTGTGGGCCGTGTTTACCGCCGCCCAGGCCTTCGTCACCTGGCTCGCGCCCGTGCCGGTACTGATCAGCCTGTTCCTGCTGCGCTTCGCGCTAGGTTTCGCCGAATGCCCCAGCTTCCCCGCCAATGCGCGCATCGTCGCCAACTGGTTTCCCAATTCCGAGCGCGGCACCGCCAGCGCCATTTTCAATGCCTCGCAATATTTCTCGCTGGTCGCCTTCTCGCCGCTGATGGGCTGGCTGGCCCAGGACTATGGCTGGCGCGCCGTGTTCCTGGCCATGGGCGGCATTGGCCTGATCGGCGCGGCGATCTTCGCCGCTGTCGTGCAGTCGCCCTCGCGCCACAAACGCATCAGCAAGCGCGAATATGATTATATCGAGAAGAATGGCGCCCTGGTGGATCTGGACCGGCCCGCGGCAGCGCCACAGAAGATCCAGTGGAACTGCATGGGCGATCTGTTGGCCAACCGCATGCTGCTCGGCATCTATCTGGCGCAATATTGCATCACCGCGCTGACCTATTTCTATGCCACCTGGTTTCCGATCTATCTCATGAGGGCCCGGCACATGAGCTCTATCCATGCCGGCTTTACCGCCGTAGGACCAGCGATCGCCGGCTTTGTCGGTGGCGTGTTGGGCGGGGTGGTGTCGGACTTCCTGCTCAAGCGCGGCATGGCGCTGTCGCCGGCCCGCAAGATCCCCATCGTGGTGGGGCTGGTGATCTCCTGCGCCATCCTGCTGTGCAACTACACCGACAACCAGCTCTGGATCATGCTGTTCATGGCCTGCGCCTTCTTCGGCAAGGGCGTGGCAGCGCTGGGCTGGGCGGTGATGAGCGATGCCGCGCCGCGCGAGGCCACCGGCCTGTCGGGTTCGATCTTCAACCTGTTCGGCAATGCCGCGGGCATCTTCACGCCGCTGGGCATCGGCTACATCCTGGACGCCACACACAACAGCTGGAATCTGGCACTGGTGTTCCTGTTCGCCCATTCCATCGTCGCCATGATCAGCTATCTCTTCATCACCGGCGAGATCAAACGCGTGGTGCTCAAGACAGTCTGAGGTTCTTCCATGTCCGAGAAAGTCGCTGAAAAAATCAGTGGCGCGCCGCGCGTCACGGAAATGAAGGTCATTCCCGTCGCGGGCCAGGACAGCATGCTGCTGAACCTGTCGGGCGCGCATGCCCCCTATTTCACCCGCAATCTGGTGATCCTGACCGACAGCGCCGGCAACACCGGCGTGGGCGAAGTGCCGGGTGGCGAGAAGATCCGCCAGACACTAGAGGATAGCCGCGACCTGGTGATCGGCGTTGGCCTGGGCACCTGGAACAATGTCCTGTCCGAAGTGGGCCGCCGCTTCTCCGACCGCGATGCGGGCGGGCGGGGCCAGCAGACCTTCGACCTGCGCACCACCGTGCATGTGCAGGCGGCGCTGGAATGCGCCCTGCTCGATCTTCTGGGCCAGCATCTGGATGTGCCGGTTGCGGCACTGTTGGGCGAAGGCCAGCAGCGCGACAAGGTAGAGATGCTGGGCTATCTGTTCTTTGTCGGTGACCGCAAGAAGACTTCTCTGCCCTATCGCGGCGACCACTCCTCTAATGGAAGTGGGGGGGACGACTGGATCCGGCTGCGCGACGAGGAAGCCCTGACACCCGACACCGTGGTGCGGCTGGCGGAGGCGGCCTATGCCCGCTACGGCTTCAACGATTTCAAGCTCAAAGGCGGCGTGCTGGACGGCCGCGAAGAGATGAAGGCCATCGAGGGCTTGGCCAAACGCTTCCCCAAGGCCCGCATCACGCTCGATCCCAACGGCGCCTGGTCCCTGAAAGAAGCCATCAGCCTGTGCAAGGGCCGTGGCGACATCCTGGCCTATGCCGAAGACCCCTGCGGCGCCGAGGCCGGCTATTCCGGCCGCGAGATCATGGCGGAATTCCGCCGCGCCACCGGCCTTCCCACCGCCACCAACATGATCGCCACCGACTGGCGCCAGATGGTGCACGCCGTTGATCTTGGCGCGGTGGACATTCCTCTGGCCGATCCGCATTTCTGGACCATGCGCGGCAGCGTGCGCGTCGCCCAGATGTGCGCCGACCGCGACTTGCGCTGGGGCAGCCACTCCAACAATCATTTCGATGTGTCATTGGCCATGTTCACCCATGTTGCTGCCGCGGCGCCAGGTAACATCACCGCCATCGACACCCACTGGATCTGGCAGGACGGTCAGCGCCTGACCAGGGAGCCGTTCCAGATCCGGGGCGGACTGGTCGATGTGCCAAAGCGCGGCGGGTTGGGCATCGAGATCGACATGGGTGAAGTCGAGAAAGCGCATGGCATCTACAAATCGCTGGATTTGGGCGCACGGGACGATGCGGCCGCCATGCAGTTCCTGATCCAGGGGTGGAAATTCGACCCCAAAAAGCCCTGTCTGGTACGGTAACGGCGGCTATAATCCGCCCATGAACATCCAGAACAAGCCGCCACATGAAGCGCCGCGCCGTATCCAGGTTGCGCCAGGCGACAATGTCGCGATCGTTGTCAACGGGCTGGGCCTGCCGGCCGGCACGGAATTTTCCGACGGTCTGATCCTCAATCACTTCGTACCGCAGGGTCACAAGGTAGCGCTGGCTGATATCGCTGATGGCGGCAATATCATTCGCTATGGCGAAGTGATCGGCACCGCCAAGGGCGCGATCAGACGCGGCGACTGGGTCAATGAAGACAATGTGGTGATGGGCAGCCCGCCGCCGCTGGATCAACTCGAGATGGCGACGCGCCCGCTGCCGAAGCCCGAGCCACTGACCGGCTATACCTTCGAGGGCTATCGCAATGCCGACGGCACGGTAGGGACCAAGAATATCCTGGCCGTCTCCACCAGCGTGCAATGCGTGGCCGGCACCATGGAATTTGCGCTGAAGCGCATCAAGGCCGAGCTGCTGCCCAAATATCCCAATGTGGATGACGTGGTGGTGTTGACCCACGCCTATGGCTGTGGCGTGGCGATCAATGCGCCGCAGGCGGTGGTGCCGATCCGCACTTTGCAGAACCTGGCCAACAATCCCAACTTCGGCGGTGAAGTGCTGGTGGTGGGCCTGGGCTGCGAAAAGCTGGTGCCAGAACGCCTGTTGCCCAAGGGCCAGGAGACCGGAACGCTGCGGCTGCAGGATGAAGCCTTTGTCGGCTTTGGCGCCATGATCGACGGCATCATGGAAAAGGTCGAGGCGCGGTTGAAGATTCTGAATGAGAGGAAGCGCGAAACCGTACCGGCTTCCGAACTGATCGTCGGCATGCAGTGCGGCGGCAGCGATGCATTCTCAGGTCTGACCGCCAATCCGGCGCTGGGCTATTGCGCCGACCTTCTGGTGCGGGCAGGCGCCACCGTGATGTTCTCGGAAGTGACCGAGGTGCGTGACGCCATCCACCTTCTGACCCCGCGCGCCGCGACGAAAGAAGTGGCCGAGGCGCTGG
This sequence comes from Rhizomicrobium sp., assembly GCA_036488555.1. Classification (GTDB taxonomy): domain Bacteria; phylum Pseudomonadota; class Alphaproteobacteria; order Micropepsales; family Micropepsaceae; genus Rhizomicrobium. Next base: position 46,657 of record DASXHL010000035.1, read on the forward strand.
TGCGCGAGATGCGTTGGTATGACGACTATCTGACCAATGGCGGCGTGGATCGCGGCGCGAATACCACGCCCGGCAACAAGAAGGGCGGCCTTTCCAACATCATCGAAAAGTCACTGGGCTCGGTCGCCAAGTCCGGCACCAGCGCCATCAGTGCCGTGCTCTCGCCAGGCGAGAAGGTCAGAAATCGTGGGTTGGTCTTTGCCGCCACGCCCGCGAGCGATTTCGTCTGCGGCACCCTGCAGCTTGCCTCCGGGATGAACCTGCATGTCTTCACCACCGGACGCGGCACGCCATATGGCTTGGCCGCGGTGCCGGTGATCAAGGTCTCGACCCGCAGCGAACTAGCCAAGCGCTGGAACGACCTCATCGACCTGGATGCGGGCCCTATCGCCAGCGGCGAAAAGACCATCGAGCAGGTGGGCTGGGAACTGTTCCAGCTGATGCTGGATGTGGCGAGCGGCAGGAAACAGGTGTGGGCCGACAAATGGGGCCTGCATAACGACCTGACTTTGTTTAATCCGGCTCCGGTGACCTGATGGCTGCCATACCCGCGAAAGCGGGTATCCAACTTCTTCCAGCAAACCGCCTGATGGAAAATTGGATTCCCGCGTGCGCGGGAATGACAAGAAGTGTCAGCGCGCGTCTTCCAGTACCATGGCGCTGCCTTTGGCGGCGATCATGATGGTGGGCGTGTTGGTGTTGCCCGAGGTGATGGTCGGCATCACCGAAGCGTCGATCACCCGCAAGCCCTCCAGCCCGCGCACGCGCAGCCGCTCGTCAACCACGGCCATGGGGTCGCTGGCCAGTCCCATTTTCGCCGTGCCAACAGGATGGAAGATGGTAGTGCCGATATCGCCCGCCGCGTGAATCAGGTCGGCGTCACTGTCGGAGGCCGAAGGGCCGGGCCGGAATTCCTCCGGTTTATACTTGGCAAGCGCCGATTGCTTCATCAGCCGCCGCGTCAGACGGATGGCGTCGGCAGCGATGCGGCGGTCTTCGTCGGTGGAAAGATAATTGGGCCGAATGCCGGGCGCCGCATTCAGATCTGCCGAGGTCAGCCGCACCTCACCACGCGACGAAGGGCGCAGGTTACACGGGCTGACGGTGATGGCGGGAAAGCGGTGCAGCGGCGTGCCGAAACGGTCCAGCGACAAGGGCTGGATATGGAACTGGATGTTGGCGCGTTCCTGACTGGAATCGGATTTGGTGAAGATGCCCAGCTGCGACGCCGCCATGGTCATGGGCCCGCGCCGCAAGAGTCCATACTGTAGCCCCATCAGCGGCCGCCCGAGCCACGAATAGTAGATCTCGTTCAGCGTCTTCACGCCGGTGACGTTGAACATCACCCGAAGCTGCAAGTGATCCTGCAGATTGCGGCCCACGCCCTCCATGGCGAGCAAGACGGGGATGCCTAATTCGTTCAGCCATGCACCCGGACCGATGCCGGAGCGTTGCAGCACCTGTATGGAGCCGATGGCACCGGCCGAAAGAATCACCTCGCCTCTGGCGCGAGCTTCGACAACCTCGCTGCCGCGCCGGAAACGCACGCCCACGGCGCGCTTGCCTTCAAACAAAACCTTCTCGACCGCGACACCGGTCTCGAGCCGGAGGTTGGACCGCCCCAGCACCGGTTTGAGAAAGCCGCGCGCCGCGGACCAGCGCCGTCCCCGCTTCTGGTTGACGTGGAAATAACAGGAGCCCGTATTGTCGCCGGTGTTGAAATCGGGCGTCTTGGGAATGCCCATTTCCTCGGCCGCATCGGCGATGGCATCCAGGATCTCCCAGCGCACCCTGGGCGCTTCCACACTCAACTCGCCGTCACTGCGATGATGTTCGCTATCGCCCAGGAAATGTCGGTCAAGCTGGCGGAAGATGGGTTGCACATCGCTCCAGCCCCAGCCGGTCAGGCCCAACTGGCGCCAATGGTCATAGTCGCCCGCCTGGCCGCGCATGGAGATCATGGCGTTGATCGAAGACGAGCCGCCAATCGCCTTGCCGCGCGGATAGTTCAGCTTCCTGCCATTCAATCCCGGCTCGACCCCGGTCTCGAACATCCAGTCGCTGCGCGGATTGCCGATCAGGAACAGATAGCCGACCGGGATATGAAACCAGATCCAGTCGTCCTGGCCCCCAGCTTCCAGCAGCAGCACGCGCTTGGTGGGATCGGCGGACAAGCGGTTGGCCAGCACGCAACCGGCCGAGCCCGCGCCTACCACGATATAATCGTAATCGCCGTCGAGGTTCATCGCGGGTAAGGACGGTGCAATTCGATTTCGCGATTCAGCTCCACGCCGAAGCCCGGCCTGTCCAGCGCCGACAGTTTGATGCGGCCATTCTTCGGCACCGGTTCGCCCAGAAGCTGAGGGGCAAACATCGGCACCACATGATCGGCCTTGGGCGCCATCATCAGATATTCGGCGAAGGGGCTGTTATGGCGGGTGATCACGAAATGATAGGAATAGACCGATGAGCCATGCGGCACCATCAGCTTGCCATGGGCATCCGCCAGATTGGCGATCTTGATCAGCTCGGTGACGCCGCCGCACCAGCCCACGTCGGGCTGGATGATGTCGCAGCAATCCATCTCCAGCAGCATGCGAAAACCCCAACGGGTGGCGTCATGTTCGCCGGTGGTGACCAGCATGCCGGGTGGTACCGCCTTCTTCAGGTCGCGATAGCCCCAGTAATCGTCGGGCGACAGCGCTTCCTCGATCCATTTCAGGCCGGATTCTTCCCAGGCTCGCGTCGCCAGCCGCGTGGCATAGTTCAGGTCCAGCGCCATCCAGCAATCCAGCATCAACCAGAAATCCTTGCCCACCCGCTCACGCATGGTGGCGATTTCGGCCAGCGCCTTGTTCAAGCCTTCTTCGCCTTCGGCCGGGCCATGATGCAAGGGCATCTTGCCGCCGATAAAGCCCATTTCCTTGGCCAGGTCGGGCCGGGTGCCGGTCGCATAGAACACCAGCTCGTCGCGCACCGCCCCGCCCAGAAGCTGATGCACCGGCTCGCCGCGCAGCTTGCCCAGGAGATCCCACAGCGCCAGATCGACACCGGAGATGGCGTTGATCACCAGCCCTTTGCGCCCGTAATACTGGGTGGAGAAATACATCTGGTCCCAGATCTTCTCGACCTCAGCCGGGTCGCGCCCTTCCAGAAACCGCGCCAGATGCTTTTCCACGATATAGCAGGCCGGCTCGCCGCCGGTGGTCACGGCAAAGCCGGTGACGCCATTTTCCGCCTCGATCTCCACCACCAGGGTTCCCAGCACATTGATGCCGAAGCTCTGGCGCGACTGGCGGTACTCCGGATAGCGCGACATCGGGGTCGCGATATGGTCGTCGATCCAGTGCCCACCGCCCTGGTCGTGATAATCGGCGCCACCGCCGCGCACCACAAAGGCGCGAACCTGACGGATCTTGGGAAAAGCCAAGGAATATCCTCCAAATATCGAATTTTGGGGAACCCTAGCCCGCGGGAACGCCCCCGAAAAGGGACTGGAACGCATGCCCGGTTCCAGCATTATCTTCTTCGTGAGAGGCGATCGAAAGGTCGGGACTCACGCAAAGAACGGCGAGAACGGGCGAAAGCCTAGTTCCCGCCGTTCTCGTTTTCAGCGCTCCATTTTCAATGCAATGTGACGGCGTCGGTCGGCCGGGGCACTGGTCTTGGGAACGTCGTCCAGCGTGTATCCAGACGGCTGTCGCCCTGCGGTGCATCCCAGGCCAGGGCTTCCAATCCATTCAAGTCATAAACGATGCGCCCATCCTTGATGGTCAGTTCATCGACCAGCTTCTGGGTACCGTCCACCCGCGTATCGACCATGTCGGTGAAGCCGAAATGGCCCTTCTGGATGCTCAGCACCGCGATATCGGCCACCGAACCGACCGACAGATTGCCCAGATCGTCGCGCTTGATCTGATGCGCCGGATGCGCGGTCATGTCGGCCACCACTTCCTGCAACGAGAGACCAATCGCCATCAGCTTGCTGGCGACATTCAACATGTCCTTGGTCGCGCTGTTCATGCTGTCGACATGCAGGTCGGTGGAAATGGAATCCGGCTTGAAGCCCTGTTTGATCATCGGCACGGCCAGTGACCATTTGAAGCTGCCACCGCCGGTGCCGGTGTCGAAATAGATGCCGCGCGCCCGGCCCTCGATGAAGCCCTTGCTGGGACCCAAAGTCACCGGGTCCTGTTCATGACGCAGGCCCGAATACATGTGGGTATAGACGTCGCCGGGCCGCAGCTTCTGGGTCAGAAGGTCATAGAGGGGACGCTGAGGCCAGTCGGCGCCAAAATCCACCATCACCGGAATATTGGCCATGGTGCCCGCGATGACCGCCTGTTCCACCGGCGTCCATTCCGGGCCGGCGAAATGCGCCGTCTTGATCCCTACGATCAGGCCGGGATAGCGCTGTGCCATCCGGGCCGTGGCCTGGCCGTCCATGTCAAAGAGGTTGTTCTCATAGCGGCTGCCGCGCATGCCGGCGCCCACGATGTTGATCATCGCCAGCACGCGGGTTTTGGAGCGGTCGATCACCCGGTCCTTGAAATCCTCGAAGTTGCGCCAGCCGGAGCTGCCCGCATCCACGATGGTGGTGACGCCGCTGCGAAAGGTGAAGCCGTCGGGCAGGATACTGAGATCACCGGCATAGGAGCCACGCTCGCCGCTGCCATTGTTGGCGTGAAAGTGCATGTCGATCAGGCCGGGCGTGACGATCATGCCCTTCACGTCGATGGTCTTGATCGCGTCCGAGGGCTTGAGACCCGGCGCGACCTGGGCGATGTGGCCATCCTTGATGGCGACATCCATCACTGCATCGACATGATTGAGGGCATCGATCACATGGCCACCACGCAGGAGAAGGTCATAAGCCGGCAACGGCTGGGCGACAGCGGGAACAGTCAAAAGCGCCAGCGCGGCGCAGGCGAACCACCTCATGCGCGGGTCGCCGTCCAGGTGACGGGGCCATATTCGCCCATGTCAGCCTTGCCCGACATGGAATTGCCCTGGACACTGCCGGTGAAGGTCCAATGGATCGGATTGCCGGGCACTTCCATCACGGTGCGCAATTCCACCTGATTGCCGTGCACGCGCCCGCGCAGCCGGCCATTGTAATGTTCGCCGTCATGGTTGCCATTCACCTCGCCGCCATCCTGGCGGATGGTGAACTTCTGCGCGCCCTCGCCACGCAGATATTGGACGGTCACCGTCCAGTTGCCGTCAATCTTGGCCGCTTCGCCCGATGGCGTCACTGGATCGGGATACGGGCCGGGATTGGTCAGGGCCGCGTGCATGGCTTCGGCGATGATATGGGCTTCGCCGGGATCGAGCATGTACGGCATAATGGTCACCGAACTGGCCATCCGGTCCGGGCGCTGCCCGCTGCCGGCATTGATCAGGATGCGCGGGGTTCCAGCATCGAGCTTGGCCGCCAGTTCCGGGCCGGTGATCTTCAGCACATTGGCGTCCCACTTGACACGCAACTGCGTCGCCTTGTTGGAAAGATCCTCTGGCTCCAGATATTCGAAGCTGGTCGAAGGCAGGGGCTTGAGCCGCTTCTCGATGCTCTGCATCCAGGACAGCCACATGCGCTGCTCGCCCACATGGTCGCGCTTGTACCACTGCCGCACGGCTGCCAGCAGCCCCATGCTCTCTTCCTTGCTGCATTTCAGCGCCCGGCCATAGGCGTGATGCGGCGCCGCCTGGTAATAGGCCGCCTGGCAGAGGTTCTTGTCGCCCAGAAGGATGCCGGAGGATTGCGGCCCGCGTAGGCATTTGCCGCCGGAATAGCAGACCAAGGTGGCGCCGCGCGACAAGTGCGGATTGGGATTGAGCGGTTCCTCGGCCGCGGCGTCCACCAGGATCGGCACATTCTTTTCCTTCGCAATGGCGATCAGTGCGGGAATATTGAGCACGTCCTTTTCAGCCTGGGGGCCCGACATCACATAGATCATCGCGGTGCGGTCAGAGATCTTGCCGCGCATCTCCTCGGGTGTTTCCACCTCCACGACTTGCGCCCCCACCATGCGCACGCCCATGTCGTAAGGATTGCGTGAATATTTGGGGATGATCACCTGATCCTTGGTTTTGATGTAGGGCAGAACCTGGTTCTTCTCCACATTGGCGCCGGCGATGCAGGCAATCGTGGCCAGGCAGATGGCAGATTCCGCGCCATTGGTGACGATGCCCCATTCTCCACCCATCAGCCGGCCCAGCTCGGCGCCAATACCGATCATCATCTCATCCATCTGGACGTAATAATGGGAGGCCTCGAACATGGCCTGCTTGACCTCGGGCAGGGAACGCGAGCCGCTGATGATGGTGTAGGTGCCGCGCCCGTTGATCAGCGGCCTGACCCCGATGCGGGTGAAAAGGTTATCCTTCGCCGTGCCGGTGTGTGCCGGGAGCGCCAGGGCGGGCGCGGCCGCTGCGGCCACCGGCGTGATGGCGCCCGCCACCGCGCCAGAGCTCTTGAGCAGATCACGCCGCGACCATTTGCCGAACAGACCCATGCCCTGCTCCCATTCAGATGTAGGCGATGACGTCGATCTCAACCAGCGAGTTGCCGGGAATGCCGGCGGCCGGCGCCACCGTGGTGCGCACCGGCGCAACCTCGCCCCAGTTGAAGCTGCGGTAGACCGCATTCATGCGGTCGTAATCCTTCAGGTCATTGAGGAAGACGCTGACCTTCAGGCATTTCTGCAGCGAAGAGCCGGCATCGACCAGATTCTTCTCGATTTCCTGCAGGACGCCGCGGGTGTGGGTTTCGATGTCGCCGGGCTGGTGGTAGCCCACGCCCGACAGGAACAGCAGGTTTCCGAAAGCGACCGCGCGGGAGAACATGGCCGGCTTGGCATCGGGATAAGGCGAACGCTTCTCCATCTTGGGCTGCGCCTCCGCGCTTCCCGCCAGAAGCCCAACGCCCGCTGCAGTAGCCGCCGCCACAGTCGCACCGTTCAAAAGACCACGCCTTGATTGCTCTTCCATCCGCTTCCCCGTGGCTGTTTTCAGGGAAGCTTAGCCTTGAAATTGGCCGCCAGCCAATGGCCGGATTCAGCCGTTCAGGGAGAATTCGATCGGGACCACCGCATCCAGGGTGCGGGTGGGAAAATCAGCCGGAAGCGCCGGCAAGGGCTGGGCGCGCTGGATCAGGGCCAGGGCCTCATTGTCCAGCACCGGGCGACCGCTGGATTTGGCGATTTCGTAACTCAGCACCTTGCCATCCGCATCCATCACAAAATGCAGCATCACCACACCCTCGATACGGGCCTGGCGCGCAGTGCGGGGATACTGCTTGAAACGGTTAAGCTGGGCGAGCAGACGGCCGAGGAAACTGTCGCGGGTTTCACCCGCTGCCTTTTGGGCCGCGGCCTGGACGGGCGGGGCCACAGGGGCGGCGACCGGCGGCGGCGCGGCCACCATCGGCGGCGGGGCGGTGGTCTGGATGACGATGTCAGGCAGCGGTGCGGTGATGACTGTGGGAACCGCCAAATGCTGGGGCGGCTTGATTTCCTCGGCAGGCTTGGGACGCTCCGGCGTGATCTGAATACTCAGCTCTTGCACCACGCGCGGTTTGGCCACTTCCACCGCTGTCAGCGCCGCGGCAGCAATCAGCAGATGGATCGCGACGGTTATGGCGACACCCGTCACTTTGTCGCGGCCGAACGCGGGGCGCCAATGGTGGCGCACCGCATGGGCGTCGTCGAACAGGTCTCGCGTAACAAGAAGGGTCATGCAACCGCCTCCTCCCGCAAATCCTCGGCGAGCGGAATGGACATGGGCACATGCCGCTTGCGCTTCTTCCACCACATGATCATGCCGGTGATAATGAACAGGCTCGGCACCAGGCCGGAAAGAAAGACCAGGAACTGCCACACCGGTCCCAGGATTCCCTGGTGCACGGGACGCATCCAGGCTATGACGTTCTGCGAGGGATCGCGCACCGCCAGGACCTTGCCGCGATAGGGATCGACGAACACGGTGGCGGCGACCGCCCCGTTGCTGAGATAATTCACCGAGATCGCCTGATCAGGACGCGTCGGAAGAGTGACGCTGCGCGGAGAAAGACCGGGCACAGCGGTGCTGGCGGCGATGACGGCTTCGGTCGCGCCCAGCCTTTTGCCATCGGTTGCTTCCACGGTCGGGACCCCGCGCGAACCTGCGCCGGGAGGAGTGGCGCCCGTGACTTGCGGCCAGGCCAGCACCACGCCCGAAAAGCTCACCGCCATGAAGATGAGAAATATCCAGATGCCGGTGGCGGCATGGAGCTCGCGGTGAAAGCGCAGGCCCTGCGCGGTGGGACGCACGAAGAAGGCGTACTTCCACTGCCCGCGCCTGGGCCACCACAGGACCAGGCCACTGGCGCCCAAAAGCAGCATCGCCACACCCAGCCAGCCCACCACCAGTGTGCGGCCATCGCGGCCCATCAGGAAATTGCCGTGCAGCTGGTGCGCGAAGGTCAGGAAGGCCGGCAACAGCGCGGTGCGCGTGCCCAAAACTTCGCCCGAAACCGGATCGATGAACATCACAAGTCCGCGGCCACCTTCGCCACCGTTTTCACGCGCGCCACCGTCGCGATGATGACGACCTTCAGCCCGGGGACGGTCTTCGCTTTTCATGCCCGGCATGTTGCCCATGGGCGAAATCCCGCCCATGCGCACCGAAATCACCTCGCCAGGCTTTTGCGGCAGGAAGATCTGCATCTGGCCGGGATGGCCCACCGTCTCCTGCGCGATGTCCGCAATCATGCTCAGTGGCAGCGGCTGGCCTGCGGTGGCCGCGCGCGGAGGTGGATCGAGCAGGTTGGCAATCTGATCGTCATAGACCAGAAGGCTGCCGGACAGGCCCATGGCCGCCAGAAGCAGGCCCAGGGTCAGGCCGATCCACATATGCACGGTGAACAAGGTACGACGCAGACTGGTCATGACGTCCTCAGGCTTCCGCCCAGCGGCGGACGAGATTGTGGTAGAGGCCGGTCAGGCTCACAACATGCTCGGTATCACCCAGCTGTTTGCGCAGGCCCTGCACGGTACGGTCGAGGTCCCATAGCATGGCGCGCGCGGCCTCGTCGCGGATCATGCTTTGTATCCAGAAGAAAGATGACCAGCGGCTGCCGCGCGTCACGGGGGTGACGTGATGACGGCTGGTGGCGGAGTAGAGCACCAGATCGCCGGCATTGAGCTTCACCTTGTGAATGCCGAATGTGTCCTCGATCACCAGTTCGCCACCGTCATAGTCTGACGGATTTGTCAGAAATAGCGTCGCGGAGAGGTCAGTGCGCACGCGGATCGGGGACCCGGCGCCCAGGGACGACTTCACGAAGCGGATGGCGTTGTCGATATGCGGTCCGAAATCCATGCCCGCGTCATAGCGGTTGAACAGGGGCGGAAATACACGCAGCGCCAGTGACGCCGACATGAAACGCTCATTGCGTCCGAGCGCGGTAAGGATGATCTCTCCCAGGGCGCGGGCCGCAGGCGCGTCTTCCGGCACCTGCAGATTGTTCTTGGTCTGCGCGGATTGCGTTCCGGCCGTCACCCTGCCGTCAACCCAGTCGGTGCCGGCCAGTGTGGCGCGCATGTGCGCCACCTGTTCCGCCGACAGCAGACGTGGGATCTGGACCATCATTACAGCGCCGCCTCCAGTGAAACGATCACCGTGCGCCCTGGTGCCGGCGTGGCGCGATTGCCGAAGGACTGGCTGTAATAGAGGCGGTCGGCGAGATTGATGACATTGACCTGGGCGCGCCAGATCTTGGTGAAGGCATAGGCCGCGGTCGCATCCATCTCCACCGTCTCCGGGATGCGCACGATACGGCCCAGCGGATAAGTGGCCGGGCTTGGCGCGGTGTAATTGTTATAAAGATGGCTCTGATAGATCAGGCCGCCGCCGATTGAGAGGCCATTCACCCAGTCCTTCAGATTGTAGTCGCCCCACACCGAAATGGCGTGTTTGGGCACAAAGGTGATCTGTTCGCCGATCGTGGCCGGATTGGGCGTGCAGACAACTGGCGTCGTTGTCGAGCAGGTCAGATCGGAAACGATCACCGGATTGAGATAGGTGTAAGCGGCAGTCAGGTTGAAACGCGGCAGGACCTCGCCGGTGGCCGAGGCTTCAAAGCCCTGCACCCGCTGCTGCTGGCTGGATTGCAGCGACACGGTACCGGTGTTGGGATCGGTCTGAAGCGCATTGGACTTGGTCTCGTCGAACAGCGCGCCGGAAAGGCCCAACCGGTCGTCGAACAAGGCGAACTTGGCGCCGATCTCGATATTCTCGCTTTTGTCAGGCGTGAGCGCCGATGCCGCGGCCGAGGAGATCGGCGTGGGCGTGCCCACCACGGAAGTGCCGATCGGCGTCGCCGCCTTTTCCCACGAGATGTAATAGGTCTGGGTCTTGTCAGGCTCCCACACCAGGCTGGCGCGCGGATCGAACAGGAAGGACGGCGCACTCAGCGTTGTCACAGGATAGGGATTGGCGGTGGTGCCCACCGCGGTGCTCGAATAATGCGCGCGATACTGGTCTATGCGCAGGCCCGCGATCAGCGAGATCTGGTCGGTGAACCAGAAGCGGTCGGTGGCAAACAGCGCCGGATCGGTTTCGTCGCCGGTGGAAGTGACCACGCTGGTCGAGGTATCGCTACCCAGGTTGGCAGGCGTGGGCAGGATCGGCGCATAGCCCGGTATCGGCTGGTGTGTCGGGTTGTAGAGCGACCAGCCAATATTCCTGCGCTGGGCCGAATTGTCGTTCAGCGGATAGAGCGCCGCGTTGGGACCGGGCGGCAGACTGTAGGCATAGATCGTGCGATCGGCGCGCTGATAGCCGGCGTCAATGCCAACGATAGCGATGTTGTGGAAGCCGCCGACATGGAAGTCGGCATTCGCGGATAGGATGTCCTGCACGCCCCAGCTGTTCTGGTGATAGGGGCCGCTGCCGCCGGTCGATGCCAACGTCTGCGTGGGATCAAAGGAACCAGCCGCCGCACCCGGTGACGCGATGCCAAACAGGCGCAGGTTGCAATAATTGGTGGCGATGGTGTTGTCGCAGGAATCGACTGACGAATAACGGAAGTCGCGGGCGTAGGTGGCAAGCCGCACATCGTTCTCCAGCGTGAGCCAGGGCGTGGCGACATGGCTGATCCTGGCGGTGACCAGATCGACGGTGTTCTTGTCACGATCCGCCGCCAGGCCCATATAGTTGCTGCGCGGTACGCCGAACTGGCTGGCGGGCTCGGCATAAACAGAATTGGGCGGCGAGGCCACCACAATGCCGTAATCGGGCCGGTCGGCATTCTGCTGGTGGATCCAACTGAGGGTAAAGCTGGTGTCGGTGCCAAGCCCCAGCGCCAGCGACGGTGCGATGCCCCAGCGGGTGGAATGGGTGAGGTCGCGGTCCACCACGCCGGTGTCGGTGTACATCAGGTCCAGCCGTACCGCCGCCGTGTCGGACAGCTGGTAATTCAGATCCGCGGTGCCGCGCACATGGCCGCCATTGCCGCCTTCGATATGGCCGGCATATTTGTCAGCCAGGAACGGCGTCTTGGAGACAGTGTTGATAGCACCGCCGACCGTGCCCCGCCCGAACATCAGGCCCGACGGGCCTTTCAGCACCTGCACCTCGTCATAGTCGAAGCTGTCGCGATTGTAGGCGCCGAAATCGCGTAGCCCGTCGAGATAGACGTCATCCTTGGCGTCGAAGCCGTTTATCTTGAACTGGTCGCCGGCCAGTGTGCCGCCTTCGCCGATGGCGATGGTGATGCCGGGCACATTCTTCAGGGCATCGGCGAGGGTGGTGACGGCCTGCTCCTTCATCACCTCGCCCGTGACCACGTTGATCGACTGTGGCGTGTCCTGCACGCTGCTGGTCGGCATAATGGTGATCGGCGGCGCATGGTTCTGCGCATTCGCGTCGGTATCGTCATTGACCGAGACCGGCCCGAGCTGGAGCGGCTGGGCGTTTGCGGGCGTACCCAGCACAAGCGTCCCCAGCACGGAGAGCGATGCGCCCGAAAGGACGCGGAATTTGGGCGATGTGGAAACGATAGACACGAGACAGGACCCCTCTGGTTCGGCATTCCGACCTGGCTGGCGTCCTGAAAAGGGGCTGGCTTGGTGCGCTATGGAACGGCAGGCTGCTACTTGGTCAGTATCAGCTTGCCGTTGCTGGTGAGGCGCAGGCGGTACTCGATTCCGTCATGCAGCAGCACCGCCTCGCGACCACCATCCAGGATTTCGCTGATGGCGATGCGCTTGACCGGTTTGCCGGATGATTTGGCGGCCTTGCCCGACATTCTGTCCCCTCACACACCGTAATTTAAAAACATGCCTCGCCTGTATTTGCAAGTGATTTGCAACTGCAATCGCAAAGATTAGAAATCCTGGACAGATACCAGAAGTTTCAGTGACTTAGCTGTAGGCGCTGGCGGACCCAAGCCGGGACTGGCACGTTCTCCTTCCATGGCTGGGTTCCGCCAACTCCTGCGCAACACGCCCGAAGGGCTCTATTGCCCGCCAGGCGACTTCCATATTGATCCGGTACGGCCCGTTGACCGAGCGGTAATCACCCACGGCCATTCCGACCATGCGCGATCCGGCCATGGCGCAGTGCTGGCGACGCCCGAGACACTGGCGATCATGGCGGCGCGCTACGGCGAAGATTTCGCGGGCGCCACGGAAGCCGCGCCATACGGCAAGACAGTGGCGCGCGATAGTGTGGAGGTAACCCTGGTGCCGGCCGGCCATGTGCTGGGATCGGCGCAAGCCGTGCTGCGATGGAAAGGCATGACAGTGGTGATCTCGGGCGACTACAAGCGCCGCCGCGATCCGACCTGCCCGGCATTCGAGCCAGTGCCGTGCAACTTGTTCGTCAGCGAAGCGACGTTTGGCCTGCCGGTGTTCCGCTTTCCGCCTTCGCAAGATGAAATCGCCAAACTGCTGAAATCAGTGGCACTGTTTCCTGATCGCACCCATCTGGTGGGCGCCTATGCCCTGGGCAAGGCGCAACGCATCATCCGCCTGCTGCGCGAGGCCGGATACGACAAATCGCTTTACGTGCACGGCGCGCTGGCAAGCATGAACGCGCTGTATGAACGGCACGGCGTGGATCTCGGATTGCTTGCGCCGGCCACCGACACCGCGCGCAATGCCCTGCCGGGTGAAATCGTGCTGGCGCCGCCTTCCGCCATCGCCGACAAATGGGCCCGGCGCTTCGCCGATCCCATTCCCGCTTTCGCTTCCGGTTGGATGATGGTCCGGGCGCGCGCCCGCCAGCGCCATGTCGAACTGCCGCTGGTGGTGTCGGACCATGCTGACTGGGATGAACTGACCCTCACCGCAACGGAACTCAAGCCGGAAGAACTTTGGATCACTCATGGCAGCGAAGAGGCGCTATTGCGCTGGGCGGTGTTGAACAATATCTCGGCCACCGCGCTGGAGATCGCGGGCTATGAGGACGAAGACGAATGAAGGCCTTCGCGCGTCTTCTGGACCAACTCGCCTTCACCCCCTCGCGCAATGCCAAGCTCACCTTGTTGCGCGATTATCTGGGTGGCGCGCCCGATCCCGAACGCGGCTGGGCGCTGGCCTCATTGACCGGGGCGCTAAGTTTCGATGCCGCCAAGCCAGGTTTCATCCGCAAGGCGGCGGAAGCGCGGCTCGATCCGCAGCTGTTCGCCTTGTCTTATGATTTCGTCGGTGACCTGGCGGAAACGGTGGCGCTGGTCTGGCCATCCAAACCCGGCGCCAACCGCGAGCCGGAACTGCCGGAGGTGGTGGAATCTCTGCGCACCGCCTCGCGCCGCGAAGTGCCGCAGCTGCTGGAGCGCTGGCTGGATGCGCTGGACACTACCGGCCGCTGGGCGTTGCTGAAGCTTCTGACCGGCGGCCTGCGAGTGGGCGTATCGGCCCGGCTGGCCAAACAGGCGTTGGCAGCGCTGGGCGATGTGCCCATCAGCGACATAGAAGAAGTGTGGCACAGCCAGGAACCGCCTTATGGCGACCTCTTCGCCTGGCTGGAAAAGCGCAGCGAGAGGCCCAGCGCGGAAGCGCCAGCCCGCTTCCGCCCGGTGATGCTGGCGCAGGCCATCGACGAAGCCACAGACTTTGCCCGCTATCAGGCTAGTGACTATGCCGCGGAATGGAAGTGGGATGGCATACGGGTGCAGGCCGCCCATGAAGGCGGGCAGCGGCGACTGTACAGTCGCACCGGCGAGGACATTGCCGCCGCCTTTCCCGATGTGATGGCGGCCCTGGATTTCGCCGGCGTGATCGACGGCGAGCTTTTGATCTTCAAGGATGGTCATGCCGCACCCTTCGGCGACCTGCAGCAGCGGCTGAACCGCAAAACCGCCGATGCCAAACTGATGGGGAAATATCCCGCCGGCATCCGCGCTTATGATCTCTTGATGGAGGGCACAGAAGATTTGCGCGCCCTGCCCTTTGTCGAGCGCCGCAAGCGGCTGGAGGCTTTCATCGGCGGCCTCGCCAATCCGCGCATTGACCTGTCGCCACTGCAGTCATTCTCCAGCTGGGAAGAATTAGCGCAGCTGCGCGCCCATCCGCCCAAAGGCGATCCGCAAATCGCCGAAGGCCTGATGCTGAAACGCTGGGACAGCGTTTATGAGGCGGGCCGGCCCAAGGGCCCCTGGTTCAAATGGAAGCGCGATCCGCGGTTGATCGATGCCGTGCTGATGTATGCCCAGCGCGGCCATGGCAAAAGGAGCGGCTTCTATTCCGACTATACCTTCGGGGTGTGGCGCGAAGATGCCAATGGCGAGCGCGGCCTGACGCCGGTGGGCAAGGCCTATTTCGGCTTCACTGACGAAGAGCTCAAACGGCTGGACAAGTTCGTGCGCGACAATACGGTGGAGCGTTTCGGACCCGTGCGCTCGGTCCGCGCCGACAAGGATTTCGGCCTGGTGCTTGAAGTCGCCTTTGAGGGCCTGCAGCGTTCCACCCGACACAAGTCAGGCGTGGCCATGCGCTTTCCCCGCATCAACCGCATCCGCTGGGACAAGCCGGCGCGCGAGGCCGATGAACTGGTGACGCTCGAGAAAATGCTGGATTAGTAAAGCTGTCATTCCCGCGTAAGCAGGAATCCATTTCAAAGCTTCGGATCGGCAGGAAATGGATGCCTGCTTACGCGGGCATGACAGTGGGTATCAGTTGGGCAAAGCGAAGCTGAACAGGTTGGTGGAATCCATCGCCGCCACATACTGGCGGCCATCCACCGTGTAAGTCATGGGCGAGGCCCGCCAGCTGTCGTTGGCGCGGAAAGTCCAGAGCGTCTGCCCGGTCTTGGCATCTACCGCGGCGAAATCGCCGCCGGTCTCGCCATGAAACAGAAGCCCGCCGGCCGTGGTGAGCACGCCGGTGTAGTTGGTCTCTTGCGGCCCGACCAGGAGCTTCTCCCAGGCGACATCACCGGTTTCGATGTTCAGCGCGCGCACCAGCCGCATGCCCACATCCGACGGATCGGGATTGGGCCCGAAGATCTTGCCGGTCTTGCGATAAATGCCACAATCCTCCGCCGCCATCACATAGAACAGGCCGGTCTGCGGATCGAAAGACTGGGCGTACCAGTTGGTGGCGCCGCGCACGCCGGGACAAGTCTTGGTGCCGTCCACCGTAGGCGTGCTGCCCGTTGCCAGGATCGGCGTGCCGTCTTTCTCAAAACCCTTAGTCCAGGTTTCCTTTTTCACAAACGGCTTGGCCAGCAGGAATTGGCCATTTGTCCGGTCGATCACATAGAAGACGCCGCTACGCTGCGCGGATAACAGCAGCTTGCGCGGCTTTCCTTTCCAGTTGGCGTCCGCCAGCACCAGCGGCTGGGTCGCATCCCAATCGTGGGTGTCATAGGGCGTTAACTGGAAATGCCATTTGAATGTTCCAGCTTTCGCATCCAGCGCGATCACCGAATTGGTGTAGAGATTGCGCCCACCGCGTTCGTCGGGATCGGTGTCGGGATAGGGATTGCCCACCGCCCAATAAAGCGTGCCGGTTTCCGCATCATAGGACCCGGTGGACCAGGTGGCGCCACCGCCTGTGGTCAGGGCGCGGCCGATCCACGACTTGGCCAACGGCTCGCCCGGCTTGGGGATGGTATAGAAGCGCCAGGCCAGCCTGCCGCTGTCGGGACGATAGGCGGCGAGGAAGCCGCGCATGGGGCTGTCGCCGCCGGCAATGCCCGCCACCACCAGGTCGCCCACCACCATCGGCGCCATGGAACTGTAGAACTTTCCGGCCGCGCCTTTCTCCGGTAGCCACACGCTCCACATCACCGCGCCGGTCAGCCGGTTGAGGCAGACCAGATAGGCGTCGTCGGAGATATAGAAGACGCGGTCACCCAGCACGGCCACGCCGCGATTGGGTCCGACTGGCGCCGGCGCGCTCTTGGGCGTCGACGCGATGCCGTTGTTGCGCGGCGTGCACCAGATCGGCGCGCCGGTCTTGGCGTTCAGCGCACAGACCCGCGTGCCGCCGGTGACATACATCACGCCACCGATCACCACGGGCGTGCCTTCCAGACCCGAACCGCCCGGTGCAAAGACGAATTGCGGCTGCAGGCCTTTCACATTCGACGGGTTGATCTGATCCAGCCCCGACCAGCGATTGCCGTCCAGCCCACCATTGTAGCTGGGCCAGTCGCCACGCCTGGGCTTCATGATCTGGTCGATGTCTCCTTGCGTCACCGGCGCGCTCGCCGTGGTGAGCGGACCTTCTTCGACACCGGCAAGGCTCGACAGATAAGCCAGCAGGTCGCGGCGCTGATCCGCCGTGGCGCGTAACACCGGCATGGCGGACTGGGTCTGGCGGGTCACTGATGCATACTGGGCGGCATCCAGCAAATGCAACCGTTTCTGCATGTCCAGGATCTGCACTTCATGTTCGGTCTGGCCGCGCAGATAGCCACGCAGATGCCCGCCATCCCTCAGCGCCACATCCGCGATCGCCCACTGGAAGTCTGGGCAAAAGGCCCAGAAGGGGCAGACCGCCAAGGTCTTGACGCCCATCTGACTGGTAGGATTGTCCAGCCAGGCATTTATTTCCTTGAAGGTCGATCGCGCGCCGATGCCGGAAAGATCTGGTCCCAGACTGGCGCCGCGGCCCTTGACCATATGGCAGCCCGAACAACCACCTTCACCGAAAAAGAATTTCTCGCCCGCCGCCACTTGCTGCGGTGGCGCGGTGCGCAGGGCAGATTCATTCATCGACTTGAGCCAGGTGGAAATCTCGCTCACCTGTGTCTGCGGCAGGCTGGCGAAAGCCGGCATCCCGCCCGGCATGCCGCGGCGGATGATGGCGGCGATGCCCTCGGCATCCAACCGCCGCAAGTCGGGATTGTCGGCAAGCGCCGGGGCACGGTCGCCGCCGCCACCGCCGGAGCCGTGACAGACCGCGCAGTTCTTCTCGAAGTCAGCCTGGGCGGCAGCGAAAGGCACCTGCGCACGGACATGGGACAGCGCCGCGGCGGCAGCCAGAAACGCGAAAACGGCAACCAGCTTTTTCATCACGCTGTTTTTCATCAGGCTGGCGTCGCCACCACGTCCCAGCCCCAGCCCGGCGTGCGGGTAGGATGCATGTAAAGGCCTTCCGGCCCCTTGGTGACCTCATATTGCTGGTCGAACATGTCATAGACCTTTTTCGGTCCGCCCGGCGGGGGCATGAACAGTTCGGCCCATTGCCCGTTCACATGCGAAAGCGACCAGTGGCAGGCGCCATTGGTGCCGCCGGTGTGGGGATTGACGGTGATGTCATAGGCCTCCGCCAGCGCGCCGATGCGGCGCAGCTCGGTCATGCCGCCGCACCAGGTCACATCCGGCTGCCAGATCGAGGCGCCATCGGCTTCCAGCAGTTTGCGGAAGCCGTATCGGCCGTAGACATGCTCACCGGTGGCAATGTTGGTGGACGTGATCTTCTTGCGCAGCCGGCCGAAACCTTGGAAATCATAAGGCGGCAATACCTCCTCTACCCACTTCACCCGATAGGGCTCCATCAGCTTGCACATCTCGATGGTGTACTGCTCGTCCCATGACATCCAGCAGTCGCACATCACATCGCCGTCGGGACCGACGGCCTTTCTCGCCCGCGCCACCAGCTCGACATTGCCGCGCTTGCCTTCCTCGCCGCTCACCGGCCCGAACGGCATCGCCACCTTCACCCTTGTGAAGCCATGCTCGACATGCTGTTCGATGTCGTTGCCGGTGCAGTAGGCGGGAATGCGCGGCTTGGTCTCGCCACCCAAGAGTTCATAGACCGGCACGCCCAGCGCCTTGCCGACAATATCCCACAGCGCATTGTCGAAGCCGGAGATGGCGTTCATGGTGACGCCTTCCTGGCCGTAAGACTCGGTGACGCGCCAGTTGATGTCCCAGTTGCGCTCGATATCGAAGGGATCGCGCCCCATCATCAGCGCCGCCAGATGGCCCATCACGATAGCGCCGCCGCCCGCGCCACCCTCGCCATAGCCGGTGATGCCCTTGTCGGTGGTCACTTCCACCGTGAAGCTGGGCACATCCTTGGCCGCGAACAGGCTGCGGGTCGGCTTGAATTCCGGATAGATGTTCGGCGGCGCCGACACTTCCACCCCTTGCGTGGACCAGGAGCCCGGCGCGGGCGTGTAAGCCGGCGGCGGATTGCGCGGGGCGAGCTTCACCAGCCTTATGCCGGTGATCTTGAGTTTGGACTTCTCCTGCGCCCAGGCCAGCGGCGGCAGGGCAATAACGCCCGCCGCCACCGCTGCCGCACCGGTCAGGAAATCACGCCGTTTCATGCCGCTTCCCCTCGATTCGCGCCCGTTTGCGGGCGTCGTTGAGAGGAAGCCTAGCGTTGTTAGTTGGCGGGCACCAGCCGGACGATGGAGCCACCGACAGGGTCGCCATTCATGTTCTGCAACAGCAAATAGAGATCGCCGTCCGGTCCGGTCAGCACATCGCGCACCCGGCCATAGCCCGAGATCACCGGCTCCTGCGACACGATCTGGCGACCCTTGATCTCCATGCGGATCAGCTTCTCACCCACCATGCCGGTGATGAACAGGTTGCCCTTCCAGGCCGGGAATTTGTCACCCGTATAAAAGGTGATCCCGCTGGGCCCGATCGACGGATTAAAGAAAGTGATCGGATCGGTCATGCCAGGCATCTGTGTGTGATTGACCCCCGGCTCCAGCCCCTTGCTGGCGACGCCCCAGCCGTAATCCTTGCCGGGCTCGATGATGTTGACCTCATCGCCGCCCGTGGGGCCATGCTCGGTTTCCCACAGGATCCCGGTGGCCGGATCGAAGGCCAAACCTTCCGGATTGCGGTGGCCATAGGTCCACACGCTTTTCAGCGCGCCGGGCGTATGGACGAAGGGATTGTCCTTCGGGACCGAGCCGTCCAGGTTCATGCGATGGATCTTGCCCAAGGGCGCGCCCAGGAACTGCGACATCTGCATGTCGTGACGCTCGCCCATCGACCAGAAGAAATGCCCCTTCTTGTCGAACAGGAAACGCGAGCCGTAATGGTCGGCGCTGTTGCGATAATATTCCAGCGGCGGGTTGAACAGGATCTGCTGGTCCACCCACTCATTGTTGGCATTGACCTTGCCGCGCACGATATAGGTCATGGTCGGCGGCCCCAGGTTGGGCGCGTTCTCGCTGCCCGGCTCGGGCGTATAGCCCGGCGGCACCGTGGAATAGGACAGATAGATCCACCCCGTCTTGGCGTAATCGGGTGGCACCGCCACATCCAGCATGCCGCCATCCTGGCGCACGAACACGGCAGGCGTGCCCTTCACCGGATCGGACATCTTGCCGTTCTTGTCCATGAAGCGCAGACGGCCGGCGCGCTCGGTGAAGATCATGCGGCCATCCGGCAGGAAGGCCATGCCCCAGGGCTGATCCAGGCCTTTGACCAGGGTCTCGACCTTGAATGTCGCCTTTTGTGTATTGAACACCTTGCCGGTGATGTCGGGCACCGGCCCCACATGCCGGTTCACGATGCCGCCACGGATGCGCAGATAGGCCGGCATCTGCGCCATTTCATCGGGAAACAGCAGGGTCTTGAAGCTGGGCATCGCCGTGCCCGGCACGCCATCGGTGATCGCCTGCACGATCTGGGCGTCGGTATGGCTGTTCAGAAAATCTTCCGAGAAGAGGCTGGGGCCCTTGGCGCCAGGCTCGGCTGTAATCCCGTGGCAGCCCGAGCAGGTCGTGGAATAGATTTCATGCGCGCGGGTTTGCAGCAGCGCCGGCACGGGCGCGGCCAGCTTGCGCGGCGGAATCTGGATGTCGGTCGGCCCCAACGGCTGGCTGGACAATTGGCGCATCGGTTGCGCAAGCGCCACGCCGGACAAAGTAACAGCCAGCGCGGCCAGCCAGATGCGTTTCATGAGCGACTCCCCAAACTTTGGCAAATTTTGGGGAGGACTATAATGGCTTACCAGACGGCGGCAACGGCGCTTTCGAACTGCTCCAGCGTGAAGGCGATATCGGCCTCGGTGTGGGCCGCCGACAGCGAACATTGCTTGGTGGCAATGGGCACAAAGAACACCCCGCGCTGGATCAAGGCGCGGCGAAGCGCCACGTCCCGGTTGAAGTCATGGCCCTCGATGATGTCATGCAGGTCGGTTGGCGGCTTTTCCATCAGATAGAAGGAGAAGGCCGAGCCTTGCCGCGCCAGACAAGCGGTGATGCCGCGACGGCAGAAGATGTCCATGATACCCGCCTCAATCTCCGCGCCAAGCCGCTCCATCCGCGGATAGAGCCTGTCGCGGTTGGCGACCAGATGGCGAACCGTCTCGATGGCCGCGGCCACCGCCATGGGATGGCCATTGTAAGTGCCCGCGACAAAAGGACGGCGCGCAGGATCGGGATCGATGATGGAGTCCATATACTCCGCCTTGCCGCCCACCACCGCCAGCGGGAAGCCGTTGGCCACGGCCTTGCCATAGACCACCAGGTCGGGCCTGACGCCACTGATCTCGGCATAGCCGCCCACGGCGTGGCGAAAGCCGGTCTTGACCTCGTCAAACACCAGCAGGAAGCCGAACTCGTCGGCCAGATCGCGCAGGCCTTCGAGATACCCCGCCTGCGGCTTCACCACGCCGATATTCTGCAGCACCGGCTCGGTGATCAGGGCGGCAACGGGAAAGCGCCGGCAGACATAGCGTACCGATTCCAGGTCGTTGTAATTCACGGCATGGGTGAAATGGGTCTGGGTGATGGTGGTGCCGGCGCCCAGCGGCCTGAGCGGATATTCACCCGGAGAAACGCGCGGACCGATATCGGCGAAGGTATTGAACACATTGCAGGCCAGCTCGTCGTGATTGCCGTTATAGCCGCCCTGCATCACGATGACGTGGGAACGCCGCGTCACCGCACGCGCGATGCGGATGGCGAGCGAGGTGGCCTCGCTGCCGGTGTTGAGCAGGGTGACCTTGTCAGCAGCCGGCACGTTCTCGCAAATAAGCTGTGCAAGCCGCCCTTCGGCGATGGAGGGGCCGGCGCCAAACAGGCTGTCGCCATCGGCTAGCGCCGCCGCGGCCGCCTGATTGATGGGCGCGAAATTGTGCCCCAGAAAATAGGGCGCGAATCCCGCATGATAGTCGATATAGCGCCTGCCCTCGCTGTCCCACAACCAGGCGCCCTCCCCTTTCACAAAGGTGATGGCAGGATCGATGCTGCGATTGACCGAGGAAATGCCGCCCGGAATGTAGCGGCGGTTGTTCTGCAACACCGTTTCGGCAGCGACCGGCTTATCCATGGATGGTCTCAAGCGCGCGCAGGGATTGCGCCGTGTCCTCGATCACCTGCTCCATGCAGCCCGGCCTGAACAGGGAAATCTTGATCTGGTAGAGGCCCGGCTTGTCATAGGTTTCCGCCGGCGCCAGATAGCCGATGCTGCCATTGACCAGGTTCAGCACCATCACGGCGTGTCCCGGGAAGCGGCGGCGGATCTCCTTCTGGAAAAGGCTGTAAGGCTCGGCCGGCGCGCCCACCAGGAAAGCATCGCCGATCTGGCAGATGGTCATGTGCACATGCTGCCCTTTGCCCTCGCCCACGTCGCGGCGCACCGCCAGACGCCGTTCCAGCCTCTCCTTCAGCGGCCGGTCGGTGCAGTTTTCCAAGGCCTCCATCAGCTCCGCTTCGGTGGGCAAATCGACATAGGGAAGCTCGCTATCCGACACCGTCATGCTTAGTCTGGTGCTGGCGGGCTTGGGCCTGAGACTCCAGCGGCCAAGACGCGCGCCGGAATCCTCGATACGGTCGAAGAACAGTTCCTGCTCCGGCGGCAGCATGCCGGCGAGCGCCGAAAGCGCCGCATAGCCCAGCTGGCGGCCATTCTGGTCGGCGATGGCCGGGTCGGCTTCATAGGAGCGCAAGGGCGTCATGTCGCCCGACGCGCCATGCAGGAACAGGCAGGGCGCGCCGCCTGTGTCACGCTCCACAATCTCGCGCATGGCGCCGTAATAATCGGGCGAGATCAGCTTGTTGCCGCCGCCAAGGGACACCGGATGGCAGGCATAGTTGACCATGGTAGCCATGATCTCGCCGCTCATGTCGGTGACGCGGCACACCAGCACGGTGTCGTCGGTGGGACCTTCGGGATTGATGCCGCAGAGGAACGTCTCGCTGTCCAGCACCAGATCGCGGTTGCGGGCGAGATCGCAGCGCCCCTCCCCCCAGGTCGCCACGGCGGGTTGTGCATTTGCCCTGGCGCCGAGAAGTGCGGCGGCTGAGCCTCTCACGACCTTCTCGCGATAGGCCGGGATCAGGTCACCGCCCTTGCGCTCGACATTCTGCAGGTTGGAGGCGGGCCCGGAATGGGTATGGCCCATATGAATGATAAGCTGCCCGTCAGGCACGCCCGATTTGGCCAGGATCGCCGCACGCATCTGCTGTTCATGGGAGACGTCGGTCCACCAGCCCAGATCCAGGCACAGGAGATAGATTTCCGTCTCCGGATCGCCGCCCTTCAGGAACAGGCAAGTCGCAACCAGAGGACGATG
This sequence comes from Rhizomicrobium sp., assembly GCA_036488555.1. Classification (GTDB taxonomy): domain Bacteria; phylum Pseudomonadota; class Alphaproteobacteria; order Micropepsales; family Micropepsaceae; genus Rhizomicrobium. The sequence continues at coordinate 69,642 of DASXHL010000035.1, forward strand.
GATGCCTTCGGCCGTGTCATGCAGGGCGCTGCCCCAGGAGCGCGCATAGATGCCCACAGGCGGCGTGATGTCGGCGCGCGCCACGCCAATCTCGCCTTTGAATTCGCTGTGTCGGATCACCAGGTCGGAGAGGTTCTTCTTGTTCATGGCCCGCGTCCCATCGAAAAGTCTCCTGTCGGAAAGACGAGTTGAGAGAATATCACTATCGCGGCCAGGGTCAGCACCAGCGACAGGCCCGCCCAGAAAATCACGCTGTTGTACCAGCGGTCGCCCAGCCCGGCCTTGAGTGTTTCCTCCGAATTCCAGAAAGTGACGGGGTTTTCCTCGGTACCCGGCGTACGGGCGGGGTGGGAAAGCGTGCCCAGCATACAGGCGATGACCGACACCAGAAGACAGACCGGCGCCTGGTTGCCGAAAGGGTAGAACCAGCTAGGCATGGCCCAGAGATAGCCGACAAGCTTGAACGCGATGCCGGTGGCGAAGCCTGCGATGATGGCGGCGATGGCGCCCGCGCCATTGGTGCGTTTCCAGAGCAGCCCCATCCACAGGATGGCTGCGAAGGGCGGCGCCACCAGGGCGTTGATTGTCTGCATGTACTGATAGATGCCCGCGCTCATCCGGCTGATGGCGATGGCCATGGCGATGCCCGCCAGGATCGCCAGCATCGAGGCCCAGATGCCGAAACGAACCTTTTGTTTTTCGGAAGCCGTCGGGTTGATCAGCGGCACATAGATGTCGAAGGTGAGAATGGCGGCGGTGGCATTGACCACAGAACTGACCGTGGACTGCACTGCGCAGATCAAGACCGCCAGCAGCAGGCCGCGCAGGCCCGCCGGAAAGAATTCCCGCACCAGTACGACAAAGCCGCCATCGGCGCGATGATTGGCGTCGGCCCAGTTGCCGAGCATGAATTCGGGATGACGCGAGAACAGGATCAGGCCCGGCAGCACGATGATCAGCGGCAGAAACAGCTTGGCATAGCCGGCCATCACCATGCCCATGCGGGCGTGCCAGATGTCGCGCGCGCCCAGGACGCGCTGGACGATGAACTGGTTCATCACCCCGTACCACACACCCACCGCCAGGAAGCCGAAAAAAGTGCCGGTCCAGGGTGTCAGCGGATGGTCGGGCGGCTGGAACACGGTGAGCCGGTTGTAGGCGCCATACTGGGTCAAATGCGGCGTGCTGGCGAGAAGCGCCCGATGCCAGATGCCATGGTCGGCGACATTGTCGCGGATCACCTTGATGAAGCCGTCGATCACGCCGCCGGAGGGCGTCATCGCCTTCAGCGCCAGTACTGTCAGGAGCGTGACGCCACCGATCTTGACGATGGCCGTGAGCACCCCGGTCCAGGCCACGGTGTTAAGGCCGCCATAAACCGCCCAAATCCCTGCGAACAATCCGGTGGCGATGATGCAGGCCAAGAGCGGCCAGCCGAAGAAGCCCGACAGCGCCAGACCGCCGGCATACATCACCGCCGCCATGAAGATGGTGATGTTGGCGAAGATGGTGAGCAATGCAAAGGCCAGCCGCACGCCGGGACCGAAGCGCGCCGCCAGATATTGCGGCACGGTGACGACATGGGCACGGATCAGGAACGGTACGAACAGGAAGACGATGACGATTTCGGCGATCGTCGTCTGCCACTGGGCCAGCGCCGTGGGCACGCCCAGGATATAGCTGGCCCCTACCAGGCCGATAAAATGCTCGGTGGAGACATTGGCGGCCACATAAGAGCCGCCCACCGCGTACCAAGGCAGCCTCCGGCCGGCCAGAAAATAATCGTTGGAAGAGCCGCGCTCGCCATGGCCGGACCAGATGCCCACCACGCACAGGGCAGCCAGAAATATGAAGAACTCGATATAATCGAGCGGCAGCATCGCCAGTGTGGAATTCACACCCACAATTCCCCATTTCCCCGTCGCAGCTCGGGTCGGTTTCACCTCGCTGCGAAGCCGTTTTTATGCCGGCGCTTTTGCGGCTAGTCTAAGGGCAGAAAGACGGCGGCGTCACGCACATCAACGCTGCCAGCACGGGGAAACAGGGAATGATGATGAGACGGCCTCTTGTTCTGGCGGGTTTTCTGGCCCTGATCCCCACGGGTTTGGCGGCCCAGGACACACCGCCCGCCCCCGCGCCCACCCCGGGCGATTCCCAATCCTTCCCGCAGCCCCGGATGGTGGAGGGCCAGCCTTTCGAGACGCGGCCGCCCGAAAAGGCCGATGACAAGCCGCTGTTCCCCGAACAGACCCGTGCGCCCTATCACAAGGTCGCGAGCTATAAGGTCACCACCGTCACCGACAAGCTGCACCTGCCCTGGTCGCTGGCCTTCCTGCCCGACGGCAAGATGCTGGTGACCGAGAAATTCCCGGCCCATCTGCGGATCGTCGCGCCCGACGGCACGCTGTCCGAACCGCTGACCGGCATCGACGAACTGGCGCCGCCCAAGAAGCTTGGGCTGCTGGATGTGGTGCTGGCGCCCGACTTTCAGAAAAGCCACAAGATCTATTTTTCTTTCTTCCAGCTTCTGCCCAAGGGCAACAGCAACACCTATCTGGCGCACGGCGTGCTGGATGAAGCCCAAAATGCGCTGCATGACGTCACCGTGATCTATCGCGGCGTGCCGGAGCTGCCGGAAGAGAATTTCTCCATGAAGCAGGGCGGGCGCATTGCCTTTGCCAGGGACGGTTCGCTGTTCATGACCGTAGGCGACCGCGACGGCAACAAGAAAGCGGATTATGACCAGCAGCTGGCGCAAAAGCTGGACATCGATGTCGGCAAGATCATCCATCTGACGCCCGATGGCGCGCCAGCGCCCGACAATCCGTTCCTGGGCAAGCCCGGCGTACGCCCTGAGATCTGGGCCTATGGCCTGCGCAGTCCTGAAGGCTTCGCCTTTGCATCCGATGGCACGCTGTGGGAGACCGAACACGGCCCGCGCGGCGGCGACGAGTTGAACCGCATCCAAAAAGGCAAGAATTTCGGTTGGCCGCTTATCACCCACGGCATCGACTATCCGGGCGGCCCGATCGCCGATGGCCAAACCGCCAAGCCGGGCCTGGAGCAGCCGGTCTATTACTGGGACCCGGTGATCGCGCCCTCAGGCCTGGCGGTCTATCACGGCAAGCTGTTTCCCAAATGGAACGGCAATCTGCTTGCGGGCGGATTGCGCGGCACGGGCGTCTATCGCCTCACCTTGAAGAACAACAAAGTCGTGTCGGAGGAGCCGCTGCTCACCGAGCTGCATACCCGCATCCGCGATGTGCGCGTGGGACCGGACGGGGCGGTTTATGTCCTGACCGAGCAGAAGGAGCTGCTCAAGCTTACCCCCTCTTAAATCGCCGCGACACGGAACTGTCACGATCGCCGCGATAGGGTCGCGGCCATGCAGAATATTGCCCGCATTCTGGCAGCCCTTGGCGTGGCATGCGTCCTCTCTGCCGCAGGCACGAGCCAGGCGCAGACGATCGCTGTCGCCGTGGTCGCTGCCGGCAATCTGCCCGGCTTTCGCACCGAGGACGCCGCGCCCTGGTTGGCGGCACGCATGGAAGGCGCCGGCCTGGATCATTGGCGCTTTGTCGCCGGCGACCCTGCCCATCCTGCGCCCAACCGAATCGAATGGAATTTCGAACTTTTGCCCTATGCCGGCGGTGAGGTCCGCCGCTTCTTCCCCATGGCGGAATCGCAGGGGTCGATGGATGTGCATATCCAGGGCCGGCATCACCTGATTTCCGCCGAGGCCAAGCTGTTTCTGGACGGCGAATATCAGACCGTCACCCTGGCGCAGGATGAAGTGAAGGGCGGCGCCAATGACCAGGACCTGGTGGACTTCGTCGTCCGCACCACCCGGATGCTGGATAATGCCTGGCACGCCATCGACCTGACACCACCCGATCACGGGCCGCACTGACCATGCGCTGGTGGGGGGCCTTCATTCTTGCACTGATAGCCTGCCCCGCAGCAGCGCAGGTGCTGAACTATGACGAGATTTTCAAGCAGCCCAACCTGACCGGCGATTGGGGCGGAGAGCGCCCCAAGCTGGAAGATCAGGGTATCCAGCTAGGTGGCGATGAAATTTTTGAGACGCTGGGCAATCTGGATGGCGGGGTGCGCCAGGGCGCGATCGGCGAAGGACGGCTGGAGCTTTTCGCCAATATCGACATGGCCAAGGCCTTCGGCCTCTCCGGCCTGATTTTCCACGCCAATGCCTATCAGATCCATGGCGAGGGCCTGACCTCGCACTATCTGGGCAACCTGATCACGGTCAGCAATATTGAAGCGCCGCCCGCCACTCGGCTGTTCGACCTGTGGTTCCAGCAATCGCTGTTCAACGACACGGTATCGCTGCGCATCGGCCAGATCGCCGCCGACGATGAATTCTTCGTCAGCCAGTATGCGCCGCTCTTCATCAGTTCGACCTTCGGCTGGCCGGCCATCATGGGCATCAACCTGCCCAGCGGCGGTCCCGCCTATCCGGTGGCGCGGCCGGGCGGGCGGGTGCGCGTGGCCATTTCATCCGATCTCAGCCTGCAGGCGGGACTGTTCAGCGGCGACCGCGAGATCGATCCCACCGGTTTCGATTTCGAGACCAATGGCGATCTGTTCGCCATCAGCGAGCTGGCCTACGGCACCAGACTGTTCGATCTGCCCACCAGTCTGAAGCTGGGCGGCTGGATCCATACCGGAAAATTCGCCGACCAGCGTTTCGATCCGATGCATGCCTCGCTCGCCAGCCCGGCCTCCAGCGGCGTTGCGGACGAACATCGTGGCGATTATGGCGGCTATTTCATCATCGATCAGCTGCTGTGGCGCAAGGACGGCGCCAGCGATACCGGATTGGGCGGCTTTCTCCGGGCAGGCGGCAATCCCTCCGACCGCAATCTGGTCGAGCTTCACCTGGATGGCGGCCTGACCTATGCCGGACCGTTCGGGCGCGACAGCGATACGGTCGGCGTTGGGCTGAGCTATGAGCGGGTGAGCGCGGCCCAGCGCGACCTGGCGGCAGATTTCAGCGCCCTGAACGGCTTTGCGCCGCCGGGGCCGGATTTTGAAAGCGTGCTGGAAGTCTCCTACCAGGCCCAGGTGGCAAGCTGGTGGATCGTCCAGCCCGACCTGCAATGGGTCATTCATCCTGGCGGGCGCGTGCTGAATTTGTCGAACCCGCGCGCCAGTCTTGGCGAAGGCGCGGTGGTGCTGGGCCTGCGTACCGCCATCTCGCTTTAGGACCCGGCAGTCCGACACCCAGTCCCTGCGCCATAAAGGTTGCGCGCGCCGGGCTGATAGTCTGAAATCGGCCTCAAACGCCCCGTCATGGGGTCCGGAGGAACGTCATGAAGATCGGTGTTTTCACGCCATTGCTGTCGGCCCTGTCGCTGGATGATGTGCTGAAGAAGCTCAAATCCCTGGGGATAGAGATGGTGGAATTCGGCACGGGCAATTATCCCGGCGACGCCCATGTCCATCTGGGGCTGTTGGACAAGCCCGACGAGCTCAAGACCTTCAGGAGCAAGATCGCCGATTCCGGCCTGACCATTTCCGCGCTGTCATCGCATGGCAATCCGCTGCATCCCAACCCCGAAATTTCCTCCAGGCACCGCGAGACCAGCAGGAAGACCATCCTTCTGGCCGAGAAGCTGGGCGTGAGCACGGTGGTGGACTTTTCCGGCTGTCCCGGCGACAGCCCCGACGCCAAGTCACCCAACTGGGTCACCTGCCCCTGGCCACCGGACTTTCTGGACGTGCTGAACTGGCAGTGGGACGAAGTGGTGACGCCCTACTGGAAGGAGCATGGAAAATTCGCCGCCGACCATGGCGTGAAGGTCGCGATCGAGATGCATCCGGGCTTCGTGGTCTACAATCCCGAAACCATGCTGCGCCTCAGAGCCATCGCCGGCCTCTCCGTGGGCGCGAACCTCGATCCCAGCCATCTGTTCTGGCAGAACATCGATCCCATCGGCGCCGTCCGCGTGCTGGGCGACGCCATTCATTACGTCCACGCCAAGGATACCCAGCTCTATCCCGCCAACATGGCCAAGACGGGTGTCCTGGACACCAAGCCCTATACCAGGGAACGCGACCGTTCCTGGATCTTCCGCACCGTGGGCTATGGCCACAGCGCGGAATGGTGGAGCGAGTTCATCTCCACCCTGCGTATGTATGGCTATGACTATGTGCTCTCCATCGAACATGAAGACAGTCTGATGGCGCCGGAAGAGGGCCTGACCAAGGCGGCGGCGCTGCTCTCTCAGGTGGTGATCAAGGAAAAGGCCGCCGCGGCCTGGTGGGTCTAGTGTCGCGGTTTCGAAGTTCGCTATACTATCGATATCAGGCATTTTGCGAACTTCGAAACCAGACGACACCAGGAATCCATAAATGCCAGTGACTTTCGATTCCGAAATTCGCCTGGAAGGCGATATCAGGACCATGCGAATTTCGAAATCGGGGCATTAGATGGAGCGCATCCGCACTGCGGTGATCGGCACCGGCTTCATGGGCCGCACCCATCTCGAGGCCCTGCGTCGGGTGGAGAATGTCGATGTGGTCGAAGTGGCCGCCACGTCGCCGGACAAGGCGTTGGCCGCCGCAGCCGGTTACAATGTGCTCAATGCCACCGGCAACTGGCGCGATGTGATCGCCGATCCTTCGATCGACGCGGTGCATATCACCACGCCCAATGCTTCGCATTTTGCCATTGCCAAGGCCGCCTTCGAGGCCGGCAAGCATGTGTTGTGCGAGAAGCCGCTCGCCATGAGCGTGGGGGAAGCCGAGGAACTGGTGAAGTTGCAAGCCGCCAAGAAGCTGCGCGGCGCGGTGAACCACAATCTGCGCTTCTATCCCATGGTGCAGCAGATGCGCGCCATGCGGGAGGCCGGCGAATTCGGCGAGGTCCTGGTGGTCCAGGGCACCTATTCTCAGGACTGGATGCTGTTTCAGACCGACTGGAACTGGCGCGTGGACCCAAAGGCCAGCGGCGCCTCGCGGGTGATGGCCGATATCGGCTCGCACTTCTTCGACATGGCCGAGCATGTCACCGGCTTGAGAGTGTCGGCGGTGTGCAGCGACCTCGCCACTTTCTGGCCCACCCGCAAGCAGCCGAAAGCGGGCGGCGAAAGTTTTTCCGGCAAGCTGGGTGCCTCGGGCGAGACAGTGGACGTGGCCGTGACGACCGAGGATTTCGGTTCGACAATTTTTCGTATGGGCCGCGCGCGCGGTGCCATGACGGCCAGCCAGGTCTCGGCTGGCCGCAAGAACGGGCTGGTGCTGGAAATCTATGGCACCAAGGGCGGCGCCAGCTGGCGCCAGGAAGTGCCGGACGAGCTGTGGCTTGGCCATCGCAACGATCCCAACCAGATGCTGCTGAAGGACCCTTCGCTTTTGAACAAGCAGGCGCGCGGCTTTTCCGACTATCCCGGCGGCCATAGCGAAGGCTATCCCGACACTCACAAGCAGATGTTCCGGCGCTTCTATGCTTCGATCGCAGATCCATCACTTGTGCCGGATTATCCGCAGATGGCCGACGGCCTCAGACAGCTGAAAATCCTGGACGCGGAACTGGCCAGCCACGAGGCGCACGCCTGGATGGACGTTCCAGACTGATCACCAGTCGAGCTGCATCAGCGAGATCGAATGTGACGGCATCGCAGTATTGACCGTGACCGCGCTATCCTGCGCGGTCAACCAGCGCGGCGCCTCCAGAAGCTGCAGCCCCGACTTGTCCTTCAGCTCGGCAATCTGTTCGGCGCTGGGATTCTGCGGCGAGCCCATCGCTTTCCACACCGTATAGGCATTGGAATGGGTGTCATCGATGCGGTAATGCGTCAGCCGCACCCGTGACACCGTTTTGGGGAGGCCCTTCACGCTGATGGAAGCAGATGCGGCTTCGCTGGTCTTTTCCGCGTCGTGATAATTCCACACCATCACTGCAGCCTGGCGCGCGTCGGTGGTGGCGAAGGCATCGACATCTTCCGGTCCGCGCACGCCCCCGGCCATGACGTCATTAAGCTTCACTTGCCCGTTGCTGTAAACGCCCACTCGCGCGCCCTTCATCAGCGCCGCCATGCGGAAGAAGTTCAGCACCGGCTTGTCGATACCGTTGGTGGAGAGCGAACGGAAGCCTTCGAAATAATCCTTGCCCTCGAATTCAAACGACCAGCTCAACATCGAGATCAGATTGACCTTGTGCCGGTCGGCCAGCTCGAACAGACCTTTGTAGGCCGCCGCGGTATAAGACGGATACAGCGTGCCGTTGCGATAGGCGTTGGCCGGATTGACCTTCATGGAGCAGGCGGCACAGCCCTCCGGGTCCGCCTCACTCAGGATGATCGGCAGCTTGTTCATCTTGTGGCGGGCGATGATTTCGAAGCCCCTGTCGGCGTCGTTCATCTCCTTCGCAAGTCCCATCACGACCGCGCCGCCCTCGATGCGTGGCTGGCCCTTGATGTGGAAGGAGATGAAGTCCAGCGGCACATGTTTGGCCGCGACATGGGTCAAAAAGCCGTCCAGAAATTTGGAAGCATGATCGATCGACGGGCCCGTGGCGGCCGGCCCGCCGACCAAGGCGCCTGGCAATGCGGCGCGCACACCGGCAGCGGCATGGTCATAAAGATCCCAATATTGTTCCGGCGTGCCATGCCAGTAATCGATGTCAGGCTCGTTCCAGACTTCGAAATACCAGTGCCGCACCACCTCAGTGCCATAACGCTGGGCCAGATGCGCCACCACCGCCCGCACCAGCTCCTGCCATTTGGCGTAATCCTTGGGCGGGGCCTGCACCGTGCCCGCCGTGGTGCGGCCGGGATAATGGACCTGATAATCGCCTTGCCCGCTTGTCAGGTCCTTGGGCATGAAGCCCAGCTCCACCATCGGCACAACACCGGCGGCTTTGTATTCGTCAAAAATGCCGTCCAGAATGGTGAAGTCATAGACGGCGCGGCCAGCAGCATCCTCACGATAGACGTTGGTCGAGCTCCATTTCAGCTCCGGCGTCCCGTCGCCCGAGGTCAGCAGGTGATGGGCACGGATATGCACCGGCACAGGGCTCAGGTCGTGCAGTTCGCGCAGCAGCTTCCTGCCGTTGCGCCCGGTGGTGAAATTGGCCTCGTCATAGCCGAACCAGGCATAGATCGGCTTGTAGGGGCCGAGCTTCCTGCTCAGATCCACGGAGATTGTGATCGGCGTCTCAGCCATCGCCGGCGCACAGGCAAGCCACGCCAGCATGGCTGCAATTATGGATCGCATCACCCCTCCTACCCGGCATCTGTCGCGCCGGCTGGCGACCATGCTAGCGTGGGCCAGGGGAAGAATCGCCATGAAAAAGCTGGTTTTGCTGGTGTTTTTTGCCTGCGCGGCGGGCAGGGCTCAGGCTGCGTCTTCCTATCCTGCCCCCTCTTATCCTGATTGGGCCTATGCAGTACCCACACCACAGAATGAAGCGCACGCGCCCAAGGATGACGGCACGCTCTTTACGTTGCCGGGCTCGAGCGGGCGTTTCACCCGCGGCGAGATCAGCGGCGCGAACCATCGCCCGCCGGCCGACTGGTATCCGCGGGATCACCCCGCAATGCCGTCGCTGGTGGCCAAAGGCGATGCGGCGCGCGGCATTACGGCTTGCGCCGCCTGCCACTATCCCAATGGCAAGGGCCGGCCACAGAATGCAGGCATTGCTGGACTGAATGCCGGGTATCTGGCGCGCCAGCTACGCGACATGAAAAACGGCCTGCGCAAGAGCGCGGAGCCGCGCAAGGCCAACGCCTTCCAGATGGTGGGCTTTGCCAAGGCGATGACGGCGGCGGAGATCAACCACATCGCCTTCTATTACGCAGGCCTGGCGCCCACTGTGCGGATCAAGGTGATTGAGACGACGACTGTGCCGAAGATGCTGAGCCAGGAGGGCCTGTGGCTGCCGGACAAGGACGGTGCGCGCGAATCCATCGGCCAGCGGGTTATCGAAACACCGGTGGATGTGGACCGTGAGCAGCTGCGCGATCCCCACACCGGCTTCATCGCCTATGTGCCGCCGGGCGCAGTGGCCAAAGGCGGGCGCCTCGCTGCGCGGCTCAACTGCGCCCAATGCCATGGCGAAAAGCTCACGGGGTCGGGCGACACCGCGCCCGGCATCGCCGGCCGCTCGCCCAGCTATCTGGCGCGACAATTGTACGACTTCCAGCAGGGCACGCGGCATGGCGAACTGGCCGCCCCGATGCAGGCGGTCGCGGCAACGCTGACCGCGGCCGACATCGTCAACCTGACGGCCTATCTGGCCTCCCTTCCGGTGAAACAATGACCAGACCTGTCGTGGCCGTAACTTTCGGCGATGCCTCCGGCATCGGTCCGGAACTGGTGGCAAAATTGCTGAGCAGACCGGAAGCGACGGCCGCGGCCAGGATCGTTCTGGTCGGTGACGGCTGGGTATGGGCAGAGGGCCAGCGCATCGCGGGCACCGCAATCGGGGCTCGCACCATCCGCGACTGGCACGAAGCCCGCGACCATGCGGATCCGCTTCTGTTGTTGGATGCCGACACCGTGGCGAAGGCCGACATCGAGCCTGCACAGGTCAGTGCCGCGGCGGGCTGTGGCGCCCGGATGGCCTTGACCGCGGCATTGGATGCGGCCCGACGCGGCGAAGTGGACGCGATCTGCTTTGCCCCGCTCAACAAGCTCGCCATGAAGAAAGGCGGCATGGCCTTCGAGGACGAACTGCATTTCTTCGCCGACTATCTGGGCGTGACCGACTATTTCTGCGAATTCAACACGCTTGGCGCGCTGTGGACGTCGCGCATCTCCAGCCACATCCCCCTGGCCGACATTCCCAAATATGTCACCGGAGACCGCATAAAGGCGGCAGCGCGTTTGACCTACCAGACCCTGAAGTGCGCCGGCTTTGCTGAACCCCGGGTCGCGGTAGCGGCCCTCAATCCTCATGGCGGGGAAGGTGGCACCTGCGGGCGCGAGGAAATCGACATCATCGAACCGGCCGTGCGCGAACTGAATGCGGAAGGGCTTTCGATCCAGGGACCTTATCCAGCCGATACGATTTTCCTGAAGGCGCGCGCCGGTCTGCTGGACAGCATCGTCACCATGTATCACGACCAGGGCCAGGTCGCGGTCAAGCTGCTGGGGTTCGAGCGCGGCGTCACGGTGCAGGGCGGTCTGCCAATTCCCATCACCACTCCGGCGCATGGCACGGCATTCGACATCGCCGGCCAGGGCAAGGCCAATGCCGAAGCGATGACGCAGGCCTTCTTGTTGGCGGCAAAGATGGCCGCAGCTTAAGCCGCGGCTACTGTTTCGGCCCCGGCAGCGGCCGCCAGGCGGCGCGGTCCATCTGGAACGAGCTGAGCCACAGGGTCTTGTTGATGACCAGCGCGGTGGCGATGCCGCCGAAATCAGGATTGGGCTCGCCATAGGCCAGGATCTTCCAGCTCATGGCCCTGGGATCCAGCTCGGACGCCACCCAGCCGCGATGGCAATTCATGTTGCCATGCGCGTCCTGGATCTGCTTACGGGTGCCGCCGCAAGCCGGCTCGTCGAACATCATGCCAGCCGCGATCAGGCGGTCGCCACTCCAGTGGATGTTGTCCAGATTGTACCAGGGGGTCTTGATGGTGCGCGCGGGCCGGGTCGTGTTCGCCAGGTCATAGATCGCCACCGTCTGGGTGCCCGACACGGCGATATAGATCTCCTTTTCGTCCTTGGAAATCTCGATGCCATTGTTGCCCTGGAGCTCGGTGCCCTTGAGCAGGCGCAAGGACTTGTCCTTCGGGCTCCATTCCCACACGCCGCCGGTGATGTTGCCGCTGATGAAGTCGGTGGCATGATCATGCATCTGCACGTCGTCCAGGATGGTGCCATCGGAGAGCGCGGTGACGGCGTTGGACTTGAAATCGGCCGGCAGCTTGACGCACCCGGTCCAGCTGACGGTGGGCATGTTCCCTCGCCCATCGACCGCAAAGACCTGGATACTTTCGAACGGCACATGCGTGACGGAATAAAGTGTGTAGGTACCTGCGACCTTGGCCGGCCGAAGCGCGATGCCATGGGCGTTGAGATTGGCCGGCGCGGCCGTGCAGTCGGGATACATCTTCAGGTCGGGCTTGGAAGCGCCGGTAAAGAAGCGTTTCGCGGTCTTGGCGTCGCTGTCGATCAGAAAGATGCCGCCCTGCGCGCCCATGCCGCTGGCGATCACCCATTTGCTGTTCCCGACCTGCAGCAGGTCTTCCGGTTCATCCAGGCCACAGACAAAGTGCAGGCCCATGGACGGCGCGCAGGAGGCCGGATGTTCGGTCGTGGGATGCGGCACACCTGCCGGCTGCTGCGCGGATGCGGCAAGTGGCAGTGCCACAAACAGGCCGATAGCCAAAAGAAATCTCATATCCCCTCCCAATGGGCGTGTCGTCCGCCATTGGCGAAGATTAGCCGCAGCACGTGACGCGCGCCAGCGCGCGCGTGACCTCCCCACGCGCGCGAAGCGCGCTTATGTGGGGAGGTGGCCGTAGCTGGCACTCGGGCCAGCGAAGGCCGGAGGGGTCACTTCGGGAGCGTGGTCAACACGCCATCGGCCACGACCGGATCCATCGCCGCCAGATCGGCGCGATAGCTTACCGTGTCGGCAGTGGGAAAATTCCTGGGCACTTTCTGGGTGACGCGCCCCGTAGCCGCCCATTCGGTGCCGCGCTGGAAGATGGTCATGAAGCCCACGCAAGACAGCGCCATCGCGTCATGACCGAGCGTGGTGTGGAAGATGCGCCCCTTGCCCCAATGCAGCGCCATCATCATGGGCTCGTCAAGGCCCGTGCCGCGATTGGCGGGATCGGCATAGGCGGTGGCAAGCACGGTCATGTTCCGGCCGGGCCCGCGCAGGCGGGTGTAAAGCTCATCCGGTGCGTGCATCCATTCCGCCGGCAGGCCGCGCATGATGGGATGCTCTGTTGCGCGAACCGTGATGCGGAAGGGCTTGCGTCGGCCGTGCAGGCCGGCCAGTCCGGGGGATGAATCGAATGTCAGCCTGCCGTTCTCGAAATACCATTTGGGCCCGGCCGCGGCGTCGCGTTTCCTCCAGCCGCCCACGCCGGTCATCTCGTTATAGGCCATCCAGTCGGGAAAGGCGTTGTCGGCGCCATGTACCACCACCAACCCGCCGCCATTCTTCATGTAGGATTCGAACGCGGCCTTGAGCGGCGCCGGCCAATCCTGGGCATCATAGTTCGACACGACAACCTGATATTTGGCGAAGTCGGGATGGAAATTGGAGAAATCACCATCGGCTGGCGGCGCGCTTACCACCGTGACGTCGAACAGGTGGGCGTCCTCCAGCTCACGCTTCATGATCTGGGTGGTGAGCTTCCAGTCGTGATAGGCTGCGGCGCTGGCCCCGTCCAGGATCATCACCTTGATCGGTGCGGCGCTTGCCACGTTGCTCCAAAAGACCAAAAGGGCCGCCAACAACCAGCGCATCTCACTTCTCCGGATCGCTGGCGGTGAAGGGTGAGCAGCAGGGCTTGCCGATCGCATGCAGCTCCATCACCTCGGCGCGGGTGCCGTCGGGATCGATCAGGTTGAGCTGCCATTTGGCGTCGCGGCCGATCCTGGGCACCGTGGCCGGGCTCTGACCCTGCAGCCGGTCACCGTTCCACAGCGTGGTATAGGCCGCTTCCATATTAGGCACGCCCAGCGAGAAATGATTCAGGACACCGGTCTGGGCCTGGGTCAGGTTATTGGTGACGATCATATATTCCAGCCAGTCTGGACCGTCTGGCACCTGCTGCGACACCCAGCTGGTGACATCGTCCTTCATGCCGCCGGCCCAGTATGGTCGAAAGCCGAGCACATCGCGGTAGAACGTATCCTCCAACTTGCGGTCATGAACGATGAAACCCACATGGATGATATGGGTGGAAAGCCCGCCATCGGCGATCCTCGGCGGCGAAACCGGGGGCTGCACGAATTCAATCGTCATGCCTTCGGGATCTTTTACCTGGAACCAGCGGCTGCCGTCGCTGCCTTCGCTGAGTTTGCGCGGCACGGCGATGCCCTTGGAGATCAGGTAGCGCCGCATGCCTTCCGCGTCGCTGACATTGAAGGCGGCATGATCGAGCCGGTTGATGCCGGCGCCTGCCGGCAGTGGCAGCACCTCCACAAACTGGACGGAAGAGAAATAATAGCGGGCGCCGGCCGGGTTTTCCGGATCCGGCCGCTTCACCGCGCCCAGATCGTGTACATAAAAGGTCTCGTTCTTTGCCGGGTCGGCGGCATAGACCGCCAGGTGCGAAACCGACGTGATGGAGGGACGCGCGGGTTGGGCTTGTGCGCCCATGCCGACAAGCAAAACCGCAGCCCCCATCGCCGCCAGGCCCATCATGACGTTCACGCGCATCAGCGCCTCCCTGGAATGGGCGGGAGTATAGCCGTTCGGAGTGTCGCCACCAGCAGCGATGACAGGCTATCGCCCCCATAAAAAAACGGGCGGGATGATGATCCCGCCCTGAAGACACCCAGGGGAAACGGAGACAGTGTGGTCAGCTAGCAGGTGTAACGAGTACCCATGAAATACTTGCGGCCCGCCGTGCAGTGCGACGACTTAGTAGTTGAAGCGAACGCCGGCCATGAATTCGCGGCCAGTATAGTGGTTGTAGTAGTCGCGCCGGCCGACCGAGTCGACATACTGGGTCGATGGCTGGTTGGTCAGGTTCAGCGCTTCCGCTGAGACGGTAAACTCGTCGTTGATCTTGTAGCTCGACGAGAAGTCCACATTCAGGGTGGCGCGCGCGATAGTCACGTCGTTCAGGCCGCCCGGATTGACGCCGCCATTGGGGATATACTTGCTGCGGAACGCCGCCGAGATGCGCGCCTGGAAGACGCTGTCATCGTAATACAGCGTCGAGTTGAAGCTGGTGCGCGACAGGTTGGTCAGGTCGGCGATCGCCTGCACCGTGCCATCGGGATTGAGATAGGTCTGCTGCGCCTGGACGAAGGTCACGTTGCCCAGATAACCGAAGTTGGACCAGAAGTCCGGCAGGAAGGTGAAGGGTTGCTCCCAGTTGATTTCGGTTCCGTAGAGCGGCGAGCCCTTTTGGTTGATCGTCGACTTGAACTGGGCGATGTTGGTGGGGTTGCAGGCTTGCGTATAGACGCCGCCGCAAGCTGCCAGCGCCAGACTGTCCGGCAGGCCGAAGGGATTGCCCTCATACGGCACGTTGACGGTCTGGGTCACGATCAGATCGTCCAGATGCTTGTAAAAGAAAGCGATCGAGAACAGCGAACCCTTGTCGTAATACCACTCGAACGACAGATCGAGGGCCTTGTCGCGATAGGGATTGAGGTTGGGGTTCTGCGAGGTCACCGACAGCGGGTTGGCGCCCGACTTGGTCACGGTGGCGCCCGGCAGAAGGTTGGACAGGTCGGGGCGTGAGATTTCCTGCGCCGCACTGAAGCGGATCAGGAAGTCGTCGACCGGCGTCAGCACCGCGTTCAGGGATGGCAGCCAGTCGTGATAGGTGTGGCCCACCGTCACCGGCGACACCGTCGCGGTGGACGCGTTGTAGCTGAAGCCGCTGGAAATCGCGCTGGTCAGGGCATAGCGCAGGCCAATATTGCCGCGGAACGGCACACTGCCGATCTGGCTATCCCAGTCCAGCATGGCCCAGCCGGAGGCATCGCGTTCGCGGACGGTGCCGTTGGACGACAGGGACGGCTGCGGTCCCAGCGCAAACGCGCCATTTTCGGCCGTCGGGCTCAGGATGTTGAACATCGAAATGGCCTTGTTGACGTCGGGCACCAGCCAGGTGGTGGGCGTACCTGGACCCACCGTGATGCCGTGCAACGATACCAGCTCGGTAAAATTGGCCAGGGCCGAATGAGCCTCCATGTCAGCTGGGATATAGCTCTGCAGCGTCGCCGTGGTGCCATTGCTGCGGGCCAGCGCGACGGTGCCATAGCCAAAGTTCTTGTATTCGGCGCCGCCCTGTATCCGGAAGGTATTGTTCACCTTGTAGTCGGCGTCGAGTGCGGCCGTGCGGTAGGAATTATAGTCGTCGTTGGCTGAGGTCTTGTCCTGCGACAGGAACCAGCCATTGGGCGAGGTCACATCCACATTGCCGTAGGTGATGGACGGAGCATACTGGTTTACGCCCGCATAGTTGTAGGTGAACGGATTGGCCGCCGTACCCGCGCCGCCACCCTGACCGCCTGGGCAGCCGGAGATGGCGCCAGTGTTGGAGGTCGCCGCGGTGCAGTTATAGTCCATCGTCAGCGTGGTGTCGTACGGATTGCGGAAGTTGGACTGCGAGTAGCCGATGATGCCGTGCACCTTGAACGAGTCCGAGAATTCGTGACTGCCGTCCAGCGTTATCTGCTGGAAGCGGGTGTCATAATGAACAAGCCGGTGTTCCGACCTCAGGCCGACGCCCGTGGCGGACATGCTGGTCAGGTTGTTGGTCGGCTCGTTGACCGTGTAGTTCAGGACATTGATGCTGTTGGTGCCCAGGGTCTGCGCCAGCAGGGCGGGATAATTGGCAGGGGCAAGCTGGCTCGAGGTGCCGTTGATCGAGAGGGATGGCGCTTCCAGTTGCTGTTCATTGCGGATGACGTCGAAGTCGGAAAAGAGGCCGTCCAGCGTGAACAGTGTTGCGTCGTCGGGCTGCCACTGCACCGAGCTGACCACGCCTGCCCGCTTCTCATGGTTGAAGACCAGATCGTAACGCGGGAAGCGGGGATGATAGGCCTCGTTCACCACGTCGTAGTCGTTCGGTTTGATGTTGGCGTTGTAGTTGGCCCCATTGGGCACCGAGCCCGCGGTTTCCACCGTGCCGGAGGTCTGCGCGATGGTGCCCGGCAGGCCAGTGCCTTGAACCGTCACGCTGCCGAAGCGTTGCGCGGTGCTGCACTGGTTGGTCGTGCCGGGATTGTTGGTGACACAACCGGCGACCAGCGGCGCACTGCCGTTAGCGGTGCGGTTGGTATTGTCGTTCTGGAAGCGAACAGAACTCGAGCCCTCTTCCGTGATATTGTAGATGCCATAGGCGCCGGAAAGCAGCACACCGAGGGTGCCGCCAAGGAAGGTGTCGGAGACCAGCACCGAGCCGCGCGGATTGAAGGTGCCGGCCAGGTCGTTGTAGCCGCCCTCGAAAGAAGATGCGAGCGTAAAGCCCTGATGATCGAAGGGATGGGGCGTGTGCAGGTCGACGGTGGCGCCCAGCGCCCCTTCCTCGATGTCGGCTTCGGAGGTCTTGTGCACCGTGATGCCGGAGAACAGGTCGGAGGCGAAGACGTTGAAGTCGAAGGAGCGGCCACGATTGGTGCCGCCATTCACGTCTTCCGAGCCCGTGGTGGTGATCGCTTCCATGCCGTTGACGCGCACACGGGTGAAGAGGGGCGAGAGGCCGCGAACGGCGATTTCGCGACCCTCGCCCTGGTCGCGGGCCAGCGCCACGCCCGGCAGGCGTTGAATGGATTCCGACAGGTTGATATCGGGGAATTTGGCGATGTCTTCCGCCAGAATCGAGTCTTCGGAGTTCGCAGCTTCGCGCTTTTTGTCCAATGCGCGTTCAAGGCTGGCCTTGAAGCCGTTCACCACCACGCTTTCCACCGGCGCCGCGCCGCCACCCGCGTTCGAAGGCGCCTGCTCCGCCGCGTGGCGCATGAAAGGGCGGCGAACGATCAACCCGTTATTGCCGTCTGAGACCACTTCCAGGTCGGTTCCCTGAGTCAACATGGAAACCGCCTGCTGGGCATTCATGGTGCCGGAAATGGCCGGTGCCTTCAGGCCCTCCACCGATTCCGGTGTGAAAAGGATGCTTTCGCCGGTCTTCTGCGCGACGCTGCGCAGGGCGTCCGACAAGGGCTGCTCCTGCAGGTTTATGGCCGTGCCCTGGGCCGCAGCCGCCGCATTGATAGAAAGGACCGCGACGCCACCGAAAAGAATAGAGCGCAGAGCGCCCCAGCGCGAAAATGCCATGCCTTCCCCCTAAATTCGCCGCCACTGACGGGCCGCTAATGGAGATCAGACGTATGAGGGGCGAGGTTTCCTCACCCCCTGTCATGGATCGCTATCAGCGGTCAGCAGAATGACGTCGCCGTTCTCATGGACGGCGACGGGGAGAAGTTTGGCGAGCGAGCGGGCAAAAGCGCCATTGTCGCCCACGCGGTAGACACCGGAGACCTTGAGGCCCGCCACGCCGGGATCTACTTCCAGCCTGACCGTGGAGTAGCGGTTCATTTCCTCTACCGCCTGGGCCAGATTCTCCTTGTCGAAATTTTCATAGCCGGTCTGCCAGGCCAGCACGCGGGTCAAATCGGGCTTGTCCAGCTTTTCGACTTCGTTGGAGGCCACCAGCCTTTCGCCACTGCGAAGGGTCTGGCTTTGGCCGTTCCTGGCCGCGGCCGGTTTGACGTCGGCCTCGCCATGGATCAGCACCACCTGGACCTGGCCGTCTTCGCAGCGCACATCGAAATTACAGCGGGTGGCGACGATCCGGCGCTGGGCCGCCTCCACCACAAACGGCCGCTTGAGATCAGGTACGACGCGGAAATTGGCCCGGCCATACTGCATGTCCACCGTGCGTTCGGTGTCGCTGAAGGACACGGAGATGCGGGTTTGGGCATCGAGGAAAAGCTGGCTGCCATCATTCAGCGCTACATGCTTCTGCTCGCCCACATCGGTTTCATAGATCTTGGCGCTGGCCGAGCGCCAGAGCAGCGTGCTGCCGCCGGTCAGAACCAGAAGGCCGGTCATCGCCAGAAGTCCACGGCGTCCCAGCATGGAAGCGGGCCGGCGCGTGACGACCCGGCCGGTGCGCAGATCGGTCAACCCACCCACGTCACTCCACACCCGGTCCACCGCTTCAAAAGCCGTGGCATGGGCGGGACTGGCATTGAGCCAGGCGCGGAACGCGGCCTCGTCCGCGGCGTCACGGTCTTCGGCATGCAGACGGGCCAGCCAGGCGGCTGCTTCCGCCCTGATTTCGGGAGCCGGCACGCCACCAGACATTCTCACCAGCCCTCCGTCCATTCGGTCAGGAACAGGGCGGCCTTGGCGATATGCTTTTCCACCGCGCTTTGGCTGATCCCCAGCCGCTCGGCGATTTCGCGATATTTCATGTCGTCGAGACGGTGCATCAGAAAGACTTCGCGGGTGCGTGGCGTCAGCCGGGACAGACCTTCCCGGACCCTTTCTAGACGTACACGGGCCGCCAAAACCTCATCCTGGAGCGGCGAATTTTCGCAGGGATTCACATCGTCGGGCGCGATGTCGGCGATCAACCGGTCGTGACGGTAATTGTCCACCCCGATGTTGACCGCCGTGCGGACCAGAAACGCAGCGACATTTTCAACCGCATGCTCGGAGCGGTAGCGGGCCATGCGCAAATAGGCGGCTTGCAGGAGCTCCTCGGGATCGGCGCGGCCACGGGTGCGCCTGCGCACTTCTCTGATCAGCCGATTCCAGAATTCGCGGCTTACCGGAATATCCGACATCGCTCCCCCAAGCACGGACGACTATAGCCCAACCGGGCCGATGTGACAGATGAATTACGGCGCCGACAGATTGACCTTGGCGACCTCGGCACATTCCTCCAGCAATTTGAAATAGCGACCTATGCCATCGGCGCCCACGACATAAGGATGGGTCTCGCCGGGGCCCCGGACCTTGACCAGACGGCTCTTGGTATAAGCGTTGTCGAATTCGGAGTGATTGGTCATCAGCACGGTCGCGCCCGCGGCCGCCGCCAACCCCGCCATGTGGCGCTGGGACTGGATATAGGTGTCGAGACCATCGGCGCTTTTGTAGATGGTTGCGATCGCCGTGCCGCCCGAATAGGCGATGGTGATCGGCTTGCCATGGTCCTTCACGGTGAAGATCAACGACAGCGTTCCGGGCGTGTGGCCTGGCGTCTGGACCAGCGTGACGCTGACATCGCCCAGGCTGATGACCTGGCCGTCGCTGCCCACGATGTCACGTTTCGGCTTGCCGCCCGGAATATCGGCTGATTTGTCGAGCGCGTCCCAATCGGCGGCGCCCATCACCACATGGGCGCCATAGCGGTCCTGGAACAGGCGCGCGCCTTCGTCGTGATCGCCATGGGCATGGCTGACGATGACATATTTCACCTGTTTCGGATCGAGATGCAGCTTCTTGAGGCCGTCCACCATCTCGTCCTCGACGGCATAGTTGAACAGCGTGTCGATCACGATGATGCCGTCCGATCCCTTGAGCGCCCAGGCCGAATGAACCTTGGTGCCGATGAAATAGAGATTGTCGAACATCCTGGCCGGGTCGGCATGCCAGGTATCGCGCGGAGGGATCACACCGCGCTGGCCGGTGCCGACGGCGAAAGCCGGCGCGATGCAGGTTCTGACCAGGGTGCCGGTATAGTCGAAGCCTGCCGCCTGCTTGGCGGCCAACAGATGCGCATCGGCCGCGTCATCCGCCAGCGCCGGCAGTGACAAGGCCAGCAGCGCACCGAGCGCTGTCAGACGGATTTTGCGCATGCATTCCTCCCGCTTTTTGCCGGCAGTAAAGCGGGTTTTGACGCTCGCGTCTTCCTTGCAGCGCAGCACGCGGGCGTTGCCCGCGAGAGAAAAAAACCTTCAATTACAGAAATTTCCGATAATCAGCCGTGGCCGCGGCGACCATAGAGCATGGTGATGTTGATACGCCGGCTTTCATATCCATCGGCGAAGCGGATCACATCCGTCTTGTGAAACAGGTTGGAGTCGAAGATCACCGCCCGGTTGGCGCGATAGGGAACGGTGACCGGCCTGGCGCCGCTTTCCGCCAGAAAGGCATAAGCGGCTTTTTCATCGGCGTTGAATTTGGCGAAACCCCAGTCCAGCGGCGCAGCCTTGTCCCAGATCACCAGGCCGCCGCTTTGCGGATCCAGATTGGCCGCATCCGGCGTGATCCAGAAATTCACATTCACCGCCGCCTCGTCGGCATGGATGCCGATGCCGTCGAGCCGGCTGTCATATTTGAAGGCCCAGTGATAGCGCAACGGATGCGCGGCAAAGATGTCCATGAAAGTGGCGCTCAACTCTTCCGCAATCTGCGCCAGAAGCGGTGCGGCAAATCCCGATTCCGGAAAGGCGCCGAGATAGCCCTGCGGATAGGGTGTGTGCCAGACACGAGAGCCCAGACAGTAGCGCCTGAGTTCCTCCACTGCCTCATCGGTCAGCAGATTGTCGATCACCACGATCCTGGGATCGCTCTCGCGCCAAGCCTTGTCGGCAATCTCGCCGTTGAAGGAATTGACGGCGCGCCCCGAAAGCCGCGCCCCACCCACAATATGCAACGGTCCCTCGCCCGCTTCACCGCTGGCCTTGATCCAGCTCTCCTGTTCCTGGGCATGCCTGTGTTCGTGCGCGAAAGCCTCCGGTCCCGGCATACGGCTCCCATAGGCGAGTTCGCCGGCGCGTCGAAAGGACTGGAAGCTTTCTTCCAGCCGCCCCATTTCACTCAGCGCCTTGCCGCGATGGCCATGGGCCGCGGCGAAGCGGGGTTCGATCTGAAGTGCCTGATCCAGATTCTCCAGCGCCTCGTCGAACCGCGCCAGCTCGCGCAAGGTGAAGCCACGGTTGCTCAGCGCCGCGGCCAGACCCGGCTGCAGCGCCAGCGCGCGGTCCAGGCTTGCCAGCGCTTCCGCGGGCCGCCCCATGTCCGACAGCACAGCGCCGCGGTTGGTCCAGGTTTCCGCTAGGTTGGGCCGCACCGCCAGCACCGCGTCATAATCGGCCAGCGCCGCCTCAAAACGCTTCAGTTCGCGCAGAAGATTGCCGCGATTGTTGTGGGCCTCGATATCATCAGGGCTTGCCGTAAGCAGATGGTCGAGCGCGTCCACCACCTCTGTCTGTCGGCCCAGGCGCAGCAACTGCGCGGCGAGTGCGTTGAGAACCATGACATTGCCAGGTGCGAGCTGAAGCGCCCTGCGGTAGCTGGCGACAGCCTCTTCGGTGCGTCCCGCTGCGCTTTGCGCATGGCCGAGATTGATCCAGGCCGCGGGGATCTGGGGATTGAGACCGAGCGCGCCATTGATCAGGTCAATCGCTTCGGCGCTCTTGCCCTGCTGAAAACGGATCACGCCCAGCATGTGGCGGGGTCCGAAACTGTTCGGCTCCATCAGCAGTATCTGCTGGTACAGGCGCTCTGCGCCGGCCAAGTCGCCATCCTGGTGCAGGGTGATGGCCTGGTCGAACAGGTCCTGCAGAGTGGCACGGGATGAGCTCATGTCTGGCGTCATATAGGAAAGAAGCGGCCGCGCCTATTTTTCCGTCATCTTCAGTTCGGTGCCGGTCTCGCCCTTCTTCGAGCGGCCGACATGCAGCTTGACCAGATAATCGTCGGGGCTGGTCTGATAAAGCTCGTCGAACAGCGAGGCATCGCCTTCGCTCATGCGGCCATAGGCCGACATGTATTTTTCCAGAAAGCCCTGTTCCAGCGCGCCCTCATGCAGCGGCTCCCACAGATCCAGCGCCTCGGTCTTGCCCTTGACGATGGCCGAGACGATGGGCCGGAACTTGATGCCCTTGCAGGCGCCCCTGGTCACCCCCGAGACACACAGCCTGGTACCGAAATACTTGTTGATGCCTTCGAGGCGCGCCGCCGTGTTCACCGCATCGCCCGAGGCCGTGTAGGTGAAGCGGGCGTGGCTGCCGAAATTACCCACCACGGCGACGCCGGTATGCACACCGATGCGGGTAACGCCCAGGGGAATGCCCTGCGCCTGCTGCTGCTTGCGATATTCCTGGCTGAAGGCATCCATCTCCAGCATGCACTCGACCGCCTTGGTCTGGTGATCGGAAAGGTCTAAGGGCGCGTTGAAGATGGCGAAGACGGCGTCGCCGATGAACTTGTCCACCATGCCGCCATGTTTCATCACCAGATTGGTCATGCCGTCGAGATAGCTGTTCAACACCTGGGCGAGCTGCGCCGCCTCGATCTTCTCCGACATGGTGGTGAAATCGGCAATGTCGGAGAACAGGAAGGTCATCTCGCGGCGCTCGCCTTCCAGCGACATGCGCGAGGGATCGGCCACCATGCGATCGACCACCGCGGGGGAGACATAGCGCGAAAAGGCGCCCTGGATGAACTGCTTCTGCTTTCGGGCCTCGCGGCCGCTGAGCGATTCCATACTGGCGAAGGCGGTGATCATCGCCAGTGCCGGCGATATCAGGCCAACCATCACATTGGCATAGTGATAGAGCGTCACGCCGCCAATCCAGAACAAAGGCAGGAAAAGGACCAGTGCGACAGCGCGCCATATCAGCGAGGCGCTGATCACGCCCAAGGCGGCGCCCAGAAGCGCCAGCGCCAGCGTGATGGGGAAATTGAGCTGCCAGCCTGCGACCGGTGAAATCTTGTGATGTAGAAGCTGGGATATGGCATGGGCCTGGATCACGATCCCCGGCAACTGGCCGTCGTCTCCCGAATAGATCGCCGAGAAAGGCGTGCGGTGGCGATCCACCAGGGTCACATCCGAGCCGATCAGCACCACCTTGCCGCGATACCAGATGTCGGGCATGAAGCCGGCCACGGCGGCGGAATATTGTTTGAAGGGTTTGGGGTTGGAGTCCGTGTCGGTCGGCTCGGGACGCCCGTGCCAGATGATCGGCACTTCCTCCGCCGGCGTCTTGATGCCCACCTTGGCGACAATGGCGCGCGCCACGCCGGGAACATAATGCCCGTCCACTGTCGCGCCCGGGAAAACGTCACGCGCGGTATCGAACTGGTCACGCGGCTGGTTCGCCAAAGCCCGCAGGCGCTGCGGCACAATCGCGTCCTCAAATGCCTTCTGGTCCGGCGAGACCGTGCTCTTGTCAGCGACATAGCTGACCACCAGGGGTACCTTGGTGTCGCGCAGCGTCCTGGCCAGCGCAATATCCTTGGCCTGCTCGGTGGGCTGGTCGAGCAGGAAGTCCAGTCCGATGACCGCCGGCTGATGCGCCGCCAGCTGCTGGATCAAGGTCGAAAGAAATTGCCGGTCGACCGGCGAACGATAGGCAAAGCGGGTCAAGGTCGGCTCGTCCACCGCCACGATGACGATATCGGGGTCCTGGGCCTCGCGTGGGGCGAAGGACGAAGCGATTTCCCAGTCCTGAACGAACTGGTCCACGCGGCTCAGAACCGAGAAATTGTCCACCAGGAACAGCGACAGCACGGTGCTGATCAGCGTCACCGCCAGAAAAACACCCGCGGAACGCAGGGCATTCTTGCGCTCCGCGTTGCTGCCGGTGAAGAGCACCTTCACTTTGTGGCCGTCTTGACCAAGGCCTCGGCCTGCTGTTCGCAACGGCGATTGGCCATCCAGCCGGCTTTCATGTCGTTGTTGGTCAGGCTGGCGGGCACCTGCACCATGGTGACATCCGATTGCGTGCCGTTGAAGGTGATGACATAGGTCTCGCCTGCATGCATCGGCACATCGGTGGTCACCGCGATGCGGTCCTGCCCCGCCGGCCACACCGCTTTGGCGTTCCAGCTATGATCGGCCGGCGCCACACTCAGCGATGCTGGAGCGCTAGCATCGGGCCGCCAAAAGATAGGGGTGCCATTTTCCATCACACAGACATTGCCGCTATGGGTGGCGTCCAGCACCCAGGGATCAGGCAGATCGGCCAGCACGGTGCCGCGGGTGATGCCGAATTCGCCGGCGCGCGCCTGGCGCTGGGTGATCAGGGCGTTCAAGGTCTGGTTCAGGCCGACCCCGCCGCCACCGCCGCCGGCCGTGGGGGGGCGGTCGTAAGGACCATCGAGCTTCAATGTCGCGCCAGTTTCCGAGACCAGGGTGATGTGCTGGCCTTGCTTGAGGACAAGGGGCTTGGCGGCATCGAGCGTATCGCCCGGCTTGAAAGCGATGCCCCGGGCTTCCGCCACCACCAGCACGGCGGCCTCGGCCTGCGACGCCATGAGAACGCCCGCCAAAACATCCATCAGGGCGAGGAAAAGCGTTGATTTCATCAAAGCCCCCACTCTCTAGTGTCGCGGTTTCGAAGTCCGCCTTTCAGCGATGTCAGGCCCTGAGCGGACTTCGAAACCAAAGCGACACTAGGATCTAATAATTTGCCAGTGTCCTTTCGATTCCGAAATTCGCTCAGAGCCCGATATCGGGAGCTTGCGAATTTCGGAATCGGGACACTGGCCCGTTCATCGATACAGATCATGCCCCGTCACCGATCAGGGTGAAAGCCGCCCAGTCGAACGGATGTGCGGTCGCCTCCTGGGCGATCAGGGCAAGCTGGGCCTGTCTGAGCGCCTCGGCGGCATCATGTTTGGGATCGCTGGCCAGGGTGGCGAAGGCATTTGTCATCAGGGCCTGGGTGGCGGCCGACGGCACCTCCCAGTGTGAGGCCAGGACCGCATGGGCGCCGGCATTAAAGAAGGCATCCGCCAGACCTTCCAGTGCGCCACCGCCAAAACGGTTGCCACCGGCAGCGCCAGTATTGCAGGCCGACAGCACAACCAGATTGGCGTTGATCTTGAGATCGGCGATCTCGCTGGCGGTCAAAAGCCCATCGGCAGCAGTGGTCTGGGCCGGGGCCGCCGGCGGCGACAGCACCAGGCCCGGCTGGGCCTGACAGTGCAACTCACCCGGCAGCATACCGTGGGTGGCGAAATAGAGCACCGCATACTGGTCGAGCGACTTGGCGCGCAACGCGCTCTCCGTGGCGCCGTCTCCCAGAAGGATGTCATCCGGGGAAGCGCCCAGGTCGCGACCCACCACCTGAAGCTCGGTCGCGGTTTCGGGCAGCGGCTGGAGCGCCCTGAGCAGCGCCAGATCGGCCGGACCGCCGGTCTGACAGGCGGAAGCCAGCGCATTGAGCGCCTGAGCCTGATCGACGCCACCACCCTGGAAGCTGGGATTGCCAATCCCCAGGAATGGACGGGCCTGCGCCACCCTGGCTTCGCCGCGCAGCGCCATGAAGGCCCGCGCTGAAGGCGTTTCGGTAACCGCGGCCTGGCGGATGAGCCAGGTGGCATGGACATAGTCACGCGGGTCGGACGGCGCTTCCGTCACCAGCAGCGAGAAGGGCAGGCTGGCCAGATCGCCACTCACGGCCACCGTCAGATGATCGATGCTGACAAGTTGCGGCGCCACCGGTCCCAGGGTCTCGCGATAAAGCGCATTGGCATTGACCAGGCTGAAGTCGGGCAGCTTGCCCAGCTTGGGCACAAAGGCTTCGCGCAAGGACGCGATGTCCCCTGCCAGTTTGTCAGCATTGGTGTCGATCGACCGCGCGGTCACACCATCCTGTGTCACCAGCAGGACATAGGCCGAATGAGCGCCAATCATGAAGCTGACGAAGGCCTCATGCGGATGCAGCGCCTTCTTCATCGCATCCAGCTTCACGGGACCTGGATCGGCGAGACCGGCATAGGCTGGAAAGTCGGCGCGCAGCTTTACGGCGAGTTCGTCCGCCCTGGCGACCGTCCTTTCGGCCTCAGCCTGAAGCTGGATGAGACGCGCGGGATTGCGATCGTCGCCGCTCTTGGCATTCTCCTCGGCCAGCGCCATGCGCGCATCATCACGGGCACGTACTGCATCGTCGGCGGCGCGAACTTCGGCGGCCAGCGCCGGAGTCTCGGCGGCGCGGCGCGCGGCCATGCGCGCAATGGTCTGGCCCGTCACCCCCGCATCCGCCATCTGGCTGGCGGCGAACATCTCCTGTTCCAGCCGCGCGCGGTCAGACCCCGAGAGCGAGGCATGGGCGGCAACGAGGAAGGGCATGAGCTGATCGGCCACGACCTGCGAACGCGCCAGCGGATCCTTGGCAAGCGCCGCAAAGGCCTTGCGATAGGCAGTGATCGCGGAAGGATAGATCTGCTGTTCGCTGTAGAAGCGGCCCAGCTGCAGTTCCGCCTGGATGGTGGGGCCCGTATCGCCGAAAAGCTTGAGGTCCATGCCGAGCGCGTCGTTATAGTCGCGGTCCGCGGTCGCCACGCGACCCTGCTGGGCATTGATCTCGCCCATCAACGACACCATGTCGGCGCGCCAGGCCAGCGGCAAGTCGGGATGAGCACTGATGATCAGAAGCGCCTGCTGGGCGGCCGCGAGTGCGCCCGACGTGTTGCCGTTGCGCAATTCCAGGGTCGCCTGGACGCGCAGCGCATGCGCCAGCTCGCCATCGAGCAGGCTGGAGACGACTGGCGGGTTGCCATTGAGATCGAGCCCGCCATTTCTGACTGCATCCACCGCGGCCTGACGCGCAACAGTGTCCTGGCGGGCATAGCGCAGGGCTTCTTCATAGTGACGCTGGTTGGCGGCATCGAGCCCGCGATAGGAGGCAAGACGGGCGCGGATCTCGGCGCTGGGCGCGGCTTCAATGATCGGCGTGGCACGGCGGAACAGGGCGGCGGCTTCGTCAAAACGCTGCTGGTTGGAGACTTGCAGCGCCAGTTCCAGAACCGTTGCGCCTACTGCCGGAGAATCGGAACCGAACAGCCGGGTTTCGATGTCCAGCGCGTCGCGATAGGCCTGTTCAGCGGCCGGATAATTGCCGCGGGCGGCGGCGCGGGAGCCTGCGGCACGCAGCTGCAGATAACCGGAATAGTCGTTGGCGCGGGCCGCAAGCACCTGATTGGAGAACTGCGCCTTGACCGCGCGCGACGTAGCCGCCGCGCCCGACACCGCGCCACCCGGCTGCGCCAGGATCGCCGCCGACAGGACATCGATCATGCCCGGCAGACCGTCGGCCAGGAATAGTGCGCGCGGCGTCAGCGACGCCAGCACAATATGCGGCGCGTCACCCGCGCCCGAGCTGCAGCTGTAAAGGAACGTCGTGGCGTCGATGCCCTTGCCGGCATCGCAGCGCAGGCCCGCGGCCGCGCCGTTGTCGGGGAGCGCGCGGATCGCCGCCGCAATGGCCCTCAGGCGCGCCGTGTTGCCGGTCGGAGGGGTGCCAGCCATCGCCAGCTGATGCAGGCTGCCGGTTGCAACCTGCGCCGTGCCGCACAGAATATCGGTGCCGGCAAGACGGCAGGCTTCGCCGGCGCTGTCGATGCCCAGATCGCCTGGCGCGGCCGAGACGGGTGCGGTGGCCAACAGACCCAGCACCGCGCCGGCCAGGAGAGAAAGCATGAAATGTCGCATGGCGCCTCTCCTCTAAAACCGAACGCCCGCGGTGACAAAGAACTTGGTCGCTTCCTTGCCGGCATCGCTGCCGACGACAGCGCGCAGCGTCTGCGCCACTTCCAGTCCCAGCGAAGCATTGTAGGGCAACGTCAGGCGCACGCCGCTGCCAATCGAGTCGATACTCTGGTCGATCAGCGCGGAATCGACCGCGGCGCCGCGTTGGATGTACCAGGTCTGGCCGGCGTCGAGATAGACGTATGGTTCGACATTTAAAACATACTGGCTGCCAACCGGCGTGTCGTAACGCAATTCGGCCGAGCCACCGATGCCGCGATCCCCGGTGATAGCGCCAGGATCATAACCGCGCCCAATGCCGACCCCACCGAAGGAGATCAGTTCGCCGTTGATCAGCGGTACAAAGGAGAACTGGCCCTGCCCGCTCAACACCACCGAGAAATTGTCCGGCAGATAGCCGACATAACGCACCAGGCCGGTCAGCTTGGTGAAATCCAGATAGGCGCCCTTGCGCGACAGATCCGGCGACAGGTTGTCGGAAGCGCCAAGTCCCGAAACACCCTGTGCGATGCCGGCGGTCCATAGCCAGGAACCGCCGAGCCAACTCGAGAGCAGATAGGTGGCGTTCAAGTCCAGCACGCGCCATTTGTCATGGGCGACGCGGCTGCCCAGGACATCGATATCCGCCTTCTGAAAGGTGAAGCCGCCATCAAGCTGCAGCGATTCCGCGCGGGTGCGGATGATCGGCCAGGTCAGGCGCGGACCAATCGCCCAACTGTTGGTGTTGACGCCAAACTGGGCGAGCGTCGAGCCCGGCTCGCCGCGGGTGATGGTGCCCGCCAGCGTTCCGATCACGCCGTCATCGCCGATGGGACGGCGATAGCGGAGCTGACCCGCCACCTGTTCGCTGGCATCCGGCGAGGTGGTGAAGGTGCCCGCCAGCTGGTCGGCGGAATCCAGGATGGAATTGACCTCGGCATCGGCGTTCAACGTCCACAGGCCCGAATAGCGCGAACCGCGATTGTCGGCACCAAGCCCGCCGGTGAAGCGCGGCTGGTCCACCGTGATGGCGACGTCGGAGGCGCCCGGAATATCTTCTGCCGGCTTCAGCGTGCCGCTGGCCACCACGCCCGGCAGGTCGTTGGACAGAAGCAGGCTACGCTCCATGACCGCGAGCGGCAGGGGTGAACGTTCTAGGCTGGGCTGGATATAGGCCTTGATCTGCGCCTGGGTGGCAGGCGTGCCGCCTTCCACCGTGACATGGGCAATCTTGCCTTCCACAACATTGATGGTGAACACGCCGTCGCGCACACGCTGCGGCGGCACATAGGCGCGCACCAGGATATAGCCCTTATCGCGGTACATCTGCTCGATGGCATCAGCAACATCCAGAATCTGGGAGAGCTTGATCGTCTGACCAATCAGCTTGGCGTAAAGCGGCCGGAAGGCTTCCGCTGGAATGGTCTTGGCACCGTCGACCTTGATATCGCGCAAGGTGAAGGTGACCGTATCGACGGCACGGCCCAGTGGCGTGCGCGCGGGCGCCTCGATGCTGAAATCAAAGTCCGGCTGGGTGGGGATTACCGGCCCCGGGCGGTCATTGCGGCCCGGCTGGACCGCGCCCGGCAGGGTGGCGGCGCTCGGCTGGCCAAAAGCCTCTCCCGCAAAAAACAGGAATGCCAACAGGCTTGCGGACCGGAGCGCACAGCTCAGGACGCGCGACCCAACAGGCCGTCTCTTCGAAATGCTTGCCGAACTCACCCAAATCCCCTCGCCATGCTCCCCGGTTTGCATGGCTTACCCTGTACTTGCGAACGCGACCCCTCATCGGGGCGCAGTAGAATGTATGGCCGGCCCGCGCGCAATATTTCCCAGTGCCGCAAGCCATATCCTGCGGGATTGGTCGCATTTTCTATAAATCGTCAATACCCGAAGACTTCATTGCCAGAGAACGAAATTCCCAAAAGAGGACAGTGTGGAGATGTCCGCGGGCGGCGGCGCCGGCGGACGGCCGTTGATCAGCATCCTGGGGATCACAACCGCGTCGCCGCCATTCTGGTCTGGGCCGGCACCGGGCGGCGCATTGTGGTTCCCATCCAGACTGTTCGCGACTTGGCTGGTGGTCTGATCCGAGGAATTGGGCGTGTCCGAAATGTCGGTCAGCGGGCTTTGGACCGGCGGCGGCGGGGGCGGCGAAGGTGGCGGCGACGGCGGTGGCACGACCGGAAGTGTGATCAGGTTGATCTGGCCCAGCGGCGTGTCGGTGACATCGGACAGTTGCGGCGGCTGGATCGAGTTGGTGAAGCTCGCAAGCGTACTGGGCTGTGGCGCAGCCGGCCCGGCGATGATGGTCAGGGCGGTGGCATTGCCTGGAGCCTGAATGAAAGTGTAGTTGGCGGCGTTGAGGCCCGAACCGTCGATCGCATAACTGCCCACCGGGCTTGTGCTTGTGGCGGAGGAGGTGAAGACCAGCGTGCCCGTGGTCGCGGACAGCAGGGTGTCGCCGTTGACGAATCCGGTGACGCTGCCGCTGAAGGCTGGATTGTTCGTTCCATAGGCGCGCGAGGCAATGTTGGCGGCATAGGTCAAGATGGCTGGGGTAATGCTCAGCGCCGTGGCGTTTGCGGCGGCTTGCTGAAAAACATAATTGACCGCCGAAAGTCCCGAACCTGTGATCGCATAGCTGCCTGCGCTACTGGCCGCGGTGGCCGTGCTGGAGAAAGCCAGGGTGCCGTTAGTTGCCGAGGCCAGCGTATCGCCATTGACGAAACCGGTGACGGTGCCGCCGAAGGATGCAGGATTGGCGGAGCCATAGGTCCGCGACACGCCGGCGGCATTATAGAACAGTGTCTGCGGCGTCACCGTCAGCATGCCGCTGGCGGTGACGGCATAGCCGTCGCCAACCGCCAGATTGGCGACGATGGAATAAGTGCCGACATTGGCGCTGGCCACGGTGCCGGCACTGGTGAGTGTGGACGTGCCGCTGTAGACGCTTGCCGCCGTGTCACCAACGAAGGCGCCCGCCACGCCGGGCTCAAGTCCCGTCGGCATGCCGGCCAGACTTTGCAGGACGGCGCTGCCGTCGGTGCCGTAAGGCTTGTTCACATTGCCGATATTGACGGTGAGTGTGGGCTGGAAGGCAAAGACGTAACGGTTGGCCTGGGCAGTGATGAGGGCTCCGGCGGCAGTGTTCCAGACCGCGGTATTGCCGCTGTCCAGGCCGCCGAAGACGTCGTTGGCCGGGTTCGCGGAATAGACGTTGAAATAGGTGGTATTGCCCGCAAGCACCGTCTGCTGGGCCAGGCCCGAATTGTTGATGAAATTGCCGCTGGCCTGCAGCGAGATGCTGACGCTGCCGGGGGAAGCCATGGAACCGGCGGAGATACTGGCGCCCGGCGCAATCGTAATATTGCCTGGTGTTATGGCAATGAAGCCGCCCGCGGCCAGGCTGTAGGGGGTGCTGGGATCGTCGGTCGAATCGGTTCCAAGCGTGATGCCGGGGACATTGGCGAATGTCACATTTCCGGCATTGGCCTGCAGCACTGCTTGACCAGCGATATGGTTGCCTGGATCCCCCGAGCCGTTGCCCAGATCGCCCAGCGTAACCGAACCGCTAAAGGCCTGTGCAAACAGCGTGGTGCCGGCCTGGATGTGGATATCGCCGGTGGTGCTTGTGTTTTGGCTGATGCCGAGGCCGGCGGACATCACGATGCTCGTATTGGACACCAGCGGGCTGTTGATGGAAATGCCGCCGGCCGCGCCGGCCTGGAGCAAGACACTGCCAGCCTGGACCGTGCCGCCCGCGGGATCGCCAATGTTGATTTCGGCCGAAGCCGAATATAATGCCAGTGCCCCGCTCACATTTGAGGCCCCCACATTGAGCGTTATGGGCGAGGCCACTCCGCCAGGGCTGTTGTAGAACGTGGCGTTGCCACTGCTGTTGAGATAGAGCGTGCCAAAGACCGAATTGGCAGGATCGACGAAATCGCAGCTGCTTTGGCAACCCTGGTCTGCAAGGGTTATGGCGCCGGCGGATCCGGTTGACGTCAGCGTGAGATTGCCCGACTGGATGCCGAAGCTTTGGGCGATGGGCCCGGCGGCGGTGAGGGATACCTGGCCATACAGGCTATTGCTGCCCATCGTGTTCACGCCAATGGCGCTTTGATCAAGGACGACACCAAAACCTGCCAGCGCGGCGGTATTGTTATCGATCGAAACAGCCACCGCGGAATTGATCGCGGCATTGCCGTCATAGCTGCGGACGGCGAGTGAAAGCTGGCCGGTGTCGCTGGTCACCTGCAGCGGCTGCGCCAGGCTACCGATGCTGCCGCTGAGGCCATTCTGACCATAGCCGGCATCCAGATTTATACTGGCCGCAGTCAACAGGCCTGAACCGGAGATGCCGTTGCTGTCGCTGTTGCTGGCCAGGCCATTGAGGTTGGGATCGTTGGCGGAAAGGACAATGGCGCCAGGACCGCTGCCGCCAAAGGTGGCGGTGATGGGCGCGTTCACCTGGATGGCGCCGCCAGTGTCGATGACGACAATGCTGGAGGATGTCGTGATGGGCCCGTTCACCGCCACGCTGCCATTGCTGGTGATATCGATGTTGCCCTGGGCGCTGACAGTGCCCAGGGTCGTACTGGGGCCGTTGGTGAAGGTGATGGCGCCGCTTGAAGCGGCGAGCGAGACGGTACCGCTGATCTGATTGCCTGTATTGGAAAAATCTATGCCGGTCACAGCAGAGGCAGACAGGCCGCCCCCCGTGACGATCGTGGTCGTGGGGTCTTGCGTGATTGTGCCAGTACCTGCAGTCAGCGCCATCACGCCATTGACGGTGATGGTATCGCCCGACAGGCCCACCACGATGCTGCTGTTGGGCGCAGTGACAGTCATGTTGCCAGCAACGGACGAATTGGAAATATAGGTGGTGCCGGCCTGTCCGGGATTGGCGAAGTTGACATTGCCGCTGACAAAAATGCTGAAGCCGGCGCCAACCACGTCGTTGCCACTGTCGGTGAGGGTAATGTTCGCGTTGGTGGTCAACGGGAGAAGAGAGTTGACGATGATGGGTTGGGTCTGCGTTATCGGCCCTGCCGCATCGATAATGAGAGTTGACAAGACTGTGCCCAGATTGACGGGCATGTCGACGGCAAAGCCAGCGGTGCTGGTTGACTGAACGTTCAGCGTGATCGCGGCGGGAAACCCGCTGCTATAAATAAAATCGCTGCCGGAATTGGTGCCCTGCGCCACCCCCAGACCGGCGATCGCTCCCGTCAGATTGCTGGCGGTGGTGTAGAGCGCAAGCTGGGTGTTGGTGAGATATTTGCTGGACTGGCTGGTCGTGATGTTCTGAAAATAATCGTTGGCGACAACACCGGAATTAAAGGTGCTGTTGTTGACATAAGTCAGCACCTGGTTGGTGCCGGTAAAAGTGTTGGCGGGCATCATCAGATAGTAGGCGCCATTGACCCCCGCCACGACCGATGCGGATGGCGAGCCATTCACGAAAGACGAAACGGTGACAAGGCCGCTGGCCGACGAACCGACAGGCGTGCCAAGCTGAGTGTTGACAATGCCGGTGATGACCTGTGGCGTTCCCTGGAAGAGAAGATAAGGATAGAGATTGTTGCCGCCGGTGTTTCCCCATGTCGTTGTACTAAAACCGGCGGGCAAGCCGAACTGCAGAGCCGATGTCTGCAGGCCCGTCGATCCAGACGCGGCGCCGTCGGTCGTCAGTCCCGACGTACCCGTGTCCCAATAGCTCTGGGTGACAGTGCCACTGTTGGCGCCGACCAGGCCGCCGACGATAGCGCTGGTGCCGCCGATCACCGCGCCTGTGGAATAGGACGTCGTGACGGTGGTGGTGTTGCTGCCCACCAGACCGCCAATGGCATTTCCCGCACCGCTCACCGCGCCCATGGCATAGCTGTCGGAAATCGCAGCGCCATTGACGCCGACAAGACCACCGAGCTTGGCGCCGCCGGTCAAATCGGTTACCGAACCGGTGGCAAAAGACTGCATGACGGCGCCACCGGTTACCGTCGCACCTATCAGGCCGCCGACGGCGTCATAGCCGCCACTGACTCTCACCGATCCCGTGGCGTGGGACCGGGATATGTTTGCGCCAACGGTTTCCCCAATCAGGCCGCCGACATCGGAATGGCCGGAGCTGCCCGTGGCTGTCACCGTGCCAGTAGCATAGCTATCGCTGATGGACCCATTGGCAAAGCCGGCCAGACCGCCGACAAAGCTTCCGGTAGCGGTCACCGGACCCGTGGCATATGAATTGACCACGCCGGCTGTGGTGTTCCCAAACAGCCCGCCGACATTGCTGGTGCCGCTCACAGTAGCGGTCGAATAGGAATTGCTGACCGTGCCCCCGTTGTATCCAGACAGACCGCCGACAAGGGTGCCGGCGGTGGTGGTGACCGAACCGCCCACCACGCCAAGATCGCGGATGGTGCCGTCGCTATAGCCGAACAGACCGACAAGAGAGGCGGACGTATTGATCATCAGATTGGAGATGGTATTGCCCAGGCCCGCAAAGGTGCCGGTGAAACCAAGACCGCCATTTCCAATATTACCTGCCCCGTCGGTGCCGATGGAAACCCAGCCCGAAACCCCGCTGGCATCGAGCGGCGCGGCAAGCGCGTAGTTTCCGGTAAGGCCACTGTTGATGCTTTGGACGTTGTTCGCGCAGACTGCGGGAGTCATGCAGTAGAGCAGCGTGTAGGGCGAACCATTGATGGTCAGCGACCCGTTATTGTTGGTTGTTCCGAAGTTCACGTCGACGCCCGAGGCGAAGCTGTAGTCGCCGCCGGTGCCGCCATCATTGGTCTTGAGCACCAGGCTGCCAGCCACTGCCGGGCTGATGATGGTAATGGGCGCGTTGATGAAGATCGAGTGATAAGCATCGAGCGTCAGCGTCGCGTTACTGGACCAGCCCAAGGCCGCGCTGATGATGATGTCGCCGTTGCCGGACGGGTTTTGAATACCCGGACCGCTGGCACCAGTGGTTGTGGTCTGCAGCGTGACGCTGGTGCCAGCGTTGAGCGTATTGTCGATGGTGGTGGCCGCGGTGCTGTCCACCGTGAGGTCATACGGATCGAGCAGCCAGGTGCCGCCCAAGCCCGCATCCACCGACGTACCGGTGAAGTCCAGCACATGCCCCGACGTTTCCACCGTGCCGCCCTTGCCGGAGGTGATGCCGCCTTTGGCGGTGATGGTGGCGGCAACCTGGGTGGTGCCGGTGGAATAGACCGCGACTGTGCCGCCGTTACCCTTGGTGATGGCGCTGGCATTGATCGTGGCCTTGCCGACCGTGGTGTTCTGGGCGTTGGGCTCGGGCCCCGCCCCATGCAGATTGCCGCCGATCAGTGCGGTGCCGCCGCCGGCATCGCCGGAGACATCAATTTTGGCGCCGTCAGCCACCGCCACCTGCTGGCCCAGCACCTTGACCGTGCCGCCGCTCTCGCCCGCCGCCTTGCCCGACGCATCCAGCGCGCCGGTGTCGGAGACCGTGCCACTATCGGCCTCCAGAATGATCTCGCCATTCTCCTGGCGCACCGAGGTGGCTTCCACCATCCCGCTATTGTTGATCACCGCATCCTGCACGCCCGCCGCGGCGCGCGCCGTCATCAGGATGGTGCCGCCGGTCGCGGCGATCTTGCCGCTGTTGGAGACCTTGCCGCCGCTCGAATTGGGGCTGATCGCATAATTGAGCAGATGGTCGCCGTTGAAATCGACCGTGAAAGTGTCGGTGCCGCCCAGGACCACATGGCCGGCCTTGGCCTGGATCAGGCCCTTGTTGGACACATTGGGAGCAGAAAGGACGACGGAGCCGCCCTTGCCGGCAGTGATGGTGCCCGCATTGGTGATCGCGCCCTTGCCGCCCGTGCTGCTGAAACTGTAGCGGCCGGACAGGAAATCCTGGTCGTTGATGTCCGATGTGGTGGCAAGCAGGCCGGCCACA
>DASXHL010000059.1:0-136228 GCA_036488555.1 Rhizomicrobium sp.
GCGATATTGTCAAAGCCATAGCCGGTATCGTCGGCTGGCATGTCCTTGCTGAAGTCCACATCCAGACCCAGCAGATCACGCACCGCATTGGCATACTCGGTGCGGTTCATGCGGCGCACGGTGGCGTGGCCGGGATTGGGATGGGCGGCAGCATTGGCGTCCAGCGACTGGGCCAGCCAGGAGGTGAACGCCGTGATCTGTTCCTTGGGCGGACGCGGCATCCCCTTGGGCGGCATCTCGCCCAGGCTCAACCGCCGCAGGATCTTCTCCCAGGTCGCCTGGTTGGCATCCAGATTGTTCGCATCCAGTGGCACCACCGACATGCCCGCGGTCTTGGCCTTGTCGTTGTGACAGGCCGTGCAGTACTGCATCAGCATGTGCTTGTGATCGTCGGGCGTGACCATCTGCGGCACCGGCTGGGATGCGGGCGCCGTATTCGAAGCCATCTGCGCAGCCGGCGTCGTATCAGCCGACGCAGCCCCCAACACGCCCATCAATCCCGCAACGGCAGCGGCGCCAACGGCAAATCCGCCAATCCTGCCCAATGACATCTATGACCAACTCCCTGCGGGAAAAAGCTGCCGCGACCGACCTTTGGCAGCGCTGCCAAAAAAGCCAAGCCAAGAAGCAGCCTTGGCACTTACGTCCACTCCGACATGTAGAAACGATGATGCCATAAACAGATTTCCCCATCGTCGTGCCAATTTCTAGGATTGGCTTGTTTCAGAGTCTACAGCCAAGTTATCGCTAACTTCCATATAGAGCTTTGTAAAGCTGAGCCAAATCGCGACGCCTACCGCAGTGCAGCAAATTCTATCGTGATGCGATGCATGCTTGGTCGATCAAGGAGTTAGGCTTTTCGCGCCGCATGCCGGGAACCGGCACGCGCTTCAGCCCCCGGGCTGGGGGGAACGCATAAAATTGCGACAATTCACAACCGCAAGCAGCCAACGACGAACCCGAAGTTCCCGCGCGGAACCGCTACTTGCCGAACATCCAGCGCAGGATGCCGGGCAAGAGCCAGCCGCCATGCACGTCGGAATGGGCTCCGTCGCCCCATTCGTAGCGTACGTCATAGCGCGGGCCGGGAATGTTCTTGGCGTCGGCATTGGTGTTGGCCCATTGCAGCGAAGACAGCATCTGTTCATTGGCCAAATGCCAGTTGCCGAACTCGTTGTTCAGATCGTTGGTGCCGTCCTGCAGGAAAATGCGGATCGGCCGGATCGGACTCCGCCGGATCAGGCCAGGATAGGTGTCGCCGCCGGGCGTCATGGGATGATCAGCAGTCACCGGATGATAGCCGATAGAGGTGTAGCTGCCGATCATGCTGATCACATTGCCGAAAGCGTCAGGCCTGTCCCACGCCACTGTCCAGGCGCAGATTGCGCCCGAGCTGGTGCCGCCAATGGCGCGCCGCTTGGGGTCGTCGGTGAATTTGTAGCTCTTGGCGACCTCGGGCAGGATCTCCTCGATCAGCATGCGCGTGTAGGCGTCGCTCAGCGCATCATATTCCGGTGCGCGATGGTTGGGATTGCCGGTGCCCAGATTGTCGGGATAGTGCTCGGTGCCCGTATTGCCCGGCGTGATGAAGACACCGATGGTCGGTGGGATATCGCCCCTGGCGATCAGATTGTCCAGGACCACCGGAATGTTGAGCGGACCTTGCGGATTGATGGCGCGCTGGCCGTCCTGGAACACCAGAAGATTGGGCGGGTTCTTCGGATCGTAATGCACCGGCACATAAATCCAGTAGCGCCGGACAGTGCCTTCAATGATCCTGGAGTGGAATTCCAGCGGCCCGATCAACTTGCCCTTGGGCACGCTGGGTTGCAGAAGCGAATCCTGTGTCGGCGGATATTCCCCGGGCTGACGCGGCTCTGCCGCCAATGCTGGTCCTGCCAGAAGGGCCAGCACCGCCCCCATCACCAAAGCCTTCATGTCCCCTCGCATTCTGTCCTTATGGGCTTGATTGTGCTTCATTCGCTGCCCGGCAACAACTGCAGACAATTTATCGGCCAGATGACAGAACCCAGAATCCGCAAGACGCTGATTTCAGGCCGCGAGCTTTTCATCTGCGACAACATGGTTGATCCGATGATGGTGAACCAGGTCGGCGCCCTGGTGAAAAAATTGCTTTATGTGCGAAAGGAAAAAAGCCGGCCCGGCGTGCCGGGCCTGGCCGCGGTTTCCGATATTCCCGCCGAGAAGGTTTCCGCCGATCCCTTTCTGCAGGGGGTCAGGCAAACTGTCGAACGCATGTTTCCCGGCGAGAAATTTTCCGACCAGCGCGCCTACGTCAACTGCAGTGTTTACGGCGACGGCTATTACACCCATCGCGATTGTGCGCCGGACGAACCACACGTCACGGCTCTTTATTACGCGAATCTGGAATGGCATCCCGATTGGGGCGGCGAGACCATCTATTACAATGACGAAGAGGATGCCGAACTTGTCGTGATGCCACGCCCCGGACGCCTTGTGGTCGCGCGGGGCGCCGTGCTCCACCGAGGCTGTGTTCCAACACGTATTTGCTATGAAGAGCGTTACACGCTGGCTTATAAGCTGAGTGCGGTAAAGTCGTGATCTGGCGTCATTATGACGGCGCGACCGGTTCATGACCGGTCAAAGCAGATCAATCATCGCTTGTCTGTTTCGTTCTGCACAAACTGCGTGCGTTCTTCCGGCTTTTCGACCCAGCCGCCGCCCAATGCCTCATAGAGATGCACCGATGCCTGGCGGCTGGCTTGAATGGTCTGGGCCAGCTGGTCTTCGGCCCCGAACAGCTGCTGTTGGGCCTGCAACACATTGAGCAGGTCGGTCGCGCCCTGGCGATATTGCAGCTGGGTGATCTCGAAGGCTTCCTTGGCGGCCTCCACCTCGCGGCGCAGATGGTCCTCGGCCTTTTGATTGTTGGCGACCTGGATCAACGCGGTCTCCACATCGGCATAGGCATTAAGCGCCGCGCTTTGATACTGGGCAACGAAGTCCTGTTCCGTCGCATCCGCCAGGTCTTTCTGGCCGGCGAGCTTGCCGCCGTCGAAAATCGTCTGCAGCAGGTTTGCGCCATAGGCATAACCAAAGTTCGATCCCTGCAGCAGAGTGCCGAAGGCGGTCGAGACAAAACCGCCCGAACCGGTGAGCGAGATCTGCGGCAGGAAGGCTGCCCGGGCGGCATCCACATTGGCATGGGCGCTGGCGAGGTTCGCTTCCGCCTGGGCAACGTCAGGCCGGCGCAGCAGCAGTTCGGACGGCAGGCCCGGTCCCACCAGCGGTGATTGCACGGCATCGAGATTCTGTGCCTTGACGTCAAAGCCTTCCGGCGGACGCCCCAAAATCACTGCCAGAATATAGAGCGCGCGCTTCTCCTGTGTCTGCAGCGCCGGCAGCTGGGCTTCCTCGAATTCCAGCTGGGCCTGTTCCCGCGCCAGGTCGAGATGGGAGATGGAGCCTGTCTTCACCCTGAGATTGATCACAGCCAGAATGTCGTTGATGGCGACGATATACTCGTCGGCGATGGCGATGCGCTGGCGCAGTGCCAGCACGTTCAGATACTGGTCCGCCACATTCGCATTCAGGGCGAGTGCGACGGCCTGCTCGGCGAAACGCGTGGACTTCACCTGTTCCTTGGCGGCGCGCAGATTGTCCTGCGCCAGCCCCCAGACATCCAGCTCATAGCTGGCGTTGAAGGTCAGGTTGAAGGCTTTCTGATTGCCGAAATCCTGGCAGGACTGGCCACTGCACCCGCTGTTGACGTGACCGGCTCCGCCATTCACCTGCGGAAACAGCGCGGAGCGCGCGATGGTGGTCTGGGCTTCAGCCTCCATCACATGGGCGGCGGCCACCGCCAGGTCACGGTTGCCGGTCTGGGCATCCGCGATCAGCGAGGCCAGCTCGTCATCCTGAAAACCTTTCCACCAACTGGCTTCAGGCCAGACCGGCGCGTTGTCGACCTCGGGTCCCGTGAAGGCTTTGGGCAGCATCTGGGGCGGCAAGGATTGCGGTACCGGCGTCGAACAGCCGGCGAGCAACACGCCAACAAGCGGCAAGGCCAGGAAGGCAGGTGTCTTATTCATAGCGCAGCGCATGGATGGGGTTGGCGCCCGCCACCCGGCGGGCATGGATGAAGACGGTGGCCCAGGCGATAACCATGGCGGTCGCACCGGCCCCCACGAAATAAAGCGGGCTGAGCGCGATGCGATAGGCAAAGCCCTGCAGCCAGCCATGCAGATAATACCAGGCCACCGGCCATGCGATGGCATTGGCCATCAGCACGGGAAGGGAGAACTGCCACAACAGCAGCAGGACCACATCCCGCACCCGTGCGCCAAAGACCTTGCGGACACCAATTTCCCTGGTGCGGCGCTGGGTTGAAAAGGCGGCCAACCCGAACAGGCCCAGGCAGGCGATGAAGATGGCGATACCGACAAAGACGCCAAACAATGTACCCTGACGTTCGTCTGCCTGAAATTGCCGGTCATAATCGTCATCCAGAAAATGCCGCTGGATCGCGACACTGGGCGCAAAGGCGTGCCAGGTGCGGTCGATAAAGGCGAGGCCCTGCTGCTCCCGACCATCACGAATGCGGACCGACAGGTGGCCCAGCGGGAAAGACCGCCAATACATGTACATGGTGCCGTCGACGGGGCTCTTGGGACCATCTTCTTTGATATCGGCGACAACGCCCACCACGGTGACGCTGATGCCGCCAAAGGCATCCAGAGTCAGGGTTTTCCCAACCGCTGCCTGCGGGCCATAGCCCATGCGCCGCGCTGCGGTTGCATTGATCAGGACATTGGCCGGTTGGACGCCTTTGCCCTGTAACTGATCGGGCGACACGCCATCGCCGCCACGCTGTTCCGACAACAGCCGGCCCGCCAGCAGCTTGATGCCATAAAGATGCATGAAATCGGGGCTGGCGGGGACCAGGGCGAACTCCTCGCTGGACGTCGCGCCGGGGGCATGGGCGGAAATATTGTTGTGATCGTCGCTGAATGGCACCGCGTCGGATGTGGCGACATCGCCAATGTCCGAACCGAGGCGCAAGGCGCGCGCCAGACTATCGGCGGTGCCGGGTGGAATGCCGGCTGTATTCACGACCACGACTGCATCCTTGCGGAAGCCCAGATCCACATTTCGGGTAAAGGATATCTGGGCAAAGATCACCGCCGCAGCGATGCCCAGGCCAATGGAGACCGCGAACTGCAGCACCACCAGCACGGTGCGCAGCCGCCCGGACCCGGCCGGACCACTGCGATTGGCGCGTAGGGTGGCAGCGGGCCTGAAGCCGGAGAGAACCAGCGCCGGATAAGCGCCGCTCAGAAGCCCGGCCAGGGCGCCTGCCCCGACAATAAGAAGCAATAGCTGCCAATTCCGGAAATAGTCGATCTCGATCGGCAGACCCAGAACACGGTCGAATAGCGGCAGCAGCACTTCGGTGAGCGCCAGCGCGAAGGCCAGTGCGATCGCAGCCGTCATCAACGCCTCGCCCAGGAACTGGATGACGAGTTGACGGCGTGTCGCGCCCACGACCTTGCGCAAGGATATCTCGCGGGCGCGCATCAGGGCGCGGGCGGTGGCCAGATTGGTGAAATTGAAGCAGGCGATCAAAAGGATCAGCGTGCCGATAGCGGAAAA
Organism: Rhizomicrobium sp.; assembly: GCA_036488555.1. Lineage (GTDB taxonomy): Bacteria > Pseudomonadota > Alphaproteobacteria > Micropepsales > Micropepsaceae > Rhizomicrobium. Next base: position 5,635 of record DASXHL010000059.1, read on the forward strand.
GCCATAGACAATGGTCCAGCTGCCCGGCGGCGTCATGCCGCCGAACCGGTCGGTCGAAAGATGGGCGTCGACAAAGGGTGTGAGACGCGGCGCCAGCAATTTACTGCCCGGCTCGTGGACGTTCGCTCGTTTGGCGGCATCGACTGCGTGATCGATGACGGTCCGCAATTTCGCTGTCACCATATTCGGGTCGGCGCCGGGCGCCAGACGGACATAGCCCCAACTGGAAATGAACATCCAGTTCTCTCGCATTTCCTGATTGACCGGCGACGCGGCCGATGTGTTGGGGATCATCACATCCGCCTTGAGCTGGGTATTGTGCGGCAGGTCCTTGAGGACGCCGGTGACGACCAGCGCCTGCTGCTGGACCTGGCAGTTCTGGTAGCTGTCGTCGCAATGCTGCCCGCTCATCACGATGGTTTTGCCGAGTGGCGATGCATCGCCGAAATATTTCCGGGCAGTGGCTTCGGAAAGAACCGCGGATTCCGGCTTGGCGAAGACCGAGGCCGCATCGCCCGAAACCAAAGGAAGCTGGATCACCTGCAGGAAGTTTGGATCGACGACATCGACACGTTCAGGAAACTGTCGGTCGCCGACCACAATCGTCTTGGACCTGAGTGTCAGCCGGGTTCTGGCCAAAACCTCCGGAATCTGGTCCAGCATGGCCTGGGGCGCGGCGAAGGGCGTCTTGGCATTCTCGGCCGGGGGCTTGCCGGGAAGATTGAGCGTGTTTTCCACGCGGTAGAGGTTTTCGGTACCGGGTATCCAGCGGTCATAGGAAAGCTGGTCGCGCACAAACAGGATGACGAAGATCGCACAGGTCAGCCCGACGGTGAGTCCGGCGATATTGATGAAGCTGTAAAGCTTGTGCCGGGCCAGGTTGCGCAACGCGACAATGAGATAGTTCCTGAACATGCTCACCTCACTCGTAGCGCAGGGCGTGGATGGGATTGGCGTCAGCCACCCGCTTGGCGTGGGTGAAGACGGTGGCCCAGGCGATGACCATGGCGGCGGCGCCCGCGCCCAGGAAATAAAGCGGGCTGAGCGTGATGTGATAGGCAAAGCCCTGCAGCCAGCCATGCAGATAGTACCAGGCCAGCGGCCAGGCGATGACGTTGGCGACCAGAACGGGAATCGAGAACTGCCACAGCAGCAGGAAGACGACATCGCGGGTGCGCGCGCCAAAGACCTTGCGGATGCCGATCTCTTTGGTGCGGCGGCTGGCGGTGAAGGCGGCCAGCCCGAACAGGCCCAGACAGGCGATGAAGATGGCGATCCCGACAAAGGCGCCGAACATCTGCCCCTGACGCTCGTCAACCTGATAGAATTTGCCGAACTGGTCGTCCAGAAAGCCCCGCTGGATCGCGATCGTAGGCGAGAAGCCGCGCCAGGTACGGTCTATGAAATCCACAGTTTGAGAGACCGTATCCGGACGCAGACGTACCGCGATCCCCATGGGATAGTCGGCGACATATGGATAGGCCGTCGGCACAACGGGCTCGCGCGCGCCGTTGATCTTGGCGTCGGTCAGAATGCCCACGATCCGCACATGAGCCTTATTGAAGAGGACGGTCTTTCCCAAGGCCTCTTCCGGCGTCCAGCCAATGCGCCGCGCCGCCGCCTCATTGATGATCAGGTTGCGTCCTTCATTCAAGGGATCAAAATCTCCGAACGCGCTGTGGATGCGGTCATCGCCACGGGTTTCCGAAAGCATCCGGCCGGCAAGCAGTTTGATGCCAAAAACTTTGGGATAGCCGGGATCGATCGCGATCCAGTTCGTGTCAATCTTGTCCGGCCGCCCGGGAACCTGAAGCAGAACATGCGCCTGCCCGTCATCCAGTGGCATATGGCCGGTCATTCCGACTTCGGCAACGCCGGGATTGGCACGTAACGCCCGCAGCATGGTCTGGCGCTGTTCGGTCGTCAGGAGGCTGGCGCTATGCAGCGTGAGAATATTGTCATGGCGAAAGCCCAGCTCCATGTTGCGGGCATAGCTGATCTGGCTGAACACCACAGCGGCAGCGATGCCAAGACCGATCGAGACAGCGAACTGCAGCACCACCAGCACGTTCCGCAAGCCTCCTGAACCGGCCTGTGCGGAGCTGTTGGTGCGCAAAGTCGCGGCTGGCCTGAAACCCGATAGCACCAGCGCCGGATAGCTGCCGCTGATCAGACCGGCGGCGACAGCGACACCGACCAGCGCCAGCTGCAGCGGCCAGTCGGCGGCATAGTCAAAGCCGATGGGCCGCTGCAGGAACTTGTCAAACACCGGCAGCAGCATTTCGGTGGCGGCGAAGGCCAGCATCAGCGCCAGCAGCGCCAGCAGCACCGCTTCGCCCAGGAACTGGATGACGAGCTGGCGGCGGCTGGCCCCCATGGTCTTGCGCAACGCGATCTCGCGCGCCCGAAGCATGGCACGTGCGGTGGCCAGATTCATGAAGTTGAAGCAGGCCACCAGAAGGATCAACACGCCGATAGCGATGACACCATAGACCGTGGCCCAGCTACCCGGCTGCGTCATATTGTATTGCCAGCGCGAAGAGGTCAGATGAACGTCGGTGAAGGGCGTGAGATGAATGAAATAGTTCTGGCTTCCGGTGCCCTGCAGACCGAACCTGCGGAGCTCCGGCGTCACATTGCGATCAAGCAGAGGCTTCATGCCGGCGATCACGGCATCCGGATCAGTGCCAGGCGCGAGCCGGACATAGCCCCAGCCGGACTCGTCGAACCAGCCATGCTTCTCGTCCTGCGAGGTGCCATCCGCGATCGACGTGTTGGGAAGAAATACATCGTCGTTCAGTTGACTGTTGTGCGGGATATCCCGCATCACCCCGGCCACCTTCAGAGAGACGATCTGAGACCGGCAAGCAACGTCGGTGTTGGCGCAATCAGTCCTCGCTGTGGTGATGGTCCGGCCCACGGGATCGGCGTCGCCAAAATATTTGCGGGCAGCGGATTGTGAAAGCACCAGCGACTGGGGCTGGCGGAATACGGTGGCTGGATCGCCAGCGACCAATGGCAGGCGGATCAGCTTGAAGAAACCGGGGTCGACTGAGACAACATTCTCGCGAAACTGGCGATTGCCGCTGGTCAAGGTCATCGGATTGACAAAAACCCGGGTCATGGCCGTGACACCCGGAACCTCATTCAGCATCGCTTCCGGCATGGGATAGGGGATGACCGCCATCGTCAATGGCGGACGGTCGAGCAACCGGGCTGTCATCTCCAGCCGGTAGAGATTTTGCGTATCCGGAATCCATTTGTCGTAAGACAGCTCGTCGCGCACGAACAGGATCACGAAGATCACGCTGGTCAGCCCGATCGCCAGCCCCGCGATATTGATGAAGCTGTAGAGCTTGTGGCGGATGATGTTGCGCAGCGCGATGGTGAGATAGTTCTTGAACATGGCCCTACTCGTAGCGCAAAGCGTGAATGGGATTGGCGCTTGCCACGCGCTGCGCATGGGCGAAGACGGTGACCCAGGCGATCAACAGCGCCGCCATGCCGGATGCCAGGAAATAGATCGGGGTGAGCGGAATGCGATAGGCGTAACCTTCCAGCCAGTTGTGCAGATAGAACCAGGCCAGCGGCCAGGCGATGGCGTTGGCCACCAGCACGGGAATCGAGAACTGCCACAACAGCAGGAAAATCACGTCGCGGGTGCGCGCGCCGAACACTTTGCGCACGCCGATCTCCTTGGTGCGGCGCCCGGCAGTGAAAGCGGCAAGGCCAAACAGCCCGAGGCAGGCGATCAATATGGCGATGCCGACAAACAGGCCAAAGATGGCGCCCTGACGGTCGTCGTTGAGGAACTGTTTGTCGAAATCATCGCTCATCAGGTGCCGCTGGATGGCGACGGTAGGCGCGAAGCGGCGCCAGAGGCGATCGATCACGGCAAGCGTATCGGCGGATTCGCTGCCACGCAGCCGGATCGAGATCACGACGTTGGACACGACATCATTGTAATAAATCGTTGGCACGACAGGGCCAACCGTACCCGCCCACTTGAAGTCCGCGAGCACGCCAACCACGATGACATCGGTGTTGTGCAGGAAGATATGCTTGCCGGCGACGTTCCCGCGGGTGAGGCCAAATTCCTTCATCGCCGATTCATTGATCAAAACGTTGAACGTGCCTCCGCTATAGTCCGGCGTGAACGGTGCGGAGGCCGCGTCGGAGCCACGATTCCTGTCTAGAAGACGGCCGGCCAGCAGTTTCACGCCAAAAGTCCGCGGGAAATCCTGATCCACCGGAGCGACGCGCATAACCGGATGTTCGGCAGAGCCCGGAACATGCACGTCCCAGTTGCTGTCATTGCCATCCAGCGGGACATAATTGGACGAAGTGACGGCCAGAACGCCAGACTGGTTGCGCAGGGTGCGCTCGAAGGTATCCCGCGTTTCCGGCGACATGCTGCCGGCGCGGATTATCTCGACATTGTCCTTGTGAAATCCCAGATCCATGTGCCGGGCGAAGGATATCTGCGCGAAGATCACCAGCGCGGCGATGCCAAGCCCGATGGAGACGGCGAATTGCAACACCACCAGCACGGTGCGAAGCAGGCCCGAGCCGCCCTGTTTGGCCTGGTTGGCGCGCAGGATTGCCGCTGGGCGGAAGCCGGACAGCACAAAGGCCGGATAAGCCCCTCCCAGAAAACCTGAGACCAGAGCTAGCACGACCGTGCCCGCCAACACCGGCCAGTCGGTCATATAGTTGAATCCGATGGGACGGCCAAGGAATTGGTCGAAGCTGGGCAGTAGCACTTCCACCACCGCCAGCGCCAGGAACAGGGCGAACACGCTCATCAGCAAAGATTCGCCCAGGAACTGAATGACGAGCTGGCGCCGCGTCGCCCCCATTACCTTGCGCAAGCTGACCTCGCGCGCCCGCATGGTGGCGCGCGCCGTGGCCAGATTGGTGAAATTGAAACAAGCGACCAGCTGGATCAGGATGCCGATGATGGCGAAACCATAGATGGTCGCCCAGCTTCCCGGCGGCTTCATCCCGCCGAAGCGGTCCGTTGAGAGATGCAACTCCCGGAACGGAACAAGCCGAATATGCTGGAGGGAACTCGCAAGCAAATGAACCGACGACAGAAGTTTAGGGTCCGCGGAGCGATCGATGATGGGCTTCATTTTGGCCACTACCACATTGGGATCGGCGCCCGGCGCAAGCCGCGCATAGGCCCAGCCATGGGAGTTAAACCAAGCCACTTTTTCCTTCTGCGGCATCGGGTCGGCGTTTGAGGTGGTGGGGAAGAGCGCATCGATCAAGAGATGCGAATTGTGCGGCACATCCCGCATCACGCCGGTGACCTTCAGGGCATATTGTTTGACCTGGCAGTTTTCGCCCAGATCGTCGCAGCGGTTCTCACTCAATATGATGGTCTTGCCCAGTGGTTCGGCGTCGCCGAAGTATTTGCGCGCCCGCGTCTGCGACAGTACGACAGAATCCGCCTGGGAAAACACGGTGGCGGCCGCGCCTTCCGCCAAGGGCAGCTTTATGAAGTGGAAGAAGTTCGGATCCACGACATGGAACTGGTCGGAGAAGAGGCGGTTTCCGATCATCGCCGTCAACCGCTGGCCAGTGAGATGAGTGATGGCGGTCACTTCCGGAATCTGCTGCTGCATCGCCACTGCTACCGGATATGGTACATTAGACCCGGGCATCGGTGCCTGACTTGGGGCCGCGAATGTATGCTCGATCCGGTAGAGATTTTCGCTGTCCGGAATCCACTTGTCGTAGGAAACTTCGTCTCGGATGAACAGGATGATGAACACCGCGCAGGACAGCCCCACCGCCAGGCCCGCGATATTGATCAGGCTGTAAAGCCGATGTCGGACGATGTTGCGTAGCGCAGTGACGAGATAGTTGCGGAACATGAAGGCCCCCTACAGAACCTGGCGGATGCTTTCGGTGACGACCGATCCGTCGAGCAGGTTTACGATGCGATGGGCGTATTCGGCGTGGCTGTGGGAGTGGGTGACCATCACGATGGTGGTGCCATCATTGTTCAGCTGGGTTAGAAGCTGCATCACTTCCTCGCCATTGGTGGTGTCCAGGTTGCCGGTCGGTTCGTCGGCCAGGATCAGCTTGGGCCTGGCCACCACGGCGCGGGCGATGGCGACGCGCTGCTGCTGGCCACCGGATAGCTGTGACGGCATGTGGCGGGCGCGGTGGGCGATCTTCATCCGCTCCAGCGCCTGGCCCGCGCGGTTGCGGCGCTCGCCGGCGCTGACGTCGCGATGATAAAGCAGCGCCAGCTCGACATTCTCGAGCACGTTGAGCTCATCGATCAGGTTGAAGCTCTGGAACACGAAGCCGATCGCATTCTTGCGCAGCTCCGACAGTTCCGATTCAGAATGGCCGGCGATGTTGTGGCCGTCGAACCAGTATTCGCCGGATGACGGGCTGTCGAGCATGCCCACGATATTGAGGAAGGTGGATTTGCCACAGCCCGACGGTCCCATGACCGCCACGAATTCGCCGGGGCGGATGTCCAGGTTCATGTCGCGGATGGCGGTCGTTTCTACCTCGGTGGTGCGATAGACCTTGGCAAGACGCTTGAGCGTGATCATCTGGTCCTTCCGATTATTGATTGTCCGAACTGTCGGCGCTCTCGAACTCGATACGGTCCATCTTCTGGAAGGCCTCATAGCCCGAAACGATGGCTTTCTCGCCGGGCTTCAGCCCATCCACGACTTCGACAAAATCGGGATTGCGGCGGCCCAGCCGCACATTGCGGCGTTCGGCATGGCCGCCGCCGGGCGCCACCACGAAGACCCAGTTGCCGCCGGTGTCCTGATAGAAAGGACCGTTGGGCAGCATCACGGCCTGCGAGGCGCCCCCGAGCTCGACGCGCAGATCGACCGCCTGGCCGACATGGATGTCGGTAGGGGCGGCGCCGTCGAAATAGAGATCGACCTTGAAGGTGCCATTGGTGACCTGGGGATAGACCTTGGCGACCTTGGCGCGATAGTTGCGGCCGTCGATCGAAAACAGCGCCTGCTGGCCCAGGATCACATGTCCCAGATAAAATTCGTCCACGTCGGCGGTCAGCTTGAAATGATCGGCGGAATTGACCTGGCCCAGCACCGCGCCTTGCGCCTTGTTCTGGCCGACATAGGCGTCCAGCGCCGTGAGCTGACCATCCATGGGCGCACGGATGGTGAGCGCCTCGATGCCCGCATTGGCGACATCGACATGGGAACCGGCGCCGGGTGTCGCGCCTGTCAGCTGGGTTGCGCGCACTTTCTGTTCGGCATCGCGCGAGGCGATGGTGGCGGCGCGCAGCCTGACATAGTAGTCGTATTCTTCCTGCTCCTGCTTATACTGAGCCGGCGCGACCGCGTTGCCGTCCAGCAGGATCTTGTCGATCGCCAGCTGGCCCTTCAGCTTGCTGATCGCGTGTTCGATATCCAGAAGATCGTGCTCGTACTTGAAGCGTGTCTGCTCGAAGGTCAGCTGCTGGGCGGCGACCTGGAGCTGCAGCGCCGGATTGGAGAGGATGATCAGCGGCTGGCCCGCTTTCACCATCGCGCCGTCCTCGACCAACACCTGCTTGACCGTGCCGCCCTGGTCGGTGGTGAGATAATCGATGAGGAAGGGCGCGACCGCGCCGCGCACCGCGATGTAATCCTCAAACGGCCCCTGGCTGACGGTGCCGATGGTCAGCCGGTTGATCGGTACGCGATAGACATTGCCGCCTGCGCCGCGAAGCGCCCACACGCTGGCGCCGCCAACCAGGATCGCGAGAGCGGCGAAGATGGCGTAGCGGCGCCAGCGCGGCTTCCTGGCGATGGCACGGTCCATGCCGCCAAGAGAGCCGGCCGATGTTTGCGGAACGGGGGCGTTGCCCAGACCCAGCAGATGTTTGAAGTCGGAGAGCGATCGTGGCATGGTCATGTACCTTGCATCGCAAGGGACATGCCAAAGTGGATCCATTTTATTTCAATGGCTTAACGAGTTGTCCGCACACCTCCTGTCCGGAGGCGCACACAAAAGCGGACACCTGTACGCGAGCGGACACATGACCGAGCAGGCCTCATTCCCCCGCGACGCCCGCATTCTGGTGGTGGATGATAACGAAGACATCCTCCATGCCGCGCGGCTGCTGCTGAAACGCCATTTCAGCACCGTACAGACGCTGAACGACCCCAGCCAGCTTGCCGCGCTGGCCCGCCGGCACGTATTCGACGTGCTGCTGCTGGACATGAATTTCAGTCCCGGCGCCGATGACGGCAGCGAGGGGCTGGCGCATTTGGCCGAAGTTCTGGCGATCGATCCGCAGGCCGTGGTGGTGATGGTCACCGCCCACAGTGATGTGGAAGTGGCGGTGGAGGCGATGAAGAAGGGCGCGGCAGACTTTGTCACCAAGCCCTGGGAGAATGAACGCCTGCTTGCCACCCTCATGTCGGCCCTGAACCTGCGCCGCTCGCGTCAGGAGGCCACGGAACTGCGCCAGCGCAATCAGGGTCTTGCCGCCGCCACCCACCAGGAATCCGGCATGATCGGCACCGCACCCGCCATGCTGAAGGTGTTCGACGCCATCCGCCGCACAGCCCCCACCGGCGCCAACGTGCTGATCCTGGGCGAAAACGGCACTGGCAAGGAACTTGTCGCGCGCGAGATCCATCGCCTGTCGGGTCGGTCCAACGAAGTGTTCTTGCGGGTGGACATTGGCTCGCTGTCACCGCAACTGTTTGAAAGCGAGCTGTTCGGCCACCGGCGCGGCGCCTTTACCGACGCCAAGCAGGACCGCACGGGCTTTTTTCGCGCCGCCACCGGCGGCACCCTGTTCCTGGATGAGATCGGCAACGTGCCGCTGCATCTGCAGAGCAAGCTGTTGACCGCATTGGAGCGGCGCGAAGTGGTGCCGGTGGGCGCCGAAAAGCCGGAACCCATCGATGTACGGCTGATCTGCGCCACCAACCTGGCGCCGGACAAGCTGGGCGATGAAAGCCTGTTCCGGCAGGACCTGCTTTATCGCATCAATACGGTGGAGATCAGGCTTCCGCCCCTGCGCGAGCGTCGTGAAGACATCGCGCTGCTTCTGGCCCATTACGCCACGCATTATTCCCAGAAATACAACCTGCCCACCAAGCGGCTCAGCGCCTCGCTGACCGAAAGGCTGGGTAACTGGTCCTGGCCCGGCAATGTTCGGGCGCTGCGTCATGCCGTTGAGCGTGCCGTCATCCTCAGCGAAGGCGAGGTGCTGGGCCTGGCCGATTTTCCCTTTGTCGAAACCGAGATGCCGCAGGAGCCGGCGGTCAACATCTCCCGCCTGGACGCCGTGGAACGGGCGGCCATCGTCCGCGCGCTGGAAAAGTATAAGAACAATGTCAGCCGCGCCGCCGAAGCGTTGGGGCTGACGCGCGCCTCGCTATACCGGCGGATGGAGAAGTATGGATTATAGCCGCTTCCAGGCTGGCATCCTGTTCAGGCTGGCCATGCTGATCGCCACACTCGCTGGCCTGGCCTGGGTTATCCTCAACACAGGCTGGTATGTGACAATGGCGCTGCTCGTCGCAGCGGCGATGGCCCAGGTGGTGGCGCTGCTGCATTTCGCCAATCGTCCCGGCCGCGAAGTCGCCCGTTTCCTGGACGCGGTTGCCTTCGACGACAACACCATCGCTTTTTCCGCCCTTTCGCACGATCCCGCCCTGGCAGGCCTTGGCGCCGCCATGACAAAGGTGCTGGACCAGCTTCGCAGCGGCCGCGCCCAGCGCGAGGAGCAGGCCCAATATCTGCAGAGCGTCATTGCCCACATTCCCGTGGCGCTGGTGTCGGTGGACGAACATGGCGCCATCCAGCTGATGAACCTGGGGGCACGACGCCTGTTCGAGGCAAACTGCACCGCCGTCAGCCAGCTGACGCGCTTTGGCGAGACTTTTGCAACAAGCATCGGCAGCCTCAAGCCGGGCGACGCGATGATCGTGCGGATGGAACGCAGCGGCGGCGCGCTGCAGCTCAAGGCGGCCGCGACCGGGCTGGTGCTGGGCGGGGTCCGTCACCGCTTGATCTCACTCCAGAATATCGAAACCGAATTGACCGCCCAGGAGCTGGCCGCCTGGCAAACGGTCATCCGCGTCATGGCGCACGAGGTGACGAATTCGCTCACCCCGATTTCATCTCTGGCCGGCACCGCAGGCGAGATCGTCACCGATGTCCTGGCCCAGCTGCCGGAGGAAAATCCGGAGCACGCCAAACTGGCCGACGCGCGCGAAGCGCTGGAGACCATGGCCCGGCGCAGCGAAGGGCTGCTGCACTTTGTGCAGAACCATCGCCGGATCACCAAGCGAATGGTCGTCAAGCTCGATGTCGTGCCGGTGCGCCGCATCTTCGCGCGGCTGCAGCGGCTTCTGGCCGAGGAACTGGCGGCCCGCAATATCGAACTGACCACCGAAGTTCTGCCTGAGACCCTGGAAGTGTCGGCCGACATCGAGCTTCTGGATCAGGCGCTGATCAATCTCTTGCGCAATGCAATGGAAGCCATGCGCGACGGCCAGGCGGGGAAAATCATCCTGACTGGCGCGCTGGAGGCGGGTGGCCGTGTGGTGATCGCGGTGGCCGACAATGGTCCGGGCATCCCTGCCGATCAGCGGGAAAAGATCTTCGTGCCGTTCTACACCACCAAGCGGCAAGGAAGCGGGGTGGGCCTGACCCTGGTGCGCCAGATCGCCACCGTGCATGGCGCGACGGTTGGCATTTCGGAGACAGTCAATGGCGGAGCGACCGTGAGCATGCGCTTTTAAGGGGCCCAAGCCGGACACACTGTTCAGGGACGCTCGGCGCTGGACCAGTTACCCCTTCTCTCCTATTCAATCCAGAGCCCGCGCTGGCGGTGCCATTCCTCGATGGACTGTTTGGGATAAAGCTGGAATTTCCTGTCGCCGCGGCCGAAGTCGGGCTTCACCCATGATGCCTTGAACTTCAGCATCAGATGCACCTTCGACGGCGGCACCGGCAGCTTCGTGTCAATGGCCGAGGCGAAAGGATGCACCAGCTCGGGCCATTGCGGATCATAGAGCCACAATGCAGTGCCACATTTGGTGCAGAAATTCCGCTCGCCCGTGCTTTTCTCGCAATGGCCAGCTTCCTCTTCGATTTCCGCGCGAAAAACGCCGATCGCTTTCCTGCCCCTCACCTTCAGGGTGGTGTTGTCGCCGGAAAGGTTGATGGCAAAACCACCCCCACCTGCCGTCTTGCGGCAGATCGAGCAATAACAGAGCTGGTAAGGATAGGGCGCGTGGCTTTTCACGGAGAAGTGAACGGCGCCGCAGCGGCAGGAACCTTCCAGGGTCTTGGGCATTGCCTTGCCTTTCGTCAGCGCGAAGCCGTTATCATTGCTCGAAAAGGACGTCATCGCCTTTTGAAGACGCCGCGAGATCGTCTTCCTTCCAGCCGCCGCCCAGCGCCTTGTAGAGCGAAACCAGGTTGGCGGTGAGCGCGGCGCGGCTCTGCGCCAGATTGTCTTCGGCGGTGAGCTGGGTAGATTGAGCCTGCAGCACGCTGGTGTACATGACGAGCCCCGTCCGATACTGCTGCAGCGCCAGCGCAGTCGAGGCTTGTGCCGTCCTGGCGCCCTCTTGAAGCGCCATAAATCGCTGCTGTTCCGTTTCATACCGCACAAGGGCATCTTCGGCGTTCTGCACGCCAGCCAATACCGCCTTCTGATAGGCATAGTAGGCCTGTTTCTCTTCTTCTTCCTTGGCGCGAATATTGGCGTGGATCTGCCCGCCATGGAAAATCGGCCAGGTTATGGAGCCCGCTCCGGCCTCGCCCAGGCTGTCGCCCGAGAACAAGCTGCTGAAATGGCTGCTGGTGAACGTCACCGCGGCCAGCAAGTCGAATTTGGGATAAAGATCGGCCACTGCCACTCCGATATTGGCGGTCGCCTGCGCCAGCTTGCGCTCGGCCATGCGGATGTCGGGGCGCGCCCTGAGCAGATCCGATGGCAGCCCCACCGGCAAGCGCGGTGGTATTGGCGGCACTGGCACCGCCGCATTCAATTCTGCATCCAGGGCGCCGGGCTCCTCTCCCATCAGCACCGCGATGGCATGGCGCATCGCCAGCATGTCTGCCAGAAGCGGCGCCCGCTCTGCCTCGGTGGACGCCAGCAACTGCCGCTGCTGGTTGACATCCAGTTCGGTGACAAATCCGGCCTTTGCCCGCGCCCCCACAAGATCGAGCGTGTCGCGCTGGCTCTTTTCCTGCGCATCCAGGATTGCGATGCGCGCCTGGTCGGAGCGCAGGGAGATATAATCCGCCGCAATCTCCGCCGTCAGCGTGACTTCGCCGTCGCGCAATTGCCAGCGCGCGGCCTCCGTTCCCGCCTGGGCCGCTTCCACCGAGCGGCGTACCTGGCCGAAGATGTCGATCTCCCAGGTGGCGTCGAATCCGGCAGAATACAACCTGATATCGGTGCTTGAGGGGCCGGAAGACGCGCCTCCCGAACCGCCACCCTGGCCGCCGCTCAATTGCTGCAGCGGGCTGGAATCGGAATGGAAATGCAAGGTATTTCCGATAGCGTTGACCTGTGGCAGCGCCTTGGCGCCGGCAACGATCTCCTGCTCGCGCGCCTCGCGCACGCGGCTCTCGGCGGTCAGCTGGTCGGGATTCTGTGCCAGCGCGCGGATGATCAGGCTTTCCAGTTCCCTATCGTGAAACTGCTTCCACCACTCGGTCAGGTTCACGCTTTCCGACACCGGCAGGGATAATGGTGATTGCAATGGCGCGCTGTAGGACCCAGGCACCGGCATGTCGGGTTTCTTGTAATTGGGCCCGACGGTGCAACCGAAGAGCAGCAGGGTCAGCGGCAACGCGCGCTTCATGCCGGGGCCCCTCCCCCGTCCTGCTGCTTGTCGGACTTTTTGAGCAGCAGCACCAGCGGCAGCACCACGATCACCATCCACATCAACACGTGGAAGACATCAATGTAAGACAACATCTGCGCCTGCTGCCCCAGGCCGCGGTAGAGCTGGGCGGTGGCGGCCCGGTTGGCTTCGGCCTGGGAGAGACCGTTGGCCATCAGTTCCCGCGCCGTGCGGGAAAGGCCGGCGACATAGTTGGGATTGAGCGGATTGAGGCTTTCCACATACTGCGACTGATGCACCTGACTGCGGCGCGCCAGCATGGTCTGCACCAGCGAGATGCCGAAAGTGCCGCCCAGGTTGCGCGACACATTCATCAGGGCGCTGGCCTGGTTGTTCTGGCCTGGCCGGATGCCGACATAGGCAATGTTGGTGATGGTGACGAACAGGAATGGGAGCGCCACCGACTGGATCATGCGGGCGATGGCCGCGTCGCGGAACGACATGCCGGTGTCCAGGCCTGCCATGTTCCACATGGCGATGGCCTGCATCACTAGCGCGAAGCCGATCAGGATGCGCGCATCGACCCGGCCCGAGAGAAATCCGGCTAGCGGCATCATCAGAAGCGTGGCGACCCCGCCCGCCGTCAACGCCAGGCCCGCATTGGTCGCGGTGTAGCCCAGCACTTCCTGCAGCAGCTGGGGAATGAACTGGGTGGTGCCGAACACAATCAGGCCCATCAGCAGCATGAAGACATTGGCGATGATGAAATTGCCGTTCTTGAACAGCTTGATATTGATGATGGGCTCGTCCTGCGCCAGCTCCCAGGGGATAAAGGACAGAAAGCTGAATGTCGCGATCGCCGCGGTGGTGCATATCAGCCCGCTGGAGAACCAGTCATCGCGCTGGCCGCGGTCGAGCGTGATTTCCAGGCAACCCAGGAACAACGCCGCAAGCAGGAAGCCGACATAATCGACCTGGAGGCCCCGCTCGCGCAGCCGGCGGGACTGGTTCTTCAGGGCTTGCGGCTCGTCTACGAACAGGGTGACCAGAACCAGCGACAGGATTCCAACGGGAACGTTGATCAGGAATACCCAATGCCAGGAATAGGCGTCGGTGATCCAGCCGCCCAATGTCGGCCCGAAGATCGGTCCCACGATCACCACCACGCCATAAGCGGCAAAGGCTGCGCCGCGCTTTTGAGGCGGAAACGTGTCCACCATCATGGATTGCTCGACCGGGGCAAGGCCGCCGCCCCCGATCCCCTGCAGGATGCGCGCGACGATCAACATGGGCAGATTGACCGAAAGTCCGCAGGCGAGCGAGGCAAGGGTGAAAAGCGCCACGGAAAACATGTAATAGGGTTTGCGCCCGAACACATCCGCCAGCCAGCCGGAAATCGGGATCACGACGGCATTGGCGACCAGGAAGCTGGTGATCACCCAGGCCGCTTCGTCATAGCTGGCCGACAGGCTGCCGGCGATATGGGCGAGCGCCACGTTGGCGATCGAAGTGTCCAGTACCACCATGAAGGTGGCGATGGAAATCACCGCGATAATGCTCCAGGGATTGCGCTTGCCGGCAACCGAACGCTCCGGGGTCCAGCCGCCATGCGCCTTGGCGCCCGCCGCCGACATCAGCGCACCGTGACGCGTGGTTCGACGCTCATGCCCGGCCCCAGGATGCAGCCCTGGGGCACACGATCGAGGATAATCTTGACCGGCACACGCTGGACCACCTTGACGAAATTGCCGGTGGCATTTTCCGGCGGCAGGATGCCGAAGGCCTGGCCCGCGCCGCGCTGGATGGAATCGATATGACCGTCGATGTCCTTGTCACATGAATCCACTGTCACCCGTACATATTGGCCACGCCGCATCAGGGCGAGCTGCGTCTCCTTGAAATTGGCGGTCACCCACAGCCGATCCGGCACGATCGCCATCAATTCCTGTCCAGGCGAGACATAGTTTCCTGGCGCCACGCTGCGCTGGGCGACATGACCATCAACCGGCGCGACGACATGGGAATAGCCGAGGTTCAACTTATCCGTGGCGATCTGCGCATCCAGCGCCTTGATCTGGGCTCTGGCGCCGGCGATCTGAGCGGTCGCCTGGTCGCGCTGGGCCACGGCATTGCGCTCAGCGGCCTCCGCCTGGTCCACCTGCTGCTGCGCCACCGCCTGGGGCGTTGTGGCCTGCAGGCTGCGGTAGCGGGACAAATCTCGGCTGGTGTTGGTCACTTGCGCCAGCGCTGCGCGTTCCTGAGCCTGGGCTTGCTCGATCTGGGTCAGGGCCTGCCGCCGTTGGGCCATGGTCTGCTCCAGCTGCGCTTGCTGTAGCCGGGCATCGATATCCACCAGCGGCTGACCAACGCGCACCCGCTGATTGTCGTTCACGTGCACGATCAGGACCTGACCGGCGACCTGTGGCGAGACATGGACAATGTGGGTGTCGATGAAAGCATCGTCTGTGTCTTCATAGTTGCGCGCGATGAGCCACCAGATGATGCCACCGGCAATCAAAAGCAGCACAACAATGACGATGCCGATCCTGATCCAGGGGCTGGCAAAGGGAGATTTCTTGTCCTTTTTCCCGTTGTCGCTTTCGCTTTGGGCATCTTCGCCGTCGTCTTGCCGGGCGTTGGCCTGCCAGTGATCCCCGTCATTGTCCCTGGGATCACGTGTCCGGTCGTCATTCCGGTCTGGAGCCATATGATTTTCACAATATGCAGGGCTGCAAATGGCGCGCTTCGCGGGCGCACAGCCGTAACGCGGCCGCCCCGTCTATGTTCCGGCGCCCTGGGATAAGGATGGAGTTCCCACGGGACATCAGCCCGCACGCTGGCCGTTCCCGGTTTGTCGGGAGGGGGCGCACTGCGCGGGCCGGATAACTACAAATTAACCATGCAGGGGTACGGTGCGGTTCCGTGTAGTGACAATAATTCCGTGCCCTGCGAGATGCCATGACCCAGAATGTTCAGCAGGTCGCCAGCGACGGCGACCAACAGGCGGGAAACAAGGCAGGCCCGGCGCTTCCTCCAGGCGCACAGGCCTTGCTCGACCATCTCAATTCCACACTCTCCCTCCCGATGGATGGAGATACCCCCATGGTGCGCGAAGCGCCTGGGGCGACAAATAAGACTGCATCCCGGATATCAAGCTTCGGCACTGCGGTGGCGAGGCAGGCGGATCAAATTCAATATCTCGTCGAACAGTTCGATCGCCTAGGCCACGACACGCAAGTGGCCGAGCTGCGGGAGGTCGTGCGCGATCTTTGCGGCACCTTGAACGACGTGGCCCTGCGCGTGAAGCAGGATTCCTCGGAGGTCGCCACGAAGATCGGTTGTCTGACAGGGGCAGTGACAATCATCAGCCGCGCGCCTGACCTGGATGCGCCCCATGATATCGCGGCGATTCTGGACGGCGCAAAAGCCGCAGCAGAACGCCTGGCATTACTCGAGCGCCTCTTAAAGGATACCGGCGCAGCGATCCTGACGCTGGAAGACGACACGTCTCGCGATCGAACCACGATCGCTGAATTGTCGGATAACCTGGCAAAACTGAGCGAAAATGCCGGAGCCGACCGCAACGAGATTGCGGGTTTGCGGCAGCGGATTGAAACGACCGACAGGTCCATCGTCCAGGGACTCGCCGAAATTGGCGGAGCCATCGAGGCCGGCCGCGCGGAATCCGCCAAACTGCATCAACAGATCGAGGCGACAGACCAATTCCTCACCGACGGGCTGGCGAAAGCCGGCGCATCCATCGAAGCCGGCCGCGCGGAATCCGCCAAATTGCATCAAAGGATCGAAGCGACTGACCGATTCCTTGCCGACGGGCTGGCGAAAGCCAGCGTTTCCATTGAAGCCGGCCGCGAAGAGTCCATCAAACTGCATCAAAGGATCGAAGCGACGGACCGATCCCTTGCTGACGGGCTGGCGAAGGTTGATGCTTTCCTCGAAGCCGAGCGCAATGAAATTGGCGAATTGCAGCGGCGGATTGCAACGACAGATCAGACTCTTGCGCAAGAATTGACCACATCCAGCGAACGCGCGTCTGCACTGCGCGACGATCTGGGGCAGATTCAGGAGCGCCTGAAATCTGTCGAAAACAGCACGGCCGAGCATGCAGGTTTCCTGGGGAACATCGAGGCTCTAGGCCGCCGCCTGGACCATCTGGAGCACGCCGCCGCCGCCGAGATCAAAGGCTGGAAGACCCAGCAGGCTGAACAGTTTTCCAGCTTGATAAGCCGGCTGGAGAACCTGGAACAGAAGCATCAAACCTTGAGCCAGGAAAAGGAACAGACGACGGCGCGGCTACAAGTGGCGGAACAGGCACTCGCAACCATGATTCAGAGCCAGAAGGCCTTGTCCACATGGCGCGACCGCATCACGCACGTATTGCTGGGAAGCCCCGAGCAACCGGCCGGTTGATTAACCCGCCGGTGCGCCGCCGATATAGCCGGGATCCGGGTGCGCGGATGGAACGCGTAGTCCTCAGGCAGTTTCGATCCTGAAAATCCATCCCGCTGTCGGCCGGTCGCCGTTCGGCCGGCCAGGATGAATACCGGCATCGCAACTGATCAGCGAGCCGTTGTGAAATTCCAACCCGTGCGGATCGCAACTTCCCGGCTCGAAATCATAGGTCATCAGAACCTGGCCCGTCTTGCCGTCATACTTCACCAGGCCTGGGCGGCCTTGCTTGCAGCTCTTGGAGTCGCTGCCCGCGACCTGCCAGATATTGCCGTCGGAGTCGAAGGTCATGTCGTGCCGGCGCGGCTTGTCGGCAGTTACGCTAGAGCAGCAAAGGATTTTCCGGCCAGCTGTGTCTGGGATAGCGGCCCCGCATATCGCGCCGCGCATCGGCCCAGGCGCCCCGCCAAAAGCCCGCGATATCGGCGGTAAGCGCGATCGGCCTTCCCGCCGGCGAAAGAAGCGCAAGCCGCAATGGCACGCGCCCGCCCGCGAGCCTGGGTGTTTCGGCCAGGCCATAGAAATGCTGCGCGCGCGCGGCGGCGATGGGTACCGGTTCGGTGTAATCCACGGCAGCCCGGCCGCCGGGAAGCGCCAAATGCGTCGGCAATTCGCGGTCGAGCCGGCTTCGCAGTTGCCAGTCCAGCCGGTCGAGCAGAATGGCGGCGAGATCGAGAGCCGCAAGATCACCAAGCCGTGTCAGACCGAGCAGATGAGGCGCGAGCCAATCCTCAAGGTTTGCGATCAGGCGCTCATCATCCGAAACCGGCCAGGTCTCGGCTTCCAGCGCATGCATAAGTTTGAGCCGGGCCTGAAGGTTGCGCGCCACCTCGTTCCAGGGCAATCGGGATGGATCGCGCCGCACCGCCTCCAGCAGGACTGTGGCAGCGGCCGCCGCATCCGGGGGAGCGGATTGCTCTTCCAGCACCAGAGCACCCAGGCGTTTTTGACGGCGCGCAAGGATAGTTCCGGAAACGGGATCGAGGCTCGTCTCCACGGTCTCCTTTACTTTCGCCGTGAGCACCGCGGGCAACGCGGCAAGATCAAGCGGCGCCGCCATGCGAATGAGTGGCGAGGTTTTCATCTCCAGCGCCGCCACGGCAAGAAGTTCAGCCTTCGCGAGCGGGTCCGTCACCGCAAGCCTGCCGCCGCCGCCGCCCGAGAGGCGGAAACTGCCGGCCTCGCTGCGGCGCTGCGCCAGCCGGTCCGGAAATGCCGCGGCGATCAGGGGTGCCGGATCGCCCGCCGCCATTCGCTCTGCGCCAACACCCAGCCGCGCACGATATTGCCGGGCCGCCTGTCGGATACCGTGGATCGCGTTCCGGTCGGCTCCTAGCGCCGCCGCGGCAGAAGCATCGGCAATCGCCTCCAGCCGTATTGTGATATCGGCTGGCGTCTCCAGCCCCACGCGCAAGGGATCGCGCCCTTCCAACAGTGCCGCGATATCGCAGGCGCGCGCTGCCATGGGGCCTTCCTCTGTCGCCAGCATCATGGCCGCCAGACGCGGATGGGCGCCGAGTTTACTCATCCGCTTTCCCAGTGGCGTGATTGCGCCCTCCTCATCCATGGCGCCGAGATCGATGAGCAGCGCACGGGCTATGGCAAGCGGGCCTTCGGGCGGTGCATCCGGAAAAGCGAGTTTGCCGGGCGGGGTGCCCCAGGCGGCGCAATCCAGCACCAGGCCGGAAAGTTCGGCCTCCAGAATTTCCGGACGGTCATGAGGGCGCAGGCCCCGCTGGGCGGCGGCTGTCCAGAGCCGGATGGCAAGACCGGGCGTCTCGCGCCCGGCACGACCGGCGCGTTGATCAGCCGCCGCGCGGCTGACACGCTCTGTCATCAACCGGGTCAAGCCGGTCGACGGATCGAAGCGGGGGGCGCGGCGGAAACCGCCGTCGATGACGATCCGCACGCCAGGCACGGTGAGCGAGGTTTCGGCAATTGCGGTGGCCAACACCACGCGTCGGCCCTGGGCGGGCCGCAGCGCCAGATCCTGGGCTGCCGGCGGCAGATCGCCATGCAGTGGCAGCACCGCGGCATCGAGCCCGTCAAGCGCGGCCTCTGTGCGGCGGATTTCCCCCATGCCAGGCAGGAAAGCGAGGACATCGCCCGGCGCCTCCGCCAGCGCAGCGCGGACAGCGCGGGCCATCGCCTCTGGCAGCTCCCGCGCGCTCGGGATGTCGCGCGCGGCATGGCGGATTTCCACCGGATGCATCCGGCCGGCGCTTTCCACAATGGGGGCGGTCATGATCGCGGAAAGCCGTGCGCCATCGAGGGTCGCGGACATGGCGAGCAGCCGCAGATCCGGCCGCAGCATTGCTTGTGCATCCAGGCAGAGAGCGAGCGCCAGATCCGCTTCCAGCGAGCGTTCATGGATTTCATCAAGGATGACCGCGGAAATGCCATCCAGCCCAGGATCGCCGAGCAGGCGGCGGACGAGCAGACCTGTTGTCACCACCTCGATGCGGGTGGCGAAGGAAA
This sequence comes from Rhizomicrobium sp., assembly GCA_036488555.1. Lineage (GTDB taxonomy): Bacteria > Pseudomonadota > Alphaproteobacteria > Micropepsales > Micropepsaceae > Rhizomicrobium. Next base: position 25,395 of record DASXHL010000059.1, read on the forward strand.
CGGCGCTTTCGAGCCGCGTACGAAAGCCGACGGTCCGGCCCACCGGTTCGCCAATCAGGCTCGCCATGCGGGTGGCTGCCGCGCGGGCGGCCAGCCTGCGCGGCTCAAGCATGAGGATGCGCCCACCATTCATGGGTGCTGCACCGAGTAGCGCGAGCGGCACGCAAGTTGTCTTGCCAGCGCCAGGAGGAGCAACGAGAACGGCGTTGGGTTGTGCACCCAGCACCGCAAGCAGCCGCGAAAGGCATTCCACGACTGGCAGGTCGGGCATAGGGAAATCAGGCAGCGACATGATCCGGTTCTAGAGTGTCAAGATTGGGCACGTATAGGGCAAATGCAGCAATCGGGCACACCCAGAGAACAGATTGAACTTGTTCGCATATTGCCGGCGGCGCCCGGCGTGACACAAAGCGTTGAATTCCGCCCTGTTTCCCACCGGATCCTTGCCCGGCCCCACCTGCCCGTCTATGTTTCGGCAGCCTTTGTTTTGATCTTGCCAGGGAGTGAGTGATGACAAACGCCAATGCCATTTCCGTCAGCCGCCGGCAGATTGTAGACCTTTTGGCCAAAGGCCTCGCCCTGGCTTCGGTCATCACTTCCATCGAGGCCAAGGCGCAGACGCCCGGTCTTGCATCGATAAAGATCGCCACCATCGGTGCCGGCCGCGAAGGTGGCGCGCTTGGCACGCTCTTCGCCGAGCTGGGCCATCCCGTCATGTTCTCTTCCCGGCATCCTGAAGAGCTCAAGGACCTGGTCGCCCAGGCAGGTCCCAACGCCCAGGCCGGCACGACCGCCCAAGCGGTCGCATTCGGAGAAGTTATTTTTCTCGTCGTGCCCTATACCGCGATTGAGCAGATCGGCAAGGACTTCGGCACCATGCTCGCCACCAAACCGCTCATCCTCGACGTATCCAATCCGATCCCGGGACGCGACGGCCAGGATTTTGTGAACCGGGTTGCAAGCGAAGGCGGGCCAGGGCTCGTTACGGCCAAGCTGCTGCAAGGCGCCCGGATTGTGCGAGCCTTCAATGCTCTTAACTACGCAACACTGGATAAGATCGCGCATCAGCCTGGCGGGCCGGTGGGAGTTCCCATTGCCGGCAACGATCCCAAGGCGACCAATCTCGCGAGCCGCTTGATTCGGGAAGCTGGTTTTGAACCCGTGCTCATAGGAGATCTGGCGAAAGGCAAGTATCTGGTCCCTGGAACACCACTTGCCGGCCAACATTCGCCCGATGAGCTTCGCCACATTGCATCGACGTTAGGCTAAGCACGCGACGCTCATTCAACCAGATGCCTGAACAGCCTCACGGCAGGTTCCTCTCATTTGTATACGCGGCAAATAATTGCCCCAAACCGTGGGGCTGGACTCCGTGGGACGAAAGCGTTTGAATCCGTTTCGCTTGGCTCGGAGGCTTTCGTGCTCGACTACGAAGTCCTTATCCTGGACGACAAAGCCCGCCCGCGGGCATTCGTCGAAATGCGGGACAGCGACGATGGGAATGCTGTCCGCTCGGCAGCGTTCATCGCCAATGGGCGCCCGTTCGAAGTTTGGCGCGATCTTGATTGCATCCATCGCCCTACCGGCACGGTTCGACCAGTGGAACAGCCGATTTCCCGATGGAAAGGTATCGGTGCGACGGTTCTTGTTGATACATGCGACCGGATCGGACGGAGCTAGAATGAAGTCCGGCTACGGGGTTTCTGCCGTCTAGTTTCCCAAAACAGGGGATGGAACATGGTGGAACAGCTTTCCAGGCGAGATGTCGCCACCCTGTCGGTCGGGCTTGGATCAGCAACCCTGTGCGGAAGTCTTTTCAAGGTTCAAGCGCAAGGCGGGAGTGCGCTTTTACGGCGCGCTATTGCGCATGGAAAAGGAGAGACGCTTCCCGTCGTGGGTGTAGGGACTTCAGAGGTATTTGACGTAGGTGCCAACCCCAACGACCGATCAGGCCCCACCGCAGTTGTCCAGGCGCTTGTTTCGGGCGGAGGCAGCCTTGTAGACACCGCGCCATCCTACGGCGAAGCCGAAAAGGTTGTAGGCGATATTCTGGCCTCCACGGGACTGAGAGGCAAGGTCTTCATCGCGACCAAATTGGAAGAATATCAGCCTGGCAAAGAAGAAGCTGAAACCAGAGAGTCCTTGAGCGCCCTTCGAGTGGATAAAGTGGACCTGATCCAGCTCCACAATGTGCGCGACCCCAATCAGGATATGTCTGGCACCAACGCGCTCAAATCACGCGGCATTTGTCGCTACACCGGAATAACAACGACCTTCGAAGAGAGTTATGGCGCCGCGGAGGCGATCCTTCGACGCGCCAAGCCGGACTTTCTTGAAATCGATTATGCGATCGATAACAGGGATGCGGAGAAGCGCGTGTTGCCCGCAGCCGTCGATGTAGGCACCGCGGTACTGGTGGCTCTGCCTTTTGGGCGCGGCCATTTGCTTCGTGTTGCACAGGGCAAAAAACTGCCGGACTGGGCAGCCGAATTCGATTGCGCGAGCTGGGGCCAGTTTTTCCTGAAGTTCATCCTGGGTCATCCGGCAATAACGGCGGTAATCCCGGGAACCAACAAGGCTGAACATATGGTCGACAATCTGGGCGCCGGCCGCGGTCGAATGCCCGATGCGAAAGAGAGAGAACGCATGATCAAATACGTCGAATCTTTGGGATAATACGATCTGAATCGCACGGCCCTATGGCGACACCTTCACATGCAGAGCCGTGCGAACCTCGCTTGCCGGCAATGCCTTGCCATAAACCGAAGTGCCAGTATCAAAGCTCCTGGCTGTTGAAAGATCTCCCACCAGAACAGGTTCAAAGCCGGCGTCCCGGACCATCTGCGCCACCGTCATCATGGCGTCCCTGTCGTTCGCCGCCAACGGAATCCCGATCCATTCCCCTGAACGTTTCGAATTGGGCGCGAGCTGGCCGGCACCAACCGTGTTGAAGGCGCGAACCAGGCGGGTGCCAGGCAGGTAAATTGGGTCCATCACTCCCGTGCCTTTCTCAAGCGCGTCTTTCGTCATGTCGCCATCGCGTTTGGGATTGGGATTGCACGTGTCGAGCACGATCTTTCCCCTGAGCTGGTTTGCATAGTCGCGCCCCACTTGCGGGAGCGCCCCATATGGCACAGTCACAACAACCACTTGTCCAAACGCCGCGGCTTCCGCTGGCGTGCCGACTTGCACGTTGGGGCCGATCTGGGCCGCGAGATCTCTCAATGGACCCAAATCTCGCGCCGAAATCATGATCTGATAGCCAGCACGAGCCCAAAAAGTCGCGAGCTGGCTCCCTATCCGGCCGGCGCCGATAAATCCGATCCTGGGTTTCGCGGGCTGTGCGAAAGACAATGACGGGAAGCCCGCAAGGACGAGCGATCCAGCCAGAAGCATGTGGCGCTTGGTGAAAAGAGCCGGCATGACGCAACTCTCCAAAAGCAAAGCCACACATATCGTACCAGTGGGGTGTGATGACGCCAATGACCGGGCGGGTGCCAGTGGGCCGATTGCCAACCTCGGGAAATCCAAGCAATATCGATTCCAGCTTCGTTGCGCCGCAGCGGAGGCTGTGAGGCTCCTCATGACCCGCATTTTGGAATCCGGATTGTTGCGGGTTATGGGAACGGCCAGCAAAGCTCAACCACATGAAGTGAAGGCCGCTCTTGCAGCGTTTTGCTGCAATTTTGTCCTGCTGGCCAGCTACTATATTTTGCGGCCGCTGCGCGACACCATGGCGACCGTTTTCGGCGTCGCACAACTGCAGGACCTCTTCACGGGCACATTCATCCTGACGCTGTTGCTGGCGCCGGTATTCGCCTGGTGTGCGGCCAACATGAAGCTGTCCCGGTTTCTGCCAGGCGTGTTTTGGTTGCTGTTAGGCAATCTTCTTCTCTTTTACGGACTTTTCCGCCAGATGCCAGAAAGCCGCTGGGTGGCGGCTGCTTATTATTGCTGGTTCAGCGTCATCAACCTCTTTCTCATCTCGGTGTTCTGGACTTTGATGGCCGACACATTCTCCTCGGGGCAGGCAACCAGACTGTTTGCCTTCATCGCCGCGGGAGGAAGCACGGGAGCAATTCTGGGACCGCTCATTACGGCAACATTTGTCAGGGTGATCGGCGCCAGTGGCCTTGTGTTGGTAGCCTGCGGCGGATTTCTTTTCGTTATAGTTCTCATTCACGTATTGATGCGCGAGAAAACCATATTGCGGTCACTCGACCGCGATACCCAACAGACAACCCTGGACCACAGCTTGCCGGGAAATCCGTTGCGGGGGTTTGCCCTGCTTTTCCGCTCTCGCTACCTCATGGGCCAGGCAATCTTTTTCATACTGATGACATGGATCGCCACGATCCTGTATTTCCTGCAAGCAGACTTTGTGGCCAAGAGATTTTCGGGGGTTGAAAGCCGGGCGATAGCGTTCGCCGACGTCGACCTGTTCGTTAACGCTTGCGCCGCTGCATTTCTGATTTTCGGGCTTGGCCGCTTTCTGCAACGCTTTGGCGTCACGGCCAGTTTGGCTCTTAGCCCGATACTGATGCTGTTTGCTTGCGTAGCGCTGGCATTTTCTCCCACTTTTTTTGTGGTGCAGTCCGCCCGCGCCCTGCAGCGTATTTCCCAATACGGGATTGCGCGGCCCAGTCGCGAAGTTCTGTTCACGGTTGTCGATCAACAAAGCCGATACAAAGCCAAAAACGTCATCGACACGTCGGTGTACCGGTTCGGCGATCTTACGGCCGCCTGGCTGCAGGCCGGTCTGCGCTCCATAGGCATGGGCTTTTTCGCAATCATCGGGTTTGGGATCGCAGTCTCGGCTGCCTGGGGCATAACAGCTTTCATTATCGGAAGGCGCTACGAAGCCATCGTCAATTCCCAGTCCGATGGACTCGCAGTTGCGCCTGCCGAATAGGAGATATTTTCGATAAGGCTTCCACCGCTGGAAGCCCAATTGTGAACGGCTGGAGAGGATCATGCAGGATATTGAGCGAACCGGATCGACATCCTATCTGGAGCGCGTCTTTGGGATCGAACCGGCCGAAACAAGAGCCGTGGCAATTTCATTCGCGTATTTCTTCTTCCTGATGGCGAGCTATTTCATTTTGCGCCCGCTGCGCGACACGATGGGAACGGTATATGGCGTCTCTCATCTTCAGGAGCTGTTTACCGGCACGTTTTTGATGAGCTTTGTCGCCGCCCCGGTATTTTCCGGCTTTGCATCCCGGATCAGGCTTTCGATTTTTTTGCCCTGGGTCTATGGGTTCATCGCCATCACCATGGTGACCTTCTATCTTCTGTTCCAGCGCGTCACCAACGACCGATGGGTGGCTGCGGCATTCTATATCTGGCTCAGCACCTTCAATCTCATAACCATCTCGGTGTTCTGGAGCATGATGGCGGACATTTTTTCCAGCGCGCAGGCCAAACGCCTGTTTGGCGTCATTGCCGCGGGAGGAACGCTCGGCACTGTCGCCGCACCGGCTTTCATTACATTCCTGGTCAATGCTGTCGGCACGAATAGTTTGCTCCTGATTTCGGCAGTCGGCTTTGCGGTTTGCGCCTTTCTGGTGCGCCTGCTTGAGGCGGAAAAGGACAAGCTGGCCGCCAGCGACCCCGACGCCCAAGGCACAACCCTTGAACGGCGGCTGGGCGGCAACCCGCTGGACGGCTTCATTCTTCTGTTTCGGTCCAGATATCTGTTGCTGATTGCACTGTTTCTGCTGCTCATGACCTGGATATCCACCGTGATTTATTTCCAGCTTGGGGACCTCATCAGCAAGGAGTTTGCGAGCAGAGCGGCCCGCACACAGGCTTATGCCACCATCGATCTTGCGACGAACAGCATCGCACTCTTGGTCCAGCTGTTTGGTACCGGTCGCTTTGTTCAAAGATTCGGCGTCACAACTGGCCTGCTCGTGAACCCGATTATCATGGTCCTCGCCTTTCTGGCGGTCGCCTTTTCTCCGATACTGGTTGTGCTTGGCAGCATTCAAGTCGTAAGGCGCTTTTCAGAGTATTCGGTCGCCAAGCCAAGCCGGGACATGTTGTTTACGATTGTGGACCAGCAGGCGAAATACAAAGCCAAGAATGTCATAGAGACGGTGGTATACCGGTTCGGAGACCTCACATCCGCCTGGTTGAGCGCCGCAATTCTGCCGTTCGGCGTGGCCGGGTTGGCAATTTTTGGACTGGTCATTTCGGTACTGTGGTTTCCAATCGCCTTCCTGCTCGGCCGGCAGTATGAGCGCACAGTTGGTTAGCCGAACCTACGGCCTCGGTCGCTGCCCCTGCCCGTCTGATGTCGTGCAAGCGCCCATCAGCTCTTGATTTGGGTCCGGTGAAGAATCCGGCGCGCATGCGCATCGAAAGCATCACGCCGGTGCATGGTGCAGCGATTGTCCCAGAGCACGAGATCGCCAGGCCGCCAGACATGCATCCAGCTGAATGCCTCGCGGTTCACATAGCCCCAAAGATCGTCCAGAAGCGCTTCCGAGGCCGCCAAGGGGAGACCGTCAATATAAGCGTTGCGCCGGCGACCTAAATAGAGCGCAGGCTTTCGGGTCTCCGGATGCACATACACAAGTGGATGGAAGGTGCCTGGCGCATCGCGCGGATCAGCGCTCGGTGTCACGCCCTGACGAACATACCCGCCGCTGTTGTAGGTGCCGTCGTGCTTGACCTGTAGCCCAGCGATGCGCTGTTGGAGTTCCGCAGGCAAGGCCGCATAGGCAGAATACATATTGACGAAGTATGTGTTTCCGCCCGTTTCCGGAGTCTCGAGCGCATACAGCACGCTGGCCTTTGGCGGCCGCTCTACATAAGACATATCCGTGTGCCAGACCGCTTCACCGTGGCCAAGGCTACCGATCGGCTCGCCATTCTCCAGCACGTTGGATACGATATAAATCTCCGGCAGACCTTCGACGAAGCGCCGGCCCGTCTCCTGGACGGGCGCCCAATCGAGATCACCGAACCGGCGGCTGAAGCTGATCAAGTCGGCATCTGTCAGCTGCTGATCCCGGATCAAAAGAACGAGATTCTGCAGCCAGGCGCGATGCAGCTCGGTAAACAAGCCGTCGTCGAGTTTCCGCAGATCGATATTACCGATCTCTGCCCCCAGTCCTTCTCCTGTGGGTTTTACCAGCAATGCAGTCAACCCCGCGCCGCGTCGATTGTGGCTCCGACCAGGACATCCAAAGTATCCACCACCGGAAAACCCATCTCCGGCGGCGCCAGCACCGAGAGTTCTGTGCAGGCGATCAGCAGCGCCTCGGCGCCGGCCTGGCGCAGATGCTGCGCCACCGCCGCATAATCCTTTTGCTCGGCGCCGCCTTGCCTACCGGCTTTGACGGCCTTGATGACGCCCAGAAGTCTGTCTTCATGGGACACATCGGGAAAGATCGCCTCCAGCCCGGCCTGTTCCATCTGTGCCTTGTAAAGACCCACCATCCGAACGGCTGGGGACGCGAGCAGACCTATCCGCCGCGGTCCGCCGGCGAGCTTATCGATCGCAAGCTGCACCATGTCCAGCACCGGAATCCGGACGGCGCGCGCGATCGCGGGCAAATAGTAATGCGCGGTGTTGCAGGGCATCACAAGGAAATCGGCTCCTTGTGCCTCTAGCCCCTGCGCCATGTGGCACAATGTCGGTGTCGGGTCTTCACCGGTGCCCTCGATCAGAGCAGCGATGCGGGAGGGAATCTTCGGATTGTTGTCCACCAGCACATGCAGATGGTCCGCGTCATCACGCGCCGGCGTCCGCCCCACCAGGCGGCGCAGGAAATCCACCGTCGCCTCCGGCCCCATCCCACCGATGACGCCCACGGTTTTCTCGCCGGGACCGGCTGCCATCAGCTATAGCCGGGCAGATCGAAACTGTCGGGATAGGCGCACAGTCCCACGGCACCGCCGGTATGCACGAATACGACGTCGCTGTCCTTGGCGAAAAACCCCTTTCTGACCAGGTCGATCAGCCCGTCCATGCCTTTTCCGCTATAGACCGGGTCGAGCAGAATGCCTTCCAGCCGGGCCACCAGCTTCACCGCTTCCACCATGCCGGGCGTGGGCAGGCCATAGCCGGCGCCGACATAGTCGGTATTGGCCTCGACATGCTCGCGTTTGATGATGCCGGGCACGTCAAGATGTTCGGCGGTGCGGCAGGCCAAGTCGAACACCGATTGTTCCTGTTTGGCCTTTGGCGCACGCACCCCGATCCCCAGCACTGGAATGCCGGAATTGAGCGCCACCAGCCCCGTCACCAGGCCGGCCTGGGTGCCGGCACTCCCGGTGGCATGTACCAGGTGGGCGATCTTCAACCCCATCTCATTGGCCTGCGCCACCAACTCCATCGCCGCATTGACATAGCCCAGCGCCCCTACCGGATTGGAACCGCCGCCGGGAATGACGTAGGGCTTCTTGCCTTTGGCCCGCAGTTCAGCCGCCAGCGCCTCCATCTCCGCATTCATGTCGGAACCTCCGGGGCGCTTCGAGACGGTCGCGCCGTGCAGCCGGTCGAACAGCACATTGCCATTCAAGGTGTAGTCGGCCGAATTGTTTCCGGTGCGGTCCTCCAACAGCAGATGGCATTCCATGCCGAATTTGGCCGCCGCCGCCGCGGTCTGACGGGCATGGTTGGACTGGGTCGCACCCTGGGTGATGAGGGTGTCGGCGCCTTGTGCCACCGCCTCGCCCATCAGGAATTCCAGCTTTCGGGTCTTGTTGCCGCCGGTGGACAGGCCGGTGCAATCGTCCCGCTTGATCCACAGACGCGGCCCACCCAGATGCTTTGACAACCGCTCCATAGGCTCCAGCGGCGTATTGAGATGCGCAAAACGCATGCGGGCAAAGCGGGAAAGATGCATAGGGCTCCTCAACGGGCGTCGGGTGTCTTGGAAGGTGGCAGCGTATCCGCATTTCCCGGCCAAGACCATCGGCCAAAGGCCGTGGCGAACGCCAAGGCTCTGCACTAACCTCGCAGCGTCGCCGACATTTTAAGGGGCCTCTTCGCTTGCGCCTGTTCAAGCTCTCGCCACCCGGCGCCGTGCTCGCCATCCTGTGTGGAATGTATTTCCTCTACTTCGTCAACCGCACCAATCTGGCGATTGCCGGGCCGGTGATGCGGACGGATTTGGGTCTTAACAACGCCGACCTGGGAATTGTTTTTGCCGCTTTCGGCGCTCCCTATGCCCTGCTGCAGCCGTTGGGAGGTGCGATGAGCGACCGGTTGGGGCCGCGCCGCACGCTGGCCCTTTGCGCACTGATCGTGTGTATCGCCACCGCCTGGATGGGCGCGGCCGGCGGCATGGCCTCGCTGTTCCTGGCGCGGCTGCTGCTGGGCATTGGCGAAGGCGCCGGCTTTCCCGCAGCCACGCGCGCGATGTCGGCCTGGACGCCGCGTGGACGCTGGGGGTTTGCGCAAGGCATCACGCACACCTTCTCGCGGATAGGCAATGCTGCAACCGCCCTGATCGTGGCCGGCCTGATTACCGCCTTCTCCTGGCGTGTTGCTTTTTTTGCGCTTGTCGCTGCCACCCTGGTCTGGTTGGCGATCTGGCTATGGTACTTCCGGGACGACCCGCGCCAGCATCCCGCGATGACCGAAGAGACGCTGGCAGGGCTGCCACCACGCGGATCTTCCAGGCCCGCCATCCCCTGGCTGGGCCTGGCGCGTCACATCGCGCCCGTGACCCTGGTGGATTTCTGCTATGGCTGGTTCCTGGCGGTGTTTCAGACATGGATCCCAAGTTTCTTCATCCAGGTTTATCGTCTGGATCTGGGAAAGACGGCGCTGTTTTCTACCGCGGTCCTGCTGGCCGGCGTCGTTGGCGACACGGTAGGGGGCGTACTCAGCGATGCGGTTCTGTCCAGGACCGCAAATCTTCTTCTGGCGCGACGCGGTGTGATCGTTCTGGGTTTCATAGGCGCTTGCGCGTTTCTGGTGCCAGTTCTGCTCACCCACGACCTCACCACAGCGACGGTGTGTTTGGCGCTGTCCTTTTTTTTCGCTGAACTGATTGTGGCCCCGATCTGGGCGGTGCCTATGGACATGGCGCCGGCTTTCGCCGGCACCGCGAGTGGCATGATGAATTTCGGCTTCGGTATCGCCAGCATCGCCTCGCCGGCCTTCTTCGGCTATAGCATCGAGCGTACTCACAATTGGACGCTGGCCTTCAGCGTCTCCATCGCGTTGCTGCTGCTCGGGGCACTATTGGCGTCGCGCCTGCGCCCTGACAGGGTGTTTGCGGTGCCGAAGGGGTGATGGCAAATCCCATGGCAACGGCCTCACATGCTCACAGTCAAAAAGTGGCCGTACCCTCGATAGAAGACTGCCTGTCAGTAGCTGAATTTCACACCGACCCGGAAAAAGCGCCCCACCACGTCGTAGAGAGCGGTTTGGGTATAATAGGGATTGTTTCCCGTTGATGGATCCAGCGGAGGGGTGATGTTGAAAATATTGTTGACCCCCAAAAACACCGCCCAGTTACCATCGAGATCCGGGATTGTGTATTTCAAATTGGTGTCCACATAGATTGCAGCGGGCACGGTATTGTTATCGATCGTCACCCCCTGCACCAATGTGTTGTCGAACCTGCCGGCACCGATTGCGCGAACCTGGAAGAAAGCTTCATAGGGTCCCAAATCATATTGCCCCTGCCATGTCCCCTTCCATTTTGGGATATGATAACCATTTGGCCCAACATCGCCCACGCGTTCAATCGGCGCGACACCCGAGGTGAAATTCTCATCATGGTCAACAAACCCAGCCACGGCGTGCATGGTGACGTCGCCGCCGGCACCAGACCAGATATCAGATAATGAAAAATGATAGCTCGCCTCAAAATCGACGCCATCTACCTTGTAGGAGGCAAAGTTGAAAGGCTTGGTGTAGGCCAGCGTCACTGAGCCAGTATTATCATAGACAAAAAATGCACAGTTGGACGTAACGCCCGCATTGCAAAAGGCCACCTCCTGGTCGACCGTCGGAGTCGAGATGGCCTTGCTGATATTGATCGCATAAGCATCAACCGAAGCACTGAACCCTGGTATGGCGGTTGGCGTGAAGACGCCGCCATACGTCAACGTGTTGGAGATCTCTGGTTTCAAGAGCGGGTTACCCGCGGCGGTCGTCCGCGTGCCGGACGTGGTGGTGACCACGCCGAATCCTGGCTCATTGATCTTCAAGCCGACAGTGGGTGCGCCACCATTGGCGCCCACATTGAACAATTCACTGAGGGAAGGCGCACGGATGTCCCGCGATCGCGTTATGCGAAAACGAAAGTCATCTATCGGCTGGTAGTTCAAACCCGCTTTCCAGGTGGTCGCTGCGCCAGACGTCCGATAGTCCGTGAAGCGGGCAGCGATATCGCCATCCAATCGCTCCGCGAAGGGAAGATCCTTGAGCAGCGGTACGGCGAACTCTACATATCCTTCGGTCACCTCATTGTGGCCATGTGACGGCTGGGTATTGCCAGTTCGCCAGATGCCATTGGCATTGGTATAGGGATTGAAGGTGACCGAATTGGCGTCCGAAAGCTGATTATAGGAATCGAACCGATAGTTCATGCCGCCTGCGAACACCACGTCGCCGGCCCACTCGCTGAACAACGGACCCGTGATATTCCCTTCAAAGGCATCCTGGAATACGTGGTAGCGATCGGATTCGGTGCCGCTCACATAATTCACGGCCGCAGTCGAGCCCTGCCCCACCCCGACAGCGTCGAAAGGTACGCAGCCGTTACCCGGGCTCGTCAATGTAGACCGACAAACGATGTTGCCCACTGCAAGACCCGAACTGCCGACATTGGCCGGAGTAACCGTAACTGCATCTATTGCCTGCACCCAATTGGGTGTGTTCAACATTTTGGAGAAGTTCACGCCATAGTGCGTCTCGCCATGCTCGTAGTTGAGATCGCCGGTCCAATCAGATCCTATCTTGAAGTCCGCCCCGGCGGTGGCTCTATAGGTGTGATTTGTTCCATCTGGCCGATACGGTGTCTGGGTGATCTCCTCACCCAAGGTAATGGACTGAAGGCCGCCCGCTATCATTGCCGCCCGTGTGGCGGCGGGAAGATAGGCATTGTCCACCTGAATGATCGGCGCCAATGGCTTTCCCGTCGCATAATTCACGCCGCCGGAATAATTGTTGTGATCCAGGCCCCAGAGAACATCGGCATGGACATTGATTCTGTCATTGACGGCATAGCTTCCACGGATATAGGCGTTGCCTCGCACCTCTGGCGATGTCTCGGACGCCTCGTCATACAGGCCCAAAACGGAATTCGGCTGGCCGTTGGGCAGTTCCCTTTGATTGGCGCCACCGGAATACTTGGTGTACGCAAATTGATAGGGCTGTCCGCTGCCATCGAATGCGGTTCCAACCAGCGCGGTTGAACTCTTTCCGGCGGTTGTCGTTGAAGAGACAACCAGGCCGCCTTGCGTCGTGGCGGTGCTGATCGAAGCCGGCTGCAGCGTATTTGTTGGTCCGGGCAAGCCCGTGGCAAACTCATCCGCCCCCATGTGATCGAACTTGCGATCATATTCCCGCACGCCGCCACTGCTGTAATATTCGAAATTCGCCTCAAGGTGCGCTTTGCCGCTCAGGAAATCCGAACCCCAAGTGAAAACTTCCTTGGTTTCAAAATCATCGCCATAATCCGAGATGCCCGCCTCTGCGCTCCCCTTCACGCCAGAAAAGCTCTTGTCGAGGATGAAGTTCGCGACACCCGCTACCGCATCGGAACCATAGGCGGCCGAAGCGCCCCCGGTCACGATGTCCACACGCTGGATCAAACCACTCGGAAAGAGATCGATGTTGGGAACCCCGAGCCCCGTGTCGCCCACAAACCGCTGCCCATCCAAAAGTGTCAGGGTTCGCTGAGAGCCAAGCCCGCGCAGATTGACGGTCGCTTGACCGTTGCCGCCGGCTCCCACGCCGGAGCTTGTTTGATTTGCCCCGCCTGTGGGCACGACAGATGGCAAGGTTGCCAGCGCATCGCCGATAGTCGTGGCGACTTTGTCGATCACCTCACCGGTGACTGCTTGAACAGGCGTGGGAGCGGTATAGCCTGGTTGGGTGATACGTGTACCAGTGACTTCGACAGTTTCCGATGCGTCATTGGCTGCAGAAGCGGTATTTTGGGCCAAGGCCGGTCCGACCAACAACGCGAAGGCACTCGTGCCCAGCATCAGGCGCAAGCCATTCCGGCCCATGCCGTGCCGCCGCGTTGTCGAGCTTCCCATGTGTCCCTCCCCAGGCCGGGCCAACCTCGATCGCTAGGATTGCGATACTATTTATCGGTTGCCGCAGAGGCAGGATGGAGAGGATGTAATACTGTGGGAATACCGAAAAAACCTTCGGCTCCTATAGAGCGGCGTTATACCCGCGTGAGTGTTCGCCAGGTTGGGAGCGGTTACTTAGCTGCTTTCGCGGCTCATTTGCAGCCACAAATCAATCAGCAGGTCGGACGTGGTCAGTCGAAGGATTTCGGCGGGCAGAAAAGCCCCGTCTCAGACATTCGAACTGAAGATGGCATCCACCATCGCGGCGGTGACATCCTTGGTCGTCGCCTTGCCGCCGACATCGGGGGTCAGAATGCCCGCCTGGCACACGCGTTCCATCGCCGTCATCAGCCGTGCTGCAGCGTCTTTCTCGCCCAAATGCTCCAGCATCTGGGCGCCCGTCCAGAATGTGGCAACCGGATTGGCAATGCCCTTGCCGGTAATGTCGAAGGCCGAGCCATGGATGGGCTCGAACATCGAAGGGAAGCGGCCCTCCGGATTGATGTTGGCGGTTGGCGCCACCCCGAGGCTGCCCGCCAGCGCACCCGCCAGGTCGGACAATATGTCAGCATGCAGGTTTGTGCCCACGATGGTGTCCAGACTCTCTGGCTTCAAGGTCATGCGCACGGTCATGGCGTCGACCAGCATCTTGTCCCAGGTGACGTCGGGAAATTCCTTCGACACTTCGGCGGCGATCTCATCCCACATCACCAGGCCAAAGCGCTGGGCGTTGGACTTGGTCACCACGGTCAGCAACTTGCGCGGCCGCGACTGAGCCAGCTTGAACGCAAAGCGCATGATGCGGGTGACGCCCACGCGGGTAAATATCGAAACCTCGGTCGCGACTTCCTCGGGCATGCCCTTATGCGCCCGCCCGCCATTGCCGGAATATTCGCCCTCGGAATTCTCGCGCACGATAACCCAGTCGAGATCCTTGGGCCCCCGCTCGCGCAGGGGTGAGGTGATGCCGGGCAGGATCTTGGTGGGCCGCACATTCGCATATTGATCAAAACCCTGGCAGATCGGCAGGCGCAGGCCCCACAATGTGATGTGATCGGGAATATCGGGCGCGCCCACTGCGCCGAAATAGATGGCGTCGAAGCTTTTGAGCTTGTCCAGCCCATCGGCCGGCATCATCACGCCATGCTTGCGGTAATAGTCCGAACCCCAATCGAAATTGGTGACCTTGAAGCGCACATCGCCGAGCCGCTTCTGAAGCGCATCCAGCACGGTGACGCCCGCCTCGATCACTTCCGGGCCGATGCCGTCGGCGGGAATGGCGGCTATGGAGAATTCGCGCATGGGGATTTTCCGGTCTCGAAGTACGGTTGGGTGACTAGGACTCTCTGGCCGCCACTGCAAGGGGCTTTGCCGCCGCAGAACGGGCCAAAAGCAGCGTCAAAAGCGCCGACAGCAAGAGAAGCGCAGCGGTGAAATATAGCCCACCCAGGAAACTGCCGGTCCAGCCTTTCAACAGGCCGAGCATGGCCGGGCCGACGAAGCCGCCCAGATTGCCCAACGCATTGATGGTGGCGATGCCGGCTGCCGCCGCCGCCCCATCCAGAAAGCGGCCGGGCATGGCCCAAAGCGGCGGCTTGGACGCGCTCACACCGATATTGACCAGTGTCAACGCCACCATCACCCCAATAAGGCTCGTCGCCAAGCCGCAATAGAACAAGCCTGCCGCTGCCAGCAGACAGGCGATCACGACATGCCAGGTGCGCTCGCCGGTGCGATCGGAATGGCGCGACCAGGCGACCATCGCCACCACCGCGGCGATGCCCGGCGCGCCGTTCAGCCAGCCGATCTGAAACGGAGAGAGCCCGAAGCGCGCGATGATCTGGGGCGACCAGATGCCAAGCACATAAAGCCCCGCCGAAGTGCCGAAATAGATCAGCGACAGTACCAGCACCCGCCCATCCAGCATGCCCTGCCAGATGGAATGGCGGCGCGCGCCCTGCTCCCGCTGTTCGCGCCTCAGACTCGCGATCAGCCAGTTGCGTTCTTCATCCGAAAGCCAGCTGGCATTCTCGGGCCTGCTGGTCAGCACGAACAGGACCGCAATGCCCAGAAGCACCGCCGGCACTGCCTCCGCCAGGAACATGACCTGCCAGCCCTTCAACCCGAACAGGCCGTGGACTTCCATCAGCGCGCCCGACAATGGCGAACCCAGGGCGGTCGACAGCGGCGCCGCCGCCATGAACACCGATGTCGCCGCCGCCCGGTGGCTGGCCGGAAACCAGTAAGATAGATAGAGGATCATGCCGGGAAAGAATCCGGCTTCCGCCACGCCCAACAGAAAGCGCAAAGCGTAGAAGCCGGCCGGCCCCTGCACCAATGCCGTGGCACCCGAGGCGATGCCCCAGCTGATCATCACGCGCGCGATCCACACCCTGGCGCCAACCCGGTGCAGGATCAGGTTCGACGGCACTTCGAACAGGAAATAGCCGGCGAAGAAAATGCCTGCTCCCAATCCGAAGGCGGCGGAGGACAGACCGATATCCTTGTTCATGGTCAGGGCGGCGAAGCCGATATTCACCCGGTCGATGAAGGAAACGAAATAGAGCAGCATGACGAACGGCAGAATGCGCCAGCCGACTTTGCGCAACACGCGCCCCTGAATTTCCTCCACCATTTCAATCGCCTTAAGATATGCTCACCGCTAAAGTAGCAGGATATCAATTTCGAACGTAAGTTCCGCCCTGCACGTATAGCTGGATCGCGCCGGGATCGTTGTTAAATTTCTCGAAATCCCAATCCACCGACCGGAATTTATCGGACGGCACCTGAATAGCCGCCCGGATACGTCCTGGCCCGGATGTGCGAGCCAAAACATCAATAATGAAAGCCCGCGAGCGCCTCGCAAGTCAAAAGATCATCGACTTCCAGCAGTTGCGAAGCAAGGTTGCGAGGTATGAGATTTTCGCGCGTCCGCAGGCACATGCTGCCCTCACTGGGCGCTGAACCTAACACCAATGCGATAGTACCTGCCCAGGGTATCGAACAGGACGGGATTGGCGCCAAAGCTGATCGGCAGCGAACCATATTGCGGATCCCATGGCGGCGCTGCGTTTGTGAGATTGTCGATGGCGAAATAAGCCGATACCTGAAGGGGATCGTTGAGGCTGGTGATGTTATAGCTGCCACCGATATCAAGGTAGAAGGCACCAGCGATCACGTTGTTATTGATCGTCGGATTATTGATTGTAGGAACCGGGCATCCCGTGGTGCATTGGATGTAATTCCTGTTGTTGACGCCGTCACTGATCCAGCGATTGGTCAAGAAAAGCGAAAACCTATCGTTTTCGTATTTGATGGTATTGACGCCTTTCCAATGGGGTATTGAGCCGGAATTCATTCCCGCCGTCTCAAACAGAGGCTGGCTTGGAATGCCTGTGTTTGTGATGAACTTGCTGACCAGGTTCGCCGACGCCTGGAGGGTCAACGTTCCCGGGATATGCAAAGAACCAAGCAACGGCAAATCGCTCATGGCCCGCGCCCAGGCCGCTTCCATGTCGAATCCGTCGGTTGTGGCAGACGCCAGGTTGAAATCCTGCACCGTCACAAAGGTCGGAATGGTGACAAAGGGTGCGCCGGTCCATTGAATATTGGCGCACTGCGCCTGGTTGCCCTGGAAGCACAAATCCATCGCCTGCTGAGCGGTAACTGTTCCGATCTCGCCTTTCACAGCGTAGCGATAATAATTCACGGAGCCGTTGAACCCGGGAAACCAACTCGGCTGGAGCACGATGCCTATTTCCGTGGTCTGCGATTTCTCCGGCTTCAAATTCAGATTGCTGATGGTCGGTTCGTGGACGATGTAGGTGTTGCCCGCATTGGGCGCAAAGTCGTCGACGACACCCCCTGTCGGGGTAGAAGGCGCGCCGAAGAGTTCCGACAGATTTGGCGCCCGAATGTCGCGCGATTGCAACGCCCTGAACCGAATGCCATCGAGGAATGCGGGAGCGTAGTTGATACCGGCCTTCCATGTCTGGACATAACCGGCGGTGCTGTAGCCGGTCGCACGACCGGCCAGATCCACGTCCGATTTGCCCCAATCCGCATCATCCAGCAGCGGCACATCTGTCTCAACAAAACCTTCCAGAACGTGGAAGTTGCCGTGCGAGGGATGGAAGTTGCCCGAAAACCAGTTGTTGCCGGCGCTCGAAAGCAGCGGGTTTCCGCAATTCCCGTTCGATGCGCAGTCGGCATTCTGATGAAAGGCCTCTTCCCGATACTCGAAGCCCGTTGCAAAGGACACCGGGCCCGCCCACAGGCTGAAAGGCTCGCCGTTGGCGGTGATGCTGAAAGCCTCCTGGCGCAGATAAGTCTGCATATAGGCCGTGCCGCTGAAATATTGCGCAGCTGTCGGGTTGCCGACGCCGGTGCCGATCACATCAAATGGCTGGCATCCCTGAGACTGGGCCACTGCGGAACGGCACACGATGGTTCCGTTCGCCAAACGCACCGCATCAATTGCCGCATTGTAGAGATTCGTGTCCGTCTGGTTCAGGTTGTAATTGGTGACGCCGGTCGTTCCGTGCTCGAAATAGGTGCTCCAGGTATAATCCTTGCCCAGAAAGCTGAAGGCGCCATCCGCGCCGACAACATAGCGCCGCTGCGTGCGAATATTCTTGACGATGATATTGGGCAAGTCGGCATTTTCGGTGCCGAACCCGACCGAATGGCCGGCGCCACCGCAAGCGGCGCCGATCGGCGCGGGCAGATAGGGATTGTCGCACTGGATGGTAAGGTTGCCAGGCTTGTAGGTGCTGTAAAAGGCGACGTTCGATGTCAGCACGCTGCCATAGTTCGCCGTGGCATAGACATTGATATCCGGCGTGATGTTATAGGATATCCGGCCATAGAAGGAGCCGCGCGTCATGGAGCTGGCGAGGTCGGCACCGATGCCTGCTTCATCTGCGCTCGATTGGCCACCTACCATCCAGGGATTCTCGATTGGATTACCGTAAAGGAAGGGATAGGGCGTGCCGCCCGGCCCAAACGCGGTACCCACGATGGAGCCAGTTAGCGACGCGCCTGCGGCCGTTATGATTCCCCCTGGTGCGAGAAGTTCGTCACCCACATGTGTTGCGGCCGTATATTCGGGCTGGCCCGCGGGCGTCTGCGGAATGGTCAGTTCGAGAATCTTGTTGCCGTTATACCAAGGGCGCGTAACGGCCGGACCGACGCCGTCATTGCGGTAGAATTCGCCACTCACCTCGATATGGCCGCGTCCGCCGTCAAAGCCCGTGCCGGCGGTCAACTGAAACAGCCCGTCCGTGCCATCGCCATATGTGGTCACACTGCCTTCGATATTGGCCTTCACGCCCGTGAAGTTCTTGTCCAGCACGATATTGACCACGCCCGCGACCGCATCCGAGCCCCAGGAAGCCGAAGCGCCGCCCGTCACGACGTCCACGCGTTGAATCAGTCCCTGCGGGATCTGGCTGATGTCGACAACCTGGGTCGTGTTCGTGCCCACCACGCGCTGACCATCGATCAGGGTCAGAGTGCGGGTTTGCCCCAACGCGCGCAGATTGAAGATCGACAGACCGTCCGTACCTGCGCTGCTGCTGGTGGTGCCGGTCGCGGTTGACGCGCTGCCCAGCAACTGGGGCAGCTCATTGATGGTCGTGAAAACATTTGGTTGCGCCTGGTCCTGCAGATTTTCGGCGCTGACGACTTCGGTTGGAGTCGGCGCGTCAAAGCCGCTGCGCGTGATGCGGGATGAAGAAACAACGATCTGTTCCACGGCATTGCTCTCGCCTTGCGCGTATGTCGCATCCCTCTGGCTCAGTGCAGCCAGTATCATGGCAGCAGCGCTGACCGTGACCAATCCTCTATGTCTGACGCTGAGCAGTACGGAATGACCGGGCGTATTCGCCATTTTGTCCCTCACCGCATTGTGGACGCTCTTGCTTCGGCGTCCTCTTGCCGGTCTTTTGTCGGCCAGCGCATCGCAATCTGAGCGCCGCGTCTCGGTAAGGGAATATGGAAAAGCCTAAAGGCTCTTATAAGGAAATTCTATCGCGTATGCCGGCGCCAAGAGGCGTTCTTCCCGCCTGGAAAATCTTCCGTGCCGCATAGAGCGTTCAAGCCGCTCTGTCGGGCCAGTGGCCGGCGTCTATGATGCTGAAGATGTCGGCCACGCGCAGGCTTTTGTAATGCCTGCCAGCGCGATCCCAACGCCAACGCCAACGGCGGAATAAGGTCGATATGATGCTCTCGGGAGGTCCGTAAGCCTGAGGATCCAGGTTCGCGGGAACTCCGAATTTCTTTTCCAGCCACTTTGCCAGCTGGCACAGATCATCGCCGAACAGCTGCAGGTCATAATAGAGTTCGGTTTGATCGGTGATGCGGGCCCGCCCCCCGTATACCGACATCCCCTTCAAGTAAATCAATACCTTTTCACGAGATTCCATATCCATAACCATGTCCTGCGGTGCTTCTCGAGACTTTGCCAACCAGCCATACCAATCGTGGATAAGCCTCCCTTCGTAGGGCAGGAGTACAAGTCACCGCCACGATCCGCGCATTCCAATGCGAAACCCCAGGCAGCATCGCTGCCCCCTGCCGCGGAGCGTGAAGACAACCCTCCGCAACCGAAGACCAAAGGGCGCTCCGGCTGCAGAGGGTTGACGACCAGGGGGTCGTTTTTTCTCACCGGATGTGGTGAAGGTAGTCATCAAAGATCACCGGACTCTTGCGACGATCTGGATATTCGTTTCTCCAAGAATTTCCGCCAGACAGGCCAAGTGTTGGCTGACGGTCACACCGGCATCGCAGGAGGACGTGCGGTCCGCAATTGCATGATCGCCCCTTACCTCAGGCAATTTCGCCGCCTGGGCGCAGGCGGTTGCAGTTGCGATTGAGGTCGAAACAGAAACCGGTAATGCTTGAATGACCGCCATGCCCCTAGGCCAACTTCATGTCTAAGCGAGGACACAAAACCGTTTTCATTAGGACCACATCACCGGGTGAGCGGCAATGTTCAAAAATCCGTATCTCCTATAAATGACTTCTATAGCTGCGGGCCTTTCCGGAAGCCTTTGACGCAGGTTCAGGCTTTGATTTTCCACTGGCGAAAGTCGGCACGATGATAAGATCGCCGCAAGCACAAGAATATAAATGGTGGGTCGCTGCGAGGGTATTGCATGAACAGAAGAAGGTTTATTCGCGGCGCGGGCGCGTATTCCTTGGCAACCATCCCCGAAAGAGGATTGAGCCAGACGAGTGCGAAACCAGCGGCGGTCTCGATTGCCATCGCGTCGAAGAATCTTCAATGGCTACGAGGTCCTGGTGAAGTGGCAAAGGCCGCAACGGAAATGGGATTCCGCGCCGTCGCCTTGTCCGCCGGCCCCGCTCCAGCCCATGTCGCCCTGGGCGACGGCAAGGGCCTGACCGATTTCGTGGCCGGCCTGCGCGCGCAGGACATCACCGTCGACACGATCAACTGCATGACAAGCGTGAGCGCGGATGCAGCCGATCTCGACAATTTTCTCGCGGCCGCAGCAACCGCGGGGATCACGCGCTACACCTTTGAGCCATATCCCTATCGGGCCGGCCAACCCGTCATCACGCAGGTGCAGGAACTCAAAAACGGCCTTGCTGCCCTTGCGAAGCAGAATGCGCGCCGGAAAATTCGCGGCCTCTATCGCAATCGCGCAGGCCTGTTCCAGGGCGCCATGATCTTCGACCTTCTGGAGGCGCTGTCTGGCCTGGATCCGCATGCGATCGGGCTCTGTTACGACACCGGTCAGGGCGTACTGGCCGGCGGCAATGGCAGCTGGGTCGCCCCGCTGGAGGCCGCCGCCGGTTTCGTGGGGGCCGTGCTGTGCACCGATAGCACGCAGCAATTCCAGATCGACACGGATCAGGGCGGCGCTTTTACCGGTACGCCCGAACAACTGGCGGCCAATACACCCGGCACCATGCCGCCTCCTTATGGCGGCGGTGGCGGACGGGCCAATCCCTGGATTGCGCCAAGCGTCCCCCTGGGTACGGGGCTGGTTGACCTGCCGCGCCTGGCCGCGACGCTCAAGAACATGAATTTCGATGGCCCGCTGATCGTGCAGTCGGACTATCCCAATGGCGGCGCGGAAAATGGCGGCCAAAGCCTGTCATTGCCGCCCGCCATGGTATTGGGCGCGATGAAACGGGACCTGCTTACGCTCAAGGCAGGCCTGGCTGCCGGTGGCTTTGTCTGACGGCTGGAGACCTCTCATGAAAAAATATATTCGCAATCTCCTCCTTGGTGCCGCCGCCATTTCCGCATCATCCCTGTCGTCATTGGCCGCTGGCTTCGCCACGGGCGACTGGCCCTATTTCGGCAACGATCCCGGTGAGACCAAGTTTTCGCCCTTGACCCAGATGACGCCAGCGAATGTGAAGAGTTTAAAACAGGTCTGGCATTACGATACCCAAGATCCGTCAATAAATCCGCGCGGCTGGGAAGTCTCGCCTATCGTTATCGACGATATTATGTATTTCCCGACGGCGCGGGGAAAGATCATTGCCCTGAACGCCGAGACCGGCCGGGAGATATGGATCTTCGATGAGAAAACCATCGGCATAAAGGGCGTTGGATCGCGTTGGGGCGTGTCCTATTGGCCTGCGGAAGGCAAGCGACCGGCGCGCATCGTCGTCGCCACGAATGACGGCCACCTGTTTCAACTCGATGCCAAGACGGGCGCGCTTTACAAAAAGTTCGGCAACGATGGCCTGGTGGAAATGGGCGCCGGCGTGATGGATCGCTTTGGCGGCGATTACCGGCCTGGACAGACCCCGGCCATCTACAAGAACATAGCCATCATCACCGCACTCTCTGGCGAGAACGGTCGCTATGGCGTGCCCGGCGATCCCCGGGCATTCGACCTTGTTACGGGCAAGGAGCTTTGGCGGTTTCACACCGTTCCTCGCCCTGGCGAGCCGAATTTCGGCGACTGGGGCCCGAACGGCTGGCAAGACCGTCGCGGTCCCGGAAGCTGGGTGCCGATCACAGTCGATCAGGGCACCGGCACGATCTTCATCGCGCTGGGCCAGCCAACCGACCAGGACTATGGAATCGCGCGCCCCGGCAACAACACCTATTCCAGCAGCCTTTTGGCGCTCGATGCCGTCACCGGCAGGCTCAAATGGTTTTATCAATTCACCCATCACGATCTTTACGACTATGACACCAATGCCGCGCCGACCCTGATCGACGTGCGCAAGGACGGACGGACGATTGCGGCGGTGGCGCAGACCACCAAAGCCGGTTTCCTCTGGATACTGGATCGCGCGACCGGCAAGCCAATCTATGGAGCCGAGGAGCGCCCCGTGCCGGCAGCGGATGCGCCTGGCGAACCTAGTTCTCCCACGCAACCCTTTCCGCTCAAGCCGGTTCCGGTTGCGCGCCTGAGCATGACGCGCGATGAGGTCAGCCGCATTTCGCCTGAGACGATCAAAAGCTGCCAGGTGCAATACGATACTGCGACACAGGAAGGTCCTTACACGCCGCACCTGATGGAATACTCCCTGCTCTTTCCCAGCAATGAGGGAGGCGGCAGTTGGGGCGGGGCGACCTTCGATCCCAATTTGCGCTATATCTTCGTCAATACCCGCAGCCTTGGCACCAAGGCGATCCTGCAGCCCTACCGGTCATCGAATCGCCTGAACTCCTACGCCAAGCGACTGCTTCCCTTCGATGATCCGCAAGGCTATCCCTGCTCCGCTCCGCCCTGGGGAGAGATCATGGCCATCAATGCAGACACGGCCGAGGTGATGTGGCGTGTCCCGCTGGGGGAATATAAGGAACTGACAGCGCGCGGCATTCCCAAGACCGGCGCGCCCAATGCGGGCGGCTCCATCGCCACAGCCGGCGGTCTGTTGTTTGTCGGCGCCACCACAGACCGCACCTTCCGTGCTTTCGATTCACGCACAGGGGCCGAACTATGGTCCGTCGAGCTGCCCAACAATTCCATCGCGACGCCGATGACCTATCAGGGCAGGAACGGCAAGCAGTATGTGGCGACGGAATTTTCGGCCGGACTGAATATCTTCAATCATCCCCGGCCGGCCTCGCAGGGAACAAACCAGATCGTTGTTTACGCGTTGCCGTGATCCGCACCAAGCCTTACGGCCTGTGACATCGCTTGGTCACAGGCCGCAAGAACACAAAAGTCTCAGCCGCCGCCGCCGCGCTTGGCTCCATCGAACGGGATTCCCAGGGCATCCTGGCAATCGCTGGAAATGTGATCCCAGTTCTTTACGAGACACTCTTTGGTCATGTAGTCCGTGGCGCCGGCGCAGACCTTCTGCTTGTCTGCAGTGCAGGACGCCATCGTCTTGCTGCCCATGCCGACCGCTGGACGTGACATGTTTGCGGCCGCAGATGGCTGGGCCTGGACAGCATCCAGGGGCAGAACAATCGCGAGCAATGCGGGAATAACAATTGCTTTCATGAAACAACCTCCGTTGAACCTGGTGCGCGACAAGATCAAAGAAACCGCTTGATGCCTCCGCGTCATGCGCGGGTGGCCCGGATGGCCTCTTCCTTCGCGGCCCTCAGCAGCCCTTCAATATAGCCGTAGGAGAATCCATAGGCCTGCAGCTTGCCCGGATCGTCCGGATGGACCGGATTGTGATCCGGCAGGAGGGTCCCCTCCCAGCCCGTGTCTCTCAACACCTTCAGACAGTTGAACATCGGGCAGTCGCCTTCGTCCTCATAGACTTCCAGGAAGTTGCCAACATGCCCCCTGATATTGCGGAAATGGACCTGGGCAATCTTCCCGCGTTCCGCCAGCCACCGCATGATGTTGATCTCGGTATTGGGGTCCGCAAGTGATTCACCGGCAACGCCACACTCATATGTGAAGCAGTTATAGGGATCGTCCACCAGAAGGGCGTATTTCTTCAGTGCCGCCGCAAAATCAACCGCGTCCCAATTGTCGACGCCACGATAACCCAATGGCATCCCGCCCGGATCATAGGGGTGAACGCCGAGCTTGACCTTGGCTTCATGACAAACCGGCAGCACGCCCTTCAGGAAATATTCGATGCGGCCCCAATAATCGTCCAACGAGACGCGACCAGACGGACCATAGACCGGCAGATCCTTCCAGTTCGGCTCGAGCTTGAAACCGTTATAGGTGGAACCACCACGTCCTGGCGCATTGAAATTCCGGTAGATCGGAATCATGGTCCAGTGCATCGTGACCAGCGCCGCCCCGGCCTGGCCGGCCTTGCGGATATTCTCGCGCAGAATATCGAGATAGCGTTCGCGCGTGGGACCCTCTTTCATGATGATATAAGCAGAGTCCATTCGCACGGCCTCAAGCACCATATTGGCCTTCTGGCAATCGTCCTGCATGCGCTTGAGCGAATCGAGCTCCCAGGGGCCATCGGCCGTCAGAAACCCGCCGAAATGCGGAAACTCCGCCAGCTGTTCCTTGCTGGCCGCGTTTTTCGCCAGCACCGTCAGGTAACGGGCATTGAAGCGGCGGAAGTAATTGAGGCTGACCTCGTCGGTCACCGTTTTGCCCGCGGTCACATGGTAGTCGCCACCCGTGCGGATCTTGTCGTTCCGCCGCACCGGCAGATCGGGGAACACACGGTAATCCGCATCGCGCGGGCGCGCCCCTCCGGATTGCGCCTCGACCCGCCCCGCACTGCCCGCGGCAGCCAGTCCGGCCCCCGCAACGCTTCCGACAACTGCCTTGCCAAAACCTCTTCTGTCCATCTGATCCTCCCTCCGGTTGTTCTTAAATAACTGCTTCGAAGTCTGGTTGCGCAACGACCTGCGTGCCCAAGACACCACGATTGAGTGCGTTCTCCCATCTTGCAACAGCCAATGTAACGACGCCATTGCCGATGAAATTGGTCGCGGCGCGGCACTGACTCATGAACCGGTCAACGCCCAGCAGCAGCCCCAGCGACGCGATTGGAATGTCTGGCACGATGACCAAAGTCGCAGCCAGGGTGACGAAACCGGCTCCCGCCACGCCGGCCGCGCCCTTGGACGTCAACATCGAAATAAGGAGGATGGCGGCCTCCTGCTCCCAGCCGAGATGCGTATTGGTGGCCTGCGCCAGGAACAGGATGCCAAGCGTCATGTATATGTTGGTGCCGCAAAGATTGAAACTATAGCCCATGGGTACCACCAGTCCCACGATCGCACCGGGAGCACCGAGCTTTTCCAGCTTCTGCATCAGGTTGGGCAACACCGTCTCGGAGGACGCCGTACCAATCACAATAAGCAGCTCCTCCTGGATGTAACGAAGGAAATCGATGATGGAAAAACCCAGCCAGCGGGCCAGTGCGCCCATGACAACAATCACGAACACGACGCTGGTCGCATAAAAAACCGCCACGAGTTCGCCCAAATGAACCAGGGACTTCAAGCCGAAAGCGCCGATCGTATAAGCCATGGCACCAAATGTTCCCAGAGGCGCCAGATGGACGATCAAGCCGATCATGCGGAAGAAAACGCGGCTAATCAGATCCACGCCATGGACAATCGACTTGCCTGCTTCGCCGATCTGGCCCGATGCGATACCAAAAAGAACGGATACCAACAGGACCTGCAACAGGTCTCCCTGGGCGAATGCGCTTATAAGGGTCGTTGGGATGATCGCCATCAAATGCGCTACCAGACCGCCCTGTGACGCCCGGTGGGCATACTCATAGACCTGCGCCGCGGCCGTGGGATGAACGGAAATGCCAACACCTGGCTGGAACAGATGGGCTGCGACAAGCCCCAGCACCAGGGCAAAGGTCGAGGTAAACTCGAACCAGATGATCGCTTTCAATCCGATGCGGCCTACTTTCGCCATATCCTGCATCGAACCAATGCCGTGAACGACTGTGCAGAAGATGATGGGGCCTATCATCATGCGGATCAGTGCAATGAACCCATCGCCCAGCGGCCGCATCGCGGCACCTGCCGCTGGCCAGATCGCCCCGGCCAATATACCCAGAAAGATAGATGCGATAATCTGTATGTGAAGTCTGCGCCAAAGCGGCACGCGTTCCAACATTTGTCTTGCGCGCCTTCCACAAGCATTATCGCAAGCAGGGCTGATGCCCTGCTTCATCATGACCAACGGACTGAGCTTTTCGCCCTCACCGCGCCCTCGGCGCGCAACACCAGAGTGACCGCGTTGACTCGAAACTGGAATACCGAAAAGGTATTGAGGTCATATAGAATTCATTTATAGAAGCCACTTGCGCGCGGATGCCGGTTGTCCTTTGAGTGACGGCGCGCCGCCTGCCAAAGCGTCCAGGAAGCGTTAGCGATCCGGCCCCGGCTCGGATGGTTCAGAACCGCGTACCATAGCCAAGTGCTCCATGCCTCTAATCCGGCTTTTTTTGGGACGACACCGCATTTGGCCGTGAATGCCAAAAATTTTCACGGAAGCTGATAAAATATTTCTATCGCATGTCGGTTGTGTGCAACTGCGGTTCGCAACTGCAAGAGATTGTCCGAATTGCCAGAGCGACCTTCCGGACAGTAAGCTGACCAAAAAGATCAAAAATGCGGCTCCTGATAGTGGAAGATGACGCTGCACTGGCCCGGGGAATCATAAAGGTTCTTCGCGATGACGGCTTGGCGATCGACCACGTCACGACAGGCGAGGACGCCCTGGCGGTCATGAAGACCGAGCCCTATAGCGCCGTGATCCTGGATCTGGGCTTGCCCGATATGGACGGCCTCTCGATCCTGCGTCAGGCTCGCCAAGCCAATATAACCGTTCCCATCATGATACTGACGGCGCGCGACGGCACACTCGATCGCGTGCACGGCCTGAACAAGGGCGCGGACGACTATCTCTCCAAGCCGTTTGCGATTCAGGAATTGGAGGCGCGCGTTTTCGCCCTGATCCGGCGCGGGCAAGGCAAGCCCGAGCCAGTGCTGGTGCTGGGCGCCTTCCGGCTCGATCGCACCACAGGCGCAGCTTATATCGGCGAACAGATGCTGGAGCTGACGCCGCGGGAGCGGTCCGTGCTCGAGACACTCGTCACCAGGAGCGGCAGCGTGGTTCCGAAGGCACGCCTCACGGCCGATGTCTTCGGTCTCGACGATGCCGTGGCTCCCAACGCCCTGGAAGTCCATATCGCGCGATTGCGCCGGAAGCTTGAAAACAGCGGCATCGAGATCGTGACGGTCCGTGGCCTGGGCTATCTGCTACGCGCGGCATGACGCTTTCCAGCAGACGTCAGCCTTCGCTCAAAAGGCGCCTTCTGTTCATGCTGCTGGTTCCGTTGTGCGCCATCCTGATGGGACTGGGCGCGGCTGGTGCCTGGCTCATACAACGGGTCGTGGAAAGCGCCAGTGACCGGGTATTAAGCGGATCGCTTCAGGCGATCAGCGAGACGCTGGCCATGCAGGAAGGCTACCTGACAATGGATCTGCCCCCCTCCGCGCTGGGAATGCTGGAGAATGCGGACCGCGACAATGTCTACTACAGCGTGACGTATCATGGGCGGCTGGTGACCGGCTATTCCGAACTCGGCCTGCCCAAAACGGAGTTGCCACCGGAAGACGTGGAATTCCGCAACTCCACGTTCCACAACGCGCCCATCCGGATCGCATCGGAAGCACGCCTTGTTCCACAGCTTGCCTCCCCCGTAATCGTACAGGTCGCGGAAACGATCAATAATCGAACGGCGCTGGTGAGCCGCC
Organism: Rhizomicrobium sp.; assembly: GCA_036488555.1. Classification (GTDB taxonomy): domain Bacteria; phylum Pseudomonadota; class Alphaproteobacteria; order Micropepsales; family Micropepsaceae; genus Rhizomicrobium. The sequence goes on from DASXHL010000059.1 coordinate 53,338, forward strand.
TGCTCATGGCGCTGGCGGCAAGCGAGCTCTTCCTCCTGATCGTGATAGCCACCCTGGTGTTTTTGGGAGTGGGCTGGGGTCTCAAGCCACTGGCAATGCTGCGCAAGGAAGTGGAGGCGCGCGATAGCGAGCCGGACATGGATTTTGCGCCCCTCCCCCTGTCGCTGGTACCCCAGGAAGCACTGCCGTTCGTTTCCGCCTTCAACGCTTTGCTCGATCACGTCGAAACCGCTTTCCAGACGCTCAAACGATTCACCTCCGACGCTTCCCATCAATTGCGCGCGCCTCTCGCCGTCGTCAGAACCAATGTCGAGCTCATGATGCGGTACTCCACGGGCTCGCCAGAACTCCGCGGAGCCATGACGGACACCTACCAGGCCGTGAAGGCGCTGCAGCACCTGATGGCGCAACTCATTTCCCTGGCAAAGGCCGAAAGGCCCACCGAAAACGCGGATACCGCGACCACATTTGATCTGGTGGAATGCACGGCCGCAAACGCCCGCAGCTACGCCGCCCGCGCTCTCGACAAGAATATGAGCCTGAGCTTTGAGACATCATGCGAGCGCGTCATGGTGCTTGGCAACACGATATTCGCCTCCGAAATGATCGCCAATCTTCTGGATAACGCCATCCGCTATGGCGAAAGCGGCCAACACATAACCGTGCGGATAGCGGGCGCCAAAGGCACGCTGGAAATCGAAGATCAAGGCCCCGGAGTGCCGCCGGCGGAGCGAAACAGGGTGTTCGAGCGATTCTACCGCCTGCCCCGCAATATCAACAGCGAAGGCAGCGGCCTGGGCTTGTCGATCGTTCAGGCACTGGGCCGTCGCATGGCGGCGACGGTGTTCCTGGCAACACCCGACAACGGCATAGGCCTGAGGGCAATCATAGAATTTCAGGTTGTTTCGCCTGCGCCGGAAGCAGCAGTCGCTAGGACCGCGTGAAATATTCCTGTCCGGTCTGCTTGCCTGTCATGAAGGGCAAACTCGGCCAGCGCCGCAGGAATTGGGCTCGCACCAGACTGTCCAGATCCACAAGCAATCCAGGACCGATGCGAATGGCCTGGGTCCGGCCTGCGTTGAGTTGAAGCTGCTCGACAGGCACGCCGACATCGTCACGAACCGATCCCATGCCATGCTTCTTGATGATCGCCTGGGCATCGCGGGACAGCAGGAAATCAAGAAACAGCTTGGCGGCGTTCGGGTGACGCGCATAAGCGGAAATGAAGGCCACCCGCGACATGACCAGCACATAGTCTGACGGATATACGACCATCAGTTCGGGGTATTTTTTGTGCATCTCCAGCGCATATGAAGCAATCGCGTCGTAGCCGATCCACTGGTCACCCTTGATAATGTGATCGAGCATGGCGCCGCTCGTGCCATAGCTGATTGCCTTGACCTTGCCAAAGGTCTCGAACAGGTCCCAGCTGTCACGGGTTGCGCTGACGTCCTGTGAGGAAAGCAGCATCCCGACCTCGGAATGTTCCGGGTTGTACAGCGCCACATGCCCCTCGAAACGGGATGCGTTATGCCGCAGCATCTCCCGCAACCCTATATGTGTATGGGGCATTTCAGATGGCGATATATACTTGCTGTTGTATACGAATGCGATCGGTTCAAGGGTCACGCCGTAACCCAGGTCTTTCCAGTGGGCCCAGGATGGCAGATGGGCTTGCTCGGAAGTTTCGTAGGGCTGCGCATAGCCATCATTGATGAGCTTCTCCTGCAAGTCCATCGCCGGCCCCCAGAGAAAATCAGCGCTGGGCTGACCGGTCGCCAACTCATGGCGGAACCTTTGAAAGGTGGGAGTGGAGTCGCTCTCGGTGTCCAGCAGCGCTATGAATGGATAGTGGTGATGAAACGCGTCCAAAAGCTCGTTCAGTTCTGCATCGTCGTGCAGGGTCGAGTAGATCACCAACGCCTTCTCTCTTTGCGCGTTGGCGATAATCGCATCATAGGGACGCGCGTAAACTTGATAGATTGCAACCGCAACCAGGCCCACGCCGGCGAGCAGCGCCAGAATTGCGATCAGCCGGTTTATGGAAGCGCCTTCAGTGACATGACACGGCTCCAAGGATGCAAATAAAAGAATGAAACCGCAAGCACATCCAGCCCATGCTGCACCGCAATGCGATCCCGGCTATAGTCCGCCGCGAGAATGTCGATGGCACAGAAGAACGTCCTGGCGCACCATCGCAATGAGCGCTTCGAGGCCCGGGGTAATACGGCTCGAATAGACGGCATTCACCGATTGCAGGATTTCCGGTTCCACGATCAACCGTGCACCCAGAAGGCCTTTTTCGATTTCCACTGCAAACAATCCATAGTTCGCGACGGTATAGCGACCGTTATGCAGGATCAACGAGTGCCGAAATGAGCTGGCCTCGAGCTCCTGGTCTATAACAAGCTGCACGCCATTGCGGGCGGCAACCTCCTCCAGCTTTTTCCTGGAGGCATGACTTCTGGAACCAAGCACCAACGGATAATTGGCAAGCTCGGCCAGCCGAATGTTGCCCTGCGCTTGACCGCGATCGGAGATCGGGCCGATCAAGTACAGGGGCTCATGGTATAAAGAAATGCTTTTCAGGGGCGCGTCAGCCGGGCTGAGACAAATCGCCAAGTCCAACTCACCACGCGCGACCGCATCATGCAGCTCTTCCGAGCGGCCTTCGTGCAACCTGATCCTGGCACCGCACTCGTTTTTTCTGCTGAGAAGCAGCGGCCCGACGATGGGCGCTGGCGACGGAGAAAGGCCGACTGCGATTTCTTTCAAATTGTCGTTGGCGATGGCCGCCATGGATGCCTTCGCACCGTTGACCGCGGCGAGAATGTTTTCAGCATGGTCGAGGAATACATGTCCCGCGCTGGTGAGGGAGACGCCCCTGGAATGGCGCTGCAGCAGCTGAACATTCAATTCTTCTTCGAGCTGTTTGATTTGGTAGCCCAGGCCGGGTTGCGACACTCTGAGATCCCGGCTTGCCGCCGCAAAACTGGAATGGCGTACCACAGCCACGAAATCACGAATTTGGCGAATATCCATGGCGTTCCCCATTTTGTTTTTATGCGAGACAAGTGCGCCACGCCTCGCCAGTTGGTTCCGATCTACCCCGGAATACCTGTCAAAAAGCTGTCGGCCCCTTGCCGCACTGCAACACGCCCAGCAGAAACTCAGGCTTCAACGCCATTCAACACATAGTCATAGACGTCAAAATTGCGGATGTCCCCGTGTGCGGCTTTGGCCCGGTATGTCGCGTTCAATGGTGCGGAAATCAGGAACGGCATGTGCTGCTCCCACAATCCGCCATGCGAGCGCAACCGGCGCCCCTTGAGCCCCGACAGGTCATGCAGCGCGGCCGCTGAGCCGATCACAGTGTGTCGATCAGCCAGGACCGCGAATTCACCTTCGTATTCTACAGGCGTTTCGAAGCGTCGGGCGGCGTCAGGTCCCGTCAACACCAGCTCGACACCGGGGAGCGCGCGGGTGGTTTCCATCATCGCGCCTATCAGCCTGTGATCGCCCTTCAGGTAAACACGAACGAACGATCCGAGCGCGCCATGGTGGCGGACGAAAGGATCGGTGATCGGGCAGATGACGCGAACCGCTCCGGCGCCGAAGCGGCTGTTAAGCACATCCTCAAGCCAGATCACATTCGGCGACCCGTCGGGTCTGGACTTGTCGTTCATGCCATGATCCCCCGTGACGCCAACAATTGCGCCAAGCTGGACCAGCTGGCCGATCCGCTGGTCGACCTGCGCCATGAACGCGTTGGCCTCCGGCTCGCCAGGCGCATAGCTGTGCTGAATGACGTCGGACAGCGAAAGATAAAGGAGATCGGCAGCCCGGTGTTCCAGCAGCTTGATCCCGGCATCAAGCACAAAATAGGAAAGATCAGGATCATATTGGCCTGGCGTCTTGCGACCGACGAAGGCCTCGACATTCTCGATGCCGGCATTTTCCATCGTCGCCGCACTCGCTTTTTCGGAAGAAAAGACGATTCCGTCCTTCATGCGATAACCGATGATCTCGCGCAGCTTGTCTTTGGCCGTCACGCCGGCGACGCGCACGCCGGCCTGGGACAAAATGCCAAGAATGGTGTCGCAACGCAGCGCGCTGGCGTCGGTAATCATGACCTCCTTACCGGTAACCCGGTCGAGGTAATAATTGCCCGAGATGCCGTGCACCGCAGGCACCGTGCCCGTAAGGATCGAGGTGTTATTGGGATTGGTAAAACTGGGCATCACCCCACGGGCGGTGGCGGCAAAGCCATCCGAGGTAAATTTCGCCAGGTTGGGCAGGATTTCGTCTTTCAGCCCCTGCCGCAGATAGGCCGGGTCGAAGCCATCGACGCAAATCACCACGGTCGGCCGGCGCGGCTTGCGATAGCTGCGCCCGTTCACCGAAATGGCACTAGACGTTTGCGCCGTGGCCGGGGTCACCAACATCGCCCCCAACCCACCCAGGAACTGACGCCGCGCCGTCGGCAAAAGATGGCGCCCGTTCGACGCCACGGTTTCGGATGGAATTGCAGACATGTCGGCCGCTCCGCTCTGTTCGAAATAACTTATGCGAGGGCGCACGGGCATCCGCAACGGATATGCGATCTACTTGCGAGATCGTGCGATTATTTTGCCATGTGCCTGTCGAAGAAAGCCGCAATCTCGCCAAACGACTCGCGCGTCTCGGGAATTGTGTCGCCGCGGCCGAACTGGGCATGGCTCTGCCCTTCATAGACATTGAGGTCTGCCTCAACGCCCGATCGACGCAGCTTGCGATGGACGCGAACCGTGTTGCTGAGCAGCAGGTCACGCGTGCCGGTGGTCAGAATGGCGGGGGGAAAACCGTGCATATCGCCATAGATGGGCGAGATCAGCGGGTCCTTCAGGTCGTGTCCATGGGCATAAACGACGGTGGCGGCGTCGCAGAAGCCATTGCGTGACACCAGCACATTGTCCACGCCTTCATTGGTATAGAAACTGTCGCCAACCTTCGTCGCGTCCGCCATAGGGGTTCCAACCCCGATAGCCGCTGGCATGGGCAACTTCAGTTCCTTGGCCTTAAGCATCATCTCCAGCGTCAGTGCGCCACCCGCAGAAGTGCCGAACACGGCGACACGCGTGGACGGCGTGTCTTTGATTACGTTGCGATAGACGGTGACCGCGTCGTTCAGCGCGGTGGGGAAATAGGCCTCCGGTGGCATGCGGTAATCGACCGAAATCACTTTATAGCGGCCCAGCCCGGCCATCAGAATTGCCTCGATCGTACCCGCCTCACCTGGCGACAGTACGTAACATCCGCCATGCACATGGATCAGTACCCGCCGCTGGTTCGTTGCCGGAATAGCCGCGGGGGTGATGACATGCACCCGTACTCCGTCGATTGTCGCAGCAGTCATGGTCAGGTTCAGGCGCTTCAGCAGGGCGGGAATGCGCTGAATGGCAGCCACTGCGGCCGCATCGGCGCTGGCGCGGGCTTCTTTTCCGGTCTTCCACAAAGGATAGCGGTTGGGGTCGGGTTTGTCGGCGATGATCGCCTGCATTTGCGGACTGACTTCACCGGTCGGCACCGGCAGGGTCTTGGGCCCTTCGACCAATGGCGGCAGAACGGCGCCATGGGCGGGCGCGGCCTGAGCCAGGACGGCCATGGCAACGACCGCGATGCATCCCCCAAAAGCAAGCGCGATGTATTGGTTGGGTTGTTCTCCGATCTTCATGACTTCACCCTGCTTTCCATCTCCGTAACAACCACATCATCATGCATTATCGCAGGCGACCTGTGGCGTTGAAACCTGGCCTTCAATCGGCTTGCCCACGCTGAAACCAGCCAATCAAGGCCTTGAGAGGTGCCGGCACCTGACCGCGGTCTGAATAATAAAGATAATAACTGTGTACCGCCGGCGACCAATCTCGCAGCAGCGCGACAAGCCGGCCCGACGCCAGATGCTTGGCGACATGGGATTCGATGGTGTAGCCGATCCCGATGCCATTCAGCGCGGCGCGCTCCACCAAGTCGATGCTGTCGCAGACCAGGGGACCATTGACGGATATCTCAAGCTTATTTTTGCCGCGCTCGAACACCCAGTCCATGCGCCGGCCGTTGTTGCGATAACAAATGCAGGCATGCCGTTGCAGGTCGCGGGGAGTCACTGGCGCCTTGTGGCGGACAAGATAGTCGGGCGACGCAACCGCGATCAGTCGCGACGGGACCGTAAGGCGCAGTAATGCCATGTCGCGCGCCACCTTGTGACCGACGCGGATACCGGCATCAAAGCGGCCACCAACAATGTCACTCTCATCGTCATCCACCGTTACATCCAGAACGATGCCCGGATGGGCGTCCAGGAAGGAACGCAGCTTCGGCAACAACACGATCTGGGCGGCGATGCTGGAGACGTTCAGCCGCAGCGTTCCGGTGAAAGTGCCGCGAAATTGGTCCAGGTCACCGACGGAAGCCTCCAGCTCGGCAAGCGCCGGACGCGCGCGGATCAACAACCGCTCGCCCGCATCGGTCAATGACACCTTGCGCGTGGTGCGGTTGAGCAGCCGCACGCCCAAACGCTCCTCCAGCGATTTGACGATCTGGCTGATGGTCGATGGTACCATGCCTAGGTGGGCCGCCGCGCGCGCGAAATTCCGCCGCTCCGCCACCGCCACAAAAGCGCGCAATTCTGCGAATTCCGAAGCATGCATTATGCGTCAACATCGAACAATCTATTCGAATTATACCGCATTATTTCAACATCGCCAAACCGCTATACCGCAGCGCGACATTTCCCGGAACTCACACATTTATGTCCAACAGCCCCACTTCCCCCCAGCCTGCCGGCTGGTTCGGGCGCAACCGCCGCGTCCTCCTGATCGGCGGTCCTGTGCTGCTGCTACTGGCGGCTCTGTTTTTTTATATGCTAACGGGACGATACGTCTCCACCGATGACGCCTATGTCCAGTCGGCACGTGTCGATATCAGCACGGAAGTTTCAGGACGCATCGCCGAGATCGACGTGCATGACAACCAGCTCGTCCGCAAGGGCCAGGTGCTGTTTCGCTTGGACCCGGCGCGTTTTCGCATAGCGGTCGCCGACGCCCAGGCCCAACTTTCGGCGGCGCAGATCAAGGTCCTTGCGCTCAGGGCGGACTGGCGCCAGCGCCAGGCCGATGAAGCCGCTGCCCGCAGCGCTCTCGCCTTTGCCAGCCGCGAGTTCGACCGCCAAACGAGGCTCCAGGCCCAGGGGATTTCCTCGCGCGCCCAGCTTGACCAGGCCAAGACCAATTTCCAGTCGGCGCAACAGCAATTGGCCGCCGCGCAGCAGCAGACCGCCAGTGCGCTGGCCGACCTGGGCGGCAACGCGGATGCCCCCGCCGACAGTCTGCCTATCGTGCGCCAGGCCCAGGCGACGCTGGATCATGCGCTGCTGGAACTCTCCTATACTGTGGTTCATGCCCCCATTGACGGCATCGTAACCAAGGTCGAGCAGATCCAGGTTGGCGACCACATCAACGCAGCAGCGCCGCTCTTCGCCCTGATGTCTAAGAGCGACATATGGGTAGAGGCCAACTTCAAGGAAACCGACCTCACCCATATGCGGCCTGGCCAGAGCGCGACTTTCGCCATCGACGCCTATCCGGGCCGCACCTTCACGGGAAAAGTCACCAGCACCAGCCCCGGCACCGGCTCCAGTTTCTCATTGCTGCCACCGGAAAATTCCTCGGGCAACTGGGTGAAAGTGGTGCAGCGCCTGCCGGTGCGCCTGTCAATCGACAGCAACGGCGATGTTCCTCTGGCCGCCGGCATGAGCGTGGTGGCCGAAGTGGACACTCAGCATCGCCGCTGGAACTGACATGACAGAAACGCCGGGCGAAGATGAATTCCAGCAGGCTGCGGAGGTGGCCGGCATCGGTGCGGCTGAAACGGTGCTGCCGCCCGCAGGCAAGCGCGTGCGCTATCACGGCCTGATCACCGCCTCGGTGATGATGGCGACCATCATGCAGGCACTGGATTCAACCATCGCCAATGTCGCCCTGCCTCGCATGCAAGGCACCCTGTCGGCGACCCAGGACCAGATGGGCTGGGTGCTCACCTCCTATATTGTCGCCGCCGCCGTCACCATTCCCCTGACCGGCTGGCTGGCGGGCGAGTTCGGCCGCCGCCGGGTGTTCCTGATCTCGATCTTCGTCTTTACGCTCGCATCGGCGCTATGCGGATTGGCGGCATCGCTCCCCCAGATCGTGCTGTTCCGCTTCCTGCAGGGCGTGGGCGGCGCAGCCCTCGTGCCGCTGTCCCAAGCAGTGCTGTTTGATATCAACCTGCCCAAGGATTTCGGCCGAGCCATGTCGATCTGGGGCATCGGTGTGACGATGGGCCCAATCCTGGGCCCGGCCTTGGGCGGTTGGCTGACAGACAATTATTCCTGGCGCTGGGTGTTCTACATCAACCTGCCGATCGGCATCATGACCTTCATCGGGCTCTATTTCACGATGCCCGAGAACCGCAACGCCAAGTCCTCGCGTTTCGATTTCCTGGGCTTTGCCACGCTCGGCATCGCCATCGCGGCACTACAGGTGATGCTGGACCGCGGCCAGCTCAAGGACTGGTTTTCCTCCAGTGAGATCGTCATCGAGGCTGCGGTGGCGGGCTTGGCTTTCTATCTGTTCCTGGTTCACACCTTCTCCCACTCCAAGCCCTTTGTGAATCCGCACCTTTTCCAGGACCGGAATTTCGTCGCCTCCAACATCTTCATTTTCCTGGTCGGCGTAGTGCTGTTCGCCACGCTCGCGCTGCTGCCGCCCATGTTACAGAATCAGATGAACTATCCGGTGGTGCTCACCGGCCTGGTCACGGCGCCGCGTGGCATCGGCACCCTGATCGGCATGATGGTGGTGGGGCGTCTGGTGTCGCGCTTCGATGCACGCATCATCATGGCGGTGGGGCTTTTGCTGACCGCCTATTCGCTGTGGCAGATGACCCAGTTCTCGCTGCTGATGAACAGTTGGCCGGTCATCATTTCCGGCGTAGCGCAAGGGTTGGGTGTGGGCCTGGTCTATGTACCGCTATCGACCGTGGCCTTCACGACCTTGCCCGGGGCTTTGCGCAATGAAGGCACTGCCTTCTTCAACCTGTTGCGCAATGTCGGCAGTTCCATCGGCATTTCCGTGGTGGAATTCCTGCTGACCCAGAACACCCAGCGACTGCACGCCAGCCTTGCCGAACATGTCACGCCCTATACCGCCGCCAACAGCACCGCCCTTGCATCCGCCCATCTTGGCACCGGATCGCTTCGGGAGCTCGAAGCGCTGAACGCCACGATCACCAACCAGGCGACGATGATTGCGTATATCGATGACTTCCAGCTGATGATGGTGCTCACGCTCGCCACCATTCCCTTCCTGTTCATCATCAAGAAAGTGCGGCCGGCAGCCGGCAGCCATACGGTACTGGAATGAAACGCCTCGCCTACCTTCTCTTGTCCGGCATCCTGTTATCAGGTTGCACGCTGGGGCCCGACTTCAAGACACCCGAACCGCCCAAGGTTGCCGCCTATGCCGCCAAGGGCGATGCGGCGGCCCCGGATGATCAGCGTGTGGTGCTGGGCAAGGCGATCGAAAGCAACTGGTGGAGCGGCTTCCGTTCGGCCACCCTCGACGACACTATCCGCCAGGCCCTGGTGGGAAACCTCGACATAGAAGAAGCCCGTCAGCGCATGGCCGAGGCGGAGGAGCAGGTGAATGTTGCTGAGGGTGCACTGCTGCCACAGGTCTCGCTCGGCGCCACCGCCGGGCGGCAGAAATACGGCAAGTCACTGTTCGGCCCGCTGAACATCGCCATTCCGCCTTTCACTTATTACTCAGTGGGTCCCACCGTCACTTTTCCACTGGACCTGTTCGGCGGCCAACGGCGCACGGTCGAGGAGCAGCAGGCCTTCCTGGAATACCAGCATCACGAACTGGACGCCGCCTATCAGTCGCTGACTGCCCATGTCGCGGCCGAATCCTTGGCAATGGCAGCGGCTCGCGCCCAGATCGACACCGTCCAGGCGATCATCGTCGAAGACCAGCGCAACGCCGATCTGGTGCAGCAGGCCATCAACGCCGGATCGGGCACCCGCGTCCAGCTGGTCAGCGCCCAGAGCCAGTTGGCACAGGACCGCGCACTGTTGCCCGATCTGCGCCAGAACGAAGCTGTGGCGCGCCATGCCCTGGCGATCCTGACGGGCAAGGCGCCGGCGGAATGGAGCCCACCCGACTTCGCGTTGACGGATTTCACCTTGCCGGACGAGCTGCCCGTCAGTCTGCCATCCGAACTCGTGCATCGCCGCCCCGACATCCAAGCGGCAGAAGCGCAGCTGCATGTCGCCAGCGCCGCCATCGGGGTCGCCACTGCCAACCTCTATCCCAATATCAGCCTATCGGGCACGGTGACGCAGCAGGCGCTGACACCGGGCGGTCTGTTCAATAGCGTCAGCAACGCGTGGAGCATCGCCGCGAACCTGGCCCAGCCGATCTACGATGGCGGGCGCCTCAGTGCCCAGAAGCGCGCAGCGGTCGACAATTATAAAGCCCAGCTGGCGAACTATCGTCAGACCATCCTGACCGCCTTTGGCGACGTCGCCGACCGGCTGCAGGCGCTGGCCAACGATGCCGACAGGGTGAAGGCGCAGGCCGAGGCGGCACAGACGGCGGCCCAGTCGCTGGAACTGGCGCGCGAAAGCTATCAAGCCGGCAATTCCGGCATCCTGGATGTGATAGATGCTGAAAGGCGCTATGCCCAAGCGGAGCTGGGATTGTCGCGCGCCAAGGCCGAACGCCTGATGGATACCGCCGAATTCTATCTCGCCGTCGGCAACGCCACCATCGTGCCAGACATGGCGCATTAGCGTATCAACCTTCAGCCGTCCAGGGCGCTCATTAGCGCATTGCAGGGGGCTCTTGATCTGTTTTTATTCCAGCCAGCTGTCGAAAGAGCGCATCGGCACGATTGATGAATACCTCCTCGTGCCCATTTGACAGAGCGCTGGCGCCTTCGCCTGTCCGCGTCGCGATGTAGATTCCAAATATTTCGGGAGAGAGTCGTTGGATAAATAGCACCGACTGAAGTGCACCAGGTTTGAACAGGGTGAAGACGAATTTGCGAACTGTGGTGACATTGTCGTTCGAAATTACCAATCGCTGCGGCGTACTCTCGGACACCCTTAAATGATATACCGTCGCGCCTGTGCTGGCACTATCTTCCCAATAGTAGAGATTTGCGTCTTTTCCAAAATCCGAGGCGGCAAAGTCCCCGCGGCGATCTTTTGCGTTCGCATCGGTTAATGCAGATGCATCGTTACTCAGACGCCCCCACTTCTTGTCAGCCGCCGACCAATAAAAGATATCTTTCAAAGTGGAGATCGCACCAATTTTCGTCAACAGGCCATCCATTGTGCCATCAAAATGGAAGCTGCCAGTCAGCGTGACGATCAGTTTCGAACGGGAACTGGCCGGCCAGCCCGTGCAGCTTGGGGGCCGCCAATTGCCTTGGGCGAGTTCGCTTCCATGCCAAATCTCAATCGTCGGGGGAGTGCCGGGAGAAGGGTATGCATAAGAGGCAGATGCGTCGCAGGGCAGTTGGGGCCCCGCCGCTTGGGCGGCCGTCGCTAGCACCATCATCAGAGATGGAAATATAACGCGGCGCGCTTTTATATCAGGTACTCCGGGCAAATGGCGCCAACCCAAGGCATCACGATCTGCGGGCTGAAATCGGATCGGGCGGCCTGTTTCAGAGAGAACCTGGCACGTCCGTGTTGTGATCCAGGACTCGCTCTAACTTTAAGCGCATGGCCTATAAAATAGTTCCCCGCTTGCAGACTACAAAAGACCGTGACGCTCATTTGCAACAGGCTATACGACCATGATGGCCCATGTCGGCGACGTCTGACGACGGTGTATTCCGCTTTTGCCCGGTTTCGTGGAATCGGCGCTCAAACCAGCGGCGTGCGCTGACAGGTGAAAAATCATTGTCAGCGGCATCGTTGGCCAGATTCGCGATGTGCGAGGGCAGCTTGGTTCATGAACATGAACTGGGGCCGCTGTACCAGCGATGTGGCACCCAAAGTGAGCTTGGCGCTTGTGCCCAACGATATCGTATTCGCTTCCATCTGAGCTGCGCAGTTGGCAAACTCCCGTCAGCATGGCAGCCGAGCGAAACCTCTCCGCGCTTGTCGTGGCGTTGGCTTTTGCTTTCGGAACGTCTCCGGCCCGCGCCGCAGACCCACAAGCCTATACGGTGGACATTTCGGGAACGGGCTCCTCGCAGATCGATGCTGCCTTGCGCGCCAGTTCCCAGCTTATCACCTTGCGGTCGGCGGGCCCTGTCCAGCCCTTCGCCCTGGTCACGCGTGCGCAAGCGGACATTCCCCGCCTGCAAACCGCGATGGATAGTTTCGGTTATTATCAGAACAGTGTCAGCATCATGGTTGACGGGCTGCCCGCCGATGATCCGGAACTGCCCGCGCGCCTGGACGCAATTCCGCAAGGCGCGCCGGCCGCAGTCAAAATCGTGGTGACGCCGGGTTCCCTGTATCACCTGGGCAAGATCACGCTGAACGGCAATGTGCCGGAACAGGACCGGGGGGCATTGGATTTGAATAGCGGCGAGGTCGCCGTCGCCGGTGCTGTTCTGGATGCGCGCACGCGCCTGCTCGCCGCGCTTGAGGAAGATGGTTATGCCCTGGCAACGGTGGATGGCCCCGATGCAACAGCCGATGACAGGGCCTTGACCATCGATGTCACATACACGGTCAAAAGCGGCCCCCGCGCCGCGATCGGCGAAATTCGCATTAACGGCCTGAAAGACGTCAACGAATCCTTCGCGCGCAGCGCCCTTACCGTCCATCCCGGAGACCGCTATCAACCCAGCAAGATCGAAGCCGCGCGCAGGGCCCTCGCAGGATTGGGCGTGTTCTCGGGTGTCAGTGTACAAGCCGCCGACCATCTGTCGCCGGACGGCCGGATACCGCTTATATTCGATGTCGAGGAACGCGCCCATCATGCCGTGACGCTGTCAGGCACCTATTCCACCGACCTGGGCATCATGCTGGGCGCCACCTGGTCACATCGCAACCTTTTCGGCAATGCCGAACAGCTCAATTTGACGGCGGCCGGCACTGGTCTTGGCAGCGCCAGCACCGGGCTGGGTTACAACCTCTCGGCCCAATATATCCAGCCGCGCTTTCTCGAGAGCAATCAGGTGCTGGAACTGGATGTCAGCGGCGTCAAGCAGCAGCTCGATGCCTATGACCAGACCGCGGAAACCATTGCCGGCTTCATGCGACGAAAATTCTCCACCCTGTGGACCGGCAGCGCCGGTCTTTCCTTGACCCACGACCAGATCGCGCAGGAAGGCACCGACGCGCTTTACGAATTGCTGTCGGCGCCGGTTACCGTATCCTACGACAGCACGGGCATCACTGATGGCCTGCTTGATCCGGTTCGCGGATTGCGCTCGGCGCTCGCGCTGACTCCGACCCACGCCTTTGGCGGCCGCAACGCCACCTTCCTGCTGACCCAGATCACCGCTTCCACCTATTTCGACTTGACCGATGACGGCCGCTCGGTGGTGGCGCTGCGCGGACTGGCCGCGACCATCCTGGGCGCTTCCAACCTGGATCTGCCGCCGGACCAGCGCCTTTATGCCGGCGGCAGCACCACGGTACGTGGCTATGCCTACCAGTCGCTGGGTCCGCAGTTTCCCGACCGCAGGCCAGTCGGTGCCAAGTCGGTGGACAGCGCGACGGTGGAATTGCGCCAGCGTATCGGAGAAGACTGGGGCGCAGCAATTTTCGTCGACGGCGGCCAGGCCGGTACCGACACGCCCTTCACCGGCCAGATCTATGCCGGCGCGGGCGTCGGCGCGCGCTATTATACGGCCATCGGCGCGATCAGGGTGGACGTTGCGACACCGCTGGTGCATCTGCCCGGCGGCGCTTCTTTCGAGCTCTATATCGGGCTGGGGCAGGCTTTCTGATGCGCGCTCATATCGCACGCTGGAGCTTGGGCACAATCGGCACGCTGGTGTTGGGCCTGCTGCTGCTTTTCTATACCCCGCCCGGTCTTGCGCTGCTCGGGCGGCTGGCCGCACCGCTTACAGATGGCCGGGTCAGGGTCGAGGGGCTGGGCGGTTTCTTTCCCAATCACCTGCATGTGACCCGGCTGGAAATCGCCGACCAAAAGGGTGCCTGGCTGCAGATGGAACGGGCCTCGCTCGACTGGTCCGCATTGGCCATGCTTGGCAATCATGTGGCGATAGACAATGTGTCGGCCTCCAGCATCACGGTGCGGCGGCGGCCCGTTCCATCCGGCACGTCCGGCGGTGAAACGCCGCAGATCGATATCGCACAGCTATCGATGCCGCGCATCGTACTCGCTGCGCCTGTCATCGGACATGCCGTGACATTGTCGGCCGCCGGCAATCTGCACTATGCCTCGATGCATCGACTGGCGGCCGATCTGTTGGTGGCACGGCTGGACAATGGGGACCATTATCGCATTGCTGGTGGCATCACCGATGATGTCGCACGTGGCACCGTCGAACTTCATGAAGGCGCCGACGGCATTCTTGGCGAGCTTGCAAATCTGCCGGGCCTGGGGCCGGTGAATCTTTCCGCACAGGCGCAGGGTGACACGGCAGCCAATACCATGACCTTCCGGCTTTCGGCCGGCCAGTTGCGCGCCGATGGTCATGGCACCATTTCGCTGGCGTCCCGCCAGGCGGATCTGGATGCCACCCTCTCTGCCCCGGCCATGACGCCAAGTCCCGGCATCCGCTGGCAGGCCCTGTCTGGTGACACGCATATTCATGGCCGCTTCGATACCCCGAAGCTGGATGCGCATTTCATCCTGACGGATGGCGGTTTCCAGGGCTTAGCGGTCAAAACATTGACCCTCGGCCTGACAGGCGATGCAGGCCATGTGAACTTGACCGGACTGGCAGAAAAGACCGTTTTGCCAGGCGGCCATCCTGATCTGATCGCACAGGCACCGCTGCGGCTGACAGCCGAGGCCGATCTTAAGGACAAGATGCGGCCGGTGCGCTTCGCCCTGGTGCATCCGTTGGCGCAGTTGCATGGGGTCGCGCAGACGGCGGGACAATTGAGCGTAACCGCCGATCTCGCTCTGCCATCGATTGCCCCCTTCGCCGCGCTGGCCGGCACGACGGTTAGTGGCGATGCCAGCCTTCATCTCCTCGCCAAAAAGGACCGCGCACATATCCAAGCCGCACTGGACGGGCAGGTAAATGCAAAAGGCAATACGATGCCGGCCCGCCTGCTCGGCAAGGCCAAGCTTGCCCTGACCGCCGTCATGGATGACGGCGATCTGGTGGCATCGCATGTCCAGCTGCAAGGCGCGGCGCTCAACGCCGAGGCGCAGGGCGATCTTCGTGCAAAAAGGCTCAATTACCGGTTTGCACTCGATCTTCGTGACCTCTCCCGTCTGGCAAGCACAGTCCACGGCTCTCTCTCCCTGCATGGCATCGCCAACGGGCCGATCGACAATGCCGCGCTTTCAGCCGGCGGTGACGCCGTGCTGGCGACCCAGGGTTTCGCTCGCCAACGCGTGAATATCGACTTCAAGGCCGCAAACCTGCCCAAGCTCGGCAACGCCGTGCTGGCGCTTGACGGCAGGGTGGACGATGCCCCGCTGATGGTTCATTTGGCGCTGAATGGCGCCAAAACACGTCAGGTCAGGCTGAACGCACGCTGGCGCTCGCTTGATGCGCGGGCGGATATCAATATCGGCGTCGGCAATGCCTTGGCAGGAAAAGCCCATCTGGCGCTGCGACAGATGGCTGACCTCACCGCATTCACCGGCGTCAAGCTGTCCGGCGCAGCAGAAGCCGCGATCATCTTCAGCCGGCAGAGCGGCAAGACCAACGCCGTGCTTACCGCAGGCCTAACAGACCTTCACAGCGACGCGATCACGCTGGAAAGCACCTCCCTGAAAGGCGATGTGAGCGACGTGCTGGGCAAGCCTGGAATCGATGCCGATCTCAGCCTGCACAAGATCGCCGCGAAGGGATGGTCCGGGGACGCGCAAGCCCATCTTCGCGGACCGCCCAACCGGATGGACATCACCTTGGACTCCGGTCTGAGGGCCCCCGATGCGTCGCCGCTCAAGGTCCATACCGCCGCGTCGCTGGATATTTCCCGAAAGGAATTGACGCTGACAGCTTTGCGCAGCGATTGGCACAACCTGGCGCTGACATTGGATGGACCCACCGCGCTTCACTTTGCCAACGACGTTGCCGTGGACCAGCTGTCCGCGCATCTTGGCAACGGCCGGATTATCGCCGCGGGGCGAATATCGCCGGAGCTTTCGCTGCGTGCCTCTGCGGCCAACATAAACCTGGCAGACTTCCGCGGCTTCGCGCCACAACTCGGCGCGCAGGGGACGGTTTCGGCAGACGCGGACTTGCAGGGAAGTCTTGCCACGCCCACAGGCCGCATCACCCTCCACGCCCAGGATCTGCGCACCGCCTTCTCAAGGGGCCTACCGCCGGCCGCGATCGTGCTTGCCGCGCAACTGATGGGCGATCATGCCGTTTTGCAGGCGTCGGGCGATGCCGGATCGAACGCGCATCTCATGCTCGCAGGTACCGCGCCTCTCAAAGTGGGTGGCGTGATGGCTTTGCATGTCGGTGGCAAAGCGGATCTCGCGCTGCTTGATGCCTTCATTGCGGCTTCCGGCCGACGGGCTCACGGGACGCTGACACTGGACGGTGATCTCGGTGGCACGGTTGCCACGCCGCGCATCACGGGCCATGCCGACCTGGGAGGCGGCGAATATCAGGACTATGCCCAGGGTGTGCGCGTTCACGACATCACCGCCGCGCTGGTCGCGGATGGGACACGCCTGGTTTTGACTCAATTGCGCGGTCAGGCAGGACCGGGCTCGCTTACGGCCAGCGGGCATGTCGACCTGTTGGCGCCCGACATGCCTGTCGAGATGCAAGTAAACGCCACACAAGCGCGCCCGGTCGCCAACGATCTGATGAGCGCGAGCCTGTCCGGCAACATGACTTTGCAGGGCCATGTCAAAACCAGCATGACCCTGGCGGGCGAGATGCAGGTCAGTGGCGGCAATATCAACCTTCCCGATGGCTTTCCTCCGCAGGTCGCCGTCCTGAATATCCGCCGACGCGGCCAGCCGCCTCCCCCACCGCCCCCAAAGCAAAGCCGAGTCCTGCTCAAACTCGCCGTGCGCACCACGGGCCCGATCTTTGTGCGCGGGCGCGGCGTAGATGCGGAAATGGGCGGTACCATCCAGGTGAGTGGCACGCTCGGCGCGCCGGTCATCGCCGGCGGCCTCAACATGGAGCGCGGCAGTTACACTATTGTGGGACAAACGCTGGACTTTACAACCGGCCGCATCCGTTTCGATGGCACCGGCCTGCGCGGCAAGCTCGATCCGGCGCTCGACTTTACCGCCCAGACCATGTCAGGTGGCGTGACGGCGACACTGTCCATAACGGGCTATGCTTCCGTCCCCAAAATCGCGCTATCCAGCACACCGCAATTGCCACAGGACGAAGTAGTCGCCCATCTGCTGTTCCAGCAAAGCGTCAAGCAGCTTACACCGCTGCAGCTTGCCAGCATCGCGCAGGCCGCCGCCGCCATGGGTAGCGTCGGCGGAGGGTTCAATCCGCTTGGCGCGGTGCGGCGGACGTTGGGGCTGGATCGCCTCTCGGTGGGCAGTGTTCAAGGAGGCGCCAGCGGCTCTGAAAATCAGACCACCGTGGAAGCTGGACGCTATGTCACACGAAATGTCTATGTCGGGGCAAAACAGAATCTGTCGGGCGGCACCCAGACCCAGGTCCAGGTCGATATCACGCGGCAGTTGAAAGCACAGGCGACGCTGAGCACCGGCGCCAGTAGCGTCACCGCCCAGGGCAATTCCCTCCAGGACAATGGCAGCAGCGTTGGGCTGAGCTATCGGTTCGAATACTGACCGATTCAGAGCTGCGACAGCTCCGTCCATTTCACGTTCTTGAAGGGCAGCGACCGGATGCGTTTGCCGCTGGCGGCGAAGATGGCATTGGCAATGGCCGCGGCGATGGGGGCGACCGAACATTCGCCCACGCCGCCCCATTTGGGCTTGCCGTTTTGGTCGACCCCGCCCGTATTGGCAAGATAAGTCTTCACGTCCGGCGCTTCGGAAAGCGTGACCATGCGATACTGGTTGAAATTGCTCTCAACCGCCGCACCGTTTTTTATGGTGATTTCGCCATAGAGCATGGCGGTCATGCCGAACATCACTCCGCCCTCAATCTGGGCTTCGACGAGGTTTGGATTGACCACATGGTAGGCATCGGTGGCGGCAAACACCCGGTCAACCTTCACGATCCCCTTGCTGTCAACCGTGACCTCTGCGACATGGCCACCGATGGCGCCATGGTTTTCCACCAGCGAGATCCCACGTCCTCGCCCGGACGGGAGTGGCGTGTGCCAGTTGCTCACCTCTTCAAGCTTGTTCAATACTGAAATGGAATCGACCCGGTCGGTGAGACTGCGGCGGAAGGCCAGCGGATCCTTGCCAGCGGCGTGGGCAAGCTCATCAATAAAACTTTCCAGATAGAAGCAATTTTGCGAACCGCCGACAGACCGCCAATAAGCGACGGGCACATGCGTATTCTTGTTCTGAACGCCCGTATACCAGTTTGGAACCTTGTTGTAAGGAACCGAGGGGCCGATGCCTTCCACCGAAGTATTGTCCACGCTGTCGCCGCGCATCTGCCCCGTGGATTTCTGGATCGAGCCACAAGCACTTTCGATATGCAGGGCCGTCAGGCTGCCATCGGACGCAAGTGCGCCTTTGAGCCTAATGGCCGATTGCGGCCGATAACGGTCGGCATGCATATCCTGTTCCCGCGACCAGACCAGCTGGAGCGGCACGCCGATATTGCCGGCCTTTGCCACCAGAATGGCGTGACGCATCTCGTCCCCGAAGGACCTGCGGCCAAAACCGCCGCCCAGATAGGCCTGATGGAAGAAGACCTGCGAGGGATCCACGCCCGCAAGCTGTGCCGCCAGGCGGGCATTGGCCAGTGCCGATTGCGACCCCATCCAGACATCAAGCCTCCCATTGCGCAGATGCACCGTCGCGTTACAGGGCTCCATGGTTGCATGCGCCAGAAGCGGTGTTTCATATACGGCCTCAAGGACATTCTTTGAATTGGCGATGGCCGACTTTGCGTCGCCGTCATTGCGCGCAGTCAGCATCGGCCCATCCAGGGCCTGTCGATAATCGGCACGAAATTGCGTGCTATCCGTGTCGGTATTGGCCCCGCCGTCCCAGGTAATCTTGAGCGCCTTCAAGGCTTCGTTGGCGCGCCAATAATTGTCGGCGACGACAGCGACCGCGTCATCCAGTTTGACAACTTTAACGATGCCGCGCCTGCCCTTGATCGCACTGTCGTCCACAGACACCAGCTTGCCACCGAATACAGGACAAGACAGAATCGAACCATAAAGCTGGCCCGGCTCGCGCGTATCAATGCCGAACATGGCCGAGCCATTCGATTTGATCGCGGAGTCGAGCCTTGGCTGGCGCGTGCCTGCCAGAACAAACTGCTCTGGCGTCTTGATTGCCGGCTCCGCAGCAAGCGTCACCTTTGCTGCATCGCGGGCGAGTTTGCCATAGGTCAAGGTCCTGGCCGTCGGTTTATGGATGACCTTCCCCTGAAGAACCTCACACTCCGCAGCCGGGGCATTCCATTTATCGGCCGCTGCCTGGACCAGCCGCGCCCGCGCCGACGCGCCCGCCTGCTGGACATGCTCCCAGTTCATGCGGATGCCCATGCTGCCCACGGTCAGCATGTTGCCGTAGGGCGTGCCGGCATTGAGGTTGCGATTCACCGACGCAAACTCGACCGTCACCTTGCTCCAGTCGCATTGCAACTCCTCGGCCAGCAGCATGGAAAGGCCCGATCCCGTGCCCTGGCCCATTTCCGCCATCGGACAGCGCAATCTGACCGACTCGTCCGGGGCGATCACCACCCAGGCATTGACCTCGTCGGGGTTGACGCCATCGTCGGCCCAATAGCGTGACGCCAATGCGGGCGCATCGGCCTTTGCTGCGCCCGGCACCATGACCCCCAAAGCCATTGCCCCGGCAAAGGTGCTGCCCGTGATCACGAAACTGCGGCGTGAAATGTCCGTAGAATTTCCAACCGGCCCGAATTCGCTCATGGTCCACCTCACGCCTTGATACCGGCGGCGCGTTTGATCGCGCGGCGAACGCGGACATAGGTGCCACAGCGGCAGATATTGCCGATCGTATTGATGTCCGCATCGCTGGGTCTGGGCTTGCTCTTGAGTAGAGAAACCGCCGCCAGGATCTGTCCCGACTGGCAGTAGCCACATTGCGGCACGTCTTCCGCGATCCAGGCAGCCTGCACTGGGTGCGGCCTGCCATCGGGCGATAGGCCTTCGATCGTGACGATCTCCTTGCCCTGGGCACGGGAGAGAGAAACCTGGCAGGAGCGCACCGCCACCCCCTCCATCAGTACAGTGCATGCGCCACAAGCGCCTATGCCGCAGCCATATTTGGTGCCGGTCAGACCGACCTCGTTGCGCAGAACCCAGAGCAGCGGCATTTCCGGCTCAAGGTCCAGGTCATGAGCGGTACCGTTGATCTTGATCGTCACCATCGGCGCCTCCATCGGGACCGGCGATGCTACCATGAAGCGCCGTGGCCGGCATATGAATCCGATTCACTTAAGCAGCAATGCGCCGATAATGGCCGAACAGATAGCCGCGAACTTTCAATTGCTTAGCGCGTGTCGTCCGGATGGCTATCACGCCAATCTGTTCCAAAGCGGATCTCGAAGGTCTTACGTCCTGTCGATGTCAATGCGCGCAAATCTCCCCGTGCAGCACAGTCATTGCGGCGCGAATTTTTGATCCCCGCGAGATTGGCTTCATTTACCCCTGGAGGACGGCCCGGGCAGTATGCTTGCCGATATGGTGTTATCGAGCTTTTCGTAGTCCGAATAATCAATGGTGGCGTAAAGCTCGGCGCGCGTAAGCATCCGGTCCACCATTTTGTGAGCGCCACCATAGGTCCGGATGGAATCGTAAAGCTCTTCCTGGGCCTTGGCCGCGACGCGGAGCGAGCTGACCGGCCAGATCACCATTTTGTAGCCCATCGCTGCGAACTCATCCGCAGTGAAAAAGGGCGTTCGACCAAACTCCGTCATGTTGGCCAACAATGGCACGCCCGGCAGCTTTTCGGCGAACGTTCTGAACATGTCCGCATTCGTCAAGGCTTCGGGGAATATCGCGTCGGCGCCGGCTTCCACATACATCCGCGCGCGCGCTATTGCCGCGCCCATGCCTTCACTGGCGACGGCGTCGGTGCGAGCGACGATCACAAGATCGCGCCGGGCCCGACGCGCCGCATGGACCTTGGCAGCCATGTCCTGCGCATCGGCCAGCTTTTTATCGTTGAGATGACCGCATTTCTTGGGCAAGAGCTGGTCCTCGATATGCACCGCCGCGGCCCCCGCCTCCTCGAAGCTGCGCACCATGTGCATGACGTTGAGCGCCTCGCCGTAGCCGGTGTCGCCATCCACCAACACCGGCAAGCCTGACGCCCGCGCCACCTGGCGGATAAAGAACGTCACCTCATCCACCGTGATGATGCCCAGATCGGCCAAGCCCATCGAGGCGCTCATTGCGGCGCCAGAGAGGTAGAGAGCCTCAAATCCCGCTCGCACCACCTGGCGGGCAGCCAGGCCGTTGTGAGCTCCCGGCATCTGGACGATGTTGCGTGTCTGCAGCAGTTCCCGAAGGCGCGCGCCGGCTGAAGCGCGCGGCTGTCCCGCATCCTCCAGATAAATCATGACTGCCCTTCCAGGTCATAGAGATCGACATAGTCGCGAACCAGCATGCCTTCCAGCCGCTGACGATCGTTCGAAGCCTTCATGATATTCTGTTGCTGGGTCACGTCATAGCGTCTCGCCAAATTGCGGGCGAATTTTCTTTCCAGCAGGGGCCAGCCTTCGCTTCGACGACTCCTGTGGCCGACAGGGTATTCGATCGCAATCTCGTCCAGGACCGTGCCATCATTCAGCTCTACCGTCAGAGCATTCGCGATCGAGCGCTTTTCGGGATCATGATAGTCGCGGGTAAAATTGGCGTCTTCGGCGCAGAATATTTTGGCGCGCAAGGTGTCGATACGGGGATCGGCCGCCACGCCATCTTCATAGTCGGCCGCAGTCAAGCGCCCGAAAATCAACGGAACGGCCACCATGTACTGGATACAGTGGTCACGATCCGCCGGATTGGCCAAAGGTCCCTGCTTGTCGATGATCCGGATTGCCGCCTCATGCGTGCGAATAACAATTCGCGCGATGTCACCAGTATCCTTGCCCATTTTGGCGAGCGTCTCATGCAGCACGACCGCCGCCTCGACTGCTGTCTGGGCATGAAATTCCGCGGGAAAAGAAATCTTGAACAGGATATTTTCCATGACGTAGGAGCCATAGGGTCTTTGGAACCTGAATGGCTGGCCGCGAAACGAGGCATCATAGAAGCCCCAGGTCTTTGTTGTCAGCGCCGCGGGATATCCCATTTCTCCCGCCTTCACCATCAGCGCCAGGCGCACGCCACGGCTGGTCGCATCGCCGGCGGCCCAGCTTTTGCGTGACCCCGTATTGGGGGCGTGGCGATAGGTACGCAGCGCCTGGCCGTCCACCCAGGCCAGCGAGACCGCATCCACGATCTGGCTGCGGTCCAGGCCCAGAAGGCGGGCAGTGACGGCCGCGGTGGCGACCTTGACCAGAACAACATGATCAAGCCCAACCTTGTTGAAACTGTTCTCGAGCGCCAGGCAGCCCTGAATCTCATGCGCCTGTACCATGGCGTGCAGGACATCGCCCATGGTGATGGCGCTGCCATTGCGGCTCAGCCAGTCGGCCACCATTAGGATACCGCCAAGATTGTCCGATGGATGTCCCCACTCCGCCGCAAGCCAGGTGTCGTTGAAGTCCAGCCAGCGGATCATTGCCCCCAGCGAGAAAGCCGCCTGAACCGGATCCAGTACAAACTGCGTGCCAGGAACATGGGCGCCGTTGGGCACAATGGTGCCCGGCACGATCGGGCCCAAAAGCTTCGTACAGGCCGGGTAATCCAACGCCTCCAATCCGCAACCCAACGTGTCGATCAGGCAGGCGCGGGCGGTGTCGAGCGCGAGCGCACCGGGAGGTGGACCAGAGACCACATAATCGGCGATGTCCGCGATCACCTGATCCGGCTTGGGACGAACTGAAGACAGCAAAGCACTCATTATCTTTCTCTCAATCGGCTCAGGCAGGATGGCGTGCAGCCAAGGGCACAAAGATCTGGTTCTCCGGCCCTGTATAGTTTGCCGACGGGCGGATGATCTTGTTGTCCTGGCGCTGTTCAATCACATGGGCACACCAGCCCGTGGTGCGCGAAATCACAAACAGGGGCGTGAACATTGGTGTCGGAACGCCCATCCGGTCATAAGAAACGGCGCTGAACCAATCCAGGTTGGCGAACATCCGCTTGGTCTCGGCCATTGTCTTCTCAATGCGATCGGCAATGTTGAACAGCATCATGCCCCCTTTTTCCGCGCTCAGGGATTGCGCAACCTGTTTGATGATCCGATTGCGCGGGTCCGCTACGGTATAGACCGGATGGCCAAAACCTATAATGACCTCGTGGTCGGCGACGCGGCGGCGGATATCGGCTTCCGCCTCGTCAGGATCACGATACCGCTTCATCACCTCTGAAGCCGCTTCATTGGCCCCGCCATGCTTGGGCCCTCGCAAGGCACCGATTGCCCCAGTGATGGCCGAATATATGTCCGAGCCTGTACCCGCGATGACCCGGGCTGCGAAGGTAGAAGCATTAAACTCGTGTTCAGCGTAGAGAATGAGCGAGGTATGCATAGCACGCACGTGCGAAGGGCTCGGTGTGCGTCCATGCAGCAGGTGCAGAAAGTGTCCCCCGATCGAATCGTCATTCGTTTGCAGCGAAATCCTGCGTCCGTCACGCGAATAGTGATGCCAATACAATAAGATCGAGCCAAAACAGGCGATCAGGCGATCCGCGATATCGCGCGCCCCGCCGACGCCGTGTCCGTCAGCCTCGGGTTCAACACAGCCCAACATGGAAGCGCCCGTCCGCATCACGTCCATGGGATGGGTCGCGGCGGGAATGGTCTCCAGCACAGATTTTACCGCCGCTGGTAACTCTCGCAGCCTCGCCAGCTTGCGCTTATACGCCGCCAGTGTTGCGGCATCAGGGAGCCGGTCGTGAATCAGCAGGTAAGCAATTTCCTCAAACTCGCAGGCTTCCGCAATGTCGAGGATGTCATAGCCGCGATAATGCAGATCATTGCCTGTCCGCCCCACCGTGCAGAGCGCAGTATTGCCCGCGACCACACCCGAAAGGGCAACGGATTTTTTGGGCGTGGTCTTCACCGTGTCCGACATGTCTGCCTCATTCTCATGCGGGAACCTCAAGCGCCAAAGCGGTGGCCTCGCCGCCGCCAATGCAAAGGCTTGCAACGCCGCGGCGCAAGCCCCTGGCTTTCAAGGCTGCAATCAGGGTCACGACAATGCGCGCACCGGATGCGCCAATGGGATGGCCAAGCGCACAAGCGCCGCCGTTCACATTGATCCGGTCGGCCGCAATGTCGAGTTCCCGCATCGCGATCATGGCCACCACCGCGAACGCTTCATTGACTTCGAACAGATCCACATCGGCCAGGCGCCAGCCCACCTTCTCCATCAACTTGCGGATGGCGAAAACCGGGGCCGTCGTGAACAAGGATGGCGCCTGGGCATGCGTCGCATGACCAACGATGCGGGCTTGGCGCGTCAGACCCCGTTCGTCGGCCAGGCTTTGGCGGGTCAGCACCAGGGCTGCAGCGCCGTCGGAGATCGAGGCCGAACTTGCCGCCGTTATCGTTCCATCCGCCGCAAAGGCCGGCTTCAAAGTTGGTATTTTATCCGGCTTCGCACGTCCGGGCTGCTCGTCGAGCGATACAATGCTTCGACCATTATCAACGGGAATGATTTCCCCGGCGAAACCACCGCCGGCCTGTGCGCTCAGGACGCGTTCCAGCGACCGAATGGCGAACTCGTCCTGCGCGGCCCGGCTGATCTGATAAGCCTGGGCGGCGTCCTCCGCGAACTGGCCCATGATCTTGCCCGGCCGATAGGCATCCTCAAGTCCGTCCAGAAGCATGGAATCTTTCACCACATCGTGGCCAAAGCGCGCCCCGCTACGGTGTTTGGCGAGCAGATAAGGCGCGTTGGTCATGCTCTCCATGCCACCTGCCACCACCATATCGGCGCTGCCAGCGATCAGCGCATCATGCGCCAGAATCGCAGCCGCCATCGCTGACCCGCACATCTTGTTGACCGTCAGGGCGGGGACGCATTCGTTGAGCCCTGCCCCAATCGCCGCCTGTCGGGCAGGCGCCTGTCCCTGCCCCGCGCTCAACACGCAACCCATGACAACCTGGTCGATTGCGGGATTGCCAGCGCGGGTCACAGCCGCCTGGATCGCGGCAGCGCCCAATACGGACGCCTTCAGCCCTGAAAATACGCCGTTTAAACCGCCCATGGGGGTCCGTGCATAACCGGCGATAAGGATGGGGTCGCTATTCATTGCGCACCTATTTGACGTAGCCGAAGACAGCCCTAGGACTGCTTCTCATGGGTTTTCCCTGTTCGTGCCAATATGGTCTCGGCCTGCGACAAGTGTGGACGGTCCAGCATCTTGCCATCCAATTGAATCGCGCCCGTTCCAGGCTGGGCGGCAAAAGCGGCAACCACGCGGCGAGCCCAAGCCAACTCGGTCGCAGATGGGCTGAAGGCCGCGTTGATAATGGACACCTGCGCCGGATGAATTGCCAGCATACCAGAAAATCCGTCGCGCCGGCCCCGCTGGGCGTAAGCTTTCAATCCGGCTGTGTCGTTGATATCCGGATAGACGGTTTCAATGGCGTCTACCCGCGCGGCATGGGCGCCAAACAGGGTCAGCGCGCGGACCATTTCGTAAGGCGGGGTGAGGCGGCCATCCGAGTCACGTGAAGCCGTCGCCCCGATGGCGGCCGGCAAATCTTCCGCTCCCCAGGTAAGACCGATCAGATGCGGTGCCACATCGACATAGCTGCCCAAAGCGAATACCGCCCGCGGCGTTTCGGTGGCGATGGGCAACAGCTTGATCCCTTCCAGCTTCGGAACCAGGGGCGCGATGCTCGGTGCTCCTTCCGCCTTGGGCAACACAATGGCATCTGGGCGCAGGGGCAACATGGCCTTCAAATCCTCGTCGAGCGATCCCAAATGAACGCGCACCAGCAACGGCAAAGCATGGCGGTGGCTAAGAAAGGCCGCCACCGCCTCGCGTGCCACCGCCTTCCTTTCCGCGGAAACCGAATCCTCCAGGTCCAAGATCAGGCCGTCGGCGCCGCTTGCTGCCGCTTTGGCAAACCGGTCAGGCCGATCGCCTGGCACAAAGAGCAGCGATCTCATTTCATCACCAGGGCGGTACGAAAGGCTTCGCACACCATCTCGTCGCGCTGATTGTAGCAACGATGCCGGAAATTCACGATGCCGGCATGCGGACGAGACCTGGACTCACGCAATTCCATCACGGTGGTTTGGACCCGCAGCGTATCGCCTATGAAAACCGGCTTCGGCATCACCACCCGGTCATAACCCAAATTCGCAATGAGCGTGCCAATTGTCGTTTCCTCGACAGATATGCCGACCATCAGCGCAAAGGTGAGTAGCCCGTTGACCACAATCTGCCCGAACTCCGTCGTCGCGGCATAGGCCGCATCAAGGTGCAGCGGCTGCGGGTTGTGTGTCATCAGCGTAATAGTGCGATTCTCCTCCTCAGTAACGGTATGGCGGATGGGATGTTCGATTTCCTCGCCCAGACGCCAATCGGAGTATCTCTTCCCGGCCATCAGACCATTCCAATCTGCGCCAACAGACTTCCTTCCGACACCCGGTCGCCGAGCGCCACATGGAGCGCCGCGACGACGCCCTCGAATGGCGCGACCAGGGCGTTTTCCATCTTCATGGCTTCCAGCACCAGCAAGACTTCACCGCGCCCCACCATCTGCCCCTGTTTCACATGCAATACCGTCACCACGCCGGGCATGGGCGCGGTCAACGCACCATCACCAGCCGCTGTTTCCCCCTTGCCTTCAAAGCGCGGCGGGCCAAAGGTCCAGGCTTGGCCGTCGGCGAAAATGATATCGCCCCGAATCGAAGCCGTGCCCAGGGCAGGCGCCGACTTATGGAGATGGCCGGCGATGCTGACCGCGATTTCGGTCTGTGGCGCGGCTCCGGCGCGAAAGCCGGTGAGCGCGGTCCAGGGACGATTGCCCTGCGGTAGCAGCGCCTGTGCCGCCTGGGCGATCACGCCCGCTGGCGGGGTTTCGCCCGGCACCAGGCCGGGATGGCTGGCGATATATCCTGTATCAATGCGGCCAGCCACGAAATCGGGATCGGCGGCGGCACGCGCCAGAAAAGCGGCATTGGTCTTCACCGGCCACACCTCGACTGTGCGGCAAGCGGCGGCCAGTTTCGCGGCTGCCGTCTCGCGCGTGGACTCATGCGCGATCAGCTTGGCGATCATGGGATCATAATAGGGCGTGACACAGTCGCCCTCTTCCACTCCGCTATCCACGCGGATGTCGGCAGGCAGCCTGAGATGCGCAAGGGAGCCGGTTGAAGGCAGGAACCCAACGGCGGGATTTTCAGCATAAAGCCGCGCCTCCATAGCGTGACCGGTCATGGACAGTTGATCCTGGGTCTTAGGCAGCTTTTCGCCGCTCGCCACGCGCAACTGCCATTCCACCAGATCTTCGCCGGTAATCGCTTCGGTCACCGGATGCTCGACCTGCAGGCGTGTATTCATCTCCATGAACCAGATGCCGTCGGGCGAAAGCCCCGCGGACGCATCGGCGATGAATTCGATGGTTCCGGCGCCGACATAGTTCACCGCCTGCGCCGCCTTCACCGCCGTCGCGCAAAGCCAGGCGCGCGTGGCCGCAGACAGGCCGGGCGCCGGCGCTTCCTCGATCACCTTCTGGTGGCGGCGCTGCAACGAGCAGTCGCGTTCGAACAGGTGGACGGTGTTGCCATGGCTGTCCGCGAAGACCTGGACTTCGATATGTCGTGGGCTGGCGATGTATTTCTCCAGCAGTACGCGATCGTCGCCAAAGGACGAGGCCGCCTCCCGCTTGCACGACGCCAGCGCCTCATCAAAGGCGGCCGCGCTCTCCACCATCCGCATGCCCTTGCCGCCGCCCCCCGCCACCGCTTTGATCAGCACCGGCCAGCCGATCTTTTCAGCTTCCGCGATGAGCCGCGCCGCCCCCTGTTCCTCGCCCAGATAGCCCGGCGTTACTGGCACGCCGGCCGCTTGCATCAGCTTTTTGGCGGCGTCCTTCCGCCCCATGGCGCGAATGGCGACGGGCGGCGCACCAACCCAGATCAGCCCTGCGGCCGCCACGGCTTCGGCGAAATCGGCATTTTCCGACAGAAAACCATAGCCGGGATGGATGGCGCGGGCGCCACTTCGTCTGGCGGCGTCCAGCATCTTTTCCCCATCCAGATAGCTTTCCCGCGATGTCGTGCCGCCCAGCGCCAGCGCCACATCGGCCTCGCGCACAAAGGGCATGGCCGCATCGGCATCAGAATAGACCGCCACCGTCTTCACGCCCAGCCGCCGCGCCGTGCGAATAATGCGCTTTGCGATCTCTCCCCGGTTGGCGATCAGCAGGCTATCGATCATGTCACATCCGGAACAGGCCGAAGCGAGGTTGATCCGGGATCGGCGCGTTCAACGTCGCTGCCAGCGCCAGGCCCAGCACGTCGCGGGTCTGGACCGGGTCGATGATGCCATCATCCCACAACCGCGCGGTGGCGTAATAAGGGTTGCCCTCGTCTTCATATTTCTGGCGGATGGGCGCCTTGAAGGCTTCCATCTCGTCTTTCGTCCACTTGTCGGCATCGCGATGCACCGTCGCCAGCACCGAGGCCGCCTGCTCGCCGCCCATCACGCTGATGCGGCTGTTTGGCCAGGAGAAGAGGAAGCGGGGAGAAAATGCGCGCCCGCACATGCCGTAATTGCCCGCGCCAAAGCTGCCGCCGATCAGCACGGTCAGCTTGGGGACCGTTGCGGTGGAGACAGCGGTCACAAGCTTTGCGCCGTCCTTGGCGATGCCACCCGCCTCATACCTGCCGCCTACCATGAAGCCGGAGACATTCTGCAGGAAGAGCAGCGGGATGCGGCGCTGGCAGGCCAGTTCGATGAAATGCGTGCCTTTCAGCGCGCTTTCGGAAAACAGCACGCCGTTGTTG
Source organism: Rhizomicrobium sp. (assembly GCA_036488555.1). Lineage (GTDB taxonomy): Bacteria > Pseudomonadota > Alphaproteobacteria > Micropepsales > Micropepsaceae > Rhizomicrobium. Next base: position 82,726 of record DASXHL010000059.1, read on the forward strand.
GCCAGAAGCGCCACCGGCATGCCCCAGAGATGGGCAAAGCCGCACACCAGGGTCGATCCATAAAGCGGCTTGAATTCATGAAATTCCGAGCCATCGACCAGCCGCGCGATCACCTCATGCACGTCATAGGACGCGCGCACGTCGCGCGGAATGATGCCATAAAGCTCTTCGGCAGCGAATTTCGGCGGTCGTGGCGTGACCAACGACAGGTCGTGGCGATGCGCCGGGGCCAGCGTGCCCACGATGCGGCGCAGGATATCGATGGCGTGCTCGTCATTCTCCGCCACATGGTCGACCACGCCCGACTTGCGGCCATGGGTATCGGCGCCGCCCAGTTCCTCGGCGCTGATCACTTCGCCGGTGGCAGCCTTCACCAGCGGCGGCCCGGCCAGGAAGATGGTGCCCTGGCCGCGCACGATGATGCTTTCATCGCTCATTGCCGGCACATAAGCACCGCCTGCCGTGCAGCTTCCCATCACGCATGCGATCTGGGCAATACCCTGGGCCGACATATTGGCCTGGTTGAAGAAGATGCGGCCGAAATGGTCCCGGTCGGGAAACACCTCCGACTGATGGGGCAGGTTGGCGCCGCCGCTGTCCACGAGATACAGGCATGGCAACCTGTTCTGTTGGGCGATCTCCTGCGCCCTGAGATGCTTCTTCACCGTCATGGGGAAGTAGGCGCCGCCCTTCACGGTGGCGTCATTGGCCGCAATCATCACCTCGCGGCCCGCGACACGGCCGATGCCCGCCACGATGCCGGCGCCCGGCGCCTCATCGCCATACATGCCGTTGGCAGCGAGCGCACCCACTTCCAGGAAAGGCGAACCCGGATCCAGCAGCCGCATCACCCGGTCACGTGGCAACAACTTGCCGCGCGCGGTGTGTTTTTGGCGTGCGCCTTCCGGCCCACCAAGTGCCGTCCTGGCGATCTTCTCCCGCAATTCCTGCGCCAGGGCGCGGTTGTGCGCGGCATTGGCTTTGAAACTCTCGCTTGCCGGATCGATCAGCGAAGTGAGCGTCATAGACCCAGCAACTCCCGCCCGATCAGGAAGCGGCGAATTTCGTTCGTGCCCGCGCCGATGTCATACAGCTTGGCATCGCGCAGGAAACGCTCCACCGGCCACTCTTTCGTATAACCCGCGCCGCCCAGCGCCTGGATCGCCTCCAGTGCCGTCTTTACCGCATTCTCCGATGCCAGCAGGATCGCGCCCGCGGCATCAAAGCGCGTGGTCTTGCCAGCGTCGCACGCCCGCGCCACGGCATAGACATAGGCGCGCGCGGAATTCAGCGCCACATACATGTCGGCTACCTTGGCCTGCATCAACTGGAACGATCCGATGGGCTGGCCGAATTGCTTGCGCTCGCGCAGGTAGGGCAGCACCACGTCCAGACAGGCCTGCATGATGCCCAGCGGCCCTGCCGACAGCACGGCGCGTTCATAATCCAGGCCCGACATCAGGATATTCACGCCCTGACCTTCGGCGCCCATCACATTCTCTGCCGGCACCTCACAATCGGCAAAAACCAGCTCGGCGGTGTCACTGCCGCGCATGCCCATCTTGTCCAGCTTCTGCGAGACGGAAAAACCGGCAAGGCCCTTCTCGATCAGGAAGGCGGTGATACCTTTCGGCCCTGCCGTCATGTCGGTCTTGGCATAGACAACGAGCGTATCCGCTTCTGGCGCGTTGGTGATCCAGAATTTGGTGCCGTTCAAAATATAATAGTCGCCCTTCTTCTCGGCCTTCAGCCGCATGGAGACTACATCGGAGCCGCTGCCGGCTTCCGACATGGCGAGCGAGCCGACATGCTCGCCGCTGATCAGCTTCGGCAGATATTTGAGCTTCTGCGCCTCATTGCCCCAGCGGCGGATCTGGTTGATGCAGAGATTGGAATGGGCACCGTAGCTCAACCCCACCGAAGCGCTGGCGCGGCTGACCTCCTCCATCGCCACGCAATGTTCCAGATAGCCCAGCCCCAGGCCGCCATACTCCTCTTCCACCGTGATGCCGTGAAGGCCCAGCGCACCCATCTCGGGCCACAGATGACGGGGGAATTTGTTGGTGGCATCGTAATCGGCGGCGAAAGGCGCAATCTGCTCGGTCGCAAAGCGGCGTACCGTATCGCGCAGCATGTCGCCGGTTTCGCCTAGGCCGAAATCCAGCGCCGCGATCATGGTGTGTCTCCCGGCCTGCCGGCAACGCGGATCGCAGGCTGTTCCGTGCATTCTGGACCCATGTCTCAATCCATGAAAATCAGGGCTGGATGCTCCATCATATGCTTGAGCCGCTGGACGAAAGAGGCGGCATCATGGCCATCGATAATGCGATGGTCGAACGAGCTGGACAAGTTGAGCAGCTTGCGCCGGGCGAGGAAAGCCCCATCCACCATCGGTCGCTCGACCAGCTTGTTGGGACCCAGGATCGCCACTTCCGGCGGGTTTATGATGGGGGTAGCGGCGATCCCGCCCAGCGGGCCAAGGCTGCTCAAAGTTATGGTCGAGCCACTCAACTGATCGCGGCTGGCGCTGCCGTCGCGTGCCTGGGCCGTGACCCGCGCCAGTTCCGCGGCGCAGCCCCAGACGTCGCGGGTTTCGGCATGGCGCACGACGGGCACCATCAAGCCCTGCGGCGTTTGGGTGGCAATCCCGATATGCACCGCGGCGAAGCGCTTCAGGACGCCCTGTTCTTCGTCATAGTGTGCGTTCACGCTGGGAAAATCGGGCACCAACTTCACCACCGCGCGCATGAAGAAGGGCAGTAATGTCAGCTTGGGTTGGTCCTCGCGGCGGTTGGCGTTGAGATGCGTCCGCAATCCTTCCAACTCGGTCAGGTCGAATTCCTCGACATAACTGAAATGGGGAATGCTGCGCTTGGATTCGAGCATCCGCTCCCCAATGCGGCGCCGCAATCCCACTATGGCGATTTCGTCGACCTTGTGTTGGGCGCCCCTTTCTGGCCGGGCGACGGTGTCCGGCGGGACCGCGCTGCGATGCCGTTCCAGGTCCTCGACCGTGATAATGCCGTTACGTCCGGTGCCGCGAACATCGTGAAGATCGATACCCCACTCCATCGCACGGCGCCGCGTGGCGGGCGACGCGGAAGGGTCGGGGTTGACGGGGCCGTCGGGCGAGTTGGCGGGCGGCTGGGGCCCCACTTTCGATAAGTCCGCGTGTCCGTTCGGTGCCGGTTCGGGCCGCGCCGCCGGCACCGCACTTTCGCCCACCACATCCATCTCGACCAACACCGAACCCACTGCGGCCTTGCTGCCGACCGAACCGTGCAGCGCGACGACCGTGCCTTCGACAGGGGAACTCATGTCGACTGTCGCTTTGTCGGTCATGACGTCCAGCAGGGGCTGGTCCTCGCGGACGTGATCGCCAGGCTTGACGTACCAGGCGGTGATCTCTGCTTCCGCCACGCCCTCACCAATATCAGGCAAGCGAAAGAGATATTGACCCATCTAGTTCTCCATCGCTTGCTTGAGTGCTTTTGTGACACGCGCTGGGCCGGGGAAATAATCCCACTCGAAGGCATGTGGATAGGGCGTATCCCAACCGGCAATGCGCTGCACCGGCGATTTCAGGCGGAAGAAACAACGTTCTTGCAGCAGCGCCGACAATTCCGCACCGAACCCGGCGAAGCGGGACGCTTCATGCACGATTACGCAACGGCCCGTCTTGTTCACCGACGCGACAATGGTCTCGATGTCCAACGGCACGATCGAACGCAGATCGATCAGTTCGGCATTGATGCCGCTATCCTCGATCGCAGAGTCCGCGACGTGCACCATAGTGCCGTAAGCCAGCACGGTAACGTCGCGGCCCTCGCGCAATGTAGCCGCTTTGCCCAGGGGCACGGTATAATGGCCTTCCGGCACATCCGCCTTGGGATGGCCGGCCCAACTTTTGACTTGCCGGTCATGATGACCATCAAACGGCCCATTATAGATACGCTTGGGCTCCAGAAAGATCACCGGATCGTTACTCTCGATGCTCGCGATCAACAGGCCTTTTGCGTCAAAGGGGTTGGACGGGATCACCGTGCAAAGCCCGGTGACATGGGCGAATAGCGCTTCCGGTGACTGGCTGTGGGTTTGTCCGCCGAATATGCCGCCCCCATAGGGCGCACGCACGGTGATGGGCGCCCAAAACTCGCCGTTGGAGCGATAGCGCAGGCGAGCCGCTTCCGATACGAGCTGATCGAAGGCAGGCAGGATGTAATCGGCAAACTGGATTTCGGCCACCGGGCGCAAGCCGTAAGCCCCCATGCCCACCGCCGCGGCGATAATCCCGCCCTCGCTGATCGGCGTGTCGAAACAGCGTTTCAAACCATGCTTCTTCTGCAAGCCTTCGGTGACACGGAAAACGCCGCCGAAATAGCCGACATCCTCGCCGAAAATCAGCACGTCGGGATTTTCTGACAGCATCACATCCAGCGCGGAATTGAGGGCCTGGACCATGGTCATGCTGGCCATGGTCAAACACCCATTTCCGCGCGCTGCTCCAGCACGCGCCAATCCGGCACCTCAAACACGTCTTCGAACATTTCCGACACGGGCGGCTTGGATTTTCCCAGGGTGCCCACCGCTTCTCCTTCCTTGACGGCAGCGCGTATGGTTTCAACCAGTTCCGCTTCGAACTGGACATGACGCGCCTCGTCCCATTCCCCGATGCAGATCAGATGCTGTTTCAGCCGTTGGATGGGATCGCCCAGCGGCCAATGCGCCGCTTCGTCGGCGGGACGGTAGCGCGTGGGATCGTCGCTGGTCGAATGCCCCGCCGCACGGTAGGTGAAAAGTTCGATCAATGTGGCGCCCAGATTGGCGCGGGCCCGCGCCACGGCCCATTCCGTCGCCGCCCACACCGCCAAGAAATCGTTTCCGTCCACACGCAACCCGGGCAGACCGTACGCGGCCGCCTTGGCGGCGAAGGTCACCTCTTGCGCACCTGCGATGCCGGAAAAGCTGGAGATTGCCCACTGATTGTTGGTGACACACAAAATGACCGGCACGTGGTAGACCGAGGCAAAGGTCAGGGCCTCGTGAAAGTTGCCTTCCGCTGTCGATCCTTCCCCGATATAGGCCAGCGCCAGGCTGTCATCGCCCTTGTAGGCGGACGCCATCGCCCAGCCCACGGCATGGCCGAAGCGACTGCCCAGATTCCCCGACAAAGAATAAAATCCATATTCCCGCGCCGAATAGAGAATAGGAAGCTGGCGGCCTTTCAGCGGATCCTTTTCATTCGAGAATATCTGGTTGACCAGATCGGTCAGCGGATAGCCCCGCGCCAGAAGCCACGACAGAACGCGATAGGTGGGGAAGCACATGTCGCGTTTGCCCATCACCATGGCCTGGGCAGCGCCAATGGCTTCCTCGCCCGTGGATTTCAGAAAGAAGCTCGTCTTGCCCTGACGGTGCAGGCGAAACATGCGATCCTCGAACAGCCGGGTCAGCAGCATGGCCCTGAGGCCGGCGCGAAGGCGTTCGGTATCTATGGTTGGTGCCCAGGGACCGACGGCGCGTCCCTCCTCGTCGAGAACCCGGATCAGACCGTTGGCAAGCTCACTCAATCCGACAGGTGACGCCGTCGGCTCCGGCCGCAGCAATCGGCCTGCGGGGGGAATATCAAGGTGACTGAAATCCGGGCGATCTCCCGGACGGGCTGGTGGAGTGGGAAAGTGCAGGGTCAATGCCACGGCGGATCGAAAAAGGCCTCCCTCGGAACCCGCTGGAACGATGGCACAAATGCACAGGAACGAAATTGCTATTTTTCTTTCATCGGGGCATAATTTGCGAACTTCATCCCCAATAAGAACCTCTATTAGGATTTTATCCTATGGATGACGCCGATAGAAAAATTCTCAGAATACTGCAAGACGATGCGACGATCCCGATCGTGGATTTGGCCCAGAAGGTGGGGCTGTCTCACACGCCATGCTGGCGCCGCGTCAAGCAGATGGAAGAAGCGGGCATTATTCGCAGAGCTGTGGTGCTGGACAGGGAATTGCTGGGACTTCCGATCAATGTCCTGGCAAACGTAAAGCTCAAGGCGCATGACGAGGAGACGCTTGAGGCATTCGAAAAAGCCGCGGCACAGCAGCCCGCGATCGTTGACTGCTTCATCATGGGAGGCGACAGCGATTATGCGCTGCGTATCGTTGTTGGAAGCATCGAGGAATATGAGCGCCTCTTGAAGAAGACGCTGCTGCACTTTCCTGGCGTCGCGGCGATGAGCTCTCACTTCGCGCTAAAATGCGTGAAAAACACGACGAAGTTGCCGATCTAGGATCACGGAACCACGGAAAACGCGCGTACGTGCGCTGGTCTCACGAGCCTGCGGTCTTGAACAGCCGGTCGGTCGGGAGCACCGCGTCGGGCGCAAGATCAGGCAGGCCGGCCAGCCGTGCGTACAAGGGCGTGAAGTCCGCCTCGGCGGTTTGGCGGCGCAACTGCTCGAAGCTGTCGATGACGAAATAGGTCTTCTGGTAATCGTCGATCTTGTAGTCGGTGCGCATTACCCGCTCCAGATCAAAGACGATGCGGTTGGGTCTGGGATCATCCAGCGCGTAAACGGATTCGCCGAAGCTGGAAACGATACCCGAGCCGTACAGCTTCAGCCTGCCGTCTTCGCGGATCAAACCAAACTCCACCGTATACCAGTAGAGCCGTGCCAGCTTTTCCAGCGCCCCAAGGCGCAGCGCCTTCAGCCCACCTTCCCCATAAGCCTGCATGTAATCGGCAAAGACGGGATCGGACAGCAGCGGCACATGTCCAAACAGATCATGGAACACATCGGGTTCCTGAAGATAATCGAGCTGGTCAGGCCGCCGAATGAAACGGCCGGCGACAAAGCGGCGGGTGGCCAAATGGTCGAAAAAGACATCATCAGGCACCAGCCCGGGCACTGCCACAACGCTCCAACCCGTCAGTTCGCGCAGGCGATGCGACAATTCCTCGAAATCGGGAATGCCGGGGCGCGACAGGCTCAGCACGTCCAGCCCGCGCAGAAAGGTCCTTGTGACGCGGCCTGGCAGCAGCGCCGTCTGTCGGGCAAATAGCGTATCCCAAACGGCGTGTTCGGACATTGTGTAGCTGCCCCACTGTTGTGGGATGGTCCAGTCGGCCGCGGCGCCGGGCGGCGGTTCAGCATGGGCAGTCATCTTGACCGATATAGTTGCATATGAAACTATCTTCGGCAACAAGGAGACGCCAATGGAAGCGTGGGACAACCCCATCGGTACCGACGGCTTCGAATTCGTCGAATACACCGCCCCCGATATCGCAGGATTGCGTACGCTGTTCGAGCGGATGGGCTTTCGCGCCGTTGGCCGGCATCGCTCCAAGCAGGTCACGCTATACCGCCAGGGCGACATAAATTTTGTCGTCAATGCCGAACCCGGCAGTCACGGCGCGCGCTTCGCCCTGCTTCATGGCCCCAGCGCCTGCGCCATGGCCTTTCGCGTGAAGGACGCAGGCCTGGCCTATCGCGAATTGTTAAGACGCGGCGCCAGGCCGTTTGCCAATGCGATAGGGCCGATGGAATTGAACATCCCCGCCATTGAGGGCATCGGCGGCAGCGTCATCTACTTGGTCGACCGCTATGGAGGGCCTTCCATCTACGATGTGGATTTCCTGCCCACCGACCCCATACAGGGCTTTGCCCATGAAGGCGCGGGACTCGGCACCATCGACCATGTCACCCACAATGTTTTCCGCGGCCAAATGAACAAATGGGCCGGCTTCTATGAGCGGCTCTTCAATTTTCGCCAGATCCGCTATTTCGACATCGAAGGCAAGCTGACGGGACTCAAATCCCGCGCCATGACCAGCCCGGACGGCAAGATCCGTATCCCCATCAACGAGTCGAGCGACGACAAATCGCAGATCGAGGAATATCTCCGCGCCTACCAGGGAGAAGGAATCCAGCATATTGCGCTCAGCACGCGAGACATTTACGCCGCGGTGGAAAGATTGCGCGCCAATGACGTCGCCTTCCAGGACACGCCCGACACCTATTACGAGCAGCTGGACAATCGCGTTCAGGGCCATGGCGAGGACGTGCCGCGGCTGAAAGCCAATCGCATCCTGGTGGACGGCGCCAAGGACGACCTGTTGCTGCAGATCTTCACCCAGAACGCCATCGGCCCGATTTTCTTCGAGCTGATACAGAGGAAGGGCAATCAGGGTTTCGGGGAAGGAAATTTCCAGGCGCTATTCGAATCCATCGAAGCCGACCAGATTCGCCGCGGCGTGCTAGGGAAGGCATGAGACATGCGCAACTGGATCGAATTCCCCAGGACCGAGGGCATCACATCACGTCAGGCCCATGCCGACCTGCCCGAAGGCAGCTTTGAACGCGAGATCGGCCGCGACGGCTTCTTTGGTCCTGCCGTCCATATCTATCACCGCCACCCGCCGACCGGTTGGACCTCCTTCGAAGGCCCGCTGAAACCACGCGCTTTCGATGCCGTGGGAGCGCCGGCGGGCCCGACCGCAGAGCCTTACAAGGGCGCGCTGCTGCTTTCCAACGCCAGCTGCCGAATCGGGCTGTGGAAGGTGGAGGCCGCGATGCCCATGCTTCAGCGCGATGCCGATGGGGACGTTCTCCTGTTCATCCATCAGGGCGAAGGCGACATGTTCTGCGACTTCGGTCACATGAATTATCGCGAAGGCGATTACATCCTCATCCCGCGCGGCACCATGTGGCGGTTCGAACCGAAGGCGCCGACCGCAGCGCTGCTGATCGAGGCGACCAATTCTCACTTCAAACTGCCGGAGCGAGGGCTCCTGGGCCCGCACGCCATCTTCGATACGGGCGCGCTGGAAACGCCGTGTCTGGACGATGCCTTCAAGGCGCAACGCGATGGCGAATGGCAGGTTCAGGTCAAGCGTCGCGCCCAGATCACCACCATCACCTATCCGTTCAACCCGCTGGACGCGATCGGCTGGAAGGGAAACCTCGCACCAGTCCGGCTGAACTGGCGCGACATCCGGCCGGTGGCGAGCCACCGTTATCACCTGCCGCCCAGCGTGCATTCCACCTTCGTCGCCGACCGCTTCGTGGTCTGCACCTTTGTACCCAGGCCGATCGAAACCGATCCCGGCGCCCTGAAAGTGCCCTTTTTCCACTCCAACGATGATTTTGATGAGGTGATTTTCTATCACGCCGGCAATTTCTTCAGCCGCGACAATATCAGGCCGGGCATGATGACCTTCCATCCCGCGGGCTTTACTCACGGCCCGCATCCCAAGGCCTTCGCGGCCGGGACGAAAGCTGCCAGGTCCATGACCGATGAAGTGGCGGTTATGATCGATTCCCGCGATGCGCTGGACATCAGCGAGGCGGCCACCGCACAGGAAGACAAGAATTATGTCGATAGCTGGAAGACGAAATGAAGCTCGCTTCCCTGAAAGGTGGTCGCGACGGCCGGCTGGTGGTGGTGTCGCGTGACCTGGCATTGTCGGCCGATGCGCCGCGTGACATACCGACCCTTCAGGCAGCACTGGACGACTGGGGCCGCGCCGCGCCCCTGCTGCAGCAAGCCTCCGACAGGCTGAATGATTGTGGCGACGGCTTTGTGTTCCAGCCCAGTCTGTGCGCAAGCCCCCTGCCCCGCGCCTATCAATGGGCCGACGGCTCGGCCTATGTCACCCATGTCGAGCTTGTGCGGAAGGCGCGCGGCGCCGAATTGCCGGCCAGTTTCTGGATCGAACCCTTGATGTATCAGGGTGGCAGCGACGGTTTTCTGGGACCGATGGACGACATCGTGGCGGGTGACGAGGCCTTCGGCATCGATCTGGAGGGCGAGGTGGCAGTGATCACCGATGACGTGCCCCACGGTTGCCCGGCAGAAGACGCCGCGTCCCACATCAAGCTGGTGATGCTGTGCAACGATGTCAGTCTGCGCAATCTGATTCCGGGCGAACTGGCCAAGGGCTTCGGCTTCTTCCAGTCCAAGCCGGCGTCCAGTTTCTCGCCCGTGGCGGTGACGCCGGATGAGTTGGGCGACGCCTGGCGCGATGGTCGGCTGTATCTGCCGCTGCTGGTCGCGGTGAACGATCAGCCCCTGGGCCATCCAGACGCCGGCACCGACATGGTATTCAATTTTCCGCAACTGATCGCCCACGCCGCAAAGACCCGGGCACTGGCGGCAGGCAGCATCATCGGCTCCGGTACCGTCTCCAACGCCGACCATTCAGTCGGCTCTGCCTGCATCGCGGAGAAACGCATGTTGGAGCAGATGGAGAGCGGCACACCGAAGACGCCCTTCCTGAAAGCCGGCGACCGCGTGCAAATCGAGATGAAGGATAGAAATGGCAGAAGCATCTTCGGAGCCATCGACCAGCATGTCCGGGTCTGAATTCACGCTCTATGGCTATTTCCGTTCCTCGGCCGCGTTTCGGGTCCGCATTGCGCTCAACCTGAAAAGCATCGTCGCAGACCAGTGCTTTGTACACCTGCGCAGGAATGAACAGTTCTCGCCCGGTTACGCGAAGCTGAATCCACAGCACCTTGTGCCGACCCTGGTGCATCGCGATCATGTGATCCGTCAGTCCATTGCCATCATGGAATATCTGGACGAGGTGCAACCGGAGCCGCCGCTCCTGCCGCGCGATGCGGACGGCCGCGCCCGGGTACGTGCATTGTCGCTGGCGGTGGCCTGCGACATCCATCCGCTGAACAATCTGCGCGTCTTGCGCCATCTGAAGGATATGAACATCGGTGAAGAATGTCGCACCGACTGGCAGCGCCGCTGGATCGCCGAGGGCTTTGCAGCGCTGGAACAGGAACTTGCGGGGACAGCCAGCCGCTTCTGTGTTGGCGATTCCCCCTCCATGGCCGACTGCTGCCTGGTCCCCCAGATGGCTAACGCCCGCCGGGCCGAAATGGATCTCTCGTCCTACCCAACGCTGCTGCGCATAGAGACCGCTTGCGACCAGCTCGTCGCATTCAGAAATGCCCGGCCTGAGAACCAAACCGATGCCGAATAAGACGTTGGACCTGGACAATTTCATGCCCTATCGCCTGTCGGTGGTGACCAACCGCGTTTCCTCCGCAATCGCACGGCATTATTCTAACCGCTTCAACCTCACCATCCCCGAATGGCGCGTGATGGCGGTGCTTGGCCAGAGCCCGCGTCTCTCGGCGCGCGAGGTGGCGCAGCGCACCGCCATGGACAAGGTGCAGGTCAGCCGCGCCGTGGCGTCGCTGCTGAAGGCGAAACGCTTGACCCGCATTGCTCACGCGCAGGACGGCCGTGTTGCCCACCTGTCACTGACGAAAAAGGGGCGCGAAATATACAACCAGGTTGTACCACTCGCGCTGGCACTGGAGCAGCAGTTCCTGTCGGTGCTGACAGCGCAGGAACGCAAGGCACTGGATATCTTGCTGAAGAAGCTGTTCAGCGTGGATTTGGAAGTCACAAGAGCCCAGGCTTCACCCTGAACACAAGGCGAATACGGCATCCAGGCCGGCCGGATCGTTGTGACCGGCCTGTCGCTTCGACGAAGAACAAGAACGCTGGATGGCCGTTCAGGGGCGCTTCATCCGAAGCATGAAGCGATCGCTGACAAAGTGCCCGGATTCCGAATTGCTGCCCGCCCGGTCGTCCGCCGGGTTGTGCAACAGGTCGCCCTCACCATCCAGTTTGAATCCTGCGGCGGTCAGCTCGCTCTTGGCGACGGCTTCGTCCATGCGGTGAACCTGCGAGGTGGCGGCAAGGCCCGCGCCGGGCGCCGCGCTGTGATCCTCGACATAGAATATCCCACCAGGCTTCAGATTGTTGAACACAGCTTTGTCGAGCGCGGCGATGTCGCCGCCATTGTTATGGAAGTCGTGATAATTCTCGGTGGTCCAGAACAGGTCGGCTTTCTCAGGCAGCATCATGGTCGGGTAATCCACCGTGACGACCTTGATGTTGGGATAGGCCGCCGCCAGCGCGTTGAGGGCGTCGAGACCGCCAGGGCGCGCCGCTTGTGCCGTGGTGGCGATGGCATAGACCTTTCCCGTCGGCCCTACCGCCTTGGCCAGAATGCGCGTGTAATAGCCGCGGCCCGGCCCCAACTCGGCCACAGTCATGCCGGGCTTGACCCCGGCAAAGGCGACGGTCTCGGCCGGCTTGCGAGCAGCGTCGCGCGCCTTATCTGTGTCCGGCCTTGCCGTATCGGCAACCGCCGCAGCGATCGCGGGCGACACGCTCTGGGCTGACGCCGGAGCACAAAGCAGGCCGGTGGCGAACACCGCGGCGGTAAGGGGGCGGATCATGGCGTTCACTCCTCGTTGGGCTCGGCGCATGTTGGCGCTCTATATTGGATGATCAAACCCTAGCATAGCGTAGCCACGCGTGCCCCCAAAATTTCGCCTTCCAAGTCCCAATCTTACGCCAAATCCACCGCTACGACCTCGTGGACATGGATGCGCGGTATGGTCACCAGCAGTCGGCCATTTTCCTGGCGACTTTCCACCGGCGTGCCGGCTCCCAGCAGCTTCACGGCCTTGATCGAGGCGCCCGTCGGGATCGCCATGCTGACCGTGAAGGGGCCCATGGGCAGGATTTCGCGCATATAACCCTTCATCGCCATCGGATTGGTGAGATTGACAAGATGGGCGGTCAGGGAATTCTGTTGGCGCCAATAGCTGACATCGATCATGCCAGGCCCCTTCACCGTCAACGGCTGTTCAACGCCGCTTGCCCATGCCACCGCATTACGCAACAAGGCCAGATGATCTTGGTTTGACGTTTCCCAGAAACAGCGGTCCAGATCGAACGGAAAATAGACCACCCGCCCCTTGCCGACGTTGCGCAGATACACCATCGGCGTATCGGTCTGCCGCACCGTGGTAAAAACCCGTTCCATGGGCAGATCGGGATAGCTCGGCACCAGCGTCAGAGGCGCCTGGACAGGGTTGTGAGACGTCACATGCACCAGCTTGGTGCCTGCCATGATGCGGGGCGCATCATCGAAACCCGCCGTCAACGGCTGCGGGCCGCGCACCGTCAGATAGGAGTTCTGCACCCGCTGTTCGGTCCTGCCGGCATAATCGCAGCCGAACAGGTCTGCCAGCGCGAAATTGCTGCGGCGGGTGCCCCATTCGTCACAGAGCGAGGTTTCATGCGTGGCGACAATGGCGCCGCCCTTCTCGACATAGTCGCGCAGTTGGGCGCATTGCTTGTCCGACAGTGCGGCCACATTGGGCAGCACCAGTACATTGTAGCGACTGACATACTCCGGCTCGAGCTGGCGTTCATCGGCCAGATTGAAGGGAATGCGCGATTCCACCAGCGCCTGATAGTAACCACGGACATAATCGCCATTGCCGGCGCGTGGCTGGGAGGCTTCCGGCACAGTCTCCCGGTTTCCTGATGCCTGCGCGGCCGGGGGCAGATAATACGTGCCGGTCTGGTCGGACTGCAGCATGGCCACCCGTGCCAGATTTTCGGTATTGCGGAAGTAGGCCTCATTGCGCGCGTGCCAGACATAAATTTCCTCAATGATCGGCACCCAACGCTTGTCGAACACCTCCGCCTTGAACTTGGTCATCCAGGGGCGGAATCCATGTGCCAACCCGTCATGCAGATAGGTCGCGATCTCGGCATTGGCCTGGGTGGAATCCTCGAAACGGTAAGGCGTGGAGGTTTCACCCACCGCGAAGATGCCGCTAACAGGCCGGTTCTGCATGGTGCAATAGGCTTCCTTGGCGCTTCGGCCATTGAGCCAGGCGGGGTCCTGGCCATTGCGGCCCTGGCGGTCGGAAAAGACGGCGCGGATGGTGGAGCGCAGGCGCACCGGATCAAGCCGCCCCCAGGTGCCTGGCGTAAAAAAGGTCTGCTGATTGATGGCGCTGACCGTCTCGGTCCAGAGCTTGAGCTGGGCGTAGCGCTTGCCATCCACCCAAACGTTATAAGCCTTCACTTCGGGCGCCTGGGGATTGGCGAGCGACGATGGCACATCGAAGCCGCTCGCCGCCTTGAATTCGCTCCTGCAAACGCCGCAGTAACAGATGCCGGCGCTGCCCGCCCAGCGATTGCCGAAGATGCCGTCCACGGGATAGGTGCTGACGATCTCCTTCAGGATCTTCGGCATCCAGTCGAAGGTAATGCCGCCATTGGGACAGGTGAGAAAAAGGTCTGGCGCGGTGGGGTGTTTCTTGGGGCTGCCGTCGGCATTGCGCGCCACCCATTCGGGGTGCGCGGCCAGCGCATCTGCGCGCATGGCATGCGGATCGACCCGCCCCAGCACGCGAATGCCCATTTTCTTGCAGGCTTTGGTGAGGTCGCCGAACATGTCGGTCTTGCCCAGATAAGGGCTGCGTGTGTGAAAAGGCACTTTGGTGGGATAGAATGCGGTGACACCACCGGCACTCAAGCAAACGCCTTGCGTGCTGGTGCGCTTGAGAAAGTCCATCCAGAAGGCCTGGTCATAGCGCTGCGGATCGTCTTCGGTGGCGCAGATCTGCATCCAGCGCATCGGCTCCCATTCCCAGCCGTTGCCCTGTGCGGGCGCGGTCGCCGCCCCTGCCGCGCTCGGAGATAATGCCAGCAGACCGGCAACGGCGCCGGCGGACTGAACCAGCACGCGTCGGTTGATACCGTCGGAGGCTTCATTTTCCATGGGCATATCCTTATTCACGTCAGGCGATGGCCACGACTTCATGGCTGGCGACCGAGGGAATGATGAATTCCGCCCAGCCGTTCGACACGCTGGCCTGGGCGGGCTGGCCGGCGACCAGCAGCTTCACATTCTGGCCCGATACGCCCTTGGTCAACCTGACTCGGACCTTGAACGGGCCAACAGGAACGAATTCGTCCAGCGGCGCGCGGAAGGTCGCATAGGTCAGGTTGGCGACATGCAGAACCATGCGGCCTGACTGCTGGTAGAGATTGCAGTCCATATAGCCGGGCCCTTCCACGGCCAACGGCAGGTCATCCTTGGCCGCCCAACGCACCGTGTTGGAAAGCAGGACGCCATGATCGGGATTGTTGCCATTGGCATATTGCCGGTCGAAATCGGCGGGAATGAACACCACGCGCGCGCCGTTCGGCAGAGTCCGTACCATCAGAGCCTGAATGTCGGTCTTGGGCGTACGCCACCAGGCATTTTCGGCCTGCAAGACAGGCGCGACCGGAATGAAGGTCAACAACACTTCAGTCCCCGCGTCGGTGTTGAGTTTGGGGACAACACCACCGAAATAAATCGCATCGGTCTTGTCGAAGCTCTTCAATATAGGGTGGCGCGTCGCGCCCGGCATCACCGGCGGCTCGTCGCCCTTGGGATGCGGACTGTAGGCCACATTGGCACGCAGCTCGGGCGTCAGGCGCACATAGGTGTTGATGCCGAGAGGGCGCTCGCCCTCGCCTGCAGTGCTGAAGCCCAAGCCCGGATCCAGGTCGAACGGGTTCGAGCGGCCGTTGATTGGAGCGCGATAACCGGTATTGGGCCGCGTGCCCGAAACCCAATGGGCGCCGAACAGGTCGGCCAGGGCGTAATCCTGGCGCGCATCACCAAATTGATCATGCAGGCTGGTATCGCCGGTTGCTATCAGATTGCCGCCGTTGGCCACGAAGCGCTTCACCGCCGCCACCTGCGCATCCGTCATGGCGGCGAGATTCGGCAACACCAGGGTGCTCACCTTCGACGCATCGCGCTCGATATGATCGGCGTTGATGACGATGTAGGGGATGCGATAGCGGGTGAAAGTGTTGATCCAACCGCGCCAGGGCGCCTCCACATTGCCGGAAACATCGTCGCGGCCATAGAAGACATTGTTGTCTTCCGAATACACGATGCCGATGGTTGCGACCGGCGTCCGGTCATAGAGATATTGCTCGTTCTCTGCGTGCCATTTGAACACTGGCAGCGCGGTTTCATACCGGCGCTTGTCGTGATGATGGGCGCTGATGGTGTGCCACCAGGGCGAGATCGAGCCCGCGATACCCTCATACATCCACATCTGGCTTTCCGGCGCCGCCTTGGTGGTCATGCGCGGGCCATAGAGCGCTTGCGAGGCGGTAACGATCTTGTCCCAGCCCATCACGCCATGGGTGAGCTTGCCGTCCTCGGTGAATTGCTGGAAACCGCTGGCGTCGGACCGGTTCTGGTGATCCTGGAAGGACACCGGCGAGCGCTCCAGGATGCGCAGCATGTTGCGCTCGGTGACGACGCCGCGCGTCATGCCGACCCAATAGCAATCGGGACCGCCGGCGGTGCGGGTGACCTTGTTCTGGAAATCCCACAAGGCGATCACCTGGTCGGCGTTCCACTTCACCCAATCGCGGTAGACCGGATCCTGCCAGTTCACGGCCCTGGGCAGATCGTGGCCGGTCTTGTCCTTGAACAGCTTGGTGCAGACCTGGCAATAGCAGAGCTGGTAATTGAGGCCGCCGCCGCCATTCACGGCGAAGCCGGCCGGCTTGTAGCGGGCGACGATCTCCTTCATCTGCGCCGGCACCCACTCATAGAGGTAGCCGCCATTCATGCAGGCGCGATTGATGCGCTTGCCATGCACGTCCTGGCACATCCATTCCGGATGCATCTGGATGGTTTCCTCGGTCGGCGCATTGGTCATGCGGGCGACATAGACAATGCCGTCTTCGTGGCAGGCCTTGACCAGTTCACCCAGCAGGTCGCGATTGCCCAGGGTGAGCCCCTTATGGGCCCCCGGAATCTTGGAATCGTAATAGTTCACAACCCCGCCGGAATTGATGATCGTGCCCTGGGTGTTGGTGTCCTTCAGATACCGGCGCCAGAAGTCGATATCCATGTTGCCGTCGTCTTCAGTGATGTTGATCTGACCCCAACGCCTGACCCGGCGATACCAGGGCTCCGTGGAGGTCGCGGCTTGCGACTGGCCGACCGCAGATGCGGCGGCGGCGGTTGCGCTCAAAACCACGAATTCACGCCTGGTCGTTTTCATGTGTTCTCTGTGCTCTTTGTTAGGCCACTGCAAAAGAAATGGCGGCCACGCCAATTTTTATTGTGCCGCGGCCGCCCACGCTATTCCCTGGATAGCTTGTTTATTACCAAGTGTAACGCACACCGATGCCGAACACGCGGCCCAGATCGTATTCCGGGTAGAGGGACGAACTGTCCGCGAGTGCCTTCAAGGTCGCGTTGTTGGCGATCAACGGCGGATCGGTGTTCAACAGGTTGTTGATCTTGCCATAGACTTGAAACTCGTCGGTCAGCTGATACTCGACGGAAAGGTCAAACAGCGACCTGCCGTCGAAATGGTACGGGTAGATGTCCGCCGGCGTCTTGAGGGTGGGTGCGTAACGGCCGGCCCCGGTATAGGCCCACAACAGGCGCGTGGTAAGCGGCCCATTATTGTAAACGAAGGATGTCACGGTACGCCAGTTCGGCATCGAATAGTTGGTGCCGCCGAAGCTGGTCAGAAAGCCCGCATTTTCCTGGATGACGTTGTTGGCGGTGGTGGTGATGTGCTCGGCATAGGAGGCAAGGCTGCCAATTGCGAACGAGCCTTCCAGCTCGTCCCAGACGTCGTGCAGCGAGAAGGCATAGCTGGCCTCGAAATCAACGCCGCTGACCTTCAGCGTCTGGGCGTTGAACTGCGAGGACTGCACCACCGTGATGACATTCGCGGCGTTGCGGGTGATGGCACTGCAGAACAGCGTGGCACCGGCGGCACAATTGTCCACCACGTTCTGGGCGCTAAAGGTGGTGAGGGCGTTGCCCATATCGATTCTGTAATAATCGATCGAGGTCGTGAAGCCGGGGAAAAAGCGCGGCGACAGCACCACGCCCGCGGTGAAGGTCTTGGCGGTTTCCGGTCTCAAGTGGGGGTTGCCACCCGACAAGGTCTGGATGGTGGGGCTGCCCTGATAGTTCGGATTGGGAGCCCCATTGATCGTCTGCACACTGTCGCGGATCACCGTGCCGTTGGAAATCAGCGGCGTGCTGTAGAGATCATTGACGCTCGGCGCGCGGAAGTCGCGCGAATAGGTCGTGCGGAACCGGATGTCGTCGATCAGGGTCCAGTTCAGGCCTGCCTTCCACACAAAGGCCGCACCGCTGCTGTCATAATCGGCGACACGGCCCGCAGTGTCGAGTTCCAGCTTCTGCATCAGGGGCATGTTCGGGATGGTCAGCGGAACCACGAACTCCACATAACCTTCGCGCACTTCGTTCGCGCCATAGAAGGGTTGAGCGCTGGCCTGGCGCCAGCCGAGAACGTGGGAGACCGGATCGGAGGTCTGGTTGATGGAATCCCGGCGATACTCACCGCCTATGGCCGAAGAAATTGGACCCGCCCAGGTGCTGAACAGATCGCCGCGCAAATTGCCGCCGAAATTGAACTGGTTATCGCCATCCCTCACATAGGAAGTGCCTCTGTAATAATTCAGCCCCGACTGGCTGATCGTGCCGGGACCGAACACATTGATCGGCACGCAGCCGTTGGTCGGGCTGGTCAGGGTCGAACGGCAGACCGGCTGCCCAACCGGCACGCCGGCCACACCACCCGTGGCGGGGTTCGCCACCGCGTCAACCGCATTGAAGAAGTTTGCCTGGATGCGGTTGTTGGCGGACTGGTTGTAATAGAGGGATTGCGTATAGGTCACATGCATATCCCAGCTCCAGTCACCGAGCCAGGATAACGTGCCCTGCACGCCCGCATTATAGCGCATATAGGTCGTGAGGGCGTTGTTGACCGTTGAACCGTCTTCAAAATTCTCGCGGCCAAGGTTGAAGCTGGCGGGAAGCGTGCCGCCATTGGCTGCCGTAAGAATGTTCCTGATATTGTAGGCGGTCGGAGAGGTGGGATTCCAGTTGGGAGAATTGACCAGGTAATAATTGTCCGTGGCAATCTTCAGGTCGCCGTTATTGTAGTTGGGAACATTGGTGCCGATTTCGGTATCTGAAGAAAATAGCACCGAACCGAAGAGCTGGATCGAAGGCGTCAGGTCGTAGGTGAGATGCGTGTAAAGATTGTAGCGCTCGGATTTCGGCAGCAGGACGCCGCCTGGCGCTGAAGCTGGCTGGGTGGAAGTCGGAACGCCGTCGCCATTCTGGCAATAGTTGGTGGCACCGCAGAGCGAGCCCTGATTGAAAGGCGCCAAGACGCCGCCCGCCAGGAATTGATAATATTGGGTGGGCGACTTGTTTTTCTGGGGGACAATCATCACACCGCCGGATGTCACCTCAGCCAGGGTGCCGCCCGATCCAATTGTGTAGGTCGGAGCGCCGGCCGCGATCGCCGCCGGGGTGTTGGTGAACTGGGTCCAGCCCTGCCGCCCCCAAGGACGCCTCGCTTCGTAGATGATGTGAGGCTGATTGTAGTAGGCAGCCGCGAACACGATTTGACCCTTGTTACCGGCGAAGCCATGGCCGTATGTCAGGCTGCCCGACAGCGCGTGGTCGTCGCCATAGTTCGAGCCGGTGGCCTGCAGGTCGATCTTGCCGCCGGTCATTTGAGGTGTGAGCGACACGTTGACGACACCGGTGATGGCGTCCGAGCCATAGGCGGCGGAAGCGCCGCCCGTGACGATATCGATATGGCTGATCAGCTGGGCGGGGATCACGTTGACGTTGAAGCCGCCGGTGGGGCTGGTGTCCTCGACCCGCATACCGTCGATCAGCACCAGGGTACGGGTGGGACCGATGTTGCGCAGATTGAAGGTGCTGAGACCGATATTTTGGGAATTGTTGTTGTTCTGGTTCGGAGCCAGGGACGGAATCTCAGCGATGATGTCGGTGACCGTCAGCGCCGCCTTCTGCTCCAATTCGACACTGCCAATAGCGGTGGTCGGCGTAGGAGCCTCGAAACCCTGGCGGGCAACGCGGCTGCCGGTGACCGTCACGGCTTCCACACCCGGCGCAGCAGCGCTATCGCCGGTGTCCTGGGACCAGGCGGGGCCCGCCAGCAACAAGCTGAGCAAGCTTGTGCTCAGCAGCAGAGAGATTCGAGATTTCATCATGATATTCCCCCTCTTCCGCCCGCGCTCCCGAGGCGGAAAATTGTTATTATTGCTGGCCGCGAGGTGGCCATGCCGGACGTGACAGGCGGCCGATGCATCCCGCGTGACAGCAGGACACACATCACGATCACGAATGGATTGGCTGTTGCGCTACGCGGACTTAGACTTGCGCGCCGTCATTCCTCGGCAGAATTCGCGTTTCATTCCCTATCGCCTTTTTTGCCTTGGTGGCGCTCTGCAACCATAGGCAGCTCTTCGGCTTTCGATAAAGGTGGATTTGCGGATATGGGGTGTGCAAAAATGTGTATACAGAGCAGACTCGGCCTTTCCTCCTCATCCCATATCGAAGCCGTTTAGCCAACGACACCGCGTACGTCCCACCAGGAGGCCGACATGGATAATTGGGACGACATCCGAATTTTTCTTGCCGTGGCACGCAATGGCGGCATGACCGCGGCAGCCCAAAATCTCAACGTCAATCATACGACTGTCGCGCGGCGGCTATCGAGTCTGGAGACCGCCCTGAAGACGCGCCTGGTATTGCGCACGACAGCCGGTGTGACATTGACGCCGGCCGGCACGGATTTCATGCGCTTCGCCGAACGCATGGAAGCGGAGGTTCTGGCGGCGGACCAGCACCTTCGATCGAAAGATGGCAAGATAGCGGGAAAGGTCCGCCTTGCCACGCGCGAGGCCTTTGGTCAATGGCTGGTCTGCCCGAGAATCGGCGAGCTTCACGCTCGCTATCCGGATCTGGTGCTTGAACTGGTGCCGGAATCGCGCACCTTCAACCTGTTGAATCATGACGTCGATATTTCTGTGACTGTGACACACCCGTCGCAGAACCGGTTGATCGCGCAAAAGCTGACTGATTATCGCCTCGGTCTTTTTGCGTCCCACCAATATCTGGAACGGGAAGGTCCCGTGAAAAGCCTAGGGGATCTAAAAAACAGGCAAGTAATCTGGTACGTCGAGGACATGATCGACATGGATGTACCCCGTTATTTCAAGGACATTGTCTCGACCTCGCGCTCTACTTTCCGGGCAACCAATATCCTGGCACAATACGCCGCCACGGTCTCAGGCGCCGGCCTCGGCATCCTTCAGCTCTATCGGGCGGGTCAGGACCCAGCATTGGTGCGCGTGCTGCCCGATGAAGTCGAGGAAACACTGAGTTATTGGATGTCCGTCCATCCCGACTCCCGCAATCTGCCCAATGTCAGGGCCGTCATGGACTTTCTGATTGAAATCATAAGAGACAAGAAGGATTTGTTCTGAGAGCGGACGCACTGCCGCAACTGTAGCGAATTGCAATCGCGCCTGACAAGAAGCAGCAGGTTGCATGTGGGCATTCCGAAGCATCTGACAAGCGTTAGTGCTGAAGCATTTTCAATTTAGGCGCCTTAGGCACGCATCGCCTCCCGGGCGTGAACGCAGCTCAGAAACGCCGCATGGCTCCAAGCGAGATCCTTGGCGGATGTTGGCGCACCCGTCGCCTGATCGAATTGCTCGGACATCAGTCCATTCTTCGGCGTGAACCGACGCACGGTCTCCAGGTACGCATCACCGCCGGCCCGGTCGCCGGCTCGATAACAGAACTCTGCCGCCCCAAGGGTGGAAAAATAATATGCGCCGCCGGAATAATAGCGGTCGTTGGCATAACGCCCCATCGCCGGGCCTGGGCCATGCGCGCGATTGATCACATAACTCTTGCGGAACAGGGCGGCCAATTGCTTAAGCGTTGCGATGAGGCGCGAATCGCAAACCTGATGTGCATGATTGGCGGCCAGGATGACTGCTATGTCGAGTTCCTTGGCGGAGCGGCCTTGCGGCAGTATGCGAGAACGCACATAGCCCTCGGCTTGCAGCCAAAAGGTCTGCCGAAGAGCTGTCAAGCTGTCCGCTTCCCTCCGACAGTCTTCCGAAAATTTCGGGTCGGATAGTAGCCACCATGCTGCCCCCGCCGCCAACGCCGCTTCACACACACTAAGCGTGTAATAATGCTGTCCGACCTCCTCCTCCCAGATATCAAAACAGGGGCTGCGCGCGTGTCGCAGGATGAACATCAGATCGTTCTTCAGCAGAGTTATTTCGGATTCTCGAGCCGGTCCCCAACGCAACAACGCCAAGGCACGCAAAGCAGGTCCGTCGTACTGAGGCCGCGGCCAATCGGTGATGTCCAAGGTGCCATCGGGGTTAACCCGCGTTTCAGCCGGAATCGCATCGCCATGCGCACGGTCGATATCCTGACGTAAAAAGCGAACGAATTCGGGCGCCACGCCCGCACGCCAGTCGGGCGGCATCTGCCGGCCATCCAGCCGCGCAAGAGCAAGACTGAAGTCCACAAAATCTTCGAACAGGCGGCGGGACCCAGGCACGGCATCACGTACCAGCGCCAGCGCGTCCATCACGAGCGCGCTGTCGCGAAACCAGTGAAAGAAATAATCGGGATCCGGATCATAGGACGCCAACACCGACGAGGCCACGACAGATCCCCGTGCCGTCTTGACGACCTGGCCAAAGCCCTGACGCGTTTTGATCGCCGTAACCGAGATGCTGCGCAATAGGCCGGCGATGGCATACTCCCGTTGCCGCGCGATCCAGCTCTCAAGCATTGTCTTGCGGAAAACGAAAGCCGAGCCTGGAAAGCCCGAAACGGACTTCCGGCACCGCCATGAAAAGCTTCCACAGCAATCCGCTCCGGTAATTCTCAATCATCACAATGATCGGGCCCTGGTCTATGGCGAGAAATGTGTCGGCGTACCAGCCGCGTGTGGGATTGAAGGCATCGGTGAAACCATAGCGGCCCCAAATCCTGTCGCCATGCGCAGCAAGAAAATGTCGCAATGCTCTCATGGCTTCTTGGGGGGCATAGACGATGCTGGATAGCGCGGCGGTAGGCGAGATGGTGCCATTGTCGTTGCCAGGGGCGTGAGCTTCGTAACCGGAAGGGTCGTCGCTCGCTGTCAAACCCCAACATTCTGCGCTGTAGCCGGAAAAGCCACCCGGGTTGGCGATGCAATACGCCAGATTGACCCGCGTCTGCGCTACATTCTGCTGCCAATAATCGGCATGCACATCCGAAAGGCCATGCGGATCAAGACCGCAAAACGAATAATGTGCAAAGAACAGAGGTCCGCCGAGACGTGGACCCAACGGCAGCACAATTCCTTGATAAGAGCCGCCATTGCGAAAATCCGCGCCCGTGCAAAACCCCGCCTGATAGATTTCTGGCGTGATCGCATGATGGGGTGACGCTGCCGCCAGTACATAGGTGATCAAGCACTCGTTCCATCCACGAATGGCGTGGTTCATCTCGAAACCGTGCCCAGGACTCCAATGCCACGTCAGAACCGATTGGCCGGGTTGGACGTGCCAGTCCCACTCCACATCTTCCCAAAGCGCGGTGATGCGGGCCCGCAAACTCGCTTCTTGCGGGCGGTCGAAATAGTGCCGGGCCGTCAGAAGCCCCATTATCAGGAAGGAGGTTTCCACCAGATCGCCGCCGTCATCCAGGGGACCGAAGGGAATGGTAGCCCCGCTAACGCCATCCAGAAAATGCGGATAGACACCGTGATACCGCGCGGCCCGTTCCAGCGCATCCAACATCATGGAAAGGCGCGCCGAAGCCGCTGTTCGCGAAACCCAGCCGCGCGCGACCGCAACCACCAGCGCCATTAGCCCAAAACCCGAACCACCGACGGCAACGAGATTGTCCGCGGTATCGCCATCATGCCGATTGCGGTCACGAGCAAGCCCGCTCTCGGGTTCTGCGCCGTCCCAGAAGAAATGAAAGGTCTGCTTTTGCACTTCTTCCAGCAACGCCTCGTCGGGCAACGCGGCCAGTGCAGTGGCGGATAATTCAGACATGCGCTTTTTCCGACGGTTTGCCATGCTCCAGAACGTCACACCTGATGAGCGCCCGCCGGAATTCCGCCACGCGCAGCAGCGTGGCGTGCCAATCTGCGATGCTGCTGAAATTGTCGACATACCAGCGCAGAGATAACTGCACCTGGTTGAAGGCTCCCACCGCCATCATCATGCCACCGAACGTCAGCGCCCCACTGAAATAGGCTGGCGCCGCGACCAGGATTGGTGCCACGAGCATAAGCCAGCCGTAGCCAGCAGTAATCCAGGTCAGGTTCGTGAGACCGAGCACCAACCGCCACATCGCTCCCAACACACCGTTCAGGCGGTCCCGGATTTTTCGACGGGCGGCATCCAGGCTTCTTCCGCGTACCTCGTCGGCTACAACATGCTCATTGGTGCGCATCAGTGCCGCGCGCAACTCCGATTCCCGCTGATAGCGCTGGGCATTGCGCGGCACCAGGGAATGGCCGACCCAGTAGCTCAAGAGAGACGCAGAGACCGCGTACGCAATCGCTGCCCACACCATGTAACCCGAAATGACATAGACATGGCCGAATGCCTTCAGGTCGAAGCTGCCCGATATTCGCCACAGCACGTATGTAAAAGTGACCACCAGGACGGTAGACTGCATCAACTCCACACCGAGATCCCCAGATAGTTCGGTGAGATGACGCGCGTCCTCGTGCATGCGCTGGTCGGGATTGATGCCTATCGGGCCTGCCTCGGAAAGACGATGGGCCCGATGGGGCTTGAGCCATTCATGAACCAAATCCAGCGTCAGGCCCTGACGCAGCCACAGCTTCATGGTCTCGGACAAAAATCTCTGCAAGACATTCAACACGAGCAAGCTGCCGACAATCACCGCGAAGACCGCCAGCTGCGCGAAAAAGCCATGCAGGTCCCGCCGCGCAAGTGCATCGTAAAAGGGCTGATTCCAGCGATTGAGTCGTATCTGGGCATAAGTTGTAGCGACCACAACCAGAAAGACGGCACCGCCGATGGCGAAAAGCCGATTGCGCAGGGGCGACGACAGCAGAGCCTGAAGCATCATGCTCAGCTGAGACAACAGATCGGCGTGGCCGGAAATACGTGACCGCTCTGCCTTGTCTTCAAACATTGCCCACTTTCTAGCATTGCGGGCTGCCGAACGACACGAAAAAACGTAACATCCATCGAAACCATGCCGCGGGAACACAATGCTACGCATCGAACGCCTGATCGCCGAAATGACGCTGGCAGAGAAACTCGGCCAATTGACGATGACTGCGGCCGACTATGCGGTGACCGGGCCGGTCATAACACCGTTGTCAGAAGACGCGATCCGGTCGGGAACAATCGGAAACCTGCTCAACCTGTATGGTGCCGGGCCAACGCGGCGTATACAAAAGATTGCGGTCGAAGAATCCCGTCTGCGCATTCCCCTGCTGCTGGGATTTGACGCGATTCATGGTCATCGCACAATTTTCCCGATCCCCCTGGCGGAAGCCGGATTGTTTGATCCCGCAACCTGGGAATCCACTGCACGCGTGGCTGCAGAAGAATGCGCCGGTGACGGGCTGCACATGACGTTTGCGCCGATGCTGGACGTGTCGCGCGATCCGCGCTGGGGCCGCATCGCCGAGGGACCAGGAGAAGACCCTTTCGTGGGATCCGCCTTTGCGCAAGCCAAGATACGCGGCTTTCAAAACGGCAGCCTGGCCGATGTCGGCGCTGTAGCAGCCTGTGCGAAGCATTTTGCAGGTTACGGCGCCGTGACCGCGGGCCGGGAATACGCCTCGACCGATATGTCGGAAGGCATGTTGCGTGAGGTCTATTTGCCACCCTTTTGCGCGGCGGTGAAAGCAGGTGTTGCCGCAATCATGCCGGCTTTCACCGATTTGAATGATGTTCCGATGACGGCGAATGTCCCCCTCCTCCGGGATGTCTTGCGGGGAGAGTTCGGCTTTGATGGCGTCATCATAAGCGACTACCACGCCATTGCGGAGTTGCTGAATCACGGTGTTGCCGGCGATCTGGCCGAAGCGGCTGCCCTAGCGCTCGATGCCGGTGTGGACATCGACATGATGTCGGATGCCTATCGTGTTGGCCTCCCGGTGGCCCTGCAGAGAAATCTGGTTGCGATGGACGATATAGATGCCGCCGTGTACCGGGTTCTGGCGCTGAAGGAGCGGCTGGACCTGTTCCAGGATCCATACCGGCGCGGGCGTGCGGATACTGGCGTGACAGCGCAAAGCCGGGCATTGGCGCGCGCGGTTGGTGCGCGCACGCTGGTTCTGCTCAAGAATGACGGAAACGTGCTGCCATTGACCGCGCGCAAGGTTGCCGTAATCGGTCCGCTGGCCGATGCGGGCAGTGAGATGCGCGGGCCCTGGGGCGGTGCCGGGCGCCCGGAAGATTGCGTCAATGTTCTGCAGGGATTGACGGAAGCGGGCTTTGATGTCCGCCATGCGCCAGGTGTCGCGATCGACGCGGATGATCTCTCGGGCGTTGCGACGGCCCTGGACCTTTGTGCGGACGCCGACACGATTCTTCTGTGTCTTGGCGAGGCCGCGCTTATGAGCGGAGAAGCCGCGAGCCGTGCCAATTTGGGCCTGCCTGGCAGGCAGCAAGACTTGGCCGACGCGGTGTTCGAGAAAGCCGCCGGCAAACCGGTCGTTGTTGTTCTTTTTTCCGGGCGCCCTCTTGCCGTTCCCGAGCTGGTGTCACGGGCGCACGCCGTGCTGGCGGCATGGTTTCCTGGCTGCGAAGCCGGTCATTCAATTGCGGATGTACTTACTGGCCAGGTATCACCTTGCGGCCGCACGCCCGTGAGTTGGCCGCGCACGGGAGGACAAGTGCCCATCTTTTTTGGAGAGCGGCCGGGTGGGCGCCCCTTCAACCCGAAAGACCACTTCACCAGTCATTACAGCGATGTTGAAAACACGCCACTTTTCCCATTCGGGCATGGCCTTTCCTATGGAAATTTTGAACTGTCGAACTTGCGTGTCGAGCCGGGCGATCCGCTGAGTGTGAAAGTGGATGTGGCAAATCACGGCGCACTGCCGGCCGAAGAAACGGTCTTTCTGTTTCTCAATCAAAAAAAGCCGGGGGTTACGCGCGCCCTTCTGGAACTGAGAGGCTTTGGAAAAATTTCACTGCGCCCATCGGAGCAAGGAACCGTCACATTGACCCTGCCGCCGCCTACGGGACGGGCCGAATTGTATGTCGGGCCCAATGCGGCATTCTCCTCTCTGCTGTCCGTCTCGATTGATTGAGGCCGGTGCACTTCCACCACATCCGGCAGCGTGGAACTTGAGCGCCGAAGAAACCGATCGTCCGGCTTCGCAGTCCACGTCCGGATTGCGTCATGGAATACCGCTAGTTCCAAGGACACGGAATCCCCGAACCAAAGCCCAGGCACTTGTACGCGTGGCTACGGTACTGTGCCAGATCGCGCAGACAGAAAGGCCATGCGGTTCAAACCGGCCTAAGTCGACGCGCCGCCAGTAATGGAAGCCAGGAACGCGCGAGGAACTTGCGCCGGCTGGCGGGCAATTTTCGTCGATTGCTTGAAGAGGGAATCACCGCCAAAACGAATGGCCAAGGCTCCCCCATCTCGACACACCGTTTCAATTCCCGCCTCAGTTGCGGATAGGTCAGGACGCCAATAGGCATGTAACGCAGGAAATGTTTCAGTTAGTCCTCCAATTTCAATAGCGATTACAGCAGGAGGTGACAGCGCGTCTTTGCTTTGTTCCATTCCCGTACGACGCCGGGTGAAAGAACGCAGCGCGCTGGCCGAGCCGAAGTTTTCCAAAGAAGCCTTCCACCTTTCTGCGGAAGTGCTTATCGAGGGTATCGTAAGGTTCTGCGGCGAACGCCCGTCGCCCGGTTCCTAAACAGCCCTGATCGCCACTATTTCACCACAATCGGTTCGACACAACGCAAAAAGGATTACTATTTGCTTCGATTCAACACCGCCAAGTTCCCTTCGCGGAACTTTCGCGCGCGCAATGCACGCCCACGAATCCCACCGCGCCCGACATTCCTTTGATTTTTGACCCGACGGGATTAAGCGACCTCAATTGCTGTTGCGTCGGAGGCGATGACGCCTCAGACGAATTGATGCGCAGCCAAATGCGTAGCATTGCGCCCTGCGATCGGTTGACTTAGTGACCCAGATAAAGCGCTAGCCGCCACCGTTATTACTGGCCTGGCGGTTATGCTCGCGTTCCATCCGCGCCTCCACCGCCTTGGCATTACCGATAGCGAACTGGTTGCTCGTCTCTACCAATTTGCCGTCGCGAAAGGTCATGGCCAGCACTTTTTCCACTGCATGGATAGGCCGACCATATTCGTCCTTCATGGTAGCGATCACCCGGTGGGCGCGCACGTCAATGATACTGCCATCGCCGACAAAGGCGGTCTTGCCGTCATTGGTCATGGATATCCAGCTGGAGTCGATACCAGGCTGGATGGGCACGGTCTTCGACGGGTTGTAGACCGGATCGCGCCCATCGCCGGGATTGTCCCATATCTGCCAGGCGCTGTTGGCGGCATCAGTCACCCAGATCTCGCTTTCGTCCGGGGTCATGCCGATGCCGTGACTGGGCAGGCCATGGCCGAAATGCTGATGATTGGGATCGGCCCATTTGGCCTTCCACATCTCGCCCGGCAGCTCCACGCGCTTGACCATCTGGCCGGTCTTGGTGTCGCCGATTTCGAAACCGTCCAGATTGTTCACATTGGCATAAACCAGGCTGCCATCATGATTGATGGTGATGGGGCGCACGTCGTCGCTGAAAGTTATGTAGCGCAGCACCTTTTTGTTGGGCAGGTCCACCACGGCGACGCCGGCGGCCCCTTCCTTGGGCCCGGAGATGCTTGCCAGAACGGCAAGCTTGCCGTCGGCGGTGACTGCCACATTATGGGTGTGCGGCGTCTCAGGCGTATCAATGCGGCCCAGCTTCTTGCCGGTCTCCGCGTCAATCAGATACCACCAGTTGTTGTAGGCGGAGGCGACCAGAAGCGTCTTGCCGCCCGGCAGAGTGTAGGGCCGCTCGCAGCAGCCGTCCGCCGCGGCTCCGCGGCGCTGAAGCTTTACGGGCCCCGTCTCGCCCTTGAAGGTCCAGGCGATCCTGTCGGTCTTGAGGTCGAAGGCGATCATGCTGCCGCCGTCAGTGGTGACATAGATCTTGTTGGCGGGAATACTGGAGGTCATGCCGGAAATTTTCGGCCCGGGCAATTCGCTGGCGGCAAGGCCATAGGGAATGCGCTTCACAAAGCGATAGTCGTGATCGGCGTCGAGCACGATCACACCAGACTGGTCGTCGGCGCCTTCATCGCCAGGGGTGGCAATATAGATCAGGTGCCGCGGCGGACTTTGATAGGGAAGAATACCCGTGCTGCTTGCAGGGGCCGCCGCATGGGAGGCGGAATCCGCAGCCTTGCGCGTGGCGCCATCCTGCGCAGAAGCCGAGCCGGCGACATAGGCTATGACAGCCAGGCTGGCTGTAGTCATGAGGATCTTGTGGGTGCGCATGGCCTTCTCCCGTGGTGATTTTTGTTGGGAAATGACGCGACAGCAGCTTTCACCGACTTTACTGATCCTCCGCCGGAGGGTCAAACAACAGCCGGGGTGCGATGCTTTCGACGCGGGCCTTGTCCACGCCCGGCACGGCGTCCACGTCGGCTGCAGTCTGGAACCTGTGGTCTGTGCGGCGCTGCACAATGGCGATGGCGGTCTTCTCATCCACGCCCAGCACAGCAGAGAGTTCGTCCTCATCGGCATGATTGACGTCAATGAAAGTCAAGCTTTTCTGGAAATAGCGGTGGATATGGTCCCACTGCTCCTGGGTGGCCGCCGCGCCATAGCCGCTCATCTGGTTGAAGATGCCCTGCCAATGCGACCAGCTGCGGGAATGCAGAAACATTTCCGGCGTGTGGCAGCGTGTGCAGACCGGCTGGACGAAGCGGTAGTCTTCGGTGTCGAGCGCGGACGCCTTGGCATTTAGCGCGGCGAGTTCGGCGGCGGGTGTCTGGGCATGGACGGCGAGAAGGCCCGCCACGGTGGCGGCAATCACACAAGCGAGCTGGAAGGGTTTCATGTGAGGGCTGCCCCGGCGCACGCGGCCATGGGACACCGCCCAGCCGCCAAGGGTCAAGCCGCGCCTTTGGCCGTGAATTTCCCTATAGTGGCAAGGCATGTCCTCACCCGAGCGCACCCACGACGCCCTGCTTGGAGCAGCACTTGCCGACCACCGGGCCGGGAGGCTGACCGCGGCGGAGGATGCCTATCGGGCCGTGATCGCGGCGTGTCCCGGCGATGCCGGGGGGAACCATCATCTGGGCGTGCTGCTGATCCAGACGGGCCGCGTGGATGAAGGGCTTTCGCGTCTGAAATCCGCGCTCGAGGCCAACGGCGGGGAACCGCTTTACTATTTCTCTCTCGCCAAGGGACTGCTTGCTGCGGGAGATCCGGCACAAGCAGGTGCGGTGCTAAAGCAGGCGATGCAACGGGGCCTTGCGGATCGACGGTTTGATGCGCTCAAGACCGGAATACGCAAAAAGGCGACCGCGGCGTGCCGGGCGGCTTTGAAAGACCTTCCCGGTGACGCGGCACGGATGGACAATCTGGGCAGCGCACTGTTGATGGAGGGCAAAACCGAAGAAGCCATCGCCTGTTATCGCCAGGCGCTGGCGCAGGCGCCGGATTTCGCCCACGCGCATTTCCATCTGGGCGCGGTGCTGTCCCAGAATGACCGCGTTGCCGAAGGGTTTGAACATTACATGCGCCACGCGGTGCTGATGCATGATGGAAAGGGCGTGTCGTCGGCGGACGATCCGCCCTTTAAGAAGCGACACGATGCGGCCCAGCGCGATTATATCGGAGATGGTGGGTTTCATCTGGCGGACGGAGAGAGACTGTCCAGTCCAGCAGTCAATCCGGGCAACGCCACGCCGCAGCTGCTGGAGGCCTGGCAGAGAAGCCGGCCGCAGATGGTGGTGGTGGATGGCTTTCTCACCCAACCAGCCCTCGCCAAGCTGCGTGCGTTTTGCGCAGGCTCCACAGTGTGGCGAAAAATCTATCCGGCCGAATATCTGGGGGCCGCCCCCGAAGACGGATTTGCCGCGCCCCTGTTGGCGCAAATCGTGGAGGAAACCCAAGCAGTGTTCGGCCCGATCTTGGCCGGCGAACCATTCCGCTACCTGGGTGCGTTCAAGTATGACAGCGAGGTTTCCGCCGGCACGAACACCCATGCCGACAATTCCAATGTGAACGTGAACCTCTACATTACCGACGATGATGCCAATCTGGACCCTAAGAACGGGGGCCTGGAAATCTGGGACGCGGCCGCGCCCGACATCCAGACCATGCGCCGGCTGAACGGCAGCGAGGAGATGGTGCAGCATTTCCTGGAGCGGTCGGAAGCCCGGCGGCTTACCGTGCCTCATCGCGCCAACCGCGCGGTGATCTTCAAATCAACTCAGTTCCACAAGACCGACAGTTTCCGGTTCAAGACCGATTATCTGTTCCAGCGGATCAACATCTCGATGTTGTTCGGCGAGTTCAGCACCGAGGAATAGCTACAATAACGCAATTTTTCGGCCGGCATCGTCGCACATCAAAAAAGGATACGCCCCTTCGAATCCCCCCCCCACACTTGGCTTGGCGTCACGTTACGCAACTCGCAAAAAAACCATACAGACAAAGCCCGAACGCCCTGGTCCGCGCGCGCAACACACCAGTTGAAAAACAGCTAAAAATCTTGCGATACGCCACACCCGGCACGGAGACACAACGCGCGCGGTGAGCTATGAATTAACTCATCACTGCGACTCTGAAATGAAAATTACCATCGCTCGCTGCATCCATCAAGCATTCCAACACTTTCACGCAAATGACAGCGAGAGTCTCTCAGTCCGTCCCGCCCTCGCGCCTGCCGCAAGGAAAAACCAGGCCACAATTGCAGAGGCTTTTGAAAAAGAAGGTATAACTGGCACAATATGCTGAGTTCTTTAAGCTATAAAACTGCCTCTTAGCCGTGTCTCTTTTAAGCCAACGACCAGCACCACGCGGCGGGCAATCATAACCGAATAAGTCTTTCGTCATCTATCCTGTTGTTGCTTCTCCAGGGGCAAGCGGTTGTGGAGCAAGGCTCCTGGATCATCGCGTGCAGTGCTAAGCGACTTTTTTCGCGGGGGGCCCGATGTCGAATATCGCAGGAAAAGCATACGGCATGAATGTTCTCACGCCGGTGCCGCCATCCTTGAGCTGGGTGCAGCGTCTGATTTTCATGGTGGCGCGTGCCGTACCGTCGACCCTGGCAGGCCTGCTCGGGCTAAGCCTGATCCATTTTGCCCGCTGGGTAATCATCAAACGAGATCAATGGCCCGCCGGAGATCAAGGCAAGCTTAATCTTAAATACGACTATGTGCTGTTCTGCAGCAACTTCAACGGCACTTGGGATCAGTATATCGATGCCTTTTCCGATGGCATTCCCAGGGGACTGGACCTTTTCTGGTATGCGAGCTTCAAATATCCCCATTCCATCCCGATAACCGCCTTCAAGGACTATATCGTCCATAACCAGTTCGATATCCAATATTACTGGAATGCGACACCTGGTTCGGGGCAACGTGACATCAAGGCTGCATTGCGTGTCCTTGCCGAGCTTCAGTTACTGAATTCAAAATATGCTGCGCTGGATTCCACCGCCTTCGCCACCGAATACAAAAAATCTCTCGCCAATATTCAAAACAGCTTGGGATCGCCCGGTTACGCTCCGATCGCAAGCCTGGATACGGAGCGCGCTGAAGCCAACCGGATAAAATTCTTGACGACATTAAAGGGCAGCATACCCAATCGGATTGTGCCGCGTCCGGCCGCGAATGCGAGCGCACCACCACCCTCATCCACCACGACTTTTGACGGAGGCCATTGCTTCCTGACGATTTTGCTGCCGATCAAGACCCAGGAGATCGTCCCTCAGGGCGGCGCATTTAGCTCTCATGTCCATGCGCTGCGCGATGCGCTTTCTGTCATACCAACCGCGCAGCAATCGTCGCCGACCCAACAGCAAGCCGCCAACAGTCCCTTTGCCAAATGTGAGGGGACGCATTTTGCGCGTCTGTCCGTGATAGACGATGTGATTTTCGACGGCGCGCCACCTGTCGACGCCATACTTGCTTCAATAAAAAGCCTGCTTGCTTCCATAAAAAACCGGATCTGGGGAACAAGCAGCAGACCTCAGGATGAACCGGATCAACTGCCTGTCCCTTACCTGCTATTCAGTGTCGATAGTGACGCCGGCAACGAAGAAAAGTTGCAGGCTTATCTTCGCGATATGTGGCGGACAGTCGGCGGCGACCTGATGCCCGTTCTGACTCATTGCTTTGACTTCGACGAAAGCGTGGGCAACGCCGATGATTTCGCAGCTTATATCTGCCGGCATCGTGTCGAAACAACCATGCCGTTCAACGACTATTGGATCATCGATCCTCCGCTTCCTGACTCTACCGTTGCAGCCGCACTAGCTGGGGTAGGGGCGGTCCTTGTCATCGGAGCAATTGCTTACCGGACTCTGGATTGGCTGGGCTTCTCTTACTGGGATCTATCGTTGAAGGTGGGCGCTATATTGCTTGCGCTGGTGCTAGTGCTCGCAGCCGGCCTTTATATTGCCTATCTGGTCATCATGTCACGAGGCAGGGCGCCCTTCCCTGCGGCTCCCAATTCCGACCTCAAATCCGTCCTCAAAGCGCTATACCTCCAGCGCGAATTGATTTCGTTCGCGACAAAGAACCAAGGGGCTGCGCCTGACGCACTCCACGCCGCCTTCGGTCAATTCCTGGGGCGGGTTAGGGTCGACGATCTGAGCAATCCGACACAGTCGGCGGGGGTCATCCAATGACACAGAACCTCGATCTCGCCGATATCCAAGGCAACATCCTGCAGGCCTTTGTCACCGGCTATCCCATAGCCCGGTTTGTCTTCCTGCAAATACCAGATGCTCCAGCGGGCCGGGCCTTCATCTATGCGTACCGGAGCCGCGTGACGACGGCGCTGCGATGGGATCACAGCAACGCCTATGACGGGCCAATTCTCGCGACCAAACCCGATGTGGCGATCAACCTTGCCCTCACCTACAAAGGCATGAAGGCCCTGGGGCTTCCGACCAGGACGCTCGCGCAATTGCCTCCGGAATTTATTGACGGAATGCGGGCCCGGGGAAAAATTCTGGGCGGGGATGAAGAGGTCTCTGGCCAGGCCAAATGGGACAAAGCCTGGGATGACGACATCCACATCCTGGTCGGGTTGAACGCGCTACTGGACCCAGAGACGGGCACGGCGGTCGCGCAAATCGGCGTTGAGACGAACTATTTGCAGGCCTTGTGCAACGCTCATGGCATCAAGATCATCGGCGGTCACGGAACGGCCGGCTCCCAATGGCAGGATGCCGCAGCCAATATGCGAAAGACCAAGGCCACTTATCAACCGGTCCCTACCGAGCATTTCGGCTTTATCGACGGCATCAGCAATCCCGTGTTCGAAGGACAATTCGGCGAAGATCCTCATGCGGATGTCATGATGGCGATTGGCCAAGGCAAGATCTTACCCGTTAAAGACCCCCAAACCACCCCTCCGGAAGATCGATGGGCGCCACTTGCGACCGGTGAATTCCTGTTGGGCCATCCCGACGAAGCCCAGGAGATCCCCGGCAGTGCTGCCCCAGCATCACTCATGCGCAACGGCACCTTCCTGGTTTATCGCAAACTTCATGAGAATGTCGGCAGCTTCAAATCGTTCATCCAGGAGGCGTCAACCTATTACGCTCGGGTGACGGGCATCGCGCCAGCCGATGCTTGCCTGATTCTCAAGGCGAAAATTGCCGGTCGCTGGCCCGATGGGGTGCCCTTGGTGGTCGCGCCAACCATAGCGGCCTGGCATGAATTCACCGCGAAATACGCAGGGCAGGCGAGCGATCTGCCTTATGTGGATTTTACCTACGCTGGTGATCCCGAGGGAGCAAAGTGCCCCGTCACCTCCCACATGCGGCGCACTAACCCCCGTGACAGCTTTGACGGCGCGTCTTCCGCCCTCATCAATCGCCGGCGCCTTCTGCGCCGGGGCATTCCTTACGGCCAGACCACCGACAGCGATGCTGATGAGCATGGGATCATATTCCTGGGAATGTGTGCGAGCCTCTCCCGACAGTTCGAATTCATTCAGCAGCAATGGATCAGCTATGGGCTGGATGCCAATGCCGGCAATGATACCTGCCCGTTGGTAGGCAATCGCGCGGGAGACGCCAAGTTCGTGATGGCCGTCGACCCGAAGACTGGCGAGGCACCATTCATCTGGAGCGGAATTCCAAAGTTCGTGGAGATGCGAGGTGGCGAATATTTCTTCCTGCCCAGCATGACGGCGCTGCGGATGATCGGCATGGGTACGGTGGATCCGACATAACGGGAGGCCTCGCCATGTCAGCGCTGGTATCGTTGATGCGCTCGCTATGGGTACATCTGGTTATCATCCTTTCGGGCCTCGTGGCATTCTTCCGCCTTGTCGGGCTTGGCCTGGCCTGCCTGGTGGGTCGCGATGGTACCGTCGGATCACGGCTAGGTGCAGCGCTCACGGCACCGGGCGGACAGCGCTTGTTGACCACCGTCGCCCGAGCCTTTGTTCCCAACCTGGCGCTTCGATACAAAGCGATTACCGCCTATGATAACGGCGGCACCGTCATCGTCACGCGCTTTAGCGACGTGAAAGAAGTCCTCGCCCGCGATGACGACTTCGAAGTCGTTTATGGGCCTCGCATGACGCAGATCACAGGCGGGGCCAATTTCTTCCTGGGCATGCAGGATTCACCGGAGTACACGCGCGATGTCTCCAATATGCGACTTGCCATCCGTCGCACCGACCTGCCGGTGATCGTTCAACAGATCGTTTCAGACACCGCCGCCGAGATGGTCAAACAGGTCAAGGGGCGGATCGATGTACCGCAAGACCTGAGCCTACGGGTTCCCGCACGCTTGGTGGAGCAGTATTTCGGCACGCCTGGCCCTTCAGAGAAAGAATTGATCGAGTGGACTACGACCCTGTTTTGGTACCTGTTTCTTGATCTGAAAGCCGACCCTACATTCGACGCCCGCGCCTTGGAGGTCATGAACATCTATCGCGCGCAACTTGATGACGTGATCGCGCAGCGAAAGGCCCACCCCACGAGCACGGATGATATCTTAAATCGGTGTCTGGCCATGCAGCAGGCCGGCTTGCCGGGCATGGATGATTTGGGCATCCGCAACAACCTGATCGGCCTGGTCATTGGCGCGATACCGACCACCTCCAAAGCGGCCGTCCAGGCCTTGGACCAGTTGCTGAACCGCCCGGCCATCCTGGAAGGCGCCCAGTCGGCCGCCAGAAATGGCGACGACGAACTTCTGGCGCGATATGTGTTTGAGGCGCTCCGATTTAATCCTCTTAATCCCGCCATCTACCGGCGCGCCAACAAGGACACGCAGATTGCCGCCAATACGCTGCGAGCCGTGCGGGTCCGCAAGTCGGACATGGTGCTCGCCTTCAACTTCTCCGCAATGTTTGATCGGCTTAAAGTCGAGCATCCTGAAGTTTTCTCAATCGATCGCCCCTGGGATAATTACATTCTTTGGGGCGACGGACTGCATACCTGTTTTGGTAGCCACATCAACCAGGTTACGATCCCGGGGATGCTCAAGCCATTGCTAAGAAAAAAGAACTTGAGGCGCGCAGCCGGTTTGCCGGGAAAGATCGACTGTGGGGGCACACCGTTTCCAGTCCATATGTGGGTTGAATTTGATCCAACCTAGCCAACGGCGCCCTGGTCGCCGGGCGACTCAGTTAGCTGGATCTCCGTTTAGTTTACATGCGCTCCCGATGAACTTCGGATCAACGAATGATGCGCTTACTTGCAGGTCCTGCAAGAGATGCTGGAAGCAAGGGTGCTGCTGCAAGAGTGTTGCGCCCGCCTTGGTGACGGCCGCCAGATCAGGTGCGCTAAGATTCCACGATGTCCCGATCGCCTTCAGTTGATCTCGCAAGACGGCCTGATCATTGTGAAATTGGTCAAAATCGACGGTCACATTGTAGACCCGTATGGGGTCCGGCGCGGCAGAATCCACTCGCTTGGCGGCTGCTTGTTGGTCGTGAAGAGTGTTTAACTCATCAACCAGCAGCTGAACGCTCGAATTTGAATAGGCCGTCGTGGCATCGATTGGAATGCCCACGACTGCGCTCAGTTCATCCAGCACTCCTGGGACGTTGGGCTTTTTCGAGAGCGTGTTATCCGGATCGGACCGCGCATTCACGGCGATGACGACAATGCGGCTTGCGACGCCGGAATTGAGTTCATAAAGCAGCTGTGTTGCCGAGTGGGGCGACAGGCTCTCCACTATGGAGTGGCCGCCCTGATTGTCCGCAACACCTCCATCCAAAAGATGAAGGTAGGATATGGCGCGATAGGCTTGAGGCCCATTGCGCAAAGCGTTCACATAACGGGCACGCTTGAACTCTTCCACGTCGATATACCGCGTGGCTTGATCGCTAAGCGGCGATGCCCCAAGATCTTTGGCAATCCATTCGTCTTTCGGAATGGCGCCCTTGCATGGTCCGACGGACGGGGCGTTATAATCCTTCAAGTTGTATGGGGACAAGGCAACCGGGAACGCAGCAGACGAAGCAACGCCAGCCGAGATCGGGAGTGCATTCAGATCCGAGCAAATGTCGTCGAAGTGCTCCGGCGTGAAAGAAAAGACTTCGCCGCTCGACATATCCGTCGCATTCATGAGAATGCGCGGTTTTCCGGGCTGCGTCATGTCCGCGAAGCTGTGGCCGGCAAAAAGCCTTTCATCCAGGAGCGCGGTAAAGGCATCCATGCGGGTATAGCTACTGAATGCCAACCTGGCCCAGGTTATAGGATCAGCGGCTTCCCATTCGAGTGCCGCCATGTTGTCCTTGGTGAGAAACTTGTCTCGCAGCTCGTCCATTCGTTCCGGGCCGACCAGACCAAACCAGGCAGCCGTGACACTTCCTCCGGAAACTGACGAGACAATTCTTACCTGGTCGATGAGCCGGACAGAGCTTCCGTCCGGACGGGTGTAGGAATAGCGCGCGAGTTCATCGAGC
The DNA here is from genome assembly GCA_036488555.1 of Rhizomicrobium sp. Lineage (GTDB taxonomy): Bacteria > Pseudomonadota > Alphaproteobacteria > Micropepsales > Micropepsaceae > Rhizomicrobium. The sequence continues at coordinate 120,670 of DASXHL010000059.1, forward strand.
ACCGAAAGGCCAAGCGCAGCCGCGCGAGAGCCGCCCCCCGAGAATGCCAGAACGATAATGGGGTCAGCAGGATGCGCCGGAGCCGTAATGGCCACCCGCGGGTTGCTTTTTCCCGGTGCTAGCGGTTGGTTGTAGTAGTTGGGAATAGTATCGCAGCCACCTAATGACATGGCGAGCGTGAGAGATGCGGCTGTGTTACGCCAGGCCTTATGTAAAAACGACCACGGCCGGTCGCATGATGGAAGTACCCATAACGGTGGCTGTCTGCGATGGCGGCGCATAATTGTCTCCGCTGAGCGTTATGTCATATTCGTTTGCAGGAATAAGAAGTACGTGATTTGTGACACCAACGGGGTCTCCGTCAGCGAGAACGGTGCGACTTTCTTTGAAGGTAACAAGCAGAAATTCCATCGACATATTCATTTCCTCACTTTGCTGAGGGCGCGAAGGCCGAGCCTTTGATGCTGTCTGACGGGATTTTCGACGTGCCATGGCAGGCTACCGACTATGAGAAATTCCTGACCCGAATGGAAATCTTCCAGGGAGATATCTCAAGGTAAGATACCATATATTCAAGCAACGCACCTGGTCTGTCGTCCGCCTCCAAAAGGAATAGTGGCGCCTCGCCCAGGGTATCGAGGCAGTCTCGCACACTGGCAGGTTCGGAGCCCGCCCCGGCTGACACGGATCGCCGGGAAGCGTAGTATTACGCTTGCGTGCATTGGGAGACCGGCATGAGGCTCACTCCGGCCATGGGCGCGATGTTCCTGCTCGTCTGCCCCGCCCCCGTGCTGGGGCAGGCTGGTGCAGCCCGCGCGCCGGTCGCGTTTCCGCAGGTGACGGAGGTCCCCACTCCCCTGCAAAGTGTCAGCGGTCGATTCAGTTCTCTCAATCCGCTCAACCAGCTTAACTGCCCGCACAGAAAAGTGAGCGGCCGCGTCGTCTCGCCAAGTTTAATACTCGTGAAGGAGATGGACTGCGGCCGACCGGGGCACGATAACCTGCTGGTGAATGTCAAACTCAGCAATCCCGCCGATGCCGTGCAAATGGTCACGGGACGGAATGTTGTCATAACGGCCAAGTTCAAAAGCGCGGAAGAGGACCGCGATCACGTTTTTGTTGCCGGTTTCCTGATCGCGGAAAAGGCCGCACTTGTGGCGGGAGATCCGATCGATCTTTCCGCTCCACCCGCCCAGGCCTTTACGAGTTATATGATGTGTCAGCCGCCGGAGCTCGATGGGCTTGCCAGACAGCTTGGCAGCGAGCTGTGTGTGCAGAGCACTATAGTGACGAATCTCGCTGCAACAGGTCCGGCGCTGGAGGCGGCCGCCCGCGGGCCTGCAAAGGTTCCGCCGGAGGATGCAGTGCCTGGCGATCCCAACGCGATCTCCTGCCGCCTGGATTCTGGGGTTTCGGATCGTAACCTGTCGGCCATAGCCTGCGCCCGCAATAGCTATTGGGCATGGTACCAAGCCAAGTGGCACGCCCCCCAGTCCTCCATCCCGGCCCCGCCATGAAGGAGGCGTCACGGTCGCTTCCATGAGCACAGGTCCCGCGGTCCCGCTGTCGGAATTTTCGCACCATCGTGAACCAGCTGGTGCCGATAACTACTGCCGTATTGCCGCAGCGCTGTTGACCGGGCTTCTTTATGCCGCTTTTGCGGTACTTGCCTGGTGGTCTTTGACTCATGTGTCGGTGCCCAGCGAAACAACAGAAGTCACCGCGACACTGTTGCGGGATGTGCCGACGAAACGCGCCGTCGAGCCACTGCCGCCCTTTCTGGCCCATCTGATCCGGCCACGCGCCGAGAAACCTGCGCTACCGGTCTTCACGATTGCATCTGGTACGCCGCCGCAGACGCTTGCGCAGCTTCCGGCGTCAGCGGCACAATCCTCGCCAATGCAAGGCGGCACCGGCGGTAACGGCACCATGGGCCAGGCCACTTCGGGCAACGGTACCGGCGGCAACGGTGGCGCATTGGCGGGCTGCTTGGACCCAATCTGGATGCGAGCGGTGACGGAGCGGGTGCGCCAGTTCTTTTATTTCCCGGGCGCCGCGCTGGCCGTGCACAGGACAGGCCTAGTGATCATGCACTTCGCTGTGCGTCGCAATGGCCAGATGGACGGGCTTAAGATCAGCAAATCATCCGGCGATGACGGGCTCGACAAAGCCGCCACCGATATCATGCAGAAGGCCCAGCCTTTGCCGCCGATACCGGATCGGATGCATACTGATCAGGTCTATGGCGAACTGGCGATAAACTTCGGGATGCGGAACTTCAATGGCAGCGCCACCGCAGGAAATTGCGGAGGGTGAGTCCGTTTCGCGCATAACGCGAACGAAATGATCCACTGGATCATTTCGAAGGGCGGGTGCACTCTGACAGGCATGCTTTTTTCTTTCTTTGGGCTCAGAGTTTGGGCTTTGGATCGGTGCTGCCCATATCGGCTCGCACTTTCCAGGTTCCGCCCTCCTTGACCCAGACCGTCATGTAATGACCGGTCGTGCTGACACCTAGTCCGATATGGCTGGAATGACCTTCGGTCCAGCCCAACGTGCCATCGGCAGACACTCCGCCAGTATCGGGCACCCAGGTGATTTTGATTCCCGGATCGCTATGCGGACCCTTGGGATCGTTGAAACGGTGGACCGCATCCGCTTTGTTCTTGATCGGCGCGGTACCGGTGAAAGTCTGCCCGTCGAGCGCCAGATTGGCGATATACGCCTGGTCGTAGCCTTTCTCCAGCGACATGCGTGCGAAGGCGCGGTCGACCGCCATCAGGTCTTCTTTGGGGTCGGCGAGAGCGGGTGATGCCCCGGCGGTAATGAAAAATGCAGCCACAGCGGCGAGATTTTCTTTCATGCTCTGCTCCCTTCGAAGACCCAGACCAAGCTCAAAGAGCTGATCGGGGCGTTGAGCTTTCGCTGTCACGGCGTGGGACAGGTAGAAAAATAACGCAATGCCCAGCACGGCGAGGAGTGCTGTCAGCGCAATATCCAGGCGCGAACCGGTGCCCGGCATGATGCTGATGGCATCTATTTCCCTTGCAGTCTTAATGAAGCGTACTGACGCGAGCACGACCATCGCTACGCCCGCGATGATCAACACCAGACCAGCAACCCGGCCGAATTCCCCACGGCTGATCGTGATATGGCGGTCGAGCGCCGCGGACGCTGCTACGGTCAAGAACAGATCGAAGCGCTCGACCAGGAATCCAAAGGCGGTGACGGCAATCGAGGTCCGCACCCAAGCGAGGAATGTCCGCTCATTAGCGGCGTGATCGCTATAGTTCTTAATCATCGTTGGCTCCCTCGTCTGCGGCAGGTATGCCAATGTGACGATATCGGCATAGCGGGTTCTGAGGCCACAGGGCGGGCCTGTCGAACCGGAAAAGTCTACTCCAGGATGAAAGGCGCCTGGCCCCACCATGCACCACTCAGCCATGACCGGAAAGCTCGGCGACCAGCGCGCTCGCACCATAGACCTTGCGCAACGCCTCTGTAATGGCGGCAGTCGAAACACCGACGGCCCGATTGACGCGCGGATCGAACCCGAAGGCGCCTCCAAGACTGTCTATGTTGCCATCGAAGGCCGCGCCGACGACATCGCCTCGGGTGTCGATGATCGGCGATCCGGAATTACCGCCGACGATATCGTTATTCGTGACAAAATCGAAAACGGTCGCCGGATCGAGGGCGGTCCTGGTGTCGAGCCATTTCTGCGTCAGCGCAAATGGATATTGCCCCGTGGCGCGGTCATAGAGCCCAGAAAAATGGGTGAAAGGTGGTATGGCCACGCCATTTTCCGTCCAGCCCGCAACCGCGCCATAGGAAAGTCGCAGCGAGAATGTCGCGTCCGGATAGACGCTGGTGCCATAGATCGCAAAGCGGTCCCTGGCGATGCGCTGCGAAGCGCGATCGACCACGCCGCTCACTTCGTTCTCATATTGGGTTCGCACGGCCCGGCTCGCCGGATCTGTGGCGAGCACAAATTTGATCATCGGATCGTTGGACGCCTTCACCGCTTCCCAGCCTCCGTCCCACAAGGCCTTGCGCACCGCCGGGTCGGCCAGCCTTGAAGTCGCAAGCCGCGCGGCAAGCGTTTCCGGCGAATCCTCGCCAAGAAACACGTTGGTGCCCTGGCTATCCGCCGTCAGGTCTTCCCGCAACTTGGAAAGCCAGAAGCTCAAAGTCAGCTGCTCGAGATCGGGATAGACCGGACGCGGATCGAGAATGTCCTTGGCCAGCAGGGGCAACCGGCTGTCCGTATATTCCGGAAGCCGCTCGCCATTGGGTTTGGCACGCTCCTCGGCGGCACGCACCAGCGCCCGGCCGAAATGGAACAGTTCCGATCCCAGACCGGCCCGCGCTTCCATCATGCCGTAAGGAAAATATAGCGCCTTGAGACGCGTCTGTGCCTTGGCAATCTCCGACCAGGGATCGCCAGTCTCGCCCGCAAGGGCCGGGTTCGCCGCCACTTTCCGCCGCAGGTCGTCTTCCGCGCCCTGCCTGGCCGCGATCAAGGCGGGATCGACAAGGGCCTTGTCCTCGCCGCGATAAGCCTTGAAGCTGTTCTCGATTCCAAACAGCAGATCGCTGGCTATGCGGCCATGCTCGGCGCTTTCCTCGGAAAAGCGCAACAGCCGGCCGCGCAGTTCGGAAAACAGAATGAGGATTTCGGGCAGATTGAGATCCCGCAGTGTTTTCAGCTGTGCGACTGTCAAAAGCCGCTGCGTGGAACCCGGGTTGCCAGCGACGAAGACCGCTTCGCCATCTTTTGGCGCCATTGCCGTCCATGTCAGATGGTCCGGGGTGGAAACCGGCTTGTCATTCTCATAGATGCGGACAAAGGAACAATCGAGATCGTAACGGGGAAAATTGAAATTGTCGGGATCGCCTCCGAAAAAGGCGGTGTTGCCCTCGGGCGCGAAGACAAGCCGGACGTCTGTATATTTGCGGTAGGTGTAGAGCTTGTATTGGCCACCCTGGTAAAGGGTGACAATCTGGCAGCGGAACCGCTCTTCCTTCCCGGCACAGGCCGTTTTTTCCGCCAGCGCGATGGCCGCATCCCGCGCCTTCACAAAAGCCTGGCCGCTTTTGCCGGCTGCCGCCGCGACGATCTGGGGCGATACATCGGTAATGCCGACAAGGACTTCGGCTATCATTCCCGGACATAATTTTTCATCCTCGCGCCGGGCGACCTGAAATCCGTTCTTCACGTAGTCCGTGCCGGCGCTTGAAAGCTGTTGCGCACAATCGCGGACGCAGTGGTGGTTGGTTAAAATCAGTCCTTGTCCCGTCACCAGGGAGGCCGAGCATCCGCTGGACAGACGCACAGCCGATAGCCGGATGTGGTCAAGCCACGCCTGATCGATATGCGTGCCGTATTTCTGATTGACCGCGGCGATAGGAAAATTATCGAAGGTCCACATGCCCTCGTCTGCAAGCGCGGACCGGATCACCATCATCATGGCCAAGGCGCCGATCGGAACACTCAGGCGAAGGCACGAAAGAGCGAGCGCCATGACATGCTTGTATCGCGACATGGGATTGACCTCACGATTATATGCCACCAGTGGGATCGCCCGACACGACCAGGCTGCCGGCCTCCATTAGCAACTTACAGCTTGTTGGTATGGAGTGGAAATTCACCGGCATCAGCCGGCTATCCGGGCCGCAAACAGAAGCGTGGCCGCCTCAAAAAATCGTGGCGAACGTCGTAAAAAACCATGGATGGGCGTGCTGACTTTCCGGAAGCAGATCGCTGGCGCCAGTATACGGAAAAAGCCGGAAAAGAGCGCCGGGATGATTGCAATTGCTCCAGCGCCAATAGTCGGCGCCACGGCGTCCATCAGCAGCCAGCGCAGGTCCAGCCACTGAGTCAGCGGAACAGCCAAGCGACTGCTTTTTAAACCAGAACTGTGCGAGGAAGACTTTAACAACGGATCAACTGCGGATAACTGAAAATAGATCGTAATGGAATCCTGCCCGTGACATGCCCCGCAATACCGGCATCACCATCCCTGCCGAGTGGCGGGACTGCGGGTCAACAGAACCATGCTTGCCGCCATGACCCATACCAAGCCCACAACCGGGGAGACGAGGCAAGAATATGCGCCGTCCGGTGCCCAGAAGCCACTGCTCATCCATGTGGTGCCGCCCAGCAAGACCAGCACGACAGCTGCGACACCTGCGGCGAATAACTTGTTTGAGATCAACCCGCCGCGCCAGAACCCGAACGTCCCGGCCATGATCAACATGGCGCGCGGAAAGGAGCTCATCACGAAGCCGGCCCACGCGAAGTCATTTAGACCCGACGTCATTGTTGAATTTCCAGAGCTGGCAATCGAATAGGCAAGCGCCGCGCCTACCGTTATGAGCAGGAAAAACAACCCGCCGACAGCTGCGCTTGCGGCAGTGACCGCTGCACCCCAACCATCTTGTCCTGCATCCAGCAAGGCGGCTCTGATTGCAGCCGCAAACCACATGAGATTGAGGACGGCGAGCCCTGCAAACACCGTTGCGATCAGTATCCGCATCCGACTGCCATCATAGAATGCGACAAGCGCGTCGGCGGGAGTACCCAAATGGGGTTGATATCCATAAATGAGCGACGCGATAATGAAGAAACCGGCGGACTGGACACCGGCTGTGCGCCAAAAGCGTTCCCAGAATGCATGGCCGAAGTTTGCGCTTGTAGATGAGCTGGTGACCGGGGTGGATGTGCTCATAAAGATCTCCTGTCAAACTCGCTGAAACTTCGCAAGCGGCCTCTATCTCACGACGTTGGTCTAAAGGTTGAATGGCGCTAAGCAGGCACCCGCTTTCGCATGACCGCACCGTAACGGGGTGCAGGAATGGCGTTCGACAACCTGTTCGACATGGCGCGGCGTGCGCCTTCGTAGCGATCCCAGTCGGCTTGATCCGCCAGTGCCGGAATGGTCACAACTTCGCCAAGGTCGAGGCCGGCAAGCGACGCATCGACCATATCCTCGGCCGACATCACGATTTCAGACGGCAGTTGGTGGACCGGCTTGCCGGCCACGTCCCAGAATTCCGTTGCCGTGGCGCCCGGCAGGACAGCCTGCACGCGGATATTCTTGCCGCGAAGTTCGTGATCCAGCGACTGTGTGAGCGCCAGCACAAAGGCCTTGGTGGCGCCATACACGCCGTTTAGCTTTTCAGGCGCAATGGCGACAACCGACGCGATGTTGATGACTGTGCCACCGCCGCGCCCGACCATGCCCGGAACCGCGGCATAGGTCAGCCGCGTCAGCGCACCGACATTGAGAGCGATCATCTGCTCCATTCTTTCAATATCGGATTCAAGCAGGGGCGTAACCGAACCAAGGCCGGCATTGTTGACCAGCATGGAAATGCGGGGATTGGTCCGCAGAATCTCCTCAACCCGGCCAACGCCCTCGGCGGAGCCCAGATTGGCTATCACGGTTTCAACGGTTCGGCCGGTATCGCCTGAAAGCCTGCGGGCAAGGGAGGCCAGACGCTGCCCATTGCGGGCGACCAGAATGAGATCATATCCGCGCTTGGCCAGGCGATCGGCATAGACTGCGCCGATTCCTGCGGAGGCGCCGGTAATCAGCGCAATGTCCCCGTTACTGATGCTCATGGCATTTCCTTTCGGTTTGGACCGGTCTGGAGATAGGACCTTCCGGAAATAACCAGTATCTGGCAAAGTCGAGATACAGCTTTCCAAAAAGTGGAAAAGCGGATGGATCGCTTCGAAGCCATGGCGGTGGTGTTGGCGGTGGCCGAGGCGGGCGGCCTGTCGGCTGCGGCGCGGCGCCAGAAGATGCCGTTAGCCACCATCAGCCGCAAAGTATCCGAACTTGAGGTGCATCTTCAGACCAAGCTGTTCAATCGATCGAGCCGCACGCTGGCCCTGACCGATGCGGGGCGTTCTTTCGTCGCCGCGTCCAAGCGTATTCTTGCCGATGTGGCCGAGGCGGAGCGAGCGGCTTCCGGCGAATATGAAACGCCGAGGGGAGAATTAAATCTTTCGGCGCCTGTTGCCCTTGGCCGCATCCTGCTTTTGCCGGTCCTTGGGGCGTTTCTGAAATCCTTTCCCGAAGTTGACGTGCAGTTGGGATTGCAGGACCGCGCCGTCAATCTTCTGGAAGAGCAAGTGGATGTCGCCCTGCGTATCGGCGCCCTGGCCGACAGCAGCCTCATCGCAATTCGCGTGGGGGAAGTTCACCGTGTCGTCTGCGCAAGCCCGGATTATCTGAAGGCACGCGGAACACCCCGTTTGCCGGAGGATCTCCAGGGCCATGATTGCATCAGTTACGCGCCGGTGATCTCGCCTAAATCCTGGATTTTCACGCGCGACCAAAAGGAATATGCCGTGCCCGTGCAATCCCGGCTGGTGGTGGGCAATCTGGATTCCGCCACTGATGCGGCGCGAGCGTGCATGGGAATCACCATGGCTTTCTCGTACAGCGTCGCGACATCGGTAAGAGCCGGAACCCTGGTAAGGCTGTTGGATTCCTACCAGCCACCGCCACTTCCCGTCAGCCTGGTCTATTCGTCTGGCAGGTTCATGCCGATCAAGCTTCGCGCCTTTCTCGATTTTGCAATTCCGCGGCTTAAAGAGGGACTGGCCGACATGGCGCCGGCCGGCGCCTCCAAAAAGCGAGCGGTCAAAGCGTAAAGCTGCCGGCCCGGAAGAGAGAGAGTGCCCCGGGGGGCCTGCCATATTTCCATATTTTGGAAGGATACATCTCGGATTTGCCGGATAGGCGTCATTTCCGGAAACCCCTATGTGTGCGTCGCAGTCAATCGGCAGCACGAAGGAGATGCCAATGACCGTCCAGACCAAGATCGAGATCGCCAGCGCCGCCAAGGTCCCAAATAAAGTTGAGCCGCCCAAGTCGCGGCGCAACCGCAAGCTGTTCATAGGGGCCGCGTTGTTGGCAGCGATGGCAGCCGGCTGGTCTGGCTGGCAATATTGGACGGAAGGCCGGTTCGAGATTTCGACGGACGACGCCTATGTGCAGGCCGATAGCACCACGGTGGCCCCGAAAGTTTCGGGCTATCTCAATGCCGTTCTGGTGCAGGACAACCAGCACGTAAAAGCGGGCCAAGTTCTTGCCCATATCGATGATCGGGATTTCCGTGCGGCTCTCGATCAGGCCCGGGCCAATGTGGCAGCTGCCCAGGCCAACCTGGGCCATATCAGGGCCGCGTTGGAAGTTCAGCATTCCGTGATCGACGGCGCGCGCGCTGCGGTATCGGTTGATGTCGCCAATCAGAGCTTCGCTGCACAGGACGACAGGCGCTACGCGGCATTGGTCGTCGCCGGAGCGGCATCCGTGCAAAGCGCCCAGCAGGCGGCCTCTCGCAACGCCGCATTGCAGGCCAGCGTCTCCCGCGATAACGCCTCCCTCACCTCAGCGGTCAGGCAGGTTGATCAACTGAAGGCGGATTTGGCGCAAGCGGAGGCCGCGCTGCTGCGCGACCGGGCCAATCTTCGGCAGGCCGAGCTCAATCTCTCCTACACCACTATTATCGCCGCGGTCGATGGCGTGGTCGGTAATCGCACACTTAGGGTCGGCCAGTATGTCCAGGCCGGCACCCAGCTCATGTCCATTGTTCCGCTGCAGTCCGCTTATGTCGTGGCCAATTTCAAGGAAACGCAGCTGACCCATGTTCGGCCGGGACAGGCCGCGGAAATCGAAGTGGACATGTTTCCGGGCGCCAAGGCTCACGGGCACGTCGATAGCCTGGCTCCGGCCAGCGGCCAGGAATTCGCGTTGCTGCCTCCAGACAATGCAACCGGCAATTTCACTAAAGTCGTCCAACGCATCCCTGTGAAGATCATCCTTGATCCAGACAGCCCTTTGCGCAGCGAACTTCGCCCCGGCATGTCCGTCAATCCCACCGTCATGACCAAACCCTTGAAGGCAAGCTGAGAGCCGCTCCCCGCAATCCCGGCCAGGAGATCCGCCATGTCCGCCGCAGCACAGTCCGCCGACAAAGCCGACTTCAAAGCATGGGCCGCGGTTACCGCCGGCATGATCGGCGCTTTCATGTCGATCCTGAACATCCAGATCACCAATGCCTCCCTGCTTGACATCGAGGGAGGCATCGGGACCGGGATCGACAACGGCGCCTGGATTTCAACATCCTACCTGATCGGCGAAATCGTCGTCATTCCCATGACCGACTACCTGAGCAGGGTTTTCTCGTTCAAGCGGTTCCTGATCGTCAACACGCTCCTCTTCATGCTGTTTTCCATCGCCTGCTCGTTCACGCACGACCTCGGCTCCATGATTGCCATGCGTGGACTGCAGGGGTTCGCGGGAGGCACCCTGATCCCCCTGGCGTTCACCATGGTGCTTACCAAACTGCCCAAAAGGCAGCAGCCGATCGGCCTTGCCATGTTCGCCACCGCGGTCACCTTCGCACCGGCCATCGGTCCGACCATCGGCGGTTATCTCACCGAGAATTATGGCTGGCAGACCATCTTTTTTGTCAACGCACCTCCCAGCCTGATCATGGCGGCCGCGCTCGTCTTCTCGTTGGACGCCCAGCCGATGCAACTCAAGCTACTGAGGGAGGGCGACTGGGCCGGAATCGCATCCATGGCGATCGGGCTTGCGGCTCTTCAAACGGTCCTGGAAGAGGGTAACAAGGACGACTGGTTCGAATCGCCCTTCATTTTCGATTTGTCCCTTGTGGCGGCCGTCTTCCTGGTCACCTTCGTAATCATAGAACTGAAAGTAAAGAACCCTCTTGTGAGGCTCGGCCTGTTCTCACAGCGCAATTTTGCTACTGGCGTGGCCAGTCAGATATTTGTGGGATTTGCCCTGTTCAGTTCGGTTTACATACTGCCCCAGTATTTGGGCCAGGTGCAGCGATACAATGCTCAGCAGATTGGCGAGGTCCTGGCCTGGACCGGCCTTCCCCAGCTTTTGCTGATTCCCTTCATTCCAGGCCTCATGAAGCGTTTCGACATACGCTATGTCGCGGCCACGGGCATTTTTCTGTTCGCCGCCAGCTGCTTCATGAATCTGACCCTGTCTTTCGATGACGCCGGCGAACAGTTTCTCCTGCCCAATATCCTGCGCGCCATCGGCCAGGCCATGGTGATTACTCCTATCAGCGCCATAACGACGGGAGCTATCGCTCCGAAAGATGCCGGCGCCGCTTCGGGGCTCTCCAACATGCTGCGCAATCTGGGCGGCGCCATCGGCACGGCGACGATCCAAACCATCGTCACCAAGCGTGAGCAATATCACTCCAACATCATCGGGCATTCGGTGACGCTTTACAGCGAGGAAGCACGTGATCGCATAGGGCGCTTGACCAGCTATTTCCTGTCACATGGTATATCTGACGCCGCCATTGCGCAAAACAAGGCGATTGTGGCAATCGGCAACACGATCCACAGACAAGCGCTAATCATGGGATTCAGCGACGGTTTTGGAGTCATCGGCGGCGTGCTGGTTCTGGCGGCCATTATCATTCTCTTTGCCCGCCCATCCCGATCCGGAGCATCCGCCGGAGGCGCACATTGAAATTTCCCGAAGCCTACACCGAGCTGCCGGTCACGATTTAGCCGGGCCGGCAATGGAAAAACCTCTCGAATTCGGCTTGGACATATCGCTCACCAACACAGCCATGCGCCAAGTTCGATTCAGTTTGCGCCATAGTGCGTTGCAAGATAGTTCGCGATTCGCTTTGCAGTTGCCTCATCCACAACTGCGCCTCGCGAGCGCATCCTTCGACAGTCGGTCCAGCCATCAAGAGATTGCGACGCTCCTGTTGCCGTGCTGATGGCGTGATGGATGGCTTTCTTTAGGGCACAGCGCATGTCCCGAACCACGCCCGGTTCAAGCCCGATGTCAGGCCACCTCAACGAAAAGAGGCCGCTTGGGCTTTTTGCCCAAGCGGCCAGTGTAACGCGGCCCACGGAGGGAAACCCGCGACCGCAGCTTGCTGCCAGGGGACAACAAGATACCGTATCAATAACTTCGCAGAGACCTAGACCGAGCTCCGGCGAAAAGTGCGCAAAGCCTAGCCCGGGTCGCGCGCCTCGATGTGGCTGCCAGCCTGCTTTGTAATGGCCGGACCGTTTTTAACCGTCAGTGTTACATCATGATCAGTCACGGTGGCATTTCGCACAATAAGCCCACTATCGGCCGTGACGTGAACATTTCGCAGAACCAGATTTGAAATGGGACTTTCGAGAAGACCGACAATGATACCTACGCGGTCGGCGCCCGTGGCGGTCAAACCATCCACGGTTACATCATGGATGGCGGGGGTTTTGTATTTCTCAAAAGGCTGGGCGGGATCGGATTCACCTGGATAGATCTGGTCATTAAGAATGAAGCCGCCGGATTGAAGCTGGTGTTCCGCTTCGGCCATGTCGCTCGGTCTTTGCTGATAATAGTCCGAGAAGACGAATGGCGTCTCTACATTGACGAGACGGTTATTGCGGAAGACAACATCACTTACGTCGCCACCCCGCTGGCGCATCGTCTTGATTCGAATACCATACATTGCACCTGTGATCGTATTATCTTCGATCAGAACGTGCCTTACCCCGCCGTTTGTATTGCTTCCGATTGAGATACCGCGCCCCTCGAGAAATGTGTTGTTGCGCACCGTGATATCGGCCGACGCTCCTTCAGGATGAGCAGGATTAAATTTTGTGGACTTAATCGCCACCACATCGTCGCCACAGCTGATCACGTTATTGGCGATGAGCACGTTGCGGCTATCCATCGGATCAATGGCGTCGGTATTGGGTGAGTGCGGCGGTGCCGTAATCGTGATGTGGGTGATCGTGACATCATCCGAGTTGCGCAACACTATATGATAGGCAGGCGAGTTGCCGAGGTGGACACCATCAATGAGAATATTCTGGCTGTCGGTGACGAGAATAAGTCGTGGCCGATCGACACCCCGCGACTGGCGAACGGCGCCATTCTTTTGCGCCGCGGAATCAGTGCGCCATTGCTCGCGAGTACGCTCCCACCAGACAGCGCCTTGACCGTCTATCGTCCCCTCGCCCGTAATCGCGACATTTTTTGCACCAAAGATATTGATGAAGGCCGTATAGCTTGCACTGCTCGCATATTTCCTGGTCGCGTCGCTTATGCGAAAAAGAGCTGGATCGGTTGCAGCGACAATCTCGGCCCGCGCCGCCAGATGCAGCTTGATATTGCTGCGCAAGACCAGCGGCCCGGTCAGATAATCGCCGCGCGGAACTTCAACGATACCGCCGCCCTGGGCCGCGCAATCATCGATCGCCTTCTGAAATGCATCGGTATCGAGCCAGATAATGGATGCTTTGGCGCCGTAATCACGCACATTGCAGCTTCGCCTGGGAAAGTTGGCCGTCTCAGCATGAGCCGCCAGCGATGAAGCCAATAGCGTCAACAGGAGAAAGACGGCTGAGTTGCGAAGCATGGCATTTCCCCATTCCAATTATTGTAAACTTGGCGGCCCAGGATTTTGACGCTATCAGTCGACCTACTGACCGACCAATGCTGGTGCGGCATCGGCCATGTCAGCTTCTGCATTGCACTCTTTGCCCCGCATGTATCTAGGTCAGAGACAAGCTGCGAAGCAGGGTAATCGGCACATTGAAATTGACCACCTGCCGGGCCAGCTCGCGGGTCTTGCGGATTACGAGGCGGTTATCACCGCGACGCCAGTGGAAATAGTAATGCTGGATCGGTAGCGCGGGGTCACACTCGATGCGAGCCAAAAGCCCTTTGCCTTCCAGATTTCGCAGCCAATTTTCGGGAAACACGCTTATTCCGATCCCGGCGATTACCAGACCCGTGATAGCAGCGAGACTGTTACAGGTAAGCCGCTGCGCCGCCTGGAGATCGCTTGTAGTGAGCCACTCCTGAACCATGCGAGCTGCACCTGCACCGTCAGGCATGGTGATCATCGCCACCTTACGCAGCAAAGCCGCCGTCAAATTCCGCTGACTTCCAAGCAGTGATGGATGGCCGCCCCAATGAAACCGCAAGTCTACCAACGGCTCGCACGCGACGGATTCGCGAGAAGAAGAACCCGCGATGATCGCGAAATCAAGAACACCATCTTCCAGATGCTGTTGCATCTCTGCGCCAATATCTACCGTGGGCGCAAGGAGAAGGTTGGGAAACTGAATTCTTGCGCGAGCCACAAATTCCGGTAACCAGGTCAGAGAGGAAAACTCCCCGACACCGAACCGACAGTCCCCACGCAAAGTCGCGTCGTCCGTCATCACCGCGCACATTTCGTCGGCACTTTCCAGAAATTTCCTCGCAAGCGGCAACAATGTCCGACCATACTCGGTCAAAATCGCTTTATGACCGGAACGATCGAACAATTCCCGGCCAAACTGCTCCTCAAGTTCCCTGATGCGCTTGGAAAGTGATGACTGTGACACGTTCAGTCGCTCACCGGCGACAGTGAAGTTGGCCGAGGTTGCGGCCCAGTAGAAGGCCTCGAGTTGCTTGAGAGTCATCATGCGCTAGGATTCACTACGATGTACTCTCCGTACCCATTCTTCCGGGTTGAACAGATGGCTCCGCGATTGCGATCCATGCATGAAAACGCGGAGTTTGCCTTCAGGACCGGCATGCGTTTGTCGCGAGCCGTTCAAAATCCTAACGGGAAACGAGCGCATCTTTAACCTGGGGTGGCCCCACCCAGGAGCGGTATCCATGAGCCCAGCTATTGGTACCGGATCCCGGCCACGTCCGCGGACCATAGATCGGGACCGGAAGACCTGTTTGCAGCGCGCCGAGATCTGGCCCAGCCCCAGGGTAGCCATCGTTTATGGTGGGCAACGCCACCCCCACGCCATGAGCGGGCGAAGCCGGTTGTACATGAAAATCCATGTCTTCCGGATTGTACAGATGCAGCGGATCGGCGTCATTTGGCATCGGCACTTTGACGAAGCTATCGTAACCGATGACTACGCTGTGTTTTTCCAGTGCTGTTGCATCGCTGAACTCCTGCAGCGTTTTAAAGCGCCGTATCGTCAACTTGTGGTTCCAGTCGAAGTCGGCGCCGATGTTGTTCGGCGGAGAGTCCCATTCAAAATTGGCAGGACCCTGATTCAACGAGAAGCCATTATGATCCGACGTGGAATAATTTGTGCTGGTGTGGATGTTTAGGACAGGCTTGCTTCCACCACGGCCCAAGAACAAATTATTCAGGAAATGAGCGTTCGATACAGGACCGCCAGGCCCCGTGTCGGCCCCTGCAAAGGTGTTTTGATAAACAAGCACACCCGCGGGTGTTTCGGAAAACTTGAGGGGGCCTTCAGCGGGCGAGTTATAAACGATATTTCGCACGAAATAGACTGGTCCACCCAGCACCGGCTGGGCACTGAGAGAATGTTGACCAGTATTGAAGCAGCGGTTGTCGAACACGCGCAGATTGTGCGCACCGCCGTCGGTTTCGACGCAGTTATCGCCCATATTGTAAATATCGTTATTATCAAAATCGATCGAGGCGGCGACCCGGTCATCCATCTCGGTCGGCCCCGACACTCCGGGCTGGTCTATATCGGGAGTACCATCCGGTT
>DASXHL010000066.1:0-34000 GCA_036488555.1 Rhizomicrobium sp.
ATTCGCCGCTGAAAGACAGTGGGAGCCTCGTTCATTTCCTCACATGCCGGAGTCAGTGGGGCTAGAATCAGGCGTGGGCGCCGGAATCTGCGCGCTGGCATTGTGGACCGGCGTGTTGTTCAGCGGCGCCGGATCGGCGCCACGGCGCGGCAGCTGCTCGAAAGAGCTCAGCTGCGCGGAAGACGTGTCGGCCATGCCCAGCCTGGCCTGGGCCAACTGCTGCACCCGTTCGGGCGAGGCGACATGCTGCCATTCGGTTTCCAGCACGCCGATGGCGCCCTTCTCCTGGGCGATCTGGGCATTGACCCGGCTCAGCTCCATATGGGCGACGCGGGTCTTTTCCGACACATGGTAGAGCGCCAGGATCGAGAAACCCATCAGCGCCACGCAGAAGAAGTTGAGGATGCGAACCATGTCTGGCCTCCTATGCCGCCAACTTGATTCCGGCGCGCAACTTTGCGGACCGGGACCGGGGATTGGATGCGATTTCCTCCACCGACGGCTCGCGCCGCGGCAGAAGCTGAAACATTGCCTTGTTGGCGGGTGCGCCGCCGAAAATCGAAGAGGCCGGCGCATGACGAGACGCGCGCGGGGCGGTGGTGGAGCGTTCGGTGAGAAAGCGCTTGACCATGCGGTCTTCCAGGCTGTGGAACGACACCACGACCAGCCGGCCTTCAGGCTTGAGGATTTTCAGCGCCGCATCCAGGCCGCGCTCCAGCTCACCCAGCTCGTCATTCACATGGATGCGCAGGGCCTGGAAGGTGCGGGTGGCTGGATGGATGGCAAGACGCAGCGCGGCGGGGCCCTGCGCGTCGGAAACGATGGCGGCCAGTTGCGCCGTGCCGGTGACGGGACGCGCAGCGATGATGGCGCGGGCGATGCGGCGGGCGTTCTTCTCCTCGCCGTAGCGGGCGATGATCTGGGCGAGCGTGCGCTCGTCGGCGGTGTTGACCACATCGGCGGCGCTTTCACCCGAAAGGCTCATGCGCATGTCGAGGGGACCGTCTTCGCGGAAGGAGAAACCCCGCGCCGGCTGGTCGAACTGGAAGGACGACACGCCCAGGTCGAGAACCACGCCATCCGTGGATTGCGTGAATTCGTCCATCCGCGAAAACTCGCCCTGCACCAGGGTGAGCCGGCCGCCGAAACGTTCCACCAGAGCCTGGCCGCGGGCGATGGCGTCGGGATCGCGGTCGATGCCCAGCACCTGGCAATCGGCTGCCTCCAGAATGGCGCTGGCATAACCGCCGCCGCCAAAGGTGCCGTCGACATAGCGCGCGCCGTCGCGGGGCTTCAGCATCTGAAGCACTTCATCCAGCATTACGGGAAGGTGACCGCTCATCACGCCTCCCCGCTTCTGGCGCGTTCCATGCGCGCCTTCAGCCGCGCGATGGCTTCCGCCTCGATGGGGGCATAGCGCTCGGCATCCCAGATCTGAAATTTCTGCGCCTTGCCGACAAAGACGATTTTGTCCTTCAGCCCCGCATGCTCGATCATCGCGTCGGGAAGGCGTACACGGCCATTCTCGTCGATCGGCAGCGACTGGGTGCGCGCGATGAGCGCGGTGGCTTCGTCATCGAAGCTCGCGGAGAAGAACGGGTCCTGTGTCGCCAGCCGCGCATTGACCGCATCCAGCAGCGACTGGCCGAACGCTTCCAGCGCCGGGTCGATGAAGCTGGGGCAAACGAAGACGCCGGTCGTGTTTTGGGCAACCAGAAGATGGCGATAGGTTGCGGGAATGCACACCCGTCCCTTGCCGTCGAGCGACCCAGGCACCGTCGAAAGGAACGGTTGAACCAACCCGGTCATCGCGTCTCAAACCCCCTGGCCCCGGTGGCCTGGTCGGCCGGAAGATCGGCCGTCGGTCAGGCGGGCCCCACAGGGCCCCTTGGGACAACATGGGATATCATGGGATGAGATGGGCCGTCAAACCAAAAGCCCAAATATTTGAGGGGCTTGGCTGGTATTTCGCATTCCAGCGGCCGCTAGGGGTGGAATCCAGCGGAACAATCAAAGAACACGGTAAGATTGTAGTGAGACCTGTAAACAAGGCGTTAACGATTTTCCAGAGAGCAACTTTTAGTTGTCCTTTCACCTGCCTGTTCAGAGACTAGCCCGACTACAACCGCAGGGTGATTCGTCGGGCTGGACATCGGCGCCGGACGTCGCTTCTCTCCCGCGCGAGTCAGATGGAGAACGGCATGAAAATCGGATTTATCGGCCTGGGCCGCATGGGCCATTACGTGGCTGTCAACCTGCTGAAGGCGGGCCATCAGGTGACTGTATGGAACAGATCGCAGGAACCGGTGCAGGCGCTGGTCGCCAAGGGGGCCACGGCGGCGAAAACGCCGGAAGATGCACTCCAGGGCGATGCGGCCTTCTCCATGCTGTCCAACGATCAGGTCATGTGCGAGCTGGGCCTCGCCGGTCCGCTGTTGGAAAAGGCTGCAAAAGGCCTGATTCATGTGAATCTGGCGACCATCTCGGTTGCCTTCGCCAGGGAATTGGCGGCGGCGCATCAGAAGGCGGGTCTTGCCTACATCTCCTCGCCCGTATTTGGCCGGCCCGAAATGGCGGAACAGGCCGCGTTGGTGCTGGTGGCAGGCGGCGACGAGGCCGCGCTCAAGACCATGCAGCCGGTGTTCGACAAGATCGGCGCGCGCACCGTGTCGGTGGATGCGCCCGAGAAAGCCAACCTGTTCAAGATCGCCGGCAATTTCATGATCGCCAGCGAACTGGAATCCATCGGCGAAGCGTTTGCCCTGCTGCGCAAGGGGGGTGTGGACCCGGCAGCGTTCCATGACGTCTTGAGCGGGCGGCTGTTCACCGGCGCGGTGTTCAAGAGCTATGGCACCATGATCCTGAATCGCAGCTACGAGCCGGCCGGCTTTGCCCTGACGCTGGGGCTGAAGGACGTCAATCTGGCGCGGTCCGCCGCCGAGGGTCTGGGCGTCACCATGCCCACTGCCGACCTCCTGAAAAGCCAATATGACCAGGCGGTCGCCTGGGGCTGGCAGGATCGGGATTGGGCGGCGATCGGCGAAGTGCCGGCCAAGAAAGCGGGCGTGTGAGGCTCGAGCGCTTCATCGAAGCGCAGGCGCCCATCTACGCCCAGGCGCTGGGCGAACTCATCGCCGGCGAGAAGCAGAGTCACTGGATGTGGTTCATCTTTCCGCAGATCGCGGGACTGGGCCAGAGTGCGATGTCGCGCGCCTATGCCATACAGTCACTGGACGAGGCGCGCGCCTATCTGGCGCATTCGCTGCTGGGCGCGCGCCTGCGCGAATGCTGTCAGGCGGTGATGAATTTGAGGAACAGGAGCGTCGAAGAGATTTTCGGATCGATCGACGCGATGAAATTCCGCTCCTGCCTCACCCTCTTTACCGAGGCCAATCAAGACGAGGTGCTGTTCTTCAATCTGCTGGAAAAATACTTCGACGGCGACGCCGACGAAGCGACTCTCGAGATTCTCTCAGACCTGGAGTAGCTCGAGCGCCGCACATCGCGGCGCGACGTGCAGCATCCGCCAGCTTTCTTCCCCCTTCGCGCGAAGCGCCAGGAAGGGGGAAGATGTCGCAACGAGGTGTTTGCTGAAGGCAAACCCGAGTTGCGACAGATGGGGGTCATCAAAAAAAACATCAGATGGCCTGTAAGCCGGGTTCTGTCCTTCTTGCGAAGGGGTGACCATTCCTCTGGGATGGGTGTCGCCACCCACCTCGCGCGACCGACCCGGACGGCGATGCGGAAAACATCACGTGCCGTCCCTATTTGGTCTTGCTCCCGGTGGGGCTTGCCGTGCCGCCTCTGTTGCCAGAGACGCGGTGCGCTCTTACCGCACCATTTCAACCTTGCCGCGGCTTTAGGCCGGTAGGCGGTGTCATTTCTGTGGCGCTATCCCTGGGGTCGCCCCCGCCGGACGTTATCCGGCACCGTCTTTCCGTGGAGCCCGGACTTTCCTCGACACATTGCTGTGCCGCGGTCACCCGGCCATCTGATGCCCGGCTTATACGCCGGGCGCGGTTAACAGGGAAGCCAACAGCCGGGCGCAATCACGATCCCACACCCCGTCGATCTTTTGCGGGCGAAAGTGGCGCTGGAAGGCGGTGACCGCTTTTTCGAGGCCCGCCCCCAAATCATAGCCAAAGCGGTCCAGCGCCTCGGGACCGGGATTGGCGTCAAGCGATGCGGGCCAAAGCCCGATGCCGGCGCGCGCCAGCCGCTCCCAGGGGAAACGTTCGCCGGGATCTTCCTTGCGCGCCGGGGCCACATCGCTGTGTCCCAACACGCGCGCGGACGGGATGGGATGGCGCAGCAGGATGCCATGGCACAGCGTGATCAGCGCCGCGATCTGGGCATCCGCAAAATCGCGATAGCCGAATTCGTGGCCGGGATTGACCAGCTCGATGCCGATGGAGCGGGCGTTGATGTTGGTCGCGCCAGCCCAGGCAGAGACGCCGGCATGCCAGGCGCGGCGCGCTTCGGGAACGTGCGCGTAAACCGTGCCGTCCTCGTCGATGGTATAATGCGCCGACACTTTGGCGGCGGGATCACACAGCCTTCCCAGCGCGGCCTTCGCCGTTTCCATGCCCGTGTAATGCAGCACCAGCATGTCGATCACGGCCCCGCCGCGATCGTCGTGATTGGGTGACGGCATGTCGACGCGGCGCATCAGACGAAGATCTTGTACTGCACGGTTTCTCCGCCGGCGCGTTTCAGGCTGAATTCCGAGCCTTTTTCGTGCTCCTCGACCAGCGCTTCATAGAGGCGCAGGGCGTTGCGGATGACTTCCGCATAGGACGCGGCTTCGCTGCGATCCTTCAGTTTCTGCAACCGTTCCATCGCCTGGGGCGGCATTTCGAGCTGCACGCGGGTGGTGGCGCGGTCGCCGGTCTCGGCTTCCTCGCCGCGATGGCGGCCGCGGTGGTGATGATGTCCTCTCATGTCGATTCCTTATTGCTGCTCGGCCGGCCGGCGCATGTGGTGACGATAGGCCTTCAGCGCGAACAGCATGGCCAGCGCCGCCATATGGGCGTGGTGGTGGCCGCGGGCGTGGCGGCCGTGGTGATGATCGTCGTGATCATGATGATGGTCATGGCGGCGCCTGCCATGACAGCCGTGGCGTTCGTCTCTTGGCTGGCTTTCGTCCAACTCAAACGCCTCGCCCACACCAATGTCGTATTTGCTCATGTGTGATCCTTGGTTGATATGCGGCCCTCTTGGCCGCACCTTTAAGGTCATCACTGAATCATCAAAAGTCAATCATACGGTAGTGTCTCAGTTTGAATTTTTGGCTGTTTGACTTTGGAAAACATAGCATAAACATATACTTATGTATCATCAAAAAATACTCATTCGGGTTGCCTTTCCACGCGCGCGCGAGGCAGGATGACCACCGTTACAGCCTATGAGATAGTGCCGACATGCCCAAAGGCCCTCGCGGAGAAAAGCGCCCCGCTGACGTTGTGTCCGCCGCCGTCATGGTCGGCAGGATCGCCACTGGCGAGATTGAAGAACCAGTTATTCAAAATAGCGCTGACGCTCAACGCAAGGGCGGCTTGCAAGGCGGGAAGGCACGCGCCAAAGTTCTCTCGGCGAAGCAGCGGAAGGAAATTGCCAGAAAGGCAGCCTCCGCTCGCTGGGGGACTAAGCGCGATGGCGGATGACGTTACGGCGTCCAACACCTATGTTGAAACTGAACTAACCGTTCGTCTCAAGGCTGTCAGCGCAGCGACCAAGACCGATGTTTTGGCGATGATCTGTCCGATCACCATGCCGCTGGACGACATCATTCGGAATGCCGTCGAGGATTACAAAGCGAAATCGAAAACCAAGAACGACAACGTTTTTGTCATTATCGAAACGGAGGGCGGCTCAATCGAGACCGCCGAGCGTATCGCCGATTTGCTCAGATATCATTGGAAGGGCGAGGTTTCCTTTATCATCCCGAATTTTGCCATGTCTGCCGGCACGATATTGGTTATGTCTGGCGACCATATTTACATGGACTATTATTCCATCCTGGGCCCCATTGATCCGCAGGTGCGGCGAGCCGGAACGGGCAAATGGGTTCCTGCTCTTGGCTACTTGGACAAGTACAAGGCTCTCATAGACTCCTCTAACAAGGGAACGCTCTCTGCGGCAGAGTTGACGTTTCTTATTGAGAAATTCGACCCTGCGGAGCTGCACCAGTTTGAACAAGCCCGCGATTTGTCGATAGATTTGCTGAAAAAGTGGCTGGTGAAATACAAGTTCAAGAACTGGAAAAAGACCGGCACCAAGAAAAAAACCGTGACGCTGGCCATGAAAGAGCAGCGCGCGTCTGAAATCGCAAAGCTACTTAACGAGACCAAAAAATGGAAAACTCACGGACGCGGCTTGTCGATTGAAGTCGTCCGAAAGGAACTTTTCCTAGTTGTTGAGGATTTTGGAGCTAATGCAGCTTTGAACAAAGCGGTCAGGTCTTACTACCGCCTTCTTCAGGACTACATGATGCGCCGGGATCATCAACTTGTGATACAGACCCCTGAAAATTACTTTGCTGTGTAGGATTAAGCCCATGAAACAGAAAGAAATTGATCGGCTTCTAAGGGCTAACCCGGCCGCTGCGCGCGATAGCAGCAAAATTATGGAAGCCCGTAAGGCCATCAAAGAGCGCCGCAAAGCTGGATATGCAGGTAAGGGCTACGATTTGGCACCCAGTTATGGGTCCAAATCTGGCGGATTACCCATAAATAACAAGAGCTTACATGGCGGAAAATCGAAACTGCACTTATTGCTTGACTGACAAGCATTAGTTCAGTATGAATTTGGGGCATGAACAAGCTGCCCCTCGAAACCCGCGTTCAAATCCTCTCCATGCTGGTAGAGGGTTCCTCTATGCGGGCCGTGAGCCGGGTGGCCGGGGTCAGCATCAACACTGTGACCAAGCTGCTGGTGGATGCCGGCGAGGCTTGCGAAGCCTTCCACGACAAGACCGTGCGCAACGTCGCCGCCAAGCGCGTTCAGTGCGATGAAATCTGGAGCTTTGTAGGCTCCAAGGCCCGCAACACCTCTTTCGAGAAGAAGTATCGCGGCGAAGCTGGCGACGTCTGGACGTGGACCGCGTTGGATAGCGACTCCAAGCTGATCCTGAATTGGACCGTTGGCGACCGCAGCGGCGCGACGGCCAAGGTTTTCATGGGCGGCGTTGCCGAACGCCTCGCCAATCGCGTGCAGCTCACCACGGATGGTCACAAGGCTTATCTGCTGGCCGTGGACAAGGCGTTCGGCGCTGACGTTGATTACGCCATGCTGGACAAGATTTACGGCGAAAGCCCCGACAAAGGCCCCGCGAAGCGTTACAGCCCCGCACAATGCCTTGGCGCGGAAAAGAAGATCATCGAAGGCCAGCCCGATCCGGCGCACATTTCAACATCTCATGTTGAACGCCAAAATCTCACAATGCGTATGTCCATGCGCCGCTTTACACGTCTGACCAACGGCTTTTCCAAGAAGGTCGAAAACCACCTGAACGCGCTGGCACTATACTTCGTCTATTACAACTTCTGCCGCATCCATAAGTCGCTGCGGGTTACCCCGGCGATGGCGGCTGGTATCACGGACGAATTGATGGACATGACGCACATTGTCCGGCTGATCGACCAAGCCGAGGAATCGCCCAAGAAGCGCGGGCCTTACAAGAAAAGGGACGTTGCGGCCTAAGCTGGCTGCGCCGCTTCTGCGGGAATGGAGGCCAGTTGCGCATCTAGTAGTTTCGAGACCAGGGCATGTAGGTCAGATAGATCAAGGTTGCCGGCAGCGAATGATTCATCAGCCTTCTTGAGCGCGGCTACATATTCTTCCCGGTTTCGCCGGATAAGTTCTGGAAGTATTGGATCTCCCTGGAGCCACCCTCCAGATTTTACGCACAGAACGAAATAGCTTGCGGCTCGCGCTGTTCTGCCGTTGCCATTGATAAACGGATGAATGTTGTTCATTCGCCATAATACGTATGTGGCGAGAACTACCGCATCGGTCTGTTCCCAGTTTCGATTCACCAGATTTACGAAATCGTCCATCAGCGCCGCGACCCGATAATGGGCCGGAGGCTCATATTCCCCGACGTGTACGGGACATGGACGATATTCGCCGGGGTTCGTGTGCAGGCAGGTGATGGCCTGAAAATTCAGGGCCTTTATGAGATGCTGCGACAGAAAAGGGCGACCAATCTCCAGCGACGCCAGAACGGCCGACCGGAGGAAATCATATTGCCGGTTACCGTTTGCGACTTCTAGAGCTTGGTATGCTGGGTGATCCTCGCTGTTAGTCAGCTCGAATAGGATCACAGATTATCTGTGGCCTTCTTGTTTCCTAAGAAGCTCAACGACTTTCTCCCGGCTCATTGTGTTTTTTTCTTTCAGCGAACCTAGGATAAACGACACTCGCTGCTTCTCTATTTCCTCGGCTGTGGGCTCGCGCCTCGAAGCACTGCGAAGCGCGGCCAAAAGAGACTCCCTCGTCTTCAAATCGGTCATGGTCGCCCCTGGAAAATTAGGCATATAAAGATTCCTTTATATGCATGATGTGCGAATCATACATGCGTTCGGTTGAGAAAACGATAGGCCTAAGGGCAATGTTCCACACGGTCGGGCTATGGTTTTGCGAACGCTTCGCAGAGAAAAATTCAAACTGAGACACTACCAATCATACTCATCAAATAATCATCATTTGAGGTTAAGTCGCTGTTCTATAACAATTAATCGTTTCGCATTGTCGCCGCGGTGCCCCTAGCCTGACGGACGAACTCATGGATATGAGCCATATCGTGAAGCTGACAGACCAAGCCGAGGAAGCGCCCAAAAAGCGTGGCCCGTATAAGAAGAAGGCAGCCTGATGTTGCGAGTTCAAACAAGCTTTCAAGATACGCCCGGCGAGGGCTTTTATTTTGTCCTGTATTACAATGATCGCCCTCTGGAGGAGCAATTGAACGATCTCGGCCTTAAGGACGGAGATACCGTTTTGCTCTGGGAGCCGGATTGCGGTGATTACACCGTCGAGGCAACGCTACTATTTGACTATCTCTACCCTGGTACACCTGAGCCGAGGCTATGGGCGCGGGAAAAAAATTCAAACTGAGACACTACCAATCATAGTCATCAAAAATCATCAAACAGCCTTAAGTCCCCGTTCCATCTGGATTTTTTCATAGGCCGTGTTGATGGCGGCCAGCTTGTCGGTGGCCAGCTTGATGAATTCGGCCGGCACACCGCGACCGATCAGCCGATCGGGATGGTTCTCGCGCACCAGGCGCCGATACGTCTGGCGGATCTCGTCATCGTCGGCGACATACGACACGCCTAGGATCACATAAGGATCGGTCAGCTCCGGCGCGAAGTGGCTGGCGCGAATGCGGCGATATTCGTTGGGCGCGAAGCCGAAGATTTCCGCCACCCGCTCCAGGAACTTCGCCTCGCAGGGATGCAATACGCCATCGGCCTTGGCGATCTCGAACAGCGTGTCCAGCACGTCTTCCAGCACCGCCGGATTGTTGCGGAAAATCTGGGCGATCTGGCCGGCATAATATTCGAAGCCCGCAATGTCCTGACGCGCCAGGTCGAAGATGCGCCGCACATTGGCCTCTTCCTGCTGGGGCACGCCGAAGACCTGGCGGAAGATCTCGAATTCCTCTTCGGTGGCAATGCCGTCGGCCTTGGCCATCTTGCCGGCCAGCGCGATCACCGCGATGGTGAAAGTGACGCCCGGATCTTCGCCCTGGTCCAGAAAGAAATGCCCTGCCAGTGCGCCCACAAGCGCGCCGACCGGACCGCCGACGACCAGGCCGGCGGCGGCGCCACTGACTTTTCCCCATATGGACATGGGCTCAATTTATCGTGTCGGAGCCCGATTGCGAACCCCGCGACAGGCGCCTGAGCAGAAAGGTCGCGGCCAGGCCCAGCGCCAGCATCAGACAGGCGAGCAGCCACTGTCCGCCGCTTAGGATCTCGCTGCCGGATGCGCCGATATCCACCTGTGCGATGGTCATGGGCAACATGCCGGCGAAGGAACCCAACAGATAATCGCGCCAGGAAAGGTTGGTCATGGCGAGCAGCGTGTTGGCGACACTGTGCGGCACCGGCATCAGGCGCAAAATGGTAACGGCGCGCCAGCCCCCAGCTTCCGCTTTTTGCACCATCGCGCCCAGACCCGGCGATGCGTCCAGCACACCGGTGACGCCGAACCAGCGCACCAGTGCAAATCCCGCCGCTGCGCCAGCCATCGCGCCACAAATGGCCCATAGCAGGCCCCAGACAAAGCCGAACAGCAACCCAGCCGCCACGCCCATGACCAGGCGCGGCACGAACAACAGGCTGGCTGCGACCTGCAATGCGATGAAAATTGCGGGTGCCAGCGGATTGGCCGCAATCGCATTGTGGATCGCCACCGGATCGATGGCATGGCGGTAGAGAAAAGCGAGCAAGATGCCGGCAGCCACCACCAGCAACGCCAGGATGCGGACGATCTTCACCTAGTGTCCCGATTCCGAAATTCGCATGGTCCCTATATCAAATTCCGGGCGAATTTCGGAATCAGAGGACACTAGCAATTTATTGATTCTAGTGTCGTTTTGGTTTCGAAGTTCGCTTTGAACCCGATATCGGTGGTGTGGCGAACTTCGAAACCACGACACTAGGCCGCATCCACGGTGCGCGGGTTGTAATTGAGCAGCGGCGCCAGCCAGCGCTCGGCTTCCGCCATCGTCCAGCCCTTGCGGCGGGCATAATCCTCCACCTGGTCGCGTTCGATCTTGCCCACGCCGAAATAGCGGCTTTCGGGATGGGCATAGTAGAAGCCCGACACCGATGAGCCCGGCCACATGGCGTAGCTTTCGGTCAACTTGACGCCGATCTTGTCGGTGGCATCCAGCAGCTTGAACAAGGTGCCTTTTTCCGAATGTTCCGGCTGGGCAGGATAACCCGGCGCCGGGCGAATGCCGGCATAGGCTTCCTTGATCAGTTCGTCATTGCTGAGCTGCTCATCCGCGGCATAACCCCAATAATCCTTGCGCACGTTTTCATGCATGCGCTCGGCAAAGGCCTCGGCCAGGCGGTCGGCCAGCGCCGACAGCAGAATGGCGCTGTAATCGTCCTTGGCATCCTTGAAGGCCTGCAGGTGTTTTTCCTCGCCAATGCCGGCAGTAACGACAAAGCCGCCGATATAGTCATCGGTGCCTTTGGGAGCGACGAAGTCCGACAGCGCCAGATTGGGCCGGCCCTGCTCGCGCGCCATCTGCTGGCGCAAGGTGTGCAGGGTCTCAATCGGGAATTTGCGCGCCTTGTCGCCGAAGATCAGGATATCGTCGTCGATGCTGTTGGCGGGCCAGAAGCCGATCACGGCCCGCGCGGTCAACCACTTCTCCTCCACGATCTTCTTCAGCATCTTCTGGGCATCGGCATAAAGATCGCGCGCCGCCTTGCCCACCTTTTCATCTTCCAGAATGGCGGGGAACGGACCGGCCAGCTCCCAGGTCTGGAAGAAGGGCGTCCAGTCGATATAACGGGCGAGCTCTTCCAGATCATATCCGTTGAACACCCGTGTGCCGAAAAATTTGGGTGCCGGCGCGACCTTTCCGAAATCCGGCCGGGCGCGATTGGCGCGCGCTTGCGCCAGGCTCAACCGCCGCGCATTGCTGCGCTGGCTGGCGTGATTGCGGGCAATGTTTTCATATTCCGCCCGCACCTCTGTGGCATAGGCCGCGCCATTGTCCTTGCTCAGCAGGCTGGAGGCCACGCCCACCGCGCGGCTGGCATCGGTGACATAGACGGTCTGGCCGCGGGCATAGCTGGGATTGATCTTCACCGCAGTATGCACCTTCGACGTTGTGGCGCCACCGATCAGAAGCGGAATATCGAAGCCCTGGCGCTCCATCTCGCTGGCCACGGTGACCATCTCATCCAGCGACGGCGTGATCAGGCCCGACAGGCCAATGATGTTGGCCTTGTGCTCACGCGCAGCGTCCAGAATCTTCTGGGTCGGCGTCATCACGCCCAGATCGATCACTTCATAGCCGTTGCACTGAAGCACCACGCCGACGATGTTCTTGCCGATGTCATGCACATCGCCCTTCACCGTGGCCATGACGATCTTGCCGGCAGGTTCCTTTACCTGGCTCTTGTCCACGTCCATGAAGGGCAAGAGATAGGCCACGGCCTTCTTCATGACGCGGGCGGATTTCACCACCTGCGGCAGGAACATCTTGCCGGAACCAAACAGGTCGCCCACCACATTCATGCCGTCCATCAGCGGGCCTTCGATCACATGCAGCGGCTTCTCCGCCTGCTGACGCGCTTCTTCCGCGTCTTCGACGATAAAGGCGTCAATCCCGTGCACCATGGCGTGGGTGATGCGGTCATTGACCGGTGCGTTGCGCCAGGCGGCGTCTTCCACCGTGGCGGCCGCGCCGTCGCCCTTGTACCGCTGCGCCAGTTCGAGCAGCCGCTCGGTGGCGTCAGCGCGGCGGTTGAACAGCACGTCCTCGATGCCTTCGCGCAGGGGCGTGGGAATATCCTGATAGACCGAGAGCTGGCCGGCATTGACGATGCCCATATCCATACCCGCCTTGATGGCGTGGAACAGGAACACCGAATGCATCGCCTCGCGCACCTTCTCGTTGCCGCGGAAGGAGAAGGAGAAGTTTGAGACGCCACCCGAGATATGACAATGCGGGTTCTGCTCGCGGATAACGTGTGCCGCCTCGATGAAGGCCTTGCCGTACTCGTTATGCTCTTCCAGGCCGGTAGCGACCGCGAAGATGTTGGGATCGAAGATGATGTCTTCCGGCGGAAAGCCGACCCTGTTGACCAGGATGTCATAGGCGCGCTTGCAGATCTCGATCTTGCGCTCGCGGGTGTCGGCCTGGCCCACTTCGTCGAAGGCCATCACCACCACGGCGGCGCCAAAACGGCGCACCTCGCGGGCGTGTTCGAGGAAAGCTTCCTCGCCTTCCTTCAGCGAGATGGAATTGACCACCGCCTTGCCCTGACAGCATTTCAGGCCCGCCTGGATCACGCTCCATTTGGAGCTGTCGATCATCAACGGCACTTTTGAAATGTCGGGCTCGCTGGCGATCAGATTGACGAAACGGGTCATCGCCGCCTCGGAATCGATCAGTCCCTCGTCCATGTTGATGTCGATGATCTGGGCGCCGTTCTCCACCTGCTGGCGGGCGATCTCCAGCGCCTGCTCATAGTCATTGGCGGCGATCAGCTTCCTGAATTTGGCCGAGCCGGTGATGTTGGTGCGCTCGCCCACATTGATGAAGTTCAGGTCCGGCGTCAGCGTGAACGGCTCCAGCCCCGACAGCCGCATATATTTGGACTTTTCCGGGATCTGGCGCGGCGGCACATCCGAAATCGCCTTGCCGAAGGCTGCGATATGTTCGGGCTTGGTGCCGCAGCAGCCGCCGACGATATTGACCAGGCCAGAGCGGGCGAATTCCCCGATCATCTCGGCCATCGTTTCCGGCGTCTCGTCATAACCGCCAAATTCGTTGGGCAGGCCGGCATTGGGGTGCGCCGACACCAGCGTGTCACAGGCGCCAGCCAGTTCGGCAATATAGGGACGCAGTTCCTTGGCGCCCAACGCGCAGTTCAGGCCGATGGCGAAAGGATCGGCATGGCGCACCGAATGCCAGAAGGCGGTCGGCGTCTGGCCGGTCAGAGTGCGGCCCGACAGGTCGGTGATGGTGCCGGAGATCCACACCGGCAGGCGAACGCCCATTTCCGCGAACACTTCCTCGATGGCGAAGATCGCGGCCTTGCAATTGAGGGTATCGAACACCGTCTCGATCATCAGCACATCGGCGCCGCCCCGGATCAGGCCACGCGTGCCGTCGCGATAGGTTTCGCGCAAGGCGTCGAAGGTGATGTTGCGGAAGGCCGGGTCGTTCACATCCGGCGAGATGGTGGCGGTCCGATTGGCCGGGCCCAGCACACCGGCCACCAGGCGCGGGCGCTCGGCTGTGGAATACTCGTCACACAGCTCGCGCGCCAGCCGCGCGCCGGCCTCATTGAGCTCACCCACCAGATGGCCCAGGCCGTAATCCTCCTGGCTGGTGAAGTTGGAGTTGAAGGTGTTGGTTTCGATGAAATCGACGCCGGCCTCCAGATACTGGCGGCCGATATTCTGAATGATCTCCGGCTTGGTCAGGGTGAGAAGGTCGTTATTGCCCTTCAGTTCCGACGGGTGGTTGCCGAAGCGCTGTCCCCGAAAATCCTCTTCCTGCAGCTTGAACCCCTGGATCATCACGCCCCAGGAACCATCCAGCAGCAACAGGCGCTTCCCGGCCTCCTGCTTCATCCACCGAATGCGGGCTTCGCGGCCCTCCTGCACATCAAAAGTCATGACAATTCCTTGGGACTGATACCGAGAATACGGCAGGCCGCGTAGGTCAGGTTGGCCTGGTTGAGGGTGTAGAAGTGAAACTGCCCGAAGCCGCGGGCGCGCAATTGCTGCACCTGATCGGCCAGAACGGCGGCCGCGACAATGCGGCGGGTCTCCACATCCTCCTCCAGCCCGTCATAGGCCTTGGCCAGCCAGGTGGGAATGGAGGCGCCGGCCTTGCCCGCCATGCGCGACACGCCCTTGAAATTTGTGGTGGGCATCACGCCGGGCACGATGGGAATGGTGATACCGGCACGGGCCGCATCATCGCGGAACCGCGCGGTCACGTCATTGTCGAAACAGAACTGGCCCAGCGCGCGGCTGGCGCCGGCATCCATCTTGGCCTTGAGCAGTTCGATATCATGGCCGTGGTTGGGCGAATCCGGATGACGTTCGGGGTAAAAGGAGACACTGATTTCGAACGGCGCAATCTTTTTGATGCCCGCAATCAGCTCCGGCGTGGACTTGTAGCCATCGGGATGCGGGCAATAGGGACCTTCCATGCCGGGCATGTCGCCGCGCAAGGCCACGATGTGACGAATGCCGGCATCCCAATAGCCCTGCACGATCTCGTCGATCTCGGCCCTGGACGCTGCCACGCAGGTCAGATGCGCAGCAGGCTTCAAGCTGGTTTCCTCGACCATGCGCTTGACGGTGGCATGGGTGCGCTCGCGCGTCGAACCACCCGCGCCATAGGTGACCGATACGAATGCCGGCGCCAAGGGCTCCAGCCGGCGGATCGCCGTCCACAGCTGGGCTTCCGCCTCTTCCGTTTTCGGCGGCGAGAATTCGAATGAGACCTGAAGCGGTCCCGGATTGGTGATCAGATCGGCCAGACTCATAATCAGCTCATGCTGCTTCTTTTTTGGCGTGGGCCTTTGCCGTGGCCAGCCACAGTTTGACGGTAAGCTTTTCTCCCGGCGCGCGCGGCGCGATGGTTTCGCTGCCGGCGCTGACAAGACCCGCGGCCGAAAACCATCCCTCCACTTCACGGTCGGAAAAACCCAGGCGGCGATGGGCGAATTCGTCGCGCAAAAACTCCTCCTTGTGGGGCGTGAAATCGGCGATCAGCAGACGGCCGGCCGGCGCCATCACCCGGGCCGCTTCCGCGACCGCGGCGCCCGGATCGTCCAGGTAGTGCAGCACCTGATGGAACAGCACCACATCGAAGCCGGCGCCGGCGCTGCCATTGGGGAACGGCAGGCGATAGGTGTCGGCCAGCCGTACCTGGGCGTTCTGGAGATTGCCGCGCAACAGGCGGTCGCGCGCGATCGCCAGCATGTCGGGGCTGACATCGATGCCGACGGCGCGGGCGGCATGGGGCGCAATCAATTCCAGCATCCGGCCCGTGCCGGTGCCGGCGTCCAGGAAGTTGTTGATCTCGTGCGCGGTCAGATGGCGCGCGATCGCGGCTTCCACATCTTTTTCGGGCGCATGCAGGGCACGAATGCGCTCCCACTGGGCGGCATTGGCCTTGAAGTAGGCAGCGGCCGCGCTCGCGCGCGCCTCTCGTATATGGGCAAGCCTGGCCCTGTCGGCCTCCTGCGCCTCCTGGTCGGCAAGCGCCGCGATGGCCGCACCCAGTCCGGCGCCGGTGCCGCGATCGGCCGCCCGGCAGAACACCCAGCTGCCTTCCTTGAACCGCTCCACCAGCCCGGCCTCGCCCAAGAGCTTGAGATGACGTGAGACACGCGGCTGGGACTGGCCCACAATCTCGATCAGCTCGCTGACCGTGAGTTCGGCCTGGCGCAGCAAAAGCAGCAGGCGCAACCGTGTGGGGTCGCCGGCAGCGCGCAGCATGGAAACCAGCTTGTCCAAGGCCTCATCTCACATATAAACATATCTTTATATGCTTCAGATCGCAGCGACTGCAAGGGGCTGGACTCGGGGTGCCCAAAAACGGCAGAACCCCCCGCAAAATTGCCGGGTGGCAAGGGGTTATGCGTAAACTCAGGGCGTTTTTTTTAGGGCTTGCCGGTCTGCTTTTGTGCCAGGCCCTGGCCGCGTGCGCTACCACCCCACCCACGGCCGAAGCCCTGGCCAACAATGACCCCTATGAAGAGACCAACCGCGACACGCTGAAGCTGAACGGCAAGATCGACAAGTATTTCGTGATCCCCACCGTGGGGCTTTATTTCCTGCTGGTACCGGAGCCGGGACGTCGCGGGGTTCACAATTTCCTTGGAAATCTGGAACTGCCCACCATCTTTGTGAACGACATGCTGCAGGGCGAGTTCAGCCGCGCCGGCAAATCCATGTGGCGGCTGGTGATCAATTCAACCGTGGGGTTGGGGGGCTTTCTGGATCCGGCGAGCAAAATAGGCATTCAGGGCCATGGCGAGGATTTCGGCCAGACGCTGGCGGTATGGGGCGTGGGCGAAGGCCCATATCTGGTGCTGCCGTTCCTGGGGCCTAGCAATCCGCGCGATGCCACCGGCCTGGCGGTCGGTGTCGCCATCGATCCCACCAACCAGATTCATTTCAAGCAGCACATCTGGTGGGATGGCGGGCGGATTTACTTCACCTTGCTGGATTTGCGGGCCCAGACCTACCAGACCATCCAGGGCATTCAGCGCAGCTCCGTGGATTATTATTCATCCTTGCGCAGCCTGTACCGTCAGATGCGCAACCAGGAAATCCGCAATGGCCGCGCTCCGGGCCAGGATCTCCCTGATTTTTGATGGAAAAACCGTCGTCAAGCCGCCTTGCACTTGCCATGGCAAACCGTGAAAATTGCCTCGAACAGGAAAGAAGACCGATGCGCCTTTCAAAGCCCCTGATGCGCCGTAGCTTTCTGGTGGCGGCGGCCGCCAGTTCTTTGCTGGTTGCCGCGCCGGCCTTGGCCGTGCCCAATGTGGCGGAGAGCTTTGTGGACGAGAACATCCACAAGGGCCTGGACATCCTGAAGGACAAGCGGCTGTCCAGCGTGCAGCGCCGCGACCAGTTCGAAGGCCTGCTGCTGTCGTTGGTCGATGTGCGCCGCATCGCGCTGTTCACGCTCGGCCAGTATCGCCGCAGCGCCCCGCCCGATGACGTGGAAGCCTTTGTGGCGGCGTTCAAGAATTACGCGACCGCCGAATATCAGTCCTACTTCTCCAAATACACCAACCAGACCCTGAAGGTGATCGGCTCGACCGAACGTTCGCCCACCGACTTCATCGTCCAGACCCAGCTGATCGACCCATCGAGCAACCAACCGCCGGCGGAAGTCGATTTCCGGGTGCGCACCGACACCGGCAAGCCGGTCCTGGTGGACGTGGCCTATCAGGGCATCTGGCTGTCGCTGGAACAGCGCGACCAGTTCGTCTCGTTCCTGGGTCAGAATAACGGCAATGTCCGCAGTCTGGTCGCGCATCTGAGCGATCTGGCCGCCAATCTCGGCAAGCCTTCAAACTGACGCGCGGATCTTTTGGCCGCTGAGTGCGTCGCGGGTGCTCACGTACGCTAGGTACGCTCCGCGCCCGCTCCTGCTCAACGGCCAAAATCTCTCGCGCTTGAGCGTGCCGCTTAGGCTCTCGCAAACCTTTTGTATTTGATCTTGTGCGGCTGGTCGGCATCCACGCCCAGGCGCCGCTTCTTGTCGGCTTCATAGTCCTGGAAATTGCCCTCGAACCATTCGACATGGCTGTCGCCCTCGAACGCCAGCATGTGGGTGGCGATGCGGTCCAGGAACCAGCGGTCATGGCTGATGATCATGGCGCAGCCGGCGAAATCCTCCAGGGCCGTCTCCAGCGCGCGCAGCGTGTCCACGTCCAGATCGTTGGTGGGTTCGTCGAGCAGCAGCAGATTGGCGCCCGACTTCAGCATCTTGGCCAGATGCACGCGGTTGCGCTCGCCGCCCGAAAGCTGGCCGACCTTCTTCTGCTGGTCGCCGCCCTTGAAAGCGAAAGCGCCGACATAGGCGCGGGAATTGATCTTGGTCTTGCCGAATTCGATGATGTCGGTGCCGCCGGAAATCTCCTCCCACACATTCTTTTTGGGATCGAGCGCATCGCGCGACTGGTCAACATAACCGATCTGCACCGTCGGGCCGACCTTCAAGGTGCCGGCATCGGGCTTTTCCTGGCCGGTGAGCATCTTGAACAGCGTGGTCTTGCCGGCGCCGTTGGAGCCGATCACCCCGACGATCCCGCCAGGCGGCAGCTTGAAGTTCACACCCTCATACAGCAGCCGGTCACCGTAACCCTTGGCAAGGTTTTCGGCCTCGATCACCACATCGCCCAGCCGCTCGGCCACCGGAATCATGATGGTCGCGGTTCCCTGGCGCTGTTCCTGACTCTTGGCCACCAATTCTTCATAGCGGTTGATGCGCGCCTGGCTCTTGGCATGACGCGCCTTTGGGGATTGGGAAATCCATTCCCGCTCGCGCGCGATGGTGCGCTGCTGGGCGGCCTCCTCATTGGATTCCTGCTTGAGACGCTTTTCCTGCACGCCGAGGAACGAAGAGTAATTGCCTTCATGGGGAATGCCCTTGCCGCGGTCCAGCTCAAGGATCCAGCCCGTGACATTGTCGAGGAAGTAGCGGTCGTGGGTGACCAGGATTACACAGCCCTTGTATTCCCGCAGCGTGTGTTCCAGCCAGGCCACCGACTCCGCGTCCAGATGGTTGGTGGGTTCGTCCAGCAGAAGAATGTCGGGCGCATCCAGCAGCAGCTTGCACAGCGCCACGCGGCGGCGCTCGCCACCCGACAGGGTTTCCACATCGGCGTCGCCATCGGGACAGCGCAGCGCGTCCATCGCCTGCTCCACCTGGCTGTCCAGGTCCCAAAGCCCTTGCGCTTCGATCTCGTCCTGCAGCCGGGCCATCTCATCGGCGGTCTCGTCGGAATAGTTTGCGGCGATCTCGTTGAAGCGATCGACCAGTGCCTTCTTCTTGGCCACGCCCTCCATCACGTTTTCGCGGACATTCTTGGTTGGATCGAGCTGCGGTTCCTGCGACAGATAGCCGGTGCGCACGCCGTCCGCCGCCCAGGCCTCGCCCGTGAAATCCTTGTCCATCCCCGCCATGATCTTCATCAGGGTGGACTTGCCCGCGCCGTTGACGCCGACGATGCCGATCTTGGCGCCGGGATAGAAGGAGAGCCAGATGCCCTTCAGGACCTGCTTGCCGCCAGGATAGGTCTTGGACAGATCCTTCATCACATACACAAATTGGGGACCGGCCATCTATTTGATTTTCCTGAAAAAAGTCAGTTTCGACATCGCTGCATGCTTTCTGCGCGGGATAATTTCGGTCCGAATTTGGTTCGTTCCGGTTGGGGCTTTCATATAGCACCGTCTGCCGGATTTGAACGATCATCTGCGCCTTATGATCAGGTGAGGGCGAACCTGTTCTGAAAAGCCGGCCCGATATCGTTCGCTACCGTAATTGACGCCTCTTCAGGGCAACTTCTCTAGTCCGAGAACGTTTGGCGATGGCGGCAGCCGGTCCCAAACATCCAATAATGCGAATCCTCATCGCCTCGGCACTTTGCGCGCTTCTGATGGGCTGCGCTGTCGTGCCTCGGGTAAACGACAGCCCGCCGCCCGAAAGCAGCCCAACCGTCATGGGCGCTCGGGGTCCGCTGACCGCTCAGCAGAGCAAGGCCCTACTGGACAAGATTGCCCCTGAGCCAGGCGATGCCGGAATCCTCAAGCGCCATATGGCGATCGAGGAAGCGGTAGCGGAGACGCCACTGGCCGCCGGAAACTCCACACGGCTGCTGATCGACGGTCCCCAAACCTTCAACGCCATGTTCGACGCCATGCATGGCGCCAAGACCAGCATCAATCTCGAATATTACATCTTCGAGGACATTGTCTCCAATGGCGAACATCTGGGGGATCTGTTGATCGCCGCGCGCCAGCGAGGTGTCGCGGTTAACATCATCTATGACAGCTACGGTTCCAGTGCGACGCCGCCCGATTTCCTCAAGCGCCTGAGAGATGCAGGCGTCAACGAGGTGGAGTACAATCCCCTCAATCCCGTCACCCTAAACTTTCGCGACCATCGCAAGATTCTGGTGGTGGATGGCACGAGGGCGATCGTGGGCGGAATCAATCTCAGCACCAGCTATCAGCCCTCCTCGGGTTCTGGCGGAACCAAGGATCAACCAGCTCAGTATTGGCGCGACACGGATATCGAGATAGACGGACCCGTCGTCGCCCAGCTTCAGGCATTGTTCATGGAGCATTGGTCGCAGCAGAAGGGGCCGTCACTGGATCGAGATATCTATTTTCCTGCCATGGCGCCCCGCGGCAGCGAAGTCGTGCGCATTGTCGGCAGTAGCCCGAGCGAGGAAACGCCCCGCTTCTATGTCACGCTCCTTTCCGCCATCCGTAACGCCGAAAAGAATGTGTGGCTCAGCGCCGCTTATTTCGTGCCGACCGACCAGGAAGAAGAGGACCTGATTGCCGCCGCACGCCGCGGTGTGGACGTGCGTCTTCTGCTGCCCAGCGACAGCGATTCCAAGATGGCTCTGGCGATCGGGCGGTCTCATTACGGCTATCTGATGGAGGCCGGTGTGAAAATCTACGAAGTCCAAAATGAAGTGCTGCACTCCAAGACCGCGTCCATCGACGGGGTGTGGACGGCGATAGGGTCGTCGAACTTCGACCCGCGCAGCGTGGTGTTTAACGACGAGGTGGATGCAATTGTGTTAGGCAGCGCCACCGCAGACGATTTCGAGCACATGTTCCAGGGCGATTTGACCCGCGCCAAACAGATCGATCAGCGGGCGTGGCGGCGTCGGCCACTGGGCCAGCGGTTTCTAGAGCTGTTCGAGCTCACTTCATTCCTGTGGCGAAACTGGCTCTAAGCGGCAAGCCACAGCACACCCGGCCCGGGCGCGCCAACGATGATCAGGTTCACGCCTGGAGGCGCTAGAATTTTATTTTCGCGCGGCTGAGCAGCGACACCGAAGTGGCGCCGGGCTGCCCCTGGAAATTGGTCTGATAAGCCGCGTTGGTCTGCAGCGCCACCGCGCCGTCCAGGAAGTTGGTGATATAGCCCAGCTGGAAGTCGCTTTCGGCGGCGCGGCCGGGAAGGCCCTGCGCCACCATCACTGGCGGCAAGTCGCCGGACGCGGTCAACCCACCGGCAAAGTTGTTGGCCAGGCTGGGCGCCGGGCGCGAGAAGGAAAGGCCCAGTGCATCGTCGCCGAACAGGCCATGCTTGGCGATGGCGAAGGAATAGGACTGTTCGTGCAGGCTCACCGGGCCCGCACTATCGCGCCGGTCCAGTTGTGTCAGGTCCTCACCAAAGGTGGCCGTGGTAATCCAGCCCTGGCCGATATTCATGTGTGCGGCGACGCTGACGGCTTGTGTCGCCGCCTTGGGCGTGATGGCGGCCGCATTGTCAAAGCCCAGCGGCACGCCCGAACGCTCAGAGCTGATACCGGTGACGTCCAGGCCCAGTGCACTGGAGACATCCCAGGAAAGCCCGCCCAGGAGCGACTTGGTCTGGCTGGCGTCATAGGTCAGCGCCAGCGGACCCGGGGGCTGGGCGACATCGAAGCTGAAATGATCCAGTCTTTCGCTGTTGATCGCGGCGCCCACGCGCAGGCGCAGATTGGCGGTAGGCACAAAAGTAAAGCCGCCATAGTGACCGCCATTGGCCAGCGACAGATAGGGCGCGGACACCGGCGAAAGGAAAGGCTGCAGGGCACCGTCATAGGCGAGGAAGCGGGATGCCGCATCCAGCCCGCTGCCGGAATCCAGCGCCAGGTTCGACGACAACAGCGTACTGGCGGCAAAGGTCGGAAGACCGTTGCTCAACGCCAGGCTGCTGCCGGTCAGCGAGCCCGCAAAACTCTTCTCAAGCCCGCCGTCGGTCATGCCGGTCGCGGAAAGCTCGTAAGCCGAAAGCGCCTTGGCCTGACCGAAGGACTCGAGGCTGGGCGGCAGGTCGGCGGCCAGCACGCCGCGCGCGAGCAAAGGTATTGCCACCGTACACACGGCAGCAATCCCCGCGGTAAAAACCGCAGCGCGCTTGAGCCCTTTCATTCTCGAACCCCTTATCGGGGGCCCCTCTGATACTGGCTAGAAAATACCAGACCGGCGGTTTCGAATCCAAGTGAAACCGCGGATTTTATGAGGCTTTCTGGTCACAGCTGGGCCGCCAAAGCCGCCATGGTTGCCGGCTCGTAAAGGTTCGTTGTAACAATATTTCAAAGCTGGGAGGCCAGTGTGCCGTTTGCTGATTTGGGGGGCCACCCCTTCTTTTACGAGCGTCAAGGGACAGGCACACCCCTGCTCCTGATTGGCGGCACCGGCGGGGACCTGCGTCGGCCCGAGACCCGGTTTGCCGGCCCGCTGGTCCGGCACTTTGACCTTCTGACCTATGACCAGCGCGGCATGGGCCAGAGCTTCAAGGGCGATGGCCCATTCACCATGGCCGACTATGCCGACGATGCCGCCCGACTGATGGAGGCGGTCGGCTGGGACGATGCCCATGTCATTGGCATCTCTTTCGGAGGCATGGTCGCGCAGGAATTCCTGCTGCGGCACCCGGGGAAAGTGCGCCGCCTGATCCTGTGCTGCACGGCATCGGGCGGCGTGGGTGGATCATCCTTCGCCTATCACGAACTTCCCAAAATGGCGCCCGAGGAGATGGCGGCGCTGAAGGTAAAAATCGCCGACACGCGCCGCGACGACATTTGGATCCGCGAAAATCCTGGAACATGGCAGATGCTTTTGGCGGCAAGCCTGGCCGATCCCTTCCGCGACGAACCCGGTCATGTCGAAGGCGCCGCCCGCCAGCTTGCCGCGCGCGCCCATCACGACACCTGGGACCGCCTGCCCGCTGTCGCCTGCCCGGTGATGGTGATGGGCGGGCGTCACGACGGCATCGCCAGGCCGGAAACGGTGACGGCGCTGGCCGGACGCATTGCGGGCGCACAGCTGCGCTTCTTCGAGAGCGGCCATCTTTTCATGCTGGAAGACCGCGACGCATACCCCGCGATGGTGGAATTCCTGACGGCTTAAGCGGCGCTGATTTTCTTGTTGCCCGCCCCATTCCGCCAGGACAGGGCGATCTCATCCAGAAGGCGCTTGAGATCGGCGGGCTGGAACGGCTTCTGCAGCACCGGGCTGGCGCGATGGCGTTCGGGAATGCCGCGCTCGCCATAGCCGGTGGCAAAGACAAAGGGAATGCCGCGCTGGGCGAGCTGGTCGGCGAAATCGAAAACGTTGCGGCCGTTGATATGCACGTCCAGCAACGCGATGTCATAGTCGGTTTCGCGCGCCATCGCATCATCCAGCTGGCTGACCACGCCGGCCACGCGATAGCCGAACTCCTCCAGGACATCCTCCAGGAAAAGGGCGACGACGATCTCGTCTTCCACGATCAGCACGCGCCGCCCGCCGTTCATCCCGCCAATCACGTCAGTTTCATCTCCCACTGGCAGACAAGTCCCTCGGGACGGAAATCCAGCATCACCTTGCCGGAAATCTCGCGCTCCATGCCATGTTCGATCAACCTCAGGCCGAAGCCGCGATGGTCGGGCTTGGTCACTGGCGGACCACCATGTTCTTCCCAGGTGAAGCTGAGGCCCTTGTCATCCGGGAGGATCGCCCAATGCACATGCACCATGCCGCTCGCCCTCGACAAAGCGCCATATTTGGCGGCATTGGTGGCAAGCTCATGGAACGCCATGCCCAGCGCCAGCGCGCGCTTGGGATTGAGATGCACCGCCGGGCCTTCCACCTTGAAGCGCACATGCTCCTCGTCGCGCCAAGGACGCAGCGCGCGCCGCACCACCCCCTCCAGGGCGGCACCCTCCCAATTGTCCAGGGTGAGCAGATCATGCTGGCTGGAAAGCGCAAACAACCGCGCCATGAAAGCGTCACGCGGGCCAAAATTCACGCCTTTCATGGTCTGCATCGCCATGGCCTGCACCGTGGCGAGCGTGTTCTTGACCCGATGGTTCAACTCGTCCAGGAGCAGGTTCTGATGCCGCTCGATGCGGCGGCGATGCTCGATCTCGAGGGTCAGGCTGTCCGCAGATTTGGCGCGCTCGCGTTCGGCCTCGAAGGACTCGATATTGACCACGGCGGACGCGATCTGACGCGCCACCAGAGCGGCGAAATTCTCGAAGCTGTCGTCACCGCGCCGGCGATAGGGATTGACGGCCACAATCAGCACCCCGCGCGGCGCGGTGTCGGCGCTGGTGGCCAGCGGCAGAAGCAGGGCCTCCTCCGGCGGGTCGTTCCACGGTCCCTTGGGAAGGGGACCGAACTTTCCCGCAAGCCGCGTCACCATGCGCCTGAAACCACCTCGCATGACTTCACTGACCGGCCAGGGCGCGTTGCCATCCAGGGTGATGAACTCCGGCGCGGCGGCATGACCGGGGGGGATGCCGGTTGCGGCGCGCAGGGTTGCGCGCGCACCATCGTCCTCGAAGCGATAGATCAGCGCAAAGGGCATGTCGCGCGGATCTGCGGCGAGCGCGCGCGCCGACAGCGTATAGACGTCGCCTACCGTATCGGCTTCCCATGTCCGTGAGGCCAGTTCCCGCAGCAACGCCAGGCGCCTCGCCCCGATCACCCGGTCGGTGTCATCGGTATTGGCACAAACCAGGCCGCCGATGCTGCCATCTTCCTCCGGCACGGGAGAGAAAGAGAAGGTGTAATAGGTCTCTTCCGGATAGCCATGGCGCCGCATGATCAGCATTTCGGCTTCCGAATAGCTCGACTCGCCCGCCTGCGCGGCGTGTATGCGGTCCTTGATCTGGTCCCAGATCTCCGACCACACTATTCGCGCAGGCTGACCCAGCGCCCCGGGATGCTTGCCGCCGATGATCGGCAAATAGGCGTCATTGTAAAAATTGAGCAGCTCGGGGCCCCACCACACCCACATGGGTTGGCGCGAGGCCATCATGATGCGCAGGCAGGTACGCAGCGTGCGCGGCCAGCTTTCCGGCGGCCCCAGCGAGGTGGCAGCCCAGTTGAAAGCGCGAATGGCATCACCCATCTCTCCTTCGCCGCCCAGGAACTCCGGTGCGGCTCTGACGATGGGGGACTTGATTTGGATGAAGTTCATGTCCGGCTTTCGTCCCGGCGCTCTTTCCCGCTCTTGAGCCTGAACGCCATAACCGGGCGGGGGTTCCCAACCATACGAATTCCAATGGATAATGGGTCCCCCAATTCGGGGAACCCGGAACGACCGCCGCTGTTATCCCTAAACGCCTTCGTATTTTTGGAACTTGAACGGCGTAACCTTCCAGCCAGACCTTCGAACGGAGCGTTATGAAAGCCCGCGCCCTGCAGCCGACGACCAGCCTAGCCCAGGCTTATGCAGAGGTGCGCGCCTTCACGGATGCGCTGGCCGATCCCCTGTCGGCGGAAGATTGCCAACTCCAGTCCATGCCTGATGCCAGTCCCGTGAAGTGGCACCTGGCCCATACCAGCTGGTTCTTCGAGACCGTGATCCTGGCGAACCGCCCCGGTTATCGCCCGTTCGATCCGCGCTTCGCCTATCTGTTCAATTCATACTACGAGGCTTTGGGCCCGCGTCACCCCCGGCCACGCCGCGGGCACCTCTCCCGCCCAGGCCTGGAGGAGATCCATGCCTATCGCGCCCATGTGGATGCCGCGATGGCGGGGGCCTGTGCCGATGAGGCGCTGCGAGACCTGATCACGCTTGGCCTTCATCACGAACAGCAGCATCAGGAGCTGATCCTCACCGACATCAAGCATGCCTTTTTCTCCAATCCGCTGCTGCCGGCCTATCGCGGCGGCAAAGACGAGCCGCGCATGGCCCGGCCACCGGAGAGCCTGTCCATCCCGGGCGGGGTGTCGCTGATCGGCCATGACGGCGCGGGCTTTGCCTTCGACAATGAAAGCCCGCGCCACCAGGTGCTGCTCAGGCCCTTCCGCATCGCCTCGCAGCCGGTGAGCAATGGGGAATATCAAGCCTTCATCGCCGATGGTGGCTACCGACGCCCCGAATTCTGGCTGTCCGACGGCTGGGCCAGGGCGCAGGAAGAACGGTGGGAAGCCCCGCTCTATTGGCTGAAGGATGATGACGGCAGCGAAAGCGTCTTCACGCTTTCGGG
This sequence comes from Rhizomicrobium sp., assembly GCA_036488555.1. Classification (GTDB taxonomy): domain Bacteria; phylum Pseudomonadota; class Alphaproteobacteria; order Micropepsales; family Micropepsaceae; genus Rhizomicrobium. Next base: position 26,454 of record DASXHL010000066.1, read on the forward strand.
TGTGCAGCCGCTCGACCCGCACGCCCCGGTCGAGCATGTGAGTTTCTACGAAGCCGCGGCTTATGCCGCCTGGGCGGGTGCGCGATTGCCGACGGAGTTCGAGTGGGAGGCAGCCGCGACAGCCGATGCCTGCCGCGACCGTTTCCACCATGGCGAAGTGTGGGAATGGACCCGTTCGTCCTACGATCCTTATCCGGGCTTCAAGGCCTTTGAAGGCATGGCCGCCGAATACAATGGCAAATTCATGATCGGCCAGATGGTGTTGCGCGGCGGATCGAACGCCACTCCGCCCGGCCATATTCGCTCGACCTATCGCAATTTCTTTCCGCCGCAAGCGCGCTGGCAGTTCTCCGGTATTCGTCTGGCGGAGGATTTATGAGCGCGCTAGCTTCATTTAATTGCCCTATCGCTTCACCACATGAGGGCACGATGCGCTGGCAATTCGGCGGCATCCGGCTCGCAGAGGACATTTGATGGATACCTCGCTCGCCCGTCTTCATACGGGCAACCAGGCTTCGGGCGACAGCTTCGCCGCAAGCCTTGCCGCCGGTCTCGCCAAGACGCCCAAAGAAATCGCCTGCAAATATTTCTACGACGCCGCGGGCTCGCTTCTGTTCGAGCAGATCTGCGAACTGCCGGAATATTACCAGACCCGCACCGAGATGGCGCTGCTCAGCCGCCATGCCGGCGAGATCGCGAGCCTGATGGGCGAGAGTGTCGAGATTTTGGAATTCGGCGCCGGCTCCCTGCGCAAGGTGCGCATCCTGCTGGATGCAGCCCAGAACCCGTATGCCTACACGCCCCTGGATATTTCCGGCGATTATCTGCAGGAGGTGGTGCGTGCCCTGGCGGCGGATTATCCCGCCCTGGTGCTGCGGCCGGTGGTAGGCGATTTCACCTGCCCTCTGGAGATTCCCGACCTGCCGGGCCGGAACTCAAAAATCTCCCGTCGCGCCGGTTTCTTCCCGGGTTCGACAATCGGCAATTTCGAGCCCGATGCCGCCATGGCCTTGCTGCGCCAGATGCGCGCCAGCCTGAATGGCGGCGGGCTCCTGATCGGCGTGGACCTGGTCAAGGACCCGGCGCGCCTGCATGCCGCCTATAACGATGCAGCCGGCATCACCGCCCTGTTCAACAAGAACCTCATGGTCAGGGCCAATCGCGAGCTGGGCGCGGATTTCGACACCGGCGCTTTCGCCCATTACGCGCCTTACAATGCCGGGGCCCACCGCATCGAAATGTATCTGGTCAGCCTGAAGCGGCAGAGCGTGACCATCGGCGACAGGCATTTCGATTTCGCCGCAGGCGAGCCGGTTCACACCGAAGACAGTCACAAATACACCATCGAAAGCTTCCGCGAGATGGCGGCGCGCGCCGGCTTCAATCCTCGCGCGGTGTGGACCGACGAGGAGCGGCTCTTTTCGGTGCACTGGCTGGAATCGCGCTAACCGAAGGCGTCAAGTCGCGAGCAGCAATACCGGCTTCTGCCAATCCCGCAGCACCGTGCTGGCGGTGTTGCCAAAGAACAGGTCTTCGCCGGGCCTGGTCGCCACGCCCATCACAATCATCGAGAAATTGCGCCCGGCCTCCTTGAGAATGGCCTCCGCGGGACCTGACCGTGCCGAGATGCGGGTGGTCACCGCCACATTGTAGCGCTCGCCCAGTTCGGTCATGTCCTTGAGCACGCGCTCCTCTCTGAGCCGGGTGCGCGAGCGGCCATCGGTCTGGGACACGAACAGGGCATGGACCTGTGCCCCGGTGGCGCGCGCCAGCGCCAGCGCCACCTCGGCGGCACGGCGCGATTGCGGATTGCCATTGACCGGTACCAGGATGCGGCTTCGAGGACCAAGCGCCTCCCTGCCATTGGCGAAGACGATCAACGGACCTTCGAACCCGGCGGCGAGCTGGGTCACTTGAGGCGTGAAGCCGCCGTCCTCCAGGCTGTGCTCAAGGCCGACGAACATCAGGTCGTAGCCCTTGCGCGCTTCGTCCTTGACCACGTCCGCGGGCGGATCCACCGGCACCCGCGCCGTCAGATGCACTTTCTCCGGCTCGGGCTCGGCCGCGTCGTCCTTCACCCGCGCAGCGCTTTTCCTGGCGCCGACCTTGACCTCCCGCGCGATGACGTCGGCCCTGAGATCGGCCGCGCTTTCGATGCGGGACTGCGCGCCCACTATCTCCCGCTGCTTTGTGCCAGCCTCATCCGGTTGTTCGACATGGCCGACGCTTTCCTTTTCTTCCGCATTTCTTTTCGCAGGTCGGGCGTTGGCTCCCTGACGCAGGTCCGCATTCAGTTTCAGGATGGTGACCGGCATGCCTTGCGCCCCTGCCAGAAGTCCGGCAAACCGCGCCGCGGTGCGGCCGACCGGACTGTCATCCACCGCCAGCAACAGCCGCTCCAGCCGGGGCAGAAAACCGCGCTGATCCATCGTCTCACGCCCGATGCGGATCTCCTCTTCCCTGCTCATGGGCAGGTCGCGCAGCGCCGCGCGCAACATGGGCGGCATAGCCATGGTGGTGATCACCGCCATGGTGACGATCATGGTGTAGAGATTCTGGCTGAGCGCGCCCATGGAAAGCCCGATAGAGGCGACAATCACTTCGGTCGAGCCCCGTGCATTCATGGCGCAGCCCAGCGCAATACCCTCGCGCCAGGAAAGCCTGCCCAGCATGGCGCCGGCAAAGGCGCCCGAGAATTTTCCAACCGAGGCGACCACCACCAGAAGCACGGTCAATCCCATCAGGGTGCCGCTCTTGAGGATGGTAAGGTCCGCCGCCAGGCCCGACAGGCCAAAGAAGATCGGCATGAAGAAAGCCGTGATCATGCCGCGCAGCTGGCCCTGGATATGGTCGGTGAGGATGGGCGATTCCCCGATCAGGACGCCCGCCATGAAGGCGCCCAGCACGGTGCGCACGCCCAGAAGCTGGGTGACTTCCGCAAGCGCGCCCATGATCACCAGGATGGCGGTGACCACCGCGAAATCGCTGCGGAAATTGTCGTTCACCCAGCGGATGACGGAAAAAACCAGCCAGCGGCCCGCCGTAAAGCAGAAGGCCAGGAACAGGACCACGCCGGTCACCGTCCTGGCGAGGCCGAGCCAGTCTATGCCCTCTGGGCCTGAACCGCTGCTGCCAGCGCCGGCGATGCCAAAGGTGATGGCGATGATCACCCAGCCACAGGTGTCTTCCATGATGGCGGTGGCAACGATGATCTGGCCCAGATTGCGGCGCATGAAGTTCATCTCCCGCACCACCATCGCCACGATCTTGATCGAGGAGATGGAAAGCGCGGTCCCCAGGAACAGCGACGGCACCAGCCGGCCACCACGGCCTACACCGTCGAACAGGATAGCTGGGCCGAACTGGCCCAGCAGATAACCGCAGGCAAAGGGGAAGGCGATGCCGCACAGCGCGATCGCGATCGCGGCCCAGCCGGATTTCCTGACCAGCTTGAGGTCAGTCTCCATGCCGGTCAGCAGAAGAAGCATCAGGATGCCGATCTGCGACAGGCCATCGATCATGCCCTTCTGGGCTTCATCCTTGGGAAAAAGAAAATGCTGCGCCGACGGCCACAGCCATCCGAACAGGGATGGCCCCAGGATGATGCCTGCCAGCAAGGTGCCCATCAGCGCCGGCTGGCCGATGCGCTGCATGCCTTCGCCCAACACCCGCCCCACCACCAGCAGCAGCAGTACTTCCGCCACCAGCAGGGCCTCGGACTTGCCGCTGCCGCTTGCGCCATTGCCGCCGTTTTTGGCATCGGCCTTGGTGCCGCTTTTGGCATCGGCCTTGGTATCGGCGCTCTGACTCTGTGCCGCAGGTGCTGCATGGGCGGGCGCAATGGCCCGTCCAAGCTGGACGGTGGCGAAACAGAGAACCAGCCCCAGCACAAGGACTGCAGGCCGAGGAAGGCTGGAAATAAAGCGCATCAAAACAAGCCCCGGGCCACGACTTTGCGGAAACGCGCGAAAGCCATTTTGCGTTCTGGGCGGCTTGCAAGGTTTGGCCCAAACCGCCAAGCTGCCGGCCGTTTTGGGGAGAAAATCCATGAAGAAAATAGTGTTTACCGGTCTGCTCGTGCTGGCTTCGACCGCGGCTTTCGGCCAGTCGGGCGGCCAGATGGCGGTGCCCGCCGGTCCCGACAGGCAGGTCTATGACGTGCCGCCCGGCAGCAAGGACCAGGAGATCATCATCCAGACCCGCGACCTGAAGGACGGAGAGAGCGTGAGCCCGCATATCCATCATGGCGTGGAAATGACCCAGGTCGTTACCGGGACGTTTGAATGTTATGTGAAGGGCGAGCCCATGAAGCTGATTCATGCCGGCGAAAGCTTCATGATCCCGCGCGAGAAGCCGCATGATTGCCGCCCACAGCCCGGCAGCCCGCCGGTGCATCTTGCGGTGACCCTGGTGATCGACAAGGGCACCGCGCCGCGCACGCCGGTCAACGACGTGCTGATTCCCAAGAATTAGCAGCAGGCTCGGCCCCGCCTCCCGTGAGGCGGATCAGCGAAAGGTCCGGTGGACCTTTCGCCCACCGAACGCCCGCGCAGCGGGCCGCGTGGCAAGGGAGAAGGCCGGCGAGGGTCATTCGTCATGTGGCTTCTCTATGCCTTCTCCGGGCCGCTCTTGTGGGCGGCTTCCACCCACATCGACAAATTCCTGGTCGATAAATATTTCCACGACAGCGACACCACCGTATTGATGGTGTTCACTGCTTTTCTGGGCGTGGCGGCGCTCCCCGTCATCTGGCTGTTCGAGCCCAGGGTTCTCGCGCTTCCCTGGCTCGCCACCGTCGTGATGACGGTGTCGGGCATTCTTTATATGGGCGCGATGCTGTTCTATCTGCGCGCCATCCAGTCGGAAGAAGCCTCCGTCGTCGCGCCGCTCTTCCAGGCCAACACGCTTTTCACTTTCGTGCTGGGTCTGATCCTGCTGCATGAACTGCCGCACTGGCCACAGTTGGCGGGCGCCGGGTTGGTCGTGACAGGCGCCATTGGCCTGTCGATGGACAGAAACCTGCGTTTCGGCCGCTTCAAGCCAAGGCTGGTGCTTTTGATGGTGTCGGCGACTTTTGTGCTGGCGCTGTCCAGCGTGGTGTTCAAATTCTTCGCCGTGCATGATGAATTCTGGAGCACAACCTTCTGGACGTTTGTCGGCGAGGGCCTGTTCGGCGCCGCGATCCTGGCAGTGCCGGACTATCGGCAGCAGTTCTCGCGCCTGTTCCGTCGGAATCCCGGCGCAGTGATCGGCGTCAATGCCGCCAATGAGCTGATCAATCTGGGGGGCGGTCTTGGCGTGCGCTATGCCTCGCTGCTGGCACCCGTCGGGCTGGTCTCGGCCATTTCCGCGACCTCGACCTTCTTTGTCTTCCTGTTCGGCATCCTGCTGACCCTGTTTTTCCCCAGGCTTGGTAGGGAGGATTTGTCCGTCCGAACCGTCATCCAGAAGGCAGTGGGCGGGCTTCTGATCATGGCCGGCGTCGCCTTGATCGAGCTTCAGGGCGGCGGCGCGACGCAGTGAATTCCCTTGCTCCAAGGGATCAGACATGTGTCACTGCCCCCAATAGAAAAGTCCGGGGAGACGCATGCGGAAATACGGAATTATCCTTGCACTGTCGGGGGTTGCATTGGGTACCGCGGCTCTGGCCGCAGCGGATGGCGTGCCGATCTGGGCCTATCCCGTACCCCAGGCGATGCCCGCGCCGGCAAAGCCGGACGATACGATCCAGAAGAAGCTGCCCGGCTCCAAGCTCCGCTTCACCGACGCTGGCGTCAGCGACCGCTTCAAGGTACCGGACTGGTTTCCCGGCGACCACGCCCCGATGCCGGATGTGGTGGCCCATGGCAGGAAGCCCCAGGTCTATGCCTGCGGCTATTGCCATCTGCCCAACGGCCAGGGCCGGCCTGAGAACGCCTCGCTGGCCGGCCAGCCGGCAGCCTACATCATCGAGCAGGTGACAGAGATGAAAGAGGGCCGCCGCAAGACCTCCCAGCCGACCATGGGCTCGATCAAGAGCATGTATCAGGTGGCCGGCGCGGTCTCGCCCGCAGAGGTGAAGATCGCCGCCGATTATTTCTCCAAACTGAAATACAAGAAATGGATCCGGGTGGTGGAAACCGACAAGGTCCCCAAGTTCGAGATCTCCAGCCACAATATGCTGGTGAAGGCCAAGGGCGGCAGCGAACCGATCGGCGAGCGCATTGCCGAGATGCCGGAAAATCTGGAACGCACCGAACTGCGCGATCCCAATTCCGGTTTTGTCGCCTATGTGCCCAAGGGGGCGATCGCGCGCGGCCGAAAGCTGGTGCAGAGCGGCAATGGCGCCTTTCCCTGCACCTCCTGCCACGGCGCGGACCTGAAGGGGGATGGCAATGTGCCGGCCCTGGCGGGACGCTCGCCGTCGGAGATCGTGCGCCAGCTTTATGACATCCAGCACGGCACACGCGGCGGTCCCACGGTTGATCCGATGAAACCGGAAGTCGCCAACATGACGGCCGAGAACAGGGTCGACATCGCGGCCTATCTCGCATCCCTCAAACCGTGATGCAGGGGATGCATCAATCCATAGCGGAATGGGATTGGTGACGGCGAAGGGCCCGGCCCTAGTGTCGTGGTTTCGAAGTTCGCAAGGTCGGTGATATCAAGTCGTGCGCGAACTTCGAAACCGAAACGACACTAGAATCAATTAGTTGCTAATGCCCTTCGATTCCAAAATTCGCTTTGAGACCGATATAGTGACCATGCGAATTTTGGAATCGGGGCATTAGCATCGGGCAAAAATCACGGGAGAGACGTTCATGCATACCACCCGCCGGTCGTTCCTGATGGCCTCCGCCGCCGCGCTGGCCCTGCCGTCGGTGAAGGCATTGGCCGCCGACACGGCCGTCACCATCGCCACCCCGATGGACCCGCCGGAATGGGCGCTGCTGGAGCGCGAACTGCTGCACGCTCACACCGCCGCCTGCGTCAAGTTCTTCCGCCGCTATTTCGATCCAGCCAACGGCTGGCTGCAGACCACGGTGCGCTATGGCGGTGATGATGGCCCCGACGACGCCATCGAGAATGTGAATGACTGGCCCCATGTCTATGCCCTGGGCGGCGATGACGTTCTCAAGCAGATGTACGAAAAGGCCTATGAAGGCCATGTCCAGCAGTATAGCGACGCCAAGACCACCGACGTGCCGATCGCCAAGAACGGCATGTATTACAAGGAATTCCCCAGCCAGTTCGACTGGCAGCACAATGGCGAAGGCCTGACCGTCTTCAACCTGATGCCGCTGGGCGCGCCCTATAGCCGCCGCTACAAGGAACGGGTGCAGCGCTTTGCCGGCTTCTACATGGACGAGGATCCCGGCGCGCCCAACTACGATCCCAAGCTCAAGCTGATCAAAAGCATGATGAATGGCAGCCGCGGCCCGCTGCTGCGCGACGCCACGCCGCTGGATTGGACCGGTGATCCCATTGACGTGAAGAACCGCTTCCCTTCATTGGGTCATGGCGAAAACGACTACAAAATGATGCTGCAGCATTTTGTGGGTTACGAG
>DASXHL010000073.1:0-130031 GCA_036488555.1 Rhizomicrobium sp.
GATGTCGCACATCAGCTTGGCGTGCTCGCGCAGATCTTCCGGCAACCCGCTGGCCGGGCGCGGCATCATCGCCACCGGGATGTTCTTGGCCTTGGCGGCGTCCTGGGCGCTGTCCTGGTCCTTGCGCATCAGCTCGACGCGCTTTTCGACTTCGCGCACGCTGGTGAGGAATTCGTCGACCTTGCCCTTATCGCTGGCGCTGATCTTGGTGGAGATCGCCTGGGCCTGATCCTTGATACGGTCCAGCACGCTGACATTGAGCATGCTGCCGCGATTGTCGAACAGGCTGTCCCAGGCCAGCGCCGGATAGACTTCCACCGGCACGGGCGAATCCGGGGTCTGCCAGGACAGATGCGAGCTGTAGGCGAGGCTGAAATTGGTCTCATGGAAGCCGGTCATCGGCTGCTCGCAGGCCAGCACGATGGAGGATTGCGGCGTGTCCTGGCCGACATGATTGGCGATCATCTGATCGACGCTGATGCCGGAATGGATGATGGCGCCCTTGGTGATGTGCTCGCCTGACAGGAGACTGCCGGTCTGGGCGGGGTGGATGCCCTGGTTGGTCAGCGCCTTCACATAAAGACCGTCGATCACATTGATCTTCTGCTTCAGCGGGTCCAGCGGCATCAGCGTCTTGCTGAGCTTCATGTCCGCGCCGTTGCCTTCGGCGCTCCAGTAGTTCTCATTGACGCCGCAGCCCAGGAACATCACGCCGAAACGCTTGGGGAAATCGGACGCCGTGGGCGTATCGGCGAAGGCGTTCACCGATTCCAGCCAGGGCAGGGCCATGGAGCAGCCCGCGCCTTTCAAGATCACGCGGCGGGAGAAGGCTTTGGAACGGAACTTCGAAAAGCGATCGGTGGTCATCTCAATGCTCCTTCCGGAAATCGGCCTTGATCAGTTTCGCGCCCACAGGGTGCGGCGCGGGCGTTTGTGATGCGCTCGATAGGCCGGTGACGCGGCGGTCGAGGAATTGCGGGGACAGGATGATGGTGTCCACCATGCTGCGGAACTTGTAGCCGTCCGCGGCCAGGTTGGTCTTCATCTTGTCCACCAGCGATTCGTCCGACAGCTGTGGCGAGCGGTTCAGTGCATAGGCCATCAGCTTGCGGCACAGGTTGGAGATGTAATTGTCCTCGCGGTGCTCGCGGATGAAGTTCTTCAGGCCGACCAGGCCGTCGCCCGGAACGCCGCCCGGATAGGTGGTGGAGGCGTCGATCGGCCGACCCGCCAGATCCTTGGTGCGGGCATCGCCCACCGGGTCATAGCCTTCAAAGGCCAGACCAAAGGAATCAAAGCGCAGATGGCAGCCGGCGCAGAACGGATTCTTGTGATGCTCGGCCAGCATTTCGCGGATCGGTTTGTCGGTCTTGGATTCGTCGCTGGGCAGCTCTGGCACCACTGGCGGGGGGGGGGGTACGCGGATGCCAAGCACCTTCTGCACCACCCAGTTGCCGCGTTTGACCGGACTGGTGCGCAGGCCGGGCGAATATTCGGTCATGAACACCGCCATGGGCAGGACGCCGCCGCGGCCGTACTTGTCGGCGTTATCCACCTTCACCCATGTATCGTTGTCGCCGTCGATGGCGGGCATGCCGTAATGCGCGGCCAGCGGCGGGTTGACGAAGGTGGTGTTGCCATAGAGCAGGTCCAGCACCGAACGGTCGTTCTGGATATTGTCCTGCATCAGGTGGATGGGCTCCTGGAACATCGCTTCGCGCAGATTGTCGTCAAAGGTGGGGAAGCGCATGCGGTCGACAGAGTTGTTGGTCTCGAACTGGCGGAAGACCAGCCAGTTGCCGGTGAACTCGGTGGCAAGGCCGTTGACCTTGGAATCCTTGAGCATCCTATGAGCTTCGGCCAGCAGGACCTGCGGCTTGTGCAGGTCGCCGGCCGCAGCATGCTTCAGCAGTTCCGCATCCGGCATGGAGGCCCAGAGGAAATAGCTCAACCGGTTCGCCAGGCTGTAGTCGGACAGCGGCTGGCTGTCGAACGCCTTGCTGGTCTTCAGGCTGGCCGTGGCCAACGCCGCCTTGGGCGCAGGCCTGCTGTTCAGGTCGAAGCGGTAGAGAAAGTCCGGCGACATCAGAATACTGACGATGGTGTCGCGCACCGCGTCTTCATGTGACAGCTGCGCCTTGGTGCGCAACGTCTGATAATAGGCCAGCAGATCGGTGTGTTCCTTGGCCGTCAGCGGCCGGCGATAGGCATGCTCCGCAAAGGTGACCAGCGCGGCCAGATGCTTCGGCTCGGCCGCGACATGCTCCTTTTCCAGATTGCGCAAGGTGGTGTTGATCAGGCCGAAATGCCATTTGAAGGCCTTGGGCGCGACCGGATCGTTATGCTCCTTGTCCGCCGCCCAGCGCGCCAGATACTTGTCGCGCATCTGGAAGATTACGAACTGGTCGGTGACTTCATGGCCGACGGGACGCTTGGAGCCGGACTCGGTGGAAAGCGGGCCGTTGATGTTGCCGTCAACCTCGCCGCTCTGGTTGAAGTAATACTGGACCCAGGTCCGTTCGGTCTGGTGGGCGACGAAATCGAACTCATGCCACAGCCGGTTGAGCTGGTCCTGACCCTTTTTGTCCAGGATCAGCTGCATCAGCGCGGTGTCGTCACGGTAGTAACCGCCAGTATTGTGATAGCCGGCGCTGAGCAGGCGCCCATTGTCGGTCGATTGGTCCGGCCAGTAGCGGCCGCGTTCGCTGACATAGAAAGTGTCGGGGAAAACGGAGGCGAAGCGGTCGAAGGCCTTCTGATATTTGGCCTTCTGTCCGGCGGGATAAACCAGGTCGGTGTCGCCATAGCGCGCATTGGCTGAGATCGCCGCCCAGCGTGGGGAGGCGTCCTCATGCAGCGGCGGGTATTTCGGAATAGCCGGCGGCGCCGGTTCGCGCGCATTGTCGGGCCGAAGGTCGGCGGGATCGCTCTTCCTGTGATTGTCCGCATATTCCTGCAGGCGCCAGTTGTGCAGGGGTTCCGACTGGCCGGGCAGTCCTTTCACGACGGGAGAGGTGAACTGCATGGCGGTGTGGGCGCGGATGCGAGTGACAAAATTCTCCATCGCCTGCGTCTCGACGATCATTTCGCCGCTATCGCCGGCTTTGGGCACCAGCAGCGCATTCCACATCACCTGAAGCTTGGCGACGGGACCAACAGCGTCCTTGTCATGCAAGATACCCCACACCATCGGCAGGTATTTGGCGCTGAGTTTCATGTCCGCCGCGGTCGATGCCAGCGTGGCGCCCGGCTTGCCCAGTTCCTTGCGGTAACGATAGCGCCAGGCGGCCTCAAAATAGTCGGCATAGCTGGTGGGCTGGGCCTGATAGAAGGCAATGATGCGCTGGATCGCATATTTGTCGCGATCGCTTTCGACACGCATGAAATAGGGTGCGAAGTTGATCCCGTCAGGCTTGAGCACCATATGGTCGGCGATCTGGCGCGCGCCCTGCAGATACTTGTTCAACAGCGCCGGCGACATGGTCAGTGTCTCGCCGGAATTGTCGAAGCCGGCGGTGTTGGCGGGATCGACCGGAAACTGGCGGGCGACCTGCATGTCCTGTCCGGTCAGGTCGCGGATGGTGTTGTCATACTCGGCGTTGCTCAACCGGCGTGCCAGCACAATGCCCGGATCTCCGCCCAGCCGCTTGATCTCTTCGGCGCGCACGTCGTGCACAAAGGCGACGATCTGATCGATCGCTGCTTGCGGCGGCTGCGGCATCTGCTTGGGCGGCATCTCGTGATTGGTCAGCCGGTCGGCGAGCAGCGACCAGCGGGGGAAGTCCTCCTTCACTTGATCCATGGAGGTGTAGGACTTGAGGTCGAACTGGCCAGTGGGCTGGGGACCGGAGTGGCAGGTGACACAGTATTTGCCCACAATGGGCTTCACCGTATTGTCCAGACGGTTCTGCAGATCGTCGGGTCCCGCAGCAACGGCCGCAGTCGAGACAGACAGAAAGAGACCCAAAACAAGCAATCTCATGCGCGCACTCTTGTGTTCTTGTTTCTGCGCGGCAAGCTTTCGGCCGCGGCGTTTCCCCGGTAGGCGCCGACTCCTGCGCCAATAACGGCAAATAATCAGAATTCGGAGAGGCTGTAAAACAGCGCTGCAGTGCAGCATTGCAGGAGCGCCTGCGACGGGCAAAGTTCCCGGAGCCACCGCAAGAAACGGTCGGATGACGCCGCTAGCCGAAGACCTTTTCGAAGCTTCTCTTCAGCGCCACATCCACATCGGCCATGGTCGCCGAGATGCCCAGATCGGCCAGGCTGGTGACACCATGGGCGCGCACGCCACAAGGCACGATGCCGGAGAAATGGCTGAGGTCCGGGTCCACATTCAGGGCCACGCCATGGAACGTGACCCAGCGTTTGATGCGCACGCCCAGGGCGGCAACCTTGTCTTCGCGCAACCCCCGCTGCACCCAGATGCCGACCCGGCCTTCGCGCCGTTCGCCCTTCACGTTGAATTCCTTGAGCGCCTCGATCAGCCACCGTTCAAGATCATGGACATAGGCGCGCACATCGGGTTTGCGCTGTTTCAAGTCCAGCATGGCATAGCCGATCCGCTGGCCAGGGCCGTGATAGGTGAACTGGCCGCCGCGGCCGGTGCGATAGACAGGAAAGCGCGCATCCAGCAGGTCACTGTCCTGGGCGCTGGTGCCGGCGGTGTAGATGGGTGGATGTTCCAGAAGCCAGATCAGTTCGCCGGCCCGGCCTTCAGCGATGGCGGCGGCGCGGGCTTCCATTTCGGCGAGCGCTTCAGGGTAGGCGACTTGATGGTCGCTGATCTTCCATTCGGGCCGGGTCTTGACGGGCGTGTCCAAAATTAAGAATTCCGAAACCATGTTCCGGCAGGCTGGCCGGGTTTTAGGGAATGTAAGGTGCGGGTGCATGGCTTCCAACGTTGACAATGTCAAAGTCGAAATCTCGGTGGTCCTGGGCCGCTCGGTGATCCCCATGCACCAGCTGCTGCGCATGGGCCGCGGCGCCGTGATCGAGCTGGACAGCCATCAGGACGATCCCGTGACCATTCTGGCCAATGACAAGCCGGTGGCGAAGGGCGAGATCCAGATCCAGGGCGACAAGATCGCCGTTTCGGTGGTGGATTTGCTCAAGAGCTACGAATAATACATGGTTATTATTGTTATATAATATATTCCCCACCTAATTCTTGCATTTTAGGGTAGGCAAGCATACCTCTCCGGGTCCTGAGAGGGTCCGAATGCTTCCCCTTGTCCTGAACCCTACCTACATAAAGGCCGGTCTGGCCGGCCGGGGGCCGGCGCGCGATCGACGGGCGGCCCTCCTGGCCGATGCCGGGATGGAAGTGCGCCTGCTGCCTGAGAATGCCCCGGACGCGCTTCTGGAGGGGCTTCAGGTCCTGTTCGTGGCCGGATTGCCGGAAGGCGAGGCCCGGGAGCTGGCGGGCCGGGCACGCGCCTTGGGCGTGCTGGTCAATGTCGAGGACGTCCTGCCGCTGTGCGATTTCCATGTCCCCGCCATCGTACGCCGGGGTGAGCTGCTTTTGACCGCATCCACGGGGGGGCGGGTGCCTGGCCTGGCGCGGGCGCTGCGCGAGCGTCTGGCCGATGAATTCGGCCCGGAATGGACAGCGCGGCTGAAGGAACTGGGCGCGGCCCGCGCCAAATGGCGCAGCCAGGGCCTGTCGCCGAACGAAGTTTCCCAACATGTGCGCGAACTGATCGCGCGGATGGGCTGGCTATGAGCAACGTCACAGTCATCGATGCCAAACGGGGTCTGCGCCCGCGCGCAGATGCCGATGACGCGGCGGTCGCCGCACTGCTGAAAGATCTGCAGGCGCGCGCCGAAAACCGCGACGCCCACGGCATTCTGGAACTGGCTTTGACCGGCGAGCTGGCCGGCAAGACCGCGGTGGTATCGTCCTTCGGCGCCGAAAGCGCCGTCTTGTTGAAGCTGGTAGCCGACATCGATCCCAACACGCCGGTCCTGTTTCTCAATACCGGCAAGCTGTTCGGTGAGACCCTGCGTTACCGCGACCGGCTGCAGGATGCGCTGGGCCTGGGTGATGTGCGCTCGCTGTCGCCGTCACAGGAAGCGCGCAACCGGCAGGATCCGGACGGCACGCTGTGGTCCAGGAACACCGATGCCTGCTGCGATTTCCGCAAGACCGTGCCGCTCAACCGCGCGCTGGAGCCTTTCCAGGCCCAGATCACTGGGCGCAAGCGCTTTCAGACCCGCGAGCGCGCCGATATGCAGCCGGTGGAATTCTTCCAGGGACGCCTGCGCTTCAATCCGCTTTGGCAGTGGGACCTGCACCAGCTTGAAGCCTTTATGGATCGCCACAAGCTGCCGCGCCACCCGCTGGTGGAGGACGGTTACCCTTCGATTGGCTGCATGCCCTGTACCCGCCGCGTCCAGGCGGGCGAGGACTATCGCGCCGGGCGCTGGTCAGGCCTGGACAAGGATGAGTGTGGTATCCACCTCACCGACGGCGGCGGCATTTAAGGCGCGTCTTTTGGCCGCCCAGTTCGCCGCTCGTCGCTCATGGGCTTCTTGCCCACATCGCTCGTTGCTACGCTGTCGCTAGCAACCCTGCTGGGTAGCCAAAATTCATCGCCTTAAAGGCTTTCCTTGATTTCCAGCAGGATCGGAACGACTGATCCCACCAGCAGCAGCGCCATCAGCAGATTGAACAGCCGCAGCTTGACGGGCGTGTGGAGGAAATGGCGGATGCCGGCGCCAAAGGCCGTCCAGGTCATGGTGGACCCGAAACTTACGGCGATATTGAGCAGGGCGATAATCACGACCTGCTGATAAAGCTGGGTTCCGCTCCCGCTGGTGTAGGCGCTGATGGCGCCGACCGCATAGAGCCATGCCTTGGGATTGATCCACTGGAAGGCGGCGGCGGCCAGGAAGCTCATCGGCCTGCCGGATGCGGCGTCGCCGGTGGACTTGCTGCGTCCGATCTGCAGCGCCAGCCACAGCAGATAGGCGCAACTGACGATCTTCATCGCCAGCTGCAGTCTGGGCGAGGCCAGCAGGATGGAGGCCAGCCCCATCCCCACCAGAAGGATCATGACCGGAAAACCGACGCTGACGCCAAACAGATGGGGCAGCGTACGCCGAACGCCATAGGTGGCGCCGGAGGAGGCCAACATCATGTTGTTGGGGCCCGGGGTGAAAGCCATCACCAGGGAAAAGAGCAGGACGGCGTAAAAGGTCTGGGCAGACATGGGCGGGAGCCTAGGCCATCGCGGAGGCCGGCGGTTCTGCCTGCTTTGCATGATGGCTATCCGGGCAACCAGCCCAAAGTCGCGGCCGGCTGGGCAGGATAGAGCGGTCTTGTCTAACCGGAATCCAGTTGCTAAACCCCCCGGCCTACCGGGAAATTTCCCACTGATCGTGCGGTCATGGCGGAACGGTAGACGCGCTAGCTTGAGGTGCTAGTGGGGCAACCCGTGGAAGTTCGAGTCTTCTTGACCGCACCATTTCAGAAATAAGTACCTGAAATCACTTAGTTTTTCGTTCTAATTGCCTCACCTTGCGGGTAGGTGAGGCAATAGAATGTTCGGAAGACGTTCTATTCAGAGTGTGCGCCGCCTGTCGCGCGAGGCGTTTCCGGTTCGCTTCGCGTGTGTAGTGTTCGGCCATTTGAGTTGTCGTCCAACCAAAGATCGCCATGAGTTGGTGCACGGTCGCACCGTTGTCTGCCGCCGTAGTCGCCGCGATCTTGCGGACGCCGTGGGCCGATTTTTTGATGCCCGCCTTACGTGCCGCCGCGCTGAACATATTTCCGAAACTCTCCTTCTTAAGAGGGCGGCCATTGTCACCGCAGATGTACGTGAGTTCGCCTGTCGGACCTGCATCAAGGGTCTTCTGAAGGATAGGCAAGATCGGAATAGTCACCTCGATCATTTCGCCACCCTTCTCGGTCTTGAAGGAAATCACCTTGACCGTCCCACGAGTAACGGGATCAAAGTCCATTCGCTCATGCTGTTTCCTTAGCTTTTTCAACAGGTAGTCGAACCCCCAATGAACTATGGCAGGGTCTTCGGATTTGGCATGAAGTCTCTGAAACGTCCCGCCATCCCCAACCTCAATGAGCAAATCTCTGCAATCGTCTTCCATCTCCCAAGCTGGCGTTTTTCGAGCTTGTGGAGGAGGGCTAGGTCGTACTTTTGCGCGAACTGGCGCGGGGTTGGCGCGTCTAGCGGCAGCACCATCCCAAAGCGGTCTCCGCAGCCCCGCTTGCAGTGAAGCCGGTTGTTGATCCTGCCATATGGCAGCCAGCCAAATAGTCCCTCAATCACGTAGGTTGCAGTCGTCGTGCTGCGCCCGCAGGACATGCAGTAGATGACGCATCGTTCGGCCCTTATGGCCGCTATAGGAGTGGGGGTGGGTATAAGAACAATAGGAGAACAAACCTTCTGGAAGGTGTCCAGTCCTGTGTTCCAAGGGGACTAGGTATAGTTGCACCTTGCCCCTACCCGACCAACTATTGACCGGGCATGCGACAATCTGTACAGATGGGAACATAAGGGGAGGGGCGGCTAGAGCATTTCTGGCTGTCCCTTTTTGCGTTTTCCGGGGCTTGTATGACCGAAGCTGTCGCAGGAAATGTCGCGCTTAAGGAAGCCAATGCGGCCAAGCTGTATGGCCTACTGGCGTTCAATATTGCCATTTTCTATCTCGCCACTCATGCAGACCTGATTTCCGCCAGAGCGTGGGCAAAACTCTTGGCGGGATGGCCAGCGCTAGCGGTAGGTGGCGTTGGTGTCGCCCTGGTCAGCATCCTGAATGGCCAGATCAGCAGCGACACTAAGGCGAAACTGGTCTTCCTTCGCAGACACAATCCATATCCCGGCAGTCGCGCATTCACGGAGTTTGGTCCCAAGGACATGGCAGTTGATATGGCAGCGTTAGAAAAGCGCTATGGCCCGTTGCCCTACGCCCCCAAGGACCAGAACGTCCTTTGGTATCGCATGTACCGCGCCGTCGCGGGGCTACCGGGAGTTGCCCAGGCTCATCGGCATTTCTTGTTCTCGCGCGACTATTCATTCATGTCGTTGCTGATGCTGGTTGTCCTGGGCGCGCTCGCCCTGGTGATGATGCGGCCTTGGTCATCTGTCTTGTTCTACCTTCCAATGCTGATGGCGCAGTGGGCGCTAGCGACCAACGCTGCGAATATCGGTGGCCATCGTCTCGTAACCGTCGTTCTTGCGCAGAACGCGGCAGGACACTGAAGGATCACCAATATGGAAATCGCCGTTCACAACGTAGGGCATGGTCATTGTTCCGTAGTCACCGCTCCGAACGGAACGCGGTTGATGCTTGATTGCGGGACCAAGTGGACGGATGACAGCTTTTGGACACCGTCGCTGCATTACTTCAAACAGGAAATCACCGCGCTAGCTCCCTTGAACCTGGACGAAGATCACATTGAAGACTTCGGGAACGTGTTACGGGATTGTGGGGTAAAGACCGTAATTACTAATCCGACAATTGGCCCTGCGGAGTTCAGACAGCTTAAGGGCACCGATCTAGGGCCAGGTGCGGAAGCGTACTTGAAGTGGCTCAATGCGCCGAAGGGCGTGGGCATTCCGGCATCCGTGAACTTTGGTGACATGCTAATCCGCTGGTATTATCCGATCTATGGCGGCGCGAATAAGTGCAAAACGACAAATGACTTAAGCCTTGCCGTCGTTTGCGAGTACAACGGCTTTCGCATTCTGTTCGCAGGTGACTTGGAGACTAACGGGTGGTGTGCGCTCTTGGGGCACTCGCAATTCCGCGCAGAGCTTCCAAACATCAATGTCTTGGTTGCTTCCCACCATGGCCGCCGCAGTGGGTGCCATGATCCCGCGTTTATGCTCATGAGGCCCCAGGCCGTTATAATCTCCGACGATGAGAAAGAATTTGAAACTCAGGAAACCGACGCTTGGTATCGAAGCCGTTGTAAGGGTGTCCGAGTCATAGGGGAGCCTGACAAATGGCGGTACGTCATGAGCACGCGCAAAGACAATTCAATGCGCATCAACGTTGGAGAAAGCACCTGGACTTTGCGCAGGGGCATTCAAGAATACGAATTCCCGCGCCGCCCGGCGAAGAAAACGACATTGCTCACCGGCAACTATTTAGCCAGTCCATTGGGCCTGTCCGCCTAGCGGAGGTTATGGGCCCAAGTGTCGGTTCCGCAGATGAGTGATGAAGGCGCTGAACTATGCCCGTTGTGTGGCAAGCCGGGGCAACTGGTTGAGAGCCATGTAATCCCGGCATTTGTATTTCGTTGGCTAAAAGAAACTTCCATTACGGGCTACATGCGCCTCGGTAAGAACACGGCAAGGCGGGTACAAGATGGAATTAAGCACCGTTGGCTGTGCCTGGGATGTGAGCGGCGACTAAGTAAATATGAGACCGCCTTTGCAACGAATGTGTTCCATCCTTACAACAAAGATGATGGTGCGGTTATTCGCTATGATAGCTGGCTGCTGAAATTTTGTGTTTCGGTATCGTGGCGAGTTTTGACATTTGTTCGTTCCGAAACTGGGCTTGAAAAATGGTCCTCCGAACAAAAGCGCGACGCGGACCGAGCCTTAGAAGCATGGCGGGCTTTTTTATTTGATGAAATTCCTCATCCCGGCAGATTTGAACAACACCTTCTGCCCATGGGGCCGATTAGCAATAGCACGGTCGGCAATCTGCCAAACAACATCAATCGCTATTTCATGCGCGGCGTTGAAATGGACGTGGCTCGCGGTGAAACAGCAGCCATGTCTGTGGCGAAGATGGGGCGATTTGCGCTGTTTGGAATAGTCACGCCGGGCAGGGACAAATGGAAAGGAACGCGTGTCTCTCCTGGCGGAGGCATCATTCAGCCATCGCAGTACGTTCTTCCGGCAGGACTGATAGACTATTTCAGAGAACGCGCTGACCGCTTGGCGACCCTGTCGGACTCAATACCTGAAGCCCAAAAGGACAAGATTGAAGCAGCCGCCCTGAAGAACGTGGACCGAATGATTGCGACGGACCAGTTTAGAGCTATGCTCGAAGACCAGCGCATCTTCGGGACTGAAGCGATTTTGCGGAAGCCGCCCGGTTGATGCTTGTTGGTGGTATCAGCAGGTCGTATTAAGCGAACCATTCCGGCGCTGATAAGCCCTGATTTGCTTGGCTTTACTGCGCGCTTTTGGCCTTCCCCGATTATGGCGTCCCTATGGAAGGGGCGCATCATCTGACGAAGATCAATATGTGCGATGGCTCGGCGCTTCCGGTCACTCTGGCGGGTGGGTTGGTGCGGGATGGACAAGGACTCGATGTATAATGGGAAAGGGGCATACCGCGTTAACCGCTTAAGTCTATCAGTTTACTTGACATTTGTATCAAGCTGGTGTAGTGTCGCCCCATATTCGAAATGCTGCTGGCGGGCCGCGTACTTCGAATGTCCCCCAATCAAGTTGAAGCGAATGCCGACCAGCAAGCGCGCCAGATCGCGCGCACGACCTATTAAAACACCTGCCTGTGAACGTTCTGAAGTGGACCGCCTGTTAGGGCCGCTCAAGATCGACGTGGAGAAGATCAAAGCCGCACTCAGGAAGGTCCGCAAACTTCCCGATGGTCTCGACCCCGCCGACTTCACAGATTCCCGGACGGCGCGGGTCGTGTTAGGCGGAGTCTCGACGGCGACTCTGAAGTTTTGGGTGGATGCGGGAAAGATCAATCCCGTGAAACTCTCGCCGAAACGGTTTTTGTATCCATGGGCGGATATTTTCGCCCTCCAGGAATCGCGGCGCAAGCGCTAACTCCCAACTCACACACCGAACAACGCGGACCACGAGTCCGCGCATATCATAGCATGTCCGACTACTACGACTCCTTACCAACCACCGGCAACCCTGCCGCCGATACCCTCCACGTACTCCAACGCCTGCGAGAATTGCGCCCAACTCCACGAGAGGCGTTTTTTCACTTTGTCGCTGGGAGCATCACACACACGCTGACTCTGAGCGGCTCAAATTTCTCCGATCAAGATATATTGCGAGCATTGCACGCAATGGCTTCCCGTTCGCCTAACCTCTTTCACTTCAAGCCCACACGGCAGAGGCTCGCATGAGCGCCGAATTCACAGCCAAACAATACGCGGCTTTGTTCGCCTCGGCGGATGAAATAATCGAACGCGCACGCCGAATTAAGAAGGTCTTGACGACGCATGAGCCCGAGTTGGAACCCCACGACGCGTGGGCGCTTGGGAAGAGGATTGCCGCCGACTTCCTGCGACGGAAAGTTGAAACCACCGATACCAGCGTCATCGCGGCCTATGAAAACATTCTGGTTGAAGCCGCCCAATATGAAGTGACGCGTATAAGGCGCATTACTGAGGCATTGGCGGTCGGGGTGCAGCTGAAGGAATTGGCGCCAGACTTGCGCGACGAGTCGTTCGATGATGTCGCTGCACTGGTCGCATTCGAGTTGGAACAGCAGGCGCTTGATATAAGCGATTTGACGATCAAGGCCATCTTGGATGATCTGCGCCGCAGGCAACCACGCCACTTCATCACTGACGAGGCGCGGGGGGTGTTGATGGCCTTGACCGCATTTGTGACCCTACTGAAGGAAGCGCTCCAGCTAAGGCACTAAGACGCCAACGACCGCGCGGCCAACTCAGTTATAGGGCCCGGGACCCAACCCCGGGCGGTCTCAGTGATTTCCCTTTGAACGCCAAAAAGCCCAATTTTATGACTTGAACCACTGAGCCTCGCTGGTTGACTTGCAATTGTGGTTCAAAGGCTCGAAGTCTTTCGGGTTCGCTAAAGAGCTGCGGGGCAACTGATGCAAACGAGTGACCGTAAAGCCATCTGGGCGCTAGCCTTTGCGCTCATATTTGTGGGACTGACAATCCTAGCAACCCATTTCCCTGTTACATCGGCGGGTGCAGTTGGAAGTCTGGTTTCAATAGGCGCCGCATTTATTGGTGGCTGGTTCATCACTCGACAAATATCGGCGTCCGACCGACAGTTGCAACGCCAACGTGATGCGAAATTCCTGGCAGCACGAGCGGCAATGCCCCTCACCCTGGCTGCGGTGTCGAGATATGCAAGTGAATGCGTCAGGCAACTCGATAAAATTTATGAGATGAATGGGGGCTGCACCCCCCTAGTGAAGAACCTAACATTCCCCGAATTCCCCGATGCCGCCATATCGGAGTTTCGGGCTTTAATCGAATATGGATCGCCGTCCATACAAACGACCATCGCCGGTCTACTCCAAAGAATTCAAGTCCAGCGGTCTCGGCTTGAACACCTTGAAGTGTGGAACGCAAGGAAGGACGATTCGTACATCGTGACGACAATGGAACTCGAAAATCACATTATCGATGCGGTTGAAGTCTACGCTCGCGCCGAACATCTTTACGAATACGGGCGTTTCACTTCTTCGTTACCACGCCCACTTGATGCGAAAGCAATCTCGAAAGAGCTCAATCTGCTCGTCATGCGTCCGACATATGAGCTGTCTGAGAAAGCGAAAGCTTGGAAGCTGGCCCTTGATCCGGACTTTACACTCATTCACGAAGTGAGGCCGTAGCTCAATAGTGTCACATGTCGAAAGGAAATCTCCTTTCCAACTGTTTCGCGGGTCTCACGACAATGAGCCAACTCGCTGACGCCCCAACAAACATGGAAACCATAACGGTCAATTCAGGGCTAAGCCCCCAAGCCGATTGACTGCGCACATACGCGTATGCGGCTCCGCTGAAAGCGAGACCAACCAACCATTCAGCCGCCTTTAAAAGAATATTGATCTTCGCCTCAACGCGGACGCGAAATGTATCTGCTGGAACCGTCACGCGCATATCCCCATTCCCATACTCCACGTATAGACGGGGCGGACTCGGCGTCAAAACTGGAAGTGGGGGAGGGGGGCGGCCACGCCCCCGCCGTCTCACGCCGTGGCGGGGCGCATGACCAGCGGTTAGAGATGGTGCACCCTGTCTAGGCAAGGTTTCACGAGGTCATCGAAGCCATGACCGCCTGCAAGCTTCTTGCTTAGCCTCACTTCTACGTGGGTGCCTTGAGGGGTAGGCAGCAGGTCCACGGTGAAGTCAGCAAACGGTCCTCTCCTATAGGACACTTGCCAACCATCCCCGAGGGGCTCCGCGTAGTAATAGTTGGAGCCCGGATGGACGATGCAGTCACGGATTTCGACGACCTTCGCGCTCGTGTCGAATATCTCGTCGGGGTTTTGCTGCGCTAGTTCCTCTCGGGTGGCGCAGCCTGAGAGAACAAGGGTGCCAGCCAAAACCAAAGCGCAATGCAAAAGAATATTCACACGCGTGCCCATAATGTCCCCTTTGGCTAATGACTATTTTGAAAAGTCGTCAAATCTAATCGTCGCCTTTTCGCGATCTAGCTGGAGCCTAATTAGGCTTTCGAACACCGGCAATGCGCCTTAAAGTTGCACTGAAGGCCTCTCGCCCCAATCCCGTCACCTATGCCGAAAGGTGCCCCCGCGTCGTCACGAGCAGGTTACCAACGATAGCCTCAACCTCATGCCCAGGCTCCCTAATTGCCGCCATTTGCGTTGCAGTGAACGTCGGGCAGGCCAGGGTATCGGATGATCCGCACATCCCAGCCTTTCGCGCCGCCTTGACAGGGCAAGAGAGCGGCTCGGGCAAGCTGAGGGAGCAGCATTAGCCTGACCGGCAAGAACGGAGCAGGTTGGTAAGACTGTGGACAACGGCCCGCCTGGGCCGGCTGCTTGCGGACCGCTCCGGCGGGCCGTTGCCCATAGCGAGCTGGCCGCGTTGCGGAGAAGGCAGGCCGGAGTTTTCGGCAAGCGTGATCGGTCTCGCACGTTCGGCGCAAGCGAAGAAGCCGGGGCATCTTTTCCTCATTCCGGCCTATGGCCAAGGCACCGGAGCCGGCCGTACCGGCTCCCGGTATCGACCGGGACAATGCGCGCAGTCGCCGGGAGGCAGTCCGGCGCTATGCGCGCAGCATCCCCGCTATAACACGCATGGAGGAGCAGGAGCTTCCGGTGCTACCCCACCAGCGGCAGGCCCAGGAGCGGACGCGCGCCGCGCTCGATGCGATCCAGCGCCATGCCGCGCGCGATCTGGACATCGCGTTCGAGCGCGATCCGGCTCTGGTGCCGAGGCCGCAGATGGGCGGACGCAAGCCGCGATCCGCGCCATGCAGGCCGAGGCCGAAATCCGCGACGATCCCACGCTTCGCGCCGACCGCTTCGTTGCGCGCTGGCAGGATTTGGAACGCCAGCGCATGGAGTTCCATCGCAGCGGCCATTGGCAGGCCGAACGGAGCATCAAGGCCAGCATGGGTGCCATGGGCAAAGGCCTGGAGCGCGATGCGCAGATGGAATCCATCCTACAAAGCCGCGCCCGCGAACTGGGTATTCCGATGGATATGGGGCGCGGCGTCGGACCGAACATTGCCGACTATCTAGCTCTTGGTCGTGAGCGGTTTGAGCCTGTGAATGAGGATAACATGGCCGAGCGTAGCGAAATTTCCGAGACCAATAGAGCAGCCGATCCAGCCGCCCAGGCGTTCGAGGCTTTGCGCCAAGAGGTCGCGCTGCTCCGGCGCGCAATGACGGGGCTTGCCGCGGATCAATCGTCCATCGAAGTACCCGATTACGGCGAAACCCTGGCAACGATCTCGCGCATGGTTTCGTCTACAGGCAAGCGGCTTGTGGCGCTGTCGGAAATGCCGGCGTTCAGCTACACGCTGACGAACGGCACGACAGCCGACGCATCCCAAGTGATGGCAGATTTCAACTGTGCTGCGTTAACTGGGGGCACATTGACTGGCGCTACACTAATTGCGCTTGGTAATACTGCGGCCACTGTCGCATCAAATGGCTATGGAACTATGGCAATAGCCGCCGATGTGGCAGCTGGAGGCGTAAACGGTCCAGGCCTGTACTCATACGGCTCTGCGCTGGGATTCGGAGTTGCGGGCTCGATTAATTTTGTTACCGGGAGCGGCGGCAACACCTTGTCTGCGACTATAGCTTCAAATGGAAATCTGACGGTCTACGGTTCTGGAACCACTTGCGTCATCGGCTCGGGTACCGGAACGACTAACTGTACTTCGGATGAGCGGCTCAAGAGAGACATAAAGCCGATTTCCGGCCGCGATGCTCTCTTGAAACTGTCTAGTTTAAGGGGCGTGACATACTACTGGGCAGATCCCCCAAAAGCTCAAGAACAGCAGGTGGGTGTTATCGCGCAACAAGTACAGCAGTCATATCCTCAGTTGGTTGGAAGTACTGAGACAAGCTTCAAAGCAAAGAAGGCCAAATATTTGACTGAATTATGCTGGGCTCGTTTCGCCATTGATATCTGCCGTCAATGAATTGAATGGACGCATGACTGTGTTGCAGGTCGAAAATACGCGTCTCGTCGCGGAAGCAAAGGATCTACGGATTCAAAATGACCGAGAGATAACACAATTGCGTTTAGAATTCGGTGATTTGCAACACAAGATGAATGTTCAGACTGCATCAAAGTGAGCATCGCAAAGTTTTTTGATGCATCAAAAAATCTAGGAAGGCGACCTCAAAGCCAATATAACGCTTGATCATATTCTGAACTCGTATCTACGATATTAGTGCTGATTCTTATCCGGGTTGGGTAGATCGGTGCCCCGTGTGTTCTCGCGGTGGACATAATTCAGCGTAAAACCAAAGTCATCTGTTTGCCAAACACTAGTGTTGGGCGCGTGTGGCGTTTTTGCGCCCTCCGAAATGAGAGAGAGCAAAATGTTTCGCAAGATTTTCGTCGTTGCCACGTTGAGCCTTCTGGCGTTCATTTGGTCTCCTGAAGCTGAAGCGGCGTGCTCATCTTATCCGTACACGCTCGCGAATGGCACGACCGCCGACGCCACACAGGTGATGGCAGACTTTAACTGCGCCGTTCTCAGTGGAGGAACTTATTCGGGCGTAACCTTCAATAGCTCGACCTTATCGGGCAGCACGGCTATTCCCAATGGCATAATTAATTCTTCCGGCCAGATTGGCATAGGTACAACAAGTACCGGTAGTTCGGGAATAAACGTCTACGGTACCAATCCTTCAATCAATATTTCTCAAAATCCAGCTGTGGCCGGCGGTGCAGCGCTCTATCTCAGTGTGGCGGGCGGATACGGAAACTTCTCGACGGTCAATCTTGAGTCGTTCGATGTGTTCGGCTGGACCGGTGGTGCAGGAGGTTACATCGGCGATACAAGTCACAATGCTTGGGTATACTTCAATCCTGCCAATACGCAGTTCACTGGCTCCGGTGGTACATGCACCATAAGCGGCTCCGGAGGATGCACATCTGATGCCCGCCTAAAAACGAACATTCGCAGTATCAGTGGCGCGGATGCGCTTGCTCAACTTTCTAAAGTGACAGGTATCACTTTCAATTGGGCTGATCCGAAGCTGGATCAGAAACAACGCGTTGGCGTGCTAGCTCAATCGGTGCTCAAGGCCTATCCCCAGCTTATTGGGACCGTAAACATAAAATTTAAGGGCAAGTCAGGCGACTACTACACCGTTGACTATGCGGGCCTGACGGCTCCACTCATTTCCGCTGTCAACGAGCTGAATCGCAGAATAGCGCTCCTTAAGTCTGAAAATGCTCGCCAAGCTGCTGAAATTCGCGATCTCCACTCTCAGGTAGTTCCGGAAATTCTTCTGATGCGTTCGCAGATTCAGCTGCTCCAGCGCAAGCTGAATATTCAGACTGCGTCAAACAGATAACCGCTAATGGGTTAGCGCGCTATTTTCTGGATAAGAAGACATTTGCAGTAAGTGTACGTGAAGCATTTAGCCATTGAATATTAAACGTGAGCATTGAACGGATGCGCATCAATGTTGAACTGAGCCGATAAAACGCAATTGCCCGCGGTGTCGAAAGTCTTCGGTAATGATCAAGTCAATTAATCCGGGAAGCCCAGAAAGCAGACGAATAGTGTACCGCCGAATTGCTCGGTCGTGGGCATCGGGCCCACCCAGAGCCCAGCATAGGGTGGCACATGTACAAGTTAATCGCAGAAATCTCGTTTGCTCTCCTGCTATCCGGTGGTAGCGCAATGGCAACCTGTTCGTCCTATCCATACTCTCTGACCAACGGCACCACGGCCGATGCAACTCAGGTCATGGCGAACTTTAATTGCGCATCTCTGACGGCAAATCCGATTTTTTCTGGTTTAGTCGGGGTCAATACCGCAAGCCCAATGTACACCATGGATGTTCAATCATCTGCTGGAGCGAACATCAGAGCTAAAGCGACGTCCAGCAGCAGCGCCGGCCTGGTATTA
The DNA here is from genome assembly GCA_036488555.1 of Rhizomicrobium sp. Classification (GTDB taxonomy): domain Bacteria; phylum Pseudomonadota; class Alphaproteobacteria; order Micropepsales; family Micropepsaceae; genus Rhizomicrobium. The sequence continues at coordinate 18,300 of DASXHL010000073.1, forward strand.
GATCGGTATTCAAATTCGTTGGCCAACGCATCAGAGATTTCGTTTGAATCGGGTGGTAGTTCTGACTTTGCCATGGGCACTTCTCAGGGCTCTGCCCCGAGTGACGCCTTCAGCATCTATGATTATGGTATTAGTTCAAATCCCTTCACCATTTTGAAATCGAGTGGATATGTGGGGATCGCAACTATTTCCCCGAGCTATCCCCTGCATGTGAATGGTACGGCCTATGCGACTGGGGCCGCTGGCGCTCTTTCAGATATTCGGCACAAAAAGGACGTAGCGTCTCTTGAAGACGGTTCGCTTGACGACGTCATGCGCCTGCGTCCGGTCAGCTTCCTTTGGAGAGACCCGAAGGATGACGGCATGAAGGGGCGTCAAATGGGTTTCATCGCCCAGGAGGTGGAGCAGGTGCTTCCCACGGCTGTTCTCACCGAGAACAATGCCGAAAAAACCAAGGGCCTCAAATATAACGAGATAACTGCTGTTCTTACCAAGGCTTTACAAGAGCAGCAGGCCGAGATTTTGGCGTTGAAGGCTGCTAACGACAATCAGGTTTCGGAAATCGGTTATCTACGCACACAGCTGAACGTTCTTGAGCAGCAAGCGCACATCCGGACGGCTCAGAGGTAGCGGATATGCGGTCGATGATACGCTTTGCGACCGTCAATCTTCTTCTGTTGTTGCTGTTTTTGAGCGGGGGAGGGGCAAGGGCGGCCAATACTCCCCCGTTAATGGTCACGCCTGGGCAGTTGAGCGTCAGCTCGACCGGGGCCGCGACTTATACCATTCCGATCTCAGTTCCTCCCGGTACCTCAGGTGTTATTCCGCAACTGTCCTTGAGCTATTCGAGCCAGAACGGTGATGGCTTTGAGGGACTGGGCTGGACATTAAATGGCCTGTCAGCCATCACACGCTGTCCTCGAACCATCGCCCAGGATGGCATTCACGGTAGCGTGAACTACGATAGCAACGACCGATTCTGCATGGACGGTCAGCGGCTCATCTCGACAGGCACAACAAGCACACTGTGTTCCAGCGGGACGGGCACGGTTTACAGCACTGAGATCGAAAGTTTTAGTCGCGTAATTTCGTGCGGCTCATCAGGTTCGGGGCCAGCCTATTTCAAGGTCTGGACCAAGGCCGGTCAGATCCTGGAATACGGCAACACCACCGACTCCGCCGTCCTGGTCGTTTCGACGGGTACATCAACAATTCCAAGCGGAACCATCCGGGAGTGGCTGGTTGATAAAGTCTCCGATGTCGTCAGCAACTATTTCACAGTGACCTACAATTGCACGGCATCGGGTGGCTCCTGCACGGATGCTGATCGCACGACTAATGGCGAGGCATATCCACTCCATATTGATTATACGGGAAACTCCAATGCGGGTGTGTCGCCCTATAATTCCGTAAAGTTTCTATATTCGAGCCGGAACGATATTGCCTCTTTCTATCAAGCAGGGGGTGTCACCAAGAGAACAGTCGTTCTAACCGACATCAAGACATATCAGGGAACAAATCCTGTTCAAGATTATCAACTAGGTTATAGGGCGGGCACGAGTGTGCTTCATTCACACCTGACATCTCTCACCCAGTGTGATGGATCAGGAAGTTGTTCGCCACCCTGCAACAATTCCCCGCATTGTCTAAATACGATGACTTTTGGCTGGCAGGGGGTAACGTACACGACCGTGTCCATCGCTACGTCTGGTGTGACCTCTAACAGTGACGTGGTATCGGGCGACTGGAACGGAGACGGTCTGACAGACGTGGGGATTCTACCTACCGTCCAGCCAACAGTATGCCCGCCTTATCCGGTATACTTAGGGCAAGCAAGCTTTGGTTTCACTTCTTCGAGTTATGTTCTAACAAATGGTGCGGCGTCGTCCGGCGCTCAATATTGCCTGAATTATGGTCTTAGTAATACGGTACTGGCACCTGACGGGACATCCGATGTAATCTTCACGTCGAACGCATACAATTCCATTAATCCTCAGCCGTCTCCCCATATCTTTAGTTCGCTCCTCACATCTGCTGGACCAATAAATATAGCAGCTTGGACTGGCGGTCCTCCGGGCGAATTCGCTGGCGACTTCAATGGCGACGGAATCATAGACTTTCTAGCCACCACTGCTTCGACCTACTACATCTATCTTGGCTCGACGTCTGGAACGTTTACCCCGGATTCAGGGCATAGCTTAATACCGGGAATTTACGCTACAGCGGACTTTGATGGCGACGGATGTACTGACACATCAGTTCAATCAAGTAGTCCAATCGCAATCAGCTATTTCTGCAATCCGGCTGTGGCAACTTCTTCCGGCCCCGCCGCCGCAGGCTATACGGTCACTTACGGAGATTTTAACGGTGACGGAAAAACCGACATTTTGCTGACAAATTCAAGCTCTGTGCCGCAGTTGTGGCTTTCGACTGGGACGGGCTTTGTGAATGTAGCTGATACACTTCCATCTGGTACGACGATTGTGGCGGTCGGTGATTGGAACGGAGACGGCAAAGCCGACATTCTGATATCACCTTCTGGCGGTGGCGATTATCAGTTGTACCTTTCAACGGGCACAGATTTCACTCCTGCTCTCAGTTCCAGTGGTGACCCGGTGGTATTGAGCGGATCATCTGGCGGGACCGCGACTATCGCCGATTGGAATAATGACGGTGCGTCAGACATCCTAATACAATTTTTCGGACCCGGCATCGGCGGGATAGACGACTACAGTCTCATAACCTATGTGCCAGAGTTGATGACGTCGGTTTCAAGTGGAATCGGGTCTACTACAAATATTGCTTATGATCGTATCAACAAGAACAGCCCATTCTATCAGAAGTGCTCGAACGGTACTTATTCCTGCGGCGATCCGTACCCAACCGAAACCATAGATGGCCCCCAATATGTGGTGAGCGAGATTGATGCGAGTAACGGCTTGGGTACCTGCAATCCTGCCATCAGTTACGCCGACTGCTATCGCACGACCTATACTTACATGGGCGCAAAAAAGGATTTGCAAGGCAGGGGATTCTTGGGTTTTTCGCAGGTAGCCTCAACGAACTTGCAGGCAAACATTGTGCAGACCACGAACTATTGCACAGCATTCCCGCTCACGGGGCTAATTTCTTCGGCAACATCTGTCCATTCCGGAACGACGCTTAGTTCCGTCGCGAATTTCTACAACGGAAGTCTTGGCTGCGCTGCGGCAGCGACCAGCGGCGTGAACGTCGTTCAGCAAACCGAGTCCGTGGTTTCCGGTAACGATCTCAGTGGTGCACCGCTGCCAACTACGACCACCACATACACCTATGACAGTTATAACAACCCGCTGACGACCAATGTCTCAGTTACCTATAGTGGTTCGACCTCAACCAAAAACACGACTAACACCTACAGTAACGACACCACCAATTGGTTTTTGGGCCGCCTGCTTACGACCTCCGTGAACAGTATTGTCGGGTCATCAAACCTCACGCGGCAGTCTTCCTTCGCCTACAACCCTGCGAACGGGCTTCTCACCCAAGAAACCATTGAGTCAGGCGTTTCTACCTGTAACGGCGGATCATCTTCTTGTGAGCTAGATACGAGTTACACCTACGATGTCTTTGGACATCGCATTACCACCATGGTCTTTGGCTCGGGCATCACGCCCCGAACCAGTTATGCCTTCTACGACGCGCTGGGGCAGTTCAAGACCTCAGATGCCAATGCCCTAGGCCAATATGAGTTCTGGACCTACAACGCCGGGTTTGGTGGGCCGGTCAGCCACACCGGTCCCAACAACCTGACCACGAACTGGACCTATGACACCTTCGGGCGTGTGACCCAGGAGATCAGGCCCGATGGAACCCAGACCAACCAGTCCTACGCTTATTGCAGCGGCGGCTGCCCAGGCTACGGCCAGTTTTATTCCCAGAGCGTGATAGACGGCCCGGGCGGCTCGCCCCAGGTCGGCCCTGCGTCTTACGCCTATTACGACATGCTGTCTCGGCCCATCGCCAATGACAGCCAGGGCTTCGACGGCAGCAATATCCGCGTCGCGACCGTCTATGACGGCAACCTCCACGTCCAAGAGACCAGCAGACCATATTTCACAAGCAGCGCATCGCCAGCCTGGACGCAGTTCACCTATGACGATCTGGGGCGTGTAACCGAGGCTGTTTTCCCAGATACCAGCCAGACCACCTATAGCTATAACGGCCTTTCAACGTCAGTCACGAACAACCTCAGCCAAACCACCACAACAACCAAGAACGCTCAAGGTTTGAACGCCACCGTTACGGATGCGGCCAATCACAACACATCCTATGTCTATGACGCCTTCGGCGATCTTCTAACGGTGACCGACCCAGCCGAAAACACAATCACAAATACCTTCGACATTCGTGGCAATAAAGTTGCGTCCAATGATCCAGATATGGGCACATGGACATACGCCTATAACGTTCTATCTGAGCTCGTGTCTCAAACCGACGCGAAAAGCCAGGTGACCTCGCTGACCTATGATGTCCTGGGCCGGCCTCTCACAAGAAGCGAACCAAGCCTTTACAGCGCATGGACCTATGGGACATCGGCTAGCAATCACAATATCGGGCGGGTCGTCCAGGCTGAAGCGTGCCCGATTTCGGCTTGTTCGACAATTGTCTCCAACAAAACTTATCTGTTCGACAGCCTTGGCCGTGAATCCCAATACACACTTCAAACGCCTACGGATTATTTCGGCTACAGTACGACCTACAATTCCAGCAATGGCCAGGTCGCTTCAATAACTTATCCTTCCGGCTATACCGTTAGCCGGGCGTACAACACGACTGGGTTCCTGACCCAACTAAGCGATTCCATGGCTCCAGTTTGGACTCTCAATGCCCGTGATGCCGAGCTGCACATTACGTCTCAAACGGCCGGCAACAACGTTACGACCACTCAAAGCTTCAACCCCCAGACAGGCCTGATCCAGAGCCAGGTCGCGGGCGGTGGTGCCGTCGCGAACTTCAGCTATCAGTTCGATACTATCGGCAATCTCACTTACCGGAGCGATACCAACGGTTCCTATGCCGAGTTCTTTTGCTACGACAACTTGAATAGGGTCACGAATTACAATTTCGGATCTGCTTGCACGGGGGGGGCGACGGTCGGTTACGACGCCCTTGGCAATATAACGTCTAAATCAGATACGGGGATCTACAGTTATGGTGGGCCTAAGCCTCATGCCGTGTCGTCCATCACCGGTACAGTAGATGGCCTGACCAACCCGAACTATTCCTATGATCCAAACGGCAATCTGACTTGCGTTTCGTCGGGTGGAGGTTGCTCTGGAACTATTGGGAGATCGGTCAATTTAACGTCGTTCAACATGGTCGCGTCGATGGACCAAGGCACCAACAGCCTGTCCATGACCTATGATGACCAGCATCAGCGGCTTCAACAGACCAATACGGTCTCCGGTACCTCGACCACCACGACCGTCTATCTCAACGACACGGCCAGCGGCGCCATGAGCCAGCGCGTGACGGCGGCTGGAACTACGCCCACGGATTGGGGCAGTTTCAACTGGGGCAACGCGCCTTGGGGTGGCACGACCGCAAATGCGCTACCGACTTGGACTGACTACATCACCATAGACGGCCAGATCGTCGCCCAGCGCAATGTGCAATATCCCCTGGCCAGCGCCTGGGGGCTGCAGAAGTGGGGTAGCTTCAACTGGGGCACGCCGCCTGGCAACAATTGGGGCAGCTTCAACTGGGGAGCGGCCACTTGGAGTGGAACTGTCGTCAATTGGTCCTACTTCAATTTAGATCATTTGGGCTCGGTCTCGGTGATCGCCGACCAAGGCGGCAATGTCGTCCAGCGTCTTTCTTACGATGCTTGGGGTAAACCGCGTTCGCCGAACGGCAGTACTCTCTCTTGCGGGACAATCACATCGAGTACGACGCGGGGCTACACCAACCAAGAGGAAATGCCGACCCAGTGTATGGTCAATCTCAATGCCCGGCTTTATGACGCCAGCATTGGGAAGTTCATGGCGCCGGACAGTGTGGTGCAGGACGCATTCAATGGTCAGAGCTTTAACCGATATGCCTATACGAACAACAATCCGCTGAGTTTTACCGACCCGACTGGGATGGACGCAGAGGACGATATTAATGCATTTAAGTATGCAGCAGCGACGGGGGCTTGCGATGTAACGTCTTGTAACGACGCGGGCAATATTCCGTCACAAGGCGAGCCAGACCAAGAGACGCAACTTACGCAAGTAATATCTTCTGCGAGTTTAGATGCGCAGATAATCGCGAGCATCAATCAGTCTCAACAGATGGCGGAAAACGGTAGTGACGTTAGCGCGAACGTTGGCGCGGCTGCCCAGGTTGTCGGGACGAACACTTCGTCAGCGCAATTCGCCAGGGGACTAATGGCTGTCGGCGGTTCAACCGGCTATGTTGACGAAAATGGTTCTGGACCAATACAAGTTACCGTTACTCAAGGTACGAGCCCTATAGTCTCGACTTGGCAAGGGAATTGGGGCACAAATGGGGGGTTGATCCAGGTCGCTGGTGGGTATGATATTGGGTCGCACCATTACGACTTTTCGGTTCCCCTCTGCCTTGGTTGTTCAACTCAGCAGGCATTCGATGTGGTAAGATCGTTCTCTGCACCAGGGGCTGGATACGCACAGAACGGCACTCACAAAGTGACTTTGGCTGGAAATAATGGGCATAACCAAATTATTCAAACGGTCGATCCGGACGCCTTGACGATTACAAACACAACATTGCCCGGTCATGTGTTTTATCCAGGAACCGTGCAGTTATCAGTTACGCAAGATCAAGCTGGTGTTGTGAGCCTTCATGTCGTGGGACAAGGGACAGGGGCGTATTCAACTGACAATCAAATATTTGGACCGGCGATTTTTTCTGCCTTAGGTCTCGCGGCTTATGGCGCCTTAAACCCTGATTTGGGCGTCCGAAATTGATCTTCCTGTCTGAGTGGAGTTTCGGGGAATATTCAGATGCGAACTAGTGTGAAAGCTATAATGCTTTTGGTTGTGGCGCTTGTTTTAGCGTTCCTTGGATATGCCGGATGGTTTGCTTACTTATGGGGCTTTAATCCCCTCTGGCTTTTTCCATTATTTATGTTTGGGCTTTCCATATGTGGGGTAATTATATTTGCTGTCTGGCGCAGTAAGCCGGGCAATGCTTCTAATTAAAAGACTACTTTCCTCTCCCGCTTTTTTGGATTGTGCGATGTCAGACGCATGCTGGCAGGCCTTGTTGATGTGACGGACGCTGTGATGCAGTGTCGGCAAGATAAAAGGAATGGTGCCACCTGGGCACCATCCTGTTGTCTGCACATCGTTTTTGGTGGCACCACCGGATGCGCGATGGCGCCAAAGTGGTGCAACCGTGGTGCCACGGCGGATTCAAGCGGCTGAATCTTCATCTCCTTCGGTGGCACTGTGCGTGGTGTTGTGCCGGTGCCAGGCACGGGATCGCCGCCGTCAGTCCCGCGCACTAATCCGTCTCAACAGAGGCTCAGCGACTTCTTTCTCGTTCCACAAATATCCCACACGACGGCTCAACATGAGTCCGCGTCGGTGCCTCGTCAAGAGTCGGCACTGGTACGGTTTGACTTAGAGTTGTGGTCTGTAACTCTTGGGGTCTTGGCAGCGCCCTAACAAACGCCAGTGGTCCTTGACCCAGTCACAGGAAGCGCCATCGAGGCGCTCCGAACCGCTGCCTTTCACGACAGTACATTTGGCGAGATTGCCCTCGGTGTTGATGTTCACTTGTAACAGCGTGATTTCCTGCTCACCCTGCCGCACCGATATCAATGAAGGCTTCGAGTTTTCCTCGGCGTATTTCACGCAGCCGACATAGTTGCCCGGTTGAGCAGTCGCGCCTGTGATCAGTACGTTCATTGCGAGCAGGCAGAACATTGACCGCAGCACCTTATGGCTCATCTTTGCCCTCTCATTTCTGGGCACTGGTACAGTTTGACCTAGGGTTGTGGTCTATGACTTTGGGCAGGGCTCCACCATTTTGCCGATCACGCGATAACGCTCCCCGGGACGGCAAACCAGCGTTTTGACTTCGATGACCTGCCTAAACTGGTTGATGACGGTCGCATCGTCCGCCGAGACCTTTACGGCCTCTGCTTCGTTCACCTTGTCCATCGCGGCCTTGTAGTTCTTGGCCAAGATCAAGGATTGAGCTTCCTTGAGAAGCGGCCCGACTTCCTTGCTGATGATGTAGGCTTGGGCCGGAGCGGCCACTGTCAGGAGCGCCAATATAATCGCTGCTGTCCTCTTCATTGTGATGCCTCCCAATTCTCAATGAGGTTCACGGTGTCGCCAATGTCCCAGACCCGATCACCAAGCCGGGCAGCCATAGCGGGTGACATGCGCACAGCACCGTTTGGCCGGGGAAAACTATACCACGTCGTATGGAGCGCGACCATGGCGGCGTGGAAGGCGTGCTCTACGGTTTCAATTGGACCCCGGCAACGTGGCAGCGACGACATTCGGATTGATCGGGCAGCCTCCATTCCAAATCAGAAAACAGGATGCGCGACGGCTCCCGTGCGTAATCCCCGAGAGCTAAAAACCGCCAACCCACGTACCGCTCTTCCAATAGCCGTGCTCCCAGCGATGGTCCGTGTCCTCGTCATGCCAATGATATTGCGGGTCCGCTTTATGGACGTCCCACCAATCATCGTCATGGTACGAGAGGACCACACCTGACCAGTGCATTTTAGAGCCGGTGCGCCAGCAGTCACCGTTGCTGTTGCATGCTACGTAAGCAGAAGCCGGTGTCGCACTGAGAAGCACGCCGGAGCCGAGGGCCAAGACCGACGAAATGGCAACGAGAAGTTTTGGAGCGCGCATCAGTTGTCTTCCTCGCAAGAAAATAGGCGCGGTGGCCCGAGATGTTCGGCTGGCAACATTAAAGCGTCTCGCAAGGAGCTTCCCGTCAAAGTAGCGACAGTTGAGTATTGCCGTTACAGACGCGAGATACCGCTAAGATAGTCTACAGGGGTCCCGCGTCGGCGCATGGCGTCAACCTGCCTGACGAATTGCGTCGGCACGCAATTGTTCGTCGGGGACCATGCGAAAGAGTCCCAGCCCGTGGTCGCAGACTTGGCGCATGATGTCAGCGCGCGCATGGGCGTCGATGGAGAGTGAGCTTTCGAACTCGGGCTCGCCGGGACCCTTCTCAGGGCTGACGAGGTGCATCACCCATGCGCCAGTGCGGAAGAACATGTAGTCCCGCCCAGCTATTGCCATCAGGCGCGTAAAAGCCTCCAGGAGCGTGAGGCCTGGAGCAATCGTTCCCAGGTTGGGGTCCAAAGGCTGGAGTGTGAAGCGCTGTTCCGACATGAGAACAAATGCAGAACATATCCGGCTAAAAGTCCAGCCGCTAGGGCTCGGGACCGCTGGTCTAGAACCCACATGGTGTTGAACGTGCCCACCCAGGAGGGCATCCCCTAACTTCCTCCGGTTTGCTATTGTCCCCCGGGGTGCGGCGTTCCTGCCGCGTGGGTGCGTTCAAGCCCGGGTTGGCCTCTTAAAAATTGCGCTGTTGTCGCCGGGCTTTGCCCGGACGAATTGGCTTGGGGGCCGCATGACACGTGCCGCGTTGCTTGCTGCTGTGTTGCTCATTTCGACAAGCGATCAAATCCTCGCCAGGGGACACAGCGATTCCTATCACGGGCATAGCTCTTCACATTACTACACCAACGTCAGCGGACACCGAGTGCATCGGCCAGTCTTCAGCGGCACGCGACCCGCTGGTGCTACAGCGCATTGCGCTGATGGATCGTGGAGCTTCAGCGAGCACGCGCGGGGCACGTGCTCGCATCATGGCGGCGTCAGATAGTGGCGCAATGCTCAGCCAATAAATGTAGGCGTTCATGACAACCGTCTTTATTGACACGAACATCATTATAAATGAGAGCTTCTTGCGGTCTGCCAACGCCAGAGCTTTCTTCAAAGCCTGTGTCTTTATAGGGATTAATGTCGCCATCCCGGAGATAGTCATTGACGAGGCGTTGGGCAACTTTCCGAAGTCTTTGGCCGAGCGACTTAAATCTTACCGTAAATCTTATAAAGAGTTGGCAAAGCTTATCGATCTCGATGAGACCAAAGTGTCTGCCGAAAAGGCTGTTGCTGAATATCAGGGGTGGCTGAACGGCTTCCTGACAGATCACGGTGTCCACCTGATTGCATATCCTGACATCACTCCAAAAGAATTGGTGGCCAAGTCATACGAAAACAGGAAACCGTTTAAGCACCACTACTATTCGGAGGGCTTCAAAGACGGGGATATTTATATATCCGACCCCGATTGGAATGACCACGTGATGGCCGTGAGCACGACAGTCGAAACAGCATTCGAGCTAAAACTATTTTATTCTCCGGAAAAGAAGGAAGTGGCTGGCTATGCTCTGACATTACCTCAAGAAATCGAGGATGAGTGGTACAAATAACCTTGCGCGGCACCTTTCTATGAGCCGATGCGTCTTGTGGCCATTCATTATGATGTTGGTCTTCGGATGCCGCTCGGCGTCAACAGGGTTCCTGAAAGCGTGGCATCGTGCAGGGTACTTCTCGCGTGGCTCTACATCAGGAACTGAAACCGACATTTTCGTCTGGGTCTAATAACCAATGCGGATTGTCCTCTAGCAACTTTGCAAGGCTGCCAAAATAGTTTCCGCTTTCGCTCTCCTTTTGCTTCCTCCGGTGATAGGCCGTTTTCCGCTTGGCGAGCTTTGTCCGGCGCTTGAGCAAGTAAATCTGGATATTGCTGTTCAAGATTCTAAAGCATTCGCCGGGCGCTGCCTCGGGCGATTTCACTATTTCCAGGCTCTTGTAATCTTTCGCTCGCTTGTTGGTCGGCAGCCGTACCTTCGCTATTGCCGCAACAATTTCTGGTGTTGTGAACGTGATGGGGCGCTTTGCATGGGCAAAGGCGTTTCGGATGTGCCTGACGATACCGATATTGTAGAGATATACGTCATCAATGATCCCTAGTGCATAGGCAAGCAAAGCCTTTGCCGAGAGGCTTGTAAGCGGCCCCTCCGGGCGCGCTAGCATACGAATTGTACCTTCGTCGTTTCGCCTTAGGCGGTCGAATATCAAGCGCTCAAGCTCATGTTCTATGATGGCCGCAGCAACAATCGCGCGGACAATATCCGGCCCCTCATGAACTAGGGCCGCCATCTGTTGGGTTTCTTCGAAAGTGGGCGTGTCGTGGCCCAGATCGTGGAGAGTGCGCTTCTGTTTGTTTTTCGACATGCGATCCCCAGCTTGATTGGGAGCCTAGCGGTCTGTCGTCATGGCCACGCGTACTAGACCCCGCTCGATTACGGCGCGCACCAACTCGGAATCATCAGCGCTGGGGATTGGCGGGCGGCTCATCGACCCTCCCAAAGATGGCACGCCCGCTTGTATGCACTTTGCGCGGCATCTGGGGATGCTGCGCGCATCTTGGGGTCGTCATAGATACCGGAGATGATTGCCGCCAATGCGTGTTGTGTGTCGGGGTAGTGCCCGATTGACTGCCGCATGTCGCTGATCTGTTGCTTCTTTGAATCGCCCAGCTTCTTCGCGACAACCACCGCAGCCGCAAAACCGCCCACTTGCTCGCAGGACATGCCGGGGACATATGGGCTGGCAGCGGATGCCCGCGCCGCCAAAATCAAGCATGCTGTGGCAGCTAATGCGCCACCCCGACGGCCTTTGGATACCATAATCCCCTCCCCGGATGCGGGGAAGGGTAGGGCACCTACGACGGCGATGGTAGCCCTGTCCTATGTGGAGAGGTGTCCCCGCGCCGTCAGTGCTTTGATCAGGTTGTGACCAACGATGGCTTCAATCTCACGCCTGACCACCCAAGCCCCCGCCATCCGCTTGGCAACGGTCATCAGACAGGCGAGGGTATGGGCTGAGGTGCACATATCGTTCAGCCAAGCCGTCCTCTTGGCCGTGGGGTAGGTGAGATAGGCAGCGGCGAATTCCGCGTCGGTAAAGGCAGTCATGTTCCCTCCGTTTGAGTTAGCCCGAACCCGGGTGACGGCATGGATTAGGTTGTCACGACTCGCCTGGAAGAAATCTTTTGTGGGGCAGGGACGCGAGCGCCGCCCCGGTCGGTCCGGGGCCAGGGTGGGGCACCCGCCTACAAAAGCCCTTTACGTTTCAAAGAGCCCTTATACGGCCTCACCCACTACCTAACCCTTTGAAACGGCTAGAATTTAGGACCCTTCTTGACCGCACCAGATCCTTCGATAAGCAATTGAAAATATTGATCAATTTCCGCTCATCTCCGCAATGCCAAAAACAGCCGCAACATCTAGGCTTTCGGAGCGCCTAACCACACTCCTCCACGGATGAGAACAGATAGACTGGGGTGACCGTTGACGCCGCCGAAACGCATCGTCCGCTTCCATGTTGTCTTTGGCGAATACGTAACTGCACACCAAATTGAGAACATGCGTCCCACACTGGAGGCATATAGCAGGAATTCCCGGTCCTTCGAAGAGACGGCTCCGGGCTCTTTCATTCTCGAAACACGCGGGAGGGCGGTCGAAAAGGCTTGTTAAAAATATTGTGGGATTGGGAGAAGCTTGGCTTCGTCTGCTGGGAGGAGATCACAGCGGGATAAAAGACTACAGCAGGTCACTTGGCGTCGGTGATCTTTGCTTCTCTCGGAGCGACAAACAACGAAGGAGTTAGTGGTAGGCCACTTTCGTATTTGTCGTACCGCATGGCGTACGCGTCGCGTGGATTTGTGATCGTAACTTGGAAGAGGCTGCCATCCGACTTCCGGAGATAGAGGGTCAGGGTCACAGTAGAGTCATTCACGGTGAGCGACCACGTTATGCAGTCCACGCCGTCGACGGTCTTAACGTATGCCCGCTTTCGCTTGAACTTGGAATCTCTTGGATTACGCTTCTGTCAGCTATAAATTTGCGGGCAATCTCGAACTCGCATTCCAAGTCATAGATCTTCTCAATACCAACGGCGACATCGTGGGGCAGTGCACTGATGATGACCTTTGGGGACGCGAGTATTGTCTGGGCGTGGTTACTCATATCAGGTGTCGCGAAGTGCGTTGATTGAAGTGCGTTGATGCAAGTGCTCGAGGAGACTTGGGCAAAAAGGGGAGGTAACGTTGCCACATCTTTTAGGCAAAAGAGACTTCGTACTTAGTATCGGCGCTGGCGCCGCGGCGCTTGTCCCGGTTGGCGCGCTAGGCCAGAGCAGTGTGAGTGGCGTTGATGATCTTGGACGAAATGGAGCCATTCCGCAAAAGCCCAGGGAAATACCAACCCGCAAAGCAACCACAACGAAACTTTTCCTGACACCGCCAGGTTGGCCAAACGCCATAGCGGTCGATCCGGATGGGCGAGGCTTTTGGGTGGCCGAGCAACGTCATGATGGCGAGCGCGAGGCGGCGTGGTTGCTGGATTGGAACGGGAAACTGCTCCAAACCGTCATGACCAACTCTAAAAATACAAGCGGTATGACGATCGGCGCCGGCTGCATCTGGAGCGGGGCGAACGGTATCTCAATCAAGAATCATCCGACGCCGCCCGTAAATGGAATATTTCAGACCGACTTTAACGGGACACAGGTTGGCCATCGTCAAATCCCATTTGGGCCATCCGATGATGGCGGAGCATGCCATGGGGTCGCGTGGCAGAATGGGAAATTGTGGATCAGTTCAAACCGGCTGGAGTCACTGGTTCGCATAGATACCAGTACGTGGCAGGTGGACTGGATGTTCCCACACACATTCCTTCCGGATTTGAAGGACAGAATCCATGGCATCGAATATGACAATGCGACTGGCTATCTTTGGCAGGTTTCCGGGACCCAAAGCAAAGATGTTTCCTATTATCCCGGTTACACGCCCAAGCTGATCAAATATGACATCAAAACTGGCCAGGTTGTGGAGCTGGTTGAGTTCGCTCCCGGTTCTTGCGATCCACATGATATCGCCATCCATAACGGTGTGTTCTATGGCGTGGATGCCGGCGAACATCCGGGTTGGCCCATCACCAATCCGGCCTATCAGCGGCCGGGTTGGCCACCACTTAACAGCCCGTATAGCGGCTATGTATTTCGGATAGATTTTGTTTGACGCAGACGGAATCCGCACGGATCCGCGCAACGGGTTCATCCGGCAGGTAACGCCGTGACGTGGCTAAGGGCCAAGTCACGCAAGTTGGCGAATTTGTTCTGGGATCGTGTGGTCAACTGAAAGCGCTGTTAGCGGAATCTCACTTGGTGAGACGGCTGCTTTTGAATCTACTGGACTTCTGTGTTTCTTGATCCAAACTTTTGGAAAGCGGCGATGTCGCGAGGGGATCAGTTGGCGGCAAAGTTTTGGTTGGCAGTCGCAGCATTCGGGCTTTTTGCGCAGGCCGCAGACGCCGCGCCGGCTACGAGTGGTTATGAAACTGTGCTGGGCCCCACTCCCATCAATCACGCTTCTAAGACCTCACTGATGGGCGATGGTGCCGTGGTCGCGACCTTGTCCGGCGACACTTTAACGATCACCGGCGCGTTCAAGGGCCTGTCCGGGCCGGCCACCGATGCTCATGTCATGTTGGGTGAGGGCATCGGCATCCCTGGTAATCCCATTCTGGACCTGACTGCCTCACAGGCAGTGAATGGTAATATCAGCGGCACGTTCCATCTCAGTCGGGCGCAAGTGGGGGCGCTGCACAATGGTCGTCTTTATATTCAGGTGAACAGTCAGGTCGGACCGGCGCCCGGGGGAAACCTTTGGGGCTGGTTGCTGCCGGAACACGAGAAGGCCGGCCAGGACGAGCCGCAGACGGGCAGTTGGTTCTTGCCACAGGGCGAAGGCTTAAGGGCTAGTCGTGGCCGCCGCAATTCTTGACTGGCGCGATACGGAACCAGAGGTGACATCGTGAAGATTTTGAGCCGCAAATCCGTTTCGGTGCTGGCGCTTCTGGCGGCGGGCGCAGCACTGAGCGGCAGCACCGTGTGGGCCCAGACACCGGGACCTTTCACCGCTGCGCAAGCCGATGCAGGGCGCACCGCCTATGTGGCAAACTGCATGAGTTGCCATCAGGCCAATATGGCAGGCGAGGGCGATGCGCTGCCGCTGGCCGGCAATACGTTCATCGCCGCCTGGGGCAAGCGCAGCACTGCCGATCTGTACAACACCATCCGTACGTCCATGCCCTATGGCAATCCGGGCAGCCTGGATGCGGCGACCTATGCGAGCCTGGTCGCCTTCATCCTGCAGGCCAATGGCGGCGCGCCCGGCGCATCCGCCTTTGCCCCAACCGCGGTGGTGAGGATCTCCAGCGTCGCGTCGGGCACTGTGCCTGCCGACATCCAGCGTGGCATCAGGCAGGCGCCGGCCGCCCGTCCGGGGCGGGCCGCGGACTTTGGCGGACCGCCGGTCAGTGCCGACAATGGCGCAGGCATGATCCGCAGCTTCGGTCAGACGATGGTCGGCGACATCAAGAATTATGTGCCGGTAACGGATGTCATGCTGGCCAATCCGCCAGATCGCGACTGGCTGGTTGGTCGCGGCAATTATGCCAGCTGGAGTTACAGCCAGCTGAAAGAGATCAACGCCGGCAACGTCCATGACCTGCAGCTGCAATGGGTATGGGCGATGAACGAGGGTGGCGCCAACGAAACCTCGCCCATCGTGCATGACGGCATCATGTTTCTGGGCAATACCTACAATACCATGCAGGCGCTGGACGCCAAAACCGGCGAATTGCTGTGGGAGAACCGCGTCGGCCCTGCGCCGAGCCGGCCCAATTATGGCGGCATGCGCAGCATCGCGGTGTGGGGCGACAAGGTCTATTTCGCCGGCAATGACGCGGTGCTGCATGCGCTGGATGCCCGGACGGGCAAGCTGGTCTGGAGCACGCCGCTGTCGGATGTGCCTGGCCACAACAACACCAGCGGCGTGTTGGCGGTGCATGGAAAGATCATCACCGGCATGACCGGTTGCGGCCGCATCCCCGCCAAGGATCACTGTTACATCAGCGCCTATGATGCCGAGACCGGCAAGCGGGTGTGGAAGTTCGTCACTGTGGCGCTCTCGGGCGAGCCCGATGGCAATAGCTGGGGTGGGCTGCCGGATGAAAAGCGCGCCGGCGCGGAAACCTGGATCCAGGGCAGTTATGATCCGGCACTGAACCTGACCTATTGGGGCACGGCGCAGGCGAAACCATGGCGACGCGACTTGCGCGGGTCCGGCGCCGGCGCCACCGACTACGCCAACTCCACGCTGGCGCTGGACGCCGATACCGGCAAACTCAGATGGTTCTTCAACCATGCACCGGGCGAGAGCCTGGATCTGGACGAGGTATTTGAGCGCATCCTGATCGATCACGGCGCCAGCAAAACGCTGATGACCACCGGCAAGGCGGGCATTCTGTGGAAGCTGGACCGGGAAAGCGGAAAGTTCATCGATTCCCGCGAGACCGTGTACCAAAATGTGATGGCTTCCCAGAATCCGGTGACCGGTGAGGTGAGCTATCGCAAAACCATCCGCGACCAGCAGGTCGATCAGTGGCTGTCTTCCTGTCCAGGGCCTGAGGGCGGCAAGGACTGGCAGGCGGCGAGCTATCATCCGCCGACCGATACGATCATTCTGCCGCTCAGCCAAAGCTGTGTGCTGATGCTGGGCAACGGCTCGCAGACCTATTTCGAGATGCCGGGCACCGAGCGCAATATGGGGCGGCTGTCGGCATATCGCACCGCCGATATGAAGCCGCTCTGGAGTTTCCAGCAGCGCTCGCCCTTCCTGACCGGTGTGCTGTCGACGGCCGGCGATGTGGCGTTTGTCGGTGACTATGACCGCCGTTTCCGTGCTGTGGACGTCAGGACCGGCAAGACGCTATGGACGGTCCGGCTCGGCACGACGGTACAGGGCTATCCGATTTCCTTCAGCATAGACGGCAAGCAGTACATCGCCGTCACCACCGGCCTGGGCGGCGGCAGTCCCGAGGACAAACCGATGACGATGCTGCAGGGCATCCATCGCCCCAATAACGGTCAGGCGCTCTATGTCTTCGCGCTTCCCGACAGCAAGTGATGGTGGCGGCGGGTCTTTCCCCGCGCTAGTCTCGCGCATCGGATTGTGGGAACGATGATGTTGCGTTACAGCATTATCGCTATGCTTTTGCTGACGACGGTATCCGCGATGGCCCAGCAGCGGCCCCGGGACGTGGTCACGGCAAACGCCTACCGCTGCAGCGCAATTGGTGCGCCGCGGCAGTGGCTGGACTGTTATTATGGCGCAGCACAGCCGGCGCGCGCCCAGTTGGGGCTTGTGCCGGCGCCGCAGTCACAAATCCAACTGAACGTGTCGCCACCGGCCAGCAGCGCGAGTCCGCACATTGTCGCAATACGCGACGCGGTGATGGCATCGACGTTGCGCTGCTATGCCACCGCAGACGATCGTGCCTGGCTTGATTGCTACTATGCGGCTGCGCTGCCGATGCGCAGCGAACTGGGACTGTCGGTCCCGGCCCAGGCCCAGGCCATACCTGCGCCGCTCCCACCGCCGGCGGCGCCGGTGACAAATCGCCTGGCATCGAAGGCGGCGGTATTAGGCCATGTTGATCGTGCGGCCACGCGCATGGCGTCCTACAGCTTCGATCGCGATCACGTTTTCACCGTGACGCTTGCCAATGGCCAGACCTGGCGTCAGGTGTCCGGCGACACCCACACCGCCCATTGGACCAAGCCGGCCGTGGACTATTCCGTGATGATCTCACGGGGCGTCTTCCACAGCTATAACTTCCAGGTCGAAGGATCTCCTGAAGTCTACAAAGTCGACCCGGTCGGATAGGCATGCTGGTCCATATCCCCGCAGTCCTTACCCCAGAGGAGGTCCAGGCCACGCGCGCGGTGCTGGATGCCGGACGCTGGATCGATGGCCGCGGGAGCGCAGGGCACATGGCCTCGTCCGTCAAGGCCAACCAGGAAGCCGATCTGACCGACCCGGCAGTGCGTGCCACGAGCGATTTCATCCTTCGCGCACTGTCATCCAATGCGCGCTTCACTGCCGGCGCCCTGCCGGCGCGCATCTGTCCGCCATCTTTCAATCGCTATACCGGCGGACAGCATTATGGCACCCATAGTGACGCGGCCTTGCTGTGCTTTCCCGAGGCACAGACGCCGCGCTGGGTGCGCACCGATCTTGCCGCCACCCTATTTTTGGCCGCACCGCAGGGTTATGACGGCGGGGAATTGGTGATCGAGGACACCTTCGGTCCGGTCAGGGTCAAGCTGCCGGCCGGCGACATGGTGGTCTATCCGGCATCCAGCCAGCACCGCGTGGAACCGGTCACGCGCGGTGCGCGCATCGCCTCGTTCATTTGGCTCCAGAGTCTTGTGCGCAACGACATGCATCGGCGGCTGCTGTACGAGTTGGACGGTACGATCATGCGGCTCAACAAGGCGATACCGGGAAGCAAAGACGTTGCCGAGCTTCTTGGGCTTTATCACAACCTGCTGCGCATGTGGTCCGACACCTGATGGCGGGAATGCCCGAAAGCCTTTGGTCCCAGGCGGTTGCCCTGCAGCGGGCTGGCCGGGCCGTGGAGGCTGCCGCGGTCTATCGCCAGTTCATCGCAGTGTGTCCCGATGTGGTGGAGGCGCGCGTCAATCTTGCAGGCTTGCTGGCGGTCATTGGGGCACATGGGGATGCCGAAGCCGCCTATCGCGAGGCCATCGCGCTGCGTCACGACCTGTCGGTAGCCCGTTTTGGCCTGGCGAATGCACTCAGGTCGCAAGGGCGGCTGGAGGAGGCGGTGGCCGCCTATCGCGCCGGGCTAGCGCTGGATGCCAACAATCCGGGCGCGCACTACAATCTAGGCAGCGCCTTGCAGGCATTGGGTCAAACGGACCAGGCGTTCACGGCTTTCTCGCGCGCCGTGGCGCTGAGGCCAGATTTCGCCCAGGCGCATAACAATCTTGGCATCCTGCATTACGACCGTGCCGAGTGGGAGCAGGCGCTGGTCTGTTTCATCAGGGCAATTCGCGTGCAATCGGGCTTCTTCAAGGCGCACAACAATCAGGGCATGGCACTACACAAGCTGGGCCGCATGGCTGAGGCCGAAGCCGCGTACCGCGAGGCGATCCGTCTCAAACCTGACCATGTCGAGAGCTTTGACAATCTGAGTGCAGTTTTGTTGGAGATGGGGCGCACCGAAGAAGCCCTTGAGTGGTTCATGCGACGGGCGGCGCTTGTAAAGGAGCCACAACCGCCATCCGAAAGCCGCCAACAGCACGATAGGGAGCAGGCGGCATTCCGATGCCGCGCCGCAACCGCGGTCGAAATCGAGGGCGGCGCGCACCTCCCGGGACCCGCCATCAATTTGCACAAAAATATTGAGGAGGTGAGCGCTTCCTGGCGCATCAACCATCCGCAAATTATAGTCATAGACGACCTGCTGACCCCCGAGGCGCTGGCAGAATTACGCCGTTTCTGCCACGGATCCACAATCTGGCGCGATACTTTCGATGGTTATGTGGGCGCGCGGCCGCAATCGGGCTTTGCCTGCCCGCTATTGGCGCAGGTCGCACGCGAGCTTGCGCAGACCTATCCCGTAATCTTCCAGGAACATCCGCTGCTGTTCGCATGGGCCTTCAAATACCAGCAGGGCATGTCCGGCACCCGCGTGCATGCCGATTTCGCGGCCGTGAATGTCAATTTCTGGATCACGCCCGATGACGCCAATCTCGATCCAGAGACTGGCGGACTCGTGATCTGGAATAAGGCTGCGCCCCTGGACTGGGATTTTGAACGCTATAACGCTGACGAAACGGCGGCCCGTGGCTACCTGGCGCACAGCGGTGCGATGCCGATCCGCATTCCCTATCGTGCCAATCGTGCTGTGATATTTGACTCCGATCTGTTTCATGAGACCGACACGCTCGCCTTCCGCCCCGGTTACACCAACCGCCGTATCAATATCACTCTGCTCTACGGTACGCGCGATGCATCCGGGAATCTTGCAGGGCATCCCGTCCGGTGAGACGTGGGCTCCTTGGCTGGATTGACAGCGGCGGCTGCCTTTCAAATTCTTCAGGCACAAAGCAGGTGAGCAGAGTAAGGATCACGACATGCCAACGAAGGGCGCCCGCCTCAAGGTCAAGGTCGCCATCATCGGGTCGGGAAATATCGGCACCGATCTGATGATGAAGGTTATGCGCACATCCGACATGCTGGAGATGGGCGCGCTTGTAGGCATCGATCTGGACAGCGATGGACTGAAACGCGCCGCCGGGCTGGGCGTGGCTACGACACATAAAGGGATCGATGGCTTGGTGGCGTTACCTGAGTGGAAAGACATCGATATCGTGTTTGACGCTACCAGCGCTGCGGCACACAAGCGCAACAGCGAGGTGTGCCTGGCGGCAAGCAAGACCATGATCGATCTCACGCCGGCGGCGATCGGCCCATATGTGATCCCGGTGGTGAATGGCGACGCCCATCTGGACTCGGCCATTGTGAACATGGTGACCTGCGGCGGCCAAGCCACCATTCCCATTGTCGCGGCGGTCTCCCAGGTCGCGACCGTGCATTATGCCGAAATTGTGGCCTCCATCGCCTCCAGGTCGGCCGGTCCAGGCACCCGGGCCAATATCGACGAATTCACCGAAACCACTGCGCGCGGCATCGAAAGCGTAGGCGGCGCGGGAAAAGGCAAGGCAATTATCATCCTGAACCCCGCAGAGCCGCCGATGATCATGCGGGATACGGTCTTCACGCTCTCCGCGGGCGCCGACGAGGCGCAGATCGAATGTTCCGTGAATGCCATGGTCGAAAAGGTCCAGGCCTATGTGCCGGGATACCGCCTGAAACAGAAACTGCAGTTCGAACGCTTCGGCTCCAACAACCCGATTTCCATACCGGGCGTGGGAACCTTTGAAGGGGTAAAGACCGGTGTCTTCCTGGAGGTGGAAGGCGCGGCGCATTATCTGCCAGCCTATGCCGGCAATCTCGATATCATGACATCGGCCGCACTCAGGACGGCCGAGAAGATCGCGATGCGCAAGCTTGGAGAACAGGCGGCCTGACCATGTTCGATCCCGAGACCGGCCGGCTTTACATCCAAGATGTCACCTTGCGGGATGGCATGCATTCCATCCGGCACAATTACAGCGTCGATCAGGTCTCGGCCATCGCCAAGGCGCTGGATGAGGCGGGCGTGGACGCGATTGAAGTGTCCCATGGTGATGGGCTAAATGGCTCGTCCTTCAATTACGGTTTCGGCGCGCATACCGACTGGGACTGGATCAAGGCCGCTGGAAAAGTGGTCAAGAAATCCCGTCTCACCGCCCTGCTTTTACCCGGCATCGGAACGGTGGAAGATCTTCACCGCGCCCATGACCTGGGCGTGACTTCGGTGCGGATCGCGACGCACTGCACCGAAGCCGATATCGCCAGACAGCATATCGGCTTTGCCCGCAAGATCGGCATGGATGTGGCCGGCTTTCTGATGATGAGCCATATGAGCGAGCCGGGGCCGCTGGCCCGCCAGGCCAAACTGATGGAGGATTTTGGCGCCCATTGCGTCTACGTCACTGACAGCGGCGGCGCCCTAGACATGGACGGCTGCAAGGCGCGGTTGAACGCCTATGACAAGGTGCTTCGCCCGGAGACGGAGCGCGGTGTGCATGCTCACCACAATCTATCGTTAGGGGTGGCTAATTCCATTGTTGCGGCGCAATGCGGTGCGGTCCGGATTGATGCGTCGCTGACCGGTATGGGCGCTGGTGCGGGCAATGCGCCGCTTGAGGTCTTTGTTGCCGCTGCAAACCGCAAGGGGTGGCATCATGGCTGTGATCTCTTTGCCCTGATGGATGCAGCGGAGGATCTGGTGCGTCCGCTCCAGGACCGCCCTGTACGGGTGGACCGGGAGACCTTGTCGCTCGGCTATGCCGGGGTCTATTCCTCTTTCCTGCGCCACGCGGAAAAGGCCGCCCAAGATTATCACGTCGATGTGCGCGCCATCCTTGTCGAGTTGGGCCGCCGTCGCATGGTGGGCGGGCAGGAGGATATGATTGTCGACGTGGCGCTTGACCTACTTGCGGAAAGTCCCAGCGCGGGACATGCTGAATAGAGGGTGGAACAGATATAACGACCACCCGGAGGGAATTTCCGAGCGTTGCGTCGGCGTCTTTACCGGTTCGGGGAAAAGGGGATTCCGTGCTTTGGAATGGCGAAGACACGCGCATTGCTGGCCCGGCGGACACATCCGCCGCCTTGGCATCGCACAACAAGAAGAACAATCTGGTCTGGAAGTCCTTCTCGATCCTGTGCGCCTTCCGGCACCCGCATGAATGCCTGACCAGTCATGAATTGAGCCGACGCGCCAATCTACCAAAGGCGTCCTGCCACCGCCTGGTCCAAACCCTGGAGGAAGTCGGCGCCATCGTGCGCGGCGCCAGTGGCCGTTACCGGCTGGGGATGCTTTTGTCGTGCCTGTCCCAGAATGTCGCCGTGAAGGAACTGCTGCGCGAAGTGGGACGGCCGCTGCTCCTGGACTTGGCGATCCGGCTGGACATGACCATCCATCTTGGGATGCTGGAAAACGGCATGGTGGACTACCTGTCGAAGGTCGCTACCCCGACATCGTTTGCAAGCCACACGCGCAGCGGTGCACGCCTTGAAGCCTATTGCTCCGGCCTGGGCAAGGTGCTGCTCGCTGCGTTGCAAGAGGATGAGTTGGAAAGCTTCATTCTGGAAGGGGAATTGGTGGCGCTTACGCCCCATACCATCACCGACCGAAGCGCGCTCCTGCAGGAACTGGTCAAGGTCCGCCGGCAGGGCTTCGCCGTCGATGATTGCGAGGCCCGAATCGACACGCGATGCGTGGCCGTTCCGGTGCGCGATCTGAGCGATAAAGTCATCTCGGCCATATCCGCCACCGGGAATGCTCAAACGGTAACGTCGGACCAGATTCCCTTCATTCACAGAGAGCTTCTTCGTACTGCCGGGCTTTTCTCTGAAAAGCTGTTCGACGGCGCCAGAAGATAAGCGTTACGAGCGCGCGTGCAGGTGCCAGTGCCGTGCTGCGAACGGTGTCCGCACGTATCGTTTGTTGCACCGCAAAGATAATCTCGCCAGGTGAGATTTTGCGGCTCCATGCTTTTGACACAACGCGAACGTCCCAGTTGCATGACGAAAATGAAAAAAATGCGGGGATCAACATGGAAATGTTTCGCAAAGAGCTTCTAATCGGTGGCTCCCGCGCCGCGCTGGTAGCTGCCGCGTCTTTTTTTGCTACGCCAGTGTTGGCTCAACAGGCGGCGTCATCGGCCCCGCCGGTCGAAGAGGTGACCGTAACCGGTACCAGCATCCGCGGCATCACCCCGGTCGGCTCCAACGTCATCACGGTCGACCAGGAAGCGATTCGGGCATCCGGCGCAACGAGCATGGAAGAGCTGCTAAACACGATCCCGGCCCTGAGCACCGCCAACGCCCCACCACAGGGCGTGAACAACAACTCTTTCTTCGCGCCCCAGATCCACCAGCTCGCGGGCTCTATCTCCAACTCCACCCTGGCGGTGGTCGATGGCATGCGCTTTGTCGGTGCCGGTGGCGATTCACTGGCCGATCCCAACATCATACCCACTGCAGCCATCCAGCGCGTCGAAGTGCTGGCCGATGGCGCCTCCGCGATCTACGGTTCCGATGCCGTGTCGGGTGTGGTCAACTTCATTACCCGCAAGGACTACGAAGGTCTGCAAATCGGCTTAGAAGAGGGCTTCGCCGATCAATACAATGCCACTAACGGCACGTTCCTGTGGGGCACCAAATGGGACAAGGGGTCGGTGATGTTCGCCGCTGGCTATCTGTTCCAGAGCGAATTGCGCGGCAGTGCGCGTGCCATTACATCGATGGGCAATTTCACCTCGATCGGCGGTACCAACTATACCAGCGTGTTCGGCTGTCCAGCGGCCGCGATCATCGTGCCAGGCAATGCCGGTGTTTATATCACGGCCGCGTCCACCACCGCCGTAGCGAATATACAGGACAACAAGAACTGCAACATTCAGCCCTATGGTGATGCGCTGCCTGAATCAGTGCGCCAGAACGCGCTGATGCGGTTCAACCAGGACTTCAGTGACCGGCTCTCCGGGTCGGTCATGATGGACTATAACGAACTGACGGTGACGACCCGCTCCCAGCCGGGCCAGATTACCAACAACACGACCGCCTATGGCCCCACCTCGGGCAAGGGGGGGCAGATCAATCCATTCTATCAAGCGCCGGTCGGCAGTCCGGGTTCGACGTCGTCGGAGCAGGTCAGCTGGGTTGATCTGATGGGGCGTGGCGACGGCACCGACTATGGCAAGAATGTGATCAACGAGGAAGCCTGGTATGGCCAGGCCTCGCTGACCTACAGGATCAGCGACAATTGGCAGGCACAGGCGACCGACGCCCTGGGCGTCGATCATTATGACAGCCAGGCGATAAACACCTTCTGCGGCTCCTGCGCCACTCTGGCCATAAACGGCACAGCGCAGACCAGCGGCAGCACCACCACGAGCGACGTTGCGGGCGCCAATGTCATCGCACTAAACACGCCACTGACGACCGCCAGCGCGGTGGATATCTGGAATCCCGCATCCAGCAACAAGACCAGCGCGCTGATCGCCCAGCAGCTCTACAGCAACCGGTCCGGCGGCGACACGCAGAACACCTTCAATCAGCTGCGCTTGCAAGTAGACGGCCCGCTCTTCTCGCTGCCGGCCGGCGATATCAAGGTCGCGTTCGGTGGTGAATACGCCAACTATCACCTGTATAACTTCAGCACCGGTTCCAACGGCACGGGGGTGGAATCGAATGGTGCGACGATCGCCATCTTTCGCTCACGCCGTGATGTGCTGTCCAGCTTCGGCGAGATCAATGCGCCACTGGTCTCCCCGGAGATGGGCTGGCCCTTTGTCCAAAAGATATCGGCTGACATATCGGCCCGCTATGACAAGTACAGCGATGTCGGCCCCACCTTCAATCCGAAATACGGCATCGACTGGGTCGTCACCGATGACGTGAAGCTGCGCGGCAACTACTCCACCTCCTTCGTTGCGGTGCCGGTTGGTATTTCGGGCGACCCCAGCCAGGGCGGTGAATATAGCGGCGGCGCCAGCCTAGCGCCTCTCTCGCCAGTGCCGGTATCTGCCTTTCCTCAGGTGACACAGATTCCGGGCTGCGCCGGGCTGACGGCGGGACAGTCCTGCAACCTAGGCACATCCACTAATCCAGGCCTGATCCGCCAGTATGGCAGCGCGCTGGCGCACGCGCGTCCGCAACGGGGCAACGGCATCAACCTCGGTGCAGATTTCACGCCCACCTTCCTGCCGGGTCTGGTGCTGGATATTTCCTGGTTCCACCAGCATTACAAGGGCGGCATTACCGCGCCGAACCATACCCAGATCGTGAATACGGCGTCTGCGAGCTCTTTGCTGACCCTGTGTCCGACCGGCTGTACCCAGGCGCAGATCGATGCCTTCACCCGCGTGCCTGAAGGCGGAACGGTCGCCGGTCAGTTGCCGCCGACCATCTATTTCCTCGAGAACCATGATGAGAACAACGTTCTGGATTTATGGATCGAGGGTTTTGACATCAACGCCAATTACTATTTCGACACCGCTTGGGGCCAGTTCCATGCCGGCGATGCCGTGACCCAGTTCACCCGTTTTGATGAAGCGCTTCTGGGCGGCGTGCCGTTTAGCGTGCTGGGCACTTCGGCTTTCAACTCCACCTTTCCCAGCATCGCCATGCAGTCGCGCGCCAACCTTGGCTGGTCAGACGAGATCGTTGCGATCGATTTCTTCATGAACTGGACCTCCGCCTATCGCAACATCGGCGCCACGGCAGCGCATCCCCCGACGGCTGACGCGAACGGGGCGCTGGTGGTCGGCGGCGATCATGTCAATGCCAACATCACCTTTGACGGGCACGCGGCCTACAATTTCCAGTCGGGCTTCCTCAATGGCGACCAGATCTATATCGACATGAAGAACATCTTCAACAAGGTTCCGCCATTCTACAACTATGCGGTTCCAAGCAACTCCAATAGCACGAACGGCATAAATACCTTCGTTTCCAATCCCATCGGCCGCTTCTTTTCCGTCGGCTTGCGGGCGCAGTTCTAGGGGACGAGATGCAGGCCGGTGCGTCGGCCCGATGCGACTGGGAGAAATGGCCGAGTTTGTTACGTGCCGAAGCGCATGCGCCGCGATGGGGGCCCTGGTGATGGCGGGAAAATAAGCCCCACACCTTGGACAACGCCTCGCTTGTGCGAAAATGCAATTGAACGGCTCAATTCAGTAACAGGTCGTTGGCGGCAATAGCATCGCGATCGGGCAGCGCCATGTCCACGATGATCAGGTCGGGGTGTTCCTTTTCCACCGCGGCGGCAATATCGGCCCCCTCTGCTCGCACCACGCGTGCGTATCCCGAAACCGCCAATTTTTCCTCTAGAGCGCGGGCGCGGGTCTCGTCGGTGTCTATGAGAAGCGCTGTAAAGCTCATGGCGAAATCGTTGCCGACGCGCCAAGCGCTCGGCAAGTCCAATTCGCATGGGACAGCACTGCAATGAGATGGGGTCCGTTATCGGGGCAGGTGAGGCAAGTGCCCAAAATAACCTTTATGCTTCAAGGGCGCTTATAGTTGCCTCACCCTGTCGTAACCATTGAAGAAACTCAATTATGAGGCCGTTCTTGACCGCACCATTTCAAGAATAAGCTACTGAAATTGCAATGTTTTTCGGTCTAATTCCCTCTCGCCTTTGGGGCTAGGCGAGGGAATAGAATGCTCAGCGGACGTTCTTCAAACATCCCGATTCGTCGTGGTGGGATGTGTAATGCCGCGTTGCTACGGCCTCTTGTCCAGTGCGCCGACATACCATCGGATAAAGTGCGCAAGGTTATGCTCTTTGGCAGGCGAAAGGGGGCCGGGTTCGAAGCTTGGTGATTTCACGCCCTGCCATTGCCGGCGGCAAATTTCCCAATCTTCGCGCATGACCCGGTCATGAAAGGCTGCGACGGTTTCTGGATCATAGTCCTGATTGCGTATTGCCGTCTCATCGACCAGCCAGTAACCGCGCACGATTGTCTTTTCCGCGGATACCGGCGTGATGCGCACGGTATGGGCATAATCGGAGTTGGCATGGCACCAGAAATTGATGTTGGTGTTGGCACGGGCGGTCCCCATGTCGGGATCCGTGAATCCGCCCATCAGCTTGCGGCAAACCAGTTGACCATCTGGGCTCTCCGTCACCAGCCCCTTGCGCACTGGCGTCCGGTTGGCCCGAAACCATTCCGCAGTATAGTCGGATGAGGTGTTGACCCGTCCGGTATCGAGCCCAGCCATTGACCAGCGTTGGCGGCACTCCGCAAGCCGTTCGGCAATCTCTCCGGCGAGCACCGGATTATCGTTTTCGGTATCGTATTGCACTGAGACATAGCCCGGATGGCTGGCGCGACAGTGGTAGCATTCGCGGTTGTTCTCGATCACGATCTTCCAGTTCACGTCCAGGATATAGTCGCGGATGAGCGCAACGCGGGCGCGATTCATGCCTTGGGACCTGAGCACGGGAGAAAGATGGTCGCGCAGGGCGTCGATAGGTGCTGGATGTTCAGCAAGATTCACGAAAATCAAGCCGTCGAATTCCACGGCATGCACCGGCTTGAGACTATAGACACTCCTGTCGAAATCCTTCGGCATCTCGGGAGCGGCAGCGAGGTGACCATCAAGCCCATACGCCCAGTTGTGATAGGGACAGACGAGGGGAGATGCGCGCCCCTTCTCTTGAATGCAAACAAGTGATCCACGATGCCGACAGACATTGTGATGCGCGCGTAGTGTGCCGCCCGCATCGCGCACCACCAGGATCGGCGCGTTGCCGACCATCAAGGTCATATAGTCGCCGGGTTGGCCAACCTCGACCGAATGACCGGCAAAAAACCAGTTGGCCCGGAAGATACAGGCCTGCTCTTCGGCAAAGATATTTTCGTCGAGATAGAAAGCCTGCGGCAGGCCGAAGCCCGGGCGGTAGTCCGGATGATCGATGTCCATGGCGGATCTTATGCGGGCACCGCCGCCGCCACGGTCGGACGCAACCGGGTGAAGTGCAACGCTGAGAACAGACTCCCCACGATGCAGAGGGCGGCTGTGCCATAGGTGACGGCTTCGAAAAAGCCGAGCCAGTTGAGTTTGACGGCAAAAAAATCGCGGAACAAAAGCAGGGCGACCGAGCCGGCATAGCCATAGGAATCGGCGAGATAGATCAGGAAACCGGCGGTGCCGACCTCGCGTGTGGCCGCTATGATGCGATCGAACAGAATGGCGTTGAACGGCGTATAGGCCATGTATAGCCCACCGCCCACCAGGATCATCCAGCCTGCGGGGCTGAGAACGCCTATGTGATGGGCAAAGGTGGCGCCAGCGATCAGCAAGGCGGCCATCGCGATCACGCCATGCACCAGAAGCAGCGCCCGCATATTGTCGCGAACCGTCATCAAAGCGCCCATGGTGACCAACGAGAGAAGCGCGACGGGGACTTCGCTGGCGGTGAACAACACGGCAACATTCTTGTAGCCCATTGCCGTCCAGATTTCGGCGGCGAAGTTGTCCCGGAAATCGCGCAGAGCCGTGAGCAGGACATAAGCCGCGACAAGCGGCACAATTGCAGGGGCATGGCGATTAAAAAAGGAGCGGCGCCGTGCCGAGTCCATTGGTGCGCGTGGAGTGCGCGCCGCGCGATCGCCCGTGTTAGGTGGTGGCAATAGGGTGAGGCCAAGAACGGCGACCAGGAGCATCGGGAAAAAGATGGCTCCGGTCGCGGCAGGCATCCAGAAGTCGCTTATATGGCAGCCGTCCAGGAGCCAGCGTCCCACGGATTTCACCACCCCCGATGACAGGATGAAGCTCGCGCATAGAATGGCGCCGACGGCTTCCGAGGTGCGCCGGCCTTCCACATAGGCATAAACCAGCCCCCAAATCAGGCCCAATGGCAGGCCATTGAAGAACAACCACGCCACATTCCAGGGGGCTGGAGTCAGCGCGAAAAGCACCAGGGCCAACCAAGCGAGTGCGATCAGGCCGATGATCGAGGCGGCGCGATGACCGTGGCCCAGTTCTGAGATCAGCTTGACGCCCATGATCTTGGAGAGGGCATATCCGATCACTTGGGCGACGATCAGAGCGGTCTTGTAATCGACGGCAAAATGCCAGCCGACGACATGCGCAAAGGTTGCCGCCGCGAACGGTCGGCGGAAAGCGTACATGGCAAAATAGGCAGAGAAGGAAGCAAGTCCGGCGAAAGTACAGAATATCGCAGGATGGGCGCGATCAAGCCGCGTAGCGAAAGTCATGACCGGACCTGCCCATTGTGTTCGGGCTATCCCCGATATGCCCGGCGCTTAGAGTGCTCAAGATCAATCCAAGGGCTGAGGCGGTTGATCCTATCATTTTGATTGTGACAATTGTGGGAAGGCTGCGATCTTGGTGCTACCTGGGCGCATGATATTTGCTCGCAGAATGCATTCTTATGACTATGTGGTGCGAAGGATTGCAGCGCCGCTGAATGCGGCGCACCCGACCCGAAATATGACTTGACGCTCGCCGGTCAGGCCATTGGCGGCATTACTGTTGCGAAGACTTTTGGCTAAACGTTACGGGAAGCTCGATATTAAGAGGAGCTGGCAATTCAGCTGGTATCTGCGGCATGGGTTGAGCCTTTGCGATCGCGGTCAGGGCCTCTTGGTCGAGGACGCTGGAGCCAGACGATTGTTTGACCCAGGCACCCAGCACTACCCCGTTTCGTGCCATCGCAAACATGACCACGACTACTCCCTCGGGGCGCGTTGCTCTTGCTTCCTCGGGATAATGAAGGAATGGCTCTATGTGGGAGAGCAGTTCCCGTTGAAATTGGGACGCAATGTCCAATGTCGCGCCACCAGCGGGGCCGGCGATCACAACTGCGCCCGGGTCTGACGCAGGCGGTGCGGCAGCTCCCGCTGATGCCTCTTGGGACGGCGCAGTCAGGGCGGGAGCCCGATCGAGCCCCGAACGATCATGTTCATGGCTCTGCATCTGGGTTATCGGGACACGTTGGCTTGCCTTGGTCACCTGTGTGATTGTTTGTGGCTTCTGCATCGGCGCGCTGTAAATGGCTGCTTCTATGACGGAGCCGAGACGAGCGCCATTCAAGCCCTTTGTCAGGGAGCGCACGCTGGCAATCTGGCTTGCAAATATATAGATAAAAAAGACATGCAGAAGCACAACGATGATTACGCTGAGAAAGCGGTTTGATCGCTGTCGAAATGCGATAGCCCGGTAGGGACGCTGCAAGGCCATGTGTTGTGACGGCATCACGGGTGGCGGTCGAACTCAGTGTTTGGGCAGGATCGTTATTAATGCTTCGCGGTCAGCACTTGGATATACCTGACTGCTGCCAATGAAGAAATCCTCAGTCTGCGCTCGGAGTGGCGCCGCAGGCGGCAGCGTGGTCGACAAGGCGACGCATGCAGATCGTAGCTCAATCATGCCTGGGAAAACCCCGCAGCACTCTATATCAGATCGGCCAGGCAGAAGGGATACGGGCCGGTTTCGTTTTTATTGTTTCGTAGGGTCACCACCGGACCAAGCCGTTAAAGGAACCGGCACAAAAATAATCAGATGGTTTGTCCATATCGAAAAAGGCCTGCATTATCGCGGATTGGGCGGGCTCAGAGATATCGCTCCAATTTCTCCACTGCGAAGTCCATGCTACGGTAATCACCGGAGCAAGCGCTTCCTTGTCCCGTCAGCAACGCGGAGAGACTATAGTCGCAGCAGGTCCTCATAAGATATTTGGGAACGCACAACTATGTTCAGCTTTGTTCATTCGGATTGGTTTGAATTTACGAAAGACTTCGTGCCATTTCTCACGGCGGCGCTGGCCCTGCTGATTTATTTTGAAGCGAAGTATCTCAGGAAAATCGACAGCTTTTCAAAGTCGGTTTCGACTTGGCAGGATTTTAACAAGTTGATGTTGAATAAGGAATTGTCGGAACGTTGGGAGCAAATTTACACTGGAAAGGTGCCTTGGGCATCCATAACCCAGCAAGACAAAGCCATCATTTATTCGTACCTCAATATCCTGAGCTACGAATACCTTTGCTCTCGTGCCGGAACCCTGGACCGCTTATACGCCGACAAGTCGGTCGGGGATAATATCCTATATTTCAGGTATATCTGGGATGGCCTTCACCAGCACCTTAAGGATGATGGATGGCCAAGAGGTTTCATAACTCGCGCGAACGAGTTGATAAAGAAGCGCCAGAACATAGACCGGACGCAAGCAAGGCATTAGGTGTCGCGCCCGGCGCCTATTCGAAGGGCTCCGACCGTGAAAATCCTCCATTTTGTGGCGTTGAGCCTCCTTCTCACGACCTTGGCCGCAGGGCCACCTATGGCGCTGGCATTTTTGGCGGCCATGGCGCCTGCCGCGGCTGGCTAGTCCCTGATTCTTGGCCTAAAACCCGGGACGGCGGGACCGTCACACCTTAGTCATCCGAGTCGGCTAGCCAAGCAAACTGTTTGTCGGAATGTGAGGGTTATTTGACAGTTGTTGCAAAGGCTGCCAAGCGCGCGACCGTAGCTTGCCTGGATAAGGCGGTTCATCGCAGCAGAGCGTTGTCATTGTCCGGAATGCGTGAGCGCATGTTCACGATGGCCTTCCGCGGGATGGTCTATCCCCAAATCTGGGAAGATCCAGTCGTCGATATGGAGGCGCTGGCGATCCAACCGGGCGATCACATCGTCGCAATTGCTTCGGGCGGCTGCAATATTCTCAGCTACCTGGTTGATGATCCCGCCCGCATTACCGCGCTCGACCTTAATCACGCGCACATTGCCTTGAACCGGTTGAAGCTCGTGGCGGCGCGCGCCCTGCCATCTTACTCGCACTTCGCGGATTTCTTCGCGCGCGCCAATTTAAAGTCAAACGTGGCTTTGTTCGATAAATATCTCGCCAGCCAGCTGGACGATGAATCGCTCCGCTACTGGCAAGAACGCGACATGTTCGGGCGGCGACGCATCAGCGTGTTTGCGCGGGGTTTCTATCAGACAGGCCTCCTTGGACGCTTTATTGGAGCCGCCCACTTCATGGGGCGTACACTGGGCGTGAATGTGCGGGCGGTGGCCCTTGCGAGCACGGTGGAGGAACAGCGGGTCATATTCGATAACATGATTGCGCCGGTGTTTGATCATTGGCTGCTTCGGTTGATCCTGAAAAGTCCGGCGTCACTCTATGGTCTTGGCATTCCACCGGCCCAATTCGCTGCGCTTGCGAACGGAAGGGAGATGTCAGAGGTCCTGCGTCAGCGCGTAGAAAAACTGGCTTGCGCCTTCCCGATGCGGGAGAACTATTTCGCGCGCCAGGCTTTTGGCCGCGGGTACTCCGCGTCAGAAGGGGGGGCACTCCCTCCCTATCTCGACGCCCGGCATTTTGATGCAATCGGGGCGCGTTGCGATCGTGTCGACGTCCGTCACGAATCGATGACCCAATTCCTGTCACACAGTCCTGACCAATCGGTGAACGCTTTTGTTCTGTTGGATGCCCAGGATTGGATGAACGATCAGCAGCTTACCGATCTTTGGCGCGAGATAAACCGAAGCGCTGCTCCGGGCGCACGCGTCATCTTTCGCACGGCCGCAGACGAGCGCCTTTTACCCGGGCGCGTGCCGGACGAAATTCTGAGTGCATGGACATATCACGAAGCACAGAGCAAGGCGCTGAATGCCCGTGATCGCTCTTCGATTTATGGCGGATTTCATCTTTACACTCTGGACGCTGCAGCGTGAACGACGCATCGGCCAAGATGGACGCGATGTACCGGTTTCAGCGGCACATCTACGACTTGACACGGAAGCCTTACCTGCTCGGCCGGGACACCCTTATCCGTGAGCTTGCGGTACCGCCGTCGGGCACCGTTCTGGAAATCGGCTGTGGCACGGCGCGAAACCTTCTATCCATTGCAAGGCGTTATCCAACGGCCCGGTGCTTTGGAATTGATGTTTCAGCCGCCATGTTGCGAACTGCCGAGATATCTATCAGGCGGGAGGGAGCTGGCCACCGGGTTCATGCGGAGCTGGCGGATGCGACTTCCTTCGATCCGCAGCCTCTTTTTGGCGTGGATCGCTTCGACCGCGTTGTGATTTCCTATGCCTTGTCGATGATTCCCGACTGGAAAACGGTGCTGCAAAACGCTGCCAGTCGCGTTGCGCCGAAGGGCGCCTTGTACATTGTGGATTTTGGCGACCAGGCGGAATTGCCGACTTGGTTCCGGCAAGGCCTCTTCACGTGGCTGGATTGCTTTTCGGTCACGCCACGTCTGGACCTGTGCGAACAGTTGAACGCGGTAGCCCGCTCCGCCGATCAATCTTGCCGCTTTCGGAAGCTTTTCATGGGATATGCCGTACTGGCGGAGCTTCATCTTCAATAATTAACGCTCTTTTGGGGGCAACAACACGTAGCGCGCCATTTAAAATAAGTGGCTGAAAAGATTAGCGAATGCTTCTTAGGCTCGCTCCTGGCCGTTGGTTGCGAGGATAGCTGGTTGAAAATGTCGCTTCGCGGATAGAAAATCATCCTCTGTTACTCTCCAAATGATGTGTTGCGTACGTAACGCAAGTGACGGCTATTTGAGCTGGCCGGCATGGAATACGCGAATTCGAACGGCGATCAGCGGATCGTCAATCGTGGGCAAAGAGAGGGGAGACCAATGAAACAGAGGGAGATCATCGGGGCCGTTCTGCTCCTTGGGACAGTGCTGTCCGGTGTGATTGGCATCGGCATGGCGGCCGGGCAGTCCGGCGAGCAGGACAAGTACGCACTGAAAGTACCGGGCGGGCTCGCATTCGCCGATATCAGGGGCTACGAAGACTGGCAGGTCGTCGGACCGAGTCTAACCGATGCCCAAAACGTTATCCGGGTGATCGTTGCCAATCCGACGATGATCAAAGCCTATCGGGAAGGCATTCCCGGCAACGGCAAGCCTTTCCCCGACGGTTCTAAGATCGTGAAGATCGAGTGGAAGCCGAACAAGCTGACGTCTCCCCCTTTCAGCGCGAATACGCCGGACACGGTGCCGGGCGACCTGACCGAAGTCGAATTCATCGAGAAGGACAGCCAGAAATTCTCGGACACGCACGGATGGGGCTATGCGATGTTCGACTATGACGCCGCGTCGGGGACGTTCGCGCCTGCTACCGCGGCCAGCCATCCGCCGGTGCACAACGACGCCAAATGTGGAGCTGCTTGCCATAACTTGGCAGCGTCAAAGGACTATATCTTCACGAATTACCCGAAAAGGTGAACCGCCAGCCTGATCTTCCGCTTTCGGTCAACGCGATCTCAAATTCGCGGATTAAAGCGTAATGCCCGCCTTCAGACCGATAATGCCGACATCGTTTGCGCTCTTGACGCCGCCTGGATTGTGGACCAGCTGGAAGTTGGGCCGCATCTCGATCCCTTGAAAGGGGTGCAGGCTGAAATAGATTTCCATCGCATACTCCGCGTCTCGCGCCTTGGTGCCGGCAAGCGCGTCGCCATAGGCGACCAGGGAATTGACATGGGTGCGGGCGACACCGATTCCCAGAACATCCTCGGGCAGGATCGGGATGATGCCTTTCCACCACAAGCCTGCGGCTATCTGATCGTCGATTGTCGAGGTGCGGTGATCGGTGATGGTCGCGTTCAGAAAGATCGCGCCACCAGTAAGAAATTTTCCGTTCGCGGCCGTGCCGAAAATCTGCTGCTGCATGCTGAACCAGCCGCCATAGCGATCGTGGCGCTGCAGAGCCGGTAAACCCGTCAGGATGCGGGGCTTGCCGTCGGTGCCCAACAACAGATCGTCGCCCGGCGCGTCGCTGTACCAGCCGCCGATCTTGTAGTAGCCGATGCCGCCGGTCGCGGCGGGATCGGGGTCCAATCCGATCTCGACGGGAATCAGCACCCCGGTCGCGCCGCTGAAATGGCCGAAGGAAAAGCTGTTCTCCAGATTTCTGGGATTGATCTCATATACGCCGCCTTCGACATAGCGGTAGCTGTCATTGTAGCGCAGCCGCCCGCTCCATTGAGCGACCGGCCAGTTGTACCAGTAGGAGCCCGCCAGATTGCCAGGCACCGATCCGCAGAAGCTGAGGTTCATGAAGTAGCAGGAGAAATTGTCGAAATCCTCGCCGACCGTGGTGCGGCCCAGCTTCAGCGCCCATGTGTTTTCATCGAATTGCTGTTCGTACCACATCTGGGTCAGGCGCAAGGTCTGGCCACGGCCATAGACTTCCTGCACCTGCTGCAGCACGCCCAGATTGGCATGGGCTCCCAGATCGTCGCCGCGCCTGTCGGTGATGGTGAACTGGAAGGTTCCTCCATCGAGGTCCGCCAAGGCCGCCATGTTAGCGGTGAAGGCAAGCGCGAACTGGCCGGTTTCGGTGGTGAGGCGGCGCGAGCCGCCTTCGAAATTCCCCGCGGTCTCGGAGACATAGCTGGACGCCGCGTCGATGCCGTCATCGTGCAGCTGGGTGCGCAAGCCACCCCAGTCGCCACTCAGCCCAGTGGGCGGCGGCGGGGCTCGGCTGTCTATCTTTTCAATATTGGGCCCAGCTTGGGTTATCGCTGCGGTCTGTGCGGATGCGGACGCAGCCGGAACAAGTGCGCCCAACGCGACCGCGGCAAGCAGTCTTATCGCTGGCTCAGTTCGGCAATGCGTAAGCAATGACATAGTCCCCAACCTTGGTGCCGAACGAACCATGTCCGCCGGCAGCGGTGACGACATACTGTTTGCCGTCGATGGCATAGCTCATCGGTGTGGATTGCGCGCCCGCCGGCAGCCGGTCTTCCCACAATTGCCGGCCGTTGGTGACGTCATAGGCCCGGATGAAATAGTCCGCGGTCGAGGTCAGGAATGCGACGCCGCCCGCTGTGGTCATGGGGCCGCCCAGGCTGGGCACGCCCATCTTGAAGGGTAAAGGCACCGGGGCGCTGTCCCGGATAGTGCCGTTCCTGTGCATCCAGGCGATGGATTTGGTCTTCAGGTCGATGCCCGCGATGTAGCCCCAGGGCGGCCGCTTGCAGGGCAGGCCGATCGGCGACAGGAAGGGATGCAGCACCACGCCATAAGGCGTTCCATACATGGGCTGCACGCCGATCTCGCTGCCGGACGGATGCTGGTCGTTGGGCGCAGTGGGATTGTCCGGGCCACGCGGCAGCAACTTGGAAACAAAGGGGATGGCGATCGGGTTGGCGATCGCGATCTGCCGCACCGGATCGACCGCAATGCCACCCCATTCGAGCATGCCGAGATTGCCAGGAAAGACCAGGGTGCCCTGGAGCGAAGGTGGCGTGAAGGTGCCTTCATAGCGCATCTGATGGAACAGGATGCGGCAGGCAAGCTGGTCGAAGATGGTCGCGCCCCACATGTCGGCGCCGGTCAGTTTCTGTTCGGGCCGGAAGGTCAGTTCGGAGAAGGGCTGGGTCGGCGCTACATGATCGCCCGGTGCGGCGTCCTGCGGCACCGGCCGCTCCGGCGCCGGCACGATGGGACGACCGTTGCGGCGGTCGAGGACAAACAGGTTGCCCGTCTTGGTGGGTTGAATGATGGCAGGCACTACGCCATTGGCGGTGTTGATGTCGGCCAGGGTCGGTTGCGCCGGCAGGTCCATGTCCCACAGGTCATGATGTACCGTCTGGTACGACCAGGCGCGCTTGCCGGTGTTGATGTCGAGCGCCACAAGGGCGCTCGAATAGCGCTCGGACGCGGGCGACCGGTTGCCGCCCCAGATGTCGGGCGTCTGCACGCCCATCGGCAGATAGACCAGGCCGAGTTGCGGGTCATAGGACGCCGCGATCCAGGAATTGGGCGAATTGTTCGTATAGGTGTGGGTGGGCGACGGCAGTTCGTTCTCATCGGGATTGCCGGCATCCCAGGCCCAGACCAGTTGGCCGGTCTCGATATCGAAGCCGCGAACGACACCGGATGGTTCTTCGGTCGAGTAATTGTCTATGACCGATCCGGCAATGACGATGATTTTGTCGCCGACCACCGGCGGGGAGGTTGGCTCGTAGAATCCCGCTGTGGTAACGCCCATCCCTGCCAGAAGATTCAGCGTGCCATGGTCCCCGAAGCGCTGGCAGGATTGGCCTGTGCCGGCGTCGAGCGCGATCATCCGGCCGTCATTCACCGGCAGGAAAATCTCGCGCGCGCACTCCGTCGAAGAACCGGCGGAGGCGCTTTCGTGATAGGACACGCCGCGGCATGTCAGATGCTGGAAGGTCGGATTGTCCTGTACCTTGGGATCATAGGACCAGCGCAATTGTCCGGTCTTTGCATCCAGCGCGAACAGGCGTTGGTGCGGCGAACAAAGATAAAGCGTGTCGCGCACCTTGATCGGGGTGACTTCGAAGGTGGTTTCGCCGGGATCGTTTTTGCCGGGCAGGTCGCCGGTGTGGAATGTCCAGGCCACTTTCAGATTGGCGACATTGGCCGGCGTGATCTGGCTTTGCGGCGTATAACGCTGGCCAAGCTGGGTACGCCCATAGGCGCGCCAGTCGTCGTCAGGCTGGGGATCGGGACGTGAAACCTGCGGCGCCGGCCCGGCGGCGGCAATGGTGCCATCGATCTCGCCGTAGCTCGAATTGATGCCGATCAGCAGGACGATGGCCCCTACGACGACGCCAACCCAGAGCGGCAGGGTCACCGCCCTGATCGAGGAAGTGGCGGGCACGGAAAGATTGCGCGTCACCCAGGGCGTGAGCAGCCAGAGCGCGAGCGGATAAATTACGTCACCGCGCGCCGCCAGCGGCCACCAGTCGAAGCCGATTTCCCAGATCGCCCAGAACAAAGTGGCGAACAGCACCGCCGCAAACACCCAAAGCGCCGAAGCGCGGCCGCGGATCAACAGGATGCCGGTGATCACGATGCCGAGACCGGCAATGATATAGAACAACGATCCGCCGAGCGCCGCGAGCCAAAGGCCACCGCCGGCCAGCGCCACACCTATGAGTGCATATATCGCGCCCGATATCACAAGAACGGGGCTGGAGTTGGCACGTGACATCGTGGGACCTCCTCTATGCCGATCCGCACAATGCCTCGCGCTTTTCATTTGTGCTTGGCGCAACCTGTCCGGGCTTGGCAAATCCTGCGCCGTTGTAATGTAGGCGGCTGTATATCGGGCGCGATGTGACGATCGCTATGGCCGTTGATTGTCCATATCAGGGCAATGCTGTCATATTCAGCCGCGGCGCATGTTGATAATTTGGAACGGAGAACCTTGGAGCGAGGTCCGTCATGCGCCACCTTTATTCCACCAAAGTGACGGCTATCGGCGGCCGCCATGGTGCGATCAGGAGCGAGGACGGCCTGCTGGATGTGCGTCTCGCATTGCCGAAAAGTCTTGGCGGACTGGGTGGCGCCACAAACCCGGAGCAGCTTTTCGCCGGCGGATATTCGGCCTGTTTCGAGAACGCTCTTCTGCGCGTGGGACACGAAACGGGGATTGGTCTGAGAGATGACGATGTCGAGGTGACCGCAAACGTCGGATTGGACCGCAACGCCACAGGAGGATTTGTCCTATCCGTGGATCTGGCAGTTACCATTCACGGCGTCGGACAGGCGAAAGCGGAAGAGCTGGTGCAACAGGCCCACAGGATATGTCCCTATTCGAACGCCATCCGGGGAAATATCGATGTGGGCTTTTCGGTATCCGTGACCTGACTGATTCGCGCAGCCGGGATGACGCGTTTTCGGCCGCTAGCGTGCACCGCCGCACGTTCCGAACATATACTCCCCGATCACGTCGAAGATGTTGCCGCCTCGTCATACAAAATGGCCTTTGGGGGGATGTGCCCGGGATCGCAATCCAAACCGGCGCAAGCTGGGACTGCCATATCTCCCAGACGTATCCCGACGAGGGCGAAGAGACGCGCAATGTCCCGTCCCTGACATAGTTCCCATTTTCGTGAAATCGCGAAATTTCGTGATTTCCCCTTGCGCTAACCTCAAGCGCGGTAACAGAATTCGGCTGGCCCCCATCCTTGCGTGGAGGAGTCCTTAGAGCCGCACTGCCGCTCTGTCTGTTCATTCCGCATTGCCATTCCTTTCGTTGAGTGACGATGAAGCCGATCCCAGATGCTGACACGGAAAGAAGCGGGGTCATTTCATTCGGCCCCTTCCTGGTCAATCGCGCCAGCAGGCTCATCGAGCGGGACGGCGAAGCCGTTCCCCTGGGCAGCCGAGCCTTCGACATCCTGGCATGCCTGCTGGAAAATGCGGGGCAGGTTGTCGATAAGGCCGAACTGCTACGCCGGGTATGGCCCCACAACATTGTTGAAGAAGGCAGTCTCAGGTTCCAGATCAATGTTCTGCGCAAGGCGCTGGGCGAGGGCAGATACATCGCCAATATCGCCGGCCAGGGCTACAGCTTCGTTGCGCCTGTTTCCCGGCTATCCGACAGGCCAACCGCCGCGGCGCCGCCATGTTCGCCGCGTCCGCTGCCGCCGCGTCCACGGCGATTGATAGGCCGCGGCCCGGTCCTGGAAACACTAGCCGGGCAGCTGCTGGAACACAGGTTTGTGACCATTGTGGGACCAGGTGGTGTGGGCAAAACGAGCGTGGCGCTCGCCCTGGCTCACGATCTCGCATTCAGCTTCGATGACGATATCTGCTTTTTTGATGTTGGAAATGTCGTCAATTCGGAGCTGCTCGCCGGCGGTCTCGCCTCCGCTCTTGAGATACCCATGCAGCCGGCGGGCGCGGCGCCCGGCATTACGACATTTCTTCAGGGGCGGCGGATGCTGCTGGTCCTGGATGGTTGCGAGCCGGACGTGGATGCCGCGGCCGAACTGGCGGAGCAGATATTCCGGGAGACCCCGCATGTTCACCTGCTTGTGACCAGCCGCGAAGCCCTTCGGGCGGATGGCGAACATGTCTACCGGCTGCAGTCTCTGGATTATCCGGAGCCCGGTGAAGGCCAGACGGTGCAGGAAGCGCTGGGATTTGGCGCAGTACAGCTTTTCGTGGAGAGGGCAGCTTCCAGTCTGGGCGGCTTTGTGCTCACCGACAGCGAAGCGCCTCTGGTGAGCGCGATCTGCCGAAAGCTGGACGGCCTGGCGCTGGCCATCGAACTTGCGGCCGGAAGGACTGGCGCCTACGGGGTTGCGGAGGTAGCCCGCCTTCTGGAAAGCCAGTTCGCCCTGATGTGGCCCGCCCGGCGCACGGCGATTGCGCGGCATCAAACCCTCAGCGCCACTTTGGGATGGAGCTATCAGCTGCTTTCCGCACGCGAGCAGCTTGTCTTCAGGCGCCTGAGTGTCTTCGCGGGAGCTTTCACCTTGGAGATGGCCACGGCTGTTGTGGCGGACGGGGATGTTTCGCCAGGAGAGGCGATGGAATTTTTGGGCAGCCTGGTCTCCAAATCGCTCGTGCAGTTCAAGACGGAGGCCAGGCACGGTTCTTATCGCCTGCTCGACATGACGCGCAGCTACGCCTTCGACAAGTTGGGTGAATTGGCGGAGGCAGGCGAGATTGCCAGCCGCCATGCCCGACTGGTCCTGCGCCTTCTGGAGGAAGATGCCGGCCTGGACCGGAACGGTGCGGTGCGTCCCGGCGAATTGCTGGATGACGTTGGCGCGGCCATTGAATGGAGCCTGTCGCAAAGCGGCGATCCGGCGACCGGGGCCGCGCTTGCCGCCGCATCCGCGCCCGTCTGGCTCAGGGCTGGTCTCCTGGTCGAATGCCGGTTCTGGATGACGCGCGTCCTTGGCGCCGTCGGTGAACCGGTACTGGACCCTCACCGCAAGCTGGCGATCCAGGCCGCGGTGGCCAGTGCCGAGACATTCACCGAGGGCTTCACAAGGGATTCATTCAGCAGCTGGCTCAGCGCCTTCGAAATTGCCAAGTCGCTGGGCAATGTGGAACAGCAGCTCACATGCCTTATTGTCCTTTGGGCCCACAAAATCCGGGCGCCGCAATATGATGATGCGCGCGCGCTGTCGTTGCAGGTGGACACGCTGGCAGCCGCTGTGCCGGATCCGGGAATACGTGCCATGGCCGACTGGATGGTAGGGATCACCCGGCATCATCTGGGCCAGCTCGCGGCGGCGCGGTCCTGTTTTGAACAATCCCTGGCCGGCGATACTTTGCAGGCGCGCCGAGCCATGATGACGCAATTCGGTTACGACCGGCGCATCCCCACGATGGGCGTACTGAGCAATCTTCACTGGCTGGAGGGCAGGGCCGACCAAGCGCTCGGTCTTGGCGCCGCCGCCGTGTCAGAGGCGCGGCGGTTGCCTTATCCCGTGCCTCTCTGCGAAGCCCTCACATGGCAGGCGCTTAATCTGTATCTCCGCGGGGATGAGCCAGATCAAGTCGAGGCTTTGCTTGATGAAGCCATCGTCCATGGCCGCCGCCACTTCATTGAGAGCTACATCGGCCTTGGTCTGGCATTGAAAGGCCTGAATGCTTTTCGCGCCGGTTTGACAGGTTCCACGCTGGTCCCGGAAGGACTCGCTCTGCTGGCCAAATCGAACTACGAGGTTTTCCATCCGCTTTTTCTGACGGACTTTGCCAGATTGCGGGCTGGGGGCGGGACCTATCTGCATGACGGAGAGATCGGCGCCCTGCTTGAGCTGGGAACGGACCGGCAGGAGAACTGGGCCACGGCCGAGGTCAAGCGCAACCTGGGCGAGATCCTGCTCCTCAGAGGTGATGAGCAAAGGGCGGCGCAACTGTTTGCCGATGCGATTGACTGTGCAGGGCGGCAAGGCGCTCTCTCCTGGGAGCTTCGGGCTGCGCTCAGCCGCGCGCGGTCGGCGATAGCCCCGGATTCACGACGCCAGGCCAGGCAACATCTCGAAGGCCTTCTCCTGAGGTTCACGGAGGGAAGGCAAACAGCCGACGTTCAGGCCGCAAGCGCCTTTCTGGAAAACTGCCGCAACTGAGCGGTGCCGGACGCGGATCATATGACGGCACGATTGACCAAATCTCATCGCGATAAGCCAAGACCGCGAGCGGCCAAATAACGATGTTCTTGGCTGCGATTGATCTTTCACCATCCAGCGTGGAGAGGGCATGGCAAGAACCACGGCGGACCTGCTTGCGGAGACGCTCATTCATGCCGGTGTCGAACGCATCTATGGCGTGGTGGGAGATTCTCTCAATGGCTTTTCAGACTCGCTGCGGCGTCACGAGGTCATTCAGTGGATCCATATGCGCCATGAAGAGGGCGCGGCGTTCGCGGCGGGGGCCGAGGCGCATCTGACGGGAAAGCTTGCGGTTTGCGCCGGAAGCTGCGGCCCCGGCAACCTGCACCTGATTAACGGCCTGTTCGATTGCCAGCGCAATCATGTTCCGGTCCTGGCGATAGCGGCGCATATTCCGAGTTCGGAGATAGGCATCGACTATTTCCAGGCCACCCATCCGGAGAACCTGTTCAAGGATTGCAGCCACTATGTCGAGCTGGTGTCCAACCCGCATCAGCTGTCCCAGATTCTCAACCGCGCCATACGCGTCGCAGTCGCCCGGCGCGGGGTTGCGGTGGTCGTCATTCCTGGCGACGTGGCGCTGAAGCCGGCGGAGGCGGATGTCGCCCCCTGGTTGGTGCCCGCGTTGCCGGTTGTGGTCCCGCCGCAGGAGGAAATTCAGAAGCTGGCTGCTTTGCTTAACGACGGGACGCGCACCACGCTCTTCTGTGGGGCCGGCTGCGCTGGCGCCCATGACGAGGTGGTCGAGCTGGCCCGCCGGCTGAAAGCGCCGATCGTGCATGCGCTGCGCGGAAAGGAGCATCTCGAATACGACAATCCCTACGATGTCGGCATGACGGGCCTGCTCGGTTTTTCCTCCGGCTACGCGGCGATGAAGGAATGCGACTCGCTGCTTATCCTTGGATCGGACTTTCCTTACCGCCAGTTCTTTCCCGCCGATGCGCGGGTCGCCCAACTCGACATTCGCCCAGAGGCCCTGGGCAATCGCTGCCCGTTGGAGTTGGGCCTTATCGGCGACGTCAAAGCCAGCCTGGCCCTGCTCAATCCGCTTGTCGCGGAAAGGAAGGAAACCTCCCACCTTGAACGGACCCTGGCTCATTATGCGCGGGCGCGTCGCGAACTCGATTCTCTCGCTGTCGTGCC
Source organism: Rhizomicrobium sp. (assembly GCA_036488555.1). GTDB lineage: Bacteria > Pseudomonadota > Alphaproteobacteria > Micropepsales > Micropepsaceae > Rhizomicrobium. The sequence goes on from DASXHL010000073.1 coordinate 61,498, forward strand.
ACCAGGCTCGCGCCATATCCATCCGCAGCAAGTCACGAAGATCGTAAGCGATCTGGCCGCGGAGGATGCGATATTGACCTGTGATGTTGGCACGCCTGTCGCTTGGACGGCGCGTTATTTCAAGGTCAATGGCCACCGGCGCATTGTTGGTTCCTTCAGTCATGGTTCAATGGCAAACGCGTTGTTGCAGGCCATTGGAGCCCAGTGCGCCTTTCCGGGCCGGCAGGTCATTTCCATGTCCGGAGACGGCGGCTTCACCATGATGATGGGTGAGTTCGTCACGCTGCTTCAGTTGAAGCTGCCGGTGAAGGTCGTCGTCCTGAACAATGGCACGCTCGGATTTGTGGAACTGGAAATGAAGGCCAGCGGGTTCCTGGATGTGGGATGTGACCTGACAAATCCGAATTTTGCCGCCATGGCCGAAGCGATGGGCATCAAGGGAATTCGGGTTGAGCAGAGCGATGGTCTGGAGGACGCCCTCCGCGAGGCTTTTGCACATCCCGGTCCGGCGCTGGTCGATGTGGTTTCCGCGCGGCAGGAGCTGGTGATGCCGCCGAACATCAATCTCGAAGAGGCCAAGAACTTCGGAGTGTTCATGACAAAGGCCGTGCTGGACGGCCGCCTGGTTCAGCTGATCGACCTGGCAGAGGTCAACCTTCGCCGCTAGCGCTTCGTCCCGTCCAACCCCCGCGCAGACTGGCGGCGTGGGCCGGCCGGGATCCAACGTCCCGGCCGGTTTTTGCTAAGTAGCTGTGATTCAAGAAAGTTCTCTTTTTATGCCTAGATAATGAGCAGCCTATTTATAACGGCGGCTAACAGCACCTAACGCCCATGGCTCCTCATCCTCCTTCATGATGCGGACCGGACGGAGTTACCGGAGGTTGGCTGTCTCATGTCGTTTCCGGCTGTACCGAAAAAGCAATCGGCGGGGGTTGATGAGCCTAACCTGCTGCCAAGCCTGGCTACGCTGCTAGACAGTGCGCGGCAGAAGCTGGATGGCGATCAGGAGGCAGCAAAGGCTCTTCTCACCCGGGCGACTTCGCTTTTGCGTGTTGCGATCGACCGGCGGGCGGCGGGTGGTGAGGCGGAAAAGGGCGGGGGAGGTCTGGCCGGTTGGCAGGCGCGCCGGCTGGTCGTGTTCATTGACGCCCGGCTGGACAAGCCGATCAGGCTCAACGAATTGAGCGAGGTATCAAGGCTCAGCACGGCCTATTTCTGCCGCGCCTTCAAGCGCACCTTTGGCGAGACGCCGCACTCCTATATCGTTCGCCGGCGCCTGGATAAGGCTGAGACACTGATGCTGACGAGCGATCTTCCGCTCAGTCACATCGCCGTCCGGTGTGGGTTCACCGACCAAGCCCATCTCTGCAAGCTGTTCCGCCAGCAATATGCACAAAGCCCCGCCGCCTGGCGGCGCCAACGCACGGAAATCGGCGCGCGAAAGACCGGGCGCGATGTCGGGCCTTTTGTCGCGGAAACCTGCTGATGCCGCTCTGGCATGAAAAGTTGACCTACTGTATCGCCAATATGATGGCGGTGTTTGCCGCGCTCTGGATCGCGTTCCGTCTCGACCTCACGCGTCCCTATTGGGCGGTGTTCACCGTCTTCATCGTCTCCAAGCCGATCTCCGGCGCAGTACGCGCAAAGGGCGTCTATCGCCTAGCCGGGACTTTTGTCGGAGCGGCGATGTCGGTTTTTCTGGTGCCGCCCCTGGTGCAGTCGCCCCTGCTGCTGTCGCTGGCGGTCAGCGCCTGGGTCGGATTTTGCGTGTTTTGTGCGCTGCTGGATCGCACGCCAAGGACCTATGTCTTCCTGCTGGCGGGCTATTCCGTCACGATTGTCGGACTGGCTGTCGTGAACAACCCAACAACGATATTCGATGTGGCCGTGTCGCGGCTGGAGGAGATATCGATCGGTATCGGCTGCGCGGCCCTGGCGCACAGCGTCTTCTTTCCACGCAATTTCGGCGACATCCTGCGGTCCACCGCCGAGAGCGCACTGGCCCAGTCCGCGCGCGCGGCGTCCGATGCGCTGGGGGTGTCTCCCATGACGCCTTCCATCCGCCAGGTCGCGGCGATTGCAGGTGCCGTAACGGAGCTGCACACGCTCTACGCACAAATCGGTTATGAGACATCGAATGTGCGCCGCGTGCCGACCGTGATGGCAGGCCTGCTGGACCGCATCTCGGTTATCCTTCCCAAAGCGTCCCTCATGGCCTGCGCGCTGATACGGCGGCAGAAGATTGGCCCGATTTCCGATCCGTTCCGGGCAATTCTGGATGACACCGCGGCGGCATTGATGGCATTTGCGACGAAGAAGGCGGTCGATGCCGACCTGGTCCTGGCCAACTTGGAAGCATTCTCGGAAATGCTGGATGAAAGCGAGCCGACGGAGAGCATCGAACTGGAGCTTCTGCTGGTGCATCACGCCATTACGGTGTTAGGGGCCGTGCAGGAAGGCGAAACACTGGCACGCGCACTGACCGACGCAGAAGCGGCGCGGGGACTGTCGGCTCTTCTGCCGGCCAACACCAGGCGACCGCTTTACCGGGACCGGGAGTTGGCACTGCTGTCCGCCGCCGCGGCGGCCGGCGCCACATTGATCGCTTGCGGGCTGTGGATCTGGAACGCGTGGCCGGAAGGCTTCGTGGCCGCTCAGTTTGCGGCGATCATGTGTTCCCTCTTTGCCACGCTTGACAGGCCCACAAAATTGATCGGGCTGGCAGTAGTCGGGATCATTGTGATGCTGCCCGTTGCGGCTATCTATGAATTCGCCATTTTGCCTGGAATAGACGGGTTTGTATCACTGGCGCTGGTGTTGTCGCCGATGCTCATCCTGTTCAGTTATCTCCAGACATATCCGCGCCTGGAGGGTGTGGCCTTGGTCACGTCCGTGGGATTTTTGGGGGCGCTGGCGATTCAGGAAACATTCGTGTCCGATTTTGCCTCGTTTGTGAACTCCAACCTTGCCGAGATTTGCGGACCGCTGATTGCCATTGCGATGCTCTTGGTGTTTCGCACCATCGATCCGGAATGGAACGCCAGGCGGATCATCCGGTCGGCCTGGTGCTCCGTCGGCAGGCTCGCGCGCGCCGCGCCCAGAAATCCAGGAGCCTGGGTGCTGCAGATGTTCGACCGCATGGGGTTGGCGGCCGCGCGGCTTAACCTCGCGACCGCCAGCGCTGCGGAGCGCGATCTGTTGCGGGATTTCCGCGTGGGTCTGGGCATCATCGCGCTGCAGGATCTGAAAGACCGCCTCACATCGACGGTACGGACCAGCTTGCAGGACGCGGTGTCCTGTCTGTGCGAATTTTATGAGGACACTTTGTCGATTTCCGCGAACCTGCCTCCCCCGGTCGTGGCGAAGAAACTGAATGTCCTGGCAAGCGCACTTTCCGGACTGCCCCAGAGCGAAGACCGGCTTGAGGGACTGGTTGCTGTGAACGGGCTGCGCCTTGATCTGGATGTGGCGGCTTACGAGGGGGGGCAGGATGATCGGCGAGGTTGAAATAGATGGCGTCTTCATACCCATCGCGCTTGTCTCGGGTGTTGCCGGTTTTGTCGCATCTCTGATCCTGCGGCGCATCTTGCGGGCGATGCATGCGTATACCTTCATTTGGCACGCCGGTCTTTTTGATGTCTCGATGTTTGTCGTGCTGTGGGCGGCGGCTGATTTCTTCGTCGGAAAAATTCATGGCGTGGGAGTTTCCTGATGAACCGCCACGTACAAAAGGGCTTGCGGATGCTGGTCACGCTGCTGATCATGATGGCGGCCGGCTATGGCGCGTGGTGGTTGTGGGTCCGCTACAATCGCGATCCCTGGACGCGGGACGGACGGTTGCGGGCAGATGTGGTTCTTGTTTCGCCCGACATAAATGGTCTGGTGACGACGGTGTCGGTCAGGGATGGGCAAACGGTCCGCATCGGGGACACGCTCTTTGTGATCGATCGCCCCCGCTATGAACTGGCGCTTGCCCAGGCCAACGCCGCCATTGCGGCGGATGAAGCCCAGCTTGCACAGGCCAGGCGCGAAGCCAGGCGCAACAGGACGCTGTCCAATCTGGTGACCACCGAGCAGACGGAAGAAACAGACGCTAAGGTGCTTGGATTCGAGGCGCAGCTTGATGGTGCAAAGGTCGCGCGCGACACGGCGCGCCTGAACCTGGACCGGACCATCATTCGCTCCACCGTCAACGGCATCGTGACGAACCTGGAACTGCAGCCCGGCGACTATGCCGTCGTGGGACGCCAGGTCATGGCGGTGGTGAACACCGATTCGATCTATGCCGATGGTTATTTCGAGGAGACCAAGCTGCCGTCCATCCAGGTGGGCGACAAGGCCTTGGTGCATCTGATGGGGGTGGATACGGACCTGCATGGAACGGTGGAAAGCGTTGCTGCCGGCATCGAGGACCGCGAGCGGGGCGCCAGCGGGAATGCACTCGCGAACATCAACCCCACCTTCAGCTGGGTGCGGCTGGCCCAGCGGATACCGGTACGTGTGCGGCTCGAGGATGTGCCGCCCGATATACGTCTTATCGCGGGGCGCACCGCGACTGTGTCGATCCTGGTTCCAAAAGGTAGAAAGCGGGAAGGGTTTCGCAGTGAGCGTCAAGGCATCTAAAGCGCGCCTTGCACTTGTCCTGGGCGTTGCCATCTTGGGCGGGTGCACGGTCGGACCCGACTACAAGCTGCCTGACGCAGCGCTGGTCAACGGCGCGGCAGAGAAGGGTCAATTCGCGGGCGTCAAAGAACAATCCGCGCTGGCTATCGCGCCCGTGCCGGACGATTGGTGGAAACTCTATGCCGATGCGCGGCTCGATGGCCTGATCCGGTCGGCCATTGCCGCAAATACGGATCTGCGTGCCGCTGCCGCCAATCTCGAAAGAAGCCGCACCTTGCTGGAAGAGGCTAAAACGCTGCGCGAACCCAGCGTGGTGCTGAATGGCGGGCTGGAATATGGACAGGTCGCCGGCGAGCAATATCTGCTACGGGCGACGCCTCCGTTGAGTTGGGACTACGACACCGGATTGACGGTCGGATATGATCTGGATCTTTTCGGTGGCATCAAGCGGGGGATCGAAGCGGCGTCGGCCGAGGATCAGGCCGTGGCCGCCGCCCGCGATCTGGTTCTGGTGAATGTCGTGGCGGGCACGGCGCGCGCCTATGAGCTGGCCTGTGGTTTTGGCCTGGAGCTTGTTTCGGCGCAAAGATCACTTAATCTTCAACGCCAAAGTCTGGCGCTGACGGAGCGTCTCATGTCGGCGGGTCGTGCCAACGATCTCGACGTCACCCGGCAACGCCAGTTGGCCAAGGAACTGGAGGAAGTGATCCCCAGTCTGAAGGCGGCACAGAGAAATGCGCTGCTCCAGCTTGCCGTCCTGACGGGCCGTGCTCCCGCCCAATATGACGTGGATCTGGAGGCCTGCAACGCGCCGCCGCGGCTGCTGTCGCCTCTTGCCGTGGGAGACGGCGCTGCCCTTTTGAAGCGGCGTCCCGACATCCGCCAGGCTGAGCGGCTGCTGGCAGCCGCCACCGCGGAAATCGGTGTGGCAACCGCACAACTTTACCCGGACATTCAATTGGGCATTTCCGCCGGTTCGATCGGGCTTACTCAGGACGCCTTTACGTCCCCCACCAATTATTGGGGTCTGGGTGCCATCGTGAACTGGCAGGCAAACCAGGATGGCGCCCGCGCGCGGATCGCGGCGGCCAATGCGGGCACAAAACTCGCGCTGGCGAATTTCGACGGTGCGGTCCTGCAGGCGTTGCGTGAGGTTGAATCCGCATTGAACAACTATGTGCACGACCTGCAAAAGGAAGGCAGCGCCATGGCCTCGCGCGATCAGGCCCAGCGCGCCGCCGATGAAGCGCGACGTCTCGAGCTCGGCGGCCGGGCCAATGAGCTGGCCGTCCTGGACGCGCAGCGGACATTGGCGAGTGCCGAACTGTCGCTGGCCCAGGTTCAGGCCGCGATTTCGGATGACCAGATTGCCATCTTCCTGTCCCTGGGGGGCGGCTGGCAGTCCATGTCACTTGCGGAGTTGAAATCGGCGGCAAATCCGTGAACGGTGATATCGTCGATCTGATTGTCAAATTCGTCGCAAGCGGCATCGCCGAATCGCGTTCGATGTTATTTTGACGATCGGCGCGCCGGTCAGGTTTTGAAACCGAGCCGCAGCACATCCCAGACAGGAGGCTTTTCCCTGTCCGCCTACACCTCTCCCGCGTTGGCAGGTTCGTTCAATCCCCAATGGGGTTGAACCCTTGCAGACTCTGCTGGTGCCATCGGTTCTCCCGACCGCGCCATTTGCCACTCAGCCGCTGTCGGCTCGAGGAAGCCTGGATCGTGCCGTCGCCGATCAATCGTCCGCGCGCGAGCCGTCTCGCGTAGCAGGGCTGCGGCCGCCCCGCGCCGTCTTACATGCAGCTTTTCAAGTATGTCGTGCACGTGGTTCTTCACGGTCGGCAGGCTGATTTTTAGCTGTCGCGCAATCTCCTTGTTCGATAATCCCCGATCTATGAGCGCAACGATGTCTTCCTCGCGGCCCGTCAGTCGCGGTTCCGGATGCTGCTGCCTTGCTGTCTGAACGCGAGCCGCGAGGCGGCGGAACAAAGACGCGGCCACGCGAGGCGGGCAATGGACCTCGCCGCGGACGGCGTTCTTTATGGCTGCGACCAAGTCCTCCTTAGAGCCATTTCGCGCGACATACCCGGCAATTCCGGCCTCCGCACATTCGCAGACCTGGTCCTCCGTCTCGGCCACGGAAAATGCCACGACCTTTACGCGCATGCGTGCCGCAGCGACCGCGTGCGGCAGCTTGAGCGCGTCGTGCATCGCAAAATCCAGAAGGATGACGTCTGGATTTTTCTTCTCGATGCAGGCGAGCGCCGATGCGACACTGTCGGCGATGCCTACCACCACTATGTGATCGACGCGTGCCAGGCTGAGGGCCAAGCCTTCGCAATAGAGGCGTGTGTCGCTGACGACAATGATGCGTGACTGTATGTTCTGGGTCGCCCTATCCACTGGTGCGGCAGTGTACACATTGGCCTCATGCCCCCCGGATGTTCCAGAGTTCATGGCTCCGTCCCCTGGCTGCGAGACGCCGGCTCATTCTCGCGGGTTGCTCGGTCTCCTATACACGCCGGAGAGAGCGATCTGTCAGCTGGAATCCGATTCGGTGTGCGAAGCGTTAGTGAAATACTTGGAAGATGTCAAGGTTATGGCGCGCAGGTTCGCTGCACCGCTGTGCCGTCGCCTGATGGCGCCCGGATCGAAAGATCCAGATCTTATCGGCGAATGACAATACCCATCTTGTTGTCGCCACGGCTGAAATTGGCTCCGTGCGTACGCCCGACAAGCCTGTTTGGATCCCGACCTTCTGGCATCCGAATTCCGACCTCTCGATCCATTTTATTCCGAAATAGTTCAGGCAACATTTCTCGCGTGAACAGATGGAACCGGGAACCGGCCATGAGGCGCATTCGAATCTTGCTTGTGGGCATGCCCCGGATGCTTCTCGACATGATCGCGGACATTATTGCGCTTCATCGTGAGATGATGGTTGCCGGAAAGATGCAGGATACGCCGGACATCAGCGCGGCGGTGAAAAAGGCCAGGGCTGACGTCGTTGTTCTAAGAGAGCCGGCCATCGGCCCGCCGCGGTTTCATCAAGAGCTGCTCTATAGTCGTCCTCATATCGGGGTGCTCTCGATTGCGAGCGACGGCCGCAACTTCTTCCTTCACACTTTACGCCCGGTCCGCACCGCATTGGGCGCGGTCTCCCCCGAGAGCCTCGTGGAGGCGATCCGTTCAAGTGCATGGCGTGGGCGAGGCTGAAGGACGGTCCAGTGGAAAACCTCTAGAGACAACGGAGTTTTAAAGGAGGTACGCATGGTTGATGTGGCACGTCGCAAGATTCTGGGTGGCGCTGCAGCCGGTGTCGGCGGGCTCGCCGCAGCGTCGGTTTTTTCGAAAGCCCAGGCGCAATCGCTTGGCAACCCGGACAGGCCGCCGCAAGGGGCCATCAATGCGACGAACCCCGCCAGTTTGACGGATCCCGGCCCGCAGAGTCCGGCGATTGCCAACCAGTTCCCGGCGGCAGGGTCGCCGCCGGCAACCGCCACCAACGACCTGCCGCAGTTCTGGGCATCGTTCAACAATGCGGCGAAGCAGATCCATAACGGCGGCTGGGCGCGGCAGGTGACCCAGTACGATTTTCAGATTTCAGAGACGATCACCGGCGTCAACATGCGGTTGACCTCGGGTGGGATACGCGAACTGCACTGGCACGAATTTGCCGAATGGGCATATGTGACATACGGCACGTGCCGCATCACCATCATCGACTCGGATGGGCATGCTTACGCGGCCGATGTCAACGAGGGTGAGCTGTGGATTTTTCCGCCCGGCTATCCGCATTCGCTGCAGGGCGTCGGTCGGGACGGCACCGAATTTATCATCGCCTTCAATGATGGAAAGGCGTCGGAGTTCAGTACGCTCCTGGTGACTGATTTTCTCGCGCACACTCCACCGGAGATACTGGCCCAGAATTTCCGGGTTCCAGTCGAGACCTTTTCGAAAATACCGCTGTACGATCGCTACATTTTCCAGGGCCAGCTGCCGGGACCGCTCGCTGCCGACCAGGCGGCCATAGCGAGCGCCAAAGGGCCCCCGAAAAACCCGTTCAGTTTCTCCTTGAAAGGCATAAAGGACCGACCGTTCTTTCGGCAGGGACCCGGCGGCACGGTGCAGGTCGCCGACAGCCGGAACTTCCTCGCCAACACATATATCGCCTCGGCGCTCGTGACTCTCGTTCCCGGCGGCTTGCGCGAGCTGCATTGGCACCCCAACGCCGACGAATGGACATACTTCGTCACAGGAAGTGCGCAGGTCGGGGTGTTCACTGCCGGCGCCAAGGCACAGGTCACGAACTTCAACCCGGGCGATATCGGCTACATCAAGCGCAACGATGGTCATTACGTCAAGAATGTCGGCAACACGGAGCTGGCGTTTCTCGAGGTGTTCAAAAGTCCCTATTTCGAGGACGTGTCCTTATCCGAGTGGCTGACACACACGCCGCCTGCGATGGTCGCGGCAACCTTCAACATAGACCCGGCTGTGATCGCGAAGTGGCCCAAGGACAAGCCGCAGCTTCTGCCGATCTATACACCATGACCGATTTGGCGGTTCAGGCGACGCTGACCGACCGTGCCATCTTCGCCGGCGGCGAGGTACTGGCCGGCCGGCGACGCGGGCTGACCTCGCTTTTGCCGTTTGCTGGTCCGGCAGTGATCGCCTCGGTCGCCTATATGGATCCCGGAAATTTCGCGACCAACATCCAGGCCGGAGCCAAGTATGGCTATACGCTGTTGTGGATGGTGCTGGCGGCCAACCTGATTGCGATGCTGTTCCAGGCGCTTTCGGCCAAGCTCGGCATCGTGACGGGCCGCAATCTTGCAGAGATGTGCCGCGAACATTGTCCGCGGCCTGTCGTGTGGGCGATGTGGTTGGTGAGCGAGATCGCCGCCATGGCGACCGATCTGGCGGAATTTCTTGGAGGCGCCATCGGTCTGACTCTGCTGTTCCATATACCGCTCCTTGCGGGAATGGTGCTCACGGCAATCGTCACCTATGGCGTGCTGATATTCGCAGGGCGAGGTTTTCGTCCCATGGAGCTGATCATCGGCAGCATGGTGAGCATCATCGCTTTTTGTTACGTGGCGGAGTTTTTCGTCACGCCGGTCGATTGGAGCGCCGTTGCGATCCACGCGATCTCGCCCCAAATCCCCGATGCGCAAGCGCTGCTTTTGTCGGTCGGAATCATCGGTGCAACCATCATGCCGCATGCGGTCTATCTGCAGTCGGGACTGACGCAGGCGCGGATGCCAGTCAACAACGACGCCGAGCGGCGAAAGGTTCTGCGCTTGTCCAATGGCGAGGTTGTCATCGCCCTCGCAATTGCAGGCCTGGTCAACATGGCCATGGTCGCGATGGCTTCCGGCGCGTTTCACGCGGGCCATTCAGATGTTGCTCAAATTGAAACCGCTTATAATACGCTGACACCACTACTTGGGATGGGTGCTTCCGCGGTCTTTCTGCTTTCCCTCATTGCCTCTGGCATCTCGAGTTCGACGGTAGGGACCATGGCCGGTCAGATGATCATGCAGGGCTTCGTCAGTTTTCGCATCCCGATCCTTGTCCGCCGGCTGGTAACCATGCTGCCGGCCTTTGCGGTGGTTGCCCTTGGCGTTAACGCGACCAGCTCGCTTGTCATGAGTCAGGTGGTTCTGAGCATTGCCTTGCCGTTGCCGATGGTCTCGCTCCTGATCTTCACCAGTCGGCGCGACATCATGGGTCAGTTCGTAAACAGTCGATTGACTCTCGTTGCGGCGGTATCTGGGGCAACGGTCGTGTTGCTGCTCAACATCTTCCTTATTCTGCAAACCCTCGGCGTTCCCTTGCCCGCCTTCGCAGGGTAGCGGGCCATTCCAGGTTGGTGCCGCAGATTGAGCCCGGGGAGGGGACGTGTGATGCTGCCCGGTACCCGTCTTCACGGCCATTCGGCGATGAAGTCAAATCGAGACATCCGCAAATTTTGCTCCCACGCAAGCCTATGCCTTGGCAGCGGTGGCGCGATAGGCTTGATTGATGGGGCAAGGGAGAAGACATGGCCGACGATATCGATCGCTATCGCAAAAATCTGGAAGATGAGCTGAATGGGGCTGCGCTGTATACCGCGCTCGCGCAGGCGGAGGGCGATCCGGTACGCAAGGATCTGTTTCTTCAGCTGGCTGAGGCCGAATCCAAGCATGCCCAGCTTTGGCGCGACAAGCTGATTGCCGCGGGCGTCGAACAGCCGAATTTCGTACCCGGTTTGCGGACATGGTTGCTGTCGCGCCTGGCGCGACGCTTCGGGCCGGGTTTTGTTCTGCCAACGATCGCGGCCACCGAATTCAGTGATCGCAACAAATATTCCAGCCAGCCGGATGCCCAGACGCTGTCCGCCGAGGAACGCAGTCACGCCGCTGTTGTGCAAGCCGTGGCAGCACGATCGGGTAACAATGTCGGAACGGAAATTGCGCAGGCCGAATCCTGGCATCGGGGTGTGTCTTCCGGCAACAATCTTCGGGCCGCTGTCCTGGGTGTAAATGATGGCTTGGTGTCCAATTTCTGCCTGATCATGGGCGTTGCGGGCGCCGGCTCTTCCAGCAAGACAATGCTTCTTACGGCATTCGCCGGGCTTATTGCCGGAGCGTGTTCCATGGCGCTTGGCGAGTGGCTTTCAGTGACCAACGCCCGGGAACTGGCCCAGACACAGATCGGCAGGGAGGCGGAAGAGCTTGAGCAGACCCCACAAGCCGAGGAACACGAGCTTGCCCTGATATTTCAAGCGAAAGGAATAGCGAAGAATGAAGCGCAGCGGATCGCAAGCACCATCATGCAGGACAAGAAAGCGGCTCTCGATACCTTGGCAAGAGAAGAGCTCGGGCTCGACCCAGCCGAACTCGGCGGCAATCCAATAAGCGCTGCCGGGACGTCGTTCGCCCTGTTCGCGGCTGGCGCAATCGTTCCGACCACTCCGTTTCTTTTTCTCGCAGGGTCAGTTGCGATCATCGCCAGCATCGGCTTCAGCCTTTCGGCGCTGGGACTGGTGGGAGCTTTTACGTCGCTTTTCAATGGCCGCAGTGCCACGTTCTCGGCAATCCGCCAGATCGTGTTTGGATGTCTCGCCGCGGCCGTCACTTATGGCGCTGGTCATGTCTTGGGCGTGTCGCTTTCGTGAGGATCGGCCGACCGTGCAGAAATTCGGCGTTGATATAAGCAAAAAGCTCCGCCCATCTCGGAGGCGGTTTGTCAGACCAGAAAGCAGGCCGGGACAACGGTTGCTCGGCGGAGGGGGCACATGAAATTGAAACGCGCCACAGAGTTCGGTTCGGCAAGTGCTGTTTGCGAGCGCCTGGGAATCCAAGGCTTCGGTCAGCCGCTGAGACCAAGAAGCGCCCCGGAAAACGCGGGGCGCAGCGAAGCATTTGACGAAATGTCAAACGAAAGGGATACGCAGTGACCGTTTGATGGCGTCGTGCGCCGTTTCGACCGAATCGGAGGCTGCTTTTCTTGACACCGCTGCCGCGCTAGGACACGCTCGCTTGTTCGCAGTGGGAGGGAATTTATGTCAAATAAGCCACTCTTTCTCGACTTCAGCAACGTCAAGCTGCCAAACATTGATGCGTGGGGGCTTGTCACGCTTCCCATTCGCCTGCTCGGGCGCGCTGCGATTGAAAGCTGTCCGGACGCGCAGACATATCGTCTGACTACGGAAGATATTGCAAGCAGAACAAAGTCCGATTCCCGCCATTGATCCGTATCGTGATGTAAGGGGTGTCTGTCTACCTTTTCGTCTTCTGGAAATAAGAAATGTGAAGGTCTCGAAAATCCAATGCTTGTTTGACTGCAGATGAAACGATGGAAGCAAAGGACATCCGGAGATAGGCATTGATCGGACATTGTGAAGAGAACCCGAACATTGTCGAGGCACACTGCGTCCGCGATTCTCTGCTTCGCGCGCTTTGACAACATTGTCGCGTGCGAACGCGCTCCGCGACATCTGGTTGGACCTTTTCGGGTCAATACATTATATCAGTGATGGGGACGGGGGCATTTCGGGCGCTGCAATCCGGCTGCCGCCCGGTCAGCATTTGGAACCTTGAAACGTTTCCCGCGTTTTACGCGTTGGGGCGAGGCATGGCGGGATGAAGACCGATTGGATGAGGGGACGTAATCCATCGGACAAATCCCAAGAGGCATGCGCTTCTCTGCGGGTGGGAAACTCAGGGCACGCCGCCCTGGAAGTTTTTTGCCAATACGCCATTTTGAAATGACTTTAGGCAGTCGACCAAGATGAAAGCATGATGTTGGAAGATCGGGATATGCGCCAGGGGGCGCTTCAAAGGGGTATCGTACAAGGCCCGCGAAGTTGGCTGGCCGGCGAGGTCGCCGCGGTATTCCTGTTTCTGGTTGGAGCTGCGGCGCCGGCCGCCGCGGACGATGTGCCCAATCCGCAAGCCATGGTGCGCGTGACAGGACAGTACCAATCTTCCGGCGCTCTGCCGCAAGGCGCGGGCGTGTTGGATCGGGCGCGGCCCGAATATGACGCGGCCGGCGTGCCCCTTGGAAATTTCGTGCTATTTCCAACCTTCGTCGCGGACGTCTCCAACGACGACAATATTTTCCGCTCGCCCGGCGCTCCGGTTGGCGACGTCTTCTGGACCTTCTCGCCGCGCCTGGATTTGCGCTCGCAATGGTCTCAGGACCTGCTGCAGGTTTACGCCCAGTCCGACAGCCTTGAATATGACACCCACAGCAGCGAAACCCGAACCAACTGGATCACCGGTGCCAAGAGCGAGATAGGCATCGCGCCCGGTACGGTGGTGGATGCCAATGCTTCCTATTTCAGCACCCATGAGTCGCGCGGTTCGCCCGATATTTCCACCGCCGCGTTGAGCCCCACCGCTTACAGCGTGTTTCACACCGATGCCTCCGTGCTCAACCAGCCCGGAATCATCGGGCTGTCGGCCGGTGTCTCCTATGACCGCTATGTCTATGACCCCACGCCGCTGATCGGCGGCAGCGCGGTCGACAATTCCGACCGCAACGCCGATATAATCGAGACTTACGGCAAGGTTTCCTATGAAATGGAGCCGGGCAGTTCGATTTTCGCGCGTGCTTCCTACAACACACGCGAGTTCGATTTGCAGTTCGACCGCAACGGCTTGCAGCACAGTTCCGACGGCTACCGGCTGGATGGCGGCTTGCAGATGCTGCTTTCCCCTTTGATCAAGGGCACCATGTTCCTGGGCTATCTGCAGCAGAATTTCAAGGCGCCGCTCCATTCGGTGAGCGGGCTTGATTTTGGCTCCCAGCTGGACTGGTACGCGACGGAACTGATGACGGTGCATTTGAGCACGGCCCGCATTCTTACGGACACGACCATCGCAGGCGCTTCGAACGAAGATCAAAGAACCATTCAGACCTCGGTGGATTACGAGCTTCTGCGCAATCTGATCCTGCAGGCGAGTTTCGGCTATGAGAATGACATCTTTGACGGCACGATCCGCCAGGATCACCTTGCCACCTTTGGGTTTGGCGGCAACTATCTGCTGGATCGGCGGGCAAGCTTCTATGTGCGTTACGATCACGGCGGCCGCAATTCCACCATCAGTGAGACCAATTTCGCCGACAATTTGGTGAGCGCCGGAATCGCGTTGCAATATTGAGGTTGCCGGGCAGGGCCATCTTCCTTCCCGCACCGCATCTTTGTCCCATAAAGATCACAGCCCACTGCGCGAGCTTCCGCTAGCCTTTTGGGGTGGGGGCCGGTTCGCCGCCTGATCGAGGAACTTAGATGCTGGTATTTGCGGGAACTTCCCCTGGAAGCCGACCGGGCGCTCCATGACACGCATTCCCAAAATTCTTCACTACACTTTTGGCATGGCGCATGATTTCGGGGGGAAGCCCTGGAGCCTGGTCCATTACGTCTGTCTGAAAAGCGCGGTCGAGCGGATAAAGCCGGAACAGGTTTATTTCCATTGCCAGTTCGAACCTTCGGGCCCGTGGTGGGACGTGAGCCGGGAGCTGGTGACCGTCTGCAGGATCGAGGCGCCCAAGGAGATATTCGGCCGGCCCCTCAAGCACGTCGCTCATCAATCCGATGTCGTTCGCCTGCAGAAACTGATCGCGCACGGTGGCATCTATCTCGATGCCGACGTGCTGGTGCAAAAGAGCTTCGATGATCTGCTGGGGAATTCCACCGTCCTGGGACAGGAAGGCGAGAATGCCGAGCATGGCATGGCCAATGCCGTCATCCTGGCAGAGCCGGATGCCCCGTTCCTGCGCCGTTGGCTTGCCGAATACAAATCCTTCCGCTCTCAAGGGCGGGACGAATATTGGAACGAACATTCCGTGCAGTTGCCCGTGAGACTGGCGCACGAGCACCCGGAAGAAATCACGGTGCTGCCACCCAACGCTTTCTACTGGCCCTTGTGGACGGACGATCATCTGGACTGGATTTTTCGCGCCAGCAGTCCCATCCCGCTGGATGGGGTCTATGCCAATCACTTGTGGGAATCCAATGCCTGGCAGTTTCTGGATGATTTGACGCCGGGGAAGGTGCGGGCGAGCGAGAGCAATTTCCATGAATGGGCGCGTCCTTTCCTGGCCGGGCTTTCTGATTCCTACGGCGCGCCCACGCTTGGCGGGCGGATGCGCAAGATGCGTTACTCTGCCTCCAAGGAAGCGACGCGCAAAGTCAAGGCGCTGGAACGGCGCGCCAGGAACATCGCCCGGCCGGTGGCGCGCGCCGTGGAGAAGCTGGCAGAGGGCAAACTGTCCGAAAGCGAGACCCGCCGGCGGATATTCCAGGACGTCTACAAGCGCAATCTCTGGGGAAACGACGGCGGCTCCAAGTTCTTCTCCGGCGTCGGCTCCCGCGGTGAAGCCGCCCAGGTCTATGCGCGGGAGATGGCGGAACGGCTGAAGATGCATGCCGGCGAGCTGGGCCGGCCCCTCACAATTGTGGATCTGGGATGCGGTGACTTCCAGATCGGCCGCGCGCTGTTGGAACAGCTTCCCGGCAGCGACTATATCGGCTGCGATATCGTTCCCGAACTGGTCGCCCATAACAATGCGACCCACGGCAACGACAGGGTCCGCTTTCTTCAGCTTGATCTGGTTTCGGACCCTCTGCCGGTGGGCGATGTTTGCCTGGTCCGGCAGGTGTTGCAGCATTTGTCCAACGCCGACATCCAGTCTTTCTTTCGGCGCACCGAATATCCCTGGATCTATCTCACCGAAGGTCATCCCGCCTTTCGCGCCGGTACGGTGAACCCCGACAAGCCGGCTGGCCATGAGGTGCGTTTCGACTGGCGAACGGGGCGCGGCCGCGGGGTCGAACTCGATCGCCCCCCGTTCAATCTCGCGACCGAGGAAATATTCCGGGTGACGGCGCCGCCGCATGAGGTGATCGTGACGGAACGGGTTTTCCCGGCCAGCAAGGCACGAGCCGTTCCAGCCGTTCAAGAGTTGGCCGGCAGCCGGTATGGCGGATAACCCGGGCGAGCCGCCGGCGGCGCGGGGCGGTCTCAGCCGCGCCACCCTGATCGGGACCAGCTGGCTCCTGGCCCAGAATGTGGGGACGCGTGCCATCAGCTTCGCCTCACAGATCATCCTGGCGAAGCTTTTGGCACCCAGCGACTTCGGTACCATCAGTCTCGCCCTGACGGTGACCACGCTGGCCAATGTGGTGGCGAATTTCGGCGTCGATGATGTTCTGCTTCAGCGCCAGAAAAGCTTGCAGTTGTGGACATCTGCGGCCTTCGTTACCAGTCTGGGGCTGGGTGTGCTGAGTTTTCTGGGCGTGGTCGGCATGGCCCCGCTGTTCGCCATGATCTACCGCGCGCCTATTCTGCTGCGGCTCTTGCCGCTGATGGCGCTCGCCTTGCCGTTGACCGCACTTTCCACGGTCCCCATGGCGAAGCTCCGGGCCAATCTCGATTTCCGCTTTATCGCCGCCTACACCACGGGCGAATTGGCGGCTCTGCAGCTCTTTACCATCGCCCTGGCGGTGCTGGGTTTTGGCGTCTATAGCTTCGCCATCCCAGTGCCTGTGATGGCGCTGGCGCGCGCGATTGCCTTTTGGTGGGCGGCAAGGCCAAGGTTCGGCCGTCTGCGCTTCAAGCAGTTGCGCATGATCGGCTCCAACAGCGCTGCCGCCTTCGGCTCCAAGATACTGACGGCCGCCGTGGGACAGGGCGATTATTTCGTGCTTGGCCTGGTGGCGGCAAAGCCGGTGGTGGGCGCCTATTTCTTCGCTTTCCGCCTGGCGATCCAGCCGGTGCAACTGTTGGCAGGCAACCTCAGCAATGTGTTGTTTCCAATCCTGGCGCAGTTGCGCAACGAGCCCAAGCGGCAGGGGGAAGCGGCGCTCAATGCCTCCCGGGTGCTCTCATTCGCGGTGATGCCCTATTGCTTTCTGCAGGCCGCTTTGGCCGGACCGCTACTGAGCCTGGCTTTTGGAGACAAATGGAAGGCCGCCATACCGCTGGTGGAAATCCTCAGCATCGGGCTGGCCTTCGACGCGGTCTCCTGGGTGGCCGGCGCCCTGCTGCAGGCGCGGGGAGAATTCCGCAAGTCGCTGATCTATTCTTGCGTCTTCTTTCCGGTCTTTTTTGGAATGGTCACGATCGGTGCCCTCAGCTATTCAGGCACGGGTGTCGCGATCGCAGTCAGCCTCTTCTATGCGGCTTTTGCGCCGATCTATTCCTACCGGATATTCCGAAAGACGGGCGTTTCGCGCCCCGAAGTGGTCAGCATCTATCTGCCACCGGCCATCTTCGCGGCGGTGGCCGCCCTTTCGGCGCATTTTCTGGGCGAGATATTGACGTCCGACAATCTGGGGAAGACGATTGTCGTTACGCTGACAGGCAGCGGCTCTTATCTCGTGTTGGTGCGCCTGTTCGCGCCACAGATGTTTGGTCAGTTGCTGGAGCGGGTCCGCGTCATGGCCCGCAAACGCATCCAAGGCTCCGCCGCCGCCAGCCAGGCTTGACCCGGTCAGACGGCATCCAGGAACCGGTATTTCTCCCGCCGCACCATCCGCCGTGCCCAATTGCGCATCACAGCGCGTTCGCCGCTTTTGCGGCGGTGAGACAGTTCAAAACGGGTATAGCGCGCCGCGAGCATGAGCGGATTGCGTGTGGCCAGAACCCAGCGGAAGGCCAGTTCCCGCCTGACCGCGGGCAGATCGCCGATTCCCTGGAGCAGGGCATGAGACATTTTCAGGAATTCCTGGCTCAGTTGCGATTTGCCGATATTGCTGACATGGCCGGAATGGTTGGAGAAGGGCGAGGGATCGAATGGTTCCAGATTCCGCATCCGGCAGAAGGACCTGCTGAGGAACAAGGCCACCGAGCGGCACAGCCTGATCTGATCGGCCAGCTTGGCCACGCTCTCGCTGCCCGCATGGACTCGGTATTTTATCAAGGGCGCAGGCAGGTTCGCGCACAGGCCGAACAGGCCGATTTGCCCGAACAGGATATAGTCTTCGGCGCAACGGTTCACCGCAACGGATTCTGAGGCCGGAACGACCTTGAGAAAATCCTTGCCATAGCGCGCGCCCATTTTCCGGAAGGTGGGGAAATTAATCGTGACCGTGGGATGGATGACGGGATTGTAGAAGAAGCTTCCCGCCGTGATCGCCTCGGGTCGGGTGGGTGGCTGCAGATGGTCGATCACGCGGCCTGCGCTGTCGATCATCAAGGCCTCGCCTCCCACCGCTACATAGTGGTTGTTGGCGGCATAGAACTGGTTGACCAATTCCATGCGCTCGGGCAGCGCGATGTCGTCGGCGTCATGGCGCATCACATAACGGCTGTCGCAATGCTCCAGGCCGGCATTCAAAAGGCCGCCGAGATCTTGTGCCTCCGGCATGGGCAGAACTTTGATGCGACGGTCCTGCTCGGCATATCGTTGGGCGAGTTCCGCCGATCCGTCCGATGAGCCATGGTCCAGGATCAGGAGCCGCCAGTCGGGAAAGGTCTGGGCGATAATGCTTTCGATGGATTCACCCAGGAAGTGAATGCCGTTTCGCACTGGCATCAAGACATCGATCGCGGCCACGGATTTTCTCCTAGAATTTTTCCGCTTGTGTCATTGCCTGCCGGTCGCCCCGAACCCAGGCGCGCTGGCGGTTCAGGAAATACCGACCATAGAGCGGAATTTTCGCCAGCGCGTAGACCGGGGCGAATATCAGCCAATGGAGGGGGATGATCTCCCGGCCGTGTCCCCACCAGGCGAGGCAAATGGTGGCAAAGAACAGAATCGAGAGTAGGGCGCACAATTCCATTGGCGCGGTAGCGCCGGACAGAAAGAAAAATCCGGCGCACAGCACGAAGCTGCCTGCCAGAAGCAAGGCCAGCAACGCCAGCGGCGGAACGCTGACGTCCAGCGCCATCGCCAGCAGAGAAAGGCTGGGGGCCTTGAACATCCGGCCCAGCAGGCGTGGCAGATATTCGATGGCGGCCGCGATGGTGCCATGTTCCCATCGGGCGCGCTGGGAGGCGCTGGGCTTGCCGCCCGGCGCCACATCGCTGATCACCACCGCATCCGGGCAGAAGATGGGAAACCGACCCGCCAGGGCCAGGTCCAGACCCTGTTTGAGATCCTCCGCCAGATGGCCGCTCGCCAGATTGACTGCCCGTGCCACATTCCAGGGAAACGCCATGCCGCTCCCCGCCAGCTGGCAGGGCAGCCCCAGCCGGTGCCATCCCAACGGGCGCACGAAATCCTTCACTTTCCAGGCAAAACAAACCATTGCGGCGGTTTTTGTTCGCGCGCGCGGGGGTGCCATCAAATAAGTCGCCTGTACCGGACGTCCCGATTGAATGCTCCTCAGTGCCAGCCGTTGGAGGCAGCCGTCATTCAGATCGCAATCGGCATCCAGCAATATCACCACTTCCGGCGCTCCGCTTCGGTCCAGAAACGTCAGTCCATGATCCAGGGCATAGCCCTTGCCGCGATGAAACGGATCGGACCGCACGGTGACCTCTGCGCCATTGCGACGTGCGATCTCCGCGGTCTGGTCGGTGCAATTGTCGGCAACAACGACCATACGGTCGCCCGGGGCCAACTGCCGGGCAACCGACATCAGGGTTTTTCCAATGACGAACTGCTCGTTGTGCGCCGGGATCAGGACCGCGAGCCTGGGGCGCACACCCCATGGATCTCTCGCGGCACGGCGCGGCATCAGGCTGGCGAGCACCTGCAGAAAGAGCACCAGGACCGGCACCGCGAGAATCAGCGCGACCGCGATCAGCACGATCTCCATTGATGTTGTCATGATATCGCCGTTTCAAACAGGCTCGTGAGACTGTCCGCCTGATCATCGATGCCGTGCCGATCGAGGGCGCGGACACGCGCCAGTTCGCCCATCACCTTGAGGATATCGCCTGAGGTATCAAGGCAGCCGCGCATGGCCTTGAGCAGCTCTTCCAGCGAACCGGCGGGAAACAGCCAACCGGTGCGGCCATCGATCACCAGTTCGGGAATGCCCGCAACATAAGTGGTGAGAACCGGGCGCCCCAGGATCATGGCTTCGATCAGCACAATGGGAAGCCCCTCCGCGAAGCTCGGCAGCACCAGGGCGCGGGATGCCAGTATCTCCTGGCGGACCCGCTCGGCGCTCGCCCAGCCGATCAACTCGACATGATCGGAAAGGCCCAGTCCATGCACAAGTTGTTCGATTGCCGGACGAAGCTCGCCGTCGCCCACCAGGACCAGGGTGAATTTGCGTCCCTCTCTGGCCAGCGCCGCGGCTGCCTGGATCAGCAGCAGTTGACCTTTTTCACCGCACAGCCGCCCGACGCAAACCAGCCGAGGCGCCTCGCAGGGCGTAACCGTTTCGAGCGCGGAGAAGGCCGTGTCGATGCCGCAATGAATCACATTGATCTTGTCCCAGCTGTGCTGCGCGACTGTGCGATAGAGCTGGCTGCGGCAATAGGAACTGATCGCCACGACAAAGGCGGCACGACGAATCTTCTCGCCGAGATTGATGGCGCGGGAGCGGTCGAATTCCTCCGGCCCGTGAACGGTAAAGCTGTAACTCACATCGGCGAGCACACTCACCAGCATGGCCACATCGGCTGGATTGGTGCCGAAATGGGCGTGAAGATGGCCGATCCCCTGTCGTGCCAGCCGTGGCGCAATCCAGCAGGCTTCAGCCAGGTAAATGAGATGCCAGACCGCCGGCCGGTCGGAGGCGCGCATCATGCGCAGCGCCAAGGCAAAGCCAGAAAGAAAGCGGCGGGGCGAGCGAACCATCTGCAGGAAAACCGCGGCGCCCAGCGCCAGTGCGCCGCCCTTCAGCACGAACACGGTCTTTTGCAGCTCGGACAGATCGGCGGGATCGACCAATTCGGTATCCCAGCCGCGAATCGAAAAGCGCGAGATCTGCCAGCCGCGCCGTTCCAGCGCCAGAATCTCGCGCCGGATGAAGCTGTGGCTCACCTTTGGATAATGACTGACCAGATAGGCCAGTTCACGGCCTGATGGGCGCGGCACAGCCTTGTCCGGAGTCCGGCTGGCACGAGGACGAAGCAGCCCGGTCGGGACAGGTGGCGAAGAAGTGCGTTCCAGGGTCATGATGGCTTTCCATAATCCATGGGCAGGAATTGCAGCCGTCCCCAGGGAATGCCGTTCAGAACCGCATACGGCTCAACGCCGTCGAAGATCGCCGGATAGGGATCGGGTTGGCCGGCCTGGGTGTAGACCAGGGGATTCTCGAACCGCAGAGAGATGGAACCCGCCTTGTCCCACACGACAAAGCCGTAAGTTTGTGCCGCCTTGGCGATGATCTTGGCTACCGGCGTGATATTGAGGGCATCAACATTCACTGTGGGATCCAGCCGGAAGCGAATCCCTTCCGGAATCCGGTTGGGCGCGTTTTGCGGATTCCAGCCATCGGAACGGTTGGCCGGCCATGAAAAGATCGAGGATTTTTCAGCATCGACAAGGGCAATGCCGATCACATGATGAATGGCGCCGCTCTTGAGTTCCTGCGCTGTGATCTGGCCGGGTGCGAATGGAAGTCCGGTCGCTGCGACGCCGTAGCGCTGCGGCCATATCCCCTTGTTGCGGGAAACGCCGCTCATCTTTCCGCCCCAGCAGGCTTGCCATTGTCCGTCCTTCTGGCGGGCCTGCCAGAACTCCCACAGCGAATCCGACGATGGCTGGAAGATCGTCATCTCTGCATCCGTGCCGAATGCCGGCCTGGCGTTTGCGGGAATGGGAACAGCCGCCCACTGCCGCGGCAGATCGGGATCGAGGTAATTCTGACAATTCCATTGCGCCACCGGAACGGTCTTGGTTCCAGCATCGGCGACATAGATGGGCGCGCTGTAGGATCCGAGATTGATGCCGATATTGTTGTAGTAGGCGTGGTACTGGCGCTGAAATTCCGCGACGTAGGTGACCGAATTCGGGTTCAGTGGCACATTGGCTGGGATCGGCTTGTACCAGAAACTGTCGGGCGCAAAGACCGGCCGGGCCGGATAAGACAGGGCCGGGGAGGCCGGGGAGGAAGGTGTGGCGAGCTCCATCAGGCCCGCGATGAGAAGGGCAAGTCTTCCCGGCATCATGCCGCCACGCTTCTTTCCGCCGGGCGATAGACGTATTTGCCCCGCCGCAGGTCCTTGAGCAGCCAGTTGCGCACGGTGCGGCGTTCCTCCGGCGAAACCGTGTTGGCGAGCAGCAGGCACAGGAAGCGCAGCGCCATGATCCTGCGATCCCTCGTGGCCAGGATCTCGCGAAAGGCAAGCTCCCGTTCCAGCGATGGCGAAGCTCCAAATCCCCGCCGTAGCGTCGCCGCCATCTCTTGAAACTGTTCGGTGTAATCGCGCGCACCAAAATCGAAGACATGATCGGCGTGATTGCAGAAGGGCCCGGGATCGAAGGACGACAGACCGTTTCTCCAGCAGAAGGACTTTGCCAGGAAGCGGGAAATCGTCAGGGCTTGCGCAATCTGTTCTCGGGGGCTCCTGATGCCGGTGCTTTTCTGGTGACGGCGATAATGAATCAGTGGGGTGGGAAGATTGATGCAGGCGCCAAGCAGCGCGAGTTGGCCGAACAGAATATAATCTTCCGCCAGCGTTCCCACGGTGACGCTTTCCTCCGGCGGAACCGCCTTCATGATGTCTTGTCCATAGGCAGCCCCCAGCCGCATCATCTGCGGGAAATTCGCGGCCGCGGCCGGATGGATGATGGGGAAATAAAAGAAGGATGCCGCTGCCACTGCGGCCGGTTCGCGGGGCGCGCGCAGATGCCCGATGCGCTGGCCCTTGGGGTCGATCACAACGGCCTCTCCGCCGACCACCAGCAGGTCCGGTGTGTTCTGAAACGCGTCCGCCACAATCTTCATGCGATCGGGTAAGGAGACATCGTCGGCATCCTGCAGCAAGAGGATGCGGCAATCGCATTTCGCCAGTCCGATATTGCGCAATTCCGCTATGCCCTGCGCCTGGGGGTGCGACGAAACCTCGATGCGCCTGTCGGCTCGCGCATAATGTGCGGCGAGCTCCCGCGAGCCATCCGACGAGCCATGATCCAGCACCAGAAGCCGCCAGTCGGAAAAACTCTGATTGCGGATGCTGTTGATGGCCTCAGCCAGGAATGGCATGCCGTTCTTGACCGGCATGAGCACGTCGATAGCTGCCACGCTAGCCTCCCATTCCGGCGGACAGCCGGGGATTGTGCAACGGAAGCGGCGCGCTGGGCTTGCTTACGACGCGGGCGGGCTGGCCCACCGCAGTCGAACCCGACGGTATGTCGCTCAGCACCACGGCCATGGCGCCGATCTTGCAGTTACTGCCGATGCGCACATCGCCCAATATCTGGGCATAGGCGCCGAACTCCACATTGTCGCCGATGACGGGAACGCCCCCGTCTTCCTCACGGTTTCCGATGGTAACGCCCTGTCTCAGCGTGCAGTTCTCGCCCAGAACGACCCGGCCATGCAGGAACACACCTCCGAAATGCCAGATGCGCAGGCCTTTCCCGATCACGCAGGATTTGGGCAGGCTGATGCCTGTGACAGTTTCGACGATCCGGAACAGCAGCCAATAGATGCGGGTCAGAAGGTTGCGGCGAATTCCTGGCGGACTGCGGTCGAGGCGTCGGCCAAAGCGATAGACCGCGATCGCCCACAGCGACTGTTCCTTCAGCATCGCTCTTGGCGCGCCGATGCGGGCCAAATCGGCCTGCCAGTCCGGATCATGCGCTCCGAGCATGAACAAACCTTTCCTGCTTCAGTTCCGCCATATGCGGTTGCGGCCGTACCACCGCGCGGTAGTGCGAAAGATGGGCGCAGATCACGCCCAGTGCGAACCAGAAGCACCAGCAGTAGGAGACATATTCGAGCAAATTGTCGGAATAGCCGACCATAAGATAGACGCTGGTCATGGCGATGACCATGACCATGCCGCGCCGATCGAACGCCCAGTAATGAATCAGGAAAAGGAAATTGCGCCAGAAAATCCAGAGATAGGCGAGAACACCGGCAAAACCGGTCTCGAACAACAGCTGAATGTAGATGTTGTGGGCATCGACGCCGCGCGTGGATTCCAATGGGAAGAAGGTCGGCGAATAATATGGGAAGGAATAGAGACCATATCCAAAGAACGGCCGGTCGAGGATCATAGGCCAGGCCTTCTGCCACAGAATTTGCCGCCAGGCATAGGGATTCACTGTCTGGACCCAGCCGACATAGTCATTGCCGGAGCCCAGTGCAGTCAGCCGGTCCCTGATGGCGGGTACGGCCAGCGCGACCAGGGGGAGGGCCAGGGACAGAACCAGGACGCGCCTGTCGCGCACCACGCCATAGGCCAGGAACAAGAGCACACACGCCGCCCATGCGCTTCGCGTCTTGGTCATCACCAACAGCAACAAAAGCGGAATGAGATAGAGGGAAAGAATTCGGCGCAGCCGTTCCGACAGCGCGACATGATCGCTGGCCAGCAGGACAAAGATCAGAGCGACCGTGGACAGAAGATAGAAGGCGAAGATATTGGGATGGGTGAAGGTGCTGGCGATGCGTGTGCCCTGATACCAGTCCATGCCCGATGCCGCCTGGAACAAGCCATAGAGCGCCGGCGCTACCGATGACAGGATGACCAGCTTCGCAAAATGAACTGCCGTCACCTGGGATCTCACCAGCGCCAGCGGCAGTACGAACATCGCCATGAAGGAGACATAGGTGAGGAATTTCCGGAAAGCATCCACCGATACCGGGGAATAGAGCACCGCTATGAACGCGATCGCCAGGAACGGGATCCAGGCCCGCTCCAGAAGGATACGGGAGCGGCCCTGGATCTTCTGCAGGCTCATCAGCATGGCGGCAATGACGATGAAGTTCAGAACCGCACCATAACTCAAGTCTTTTCCAGCCACATCGAAGCGCGCCTGTTCGAACAGACGGTCGCACAGCGGACGAATGAGCACGATCGCCGCGATCCCGCGCTGCAGGCCGCCGACAAAGGCCGCCAGGATCAGGACCATCAGCGCCAAGCTGAGCGTGGACGCAGACATCAGGCCGGTTTCCCGCAGCCTGCGGACAACATGCCGTCAGGCCGGGGCGCCCTGAGGGGCATAGCGACCTATCAGTGATCTTGTCTGGCGGATGTTGCCTCTGCTGGAAGCGCCGAAGACAATGGATTCGATCTGGGGCTGCTTGCAGACATAGTCGATGGCTTCGTCCGGCGGGATGGCGCCGGATGCCAGGACCGACATGGCGACGGGGCGAAAGCGGCGGGTGGCGATGATCCTCTCGTACGTCTCCACGCCGCCACACATGCGGAAGCCGATCTTGTTGATGTTGGCGCATATGATCGGGTTCTCCAGGCCCGCCTTGTCCAGCGCGTCCAGCAACAGAGGAATGTTCATGGTGATGAAGCCCGGCTCCGCGCCATAGCGTGTTTTGACATGGTCGGAGAACATCCGGAACACATCATGCATTCCCAGGCCCAGGATCAGGTCTGTGATCACATTCTGCAGGAAGATGACCGGCGTCTCGAGATCGTGGAACATTTTCATTTCCGCGTCGATCAGCATTGTGGCGAGATGCTCCACATCCTTGCGCGCCACCGAGATGACGCCATTGATCAGCGCCCCCACCGCCCCCTCCTTGGGCAGAAAGGATTCCAGGGCGCCCATCATGCCGTTCTCGGTGACGGCATTGGCGTATTTGTGGGCATAGGGCATGCAGGGATAGAACTGGAACCCCTCGTAGCGTTCGGGAAATGCGCGCACATGGTCGCAGATCTCGGCGATCCGCTCATGGGTGGTGCACATGAATACCCGGATGCCTTCGTCATAGGCCATGTCGAGGACTTCGATGATGGCATTGATGTCCTGGAATTTCATGGCCTGGGCATGCGCTTTTTCCTCGGACAGGTGATTGACGCCGAAGAACTGGTTGTCGCCGAAAAGAATACGTTCCATGGTCTTTGTTCCTGATGTCTGCCGACGCGGCCTTAAGCCGAAGCCGGCAGGTTGCGCGGTCCATGCCGCCTGAGAAGACTTGCGATGCTTGATGGGGTCGGCTGGGTTTCCGGCATTACGGAAGTCCGCGCCACCGCGCCGATGCGCCGATCCGCATCCTTCACCATGGCGCTCAGCACCAGATCGGTATCTACCGCCGAACGGAAGGTGCTGCGGGTGTCCATGCGTCCCGCCTTGATGGTTTCCACGAAATGGCTCACCTGGGCGGAATATTCCTCGCCGCGCAGATAGAACCATACCGGTTCGGTGAGGTCGGTGGTGTATCGGCTGTTCCAACCCTTGTTGAAACCCTCCGGCGCCCCGGCCCGGAAATAAATCTGCATCTCCTGCCGGTCCGCCACGATCTTGCCGTTGGTTCCCCACACGCTGACCTTTGTCGCCATCTTGCGCTGGCTTTCGTCGCTCCAGTTCGCTGAAACCTGGCCGCTGAGGCTGCCGGCATAGAACAGGTTGGAATAGACCTCGTCCTCCACATCGCCGGAGAACAGGCGGTTCATCACCGTTCCGCCCACGGCCTGGGGCGGGCCGACCAGATAATTCATCAGGTCAATCGCATGGCTGGCGTAATCATGCAGGCAGCCGCCGCCTTCAGTTTTGCTAGTGCGCCAGGTCCTGCCTTTGGGACGCAGCACCACCGGTCCGAAGGCTTCGGCGCGAATATGATGCAGCGTTCCCAGCACACCGGCATCCAGCAGGTGCTTCATCTCATGAAAGGTGCCGACAAAACGATAATGATAACCTACCTGGTTGACGCGGTTTTTCTTTTCCGCCAGCTCCGCCAGCTTCAGGCCTTCTTCGGCATCCAGACAGAAGGGCTTCTCGCAAAATACATGCAGTCCGGCGTCCAGGGCGGCCTTCGCCATCTCAGCATGAAAGCGAGACGGCGTAGCGATGAAGACCGCATCCAGTTCTTCCTCCGCCAGCAGCTTGCGATAGCTGGAATAGGTCTTGATGTTGGAATATTTGCCGAGAACCGACAGCAGATATTCGGTGGTATCGCACACAGCAACCAGCTTGATGTCCGGGTGCGTGTTGATGATAGCGCAATGGGAAAGTCCCATCTTGCCCAGCCCTAACAGAGCCACTCGTATCATCGTATTAAACCTCCTGAGGGGAATGGAATGATCAAACTGAAAGTAGCGTCAGGGTATCTCGGCGGTGCCGGTGCGGATGGGATGGAGGAAGCGCGCGGCGAGCAGGCCCCTGAGAAAGGTCTGCACGACATAGATCAGGTGCCACCATGTGCGCCTGGCGCGCGTTCTGGGTTCCACGATCAGCCGGAACAGCCATTCCATGCCGATGGCGCGGATCGGCGCTGGGGCCCAGGGAACCGCTCCCGAATGATAGTCGAAAGCGGCACCCACACCGATCACCCAGGGAGCATGCAGACGGCCCAGATGTGAGGCCACCCAGCGCTCTTTGCCCGGCACGCTAAGGCCGACCCATACGATATCGGGTTTGGCGGCGTTGATCAGATCGACGATG
The DNA here is from genome assembly GCA_036488555.1 of Rhizomicrobium sp. Lineage (GTDB taxonomy): Bacteria > Pseudomonadota > Alphaproteobacteria > Micropepsales > Micropepsaceae > Rhizomicrobium. The sequence goes on from DASXHL010000073.1 coordinate 89,092, forward strand.
CGGGCATCCTCTTCCGGCGACAGTTCGCCAAACGGGGGACTATAGGTCCCGCAGACATTCAGGCCGGGATATTTTTCCTTCAGCCGCGTCGCCATCTGGTCGGCCACGCCCGGTTTTCCGCCGTAATAGAAGTGACGCCATCCACGGCTGACGCCGAATTCCGAACAGGCCAGTTGCAGGCTGGGGCCAGTAAACCGGGGCACCCTGTGCCCCCAGGCAAGGCCGGCCAGGATGACGCCGACGCCGTCGCAAACGGAGAAGTCGCTGTTGCGGATATATTCCCCGATGCTGGGGACCCTGAGGCCGTGATACATGATCTCGGGATTGGTGACGACTACGAAATGGCCTCTTTCATCGGCCTCGATGGCGCGGCCGACTTCTGAAAGAACATAGTTCCGGCTTACGCAGCTGACCGGCAGGCCGCGTATGAAAGCGGTGGGATGAGTTCTTCGACCCGGAGATGGAGGAGGGATGATCCAGGGTCCCTGATTTACAGCGGTTTGCATCTCGTCATACCTTTCGCATCATTGCCGCGACCAAGCTGCCGCCATCAGGGTGAAATGGCATTTCACCCAGAATCGCCGCCGACTGGTTTGGCGGGTTATGCCGCCGGATCGAGCGCCGTCACTTGCATTGTGGCCGGCACCGATCGTCCCAAGAGATCCAAAAGCACTTGCACCCGATCAGCGCCGTTCAGGCGTTGGAGTGTTCCCACCAGATTGGCCAGCGGGCCTTCCATGATACATACGCGTTGCCCCACGCTCAGCACCGGCGGTAGGGCGAGCGCGCCCTGACTGTCGGTCCGTGCCTGCAGGGTCTCGACGATTCCCGTCGGCACGGCCTGGGGCACATCGCCTTGCGTCAACAGTCGCAACACGCCGCGCGTACCATTGATGTTGCGCCAGCGGTCGCGCGACAGATCCAGCCTCAGGAACAGGTAGCCGGGAAACAGGGGGACAAGCTTGCTGATACTTTTGCGCGCATGGCGGACCGTTTTGCGCGCGCTGGGACAGAAGATGGTGTAACCCTGGGCCGCCAGATGCATCGCGGCACGCGCTTCGCAAGTGGGCTGCGTATGCACGACATACCAGTTGTTTCCTTCCTGTCCGTTCGTGTGGAATTTTTGTGTCATGGTCAGTTCTTGTGATAGTCGGCCAGGGCGGGCAGGCCGGTATAGCCAAAGGCGTAATATTGCTGCTGCTTGGTATCTGCACGCGCCAGCGCTGCGCCGATCAGCCGGGTACGGAATTCACGCAGTATGTCCATTGCCTGCGCCACAGCCTCACGCGGCGTCTTCTTCCAGCGAATGACGAAGATGGTGCCGTCGGTGATCTGGGCCAGAAGCTTGGCGTCATGTACGGCCAGCACCGGTGGTGAATCGATCACCACGAAATCGGCGATCTGGCGCAGCCGCTCCACCAGAGACGCCATGGCGACCGAACTGACGAGCTCGGTTGCGTCCGCCGAGAAGGTTGCCGGCAGCACCATCGCTGAACTGCCCGGATCCGGCACCAGGGCTTCATCAAGCGAACAGCGCAAGGTGAGGTAATCCGCAAGGCTGTGGCGGACCTGCTGAAGCCCCAAAGCGGTAGCGACCGCCGGCCGCCTCAGATCGGCGTCGATTACGACGACCTTGTGTCCGGACGCCGCCAGGCGCCGTGCCAGGCTGAGGGTGGTGGAGGTCTTTCCTTCTGCCGGCAGGGCAGAAGTGACCAGTACTGCGCGGCCGGGTTTTGCGCCGGCGCCGGCTTTCTCTCCGGCGTGAAAGGTGACGCCGATCTCGAGGCCGCGAATGGCCTCGGAAAAACTGGAATGGGGATGACGTGAGCCCTGCAACACAACCTCCTTCGGCGTTCTGCGCCACATCTTCAATTCGGGGATGGTTGCCAGGACCGGCACACCCAAGGTCGCCTCGACTTCCCGCTTGGAGCGAAAACCGGCGCACATCCGGTCCGCGATCAGGGCGGCCAGGAAGCCCAGCACCAGGCTGGCAAGCGTCGATATGCCGACGATCATGGCTTTCTTGGGCGCGACCGGCGCCATCGGCACCGCCGCGGGCGAGACTAGGCGCACATCGGATGTCTGCAGACCGGCCTGTTGTTCGGTCTGCTTCAGGCGATCGAGATAGGATTGGTAGATGGCGCGATCAGAGGCTGCGTTGGCCTGCAGCTCCATCAGTTTGACGCGTGCGCTATTCTGCACCGCCGTGGTGGAGGTCGCCGCCGACATGTTGCCCTTGATGGCCGCTACCCGGGCGGCGGCAACGGTAAGGTCGTTCGAAGCGGTTCCGATGATGCGGTTGACCTCCTCATTTATCTTCGCCCGCAGATCGCGCAGCTGGGAGTTGATGTTCAGCATCGCCGGATGCATTGGACCATAGCGGGTGGAGAGGTCGGCCTTTTGCTGGATCAAGGTCGATTCCTGCTGCCTGAGCTGCGCAATCAGGGGCGAAGACACCACATCGGTCGCATCGGCGCCGTGACCGGAACGGACCAGTTGCTGCACCCGCCCCAGCCTCGCATTCGCCTGGGCTTCGTCCCCTTGCGCCTGGACCAGCTGCGCGGTGAGGGCGCCAAGCTGCTGGTCGGTGATGGCCGTGCCGTTGGAGGTGTCCACCAGGCCGTGCGCGGCCTTGTATTGCTGCACGGCTGCGTCGGCGGCGCTGGCCTGGCGCGCCAGCTGTGTGACCTGGTCGGCGAGCCATTTCGAGGCGCCTTCGGAGGCGTCGGATTTCGCCGAGGAGAGACTCTGGATGTAGGTGCTGGACACGGCATTGGCGATGTCTGCCGCCTTGGTTGCGCTGGTGGAGCGGAAATTCACTTCAATCACGGTCGACAGCCCGACCTGGTGAACGTCAAGGCTGCCGAGAATCTTGCTTATCACGGCTTCGCGCAGACGCTGACTGGCGAGGATGTCGTCGGGCCTGACAGTCGAGCCGGCGCTATCACCGCTCGTACTGCCTGTATCAAGGCCAAGAGAACGCAACCATCCGCGCGCCCTATTGACCGTGGAGGTCATGCCGCTCGCCAGCGCATCGGGTTTGCGGCCGCCAAAATCCGGATCGTCAGTCAGGTGAAGTTTGTCGACGACCTGGCCGGCCAGCGCATGGGACTGAAGCATCTGGACCTGATTCTCGATGGAGGTGGGATCGGACGGCAGGTTCGACAGCACTGTGGGATTATTCTGCTCATTGAATATCCGGCTGTGCTGCGGATCGACGATCAGCAGGGCGTTTCCAACATAGACCGGGCTTATCAGGGAGGTCACGATCGTGGCCAGGATCGCGGTCGCCACTGCCAGCAGAACGATGGCGCGCCAGTGGACCTTGGCGACACGCAAGAGATCCGGGAACGTGATCAGCTGTTCGGTATCCGGCGCGGTGTAGCCGGACGCACTCTCATAGAAGCGAGAGACGGACGGCACGCCGGGCGTGTGTGTGAGCGCCAGATGCTTCATGCCGCCACCATTTCACTTTTGCGATGGTCAAGACGAAAAAACATTGGCTCTTGCGATTCCTGCATCGTCTCTCTCGGGACCTCGATTGGCGAGAAGGTTAGCTGCAATGCACCAAAAGCATCTGTGACTTTTGTAGGACAAAGAGAAACGCGCAGCATTTCTAACGGTACAGGGCTTTGCAATGTCAAAAGCCGCTGCCTCGGATCAACTCGCAGCGCACTGTTTTCCAGATGATCGCCATATCCAGTGCGAAGCCCTGGCGACGGCAATAAGCGCGGTCGAGCTTTATGCGCAGGCGCGCGCTTTTTCTGTCTCCCGTGGGACCGCGATAGCCCTGGGCCTGCGCCAGACCGGTGATACCGGGTTTCATGTGATGTCGCGCGAAATAAAAAGGCACCAGATTCTCGTATAGCTGCCCCGCCGCCATCATGCCGATGGCATGCGGACGCGGGCCGACAATGGACATCTCGCCGCGGATAACATTGAACAATTGAGGCAGCTCATCGATGTTGCTGCGTCTCAGGAAGGCGCCGACGCGGGTCAGGCGAGGATCGTTGATCTGGGCCTGACGCACGCCGCTGGCGTCGCACATTTCGGTCCGCATGGAGCGGAATTTCCATATCCGAAAGGGCCGGTTGTCGCGGCCATAGCGGAGTTGGGTGAAAAAGACCGGGCCACGGCTTTCCAGCTTGATCGCAATGGCGGCCACCAGCAGGACAGGCAACAGAAGGATCAACGCCAACCCCGCTGCCACAAGGTCGAAAATGCGCTTGATGCCGAGCTCAGGCCAGACAAAGTTGAAGTCCCCGGCGTTGCGAGAGCGTACCGCAACTTCGGGCATGGATGTCCACTCACTCATAATACTCGCTCCTCATTGCTTGCTCGGCCCCCCGATGCTGGCCCTCGATTTCTTCAGGGTCCGGTGTCTTGCGTGGCGGCGCGTCAAGTCAGAAATAACGCTGCGTCACCCGGATAGTGTCGCCCGGCTCGATCATGGTCGTGGCGCTTAGCGGGTATTGCCGCTCGGAGGCTTCGCGCGCATGGCGGATGTAGATGTAGGACATGTCCGCGCGGTAGGTGAAACCCTGCGCAGTCGCGACCGCGGCCAGCGCGGTGAGATCGGGCGTGTAGGAATATTGCCCGGGCTTGTTGACCTCACCCAGAATATAGAAGGGCCTTAGGCTCGATGCGTCGACGGTGACGCGGGGATTCTGCACATAGCGATTCGACAGACTGTCGGCGACGGATTTTTGCAGCTGGGAGATCGTCAGTCCGGCGGCAGGAATATCTCCCACAAGTGGAAAGCCAATAGTACCTTCCGGAGTGATCGTGTAGTCACCCGAAAGATTGTTTTCGCCAAAGACGACGATGTGAAGCTTGTCGCCAGCGCTTAACTTGTAGGGCGTGGCTTGCGCGGCCTGCAATGCCTGCGTCGAACCTGTGATCGGTCCATCGGAAGCGCACCCAGACAGGGCAATGATCAGAGCCAGGGTCGCGGCCCAAACCAAAGAAGCCTTCATTCTGCCTCCAATAGATAGCGCGGGTCTCACAATGCGCCGGTACAAGGTGCGGGGACTGCCAAATCGGGAGCAGCTAGACAGTAACGGCGTTGGAGAGTGGAAGGATGTGATAATGACGGGACAAAAATGGGATGCCGCGAATGAATGCAGCAGCATGTGAGATCAGCGGCTGAATACTCGGGTTAACGCGAGAAAAAAGTTCCACCTGCACTTTTTTCCATCGCCAGCCTCATATTTGCCCAATTCAGGCATTTGTCTTTGCGTGCGATGAGGGGTGCGTCGAAATTTTTTAATCTGTATCGTGTCTCGCGAGTGCGAATAAATATTTTGCGACTGCGGAACAAATGTCACGACCTTTCGTTCAAAAGGTCATAGCGCATCGGCGATTGATGAAATCGCTGTGTGCGTCAGAGCCGGCGGAGTATCGCGAAAAGATCCGTTGAAGGGTTCCCCGATAAGGGGCGCGGCACCACCGGCCAACAATAATAAATCAGCCATGCAGCTGGGAGAACGGACAGGAATGGTAGCCATGAGGATGCTACGCCTATGCAAGCTGCCTGCGGTAATCGGTCCCGAGATGACCTGCGTTACGTTGTCGTGCTGGCCACGGCGCTAGCAGGTCTGTCGCTCGGGGGATGTACAGAAAAGCCTGATAATCGCGAACTGAGCGCAAAGCTTGCGCCCATGCCAGAGCCGGAACAGCCGTCGGTCATGGAACCCACGCCCGAACCTGCCGTCTCGGCGGTGCGCGCGCCTAATGTTTCCGCGCGAAAGATAACGAAAAAGAAGCCGCGACTGTATGCGCGACTGGATGCGGGAACGCTGCCGCGGTTCGATCCCGGCACGCTTATGGGCTTGGAGCCGCCCGCAGTTGACCGGATGCTGGGCAGGCCTGCGGGGACATATACCGATGCCACGGCGGTGGAGTGGATCTATTCCCGTCCCGGCTGCTCCTTGAACATTTTTTTCTATCCCGATATCGCAACCGGCTCCCTCCGGGCTCTCAAATATAATGTCACCAACCGGCGGGCTGGCGACAATCGCAGCTGTATCAATGTTCCGATTGTGGCGAGGAGTGATGGATCAGGTTAGTCCGATAGGCCGTGGCCATGTTGTAGTCGTGGATGACGATGTGTTGTTCTCCGAATCCCTGAGCCGGAACTTGACAGATGCAGGTTATCAAACCCACGTCTTCCAGGATGGCTCGGCGACGCTGCATCATCTGGCCGGCGATCCCGAAGTCGATCTGGTGTTGCTGGATTGGAAAATGCCAGGCATGACCGGCATTGAGGTGCTGCAACGGTTGCGCACCCGAAAGATCGAGATTCCCGTCATTTTTCTTACCGTGCTCAGCGATCAGATCTATGAAGAAGCCGGCCTGCTCAATGGGGCGGTCGATTTCGTCGAAAAGTCGCGAAGCTTTTCAATCCTGCTCAAGCGCATCGAGCTGACACTCGGCGGCCGCCGCCAGGAGGCGGCAGACCAAGCCGCTATTGCCCGTCACGGCGACCTCGTCCTGCGCTACGATTCACACCGGGCGATCTGGAAGGGGCAGGGCGTCGACCTCACGCTTACCGAGTTCGATATCCTGGTTCATCTGGTGGAAAATGCCGGTCGGGATGTGAGCTATCGCGAACTTTATGACATCGTCCATGGCGAGGGTTTCATGGCAGGGGAGGGCGAGGCCGGCTATCGCACCAATGTTCGCGCGTTCATCAAGCGAATCCGCCAGAAGTTTCACGAAGTCGATGACGATTTTGCGTTGATCCGCAACTATCCCGGCTTCGGTTACAGGTGGCGTGATGGGCGCGACCAATAGGGCGGTTGCGGCGCTTTTCCGGTTCGGCCATTCCTTCTCGCTGAAACTCCTTCTGCTGGCGGCTCTTCTGCTTGCCGTGCCCGTTGTGCTGTATTGGCAGTTCCAGCGCTACGAGCATGAGCAGGCGATGATTCTGCGCAGCGCCTTGGATCAGACCAGCCGGCTGGTCGTTGCAATCCTGCGTCCGCATCTGGCGGATTTTCCCAAGGAAGGGCCGCAGGAACTACGCAGCGCCCTGAGCAGCGCCACCGTCGCCGGCATCAGCGTCAAGCTCCTGTTGCGACCGGCTTCAAGCGGCGATCATTTCTTTTTCATTCTGTCCTCGCCGCCTGTTTCACTTGCTTATCTGAGGGAGGAACAGAAAGCGCTCATGCGCTCGGGCATCTTCCGCAGCCTGATGCCGACTTGCCAGCGCGCCTCCGATGTCCCGGTGCGCTTCATCAATCCCGCCGGCAAGCCGGAACTGCTCACCTCCATGACGCCGGTGCATACCGGAACCAATTGCTGGGTAGTGATCACCTCGGAAAGCGCCGATAACATCTCTTTGGCCGCGCAATCCTCCTTCTTGGGCACGAAATCGGCCATTCGCGCCATGATGACGGTCTATATTCTCAGCACAGTTCTGATTGCCTGGCTGTTCCTTCACCTGTGGCGCAATGTGCGCCGTTTTCGCCGCGCCGCGCGGCGTATCCGATTGCGGCAGGGCGCCGTGTCGTTCGGCGAGGTCAACACCATTCCCGAGCTGCGCGGTGTTGCCGAGGATTTCGATTCACTGGTGCTGGCGCTGGTGGAGTCACAGCTTTTCATCCGCCGCACGGCCGAGGATAATGCCCATGCGCTGAAAGCGCCGCTGGCCGTCATTGCCCAGTCCATTGAACCGCTCAAACGGGCGGTTGGTTATCGCGAGCCTGTTGCCGAGCGCAGCCTGCAGCTGATCGAGCGTTCGGTTGCTCGCCTTGATGCCATTGTCTCCGCGGCGCGGGAGATGGAATCGGCGATGGCGGATGTGATCTATCCGGAATGCAGCCTGATCGACCTTTCGGGTTTCCTGGTGCAGCTGCTGGAAGGCTACGAAATTTCCCTTGCGCCGCAGAACAAGAACCTGGTCACGATGATTGCGCCTGGTGTCGGCGTCTACGCCAACGAAGACATGATCGAGGTGGTGATCGAGAATCTTCTGGAGAACGCGGCCAGTTTCACGCCTCCAGGCGGCGAGATCGAAGTGACGCTGCACACCGACCGTGAATTCGCTCGCATCCGAATTGCTGACCGGGGTGCAGGGGTTGATCCCCGCCATCTGGGGCAAATTTTCGACCGGTATGTCTCTTACCGCCCGCCGTCCGATGGCAGGGGCGAGCAGTTGCAAACCATCACCCAACATCAGGGGCTGGGGCTCTGGATCGTCAGGCAAAATGTGGAGGGCCTCGGCGGTACGGTCCAGGCGCGCAACCGTCCCGGCGGCGGCTTCGAGGTCATTGTCAGCCTGCACACCAGATTGTAACCGCGTCGCGTTCAAAGCGCGGTGAGGCTTTCGGCCTGGTCCGACCGCGCTTCAATCGTTTTTCTGGACAGGCGCCGCAGGAGCAGGCGCCCCGCGGCCTGGCCCGGGATTTCAATGAGGCGGTGGGCCAGCCATGCCAGGGGATAGACGAGGGCCGCGGCTGTCAGGAAGGCGATGAGGAAGGGCGCTGGCGCGCCATGACCGAAACGAAGAAGGACGATCGCAGCCACGGGTGCCATGATGGGTAGATGCAGCAGATAGACGCCGTAAGAGATTTCGCCCAGCCAGCGGAACGGGTTTCTCCCGAGAATGGCAGCCAGCTTCGCGGCGATTGCGGCCCCAGGTGCCGGCAGGAATCTGTTCAAGGTCAGGGCAAAGAATGCCAGCACCAGTATCTCGCGCACAACCAGCCGCTCCAGTGAGCCTTCGCCCTGAAATGGCTGAAGAGCAAGAAGGAGCGCCAGGACCAGATAGAATATCGCAGTCCGCTTTTCGACGCGATCGGCTTGCGCCAGAAGCATTCCAGCGAAAAAAATATCGATCCGCAGCGGCAGGAAGGACGGCATCGGATAATGGATGGAATAATGCCAGGTGATATGCGAGATCACGGCGCCCGCCAGCGCCGCCAAGCCGGCGCTGCGCGCCCAGCCGAGTTTCCTGGTCAAGAGCATCAGTGCCGGAAACAAAGCATAGAATTGCATCTCCAGCGTCAGGCTCCAGTCTGGCAGCGGAGTGCGCATGGCATATGAGGGCAGCAGTCCGAAGACAAAGCTCAGATGCGCGGCGATATTGCGCGGGCTATGGTCAATAAACGCTTCCGGCGAGGTCAGCGTGGCCTGATGCAGTATTTGGTCGATCACGGTGCGCCAGGAAAGGATGGCCGGCCCGGCAATCAACGCCGCCGCCAGCATCAGATAATAAAGAGGCGCCACCCGGAAATATCGACGAATCCAGAATCGGACCCAGGTTCGCGGTGAACCCCAGGGTTCGGTTCCGGCCCGCAAATGATAGTGAAACACCATCAGGAAGCCGGACAGCATCATGAACAAGTCGACGCCCAGATCGGGCTTGTCGATCACCGGCAGCGCCAAGCCCGTCAGGAGGGCGCAATGCCCGAGCAGAACCCACAGGGCAGCGATCCCGCGCAGTCCATCAAGACACTCGACCCGGGACGCGGCGAAATGGGCTGTTGGTTGGCCTGAAATCTCGTCACCATGATGGCTTTCAGGTCGAGAATAGGCGGGGGATCAGGGCGCGGCCTGTGACATCTTTGAGGCATAGCCGCGGAATGCATGCCCAACGGAAACAAAATAGCGACTTTGTCAGAAGGCGCAGATATCGCCGGTCACATTGGGATTTCAAGTGCGCATTGCACCGAAATGCCAGTGCCGGGCGATAACGAAACCTGCAAGAGACGTTATTGCGGCCGCCATCCTCCGCCCAGGCTTTGGTAGAGTGTCACGATGGCATTCAGCTGGTCGGTCCTGGCCTGCACCAGGGACAGTTGAGCCGAAAGCAGGCCGCGCTCGGCATCGAGCTGATCAAGATAGGGCGAATAGCCCTCGCGGTAACGATGGGTCGCCAGAACCAGTGCATGCTGCTCGGAATCGCGCTCCGCGGCCAGCGCCTTCACCTGTTCCTCATTACGCTGCACGGCAGACAGGGAATCTTCCACCTCCTTGAAGGCCGTCAACGCCGTCCTGCGATAGGCGAAGGCCGCCTGATCGCGCCGGGCGGTTGCGGCGTCCTGCTGCGCTTCCAGTCTCCCGGCGCTGAAGATGGGCGCGAGAATGCTGCCCCCGAGCGACCATATGGCAAACGGGCTTCCAGGCACCAGATTGGAGCCAACCAGACCACCGGTTGCGGCCAACTGGAAATCCGGCATGAAGGCATCGCGCGCCGCATCCAGGGCGTGATCCGCCGCAGCGAGCTGCTGCTCGCTGGCCGCGATGTCGGGGCGACGACGCAAGAGAGAGGACGGCAGAGAGGCTGGCACCGCCGGCGCACCCAATTTGTCCAGCACCTCTCCACGCGCGATGGCTTGCGGATTGGCGCCCAACAGCACGCTCAGTCCATCTTCCTGCCGGGTGATGGCAAGTTCGGTCGCGGGGATCAGCTGCTCGGTGGCGTGATAGACCGCTTCCGCCTGGGCGAGCTCCAACTGGGTGCCGTATCCGGCATCGGCGCGGCGCTTGGCGACACGCAGTTCCTCGCCCCGGGCGGCCAGCGTGTCGCGCAACACCAACAAGCGCGCATCCAGGCCGCGCAAGGTGATATAGCCGCCTGCCGCCGCGGCGGCGACGGCCAGTCGAACAACGTCGCGCGCCGCCTCGCTGGCCAGCAACACAGCCCGGGTCGATTTCTCGGTGTCCGCCAGCCGGCCGAACAAATCGGTGTCGTAGGATATCTGGATCAGGCCTTCGCCGGAGGTCTGGGTTTCCGGCACACCGAAACCGGGATTGATGTCGCGGTCGCGCCCGGCGGCCGCGACGCTGCCGATATCCGGAAAGGTCTGCGCGCGGGCAAAGCGGAACTGGGCGCGGGCTTCTGCCACTCTGGCCACGGCAATGGCGATGTCGTCATTGTTGGCCAGTGCGGTTTCGACGACGCGGGCCAGCACGGGATCACCAAAACTGCTCCACCAGCCCACAAGAACCTCGCCGGTGGTCGCATTCTGGCCGCGCCAGCCTTCCGGCGCATGCACGGCGGCTTCCGGTGGCACATCGGCTTTGGGACCGGCACAGGCGGCAAGCGCAAGGAGCAGGGTTGGAAGAAGCAGATACCTCATGGTCCGCCACTGGTATCTATCCGGGAAATGACCGACATGCCGGGCCGAAGCCGCTCGAAATCCGGTTGGCTGGGATCGATGGCGATGCGCACGCCGATACGCTGCGGCACCTTGACGAAATTGCCGGTGGCATTGTCCGGCTTCAGCACCGCGAATTCCGACCCTGCCGCGGGCGACAACTGCTCGACACGGCCAATGAATTTTTCTCCAGCCAGAGCATCCACGCGGAAGCTGGCCGCCTGGCCGGGCGCCACATGTGCGGTCTGAGCTTCTTTATAATTGGCGATGATCCAGCGATCCGCCGGCACCAGCGACATCAGCTGCGTGCCGTTGGTCACATATTGACCGAGCCGCACGCCGACCTCGCTGACCTGGCCCGCCTCCGGCGCCATGATGACGGTGTGCTCAAGGTCGATTTCCGCCGACCTGAGGGCGGCCCTGGCCGCCGCCACCTGCGCTTCCAGACCGCCGCGGCCCACATCAACGGTGCGGATGTTCTGGCGTGCGATTTCCGTTTGGGCCTCCGCCTGGGCTAGTGTTGCCCGGGTTTGGTCGCGCTCGCGCACGGATACCGAACCGTCTTTGACCAGTTCGTCCGCGCGCACCATGTCGGCCCTGGCGCGTGACAGCGTGGCGTGCTGGCCGAGCAGCGAGGCGTCGCCGGAAGCGCGTGCCTGCCGGTTGTTGGCGAGGTTCGCGACGGCCGCGCCCAGATTCGCACGGGCCTGCTCGACTCGCGCGCGATAGGTGCTGTCGTCTATGCGCACCAGCACTTGGCCGGCCTTGACCTTTGCATAGTCGCTCACCAGCACGGCCACGACATATCCGCTCACCTGCGGCGCGATCACGGTGGTGCGCCCCCGCACATAGGCATTGTCGGTGATCTCTATCCGGTTGGCGAACGGCCACAGGTCCCAGGCATCCAGCACCGCGGCGACCGCGGCAAGCGTCAACACGGCAATCATTGCAATCACCCGCCATTTGAGCGCGGGTGGATGCCAGTGGTGTGACATTTCCGGATGTTCGACTGCGGGCAGGTCCGTGCTCACGTGGTTATCCCCATACGACTGTTGCGCCTGGCCTCATAAGCAACCCAGGCCATGCGGCAAAAAACATAGACGGCCGTCGCGACCGCCATCATGGCCACCAGGCGGAACACATCGTTAAAGGCGAGAATATTGGCTTCCTGCGCCAGGCTTTGCCCCAACAGGGCCGCGCCTTCCGCACCGCGCAGGACAGGATCGGAAAGCGCGCCAGCGAGCTCGCCGCTGCCGGTCTGGATTCGCTGGATCACCTGGGGATCCGATCCCATAACGTGTTCCGCCAGCGACGCGGCATGGGCGCGCGCCTGAATGATCTGGTAACTGCCCAGAAGGGCCGAGCCCGCATATCCGCCGACATTCTGGGTGATGTTGAACATGACGATGAAGCTGACGAGATGGGTCGGACCGGCCTTGAGCATGCGCAAAAAGCCGTAGACCAACGCGGGTCCGATGAAGAGTGTGGTGCCAAAACCGATCAGGGATTGGCTGAGATAAAGCTCTGGCGGCCGGCTGACGTTGGTGGACCCGCTGTCCAGCATCGCGCCGGCGGCGACAATCAGGGCGGCGGTCGCCACCAGTAGCCGCAACCTTTCCTGCGTAAGCAAAAGCGCCGCCGCGATCATGCCCAACACCATGGAAAGCGCGACCAGAGCGAAGAGAAAGCGGAGCTGGTCATTGTCGAGGCCGCCAAAGGTCAACAGGCCCACGGAGCCATAAGTCTGCTCGGCCAGTGCCAGCCGGACCAGAAGAGCCACCACGATGAAACGCCGGATGTCGGCGCTGGTAATCCAGTCGATCTGCAGCAGCGGATGGCGGCGATGGGTCTCGATCAGGATCGCGGTGGCGAACAGGGGCAGACAGGCAGCGAGCATCCAGCCGAGGAAGGGCGCATCATGCCACCAATAGATGCGACCGAGCCCCAGCACCCCGCAAAGCAACAGCATCGCGGGTATGCTGAGGCCGATGGTGACGAAATCGAGCTTTTCGAACGCCTTGCTGCGCTCGCTGGGCGGCAATGGCACCAGTTTCATCAGGACAAGCACTGCGGCCGCAACCGCCGGCTCGATCAGATGCAGGCCGTGCCATCCATCCATGGCCAGCACGTCAACCGGCACCAGCCGCGCCAGGGGCGTACCAAGTTGCTGAAAGCCGATGCCGCACACCAGCGCCATGGGGCGTACCTTGGCCGGAAAAGCCTGGAGCATGTAATAGATCGTCACCGTGGTCAGGCCGGCGGCGGCGATGCCTGAGATCGCCCGCGTCATGGCCGCGGTGGCAAAGCCGGGAAACGGCAATTGCAGCAGCGCAATCAGGGCATAGGCGATGAGAAGGCCGTGCGTCACCCTCGACGCACCGAACTGGATGCGGGCTTTCACCAAGGTCAGGTTGGCGGTCGCGTTCATCGCCACATAGATGGCGGGCAACCAACTCGCCAGCGCCAGATACAGACCGATCGGTCCCGAAAGATTGTTGATATTGACGTTGGTCAGGGCGTTGCCAAAGGTGGCAGTCATGCCGGTGCAGGCGCCGACCGCGCCATAGGCCAGCCGCAGTTTCAGGGGGTGGGTTGGGTTGAAGGGCGAGCCGGGCAGTGTCGGGCGCTCTTCCGGGGCGAATTCATATTCGCCGACAACCGTTGTTCCCCCGCCGCTCACGCGCCCAAGCCTCGCGCAAAACCCGTCATATCAGAGCATATCAACGGCTCAGGTCAACTCGCGGCATCCCGGCCGGCCGGTGGCTCGGCGAATCAAAGGTTGAACAGTGCGGGATCTCCGCCCTTGGCGGTGATGTTCACGCTGATGGCGCGTTCGACGCCATAACGGGTGAGAGCATACGGGCCGCCCGCCTTGGGTCCGGTTCCGGACAGGCCCTCGCCTCCAAAAGGCTGCACGCCGACCACCGCGCCGATGATGGAGCGGTTCACATAGATATTGCCCGCCGGCACCAGAACGCGCACCCGATCGACGAAGGAGTCGAGACGTGAATGGATGCCGAGGGTCAGGCCATAGCCTTTCGCGGCGAGCGCCCGGCCGACCTTTTCCAGCTCAGTCTTGCGATAGCGCACCACATGCAGGATGGGGCCGAACACTTCCTTGTCCGGCAACTGGTCGAGCGTGATCTCCGCCATCACAGGCCCGAACAGCAGTGGCGCGGCGGCGGCCGGCTTGCGTTGCTTCAGGATATTCCCCGTCATCTTCAGATGCGCCACATGGGCATCGAGCGCATCCTTTGCCGCTACGTCGATCACCGGGCCTATATCGGTGGCAAAATTGGCGGGATTACCGACCATGAGCACGTCCATTGCGCCTTTGAGACCCGTGATCAGGCCGTCGGCGGTTTCTTCGGGCAGGAACAGGATGCGCAGCGCCGAGCAGCGCTGGCCCGCCGATCCAAAGGCGGAAAGAATGACATCATCGATCACCTGCTCGCGCTGGGCAGTGGTATCCACGAACATGGCGTTGAGCCCGCCGGTCTCGGCGATGAAAGGCAGGATCGGTCCCGTGCGCACCGCCAATGCCCGGTTGATCGCTTGCGCCGTGTCTGTGCCACCGGTGAAGGCGACGCCGCAAAGATCGGCATGGGCGATGAGCGCCGCGCCCACCGTCTCGCCACGGCCGGCAACCAGATGGAGCACGTCATCGGGCAGTCCGGCGCTCCTGAACAGCGCCACCGCGGCGGCGGCGATGCGGGGCGTCTGCTCCGCCGGTTTGGCCAAAACCGAATTGCCCGCGGCCAGCGCAGCGGCGATCTGACCGGTGAAGATGGCAAGCGGGAAGTTCCACGGCGAGATGCAGGCGAAAACGCCCCGCCCACGCAGCTCCAGCGCATTGGTCTCTCCCACGGGGCCTTTGAGCGGCTCGGGCCGCTCAAAATGGCGTTCCGCCAGCAGGGCGTAATAGCGACAGAAATCCGCGGCCTCGCGCACCTCGGCCACGGCATCCGGCCAGGTTTTGCCGGCCTCGTATACGGCGATCGCCATCAATTCATCGCGATGCCGTTCCAGCGCGTCCGCCATGGCGCGAAGGATGCCGGCGCGGCGAGCGCCCCCCAACCTGTCCCAGGCCGGCTGCGCGGCTTTGGCGGCGGTGAAAGCCTTGGTGATGTCGGACGGCGTGGCGTCGCGGATCGCGGGGCCTGTGTCTCTCAACAGAGCCAGCCGCGCGCGCTCCGCGGCTACGGAAAGATCTATGCCGGAACTGTTCCGCCGGTCGGCATACATATTGCGAGGGAGGGGAATACGGGGATGCGGGTCTGGCTGCGATTCCACACTGGCGATGGGATCGGCAGCCACTTTTTCTGGCGGCGTGTCGTCATCCAGCAGTTGATGCACAAAGCTGGTGTTGGCGCCGTTCTCCAACAGCCGCCGCACCAGATAAGGCAGAAGGTCTTCATGCGCGCCCACCGGCGCATAGGTGCGTAGCCTGAGCGGCCCGAACATCTGTTCCGCCGCCGCATAGAGCGTCTCGCCCATGCCATGCAGGCGTTGGTGCTCGATCGGCGCGGTCCCAGCCATTGCGCGCACCGCCGCCAGCGTATGGGCATTGTGGGTGGCGAATTGCGCGTAAAGATGGGGATGCGCGTCGATAAGGGCGCGGGCGGCGGCAAGATAGGAAAGATCGGTGGCGGGCTTGGTGGTGAAGACGGGATAGCCCTCGCGGCCACCCACTTGGGCGCGCTTGATCTCGCTGTCCCAATAGGCGCCCTTGACCAGCCGCACCATCAATCGGCGACCACTGTCTTTTGCCAGCGCCGTCAGCAGTGAGATCACCGCCACGGCGCGTTTCTGATAGGCCTGCACTGCCAGTCCCAGGCCCTGCCAGTCGCCCAGCGACGGTTCGCGCGCCAGCTTGTCCAGCAGCTTCAGCGACAGTACCAGCCGGTCGGCTTCCTCGGCATCGATGGTGAAATTGATGTTGGCCCCGGCCGCCATCTCCGCCAGCCGCTTCAGGCGGGGATAGAGTTCGGCCCAGACGCGCGCTTCCTGCGTCGCCTCATAGCGGGGCGACAGCGCCGACAGTTTCACGGAAATGCCGTGCGCGGCTTCCGGCCCCCTGGCTGCTCCGCCAATGGCAGCGATGGCGTTGGCATAGGCGGCTTCATACCGTTCCGCGTCGAATTCGGTGCGCGCGCCTTCGCCCAGCATGTCGAAGGAGCAGAGCAGATTTTCCCTTGCCGCTCGCGCAATGGCGTCTTCGATACTGCGTCCCAGCACGAACTGTTCGCCCATGATACGCATGGCCTGCGCCACAGCTGCGCGCACGATCGGCTCACCCATCCGGGCCGCCAATGTGCGGACGGTGCCGGCGGCATCGTCGAAGCCGCTGACATCGATCAGCCGCCCTGTCAGCATCAGGCCCCAGGTCGAGGCGTTGACCAGAAGCGAGTCGGACTGGCCCAGATGCGAGGCCCAGTCGGCAGCCGAAATTTTTTCCGCGATCAGCCGGTCGCGCGTACTGGCATCGGGTGTGCGCAGCAAGGCTTCCGCCAGGCCCATCAGCGCCAGGCCCTCGGGCGTGGAGAGCGAGAATTCCTGCAGGAAGCTTTCGACAATGCCGGCGCGGCGGTCGCTCTGTCGCGCCTTGGCGACCAGCTCGGCGGCCTCTTTCTCTACTGTCGCGCGTATAAAAAGCGGCAGTGGCCCTGACGCCAACAGCGCCGCCACCGCTTCGCGCTCGTCGCGGTATTTGTCCGCGTCCAGACTGTCCCAATTGATAATCATGGGCGCATTTATAATCGAAACGGCGGGCTGTGCCGTCACCTGAGAACATCCGCGAATTGTTCCGCGATCCAGTCGGCCTGGTCCGCGGTCAGGATCAGGGGCGGGCTGACACGAATGGTGTGGTCGTGGGTTTCCTTGGCCAGCACCCCGCGTACCGCCAGATTCTCGCACACCATGCGCGCGCCGCCGGCGGCGGGCTCCAGTTCCACTGCCAGCATAAGGCCCAACCCGCGCACCTCGTGCACCTTGTCGGAGCGGACGTCGCGAAGATTGCGTTTCAGCCGTTCGCCGATATTGGCGGCATTCTCGATCATGCCTTCCTCGATCAGAACCTTCAGCGCCATGCGGGCTATGGCGCAGGCCAGCGGATTGCCGCCGAAGGTCGAGCCGTGCTCCCCCGGATGGAGCACGCTCATGGCCTCTGAATTGGAAAGCACGGCAGAGACTGGATAGAATCCGCCCGACAGCGCCTTGCCGATCAGGGTGAGGTCAGCTTCCACGCCTTCATGCTCTTCGGCCAGAAATTTTCCGGTGCGCCCAAGCCCGGTCTGAATCTCGTCCAGGATGAACAGGACATTGTTGCGCGTGCAAATCTCGCGCGCCTTCTTCAGGTAACCGGACGGCGGGATGATCACGCCGGCCTCGCCCTGGATCGGCTCGACCAACAAGGCGATGGTGTTAGGCGTGATCGCGGCTTCAAGCGCCGCTGCATCGCCGAACGGCACTATTCGGAAGCCGGCGGCGAAGGGACCGAAACCTTCGCGCGAACCGGGATCGCTGGAGAAGCCCACGATGGTGATGGTGCGGCCATGGAAATTGTTGGCGCAGACGATGATCTCGGCCTGACCGGCCGGCACGCCCTTGACGGCATAGCCCCATTTGCGCGCCAGCTTGAGCGCGCTTTCCACGGCTTCCGCGCCGGAGTTCATGGGCAGCACCTTGTGCGCACGGGTAAACGCGCAAATTTCTTCGTAAAAGGGCCCCAACTGGTCGTTGCGGAAGGCGCGCGAGGTGAGCGTCAGTTTCGACGCCTGCTCCGTCATCGCCTTGAGGATGCGGGGATGGCAATGGCCCTGATTGACTGCGGAATAGGCTGAAAGGCAATCCAGGTAGCGTCGTCCATCCACGTCCCAGACATAAACGCCTTCGCCGCGCGTCAGCACCACGTCCAGCGGCTTGTAGTTCCTGGCGCCGAATTGGACTTCGCGGGCGATATAGTCGCCGGCGCTCACCAAGCCTCTGGGGGCGAAGTGGTTCATGAATGCCTCATTCCGCCGCCAGGCTCATGGCGCCGGGCCTGCTTGTCCGGTCCAGCCGCAGCGTCATGCAATAGGCGCCGCCGCCGGAGAGGATGAAGGGCGACAGATCAACTTCGTTCACACTGTAGCCAAGCGCGGTCAAACGCTTCCTGAGCGCGGCGGGCGCTTTTGCCATCACGATATGGCGACCAACATTGACCGCATTGACGCAGAAAGCGGCAGCGTCCTCGTTCGTCGCCACGAGACGGTCTTGCGGCTTCACATGCGCGTGGATGGTGGCCAGAGCTTCGGGTGTAAAGGCCGGCGGATAGTAAAGCAGCCTGCCGCCCGACAATGGGCAGAAACAGGTGTCGAGATGATAGAAACGGTCGGTGGCGAGTTCGAGACCGATCACCGGCTGGCCAAACGTGTCGGCAATCGCGGGCAGCGAATTGACGCTGGACCGCTGACCATAGCCGGCCCAGAACAGGCCGCGATCCTGGTCCCAGATGCAGTCACCGGCACCTTCCTGCAGCACGCCATCCGGCAGGTCGATGACGTCTTCGATCAGGCCCCGTGCTTGCAATCCCAGGAAGGCGGCGCGGAATACCTCTTCCTCACCCTGGCGCTCCGGATGACGGAAACGGGCAAGCAGAACGCGGCCGTCGAGAATGGTGGCCGCGTTGGCAGGGAAGACCAAGTCAGGAAGGTCGGCCACGGCGGGCATGGTTTCGACTTTTGCGCCGATATTCCCCAAGGCCGCGGCCAGGCCTGCCGCGCTTTGCATCGCCGCCGCCTCGAGGCTAGGCCGGCCAGCCTGCCAGGCATCGGGCTGCATCCAGGGATTGATCTGGTAGGTGACGCCGAAATGACGGGCATCGGTCATCAGGAATAGGACGTTCTCGCGCATCTGCTTCAAGTCTTCTGCCTCAAGTCTCTGGAATCGCGAAGAAAAGGAGAGCGCGAACCTGTGCTAGCGAAAAGCGCGCAAACTGCTAATATTCGTCATGAATCTGGCGTTTCGCCATAAATGGATGGCGATGTGATGGACGAGGTCGATCGCAGACTGCTGGCGCTGTTGCGTGCCAATGCGCGCGAGCCTGCCGCCAGTTTGGCCAAGAAACTCAGGGTCTCGCGCGGTACGGTGCAGAACCGCATCGCCAGGCTGCTGTCGGACCGCACCATCCGCGGCTTCACCATCAAGACCGCGCCGGAAGCGGAGGGCGGCCGTGTGCGGGCGGTGATGTGCATCGCCATCGAAGGAGAAAAATCCGCCAGGGTCATCCGGGCGCTCAGCGGCTTTGCGGAAGTCGAACATATTCACACCACCAATGGCCGATGGGATCTGGTGGTGGAAATCAATACCGATACGCTGGCCGGGTTCAGCGAAGCCCTGGATCAGATCAGGTTGATCGAAGGCATTGCGGCCACTGAAACCTCGATCCTGCTCGCCAGTCCTCGCTAGGCGTGGGACCTCCTAATTCTGCTGCAGCGTGGCAGCAGGCCCGTCCCAGTTTATCACCACCTTGCCCGCCTGACCGGAAAGCGCCGCATCGAAGCCGCTCTGAAAATCTTCGACCGCCACCTGGTGGGTGATCAATGGCGTGAGATCCAGCCCGGCATGGATCAGAGCCAGCATCTTGCGCCAGGTCTCGAACATCTCCCGGCCATAGATGCCCTTGATGGTGATGGCCTTGAGGATGATGTCCGACCAGTGGACATCGGTGCCGGCCGGCGGAATGCCCAGCATGGCGAGATTGCCGCCCATCTTCAGATTGGCAATAGCCTGGCGGATGGCGGCAGGTGCACCGGACATCTCGAAGGCGACGCCGAAGCCGTCCTCGATATGCTCTTCGGCCATCGCGCTTTTCAGGTCGTCCCGGTTGACATTGACGGGCCGAACATCGGCCAGTCTGGCGGCAAGCGCCAGCCGATAGTCGTTCTGATCGGTGATGACTACGCTGCGCGCTCCGGCCTTGCGGGCGATCATCGCGGCCATGATGCCGATGGGACCGGCGCCGGTGATCAACACATCCTCGCCCATCAGGTCGAACTGCTGGGCTGTGTGCACGGCATTGCCGAACGGATCGAGCACGGCGCCCACGTCCAGGCTCACATCCTGGGGCAGGGGCACCACATTGAAGGCGGGAATGCAGAGATATTCGGCGAAGGCGCCCGGGCGGTTGACGCCAACCCCCTGCGTTCCCGGGTCGAGATGAAACCGTCCCGCCCGCGCCGCCGCCGAGTTGAAGTCGATGATATGACCCTCGCCGGAGACACGCTGGCCGACATAGAGGGGACGGGTGACGTTTTTGCCGATCTCGGCAATCTCGCCGGAAAATTCATGGCCCACGATCATGGGGACGGGAATCGTGCGCGCCGCCCAGTCATCCCATTTGTAGATGTGCAGATCTGTGCCGCAGATCGCGCTCCGCCGCACCCGGATCAGCACATCCTCGGGACCTGGCACCGGAATATCGGTCTCGGTCAGCCACAAGCCTTCGGCCGGCTTGATCTTGGCAAGGCTCTTCATCATGCATGCTCCACGCGTTCGCGCACCCGCACAAAGGCGGCGATGGCCTGTTCGATGTTCTGCCGGCTATGGGCGGCAGACAGCTGCACCCGGATGCGGGCCTGGCCCTTGGGCACGACCGGATAGGAAAAGCCGATCACATAGATGCCTTCCCGCATCAGCTCGGCGGCGAAGCTTTGCGCCAGCCTTGCATCTCCCAGCATCACCGGAACGATCGGATGTTCGCCAGCAACCAGAGCAAAGCCGTTGGCGCTCATGCCTGCACGGAACAGCTCCGCATTGGCAAAGAGCTGGCGCCTGAGATCATCGCCCTCCGGCGAGCGGGCAATCCGGATGGCTTCCAGCGCCGCGCCACAGACCGCCGGCGCCAGGGCATTGGAGAAGAGATAGGGCCGGGCCCGCTGGCGCAACAGGGCGACCACCTCTTTTTTCGCCGTCACAAAGCCGCCCATGGCGCCCCCCAGCGCCTTGCCGAATGTGCCGGTCAGGAAATCGATTTTGCCTTCGACGCCCTGGAATGCCGCCGAGCCCCGACCCTCAGGTCCCAGGAAGCCGGTGGCGTGGCAGTCATCGACCATCACCAACGCGCCGAAGCGCGCGGCGAGCGCGGTGATCTCATCAAGTTTGGCGATATGGCCATCCATCGAGAACACCCCATCGGTGGCGATCACAATGGTGCGGGCGCCGGCCGCCTTGGCCTCGCCCAGGCTCGTTTCCAGCGCCGCCATGTCGCCATTGGGAAAACGGTAGCGCTTGGCCTTGCACAACCGCACCCCGTCAATGATCGAGGCATGGTTGAGGCTGTCGGAAACGATCGCGTCCTGTTCGTCCAGCAGGGGCTCGAACAGTCCGCCATTGGCGTCGAAGGCCGCGGCAAACAGGATGGCGTCTTCATGGCCCAGATAGTCGGCGATCTCCCGCTCCAGCTCCTTGTGCAGAGACTGGGTGCCGCAGATGAAGCGCACCGAGGACAGGCCGGCCCCGAAATCCCGGACGGCGCGGCTGGCCGCGGCGGCCACGCGGGTGTCGCCGGCCAGCCCCAGATAATTGTTGGCGCAGAAGTTGAGCGCGGGAACCGCTTCCCCATTGCCGCCGCGCACGGTTATGGCTGCGCCCTGACGTGACAGGATCACCCGCTCCGGCTTGGTCAGGCCCTCCGCATCGATCTGGCGAAGCGTGCCTTGGACGCGGCTGTAGAAATCCTCACGCATGGCCGTCTCCTGCAAGGCGCGCGGCATACATCATACTGGAACGCCAGTCCAGTATAGTGGAAACGCGGCCGGACGGCCAAGGTGCGGCTAAGGTTTGCTGATGACCACCAGCAGCGCCCGGGCGGGCTTTTTGCCGGCGTTGCGGATGGCATGGGGAACATCGGCCGCGTAGCGGCCGGTCATGCCGGCCGAGAGCATCTGTTCCTCGTCGCCGGAGGAAATCTTGAGAACGCCATCGCGCACCGACAAATGTTCGGTCGCGCCCTTGGCATGGGGCCTGGAAACCAACGCCCCGCGTGGCGCCACCGTAAGGTCGTACCATTCCATGGTTCCAACCGTATGTGTGGGGCCTAGTATGCGCAGGATGCAGAGGCCATCTTCGGTGCGGATCTCCGGGATCAGGTTCGCCGGGATGGTCTCGATCATGCCGCGGCCGACCTTGGATTGCATGCTGATGAGGTCGGAGAATTCCAGTTCCAGCGCCCGGGTCAGGTGCCAGAGCGTGGCAAAGGTCGGGTTGGCTTCGCCCCGCTCGATCTGGGAGAGCAGGGATTTGGACACGCCCGATCGCGCGGCCAGTTCCTGCAGCGAAAGATGCTGCTTCTGGCGCTCGGCCTGGAGACGCGGACCGATCGCAGGCGCCTGGCTGCGCTTTTTCTTCATGGGGACTCCAGAACTGTTCGCGCGATTTAACGGCCCGCCAAGGCCAGCCTGTCAAGCAGCGGTGAACCGGCCACGCACATGGACAGCGATGCCGCGTGCGCACTAGGGTCGCAAAAAAGGTTCGTCCGAACAGGCACCGGTAGCCGGAAATGACCAGCCGAAGAGAATTTCTGTCCAAGAGTGTGACGGGCATCGGCGTCGGTCTTCTGCCTGAGAGCATCCAAAAGGCCCTGGCCATTCCCGCCCATGTCGCGACTGGCACGCTCAAGGATGTTCAGCATGTCGTCATCCTGATGATGGAGAACCGATCGTTCGATCATTATTTCGGGACCTTGCGCGGCGTGCGGGGCTTTGGTGACCGTCACCCTGTCCCGCTGGAGAGCGGCAAGCCGGTCTGGTTTCAATCCGACGGCCAGCGGGAAATTCCGCCCTATCATCTCGACACAAGCACCACCAGCGCACTGCGTGTGCCCGCAACGCCGCATGCCTTCAGCAATGCGCAAGCCGCCTGGAACCAGGGCAAGTTCGGCTTCTGGCCGAAATTCAAGACCCAATATGCGATGGGCCATTATCGCCGGGCCGATTTGCCCTACCAGTTCGCTCTGGCGGAGGCCTTCACGATCTGCGATGCCTATCATTGCTCCATCACCACTGGAACCGATCCCAATCGCGTCATCTTCTGGTCCGGCTCCAATTTCGATCCGCTGTTGCGCGCCAGGGGCGTCAACTGTACCGACGCGGATTCCGAACCCGACAATCTCAGATGCTGGATCACGGGCGCATTGCCGGAGCCGGGTTATACCTATGCGGGCTCGCCTCTGAGCTGGCCGACCATTCCCGATGTTCTGGAGGCGTCCGGCGTCAGCTGGCGCATCTATCAGGATCCGAACGACAACTGGACCGGCGCCATGCATGGCGGTCTGGCCTTCGAGAGCTTCCGCAAGGCCAAGCCCGGCTCGCCGCTTTATGAAAACGGAATGCGGCACTGGTCGCTGGAACGGCTGGCGGAAGATGCGCAATCGGGAAAACTGCCGCAGGTCTCCTGGGTGCTGCCACCGCAAGCCTGGTCGGAGCATCCGGGGCCGTCCAGTCCGGCGCAAGGTGCGGAGTTTGCCCAGCGGGTACTGAACGCCCTGACCAGCGATCCCGATACCTGGAGCAGGACGGTTCTTTTCCAGACCTTCGACGAGAATGACGGCATGTTCGATCATGTGCCGCCGCCGGCGCCGCCTTCCCTCGATCAAAACGGCCGGGCAGCCGGTGGTTCGACCTTGAGCCTGGAGGGCGAATATTTTTCCGATCCCGGCCGCCAGCATCTTCTGGGGGAGGATGTAATTTCGGGAACGGTCAGGCCGTGGGGACTTGGCCCGCGTGTGCCTGCGTATGTGATCTCACCCTGGAGCAGGGGTGGCTGGGTGAATTCGGAGACCTTCGATCACACCTCCGTGGCTCGGTTTCTGGAAAAGCGTTTTGGTGTGACGATCCCTGCGATCAGTCCCTGGCACCGTGCGGTGTGCGGAGACATGATTTCTGCATTCGATTTTCGCACGCCGAACGACCACAAGCTTCCTGCGCTGCCCGATATGCGCGGTTCGGCCAGTCTGGTAGCCGCCGCCATCAAGCTGCCCAAGCCGCTGGCGCCTCTCGCGCCGGAGCGATTGTTCCAGGAACGGGGTGTTCGCCTGTCGCGTGCGCTGCCTTACATCCTCTCTGTCAGCGCGCAGTACAAAGGGGACGGAATCGAACTCACTTTCCACAATGGCGGCGAGGCGGGCGCTGTCTTCCATGTTTACGATAGGCATCATCTGGTCCGGATTCCCCGGCGCTACACGGTCGAGGCTGCAAAGCAGATCGCGGATACCTGGGATGCCGGTCCGGATGGAAATTACGATCTGTGGATTCTGGGGCCGAACAACTTCCTGCGGACATATCGGGGCCTTCTTACCGCGCGCAGGATCGAGGCCCGACTGGACTATCGCGCCCTTGTGCGAAAAATCGAAATCACGCTGGAGGGTCAGGGCCGGGTCTCATTGGTTTCCGACGTTTACAAGCCGATCAGAACCAGAAGCCTCGATATTGCTCCCCGCCGGCCGGCCGTTTTGCGCTGGGACGTCAGCCGCAGCGGCAACTGGTATGACCTCACCATCCGGGGACAGTTCTTTGAGCAGCGCTTCGCCGGCCGGATGGAAACCGGCCAGCCAGGTGTCAGCGACCCGGCGATCTGACGGCCTGGCTGTGTGGGAAAACGCTCAAACCCGGTGCTTGTAGACGACGTAGTTGAGCTCCTTGCCCGGCATGGCGTCGAAGTGATGCGGCATGCCGGTCGGGATCAGGACGAAGTCGCCGGGATGCAGGATCAACGTCTTGGCGCCGACCTGCTTATGACCGCGAACCTCGCCTGGGGCGATTTCCCTGCGGTCGGCGATCGTGCCGCCATGGGTGAGGACGGCGTCACCCGACAAGATCGTGGTCTGATCGATCCAGTGAGTGTGCTGTTCGATATAGTTGCCGTGATCCAGCCGTTTCACGAATTCCACGAAGAAATATTCGTGGTCGCTGGTGAAGTCGGAGGCATAGACCTCATGCGGCCAGGGCGTCTTCAGGTGCTGGGTGATCGCCTGATGCGAAACATATTTGAAGGCTTCATCGGGGGTGCCGCGCAGCGTGGTTTGTCCCAAGGCGGGCGGGGCGATTAAAGACATCGCGAGAATCAGCAAATTGATGCGCATGATATTTCCTTCCTTCCCGGTTGCGCGGGAAAAGCCTCCCGCGGGATTTGAAATTCGAGATTTCTTGCGACAGAGGAAATGGTCCGGCCATACAGGGCCGGCAGGGCAGGGAGAGGAGGTACGCACCCTTTTTTCGATTCTAGGACAAACAAGGCCGTGGTCAAAAAGCGCCTCAGGTTCTATAGGGTGCTTTGTGCGCCCAAGGCGCATCCGGCAAGTCAAAGGGTTTGGGCGTTTTGAGTTCCGGCGCCCGCAGAGGTATCCCGTGAAGATCCTTTTGATCGAGGACGACAAGGAAACGTCGGC
The DNA here is from genome assembly GCA_036488555.1 of Rhizomicrobium sp. Lineage (GTDB taxonomy): Bacteria > Pseudomonadota > Alphaproteobacteria > Micropepsales > Micropepsaceae > Rhizomicrobium. The sequence continues at coordinate 114,619 of DASXHL010000073.1, forward strand.
GCATATCGTCTACGCCCTGGGCAAGGAGGGGCATGAGGTCGATCTGTGCCATGACGGCAGCGAGGGCCTGGAGCGGGCGCGCGAGGGCCAGCATGGCGCGCTGATCGTGGACCGCATGCTGCCGGGCATGGATGGCTTGAGCCTGGTGCGCTCTCTGCGTGAGGAGGGCAGCCAGATACCCGTACTGTTCCTCACCACCATGAGCGGTCTGGACGACAGGGTCGAGGGCTTGCAGGCCGGCGGCGACGACTATCTTGTCAAGCCATTCGCCTTTCCCGAGCTTCTGGCGCGGGTCCACGCCATCACTCGCAGGAGCCAGCGCGGCGGCGAAAGTGAACCGGTGCGCCTGCGCGCTGGCGATCTGGAGATCGACCTGATCCGGCGCACGGTGCAGCGTGCCGGCAAGCCAATCGAATTGCAGGCGCAGGAATTTCGTCTCCTCGAATTTTTGATGCGCAATGTCGGCCGGGTGGTGACCCGCACGATGCTGCTGGAAAAGGTCTGGGACCTGCATTTCGATCCGCGCACCAATATCGTGGAAACCCATATGAGCCGGTTGCGCGGCAAGGTGGATCGCGGCTTTGGCACCGAGCTGATCCATACGGTGCGTGGCGCGGGATACATGCTGCGTGCCGATTAGGTTTCTCCGCACCGAAGGGTTCCGCCTGTCGGCGCTCTATGCCGGTCTATTTTCGCTCTCCATCCTGGTGCTCGGTATTTTCGTACTGGTGATCACCAACCAGGCCCTGCGCGATCAGATCGTCGCCTTTTCCGCCAATGACATCGCCGCGATCCGCAATGGTTATACCCATGAAGGGGTGCGGGAAGCGCGCGAGGTGGTCAATCAGCTGATGGCCGGCCCGGTTTCCCAGGATTTTTATCTGCTTGAGAAGGATGGCAAGGTGATCGCGGGCAACCTGCCGGCAATGCCGCCGCGCATCGGCACGGTGACGCTTCCCCGGCAGCCACCCATCCGCAAGCATGAAGTGCTGGGGGTTGGCGCTTATCTGGCGCCTGGCCTGTATGTCTTTTGCGGCAGCGACACAAAAGGGCTGCGCTCGGTACAGGAGCATATTCTGCACATTATGCTGGGCCTGTTCGCAGCTGCCATGATCCTGGCGGTGGCGGGTGGCACCCTGGTCAGCTGGAGCTTTCTGCGCCGCACCGACGCCATGGCGCGGGCCTGCCGCGCCATCATGGACGGCGATCTCAAGCTGCGCATTCCCGTGCGCGGTACCAAAGACCAGCTCGACCGTCTGGCCGAGGCCATCAACGAAATGCTGTTGCGTATCGGCCAGCTGATGGACAATCTTGCCCAGGTCAGCAACGACATCGCCCACGATCTGCGCACGCCGGTCACACATCTGCGCCACCGCCTGGAGCGGGCGCGCGTCGAGTGCCGCACGCCCGAGGATTATGCCGCGTCGCTGGAGGCGGCCATCGCCAAGGCCGATGAGATACTGGGTCTGTTCGCGGCGCTCTTGCGCATCGCCCAGATCGAGGGCCGTGAGCGGCGGGCCGCCTTCACCAATGTGGATCTGGGCGCGCTGCTGGAGCAGATGCGCGAGATGTTCGATCCGGTGGCGGAGGAGGCGGGACATTCCCTGCGCCTTGCCGGCGCACCTGCCCTCGTCATCCGCGGCGACCGCCAGCTTCTGACCCAGCTTTTCTCCAATCTGATCGAAAATGCCGTGGTGCATACACCGCCCGGCACCCACATCACCCTGTCCCTGCGCAGCTTGGGCGGCCAGGTGGTGGCCCAAGTCAGCGACGACGGCCCCGGCGTGCCGGTGGAGGAGCATGAGCGACTGTTCCGCCGCCTCTATCGCCGCGAGGCCAGCCGTACCCAGCCGGGTAATGGTCTGGGCCTGTCGCTGGCGCTGGCCATTGCCGATCTGCATGGGGCGCGCATCCAGATCGCCAAAGCGGGGCCGGGGATGACCGTGGATGTGTCTTTTCCTCTAACCCGGGAAAACGCTTAACTCCCGCGAAATATTGGGAAAATTTATGCGCCGCGATTGTAGCTCTTGTCATTCGGGGACAGGATAATCCGCGAGCCTCGGGAGATCGTCATGACCTTCACCACCCACGCCTTTCGTACCATTCAGGCCGGATGCCAGAGCCGCTGATGCGCCAGACCGGAATGAGGGCGGGTATTTTGGCTGTTGCGGCGCTCCTGCTGCTCTCGGCCTGTGGCCAGAAAGACAACGCCAAGCCTGAGGCCAAGGAGGATGCCGACACACCAGGCGTCACACTCAAGGCCGAAGAAATCCAGAGCATGGGCCTGAGCGTCCAGGCGGCAGCGGCAGCCCAGTATCAGGGCCAGATCAGTGGTTATGGCGTAGTGACGGCGCTGGATACCATCGCCCAGGCCGATTCCGATTTTCTGACCGCGCAGGCCACAGCGGCGCAAAGCGAAGCGGCGGCGGCGCGTGCCCGCTCGCTCTCCACGGGCGAGGACGCGGCGATCTCGCGCGAGCAGCTGGAAGCGGCGCAAAGCAAGGCGGCCGCCGATCAGGCGGCGTTGGCGCTTGCCCGGCGCAAAAGTGATGCGGCCTTCGGCCTGAATTCGCCGTTTCGCAATCCCGAGGCGCGGGCTGAGGTGATGCGCGAACTCGCCGCCGGCAGCGCGGTGCTGGTGCGCGTGACCTTTCCGGCCACCGGCGGCGAGGCGCCCAAACGGTTGATCATCAGCCGCATGGGCGCGGACGCCAGAAGCTGGACCAGTACAACCATCTGGGACGCGCCGGCCGATCCTTCGGTGCCCGGACGCAGCTTCTACGCCATCGTCCGCGGCAGCAATCTGGCCCAGAATGAGCGGGTGACAGCCGCCATTCCCAGTGGCGTGCCGCAGGCTGGCGCGAAAATCCCCGCGAAGGCAGTGGTGTTCGGCGAAAGCGAATCCTGGGTCTATGTTCAGACTGCGGCGCGCACTTTCCTGCGTACCAAGGTGGACACCAGCCGGCCCCTTAATACCGGCGAGGGGGGGGACGGCTATTTCGTCACCGGCATCAAGCCCGGCGACAAGGTCGTGGTGGACGGCGCCGGTCTGCTGCTCGCCCGTGAAGTCAATCCCAGCACCGAAGCCGGGGATTAGCCCATGCGTTGGCTTGTTGGCCTGTGCGTGCGCTATGCGGGCACCCTTGCGACTCTGACCCTGATCGCGCTGGTCGCGGGCCTGTGGGCCACGCGCAGCGCGCCGCTGGACGTGTTTCCCGATTTCGTGCCCTCGACGGTGGACATCCAGACCGAGGCGCCGGGCTTTACCGCCCAGCAGGTGGAACAGCTGGTCACCAAACCGATCGAGAACGCCGTCAATGGTGCTGCGGGGCTCGCCACCATGCGCTCGGAATCCATTCCGGGCCTGTCGGTCATTACCATCCAATTCAACGACAATATCGACCTCTACAATGCCCGCCAGGGCATTTCCGAGCGGTTGAGTGAGCTGGGCAGCACGCTGCCGGCCGGCGTGGACACGCCACGCCTGTCGCCGCTTACCTCCAGCACCATGGATCTGCTCAAGATCGGGCTTTTGTCGGACAAGCTCGATCCCTATCAGCTGCGCGACCAGGCCGAATGGGTGCTCAAGCCCGCACTGCTGGCGGTGCCGGGCGTCGCTCATGTCATCATCTTTGGCGGAGCGGTGCGCGAGATCCAGGTTCAACCTGATGTCGTGAAGATGGCGTCCTACGGCTTCACGCTCACCGATCTGGCGGATGCGGCGCGCGCGGCGCTGGCGCTCAGGGGCGCGGGCTTTGTCGATCTCGTCCATCAGCGGGTGCTGATCCAGACCCCGGTGCCTTCACCCGACCCATCGGCGATCAGCAAGGCGGTGCTGGCGATCCGGGGCAAGGCGCCGGTCACCATCGGTGAGATCGCCAGGGTGACCGAGGCGCCGGCCCTGCGCTCTGGCGATTCTGTCGTCATGGGCAAACCCGGCGTGATGCTGTCGCTGGCCAGCCAGTATGGCGCCAACACGCTGGAAACCACACGCGCGCTGGAAGTGGCACTGGCGCAGCTGACGCCGGCCCTCAAGGCGCAAGGGATCACCGTCTATCCGGCGCTGCATCGCCCGGCCAATTTCATCGAGCGTGCGCTGGCTTCGCTGGAACAGTCGCTGGTGATCGCTGCCGTGCTGATCCTGGTGGTTCTGTTCCTGTTCCTGCGCGATTGGCGCTCGGCGCTGATCACCTTCCTGGCCATCCCCCTGTCGCTGCTGGCGGCGGTGGCTGTGCTGGAGAAGATGGGTCAGACGTTGAACACCATGACGCTGGGCGGCTTCGCGGTGGCGCTGGGCGTCCTGGTGGACGACGCCATCATCGGCATCGAGAATATCCTGCGCCGGCTGGCGGAGAATGCGACGCTGGCGGAGCCGCGCTCACGACGCAAAGTGATCGCCGAAGCGACCCTCGAAGTGCGCGGACCGGTGGTCTATGCCACCCTGGTTGTGATCGCCGTCTTCCTACCCGAGCTGTTCTCCTCCAGCGTGCAGGGCAAGTTCGTGGGACCGCTGGCGCTGGCCTTCATTCTTGCGGTGCTGGCCTCGCTGCTGGTGGCGCTGACCGCAGCGCCGGCGCTGTGCGCCCTGATGCTTTCGGCCCGCGATGCCCATGGCGATCAGAAGTGGATCGCCAGGCTCAAGCAATGGCAGAGCAACATCATCGACAAGGTCTATGGGAATTTCCGCATCGTCGGCGCGGTGCTGGTCATTGCCACCTTGGCGGCGGGCGCGGCGCTGCCCTTCATGGGCGGCAGCTTCATGCCGGACTTCCGCGAAGGCCATTTTGTGATGCAGGTGACGATGTCCACGCCCGGCGGTTCGCTGGAGGAAATGATGCGGATGGGCGAGCGCGTCAGCAAGGACGTGTTGGCGTTGCCTTACGTCGCCACCATCGAGCAGCAGGTGGGTCGGGCCTCGTTGGGCGAAGACACCTGGGGGCCGCACCAGAGCGAGTTCCACGTCGAACTGAAGCCCGACGCCAAAGTGGACCAGGACCAGGCACAGAACGACCTGCGCGAGATCCTGTCGCATTATCCCGGCCTGCAGACCGAGGTCGTCACCTTCCTGGGCGACCGCATCAGCGAAAGCCTGACGGGCGAAACCGCGGATGTGGACGTGAAAGTCTTCGGCGATCAGCTCGACACGCTGGACGCCACCGGCCAGCGCATCAAGGCCGCTTTGAGCGGCACGCCGGGCATCGCAGACCTGCAGTTCAAGCCGCAAAGTGGCACGCCCACTTTTGCGCTTCATATCGATCCCGCGGCGCTGGTGGCCAATGGCCTGAAGATGCAAGACGTGCTGGATGCGGTGCAAAGCGAATATTCGGGCGCCACCGTGGGTCAGACCTATGCCGGCACTCGCATCGTGGATGTCACTCTGCTGCTGCCGGAGCAGGCGCGTAACCGTCCCGAACTTCTGTCATCCATGATGATTACAAGCCCCTTCGGTCCCATTCCGCTGTCGCAGGTCGCCCGTGTGGTGCCGACCGAGACGCGCTTCAAGATCACCCATGACGGCGGCCTGCGCTTCGTATCGCTGACGTTCAATGTCGTGGGCCGGTCGCTACAGACCACCGAGCAGGATGCGCAGGCGCGGGTTGCCGCCCTCAAGCTGCCCCCGGGCGTCTATGTCGAGTTCACCGGCTCCGCGGAAGCCCAGCGTGCTTCCCAGGCGCAGATGGCGCTCTATACGGGTTTCGCGGTCGTCCTGATCGGCCTTCTTCTCTTCATCTGCTTCCACTGGCGCGCCAATACCTGGCTGGTGCTGGTCAACCTGCCTTTCAGCCTGATCGGCGCGGTGGTGGGCATTGCGCTGACCGGCACCGGCCTGTCGGTGGGCGCCATGGTGGGGCTGGTCACCGTTTTTGGCGTCAGCGCCCGCAATGCCATCCTGCTGCTTGCCCATTACGAGCATCTGGTCGAGGTCGAAGGCGTACCCTGGAATGCTGAGACCATCCTGCGCGGGGCGCAGGAGCGGCTGGTACCGATCCTGATGACGGCTGCGGTCACCGCGCTTGGCCTGATGCCGCTGGCCATCGGCATCAACCAGCCGGGTCAGGAAATCGAAGGCCCCATGGCCATCACCGTGCTGGGGGGGCTGATCACGTCCACGTTTCTCAATCTGGTGGTGCTGCCGGCGCTGGCGGAGCGCTTTGGCGGGCCCAAGCCCCAGGAACTGGAACGGGAGGAGGTGGTGACATGATCCGCACACTGCTTCTGTCTTCCGCTCTCGCGCTTGTGCTGGCGGGTTGTGCCGACAACGGCCCGCCGCCTGCGCTGCGGCCGGGCGATGTGCCTGCATCCTTTGAGCAGAAGCCGCCCGTGAATGCGCCGGTCTGGCCGGCGCATGACTGGTGGAGCAATTATGGCGATCCGCAGCTTTCTGCGCTGATGGCAGAGGCTGAAGCGAACAATCTCGACATCACCCAGGCCGCGGCGCGTCTGCGCCAGGCCGATGCGCGGGCGCGTCAGGCGGGTGCCGCGCTGCTGCCGCAGGTAGGCGCTGGCGCTTCGGTGACACCGCAATATGGCCAGGTCGGTTCAACTTCTGCGCAAGAGACCGATTTCAATACCGGCCTGAATGTGAGTTATGAACTGGATTTCTGGGGCAAGAACCGCGACGCGCTGGACTCCGCCAAGGCGGCCAGCCTGGCCAGCCTTGCAGACCGCCAGACCGTGGCGCTGACAGTCACCTCGGGGGTCGCCACCACCTATTTCCAGCTTCTGTCCCTGCGTGAGCGCATCGCCGGGGCGCGCGCCAATCTCAAATCCGCACAAGACATCTTGAATGTCGTGCAGCGGCGGGTGACGGCGGGCTACAGCGCGCCTGCCGATCTTACCCAGCAGCGCGCGGCGCTGGCCGCTGAGCAGGCGGTGCTGCCGCAGCTGGAACAGCAGGAACTGGAAACCCGCAATGCGCTGGCTATTCTTCTGGGCAGGCCGCCGGAAGGCTTTACCGTCAGCGGCGAGGGGCTGGGCAGGCTCGCGCCGCCCGCCGTTGCGCCGGGCCTGACTTCCGAGCTTCTGGCCCGCCGTCCCGACATCGCCACGGCCGAGGCCAATCTCAGGGGTGCCCATGCCGATCTGGCGGCCGCGCGCGCAGCTTTCTATCCGTCCATCAATCTGACCGCCAGCGGCGGCGTCGCCTATCCCGCCCTCGGAGCGGTTGTAAACACCTTACCGGGCACGGGCCTCGCGTTGCTCGGCACCGCCAGCCTTGTTCAAACCATCTTTGACGGCGGAAGGCTGGAAGGCAGGGTCGAAGAGACCAGGGCGCGGGAGGAAGAACTGCTGGCGGCCTATCGTGCCGCCGTATTGTCTTCCTTCTCTGATGTCGAGAACGCGCTGGGCAGCTTCGCGCATCTGACCGCCCAGGAAGCCGCCTTGCGCGAGCAGGTGATCCAGTCCGAAAAGGTGCTCACGGCGGCCCAGCGCAAATACGTCGCCGGCTCCGCCGATTTTCTGGTGGTGACCGATGCCCAACGCGCTCTTTACACCGCGCGCGACCAACTGTCGGACATCCGCCGTGCCCGGCTGGCGGCCTCGGTGGCGCTGTTCAAGGCGCTAGGCGGCGGCTTCAACAACACCAAAGGGCAGCCGCCGCAGTGATTGTCGCCGTCCCATGAGGACGTGACAAAAAAGTACGCAAGTTTCGGCTGAGACTGCTTCGCGAAATCAGCTTGGACAGAACCAGCATGTTATGCCTCGTCAGATTCGGGCCCGGGCCCGGAGCTTTGAGGGGATATCATGTCACGTCGGCTTGTCCTGGCTTCCGCACTGCTTTTGTCCGGGTCCGCCGCGCCGGCCTTGGCCGTGACCGACGAAATCCAGGTCTATACCGGTGACATCGAGGACGTCGGCACTCTCGGTCTCACTTTGCACAACAACTATACGGTCAGCGGTACCAAGCAGCCGGATTTTCCGGACGATCTGATAGACAATCACGCCTATAGCAGCGTGGCCGAATGGGCCTATGGCGTGACGCCATGGTTCGAGGCCGGGCTGTACATGCCGCTCTACTCCTATTCCCAAAACCAGGGCTGGACCTATAACGGCTTCAAGTTGCGCGCTTTGTTCGTGCAGCCCGACAATGCCAGCAAGGACTTCTATTACGGGGTGAATTTCGAATTCAGCTGGAACCAGAGACAATGGGATCCGCATGTGAATACAGGCGAAATTCGTCCCATCATCGGCTGGCGCTTTGGTGACGACAATCGCTGGAGCTTCACCTTCAATCCGATCGTCGACAACAGCTATAAAGGCTTCTCTCGGCTGGAATTCGTGCCGGCCACGCGGCTGGACTACAAGGTCAACGACACCTGGACGGTGGCGGCTGAGGAATACGACGATTTTGGCCAGTTGCGCGCTTTCCTGCCGGCCAGCCAGCAGTTCCATCAACTTTGGGCAGTGGCGGACTATGACGGCAATCCGATTTCGGTGGAGGCGGGTGCGGGTTTTGGGCTTACCCCCGGCACCGACAGTTTTGCCGTCAAGCTGATGCTGATGAGCGACCTGACCGGGCCCCACGGCCTGTTCAACGGACGCTGAAGCCTTTCGGCTTTTCGCCGGCGCGCCAGGCCTGCCACATCATCTCATAGGCTGCTTCGATGCGGCGACGGAACAGGTCGGTGTCGAACAGGGGACTGTTGCGTGTGAGCCTCTGCTTGATCGCGGTCAGTATCAGCGGATCCGTGGCGAGGTTCGCCGCCAGCGCCTCATAATCGTCCTGACTTTCGGTAACCAGTTCCGGCAAACCCGCTGCCTCCAGCAGGCTCGCCGCGACACGGCCGGGAAAGGCGCCGCCCCGTCGGGTAACGAGCGGTACTCCGGCCCATAACGCATCGCTGGCGGTGGTGTGGGCATTGTAGGGGAGGCTGTCCAGAAACAGGTCTGCCAGCGAAAGCCGCGCCAGGTGCTGGGCTGGCGGACGATCGGGCGCGAACAGGATGCGCTCCGGCGCGACGCCATGGGCTTTGGCATGACCGCGAATATTGCTGGCAAATGGCGTCACCGCGTCCAGCAGCCACAGCACGCTCCCGTCAACGCGCTTCAGGATGCGCATCCAGCCGGAAAAAATCTCCGGCGTGAGTTTGTAGCTCTGGTTGAAGTTGCAGAAGACGAAACCGTGCTCCGGTAAATCCACCTCCTTGCGTGACGGTACCGGCGCAATCTCCCGCCCGCGATCGTCATTGACCTGATAGCTGCCGGGCAGGATGACGACGGATTCGTCATAGAAACCTTCTTCGCCTTTTGGGATCACCGTTCGGTCGGCGATGATGTAATCCATATAGGGCGCGCCCAGGGTGCCCGGAAAACCCAGATAGTTGACCTGCACCGGCGCGGCGCGTGCAGCGAACACCCCCATGCGATGCTTGCCGAACCAGCCGTTGAGATTGACCAGAATGTCGATGCCGGCGCCGCGGATTTTCGCCGCGGCCTCGGCGTCGGTCAGTGCGCCGATATCGATCCATTCATCGAAGGCCTGTTTCAGTCGCGCGCTCATGGCGCTGTGGTCGGCACTGCCATTGTCGATGGCGATAATCTCGAACCGTGCGCGGTCGTGACGTTCGTAAAGGCCTGCCATCAGGATGGCGGTGGCTTGGTCGCGAAATTCGCCAGACAGATACCCGAGGCGTATTTTTCCGTCAGCGCGCGAAGCCGGATGATGTGCTGCGCCTGGCACGGGCGGATGCAGATCGCGCGCATAAATCCGGGCGCAGGCCTGAAGATCTTGCGGATTGTCGGCGAGTGCCTGGAACATGAAGGGGCGCGCCACACGCTCGCCGGCGCGTACGCCTTTCGTTAGTGCCATCTTGTCTTTTTCGAAATCCCGCCAGTCGGCGGCATACATTTTCAGGTGCAGCACCGCGCCCGCCCCGTAGGGCAGGTTTGGGTCCAGGGCATGCGCCCGCGCCAGATCGGCGATGGCACGGGCATAGTCCTGTTTGCCGAGCCACCAGATGTAGCCACGATTGTTCAGCGCCTCGGCATGATCGGGCTGAAGCGCCAGCACCTCGTCGTAGCTTGAGAGCGCCTCGTCGGGCCGGCTCATCTCGTTCAGGACCACACCCTGTTTGTAGAGCGCCTGCACATCGGACGGATTGAGCGTCAATGCCTGGCGATAGCTGGTCAATGCATCCGCGAGGCGGCCGACGCCTTGCAAGGCATGGCCACGGCCCCGCAACACATCGGCGTCGGGGTGCACCGCCAATACGCGATCATAACTTGCCACCGCTTCGCCAAAGCGGCCTTTCAGGCAAAGCACATTGGCGTAATTGACCAGGGCACTTGTGTCGCCGGGATTGACCTTCAGCGCCGCGCCGATCCTGTGCAGGGCTTCATCCATGCGGCCGGTCTGCGCCGCCAGCACGCCCAGCATGTGTTGCGCGGCAAAGCTTTCCGGATCGGCCGCCAGAATCTGGCGATAGAGTTGCTCCGCTTCCGCCAGCCGGCCGCCGCGATGAAAAGCGCTGGCCTGACCATATAAGTCCCTGATCGACATCATCCCGGCCAGCTTGCACCCATCGGGCCGCGACGCTTAAAATCATCATGTTCATGCAGCCCAATGCCGACATTACCGTGGTCGTGACCTCGTGCAACCGTCACGATCTCCTGGGGCGCACGCTGGAAAGTTTCCGGGCGCAGGAAACCGAAGGCCGGGTGGCGCGCATTCTGGTGGCGGAGGATGGTGACGCCGATCCCTCTGCGGTCTGCGCCCGGTTTGGTGCCGAGCATTTCCGCACCATGACGCGGGTGGGCCAGATCAGGCTGATCGACCAGGCCTATGCGAAGGTGGAGACGCCGTTCATCTTCCATCTGGAAGACGATTGGGAGTTCTATCGTCCCGGTTTCATGCAGAAGAGCCGCGCCTTTCTGGAGGCCGATCCCGCTGTCTTGCTGGTCCAGCTGCGCGCCTGGAACGATACAAATGGCCATCCTGTCAGTCATGCCGCGCCCGATCACAGTTATGGGGTGATGGCCACCGGTTATTGCGACTGCTGGCATGGCTTCACCTTCAACCCCGGATTGCGGCGGCTGTCGGATTACCGGCGACTCGGCGCCAGCTATGAGAAGCAGCCGCGCACCATGTATGTGGTGGCCAAGACGCCTACCGCCGCGCTGCCCTTCGAAGTGGAAGCTTCCGCCTTCTATCACCGGCAGGGCTACCGTGCCGTGATCCTGGACGAGGGCGGTTATGTCCGCCATATCGGGGAGGGGCGGCATGTGCGTCATGCGGGCGACACCAATCCCGACCTGATCGGCCTGCCGCGCAATGTGCTTTGCCCCTGCGGTTCGGGCAAGAAAATCAAGCATTGCCATGGCGAACTGACATAGACAAAAGCTCACGGGGGAGGTTATGAAAAAATTCGCGCTGTTGTTTCTCCTGCTGCCCACTGCGGCGTTGGCGCAGGCCACCTATCCGGGCGGCAATCCGCCCCCGCCGCCGGAAGCCACCGAAATCTGGTCACCGGTCCCGCCGAAGGTCGAGCCGGCCGCAGGTGCAGGCCAGCCGCCGTCCGACGCCATCATTCTGTTCAACGGCAAGGACCTTTCCAACTGGGAAAGCCTCAATGGTGGGCCGGCGGAATGGGGCGTGGAAAATGGCGAGATGGTGGACCGTCCCAAAGCCGGCCATATCGAAACCAGGCAGAAATTCGGCGACTGCCAGTTGCATATCGAATGGATGATTCCGGTTCTGCCGCCGGACCGAAAAGGCCAGGATCGCGGCAACAGCGGCGTCTTCCTGCAAGGCCTGTATGAGGTGCAGGTGCTCGATACCTACGACAATCCGACTTATGTGAACGGCATGGCGGGCGCGATCTACAAACAGTCGGTGCCGCTGGTGAATGCCCAGAAGCCCGCGCCCAACTGGCAGAGTTATGATATCGTCTATTACGCGCCGCGTTTCTACAACGACGGCACGCTGGCGGAACCGGCGCGGATCACGGTGTTTCTCAATGGCATCCTGATCCAGAACAATTTCGCCATCAAAGGGCCGACCGACTATCGCATGCTGCCGGCTTACAAAGCCCATGGCGACGGTCCGATCATGCTCCAGGCGCACAACAACGCCGTGCATTACCGGAATATCTGGATCAGGAGGCTATAATCCACTGACTGCGGGCGATTTGCGCGCGGGCGCGTTCAAGCGAGCTGAGCGTTAGCGCGCCCGCGCCAATCAACCTGCGTAATAAAGATTCACCGGCAGGTCGCTATGCTGCACGCGATAGAAGGTCTGCAGCATCATCGCCACGATGCGCCCGGTCTTGGGCGACAGCTGGTCACGGATGGCGGAACGGGCGACGCCGAACATGCCGGCGGTTTCCGGATCATCCATGCAGGGTCTCTCGAAACCCATGCTCCAGCCGGGAAAGGCGCGGGTGCCCGCTTCCCGGTCCAGCATCAGGCGCAGGTCGCTATGGCGGCGGTCGGCAGAGATGCGGCCATAAAGCTCGCGCAACGCCAGCTCGTCGCCTTCCAGCATCTGCAGGAAGCCGCCGTCGATATAAAGCAGCAGGCCCGTGATCCCCATCATCGCATTGTTGCGGCGGGATGCGGTGAGGATGTCGTCCAGGACGCCGAGCGAGAGATCGGGCTGGGTGTTGCTGACATAAAGAAGCTGGCGCATCGCGCCAGTCTCATCGTTCAGCGTTGAAAGAAAGTGAAAAGCCTGCATGGTTTTCGTGCAGGCTTTTGGTAGTCTTTCTTGATAATTCCTTACTGCGCCGGCGCCGGTGCGGGCGTGGCCGGTGTCGCCGGCGTCGCGGATGCAGACTGTGCCGCCGCAGCCGGCTGAGCCGGCGCTGCCGGAGCCGCGGATGTATCGGCCTTCTTGGTGGTTTGCGGTTTTTCCGCGTCCATCACCGCCTTGTTTTCAGCGCGGCGCTGCGCGTCTTCCTTCATCCGGTCCAGAAGGCCCTGGGCATAAACCGGCGCCGTTGCGCCGATGATCAGCGCCGATGCCAGCGCCGCTTGCAGGATCTTTTTGTACGTCATTGTTTGGTCTCTCCACCCCCACGTTTTATTTGTCCACACAGGCTGACACGGGCACCGGCTTCGCGCAATCGACAATTGTAATTCTGTTGCAGTGCGGTTAATGCGTGCGGGTCATGCCACTTCATATCATCAAGCTGTGCGTCGGCTGCGAAAGCCTTGCAGAACTGGCCGATTGGCAGAAAAAGCGCCTGAAGGAAAAGCGCGCCAAAGGCCAGAAGCCGGAGCTTGTTCATGTTACAAGGATGACACCCAAGCGGGCTGACGAGATCCTGGGCGGCGGGTCGCTCTACTGGGTGATCAAGGGCCAGATTGCGGCGCGCCAGAAATTGCTGGCCTTCCGCCAGGTCACGCGCAATGGCGTGCCGCATTGCGGGCTGGTCTATGACAAGGAGCTTGTGCCGGTGGTGGCGCGGCCCAGGCGAGCCTTTCAGGGTTGGCGTTATCTGGAAGACAAGGATGCCCCGCCCGATCTTGCTCGCACCAAGGGCGCCAAGGGATTGCCGGAAGCCCTGCAGCGCGAACTCGCCGCTCTTGGCTTGCTCTAGACGGGCATATTGTCGATCAGCCTTGTCTTGCCGATCTTGGCGGCCGCCAGGATGCGGGCGGGACGTTCCAGCGTGGTGATCGGCGCCAGGCTCTCCGCGTCGCGGATGGCGACGTAATCCACCGGATCAAACCCCGCCTCTTTAAGCGCCTCGACGGCCCAATTTTCCGCGGCGCGGAGATCGCCCCGCCGTGCATGTGCGGCCCCGTCCTTCAGGATCACATTCAGCCGGCCGGCAATGTTGCGCTCGGGTGGCGAGAGATAGGCGTTGCGCGAGGACATGGCCAGACCGTCCGCCTCCCGCAAGGTCGAGCTGCCTATGATCTCAACGGGCAGCGCGAGGTCGCTTACCATCTGCCGGACGACCTGCAACTGTTGATAGTCCTTTTCTCCGAACACCGCGATGTCGGGCGAGGCCGCAATCAGAAGTTTGGCCACCACGGTGGCGACCCCGGAAAAGAAATGGGGCCGGAAGTCCGTTTCCAGTCCGGCGCTGGGCCCGCCCACGCTGATGGTGGTGGCGTAGCCTTGGCGGTAGATCTCCCGTGCAGTGGGCGTGAATGCCAGCTCGGCCAGGCCAGCCAGTTTGGCGAGATCGGCATCCAGAGTGCGGGGATAGGCGTCGAAGTCCTCATTGGGCGCGAACTGGGTCGGATTGACGAAGATGCTGACCACGACCAGTTCGGCATGCTTTCTTGCCTCGCGCACAAGCGACAGATGACCGTCATGCAGCGCCCCCATGGTGGGCACCAAACCGACGCGTTTGGCGTCGGCAAGAGCGGCGCGCAAATCCGCCACCGTCGTGACGGCTGTCGTCATTATCGCGTTTGAACCGCAGCGAAACAGGTCTGGCCGCGCTGGGTGAGGCGGGTGCAGACATCGCGCGCTTCCTGTTCGGCGAACAGGCCGAAACGGGCGCGATAGAGCACATGCCCTTGGGGCGAAGTGATAGGCGCGATGATTTTGTTGGCGCGCGCCAGCACGTCCTGCGCCTTGCCGTAATAGGTCTTGAGCTGGGCATCGGCCATGGCCTTGTCGGCATAGGCGCCGATCTGGATGGTCCAGTTGTGGCCGGGTGTCGGCGTAGAGGAAACGTCGGAATCGCCTTCGGCGGCGTCCGCATGCAGGGCCGGGCGCATCTGCGGGTGGGGCGCATCAACCGTGTTGACGGCCATCTTGACTAGCTGCGCCTGTGCGGTCGCAAGCGAGCTGTCGGGACGGGCGCCGGGATGGGTAACGGGCGCCTGCGCTTTGGCGACCAGAGTGGGCGCCTGAGGCGCGGACTTGGCGACCACCGGCGGCACGGCAGGCTGCTTGGCCTGGGGTGCAGGCTGCGCCGGTGCAGGCTTGGCGCCTTCGCCATGGATGAGTGAGAAATTCTCGTCGGGGGCCCGGACATTCTCCGCAGCGTCCTCGTCGTCGCTCTGCACCGTCTGCGGTACCGGCGACAAGGCGGCGAACTGCCCAGATGAACCATAATTGGGCGCCACCTGCGGCAGGCTGAAGCCAGCAATCGCCGGCGGTGGTGCGCTCTGGGCCACCTGCTGCCAGGGCACTGTGCGGCTGGCCACCAAGGCGGGATTGGCGCTGATCTGGGCAAAGGTCTGATCGAGCAGCCTGACCATCTCCAGATCGCGGCGCACCGCGGTGCGTCCGCCCATCACCACGCCGATGATATGGGTGTTGCCGCGCGTGACCGAACTCACCAGGTTGAAGCCGGAAGCGCCGGTATAGCCGGTCTTCATGCCATCGGCGCCTTCATAGCGGCCGATCAGATTGTCGTGGGTGGGAATCCAGGCGCCTTTGTAGTTGAAGCCGGGCAGGCCGAAATAGGAGAAATACTGCGGATGGTCGTATGCCAGATGGCGCGCCA
>DASXHL010000089.1:0-20540 GCA_036488555.1 Rhizomicrobium sp.
CCCGCACACCCAGTTTGTGGCGGAAGCCTACATCCTGACCAAGGAAGAGGGCGGTCGTCACACGCCGTTCTTCGCCAACTATCGTCCGCAGTTCTATTTCCGCACCACCGACGTGACGGGGATCGTCAAGCTGCCGGCGGGCACGGAGATGGTGATGCCGGGCGACAATGTGTCGGTCGAAGTCGAGCTGATCGTTCCGATCGCGATGGAAGAGAAGCTGCGCTTCGCCATCCGTGAAGGCGGCCGCACCGTCGGCGCCGGCGTCGTCGCCAAGATCTTGAAGTAATGGGAGTGGCCGGCGACCAGCGCCGGCCACTCTTGGTTTTCTTAGGGGTGTAGCTCAGCTGGTAGAGCATCGGTCTCCAAAACCGAGGGCCGTGGGTTCGAGTCCCTCCGCCCCTGCCAAGTTTGAAGTAGAAGAGTTGAAATGGCCGAAGTGACGAAAAAGACGGATGTGGAAGCGGACGAAGCACCGCCGCCGCGCCGCCGCGTCTCGCCGATGCAGTTCCTCCAGGAAGTGCGCCGGGAAATGTCGAAGGTCACCTGGCCGACATGGAAGGAGACCTGGCTCACTACCATGATGGTCTTCATCATGGTCGGCCTGACCATGGTCTTCTTCTTCGTAGTCGATCTCGTCCTGCAATATGGCGAGTATATCTTGATTGGCGCCCGGAGGCTGTACTGATGAGCGAAGCCGGAACCCGCACTGTGGCCGATGCCAAGTGGTATATCGTGCACACCTATTCCAACTTCGAGAAGAAGGTGAAGGAAGAGATCCTGCGCCAGGCCAAGCTGCAGGATCTTGAGGAATTCGTCGCCGACGTGGTGGTGCCGACCGAGGAAGTGCTGGAAGTGCGCCGCGGCCAGAAGGTCAAGGCCGAGCACAAGTTCCTGCCCGGTTATGTGCTTCTCAACGCCAAGCTGACGGATGAAGTCTATCACCTGGTCAAGAATGTCGCGAAGGTGACGGGCTTTCTGGGCCAGAACAACAAGCCCATGCCGCTGCGTCAGGGCGAGGTGGACCGCATCCTCAACCAGGTCACCGAGGGTGCGGAGCATCCCAAGTCCACCATCAGCTTCGAGATCGGCGAGCAGGTGCGTGTGGCCGACGGCCCCTTCACCTCCTTCACCGGCGTGGTGGAAGAGGTGGACGAGGATCGCAGCCGTGTGAAGGTCGCGGTTTCGATCTTCGGCCGCGCCACGCCTGTCGAGCTCGAATACACCCAGGTGGAAAAGATGTGAGTTGTGCCGGGCTTTGCCCGGCGGGCCGGTCCGAGGCCGTGTTCGGACGAACCATCATCCTGCGGGAGAAACGCAAGTTTCGTTTGAACCGCTAAGCCGCAAAAAGGAGGCGGTGAGACATGGCAAAGAAGATTACAGGTTACGTCAAATTGCAGGTGCCCGCGGGCTCTGCCAATCCGTCGCCGCCCATTGGCCCGGCTCTGGGTCAGCGCGGCCTCAACATCATGGAGTTCTGCAAGGCGTTCAACGCCAAGACCCAGGACCAGGAAAAGGGTATGCCGATTCCGGTGACCATCACCGTGTTCTCGGACAAGAGCTTCACCTTCGAGATGAAGACCGCGCCCGCGTCCTACTTCCTGAAGAAGGCCGCCAAGCTGTCTTCGGGCTCCAAGGCCCCCGGCATTGCCACCGCCGGCAGCGTGACCCGCGCCCAGGTGCGCGAGATCGCCCAGGCCAAGATGAAGGACCTCAACGCCAACGACATCGAAAATGCGATGCGCCTGATCGAAGGCTCGGCGCGCTCGATGGGCATCACGGTGAGGGACTAAGACCATGAAGATCGCCAAGCGTTACAAGAAAATCACCGAAGGTCTGGACCGCAACAAGAGCTACACGGTCGAAGAGGCCGTGAAGCTGGTGAAGGCGCGCGCCATTGCCAAGTTCGATGAGACCATCGAACTGTCGCTGAACCTGGGTGTGGACCCCAAGCATGCCGATCAGATGGTGCGCGGCGTCGTCTCGCTGCCGTCCGGCACCGGCCGCACGCTGCGCGTGGCCGTGTTCGCCAAGGGTGCGAAAGCAGAGGAGGCCAAGAAGGCCGGCGCCGACCTGGTGGGCGCGGAAGACCTGGCGGCCGAAGTGCAGGCCGGCAAGATCGATTTCGACCGCTGCATCGCCACCCCGGACATGATGGGCATTGTCGGCCGGCTCGGCAAAGTGCTGGGCCCGCGCAACCTGATGCCCAATCCCAAGGTCGGCACCGTCACCATGGACGTGACCCAGGCCATCAAGGACGCCAAGGGCGGCGCGGTGGAGTTCCGTGTCGAGAAGGCGGGCATCGTGCAGGCCGGCGTCGGCAAGGCGAGCTTCACCGAAGACGCCATCGCCGCCAACGTGAAGGCGTTCATCGACGCCGTCATCAAGGCCAAGCCGTCGGGCGCGAAGGGCAACTATATGAAGAAGGTTTCCATCTCCTCGACCATGGGACCGGGCGTGAAGATCTCGCTCGCCTCCGTCGGGGCGGGTGGCGCGGCTTAAGGCCGTACTTAATTCCGGCGGACGATCGCCGGGACTGTCCGAGACTGCTGGAGGCCGAAAGGTCTTAAATTTTCCAGCATAGACAGGGAATGAAACCGAATTCGGAAGATGTCTTCCGCAGTTCGGGTTTGGACCCTGGGGCAGAATTTCGAGCAACAGGGTTGGTTCGGGGATCGTCACCTGGGCCGACGTTAGGAGAGCAAAAGTGGAAAAAGCCAAAAAGGCGGAAGTCGTTGAAGACCTTAATGGGGTCTTCTCGAAGGCCGGCTCTGTGGTGGTCGCCCACTATTCCGGCATGACGGTTGCCCAGATGGCCGACCTTCGTTCGCGCATGGGCGCGGCGGGGGCTTCGTTCCGTGTGGCCAAGAACCGTCTGGCGGTACGCGCTCTGAAAGGAACGCCGATCGAAGGCATTGCGCATCTGTTCAAGGGGCCGACCGGTATCGCTGTCAGCGATGACCCGGTGGCTGCCTCGAAGGTTGCGGCTGCCTACGCCAAGGATAACGACAAGCTCGTGATCCTGGGTGGCTCGGTCGGAGCGACCGCGCTGGATGCCGAGGGCGTGAAGGCCCTTGCCACCCTGCCGTCGCTCGATGAACTGCGTGGCAAGATCGTGGGTCTGCTTGTGGCGCCCGCGACCAAGATCGCCGGGGTCGTCCAGGCTCCCGCCGGTCAGCTTGCCCGTGTCATTGGCGCTTATTCCAAGAAGGACGCGGCATAAGGCGGCTGAAGCCGCATTTCCTCGGAAATGCGGTCAAACCAATGAGTCCAACGTAAACATCCAAACCTGAACCAATCGAAGGAACTTTAAAAATGTCGAAGATCGAACAACTTGTTGAAGACCTGTCCTCGCTGACCGTCCTGGAAGCCGCCGACCTGGCCAAGCTCCTGGAAGAGAAGTGGGGCGTCTCTGCCGCCGCGCCGGTGGCCGTTGCTGCTGCTCCGGCGGGCGCCGCCGCTGCTCCTGCCGCGGAAAAGACCGAATTCACGGTCATGCTCATGGATGCGGGCGACAAGAAGATCAATGTCATCAAGGAAGTGCGTGCGATCACGGGCCTGGGCCTCAAGGAAGCCAAGGACCTGGTCGAAGGCGCTCCCAAGGAAGTGAAGGCCGACGTGAACAAGGACGAAGCTGCCAAGATCAAAAAGCAGCTCGAAGACGCCGGCGCCAAAGTCGAATTGAAGTAACAAGGAGGCACCGCGGGTTGAAAAGCCGCGTTGTCGTACATATTTCGTTCACCCACCCCCCATCGGCGAAGCCCTCGCCGATGGGTGCGGTGGCTTTTGCCATTGGTTTGAAACTGCTGGTTCCCACCCCGGGCAAACACGGCTTCTCGGCCGTAAAGGACTTTATCGGATGACTCTTTCCTTCACCGGACGCAAACGCCTTCGCAAGAATTTCGGCAAGATTCAGGAGATCGCGCAGATGCCGAACCTCATCGAGGTTCAGCGCACCTCCTATGACCAGTTCCTGCAGCTGGACAAGCCCGAAGGCGGCCGCCGGGACGAGGGCCTGGAAGCGGTATTCCGCCAGGTGTTCCCCATCAAGGACTTCTCGGAGTCCTCGCTGCTGGAATATGTGGATTATCACTTCGAGGAGCCGAAGTACGACGTCGAGGAGTGCCAGCAGCGCTCCATGACCTTCGCCGCGCCGCTCAAGGTGACGCTGCGCCTGATCGTGTTCGATGTGGACCAGGAAACCGGCGCCAAGTCGGTGAAGGACATCAAGGAACAGGACGTCTATATGGGCGACGTCCCCTTCATGACCGAGAACGGCACCTTCGTCGTCAACGGCACCGAGCGCGTCATCGTCTCCCAGATGCACCGTTCGCCGGGCGTCTTCTTCGACCACGACAAGGGCAAGACCCATTCCTCGGGCAAGCTCTTGTTCGCCGCCCGCGTCATTCCCTATCGCGGTTCGTGGCTCGATTTTGAATTCGACGCCAAGGACATCGTGCATGTGCGCATCGACCGCCGCAGGAAGCTGCCGGCGACGACGCTGCTCTATGCCCTGGGGCTGACCCAGGAAGAGATCCTGGACTATTTCTACGGCAAGATCGCCTTCAAGCATAACAAGGACGGCAGCTGGTCGACCCCGCTGGAGCCGACCTGGATGCGTAACGCCAAGTCGACTTCGGACTGGAAGAACGCCAAGACCGGTGAGGTGGTGCTGGAAGCCGGCGCCAAGATCACTGTGCGCGGCCTGCGCAAGCTGCAGGAAGAGGGCGTCAAGAACATCGCCTTCTTGCAGGACGAGCTGATCGGCCGTTTCTCGGCGCTGGACATGGTCAATCCCGAGACGGGCGAAATCTATGTCGAGGCCGGCGACGAGCTGACTGCCGACAATATCGCCACCCTGCTGGAAGCGGGCTTCCATGACATCGAAGTGCTCAACATCGATGGCATCAATGTCGGCCCCTATCTGCGCAACACGCTGGCGGTGGACAAGAATCACTCGCGCGAGCAGGCGCTGATCGACATCTATCGCGTGATGCGCCCTGGCGAGCCGCCGACGCTGGACACCGCCGAGACCCTGTTCGGCCAGCTGTTCTTTGATCCGGAGCGCTATGACCTTTCCGCGGTCGGCCGCGTGAAGATGAACATGCGCATGGGCCTGGATGCGCCCGACACCATGCGGGTGCTGCGCAAGGAGGACATCCTTGCCATCCTCAAGGCGTTGGTGGAGTTGCGCGACGGCCGTGGCGAAATCGACGACATCGACAATCTCGGCAACCGCCGCGTGCGTTCGGTGGGTGAGCTGATGGAAAACCAGTTCAGGGTCGGTCTGCTGCGCATGGAGCGCGCCATCAAGGAGCGCATGTCGGCGGTCGACATCGACACGGTGATGCCGCATGACCTGATCAACGCCAAGCCCGTGGCGGCTGCGGTGCGCGAATTCTTCGGTTCCTCGCAGCTGTCGCAGTTCATGGACCAGCAGAACCCGCTCTCGGAACTGACCCACAAGCGCCGCATGTCAGCGCTTGGACCGGGCGGTCTGACGCGCGAGCGCGCCGGCTTTGAAGTGCGCGACGTGCATCCGACCCACTATGGCCGCATCTGCCCGATCGAGACGCCGGAAGGCCCCAACATCGGCTTGATCAACTCGCTGGCGACGTTTGCGCGCGTCAACAAGTACGGCTTCATCGAGAGCCCGTACCGCAAGGTGGTCAACAAGCACCTGACGGATGAGGTCGTCTATCTGTCGGCGATGGAAGAGGCCAAGTACATGGTGGCCCAGGCCAACGCGACCGTGGACAGCCGCAACCGCCTGACCGACGAACTGGTCAGCAGCCGCAAGGGCGGAAATTTCGTGATGACCACCCCCGACCAGGTGCAGTTCATCGACGTTTCGCCCAAGCAGTTGGTGTCCGTCGCTGCCGCGCTGGTGCCGTTCCTGGAGAATGACGACGCCAACCGCGCGCTGATGGGCTCCAACATGCAGCGCCAGGCCGTTCCGCTGCTGCGTCCCGAGGCGCCGCTGGTGGGCACAGGCATGGAAGAAGTCGTGGCGCGCGATTCCGGCGCCGCCATTTCGGCGCGCCGCGCCGGCGTGGTGGACCAGGTTGACGCCACCCGTATCGTCATCCGCGCGACGGAAGAGACCGATCCCACCAAGCCGGGCATCGACATCTATCGCCTGCGCAAGTTCCAGCGCTCCAACGCCTCGACCTGCATCAACCAGCGTCCGCTGGTGAAGGTGGGTGATGTGGTGAAGAAGGGCGACATCGTCTGTGACGGTCCTTCGACCCAGTTGGGCGAGCTGGCGCTGGGCAAGAACGCGCTCGTCGCCTTCATGCCCTGGAACGGCTACAACTTCGAGGACTCCATCCTCATTTCCGAGCGCATTGTCCGCGACGACGTCTTCACCTCGATCCATATCGAGGAATTCGAGACCATGGCGCGCGATACCAAGCTCGGTCCGGAGGAAATCACCCGCGACATCCCGAATGTGGGTGAAGAGAATCTCAAGAACCTGGACGAAGCCGGCATCGTCTATATCGGCGCCGAAGTGCAGGCGGGCGATATTCTGGTGGGCAAGGTGACGCCGAAGGGCGAAACCCCGATGACCCCGGAAGAAAAGCTGCTGCGCGCCATCTTCGGCGAGAAGGCCGCCGATGTCCGCGACACGTCTTTGCGCGTGCCGCCGGGCGTCACCGGTACCATCGTGGAAGTGCGGGTCTTCAACCGTCACGGCGTGGACAAGGACCAGCGCGCCATGTCGATCGAGCGCGCCGAGGAAGAGCGTCTGGCGGAAGACCGCGACGACGAGCTTTCGATCCTGGAGCGCAACATCTTCTCGCGCCTGTCGGAAATCCTGCTCAACAAGACCGCCGCCAGCGGGCCGAAGGGCATGCCTGCCGACACCAAGATCGCCCAGCAGGTGCTCGATACGATTCCGAAGCACCAGTGGTGGCAGATCGGGCTTCGCAACGAAAAGGCGATGGCCGAGATCGAAGGCCTGCGTCAGCAGTATGACGAGTCCAAGTCGCGCCTCGACAAGCGCTTCGCCGACAAGGTGGAGAAGCTGCGCCGTGGCGACGAACTGGCCCCGGGCGTGATGAAGATGGTCCGCGTCTTCGTGGCGGTGAAGCGCAAGCTGCAGCCGGGCGACAAGATGGCTGGCCGTCACGGCAACAAGGGTGTGATCAGCCGCATCGTGCCGATCGAGGATATGCCGCATCTGGAAGACGGCACCGCGGTGGACGTGGTGCTCAATCCGCTGGGCGTGCCCTCCCGCATGAATGTCGGCCAGATCCTGGAGACCCATCTGGGCTGGGCCTGTTCGGGCCTTGGCCGGCAGATCGGCGATGTGCTCGACAAGGTCAAGCGCGACGGCAAGTACGAGCCGCTGCGCCGGCACCTGAAGGGCGTTTACGGCAATGACGAGCGCCTGGGCGAGATCGACGAGACCGGCCTGGTCGAGCTGGCCGACAATCTGCGCTTCGGCGTTCCGATCGCCACTCCGGTGTTCGACGGCGCCAAGGAGAACGACATTGTCGACATGCTGGAGCAGGCGGGTCTGACCTCCTCGGGCCAGATGACCCTGTATGACGGACGCACCGGCGAGGCGTTCACCCGTCAGGTCACGGTCGGCTACATTTACATGCTGAAGCTGAACCATCTGGTGGACGACAAGATCCATGCCCGCTCGATCGGTCCTTACTCGCTGGTCACCCAGCAGCCCTTGGGCGGCAAGGCGCAGTTCGGCGGCCAGCGCTTCGGCGAAATGGAGGTCTGGGCGCTCGAGGCTTACGGCGCCGCCTACACGCTGCAGGAAATCCTGACCGTGAAATCGGACGACGTGGCAGGCCGCACCAAGGTCTACGAAGCGATCGTCCGCGGCGAAGACACGTTCGAGGCCGGTATCCCGGAATCCTTCAACGTGCTGGTCAAGGAAATGCGCTCGCTGTCGCTCAATGTCGAACTGGTGAACGGACCGACGACGTAACGCGGAACGGAAAGAAAGAGAACTCCGCCCGGGGCGAGGGCTTCGGGCGGGGATTTGAAAGGAACAACGGAACGCAAATTCGCGAATGCGCTTTGCGGGCCAAAGTCGAAAGGACGCTCGTATGAATCAAGAGCTGATGAATGTTTTCGGCACGGTGAAGGAAGTTCCCGCCTTCGACCGCATCAAGATATCGCTGGCCAGCCCGGACCAGATCCTGCGCTGGAGCCATGGCGAGATCAAGAAGCCGGAAACGATCAACTACCGCACCTTCAAGCCGGAACGCGACGGGTTGTTCTGCGCCCGCATCTTCGGCCCGGTGAAGGACTATGAGTGCCTGTGCGGCAAGTACAAGCGCATGAAGTACAAGGGCATCGTTTGCGAAAAGTGCGGTGTCGAAGTCACCGTGCAGAAGGTGCGCCGCGACCGCATGGGCCATATCGAGCTGGCCTCGCCGGTCGCCCATATCTGGTTCCTGAAGTCGCTACCCAGCCGCATCGGCCTGATCCTGGACATGACCCTCAAGGATCTGGAGCGGGTTCTCTATTTCGAGAACTATATCGTCATCGAGCCGGGTCTGACGCCGCTCAAGGACCGTCAGCTCTTGACCGAGGACGAGTTCTACAAGGCCCAGGACGAATACGGCAATGACAGCTTCACCGCCGAGATCGGCGCGGAAGCCATCCGCAAGCTCCTGGCCGCCATCGACCTCGAAAAGATGCGCGACGAGATCCGCGGCGAAATTGCCGAATCCTCCGGCGGCGAGAAGCAGAAGAAGCTGGTCAAGCGCCTGAAGGTGGTCGAAGCCTTCATCGATTCCGGCAATCGCCCGGAATGGATGATCCTGCAGGTCGTTCCGGTGATCCCGCCGGAACTGCGTCCGCTGGTGCCGCTGGATGGCGGCCGCTTCGCCACGTCGGACCTGAACGACCTCTATCGCCGCGTCATCAACCGCAATAATCGCCTCAAGCGCCTGATCGAACTGAAGGCGCCCGACATCATCGTGCGCAACGAAAAGCGCATGCTGCAGGAATCGGTCGACGCGCTGTTCGACAATGGCCGCCGCGGCCGCGTCATCACCGGTGCCAACAAGCGCCCGCTGAAGTCGCTCGCTGACATGCTGAAGGGCAAGCAGGGCCGCTTCCGCCAGAACCTTTTGGGCAAGCGCGTCGACTATTCGGGGCGTTCGGTGATCGTGGTCGGCCCGGAGCTCAAGTTGCATCAGTGCGGCCTGCCCAAGAAGATGGCGCTGGAGCTGTTCAAGCCGTTCATCTATGCGCGCTTGGAAGCCAAGGGTTTCAGCCAGACCGTCAAGCAGTCCAAGAAGCTGGTGGAGAAGGAGAAGCCCGAGGTCTGGGATATTCTGGAAGAAGTCATCCGCGAGCATCCCATCCTGCTCAATCGCGCGCCGACCTTGCACCGTCTGGGCATCCAGGCGTTCGAGCCGGTCCTCATCGAAGGTAAGGCTATCCAGCTTCATCCGCTGGTCTGCACCGCCTTCAATGCGGACTTTGACGGCGACCAGATGGCCGTACACGTGCCGCTGAGCCTTGAGGCCCAGCTGGAAGCGCGCGTCCTGATGATGTCGACCAACAACATCCTGTCGCCCGCCAACGGCAAGCCCATCATCGTGCCGACCCAGGACATCGTGCTTGGCCTCTATTACCTGAGCCAGGAGCGTCCGAAGGAGCCGGGTGAAGGCATGACCTTCAACGACATCGGCGAGATCGAGCATGCGCTCTTCTCCCGTTCGACGACGCTGCACGCCAAGATCAAGGCGCGTTACAAGACGGTCGATGCCGAGGGCAAGCCGATTACCCGCCGCGTGGACTCCACGCCGGGCCGCATGCTGATCGCCGAAATCCTGCCGCGCCACCCCAAGATCCCGTTCGAACTGGTCAATCGCCTTCTGCGCAAGCAGGAGATCAGCCAGCTGATCGACGAGGTCTATCGTCACTGCGGCCAGAAGGAGACCGTGCTGTTCGCCGACGCGCTGATGGCGCTGGGTTTCCGCGAAGCCTGCAAGGCCGGCATCTCCTTCGGCAAGGACGACATGGTCGTGCCGGATACCAAGACCAAGCTGATCGACGAGACCCGTCACCGGGTTCGCGAGTACGAGCAGCAGTATCAGGATGGTCTGACCACCGACAAGGAGAAGTACAACCTCGTTGTCGACGTCTGGTCGAAGTGCACCGATCAGGTCGCGGCCGAAATGATGAAGGAAATCTCCGAGCCGAAGATCGATCCCGACACGGGCCGGGTGCTGGAGATGAACTCCATCTACATGATGAGCCATTCCGGCGCCCGTGGTTCGCCGCAGCAGATGAAGCAGCTGGCGGGTATGCGCGGCCTGATGGCGCGTCCCGACGGCTCCATCATCGAGACGCCGATCCTGTCGAACTTCAAGGAAGGCCTCACCGTGCTGGAGTACTTCAACTCCACCCACGGCGCCCGCAAGGGGCTGGCCGATACCGCGCTCAAGACGGCGAATTCGGGTTACCTGACCCGCCGTCTGGTCGACGTGGCCAATGACTGCATCATCACCTCCGAAGACTGTGGCACCAAGAAGGGCGTCACGGTTCAGGCGGAAATCGATGGCGGCCAGGTTGTGGCCTCGCTTACCGAGCGTATTCTGGGCCGTACCACGGCGGAAGATGTGAAGCACCCCGACACGGGCGAGATCATCATCAAGCGCAACAAGGAAGTGACCGAGGATCTGGCCGAGAAGGTCGAAGGGGCGCATATCCAGAAGGTTCGCGTCCGCTCTGTCCTGACCTGCGACCTGCCGGAAGGCGTATGCGGCAAGTGCTATGGCCGCGACCTGGCGCGCGGGACCCCGGTGAATATCGGCGAGGCGGTCGGCGTGATTGCCGCCCAGTCCATCGGCGAGCCGGGCACCCAGCTCACCATGCGCACCTTCCACATCGGCGGCGCCGCCCAGGTTGCGGGCTCGTCGAAGATCGAGGCGTCCTATGACGGCAAGATCAAGATCGTGAACAAGAACGTCGTCAAGAATTCCGACGGCGAGCTGATCGCGATGTCGCGCAACATGCAGGTCGTCATCACCGACAATAAAGGCCAGGAACGCGCCACCTACCGCATCACCTATGGTGCGCGGCTTCGGGTGGACGAGGGTGCCACCGTCAAGCGCGGCGATCGCCTCGCGGAATGGAACCCCAATGCCCTGCCGGTCCTGACCGACGTCGAGGGTACCGTGAAATACGAAGACCTGGTCTTCGGCGTCACGGTGCGCGAAGTGGCGGATGAAAAGACCGGCGTGTCGTCCAAGGTCGTGATGGACAGCCGCGGCACGGGCTCCAAGAACGCGCCCGAGCTCAGACCCACCGTCGTCGTCCTCGACAAGAAGGGCAAGCCGGTTCAGCTGCCGGCTGGCGGCGAGGCGCGTTACGCGATTTCGCCCGACGCCATCCTGTCGGTGGAAGACGGTTCGACGGTGCGCGCGGGCGACGTGCTGGCCCGTATCCCGACCGAGGGCGCCAAGACCCGCGACATCACGGGCGGTCTGCCGCGCGTGGCGGAGCTGTTCGAGGCCCGCAAGCCCAAGGAAGCGGCCGTGCTGGCCGAGACCGATGGGTTCGTGGAGTTCGGCAAGGACTACAAGAACAAGCGTCGCGTCATCGTTCGTCCAAAGAACGAGAAGCAGGACCCGACCGAGTATCTGATCCCCAAGGGCCGCCATATCAGCGTGCGCGAAGGCGATTATGTGGAGAAGGGCGACTATATCGTCGAAGGCAATCCCTCGCCGCATGACATCCTGCGCATCAAGGGCATGGAGGAGCTGGCGATCTACCTCGTGAAGGAGATCCAGGACGTCTATCGTCTCCAGGGCGTGAAGATCAACGACAAGCACATCGAAGTGATCTGCCGCCAGATGATGCAGAAGCTGGAAATCACCGAAGGCGGCGAGACCACGCTGATCGCCGGCGAGCATGTGGACGCATCCGAACTGGACGCCGCCAACAAGAAGGCGGAAGAGAATGGCCACAAGCCTGCCGAGGGCCGCGCCATCCTGCTCGGCATCACCAAGGCGTCGTTGCAGACCCGTTCGGTCTTCTCCGCCGCCTCCTTCCAGGAGACCACGCGCGTCCTTACCGACGCCGCGGTCAATGGCAAGGTCGACATGCTGGAAGGCCTGAAGGAGAACGTGATCGTGGGCCGGTTGATCCCGGCGGGCACCGGCGGCGCCATCGCCCGCCTGCGCCACATCGCCACCGAACGCGACAAGGCTATCCAGGCGGAGCAGGCGGCCCAGCAGCCGATCGCTCAGCTGGAAGCGCCGCAGCCGGCGGCTGAATAGGCCGGTCTCCGATGCAATAGAATCAGGGCCGCTGGCGACAGCGGCCCTTTTTCTTTGTCCGGTTCCTGCCCACATCTGGCGGGTGAATTGGGAGGCGGGGCCCTGGATGCCGCGCTAAGGTCAATCCATGAAATTACCTGAACCCATGTCCTGGAACCGCGCCGAAGCCCGCAAGGGCAAGTTCGATGGCAAGTTCATCATCGGTGTGATGACCACCGGGATCTACTGCCTGCCGTCCTGCGCGGCGCGGCCGCCCAAACCCCAGAATGTGCGCCTGTTCACGACCGAAGCCGAGGCAAAGGCGGCGGGCCTGCGCGCTTGCAAGCGTTGCCGGCCAGATCTTTACTACAAGGGCGAAGACGAGAATGTGGCCCTGTTCGAGGGCCTGGCGGAACGGGTCGCGACACGACCGGAAGATTTCGCCGATGCCTCGGCGCTGGCCAAAACGGCCGGCGTCAGCCTGACCAAGCTGGGCGATCTCTATCGCGACCACGCCCATCTGGCGCCGGTTGCCTGGCTGAGGCGCATGCGGGTGAGGCGGGCTGCGCAGGAACTGCTGGCGGGAAAGGACAAGGTGGCCGAAATCGGTTTTGGCGCGGGCTTTGAATCGGAATCGGTTTTCCACCGCCAGTTCCTCAACCAGATGCGCATGACGCCGGGCGCCTATCGGGCGCTGGATGGCGCGGAAGTCTTCATGCTGCAACTGCCCGCGGGCTATCGGGCGAAGGAAATCCTGGCCTATCACGCCCGCGATCCGCAAAGCGTAAGCGAGAAAAGCGAAGGCAACCGCATCTGGAAGGCATTGCACACGGCTGACGGCCCGGCGGTGATCGAAATCAGCATCGAGACCGGCCAGGGCTGGGTGAAGGTGCATGCCGGGCACAGGCTGGGCCGTGAGGCGATGGCAATCCTGCATGGCGCGGCATTGCGGGTTCTGGGTCTGAGCCTGGATGTCAGCCAATTCGAGACCCGCCATGCCGCCTTTATCGCGCCACGCCGGGGTCTGCGTCTGCCGCTCCTGCCCACCGGCTTCGATGCCCTTTGCTGGGGCATCATTGGCCAGCAGATCAACGTCAAATTCGCCTCTGCCCTGCGTCGCGAGATCGTGGAACTGGCAGGCGAGAAGATCGGCGACATGAAGGCTCATCCCACGCCCGAGCGCGTGGCGGATATTGGCGTTCCCGCACTGGCCACGCGTCGCTATTCCCGCTCCAAGGCACAGTATCTGATCGATGCGGCTCAGGCAGTGGCCGAAGGCCGGCTCGACATCGAAAATCTGGGCGATGGCTCGGCGATCGCCGCGGAAAAGGCGCTCACAAGTCAGCGCGGCATCGGCACCTGGACGGCGCGTTATGTGATGTTGCGCGGCGGATTTGCCGACGCCGCGCCGGTGGGTGACAGCGCACTGGCCACGGCGCTGCAGCGGCTGCACCGGTTGCCCGAGCGACCGGATGCGGACGAGACCGCACGACTGATGAGCCGGTTCGCGCCCCATCGCAGCATCGCAACCATGCATTTGTGGACCTATCTGAAGGAGGCCGCATGACCAGACGTTTTTGGAGTGTGATCGAATCCCCGTTCCAGACCTTCGCCGCCTGGATGGACGAAGAGGGCAGGCTCCTGCGCTTCAACCTGCGCGCGACGGGCGCGACCAAGGTGGATCCGGAGGCCGAGAACAATCCGCGCAAGCTGGCGGATGTGCAGCGTCAGGTGAACGAATATGCCAAGGGCAAGCGCCGGGACTTCGATTTCGAATTGATGGCGGAAGGGCCGGAGTTCGATAAAAAGGTCTGGGCAGCACTGCTGGAAATTCCCTTCGGCACCACCACCAGCTATGGCGCGGTGGCAAAGCGGATCGGCGCGCCCAATGCGGCGCGCGCGGTGGGCGCCGCCAATGGCGCCAACCCGATTGCCCTGATCGTGCCTTGTCACCGGGTGATCGGCGCCGACGGCAGCCTCACCGGCTATGGCGGAGGGCTGCCGCTCAAGCGCAAGCTTCTGGAGCACGAGGCGCGGGTTTGCGGGACAAAGCTGGACTTGTTTGGGTGAGGCCGGAAAAGCAAAGGGTCCAGTGGACCCTTTGCCCGGCCGAACGGTCCATAGCGACAGCGTATGGACGCGTCACGCAATCAAGCGTGACGCGAGGCGGGATCAGAGAGCTTTCGAAAGACCGAAGAAAAGACCGCGCCGCGCCCCGAACTGCGGTGCGCCAACCCCCACGCCGGTGCCGTCGCGAATCTCATAGACTTCGTCGAAGGCATTGATGAGGTCGACGCGTGCGGTCAGCCCCTTCACGTCTCCCATCGTGAAATTCTGGCTGACGCCGAAATTGACCGTCACATAGCCGGGCACCGATGCGCCGTTCGGCGTGGCGCCTTCCTTGCGCAGGCCCGAGCCATAGAGCAGATCGGCCGACAGATGGGTCTTGTCGATGGTGTAGGTCGCGCCCGCCGAGATTGACACGAGCTGCTGGTGATCCAGCGGGATGTAATGGTTGGCGATATAGGCGAGCTCTTCCGGCGAGAACTGGAACTGGCTGGAGACGATATTCTCGCCCACGGCCCTCTCATAAGAGAAGTTGGTGTAGGCGCTGAAGTCTCCTTGCGTGTAGTTGACCGTCAGCTCGCCGCCATACTGGCGCCCATGTTGATAGTTGAACGGCGTCAGAATGATCGGGGCGCCGAACTGGCCTTCATCGACCAGGTTTTTGGATGCCTTGAAAAAGCTGTCCAGCCCCACGGTCCAGGCGTCGCCAAGCTTCTGTTCCGCGCCCACGTCATAATAGTCGGCGCGTTCTGCCTTGGGGGTGTCATTGGCGCCGCCGCCGCCGGCCGCCGTGGTGTTGTTGAACAGGGCGACATCGCTCGCCGCCACCAGCTCAAAGGGCGGAGGCGAGAAATAGCGCGCATAACCGGCATGGACGGTGGTGGTATCGGTCGGCTTCCACACAGCATTCAGGCGCGGGGATAGCTGGTTCTCCTTGTCATACGCCTGGAAGGCGTCATAGCGCAGGCCGTAATTGAGGGTGAGTTTGTCCAGGATCTGCCATTCGTCCTGGGCATAGAGGCCGTAATTGAAGCCATGCTTGCTGCCATTGTCGGCGATGGAAAGCGGCGTCGCCGATGTCTGGCAGGTCTGGCTGGGATCGCTGCAGAGCGGATTGGGATTGGGGTTGCCCATGCCGCCCGGCGCGGTGGCGAGCACCTCGGACGTTGTGCGCGACAGCGTATCGTCAGCCTGATAGAGCACACCGAAGCGGATGGTATGGCCGGTGAATTGGTGCCAGGCGCCCTCGGCCTGCAGGCCATAAGCCACGTCGCGCTTGTAGGCGGTCTGCGCATTGCCGTCGTAAAGAATGTCGCCGACATTGTCGCCCGGCGTGAAGAACAGGCTGGAATAGCGACCGAAGAACGACACCTGGTAATCCAGCGCATTTGTCGAATGCAGATAGCTCAGGATGCCATAATGGGTGATCTCGCGCTGGCGCTCGTCGAGCTGCTCGGAGGGGAAATTGGTCGTGCCATTGGCGTTCAGCACATAGTTGCCGGTGGCCGGATTGAGTGGCCCAAGTCCCACGATTCCGCTGACGCCCGGCGCGGAAAGCCCAACCTGGTCGGGAATCTGGAAGATGGCATTGGAGGTGCCCAGCACCGCGCTGACGCTGCTGTTCTCGTCCAGGATGTCCTGCATATAGGCGAAGCCATGCCATTGCTGGGTGCGGTCATGACGCGGATTGCTGGAGCCGTCGGGCGATTCAATGCCAAGCGTGTCGGTGGTGTAGTCGCCCGATACGAAATAGTTGAAATGTCCCGATGAACCGCCATAGGCGAAGGATGGCGACAGGTTGGAATGGCTGCCGCCATACATGCTGACTTCACCGCCATCTTCGAACACGCCGCTCTTGGTCTGGATGTCGACGATGCCGGCGGTTTGAAGGCCATATTCCGCCGGCAGGGCGCCGGTAATCAGCCGCATCGATTCCGCCAGCCTGGGATCCAGCGTCTGGCCGAACACCGAAATGCCTTCCGGCAGGATGATGCCGTTCAGCCGGTATTGCAGGCCGTTATGCTCGCCGCGAATGTGGAGCTGGCCGAAACTGTCCTGCGCCACGCCGGGCATCTGCAGCACGACCGAATTGAGCTGGGCATTGTCGCCGCCCGGCTGTGCCTGAATGTCCTTGGCGGTGATGGTGTAGGTGGATGCGCCCGTCTGTGTCTGGATGCCGTTACGCGCCGCGGCCAGCTTTTCGGCGGTGACGGTAACGGTCTCCGTCGATTCCGTGGCTTCTTGTGCCAGGGCAGGTACGGCGAGCAGGGCCGTGCCCGCCACGCTCAAAAATAGGAAAGACCGAAACATGCAGAATGACTCCAAAAGGGAAAGCGCGCGCCACAGGGACGCGCCGGTCGCGGCTTGAGGCCGCGCGAAATGAGAGGGGATCTAGCGGCGGGGCGGGGCGCGGCTATGCCAGGCAAAAGCCGTGGCTGTGGCCGTTATGGGGGCGGTCAGGATAAGAAAGGTTGCCGTGACATAAGTCTGGTCCGCCGGGACGGCAGAGGCCGAAGGTGTGATGAAAGCGCCGGCATGCACAAGTTCCTGGCACAGGCGGCACTGGTCGATGGGGTCCTGCGATTTCAGCGGAGCTTTGATTGGGGCGGGCAGGGCCGTCGTTCTGACGGTCGGCGCCTGCTCATGGACATGGGTCTGAATCGCCAGACCCTGGAAGAAGAAAGCCAGCAAAGCGAGAAGCGTCACCCACTTCTGGTGGGGGGCGGGCTTGAAAATGGCGCGTCCTGGGCGCGTCATGGCCGCTTTCGCATGGATTTAGCGTAAAACGACTAAGGGATTTGGCCGGGCCCCGCAATGGCCGGTTCCGCTGTAAATATTTGTCACAATTGCCGCATGGGAGGCGCCCTGGAAAAGCTGGGGTTTGGCCGCTTGACCCCCAGGGCCCCTGTGGGTATAAGCCGCCACCTTCCAGGGCAGGCCGTCTGCGGGAAATCCCGCAAAAACGCTGTTGGGAAGCCAGTTTAAGAGCTCAAGACGCGCGACTCGGGTGGATACCACCTCAGTCCTCCGCAAGTTCGGACCGGGAAGAAGGCTTCCCGCGTCCGGTTTTTGGTTTTTCGTTCAGCCTCGCGCGGCCGCGCAGGCAAAAGGGAAGTGGGAATGCCGACAGTCAATCAGCTCATTCGCAAGCCGCGTGGCTTCAAGCCGAAGCGCAACAAAGTTCCGGCCCTGCAGCAGTGCCCGCAGAAGCGCGCCGTCTGCACCCGCGTCTACACGACGACGCCGAAGAAGCCGAACTCCGCGCTGCGCAAGGTCGCCAAGGTGCGCCTGACCAACGGCTTCGAAGCGCTGACCTATATTCCCGGCGAAGGCCACAACCTTCAGGAGCACAGCGTGGTCCTGATCCGCGGCGGTCGCGTCAAGGACTTGCCGGGCGTGCGTTATCACATCATCCGCGGCGTGCTGGACACCCAGGGCGTCAAGGACCGCAAGAAGCGCCGCTCGCTCTATGGCGCCAAGCGTCCGAAGTAAGGAGATATTCGATGTCCCGCCGCCACCGCGCCGAACGCCGCGAAATCACCCCGGACGCCAAGTTTGGCGATCTCGTCCTCGCCAAGTTCATGAACTCCCTGATGTATGACGGCAAGAAGTCGGCCGCCGAAGGCATCATCTACGGCGCCTTCGACACCATCGCCGCCAAGACCAAGCAGGATCCGCTGGTCGTGTTTCACGAAGCGCTGCGCAACGTGTCGCCGGCTCTCGAAGTGCGCTCTCGCCGCGTCGGCGGCGCCACCTATCAGGTGCCCGTCGAAGTGCGCACCGACCGCTCGCGCGCGCTCGCCATCCGCTGGCTGATCACCGCCGCGCGCGGCCGCAACGAACCCACGATGCAGGGCCGCCTGTCGGGCGAGCTGATGGACGCCGCCAACAATCGCGGCAGCGCTGTCAAGAAGCGTGAAGACACCCACAAGATGGCCGACGCCAACCGCGCCTTCTCGCATTATCGCTGGTAAACCCCGGACACACCCCCATGGCCCGCACCACGCCCCTTAACATGTACCGGAACATCGGGATTGCCGCGCACATCGATGCCGGCAAGACCACGACGACCGAGCGCATCCTTTATTACACCGGCAAGTCCCACAAGATCGGCGAAGTCCATGACGGCGCCGCCACCATGGACTTCATGGAGCAGGAACAGGAACGCGGCATCACCATCACCTCGGCCGCCACCACCTGCTTCTGGAAAGAGCACCGGATCAACATCATCGATACCCCCGGCCATGTGGACTTCACCATCGAGGTGGAGCGTTCCATGCGCGTGCTGGACGGCGCTGTCGCTGTGTTCGACGCGGTCGCCGGCGTCGAGCCCCAGTCCGAAACCGTGTGGCGCCAGGCCGACAAGTATCACGTCCCGCGCATCTGCTTTGTCAACAAGATGGACCGCACCGGCGCGGATTTTCAGCGCTGTATCGACATGATGATCGACCGTCTGGGCACCCGCCCGATGGTGATCACCTGGCCGATCGGCAGCGAAGCGGACTTCAAGGGTATCGTCGACATCGTGAAAATGAAGGCGCTGGTCTGGCATGACGAGCAGCTGGGCGCGAAGTTCGACGAAGTCGAAATCCCCGCCGAATATGCCGACAAAGCCGCCGAATTGCGCTCCGCGCTGGTGGAAATGGCCGTCGAAATGGACGACGCCGCCATGGAATCCTATCTCGACGGCGGCAAGGAGCCGTCCGTCGAAGAACTGCAGAAGCTGATCCGCAAAGGCGCCATGGGCTTCAAGTTCGTGCCGGTGATGTGCGGATCGGCCTTCAAGAACAAGGGTGTGCAGCCGCTGCTCGATGCGGTGGTCGCCTATCTGCCGTCGCCGCTGGACATTCCCGCGGTCAAGGGCATCGATCCCAAGGGCAATGAAGTCGAGCGTCCCGCCGACGACAAGGCGCCGTTCGCAGGGCTCGCCTTCAAGATCATGGACGATCCCTTTGTCGGCTCCATCACCTTCGTGCGCGTCTATTCCGGCACCATCACCTCCGGCACCGGCGCACTCAATTCGGTGAAGGACAAGACTGAACGCGTCGGCCGCATGCTGTTGATGCATGCGAACAGCCGCGAAGACGTCAAGGAAGCCAATGCCGGCGACATCGTCGCGCTGGCGGGCCTCAAGCTCACCACCACCGGCGAGACGCTGTGCGATCCCAACCATCCGGTGATCCTGGAGCGCATGGAATTCCCCGATCCGGTCATCGAAGTGGCGATCGAGCCCAAGACCAAGGCCGACCAGGAAAAGATGGGCATGGCGCTGGTGCGTCTGGCTCAGGAAGACCCGTCCTTCCGCGTCTCCACCGACCAGGAGAGCGGCCAGACCATCCTCAAGGGCATGGGCGAACTGCATCTGGAGATCAAGGTCGACATCCTGAAGCGTACCTACAAGGTCGACGCCAATGTTGGCGCGCCCCAGGTCGCCTATCGCGAAACCCTCTCCAAGCCCGTGACCATCGATTACACCCACAAGAAGCAGACCGGCGGTTCGGGTCAGTTCGCGCGGGTGAAGATCGAATATGAACCCCTGCAGCCCGGCGAAGGTTTTGTGTTCGAGAATGAAGTGGTCGGCGGCTCCGTCCCGAAGGAATTCATTCCGGCGGTGGAAAAGGGGCTCAAGGCCCAGAAGGAATCCGGTCTTCTCGCCGGCTTCCCGGTGATCGATTTCAAGGCCACCCTGGTGGACGGCGCCTACCACGAAGTCGACTCCAACGCGCTCACCTTCGACATTGCCGCGCGTGCTTCGTTCCGCGAACTGGCGTCGAAGGGCGCGGTCAAGCTGCTCGAGCCGGTGATGAAGGTCGAGGTCGTGACGCCCGAAGACTTCCTGGGCGGCGTGATCGGCGACCTGAACAGCCGCCGTGGCCAGGTGCAGGGCACCGACAGCCGCGGCAACGCCCAGGTCGTTACCGCCATGGTGCCGCTGGCCAACATGTTCGGCTACATCAATACCCTGCGCTCCATGTCCCAGGGACGTGCGCAGTATTCCATGCAGTTCGATCATTATGAGCAGGTGCCGCAGGCGATCGCGGACGAAGTCAAAGCCAAATACGCCTAAGTTAGAGATTCAGGAGAACAACAATGGCGAAAGCAAAGTTTGAGCGTAACAAGCCGCACTGCAACATTGGGACGATTGGCCATGTTGACCATGGCAAGACGTCTTTGACGGCCGCGATCACGAAGGTGCTTGCGGAGACGGGCGGCGCGACGTTCACGGCCTAT
>DASXHL010000047.1:0-6063 GCA_036488555.1 Rhizomicrobium sp.
TCCGATCCCACTGTGCCGGAGCGCATCAGGATCGAGATGATGCTGGGGTTTCCCCGCATGCGCTGGCCGATCAGCCACCACCAGGGCCGCTCGCCATAGCGGTCGTCGGGCGCCTGAAGGTCGAGTTCGCCGGTGATGTCGCAAGCGATGATCGGTCCCGCCCCGCCCGCCTGTTCGCGCATCACATCCACCGGCAAGTTGTTCATCACCCCGCCATCCACCAGAAGATGGCCGTGATAGGTGACCGGCGGCAGGATGCCCGGCAAGGCCACGCTGGCGCGCAACGCCCGCCACAGTTCGCCCTCGCGATGAATGTGGATGCGGCCGGTGGTGAGGTCGGAGGACACCGCGAAATAGGGCAGCGGCAATTCCTCGATCGCCACTTCGTCGAAATGCTCGCGCAGCCGCTTGCTGACCTTCTTGCCCCGGACCAGCGCGATCAGCGGCAAAGTGAAGTCCGACAGCGGATTGTCATCGACAAAGACCGCGCGCATGCGCTCGCGCATCTCTTCCAGACCCCATTCCCGCGCGATCCCCGCGGCGATGATGGCGCCCATCGAGGTACCGCCCAGCTGATCGAAGGGAACACCGGCTTCCTTCAGCGCCTTGATGATGCCGATATGGGCGAAGCCTAGCGCCCCGCCGCCGGCCAGCACCAGCCCCACCGCGCGCCCGGCGATGAAGCGTGCCACCCGCGCTACATCGGCCTGATGGCCGGCGCGCAGATGATGATGGGCGCGGAACAACCCGCTCCTCACCGAGAAATGATCGGGCAGCACGGCGCTGGCGCCATCGGGATGCAGCAACAGCAGTTGTGGCAGGCCGGAGGCGCGCGCCTTGAAGGCCGGCAGGTCGAGCGGCGCCAGCGGCAGCGGCTGGTTGGCGCGGGCCCGGAGGAAGATGCGGTCGGCCTGGCGCAGGCACAGATGCGTCCATGGACTGTCGGGCGCGTCGCCGCGATAGAAGACGACGTCATGCGCGGCCTCGAAACTGTTGAACCATTCGGCGGTCTGGTCCGAGGCATTGGCATCCAGCACCGCGGCGCGGCAGCCCATGCCGGCCAGCGCATTGGCCAGGCGCTGGGCGATGGGCACTTCGCTCAAACCCTCCTGCAGCGGCACGATGGCGAAGGTCTTGGGCCGGGACTGACTGGAGCGGCCGCGATTGGCGTCCTTCAACCGCTTCACCAGCATCCGCATCAGGTTGATCATCACCCGGGGATGCCGCTCGATCAGCGCCTCGTAACCGTCCGGCGGAATGCGCAGCAGTTCGGTGTCGCGCAGCGCCACCAGTTGTGCGCTGTGATTGCTCGAGCCGGCAATGATGGACATCTCGCCCACGGTTTCGCCGGCGGGAACATGCGCCACCATCTGGCGCTGCCCCTGCTCGCTCTCGACAAAGACGCCCAGGCTGCCGGTCACCACCAGGAACAGCGCGGCCTTGTTCTCGCCCTCGCGTTCCAGGAGCATGCCGCCCGGCAGCGCAAACCAGTTGGCTTCCGACAGAAGGTGGCGCAGCGCCGCGTCGCCCACATTCTCCAGGAGCGCGAAGCTCTTCAGCCGTTCATGCAGCTCTTCGGGATAGACCGTCTGCTGGCCAATGCGGAACGAGGACAGAAACGCCATTCGCTTCCCTTACCCAGGCGCGCGGGACTCACCACGCGGTCCAGCCACCATCCACCACCAGGCTCGTCCCTGTCACGTAGCTGGACGCAGGCGCCGCCAGGAACAGCAGCGGCCCAGCTATCTCTGCGGCGTGGCCGATGCGGCCCAGCATGGTCCTGGCCGCAAGCCGCGGCTCAAGCCCTGTCGGCATCTTGCCAGGCTGCGGAAAGGCACCCGGCACCAGAGCGTTGACGCGGATCTTTTCGGGGCCCAGTTCGGCCGCAAGATGACGGGTCAGCTGCTCGAGCCCCGCCTTGGCGGGACCATAGTGGAACGGGCTCTGCTGCTCGCGCCGGTCATAAAGCCGCCCATCTGGCGCGACCCGGCCGTACATGGAGGACACGTTGATGACGCTGGCGTCCCCGCCCAGAGCCAGCGCGGCCTTCAGCGCGGGAAGGCTCGCACGCACCGTCTCGAATGCCGTGCCGACAGTGGCCGCATAGGTGGCGGCAAAATCGCCGGGCTCGAGGTCCGCGAAAGAACGGCCTTCCATGAAGCCGATATTGTTGACCAGGATATCCAGCCGCTCGAGATGTCCGAAATAGTCGCGAATTGTCGCCACGTCATGGGCATCGAATGCCGCCGCCTCGACGGACAGGCCCTTCTGCGCGAGGGAGGCGGCAAACTGCTTCAGGGCGTCAATGTCACGGCCATTGACGATCACATGGGCGCCGGCCTCGGCCAGGGCGTGGGCCATGGCCGAACCCAGATGGCCGCGGCTGCCCGAAACAAAGGCGGTTTTGCCGTCAAGCCGGAAGAGGTTTTGCGCCATCGTCACATCCAACAGACTGGCTGAATGGCCAGTTCCCGCGAACCAGTCTTTACGGCATCCCCACCGGGTCGCGCCAGACCTTGCTGCGGCGCAGCATCAGTGAGCCCAGCCTTATTGGAAACAGCGCGCCGCCACAGTAAAGTTGCAAATCCGCTCACAATAAGCGACCCAACAGGGGCTTCTTCGCCGGCCGCTCGGCCGCATCACAAAGGGACAACTTTCATGACCAGCAAATTCATCCTTGCCACCCTGACGGCGGGTCTCCTGCTTGGCGCTGCGTCAGGCGCGGCCTTCGCTGTGGACAAGCCTGCTGCTGCCCCCAAGATCAGCTCCAGCGTGCTTAAGGACCTGTCGGCCGCCCAGGCCGCGAACAACAAAAAGGATTATCCGACGGCCCAGGCCGCGCTGGCGCACGCCAAGACGATTTCCGACCGCACCCCCTATGACGATCTGATGATCAACCGCTTCTCGATGAGTGTGCATGTGGGCATGGGTGATCTGGACGGCGCGGATGTGGACGCGGAAGCCGCCGCCGACGCCGATCCGTCTGTGATCCCGGATGCTGACAAGGGCAATATTTATCGCGCCGCGCTGCAGCTGGCGCTCAGGGCCAAGCACAATGACAAGGCGGTCAAATACGCCAAGCTGTATGCCGCCACCACGCCGCCGCCGCCCGCCTCGGACCAGGCGCTGATCGCCCAGGCCTATTATCTCGGCGGCGATTTTGCGGGCGCCGCGACGATGGCGCAGAAGAACATCGATGCGGCCACCGCCGCAGGCAAGATGCCGGAACGCAACGACCTGGACATCGTGCTGGCCGCGCAGGTCAAGCAGAAGGACGAAGCCGGCGCCGAAAAGACGCTGGAAACCCTGGTCCAGGACTTTGGCCAGCCCGACGACTGGAACCAGATCATGGGCGTGGCGCTGACCACCAAGGGCATGCGCGACATCGACTATGTCTATATGGGCCGGCTGATGTTCCTGCAGAAAGGCAAGATCACCGCGTCCGATGCCTCGCTGGTCGGCTCCACCGCCAACAAGGAAGGCCTTTATGGCGACGCGGTCCAGGCCGAGAAGCTGGGTGGCACCGGTTTCCCGCCGGCTGACGCCAAGGCCGATGCTGACAAGAAAACCTTTGCCCAGCAGATCGCCGCCGGCGCCAAGCAGAACGGCCAGTACAATGTGAAGACCGCCGAGGCGGCCTATGGCTATGGCATGTTCAGTGACGCCGAGACGCTGGCGCGCCAGGCCAAGACCAAAGGCGGAGCGCAGGATCCGACTGAGCCCGACATGGTGATCGGCATGGCGCAGGCGGCGCAGGGCAAATATGCCGATGCCGCCACCACCTTCGGCAGCATCAACCAGTCCAACCCCGCCAGCGCGCGCGTGACCCGTCTGTGGGGCTATTTTGCCAAGTCCAAGGCGAATCCGACCACTGCAACCGCGCAGTAATGGCATTTGAAGAATGGCGGGGCGCGGGAGGCAACTCCGCGCCCCGTTCTTTTGGCGCGTGTGCAGCGCCTGTTGCGTGTTGAGGGCGGCATGAATCTGGTCATCGGCTTTGCGCCGTTCATCCTGTTCTCGATCTTTTCGCGCCTTTCCGCCGACCTGGCGCTGTGGCTGGCTTTTGCGGCCGCCTTTGTGGTCACCATCCGCGACTTT
This sequence comes from Rhizomicrobium sp., assembly GCA_036488555.1. GTDB lineage: Bacteria > Pseudomonadota > Alphaproteobacteria > Micropepsales > Micropepsaceae > Rhizomicrobium. The sequence goes on from DASXHL010000047.1 coordinate 4,099, forward strand.
GTCGAAAGCCCGTCTCTCAGGCTTCTGGACGCAGGCAGTTTCGTTTTGTTCGCGCTTCTGGCGCTGGTGCGCGGCTTTCTGGCCCCCAACCTTTCGCTGGTCGCGGTGCGCTTCATCGCCGAAGCCTTCCTGCTTCTGCTCCTGGGGCTGCCACTCCTGTGGAAAAAGCCTTTCTCGATCGAATATGCGCGGCTTGATCCACGCGAGGCGGGATGGCCGCAGCACCTGTTCCTCAAGGTCAATTATCTGGTGTCCGGCGCATGGACGATGGCTTTCCTGGTCATGGCCGCGGCCGATGGCGCGGTGGCCTTCGATCCGGAACTTCCGCTTTATGCAAGTGTCGCGATCAGTGTGGTCGCGCTGGCGCTGGCCGTCACTTTTACCCTGCGCTATCCCGCTCTGGCCGCGAAACGCCTGAACGGCTAGGGTCTGACATACAGGTCGCGAGGAACTTTCGCATGAGACAGACGAGACAGGCCGTCATTGTTTCCACTGCAAGAACCGGCCTCGCCAAGTCCGTGCGCGGCGGCTTCAACCAGACCCACGGCGCGGTGATGGGTGGTCATGCCGTCAAGCACGCGATTGCGCGGGCCGGCATCGAGCCGGGTGAGGTCGAAGATGTCTATATGGGCTGCGGTTTTCCCGAAGGCGCCACCGGCAACAATATCGCGCGCGAAAGTGCGATCTGGGCAGGCTGCCCGGTTTCGACCTCCGGCGTCACCGTCAACCGCTATTGCTCCAGCGGGCTCAACGCCATCGCCATGGCCGCCCAGCAGATCATGACCGACGGCACCGACATCGCGGTGGGCGCGGGCCTGGAATCCATCTCGCTGGTGCAGATGGGTGGCATCAATCTCAATCATTTCACCGAAGAACATCTGCTTCAGATCAAGCCCGCGCTGTGGATGACCATGATTGAAACCGCCGAGATCGTGGCGGAGCGCTACGGCATCAGCCGCGCGCGCCAGGATGAATATGCCCTGCAAAGCCAGCAGCGCACTGCCGCGGCACAGGCTGGCGGCAAATATCAGGACGAGATCGTGGCGCTGGCCACCAAAATGAAAAAGATCGACAAGGCCAGCGGCGCCGAGAGCATGGTTGAGACCACCGTCGATCGCGACGAATGCAACCGTCCCGACACCACGCTGGAAGGTCTGGCCGCACTCAAGCCGGTGCATGCCGGCGGCCAGCAGGTGGCCCTTGGCAAATACATCACCGCCGGCAATGCCTCGCAGTTCGCCGATGGCGCATCCGCCTGCGTACTGATGAGCGAGGACATGGCGGCGAAAAAGAATCTGAAGCCGATGGGCATCTTCAAGGGCTTTGCGGTGGCTGGCGTCGAGCCGGAGGAAATGGGCATCGGTCTGGTCAAGGCGGTGCCGCGCCTGCTCGAGCGTCACGGCTTGAAAGTGGACGACATCGATCTCTGGGAATTGAACGAGGCCGTCGCCAGCCAGACCCTCTATTGCATGGACAGGCTGGGGCTCGATCCCGCCAGGACCAATGTGAATGGCGGCGCCATCTCCATCGGCCATCCCTATGGCATGACCGGATCGCGGCTCACCGGCCATATCCTGATCGAGGGGCGGCGGCGCGGCGCCAAACTTGGCGTGGTCACGATGTGCATCGGCGGCGGCATGGGCGCGGCAGGCGTGTTCGAAGTCCTGTAAGGCCCCGCGCCATGGGCCTTCGTCCCACGCTGGAGTTCCTGCTGTACGACTGGCTCAAGGCGGAGGAGCTCACCGGGCGCGAGCGTTTCGCCGATCATTCCCGCGAGACCTTCGACGCGGTGCTGGACACCTGCGAGCGCATCGCCCGCGAGAAATACGCGCCCTTCAACCGGGTGGTGGACACCGAAGAGCCGCGCTTCGACGGGGAGAAAGTGATCCTGCCGCAAGCCACGCACGATGCGAATCGCGCGTACGCAGCGTCCGGCATGTTGGCCGCGGCGCAGGATTACGAAGA
>DASXHL010000050.1:0-55321 GCA_036488555.1 Rhizomicrobium sp.
CCTGCTCGCTCCTGTCCTTTTTGTCATCCTGGCGTTTGTGGCGATGCCGGCGATGGCACAGCAGGGTCCCGCCGCAGCGCCGACCGGTGCGCCCGCCGACACCGGCGTGATGGCGCCGCCCGCGGCTGCCCCCACCGCCAATGTCGATACCACGGGCCTGGTGGGCGTGAGCAATGCGACGGCCGGCGGCTTCTCCATTGTCGAAAGCTTCATGCGCGCCGATGTGATCGTGAAGACGGTGATGGTGCTTTTGCTGCTGGCCTCGCTTTGGTCCTGGGCCATCATCATCAACAAATGGATCGTGCTGGGCCGGTTGAAGCGCAAGGCGGCGCGCTTCGAGAAAGTGTTCTGGTCGGGCCAGTCGCTGGACGAGCTCTATCAGCAATTCGCCGCCCGTAACGACCATCCCATGGCGGCGATGTTCATTGCCGGGCTTCGCGAATGGCGCCGCGGCTTCGAGGCGCCCAATGGTCTGCGTGACAATATGCTCCCCGGCATCAAGGAACGCATCGAAAAGGCGATGAGCGTCACCATCCTGCGCGAGACCGACGGCATCGAGAAGAATCTGGGGATGCTGGCCACCATCGGTTCTGTGTCGCCCTTTGTCGGCCTGTTCGGCACGGTGTGGGGCATCATGAACAGCTTTTCAGCCATCGCCGCGCGCCATGACACCACGCTGGCCGTGGTGGCGCCCGGCATCGCCGAAGCCCTGTTCGCCACCGCCATGGGCCTTCTGGCCGCCATCCCGGCCGTCATCTTCTACAACCGCTTTGTGGCCGAGATCGGCCGCTATGTGAACGGGCTGGACGCCTTCGCGGATGAATTCTCCGCTATCCTGTCGCGCCAGCTGGATGAGAAGGCGCAGCGATGAGCATGACCTTCCCGGATAAAATCGCCTGCGCCGGAGAGATTTTGTGGCGTGGGCAGGAGAAGGGCGAAGGCCGTAGCGGGTACTACGGACGAGCCCTTCGACGAACCCACGACACAAAAGATCCCGGCCCTCCGGGTTGCGTTTTGGCGGGCGCCCGCGGCGTCGCGGCGCTCGACCGATGGACACCGCATCGCTCTTCGCGCCGCTCCTGGCGGATCGCGCACGCCAGAACGCAACGCAGGCAATTGGTATCCGGAAAGGTCATGCTCTAATGGCGGCCGGAATCCAACATACCAGTGCACGCGGCCGCGGACGGATGCGCCGCCGCGCGATGTCCGAGATCAATGTCACGCCGCTGGTCGACGTGATGCTGGTGCTTCTGATCGTCTTCATGGTCACCGCGCCGCTGCTCACCGTCGGCGTCCCGGTTGACCTGCCCAAGACGCGCGCTCCGGCGCTGGGTCAGGACCGCGAGCCGCTTTCCGTCACCATCAAGCGCGACGGCACCATCTTCCTGCAGAAGGAAAAGGTGCCGCTGGACGGGTTGGTGGACAAGCTCAAGGCGGTTGCCGCCAACGGCTACAACCAGCGCATCTTCGTGCGCGGTGATGCCGGCGCCAATTACGGCAAGGTAATGGAAGTGATGGGAATGCTCGCCGCCGCAGGGTTCACCCATATCGGGCTCGTGACCGATGTCGTCAAGCCAAAGCCCGACACGCAGTAAGATGGCGGCTCAAACCGCCATGCGCCGCCGGCCACCCACGACCGCGCGGGACCCGGGCTATGGCATCCTGATCTCGCTCGTGTTTCACGGCCTGATCCTGTTCGCCACCTTCATCACCTTCCAGCGCAATTTCGCGACGCCGGAAGAAAATACCGTCGTGCCGGTGGATCTGGTGACCATTGCAAGCCAGACCAATGTCACCGCCGAGGCGCCGCCCACTCCGCCCACGCCGGACAAGATCGACATCCCGCCATCTCCGCCCACGCCGCCGCCCGAACCCGACATGCAGGATGTCGAACCGGCGCCGGAGCCGCCGATTCCCGACTACAAGATCGCCAAGGAAAAGCCGGTCGAGGAAAAGCCGCCAGTGCCGACCAAGAAACAGCAGCAGCAGGATTTCAACGACCTGCTCAACAAGCTGACGGCGCAACAAAAGCCGGATAAGTCGGCCAAGGTGGGTCCCCGGGTGGTCCAGGCGGCAGGATTGGGGAATGCCATGTCGGCAAACCTGGCGGACATCATGAGAAGCGCAATCAGGCCTTGCTGGAGCCCCAACGCGGTCGTTCCACCTAACCCCTCTGACGCGATTGTGAATTTTGATCTGGTGCTCAATCCGGATGGAACCGTAGGCAGTCTCGCGATGACACGCGATTCTCAGGTGAGGGCGGCATCGAATCCGTATACCCAGGCCTCGGCAAGCGCGGCCAGCCGCGCCATCTACGCCTGCCAGCCTTATCGGCTGCCGGCGCAACAATACAATCTGTGGCATGAGACGACGCTGAATTTCGATCCGCGCCAAATGATGGAACAATAAAGCGACTGCCATGTTGGAGCCATGTTATTGGCATTCAATTTTCGCTGGAGACGCGGCATGAAGAAATTTTGGATTCTGTTGGCGGCATTGGCGGCTTTTGCGGCGGCGCCCCTGCCTGCCAGTGCCGCCCTGCAGGTGGACGTGAACCAGGGCAACATCCAGCCCCTGCCGATCGCCATTCCCGACTTTGTCCCCGGCACGCCCAATGACACCCAGGTCGGCGCCAATATCGCTGGCGTGGTGCGCGCGGACCTGGAGCGCTCGGGCCTGTTTCGTCCGCTCGATCCCAAGGGCTTTGTCGAGCACATCACCAACATCAACACCGTGCCCAATTTCCCCAGCTGGCGCGCCATCAGTGCGCTGGGCCTGGTTTCCGGTCAGGTGACCCAACAGCCCGACGGACGTCTCAGGGTGGATTTCCGCTTGTGGGACGTCTCCGGTGAAAGCCAGATGGCGGGCATGCAGTTCTTCACCACGCCGGAGAACTGGCGGCGCATCGCCCATATGGTGTCGGACGCGGTCTATGAACGAATCACCGGCGACAAGGGCTATTTCGACACCCGCATCGTCTTTATTTCCGAATCGGGACCGGCGATCAAAAAGGTCAAGCGGCTGGCGATCATGGACGAGGACGGCGCCAATCCGATCTTTTTGACGCGGGGCGATTACATGGTGCTCACGCCGCGCTTCAACCCGACCGCCCAGATGATTGCCTATATGTCATATATCGGCACCAAGCCGCGCATCTATCTGTTCGATATCGAAACAGGCAAACAGGAAATGCTGGGCAATTTCCCCAATATGACATTTTCGCCGCGATTCTCGCCGGACGGCAATCAGGTCGCACTCAGCCTGGAGACCGCGGGCAATTCCGACATCTATCTGATGGACCTTCGCACCCGTGCCATCCGCCGGCTGACCACCGATCCGGCGATCGACACCGCGCCCAGCTTCTCGCCGGACGGCCGCCAGATCGCCTTTGAATCCGACCGCGGCGGATCGAAGCAGATCTATTTGATGAATGTGGACGGCTCGGGCCAGCATCGCATCAGCTTCAGCGCCGGCGAGAACGGCACCCCGGTCTGGAGTCCGCGCGGCGACCTGCTCGCCTTCACCAAGCAGCAAGGCTCCCATTTCACCATCGGCGTAATGCACCCCGATGGTTCGGGCGAGCGCATGATCACCAATGGCTTTCATGACGAAGGGCCGACCTGGGCTCCCAACGGCCGAGTGCTGATGTTCACCCGCGAGGCGCCCGGGGGCCGCGGCGCTCAGATCTATTCGGTGGACGTTACCGGTCGCAACGAGCGGCGGGTGATGACCCCCGGCGATGCTTCCGATCCCGCTTGGTCGCCCTTGATCCAATGAGTTGATTTTCCTAGAATTCGTCCAACTTCGACCCCAATGTTTGGTTCTTTTTTACGCTTAGCGCGTTTGCTCGTTTTAGGTGCGTAATGAAATTCATAAAGCGTGGTCGCCGCCGCACCGCGGTCTTCGCTGCCAGGAGATTCTAGTCATGACCCCATTTCCACGTTCCCTGAAATTCGTGTGCCTTTCGGCCGCATTGATTCTGGGCGCCTGCACGCACAAGCAGGAAGCCGTTAACACCGCGCCGCCCCCGGCGCCGCCGCCGGCCGCGCCGGCGCCCGCGCCCGTCACCTCCAGCATCATTCCGGGCAGCGCCGAGGACTTCCGCGTCAATGTGGGCGACACCGTCCATTTCGCTCTGAACCAGTACAATATCGAGGATGCCGACAAGCAGGTTCTGGGCCGCCAGGCCGCCTGGCTCTCCAAGTATCCGGCCGTGCGCGTGAGCATTGAAGGCCATTGCGATGAGCGCGGCACCCGTGAATACAACCTGGCGCTGGGCGCGCGCCGTGCCAATGCCGTGAAGGAGTATCTGGTCAGCCAGGGCGTCTCTACCGGCCGCGTCGAGACCATCTCCTATGGCAAGGAGCGTCCGCTCTGCACCGACTCCAATGAGGCCTGCTGGGCGCAGAACCGCCGCGGCGTGACCACGATCACCGGCGGCGCCAATTCGTAACTTGCGTTAGTCCTGAAAAGGGGCGTGGGATAAAACCCGCGCCCCTTTTTTGCTTCAAAGACTGAATAAGATGACGATCATGATCAGGCAGCGGCTTCTGGTTTCGGTTCTGGCCTCCTGCATGGCGTTCGCGCCCATGTCGGCCAGCGCCCAGATTTTCGGTCCCAGCGATGAGGAAAAGGCGCGGGAAGACGGCCAGGATCAGGGGATCAAGGACCTGCAGAGCACGACCCAGCAGCAGGACGCCCGGATTAAGAGCCTGGAAGACAAGGTGCAGGGCCTGACCCAGAGCCTGAGCCAGGCCACCGGCGTCAATGAAGAGCTCGGCCATCAGATCCAGGTGCAGAACGACAAGATCGACCGGATGCAGAAGGACTTCGCCTACCGGCTGTGCCAGCTTTCGGCCCAGCAACTTGGCGCTGGCGATGCCATGAATTGCGCTGCCGGTGGAGTACCCGGTGGCAGCGCGGTCGCGCCTCAGCCCCAGATGCAGAGCAGTCTGCCCCCGGGTCAGGCGCTGCCGCCGATCAACGCCACCGGCAATGGTCAGCCGGGCTTTGTCGCCGTGCCGCCGCAGCCCAACGCCGATACTGATAGCGCACAGCGTGGCCGTCCGCCGGGCGTACTCGGCACCCTGCCGATGGGATCGGGACCGACCGGCGGCGGCGGTGCCGCCGGCGGAGTCCCCCCGACCAGCTCCGCCCAGTATGACCAGGCGATGAACCTGATGCGCCGCGCCCAGTATGACGAGGCCGCCGCGTCTTTCCGCGCCTATGCCGATTCCAATCCGGGTGACACCCAGCTCACGCCCCAGGCGATTTATTGGGTGGCCAATATCAGCTTCATCCGCCAGGACTATGCCACCGCCGCCCGCACCTTCGCGGAAGTGATCAAGAAATATCCCAAGTCACAGCCGGCGTCGGAAGCTATGCTCAAGCTTGCCCAGTCCTTCATGGCGATGGGTCAGAAATCCGAAGGCTGCACCACGCTTGGCCTCATCAAGTCGAAATATCCGGACGCCGCACCGCAAACCCTCAGCCAGGCGGCCAGCCTCCGCAAAACGGCCTGCACCAAATAGGCTTGCCGACGCCTTCGCGCAGGCGATGGCGAAGTATGAGGCCCCGTTTGCCATCGCGGTGTCCGGCGGTGGCGATTCCCTTGCCCTGATGCATCTGCTGGCTGATTTTGTGCGCGCACGCAAATGGCCCGCGCCCGTGGTGCTGACGGTCGATCATGGCCTGCGCAAGGCATCGGCCGCCGATGCGCGGACCGTGGCAGCTTGGGCGAAAGCGACAGGCCTGAAAGCCCATCTCCTGGCCTGGCGCGGCGATAAGCCCAAATCAGGCATCGAGGCCTGGGCGCGCGAGGCGCGCTACCGGCTGATGGGCGCGTGGATGGTCAAACACGGCGTCACCACCCTGTTCGTCGGTCATACCCAGGATGACCAGGCCGAGACCTTCCTGCTCAGACTTGCGCGCGGCAGCGGACTGGATGGTCTTGCGGCGATGCGCGCGCATGCGCCCTGGCCGGTGCCGGGTTTTGCCGGCCTTCATGTAGGACGGCCACTTCTGGGCTTCAGCCGCGAGGAATTGCGCGCCTTTCTGAAGGATCGTGGCCAGGCCTGGCTGGAGGATCCGATGAACGAGGATGTGGCCTTCGACCGGGTGAAGCTGCGCAAGGCCCGCGCCGCGCTGGAGGAAGCAGGTCTCTCATCGGCGCGCATCGCGGCGGCCGCCGGGCATCTGGCGCGGGCGCGCGAAAGCCTGGAAGCTGTAACTGAAGCGGTCCTGGCGCGCGCGATACGGATGGGCGAAGACGGCATCCTGCTCGACCCCAAGGCGCTGGCAGCGGCGCCGCGGGAGCTTGGCCTTCGCGCGTTGGCCTGGGTGCTGATGGCGGTCTCCGGTCAGACCTATCGTCCGCGTTTCGACTCCCTGGAGAGGCTGTTTGACGCCCTCACCGGTCCCAAGGCACGAACCGGCGCGACCTTGCACGGCTGCCAGATCAGCCCGGCGCCCCAGAATTTTGCTCCTTTTACGCTGATGGTGCGCCGCGAGATTTCGCGAAAAACCCAAGGAAAACCACGAGTTCCACGGGGATTTCCGACGGGGGCGTGACCTTTGCACAGTTGCAGCGCCGCCCCAAAACTCTTAACGTTTTACTGGCTGGCAATACGCTAGAACCGTCCTATCTAATAGGGGCGGGGAATTCTGCCCGTGGGCTGCGGGCCTTGCCCGGCATGAAAGAGGACGGCCATTGAATAATCTCAGAAATCTGGCGCTTTGGATTGTCATCGCGCTCCTGCTGGTGTTCCTGTTCAATCTCTTCCAGGGCACGGGCCAGCACACTCCCGCTTCCGCCATCCCCTATTCGCGCTTCAATGAGCTGGTGGTGCAGAACCAGATCCGGAAGGTCACCTTCCAGGGCGACCAGGCCAAGGGCGAGATGGTTTCCGGTCAGCCTTTCGTCACCACCGTCCCCAACAACGACTCGACCCTGTGGCCGACGCTGAACGCTCATCACGTCGACACCACCGTGTCGCCGGCCGATGACGGCATGCCGTCGCTGCTGGCCATCTTCATCAACTGGTTCCCCATGTTGCTGATCTTCGGCGTGTGGGTCTTCTTCCTGCGCCAGATGCAATCGGGTGGCGGCAAGGCGATGGGCTTCGGCAAGTCGCGCGCAAAGCTTCTGACCGAACGTCAGGGCCGCGTGACGTTCGAGGACGTGGCCGGCGTGGACGAGGCCAAGGACGACCTCAAGGAAATCGTGGACTTCCTGCGCGACCCGCAGAAATTCCAGCGCCTGGGCGGCCGCATTCCCAAGGGTGTGCTGCTGGTCGGCCCGCCGGGCACCGGCAAGACCCTGCTGGCGCGCGCCATCGCGGGCGAAGCCAATGTGCCCTTCTTCACCATTTCGGGCTCCGACTTTGTCGAGATGTTCGTCGGCGTGGGCGCAAGCCGCGTGCGCGACATGTTCGAGCAGGCCAAGAAGAATTCACCCTGCATAGTGTTCATCGACGAAATCGACGCGGTCGGCCGCCATCGTGGCGCCGGTCTTGGCGGCGGCAATGACGAGCGCGAGCAGACCCTCAACCAGCTCCTGGTGGAGATGGACGGCTTCGAGGCCAATGAAAGCGTGATCCTGATCGCAGCCACCAACCGGCCCGACGTGCTGGACCCGGCGCTCCTGCGCCCCGGCCGCTTCGACCGCCATGTCGTGGTGCCCAATCCCGATCTGGCCGGCCGCGAGAAGATCCTGCGCGTGCATCTGCGCAAGGTGCCGCTGGCGCCCGACGTCGATCCGCGCACCATCGCGCGTGGCACGCCTGGCTTCTCCGGCGCCGATCTGGCCAATCTGGTAAACGAGGGTGCGCTGATGGCGGCCCGCCGCGGCAAGCGCGTCGTCACCATGAGCGAGCTGGAAGACGCCAAGGATAAAGTGATGATGGGCGCGGAACGGCGCTCCATGGCGATGAGCGACGAGGAAAAGAAGCTCACCGCCTATCACGAGGGCGGCCACGCCATCGTGGCGTTGCATGTCATCGGCTCCGACCCGATCCACAAGGCCACCATCATCCCGCGCGGCCGCGCGCTTGGCATGGTGATGCGCCTGCCGGAACGCGATCAGCTCTCGCTCACCCGCCAGAAGATGCTGGCCGACCTATGCGTCGCCTTTGGCGGGCGCATCGCCGAGGAACTGGTGTTCGGCCATGAGAAGGTCACCACCGGCGCCCAGAGCGACATCGAGCAGGCCACTCGCATGGCGCGCGCCATGGTCACGCGCTTTGGCATGTCCGACAGCCTGGGCCCCATCGCCTATGCCGAAAACCAGGAAGAGGTCTTCCTGGGCCATTCGGTGTCGCGCACCCAGAATGTTTCGGAAGCCACGGCGCAGAAGATCGACTCGGAGATCCATCGCATCATCGACGAGTGCTATTCCAAGGCCAGGCAGATCCTCACCGACCATCAGAGCGACCTGAATGTGCTGGCGCGCGGTCTCTTGGAATACGAAACCCTGACGGGCGACGAGATCGTAGCCCTGCTCAAGGGCATTCCCCCGGTCCGCACCCCGTATGAAGATCCGGTGGTGCCCAGCCGCGGCGAGGGTACTTCGGTTCCTGCGGCTGGCAAGCCGCGTCCGGCGGCGCCGGGGCCGATCATCACCCCCGAGCCCCAGCCCCGGTAGTAACAAAAGAATTGATCGTAAAAGGGCGGCTTTCTGCCGCCCTTTTCTTTTGTCCGCAACTGTGGCCCTTACTTGGGCCCGCATGAAAATCCTCGGCATCCTCAACATCACCGGCGACAGTTTCTCCGACGGCGGCAGATATCTGGAGCCGGGCGCGGCCATCTTTCATGCCCAGGCGATGGCGCAGTCGGGCGCCGACATCATCGACATCGGCGCGGCCTCGTCCAATCCGCAGGCGGGGCCCGTCGCGCCGGAGGTCGAGATTGCGCGGCTTGCCGACGTGATACCAGCCTTGAAGGAAAAGGGCCTCTCGCTCTCCATCGACACATTTGCGCCAGAGGTGCAGCGCTGGGCGCTTGGGCAGTCGATCGACTATCTCAACGACATTCACGGTTTTCCCGATGCCACGCTTTATCCCGCACTGGCCGGATCGGACGCGAAGCTGATCGTGATGCACATGGTGCAGGAACGTGGCGTGGCGGTGGCGACCTGCGTGCCCCCCGCGGAAACCTTCGATCGCGTCACCCGCTTCTTCGATGCCCGGGTCCAGGCGCTGGCCGATGCCGGGATTGCCCGCGACCGCCTGATCCTGGACCCGGGCATGGGCCAGTTCGTCGGGAGCGATGGCGAGAATTCCCTGATCCTGTTGCGCCGCCTGCCGGAGCTGAAGGCTCGCTATGGCCTGCCGCTCCTGGTGTCGGTGTCGCGCAAGGGTTTTCTCAGGAAGCTGGTCAACCGGCCCCCGCTGGAGGCGGGCGCCGCCAGTCTGGCGGCAGAGCTGTTCGCCGAGGCCAATGGCGCCGAATACATCAGGACGCACACCCCAGGGGCTTTGCGGGATGGCCTTAAGGTCCTGAAAGCTATAGGGAATGGGCGGCATTAACTCCCTTTAGGGCGGAAATATGCTAGAAACGGCCATCTCTGGGACCCCATCCATGATCCGCAAATATTTCGGCACAGACGGCATTCGCGGCCGCACCAATACCGCCAAGCTCACGCCCGAAGTGGCGTTGAAAGCGGGCATGGCGGCGGGCCGCATCTTCACCCGCGGCGACTATCGCCACCGGGTGGTGATCGGCAAGGACACGCGCCTGTCGGGCTACATGATCGAAAGCGCGCTGGTCTCCGGCTTTACCGCCGTGGGCATGGATGTGTTCCAGTTCGGCCCGCTGCCCACCCCCGCCGTGGCGATGCTGACGCGCTCCCTGCGCGCCGATCTGGGGGTGATGATCACCGCCTCGCACAATCCCTTCGAGGACAATGGCATCAAATTCTTCGGCCCCGACGGGCAGAAGCTTTCCGACGAGGTGGAGAGCGAGATCGAGGCGCTGATGGCCGCCGGCCTGGAACAGGGGCTTGCCCCGTCGGCCCAGATTGGCCGCGCCAAGCGCATTGATGACAGCCAGGCGCGTTATATCGAGTTCGCCAAGCGCACCTTCCCGCGCAACCTGCGTCTTGAGGGGCTGCGCATCGTGATCGATTGCGCCAATGGCGCCGCCTACAAGGTCGCGCCCGAAGTGCTGTGGGAGCTGGGCGCCGACATTGTGAGTTTGGGCGTGACGCCTGACGGCACCAATATCAATCAGGATTGCGGCTCGACCGCGCCACAGGCCATGTGCGCCAAGGTGCGCGAGGTGCGCGCCGATTTTGGCATCGCGCTGGACGGCGACGCAGACCGGGTGGTGATGGCCGATGAGCATGGCCGCATCATCGATGGCGACCAGATTTTGGCCCTGATCGCCAAAAGCTGGTCCAAGGGTGACCGGCTCAAGGGCGGCGGCGTGGTCGGCACGGTGATGTCCAATGCGGGCCTTGACCGCTATCTCAAGACACTGAACCTCTCCCTGGCGCGGTCGGCGGTTGGCGACCGTTATGTTCTGGAAGAGATGGCCAAGGGCGGCTTCAATGTCGGCGGCGAACAGTCTGGCCACATTATCCTGTCGGATTTCTCCACCACCGGCGACGGCCTGATCGCGGCGCTGCAGGTGCTGGCGGTGCTGGCTCAGGAAGGAAAGCCTGCGTCCGAGGCCGCGCACCTGTTTGAGCCCTTGCCCCAGGTGCTGGAGAATGTGCGCTTCAAGAAGGGCTCGCCGCTGGATGACGAGCGCGTCAAATCCAGCATCGAATCCGCCAATGCCAAATTGGGTGCGTCGGGCCGTGTGCTGGTGCGCAAGTCGGGAACTGAGCCTTTGATCCGCGTGATGGCGGAAGGTGAGGACGAAAAGGTGGTACGCGCCGTCGTGCGCCAGATCGCCTCGGCAATCGAAGAGGTCGCTGCCTGACCAGGGCAGCGACCGCGGCGATGTCTCAAAGCCCACCTCGCCTCCTCGTCATTGCCGGATCGGACTCCTCGGGCGGCGCGGGGATACAGGCCGATATCAAGACCGCACAGGCCTTCGGTGCCTATGCCCAGACGGCGGTGACGGCCGTGACGGTGCAGGACACAAGGGGGGTTACCCATGTGCATCCGGTGCCGGCCGCGATCGTGGCGGGACAGATCAAGGCGGCGCTGGACGACATCGGCGCCGACGTGATCAAGATCGGCATGCTGGGCACTGCCGAAATTGCCGCCACGGTGGCCGATATTCTGGAAACCAATGACATTCCGGTGGTGCTGGACACGGTGCTTCTGTCGTCCAGCGGCGCGCCCTTGCTGGACGAAGCCGGCATCACCGTCCTGAAGAAGCGGCTGATCCGCCGGGCCCGTCTGGTGACGCCCAATCTGCCGGAGGCCGAAGCGCTGACCGGAATCTATCCCAAAAGCGAGCACCGGCTGCGCAACGCCGCTATGGTGTTCAAGATGCTGGGCAATGATGCCGTACTGTTCAAGGGCGGCCATGGCCAGGGCGGCCATGTCCGCGACGTGCTGTGGACGGAGGGCGAGTTCATTGCCTTCGAGGCGCCCCGGCAGGAGACCAGGCACACCCACGGCACAGGCTGCACGCTTGCGACCGCGATCGCCTGTGGCCTGGCGCAACGGCAGAGCTTACGGGACGCGGTCGCGCGTGCCCAAACCTATGTCCAGCAGGCGATCAAGACCGCGCCGGGATTAGGGCAAGGTCATGGACCTCTGAATCACGCCTGGCACCCGCTAGGCCCTGGCCCACTTTCCGGATAGCCTTCCCCGAAAGCCCCGATCACAGGGGCAAATGGGGAGAGTCGCATGTCCGATTCAGATTCGAGCGAGTCCTCACGCCGCAGCGCCATTCAGCAACTTGCTGCGGGCGCCGCCATGGCCGGGATGGCTGCGAATGGCGCGCGGGCACAAAACGCGGCGCGGCCCAATTCCACGCCGCAGGATTTCGTGCGGCTTCAGAAAGAGCTCTCCAATTGGGGCCGCTGGGGTGCCGACGACCAGATGGGCGCGGTCAACCTGATCACGCCGGACAAGCGCAAAGCGGCGCTGCACGCGGTGCGCGAGGGCGTTTCCTTCTCCATGGCGCGCAATGCCGAGATCAAACAGGCGGTGGACAATCCCGCGCCGATCGAGCGCAAGACCACGCGCACCGGCGCCAGTGTCCCCAAGACCGGCATCGCTTCGACCAGCGATACCTTCTTTATCTCCTATCATGGCATGGCCCATACCCACATGGATTCGTTGTGCCACTTCGTCTATGACGGCAAGATCTATAATGGCTATTCCTCGGATGTGGTGGGGGAGGATGGCGCCGCCAAAAACAGCATCATCAATTTCAAGAACGGCATCATCACCCGTGGCGTGCTGATGGACATGGCGCGCTACAAGGGCGTGGAGTGGCTTGAGCCCGGCACGCCGATATACCCAGAAGACCTGGAAGGCTGGGAGAAAAAAGCGGGCGTGAAGGTCCAGGCCGGCGATGTGATGATCGTGCGGACCGGCCGCTGGGCAAGGCGCGACGCTCAGGGTCCATGGTCGCCGCAGCAGCTGGCCGGGCTGCACATGAGCTGCGCGCCCTGGATGCATGCGCGCGATGTGGCGATCCTGGGCGGCGATGATGCCCAGGATGTGCTGCCGTCACAGGTTGCGGGTGTCTCCCAACCCATTCATGCGCTCTGCATCGTGGCCATGGGCATGCCCATCTTCGACAATCTGGATCTGGAACTGGTCAGCCGTGAAGCCGAAAAGCGCAAGCGCTGGGATTTCCTGGTCACCGCCTCGCCCGCGGCTATTCCGGGTGCAACGGGTTCGGTGCTCAATCCGATAGCGACATTCTAGCCATGCCTCAGATGCCAGCCCGGCAAGCCGCGTTCCGCAGCGATTATCGGCAACGCATTTCGCCTGCCTATGCTGGCTGGGGGCATGTGGCAATGATTTATGTTTTGGGCGCCGCGGCGATCTGGGTTTGCGCGCGCCAGGTCATGCGGCCGACCTGGTATGAATGGCTGGTGATCCCCTTGGCTTTCTGCCTGTCCAACATCTTCGAATGGTGGATCCACAAATATGTGATGCACCGCCCGGTCAAGGGCCTGATGGGCATCTACAAGCGCCACACGCTGGCCCATCACGAATTCTTCACTGACATCGAGCCTAGCTTCGACAATAGCCGCGACTTCCGCATCGTCTTCTTTCCGCCCTATGCGCTGGTGGCATTCATGACACTGTCGCTGGCGCCGGCGTTCATTCTCAACCGGCTGGGCCTTCCCAATGCGGGCTGGTTGCTGCTGATCACCAACACCGCGCTCTACCTGAACTATGAGCTGTTTCACTATTGCTGCCATGTGAAGGATGACACGATCGTGCGGCGCATTCCGCTGGTGAATTCCATTCGCCGCCATCATATCGCCCATCACAATCCCCAGATCATGATGGAGCGCAATTTCAACCTGACCTATCCGGTGGCGGACTGGTTTTTCGGCACCTCCGATCTTCGTTGCGGGCTGCTGCAGCACATCTTCAATGGTTATGACGCCAGCCGGGTGCGCGGCGACCTGACACGCCGGAGCGCCGGGGAACATGGGAGGCCGGCATGAACGTGCCGCGTGCCCGCCTCAAGCCGGAACGCGCCAGCCTGATCGGCGGCATTGTGGTGGGCATCGCCAGCCTGGTGCTGTGGGTGGCGGTGACACGCGAGCTGGGCTTCCAGGGTTTGCCGAGCCTTGCCGTGGGTCTTGTCGGTTCCGCCGGCGCGGGCCTGTGGACCCGGCTGGCGGATCTATAATTCGGAAACAACAGAAGGGATACCGATAATGCTTCGCAAAACTGCTGCCTTGCTTTTCGCCGCCACGCTGCTGGCACCAGCCGCATGGGCTCAGACCGCGCCCCACGCCATGCCGCCGGAAGGCTTCAAGTATCTCTCGGCCAAGGATGTCGAAGCCCTGACCGATAAGCCTGGGCCGGGCGCCAAGACGGCCTTCCCGGTCGATCACGAGAATTACTTTGTCGAATATGCCCAGCGCAGCGACCAGGGCAACGAGCCGGAAGTGCATACCCACTGGACGCACTATATTCATGTGCTGTCGGGCGAGGCGACGCTGATCTATGGTGGCACAGTGACAAAGCCTCGCGAAACCTCGCCCGGCCAGATCCGCGGCGACGGTATCGAGGGCGGCACGAAGATGACCGTGCATGCCGGCGACTTCCTGCAAATACCGGCAGGCATGCCGCATGAATTCAACGGTATCGCACCTGGCGCCAAATTCCGTTATGTGGTGTTCAACACGCGTGAGTGAGGTGCGGCCGGTAAAGCCTCACCGACTCACGAACGGGTCCTGCACCATGATGGTGTCGTCGCGGTCCGGGCTGGTGGAAAGCAGCGCCACCGGCGCGCCGATCAGCTCTTCCACCCGGCGCACATACTTGATGGCGTTGGCGGGAAGCTGGGCCCAGCTCCTGGCGCCATGGGTGGTTTCTTTCCAGCCCTGCATCGTCTCATAGACCGGCACAAGCCGCGCTTGCAAATTGGCATCGGCCGGCAGGTAATCCAGAAGCTGGCCGTCCAGCTGATAGCCGGTGCAGACCTTGATCTCGTCAAAGCCGTCCAGCACGTCGAGCTTGGTCAGGCAGATGCCGTCCACGCCGCCGGTGACGCAGGTCTGGCGCACCAGGACGGCGTCGAACCAGCCGCAGCGGCGCTTGCGTCCCGTCACGGTGCCGAATTCATGGCCACGCTCGCCCAGCTTCTCGCCGGTGGCGTCTTTCAGTTCGGTGGGGAAGGGGCCTTCGCCCACGCGCGTGGTGTAGCTCTTGACGATGCCCAGCACCGTGCCGATGGCGCGCGGTGATACGCCCGCGCCGGCCGCCGCCTGTCCCGCCACCGTGTTGGATGAGGTGACGAAGGGATAGGTGCCATGGTCGATGTCGAGGAGCACAGCCTGCGCGCCTTCGAACAGCACGCGCTTGCCGGTCTTGCGCGCCCCGTCCAGCTCGCGCCAGGATGAGCCCAGGAAGGGCGCGATCTTGGGCGCGATCTCGTTCAGCGATTGCAGCAGCGCAGCCGCATTGACTTCCGGCGCGCCAAATCCCTTGCGCAGCACATTGTGATGGGCGAGCAGCCGCTCGATCTTGCCGGGCAGGGTGGCGGGGTCTTTCAGGTCGATGGCGCGGATGGCGCGACGGCCGACCTTGTCTTCATAGGCCGGGCCGATGCCGCGCTTGGTGGTGCCCAGCTTCTGGCTTGCTGCTTCCTCGCGCAGTTCATCCAGCTCACGATGCAGTGGCAAGACCAGCACGGCATTTTCCGCCAGCACCAGGATGTCGGGTGTGATGGAGAGGCCGGCAGCGCCGACTTTGCCGATCTCCTCGAGCAGCGCCCAGGGATTGACCACTACGCCATTGCCGATGATGGAGCGCTTGCCCTGCACCACGCCCGAGGGCAGCAGCGACAGCTTGTAGGTCTTGTCTCCCACCACGATGGTGTGGCCGGCATTGTTGCCGCCCTGGAACCGGACCACCATATCGGCGCGGTTCGACAGCCAGTCGATGATCTTGCCCTTGCCTTCGTCGCCCCATTGGGCGCCGATCACCGTAACGTTGGACATGTCTGATTTCCGTACCCGAGCTTATGAAACCCGCGAAAGTACGGGCACGGTGGCCGCTTATAACAGGTGCCAACCGTGGTGTAAGGGGCTATCCGCCGCAGGGAAGTTTTTGTTTTTAACCCCCATCCGTCACAGCTCAGACCGGCTCCGCCGGCCCTTCGCTGTAACACCTTGCCCCTTCTTGGCACTTCGTGCCGAAGGGGCAAGGAAACTGGTTCAAGCTGAAGGTCGCGCCGCGGTGTGCGGCGCTCGAGCCTTGGGGATCAGTAAAACACACCATACTCAACAGTGATGATCTCGCCCGAGTCCTGGTCGATGAGCAACGCGTCATCGCCATACCGGACCCAGACGGCATAAGGCGGCGGCGGCGCCAGGCCGAAGTCCATATAGTCCATCAGCCAGTAATCGCGCGCCCAGAAGGCGGCCGGCAGGAATTCGCCAAACGTCCAGCGATGCGAATACCAGCCCGCGGGACGCCGATAGGCAGGCGCATGGAAACGTTGCGCGGCTCTGAAACTCTGGTGGAAGTCCGTAAAGCCATGGAAGTCGTGCCGCGAGCCAGCGCCCGGCCCGCGACCGGGACCGCCACCCTGGCCCTCGCGGCTGGCCATGCTGGGCCCGCCCTGTGGACGAAAATTGTCGCCGCCATGGAAATTGCCGCCGCCATTCGGTCCGCGGGTATAGACTTGATTGGAGGGTGCCGAATGATCGAAGCCGCCGCCATTGGGCCCACGGCTGTAACCGGGATTGGTGGCCATGGTGGGATGGCCAGGATTGCCGCCGCCATTGGGGCCACGGCTGTAACCCTGATTGGTGGTCATGGTGGGACGACCGGAATTGCCGCCGCCATTGGGACCGCGGCCGAAAGAGGGACCTTGACCGCCATGTGGTTCACCACCGCCATGTTCGGCATGGCCGCCGCCGGGTGGCCCGCCGTGCTGCTGCTGGGACCCGCCTTGGCCACCGCCATGGCCATGCTCATCATGGCCGTCCGGCTGAGCAAGCGCGGGAACAACGAAAAGCGCCGTTATCGCGGCGGAAATCAGCAACATTCGCATACGACATGTCCTAAAAATGGCTGGATGATAACAAGCGCGCAGGGTTTAAGTTCCCTTCGCCGCATCGCACCCCAAGATTCGCTCATGCAGGATTTTTCCATTCGTGCCGCCATCGCGTCGGATTCGCCCCTGATCGTCTCGCTGCTGCGGGAACTGGCCGAGTATGAAAAGCTGCTCGACCGCTTCTTTCTCACCGAAGAGCAGGTGGGGCGCGACATGCTGGGCGCGGCCTGTCACTGCGATCTGGGTTTTGTCCGTAGCCAGGCCGTTGGCCTCGTCTCGTGGTACTGGACCTACAAAAGCTTCGGTGCGCGTCGCGGCCTGTTCATCGAAGACCTGTATGTGCGCCCGCAATTTCGTGGGCAGGGCCTGGGCAAGGCGCTCCTGGCCCATCTCGCGGCGCGGGCCCGCGATGCGGGCGGCTTTCTGGAATGGCAGGTGCTGGACTGGAACACACCCTCGATCGAATTCTACAAAAGCCTGGGAGCGCGGCAGGTCGGGCAGTGGCTCAACTACCGGCTGGAGGACGAGCATCTGGAAAGGCTCGCATCATGAGCGAGATCGTGCTGGTGCTGGCGGTGGCCGAAAATGGTGTGATCGGCAAGGATGGCGGTATTCCCTGGCATATTTCCGAGGACATGAAGCGCTTCAAGGCGCTAACCATGGGTCACACCGTGGTGATGGGCCGCAAGACCTGGGACAGCTTGCCCAAAAAGCCGCTGCCCGGCCGCGTCAATGTGGTGGTGACCCGCCAGAAGGACTGGCATACGCAAGGCGCCACCACCGCGTCTTCGCTGGGCGAGGCGACATCGGGCACATCAGGCACGGTCATGATCATCGGCGGCGCGGAGATCTATGAGCGGGCTTTGCCGCTCGCTTCGCGCATCGAGCTGACCGAAGTCCATAGCGCCTTTGACGGCGACGCGCATTTCACCTTCGACCGCAAGGGCTGGCATGAGACCGCGCGCGAGGACCATGTCACGCCGGATGGTCTGCGCTATTCCTACGTGACGCTCACTCGATAACTATCTTGGGTGCGGGCTTTGACGCGGTTTCCAGTGATGCCGCGACCTTCTTCGCCAGATCCAGAAATGCCTTGGCTTCGGGGCCGTCGGGCACCGACACGCTGACCGGCTGACCGGCGTCGGAGGTTTCGCGGATGCGCGGCACCAGCGGGATCTCACCCAGGAAAGGTACGTCCAGTTTTTCCGCCGTCTCGCGCGCGCCGCCATGACCGAAGATGGCATGGCTCGAACCGCAATCGGGGCAGGTGAACATGGACATGTTCTCCACCACGCCCAGGATCGGCACCTGCGTCTTGTTGAACATGGTGATGCCCTTCCTGGCGTCGATCAGGGCGATGTCCTGCGGGGTCGAGACGATGACCGCGCCCTTGAGCGGCACGCGCTGGGCGATGGTGAGCTGGGCGTCGCCGGTGCCCGGCGGCATGTCCAGCACCAGCACATCCAGCGGCGCCCAGGCGACATCGCTCAGCATCTGCGACAGCGCGCTCTGCACCATGGGACCGCGCCAGATCATGGCTTCGTCTTCCTTGATCAGGAAGCCGATGCTCATGGTCTTGATGCCATGGCGTTCGATGGGCAGGAGCGTGTGGCCGGTGCTGCCCGGCTTTTCGGTGATGGCGAGCAGGCGCGGCACCGATGGGCCGTAGATATCGGCATCCAGAAGTCCGACCTTGAGGCCGAGGCGCGACAGCGACAGCGCCAGATTGACCGCGACGGTGGATTTGCCCACGCCGCCCTTGCCGCTGGCCACAGCGATGATGTTTTTCACGCCAGGAACGCCTGCAGGTGCAGTTTGATTGTTTTGGCGCGCCTGTGGCGCGCCGGGCGGCGGTTGGCGATTCACGGCCGGCCTGGGGCGTTCGTGGTGGTGATGTTCGTGGCCGTCATGCGCTTGTGGATGGTCCTCATGGGCGGTCAGGACCGCAGTGACCGATTTGACCCCCTTCACGCCCAGCACCATCGCCTCGCAGATCTTGCGCAAGGGTTCGGACTTGGGACCCTGGCCCGGGGCCACTTCCAGCGCAAAGCCGATATGGCCGTCCTTGACCACCAGGCCCTGGATCATGTCCTGCTGTACCACGGTGCGCCCGCTCACAGGATCGATCACCTGGTCGAGCGCCTTCAACACATCATCGCGTAATGTCGTCATGGCGAGAGGGTATAGCCCCCGCATCCGCCAAATCCTAGTAGCCCGGATTTTCAGCATTGAGGCGGGTTTCGAAGTCCGTCTGGGACGGGACGTCGATAATCGGTGGTCTTGTGAGCGAAGCCCTGGCTGGGCGGATTCCAGGGCATGGGTCACTGCGGAGACGATCCGGTCGGCCATTTCATGGACCGCCGCCTTCAAGGCCCGCGCCCCGGAACCCGGCCATGCCGCGACATGAAAAAACCGCGCAAGCGGCTGCTTTAATCTGTTTACCGGGCCGTCCCTCTCCTAAACTGCGCCGATTCCCTTTTCTCCGTTCCCAGGAACGAATAGATGCCTGCCTTTTCTTTGCCCCGCGCCTTTTTCGGATGTGCCATTCTGATGCTGGCGGCGCTTGTAGCACCCTTGCCCGTGTGCGCGCGGCCGGCGCCGGATTCCTTTGCCGATCTGGCCAGCAAGCTCTTGCCGACGGTGGTCAACATTTCCACCAGCCAGACCCTGAAGGCGCCGCCGCAGGGCGCCATGCCCGACCTGCCGCCGGGCTCGCCGCTGGAAGACCTGTTCAAGAATTTCCTGGGTCCCCGATCGAATGCGCCGCGCCATGTCACATCGCTGGGTTCGGGCTTCGTTATCGATCCGTCGGGTTACATCGTCACCAACAACCATGTGATCGAGGACAGTGACCAGATTACCGTCAGCATGCAGGATGGCACCCAGATGCCGGCCAAGGTGGTGGGACGCGACACCAAGACCGATCTGGCGCTGCTGAAAGTGATGCCTTCCAAGCCCCTGCCGGCCACCCATTTCGGCGACAGCGACAAGGCGCGCATCGGCGATTGGGTGATCGCGATCGGCGATCCCTTTGGCATCGGCTCGACGGTGACGGCGGGCATCGTCTCGGCGCGCAACCGCAACATCAATGCCGGTCCCTACGACGACTTCATCCAGACGGATGCGCCGATCAATCGCGGCAATTCGGGCGGCCCGCTGTTCGACATGGATGGCAATGTCATCGGCATCAACTCCCAGATCTATACCCCGTCGGGCGGCAGCGTCGGCATCGGCTTCTCCATTCCCTCCAACCTGGCGCGGCAGGTGATCGGACAGCTCCGCCAGTTCGGCGTCGCGCGGCGCGGCTGGATCGGCGTGCGCATCCAGCAGGTGACGCAGGAAATCGCGGAGGGCTTGAGCCTTCCCACCACGCAAGGCGCGCTGGTGTCGGATGTGACCAGGGACGGACCGGCGGCCAAGGCCGGGCTGGTGAACGGCGACCTGATCACGGGGTTTGACGGCAAGCCGGTGGCCGATGACCGCGCGCTGCCGCGCATTGTGGCCGACACCCCGATCGGCAAGACCGTGAGCCTCGATGTGCTGCGCAAGGGCCATAAGCAGACTCTGCATATCACGGTCCAGAAACTGGCCGACGACAACAAGCCCGACAAGCCAGTAAAGGCGCCGCCGCCGCCCAAGAACCAGTCCAAGCTGTCGCAACTGGGCCTGACATTGGGTGTGCTCGATGCCGGCGCGCGCGCCAAGTTCAAGATCGGTGGCAGCGTGCAGGGCGTGGTGGTGTCATCCGTCGATCCCGGCAGTTCGGCGGCGGAAAAGAATTTGCGGCCGGGCGACGTGATTGTGGAAGTGGCGGGCCAGGCGGTGAAGACGCCGGATGATATTTCCAGGAAAATCGACGCTGACGTGAAGGCAGGCAAGAAGTCTGAGTTGCTGCTGATCAACCGCGACGGTGATCTGACTTATGTAGGATTGCGGCTTAATTAGCCGCAATCCTCATTCCCCCTCCGGCCTACGCATCGCAAGCGATGCTACGGCCACCTCCCCCGCATAGCGGGGGAGGTGCTTGGTATCAGCAGCGTGTTCAAAGGCTCGCTTCAGTCGGCGCGGAGGATTTCGTTGTCGCTGTAGCCCTGCAGATAGAGCAGGGCGATGAGATCATTGTGGTTGATCGCGGCGCTGGCGGCGGCGGCCACCACCGGCTTGGCGTGATAGGCCACACCGAGCCCGGCCTTCTGGATCATGGCCAGGTCATTGGCGCCGTCGCCCACCGCCAGGCTTTCCGCGAAATCGATTCGGAGCCGCGCCACCGCTTCCTCCAGCGCTTCCAGCTTGGCGGCGCGTCCCAGGATGGGCGTGCCGACTTCGCCGGTCAGCTTTTCGCCGTCATCCAGCAGGGTGTTGCCGCGTTCGACATGGAAGCCCGCGGCTTCCGCCACGCGGCGGGTGAAATAGCCGAAGCCGCCGGAGACCAGCATGGTATGGGCGCTTTGCGCACGCATGGTCGCGATCAGCGATTGGGCGCCGGGATTGAGCCGCACGCGCTCGAGATAGGTTTTTTCCAGCGCGTCGAGCTTCAGCCCCTTGAGCATGCCCACCCGCTCGCGCAAGGCGGCTTCGAATTCCAGCTCACCGCGCATCGCGCGTTCGGTGATGGCGGCGATCTGGGGTTTGAGCCCCGCCATGTCGGCCAGCTCGTCCAGGCATTCGACATTGATGATGGTGGAATCCATGTCGGCCACCAGCAGCTTCTTGCGCCGCCGGCTTGTTGAAACCAGGTTGATGTCGAGCGCCAGTCCCTCGGCGCGTGCGCGTGCTTCGGCCAGCGCGCTGCTGTCCGCAACCGGCAGGTCGAAGGAAAGGTCCGGCGACAGGATCTTCGCCGGCCCATTGCCCAGGCCGCGGAGCAGGCCGGGCTCGGCGCCCTTGCCGATGACGTTCAGAACAAACATTGTTTAGCCATGAAATTCGACGCCGTGCTTATTGCAGGACCCACCGCCAGCGGCAAGTCGGCCGCTGCGTTGGAATTGGCCGAGGAAATCGGCGGCGTGGTGATCAATGCCGATTCCATGCAGGTCTATCGCGAGGCGCCGATCCTGACCGCACAGCCTTCGGAAGCTGACAGGGCGCGCGTGCCGCATCTGTTGTATGGCCATGTCAGCGCGCGCGAAGTCTATTCCGTCGGGCGCTGGCGCGACGATGCGGTCCAGGCGCTGGCACAGGCGCGCGCGCTTGCGCGCGTGCCCATCTTCGTCGGCGGCACCGGCATGTATTTCATGGCGCTGACCGACGGCCTTTCCGACATTCCCGTCACGCCGGATGAAGTGCGCGACAATGCCCGTGCCCTGCTGGACGATATCGGCGTCGAGGCACTGCATGCGCGGCTGACGGAGCGCGATCCGCTGACAGCCTCGAAGCTGCGTTCCAGCGATCCGCAGCGCGTGTTGCGCGCCTATGAAGTCTTTGAATCGACCGGCCGGCCGCTGGCCGAATGGCAGTACGCGCCGGGCGAGCCGGTACTGAAGGATGCAAGACTTGCAGCCTTCGTCCTGGACCCGGCACGCGAGGTGCGGCGCGCGCGCATCGCCGAGCGTTTCGAGAAGATGCTCGACGCCGGTGGGCTGGAAGAAGCCCGCACGCTGGAAGGCCTGGACGGGGGTTTACCGGCCGCAAAATTGCTGGGCCTGCGCCCGCTTCAGGCACTCGCCAAGGGAACTTTGACGAGAGGGGAGGCGCTCGACGCCGCCATCACGGCCACGCGGCAATTTGCCAAGCGCCAGATGACGTGGTTTCGCCACCGGATGCCACATTATATCTGGTATGACCCAACTATTAGCAATTTAATTACACAATTCAGCCAAATTTCTGCATGAAATTGCTTGACGCCGCGATGCAGCATCTTTAGGTTCCGGCGCCATGTTGAGTTCGCTCGTACTTCTCAGGCCGCTGGTCTTCCGAAGCTGACGCTTCCGGGGACATGGCGGCCATGCGGACAAGGGGCGGAAACGCCCCTTTATCTTTGGTGCGATTGCGAGCATTGAAAATTTAAGGGACGAGACGATGGACAAGGACAGCACGCTGACGTTGGGAGGGGCGCGGGACGCGGCCCAGACCGCCGCCGAAACCATGACCGGCGCACAGATGGTGGTCCGCGCTCTCAAGGACCAGGGTGTCACCCATATCTTCGGCTATCCCGGTGGCGCGGTGCTGCCGATCTATGACGCTCTCTTCAAGGTCGAAGGCATCACCCATGTCCTGGTGCGCCATGAGCAGGGCGCGGCCCATGCGGCGGAAGGCTATGCCCGTTCCACCGGCAAGCCCGGCGTGGTTCTGGTCACCTCCGGTCCCGGCGCCACCAACGCCGTTACCGGCCTGACCGACGCGCTGATGGATTCCATTCCGCTGGTTGTCTTGACCGGCCAGGTGCCCACGCATCTGATCGGCACCGATGCCTTCCAGGAATGCGATACCGTCGGCATCACAAGGCCCTGCACCAAGCACAACTGGCTGGTGAAGGACGTGAACGAACTCTCCCGCGTGCTGCATGAGGCGTTCGAGATCGCGACGAACGGCCGGCCCGGTCCGGTGGTGGTCGACATCCCCAAGGACGTCCAGTTCCAAACCGGCGGCTATCACGGGCCGCAGGCGATCCATCATCGCACCTATCGTCCCAAGACCGATCCCGACACCGCCTCCATCGTGAAGGTGGTGGAGATGATGGCCGAGGCGAAGAAGCCGGTGATCTATGCCGGTGGCGGCGTCGTCAATTCCGGGCCGGAAGCCTCAAAGCTGCTGCGCGAGCTGGTGGACCTGACCGGCTTTCCCATCACCTCGACCCTGATGGGCCTGGGCGCCTTCCCGGCGTCGCGGCCCGAATGGCTGGGCATGCTGGGCATGCACGGCACCTGGGAAGCCAACCATGTCATGCATGACTGTGATTTCATGCTCAACATCGGCGCGCGTTTCGACGACCGCTGCACGGGCAAGGTGAGCGCGTTTTCCCCGGGCTCGAAGAAAGTTCACATCGACATCGATGCCTCGCAGATCAACAAGATCGTGCGTGTCGATCTGGGCATTGTCTCCGACACCACCAAGGCGCTGCGCGAGATCATCCGTTTCTGGAAGGCGCACAAGTATCAGGTCCAGGCTGAGGCACTGAAGTCCTGGTGGAAAGAGATCGATCACTGGCGGGCCAAGAAGTCGCTGTCCTACCGGCGTTCTGACACCATCATCAAGCCGCAATATGCCATCGACCGGCTCTATGAACTGACCAAGGACCGCAAGGACGTCTTCATCACCACCGAGGTCGGGCAGCACCAGATGTGGGCGGCGCAGCGCTTCCACTTCGAAGAACCCAACCACTGGATGACCTCCGGCGGTCTGGGCACCATGGGTTATGGCCTGCCCGCGGCGGTGGGCGTGCAGATGGCCCATCCCGACGCGCTGGTCATCGACATCGCCGGCGAAGCGTCGGTGCAGATGACCATGCAGGAGATGTCCACGGCGGTTCAGTACGACCTGCCGATCAAGATCTTCATCCTGAACAACGAATATATGGGCATGGTGCGCCAGTGGCAGGAGATCCTGCATGGCGGGCGCTATTCCCATTCCTATTCCGAGGCGCTGCCCGATTTCGTCAAGATGGCGGAAGCCTTTGGCTGCGTGGGCCTGCGCGCCGAAAAGCCGTCAGAGCTGGATGACAAGATCCGCGAGATGCTGGCGGTCAGAAAGCCCGTGCTGTTCGACGTGCGCGTCGATCCGGCGGAGAATTGCTATCCGATGATCCCGTCGGGTGCCGCGCATAACGAAATGCTGTTGTCGCCCGATGACGGGGGCGAGATCAGCGATGCCGGAAAGATGCTGGTGTAAGGCACCCATTCATGCACGATACGAAAATCAAGCTCTCCGGCGAGATCGAGCGTCATACCCTCACCGTGCTGGTGGATAATGAAGCCGGCGTCTTGGCGCGGGTGGTCGGTCTGTTCTCCGGCCGCGGCTACAATATCGAAAGCCTCACGGTGGCCGAGGTGGATCCCACCATGCGCACCAGCCGCATCACCATCGTTACTTCCGGCACGCCGGCGGTGATCGAGCAGATCGAGACCCAGCTGCGCCGCCTGGTGCCCACCCACAAGGTCACCAACTGGACCAGTCAGAAGGCCGGCATCGAGCGCGAAATGGCGCTGATCAAGGTGGCGGGCACGGGCGACAAGCGGGTGGAGGCGCTGCGCATGGCCGATGCCTTCCGCGCCCGCCCGGTGGATACCACCCATGCCAGTTTCGTGTTCGAGATCACCGGCGCGCCTGCCAAGATCGACTCCTTTGTCGAGCTGATGCGGCCGCTTGGGCTGGTCGAAGTCTCCCGCACGGGGGTCGCTGCCATCAGCCGCGGCCCAGATGCGATGTAACCAACCTTTTCGATAAAACCTCCAGGAGTGGACTTATGCGCGTTTATTACGATCGGGATGCCGATCTCAATCTGATCAAGAACAAGAAGGTCGCCGTCATCGGTTTCGGCAGCCAGGGTCATGCCCATGCCCAGAACATGCGCGATTCCGGCGTCAAGGACGTCGTGATTGCGGTGCGCCCCGGCGCCAGCGCCAAGAAGGCGGAAGCCGCTGGCTTCAAGGTGATGAGCGTTACTGAGGCCGCCAAATGGGCCGATGTGATGATGATGGCCACGCCCGACGAGCTGCAGGCCGACATCTGGAAGAACGAACTCAAGGACAACATGAAGCAGGGCGCGGCGCTTTTGTTCGCCCATGGCTTCAATGTCCATTTCAAGCTGATCGAGCCGCGTCCCGACCTGGACGTGCTGATGGTCGCTCCCAAGGGCCCCGGCCACACCGTGCGTGGCGAATATCTCAAGGGCGGCGGCGTGCCCAGCCTGATCGCGGTGCATCAGGATGCCAGCGGCAACGCCCATGACCTGGGCCTGTCCTATGCGTCCGCCATCGGCGGTGGCCGCGCCGGCATCATCGAGACCAACTTCAAGGAAGAGTGCGAGACCGATCTGTTCGGCGAGCAGGTCGTCTTGTGCGGCGGCCTGGTCGAGCTGATCCGCGGCGGCTTCGAAACCCTGGTCGAGGCGGGATACGCGCCCGAGATGGCCTATTTCGAATGCCTGCATGAAGTGAAGCTGATCGTCGACCTGATCTATGAAGGCGGCATCGCCAACATGAACTACTCCATCTCCAACACCGCGGAGTATGGCGAGTATGTCACCGGCCCGCGCATCATCACCGCCGAAACCAAGGCCGAGATGAAGCGCGTTCTGGCCGACATCCAGCAGGGCAAGTTCGCCCGCGACTGGGTGCTGGAGAACAAGGCCGGCCAGTCCAGCTTCAAGGCCACCCGCGCCATCGGCGACGCCCATCCGATCGAAGAGGTCGGTGCCAAGTTGCGCGCCATGATGCCCTGGATTGCGAAAAATAAGTTGGTAGACACCGCCAAGAACTAGTCGCTTGTCTTTTGCGTCCTGAGTTCGTCGCGTTCGTACGCTGTTGCTACGAACCGCTCATGTACTGCCAATACACGACGCTCGACGCTCCTGCTCAGGTCGCAAAATACTGCGCGCCTTTTTGACGGGTCTATCCGAATATGCTGGCCAGCCCTGACAAAATCGGGGCTGGCCGTTGCTTTTCAGACCTGATTTGCTCTCCGCAACAAAGGGGAGAAACCCATGACTTCACGTCCGCCGGTCCCGAAACCACCCTATACCGGCAGCTGTCTCTGCGGCGCGGTGCGCTGGCGGCTGGATGAGCGGCCGCTGGCGGTCAATGCCTGTCACTGCATGGACTGCAAGAAGACCACCGGCGCCACCAATGTGGTGATGCTGCTCGCCCGCAACGAGGCATTTTCCTTTACCGGCGAGACGCAGACTTATCGCAAGCGCGCCGATTCGGGCCGCGAGCTGGACATCCATCGCTGCGTCCACTGTGGCACGCGCCTTTTTCATCACAATCTGGCGTCCAAAGCGCTGGTGTTCATCACTGCCGGCACGCTGGATGATCCTGGCTGGGTGGTGCCTGCCTCCCATATTTGGGTCGAGAGAATTTCGCCCGGCGTGGTCATGCAGGAAGATGCCATCCAGGTGGTCGGCCAGCCCGCCGATCGCAAGGTCCTGATGGACGCCTTCACTGCGATCTACGGAGACGGCGCGTGAAGTTGGGTACGCCGCTGTCGCCGGCGGCCATCAAGGTGATGCTGCTGGGCTCCGGCGAACTGGGCAAGGAAGTGGTGATCGAACTGCAGCGGCTCGGCGTGGAGACCATCGCGGTCGATCGCTATGCCGACGCGCCGGCGCAGCAAGTTGCTCATCGCGCCCATGTCATCGATATGACCGATGCCAAGGCCTTGCGCGCGCTTGTGGAGCAGGAGCGGCCGCATCTGATCGTGCCGGAGATCGAGGCGCTGGCAACCGACGAACTGGTCCGGATCGAGGCTGATGGCCTTGCTACTGTCATTCCGACCGCCCGCGCCGCCCATATTACCATGAACCGGGAGCGCATAAGAGTACTTGCGGCGGAAGAACTCAATCTGCCCACTTCGCCTTACGCTTTCGCCTCGTCGCTGGAGGAATTGCAGGCGGCTTGCGCGCGCATCGGTTTTCCCTGTTTCGTCAAGCCGGTGATGTCGTCCTCCGGCAAGGGCCAGTCGCGGCTGAAATCGGCTGATGATGTGGCGGCGGCCTGGGACAGGGCGCTGTCGGCGGGCCGCGTGCGCGAGGCCCGCGTGATCGTGGAAGGCGAGATCAGCTTCGATTTCGAGATCACCCAACTCACGGTGCGCGCGAGCGATGGCACTCATTTCTGCGAGCCCATCGGCCATGTCCAGAAGGACGGCGACTATGTCGAAAGCTGGCAGCCACAGGTGATGCGTGAAACGGCCAAGGCCAAGGCCCGCGACCTGGCAGCGAAAGTCACCAGCGCGCTGGGCGGATTGGGCATCTTCGGCGTCGAACTGTTCGTGAAGGGCGATGACGTCTGGTTCTCCGAAGTCTCGCCCCGGCCGCATGACACCGGCCTGGTCACCCTGGTTTCGCAATTCAGTTCCGAATTCGCCCTTCATGCTCGCGCCATTCTGGGACTGCCCGTATCCACCGAAATGGTATCGCCTGCCGCCTCCGCAGTGATCTATGGCGACGTGGAAGCGGATGCGCTCAGCTTCGAAGGTGTGGACGAAGCCCTTGCGGTTCCAGGTTCGGAACTTCGCCTGTTCGGCAAGCCGCAATCCTTCGTCAAGCGGCGCATGGGTGTGGCGCTGGTGCGGGCAGCAACCACCGATGAGGCGCGCGCTCGCGCCAAACGCACAGCGGGTGCTGTTAAACCAATTGTTTACCGGTCACATTAACTTCATGCCTTTTGCCTGATTGGCGACTGGCCGGATTAACCTTCCACATACGCACCGCGCCTAGCTTCCATCCCTGAGCGTACAGGGCCATTCAGAATGACTGGGCAGGGTGAGGATCTTACGGCGGGTATCTTGGCCGCCCGCACGCCGCCACTGAATGAAACCACGACCTGCGGCGAGGTGTTCGACTGGTTCGTCGCCCACCCCGCCGTGCCAGCGGCGGCCATCCTCGACAGCCAGAACGGCGCCGTCCTCGGCCTCATCAATCGCTTCATCTTTTTCGCCAAATACGCCCGGCAATACGTCCCCGAACTGTTCAGCCGCAAATCCATCCTCAAGCTGGCCAACCAGGCGCCTCTGATAGTCGATGCCGAGGTGCGGCTGGCCGATCTGGGGGCAACGCTTCTGGTGGAAAATCCCGACGCCCTGATCGAATGCTTTGTGGTGACCCGCCGTGGCCGCTATCTGGGAGTGGGTACCGGCGAGGCGCTTCTGACCGGCAAGGTCAAGCTGCTGCAGGCCCGCGAGGAGGAGTTGTCGCGCGCGCTGAAGGCGGAGACCCGCGCCAACGCCGCCAAAAGCGACTTCCTGGCGCTGATGAGCCATGAGTTGCGCACCCCGCTCAACGCCATCATCGGCTTTTCCGAGGTACTGGGCAGCGAGATGATGGGCCCTCTGGGCCATCCCCGCTACCGCGAATATGCCAATGACGTGCATGGCGCGGGCAAGCATCTGCTGGCTCTGATCAACGACATTCTGGACCTGTCCAAGGCCGCGGCCGGCAAGTTCGACCTGGCCTGCGAGGAAATCGCGCCGGCGGACATTGTCACCGAGTGCCTCAGGCTCACGCGCGGCAAGGCGCATGAAGGGGGCCTGCGGCTGACCTCGGACATGGCGCCGGGGCTGCCGAACATTTTCGTGGACCGGCTGCGCTTCAAGCAGTCGCTGCTTAATCTCTGTTCCAATGCCATCAAATTCACCCCGCCCGGCGGCAGCGTGCATGTCTGCGCCCATCAGGCCGGCGACGACAGCTTCGTGCTGACGGTGCGCGATACCGGCATCGGCATGTCGCCGGAACAGATTCCGGTGGCGCTGGAGCCGTTCCGCCAGGTGGCCTCGCCCTTCGCCCGTAACGCAGAGGGCACGGGGCTGGGCCTTGCCCTGGTCAAGTCGCTGATCGAATGCCACGACGGACGGCTGGAAATTGAAAGCGCCCTGAAGAAGGGCACCACCGTGCGGCTGGTCCTGCCTGCGGCGCGTGTCGTGCACCGGCGTACGGCGCTCAGTGCTTAGGCGCTTGCCTTTTGCCCGCTGGCGTCGTCGCGCCATCGCTCATGCACGCTTTGGTGCACATCGCTCGGCGCTCCTAGCCAGCAGCCAAAAATGCTGCGCGCCATTCGTTCGGGGTCAGGTCGGGTTCTCCAAGCTGAACAGCGCCGCGTCATCATCGTAAGAGAACAACTCCCCGAAGCGCGCCCAACTCACCACCGTCTTCAGCGTTTCTTCCGCCGCGTCTTCCGCCATATGGTCTTCCAGCTCGTCCAGGAAGCGGGTCTTGGGCGCGGAGTGGCTGGCGCGTTCGTCCAGAATTTTACGGATATGGCAGGCCAGCGGCACATTGTTCATCAGGGCGCGGGAGAAGATCTCCTTGCGCTCGTTCAGCTCGGCATCGGCGAAGCGCTTGCCCATATGGGTGAGCTTGATGTCGCCGCCTTCCACATCGGCCAGCCTGAGAAGCTGCATGGCTTCGGCCACGGGGAACAGTTCGTCCACCTCCAGCTCCTGCTCATAGGCGATGTCGGGCAGGTCGGCCTTGCCTTCATAGGGTGGCGCGGCAAGCGCCTCGATCAGGCCCGAAATCTGGTTGGGCGACACATGGTGCAGCGCCATTTCAATCGAGGCGGCCTGGGCCTGCTGTTGGCGCATGCGCTCGACCCGCCGCGCCGTCATTTCGACATAGATGCGGTCGACATAATCCTCGAACTGGGTCGAGGTGCGCTCGCGCGGCTGGGGCAGGTCGATCTTGATTTCTGAGGCCACCCGGCCGGGATTCGAGGAGAACAGAAGCACGCGGTCGCACATCAGGACCGCTTCCTCGATATTGTGGGTCACCAGGATGATGCCCTTGATCGGCAGCTTGCCGTTGCTCCACAGCTCCACAAGGTCGGTGCGCAGGTTCTCCGCCGTCAGCACGTCCAGCGCGCTGAACGGCTCGTCCATCAGAAGGATGCTGGGATGCACCACCACCGCGCGGGCAAAGCCTACGCGCTGGCGCATGCCCCCCGACAGCTCGCGCGGATAGGCGCTTTCGTAGCCGTCGAGCCCGATCAGGTCGATTGCGGCCAAGGCCCGCTCGCGCATTTCCCGCGGGGGGAGATTGAGTGCCTCCAGTCCCAGCTGCACATTCTCCAGCACGGTCAACCATGGAAACAGCGCGAAGTTCTGGAACACCATGGCCACGCCCTGCACCGGGCCCTGGATGGGGGTACCCATGCAGGACAGGCGGCCACCCTGCGGCTGCGACAGGCCGGCGATCAGGCGCAAAAGGGTCGATTTGCCGGACCCGGAGCGGCCCAGCAGGCCGACAATCTCACCCTCCTTCAGGGTGAGGTTGACATCCTCCAGGACCAGCAACTCCTCGCCGCCGCCACGCGGGAAGGTGCGGCGCACATGTTCGACATTCAGGAGCTCAGCCATGTCACCCTCATGTTAGACGGAACTTTCTTTCGGCGTACCAATAGAGGGGGCGCCAAAGCAGCCGGTTCACCACCACGACAAAGAAGCTCATGGTGATGGTGCCCAACAGGACATGGCGGAAATCACCGGCATTGACCGCGTCCGATATGTAGGCGCCCAGCCCGTGGGCGCGCAATGTATGATCGCCCCAGCTGGCGACTTCCGCGGCAATGGACGCGTTCCAGGCGCCGCCCGATGCGGTAATGGCGCCCGTGACATAGAAGGGGAATACCGCGGGAAGCGCGACCTTGCGCCACCACAATAAACCGCGGACGCCGAAGTTTTCGGCGGCGTCGCGCAGTTCCTGCGGCATGGTGGTCGCGCCGGCGATGACGTTGAACAGGATGTACCACTGCGTGCCCAGGACAATCAGCGGCGACAGCCAGATGTCGGGACTGGCGTTCCAGAACACGATCAACGACACCACCAACGGAAACAGCAGGTTGTTGGGGAAGGCGGCCAGGAACTGGGCCACGGGCTGCACGATGGCGGTGAGCTTGGGCCTGAGGCCCACATAGACGCCAATCGGCGTCCAGATCAGGCTGGCCAAGGCGATCAGCACGATCACCCGCACCAAAGTGATGAAGCCGAGGCCAAAGGCGGTCGCCACATCGTTCCAGCTGAAATGGGCGTCGCTGAAAAATACCGTGATGCGCCATGCGGCGAAGGCGCCCAGGATGGTCAAAATCGCGTACCAGAGGATGTCACCAACCCGGCTGTCCACGTCGCGCACCGCCGCCTTCAGGCCGAAGCTTGGCGGATGCCAGTAGTAGGACCAGCGCATCATCTGCTCGAAGGGCGTCGTCATCAGGTCGAGCAGGCGGGAACGGCGATAGACGCCTAGCGCCCAGGACTGGGGTGTTTCCTCCGACGGTTCACTGGAGACGCGGAAGCGGTCGGCCCAGGCCACCAGGGGACGGAACAGGAGCTGGTCATAGATCAGGATCACCACAAGCATCGCCAGGATTGCTTCGAAAATGGCAGGCAAGTTCTTTTGCGCGATGGCGACCGCGATCCAGGAACCGATGCCCGGCAAGGCGATATTGGTCTTGCCCACGCTGATGGCTTCCGAAATGGTCACGAAGAACCAGCCGCCTGACATGCTCATCATCATGTTCCAGATCAGGGACGGGGTGGCGAAGGGGGCCTCGATCCGCCAGAAGCGCGCCCAGCCATTGAGGCCGAACATGCGGCCGGCCTCCTCCAGTTCCGGCGGCACGGTGCGCAAGGACTGGTAAAAGCTGAAGGCCATGTTCCAGGCCTGGCCGGTGAAGATGGTGAAAACGCAGGCCAATTCCGCGCCCAGGACGCGGCCGGGCGACAGGGACAGGAACCAGACAATGGTTATCGAGAGAAAGGAGAGGATCGGGACCGACTGAAGAATGTCCAACAGGGGCACCAGCAAGGTTCCCGCCCGGGCGTTCTTTGCGGCCCAGGTGGCGTAGGTGAAGGTGAAGACCAGTGACACCCCCATGGCGATCAGCATGCGAAGTCCGGTACGCAGCGCATAGCCGGGCAGATCGGATGGAGCCAGTTTCATGTAGTTGCCGGAAATGGAGCTGAGCGGGTGCACCAGGAACCGGCTGACGTCGGCGAAGGCCACCAAAAAGCCCATCACCAGAATGGCGGCCAGGACGTCCCAACGGCTGGGGAGCAGGCGTCGAGCTTCGATCGAGACGGGCGGCAGGATTTTCATGGCCGGTTTGCCTCGAGGGCGGGTCTGGAAAAGATGGCTGTCTGTCCGCCCGGATAGGCGGGTTCGCGCAAACTGGCAACCATTTTGAGGCGGCGAGGGGGAGGGGAAGTAAGGGGACTGGTCATCGCGCCAATTGAGCGGGGTTTGACTGCGGTTCCGTGACGGTCCGTCAAGGTTTAAGCTATTGTTTACGGTGTCAATACTCACCCTCCGGCGGGGGCAAGTTTTCTGTCAGCACCCTGCTGTTGCTATTGCGCCACCGCACAAAATCAGCGTAAAACCGCGCAATCGCGGGGAAAAACGGTGGATTATCCGCTGGTTAGCCGCCGCGACGCATCGTATTTTTCACGGGCGGAACGGCGACAGGTCAATGACGCAAGGCGTGACAAGCGAGAAGGCGAAGGGTGGCATATCCGCTCCCGCTTTTGCGTGCGCCCACAATCAGCCCCGTCCTTCCCTCGGTTCTTCGCACGCGCTTCTTCTTCTTAGCTGCCCCTAGGCATCGTTTCAGATGCGCGAGTGGTTCGTGCGTCCGGTGTTTAGGGGATCAACGCAAAAGGAGAATCGAAGCCGCATGTTGCGGCGAACAGAAGGACTTAGGTCATGACCGACAAGATTGCCGACACCATGCCGATTCAGATCTTCGACACAACTTTGCGCGATGGCGAACAGTCGCCAGGCGCCGCAATGACGCATGAAGAAAAGCTCCAGATTGCGGAATTGCTGGACGAGATGGGCGTCGATGTCATCGAGGCCGGGTTCCCGATTTCATCGCAGGGCGATTTCCGCGCGGTGCAGGAGATCAGCAAGATCGTCAAGCGCGCCAGCGTTTGCGGCCTCTCCCGCGCCGGCTTCAAGGATATCGATCGGGCCGGCGAGGCGCTGAAGGGCGCTCATCGCCCGCGCATCCACACCTTCATTTCCACCAGCCCCGTGCACATGAAGCACAAGCTGAACATGGGTGAAAATGCGGTGCTGGAGGCGGTCGGCGCTTCGGTGACGCGGGCGCGCAACTTCACCTCCGAAGTGGAATGGTCGGCGGAAGACGCCACTCGCACGGTGCCCGACTTCCTGTGCAGGTGCGTGGAAGTCGCCATTCATTCCGGCGCCACCGTGATCAATGTGCCCGATACGGTGGGCTATTCCACGCCCCAGGAATTCTTCGACATCATCACCATGCTGCGCAATCGCGTGCCCAATGCCGACAAGGTGATCTTCTCCACCCATTGCCACAACGACCTGGGACTGGCGGTGGCCAATTCATTGGCGGGCGTGCTCGCGGGCGCGCGTCAGGTCGAATGCACCATCAATGGCATCGGCGAGCGCGCCGGCAACGCGGCGCTGGAAGAGATCGTGATGGCGTTGAAAGTGAGGAGGGACATTATGCCCTTCACCACCAACATCAACACCACCATGCTCAACCGCGCCTCCAAGCTGGTGTCGAACGTCACCGGCTTTCCGGTCCAGTACAACAAGGCGATCGTCGGCAAGAACGCCTTCAGCCACGAGAGCGGCATCCACCAGGACGGCATGCTCAAGAATGTCGAGACCTATGAGATCATGCGGCCCGAGGATGTGGGGGTGAGTTCGACCTCCCTGATGCTGGGCAAGCTCAGCGGCCGCCATGCCTTCCGCGACAAGCTGGAAAGCATGGGCTATGTGCTGGAGACCGAGGCCTTTGAAGACGCCTTCCGCCGCTTCAAGGACCTGGCCGACAAGAAGAAGCATGTCTTCGACGAGGACATCGCGGCACTGGTCGATGATGAGGTCATAC
This sequence comes from Rhizomicrobium sp., assembly GCA_036488555.1. GTDB lineage: Bacteria > Pseudomonadota > Alphaproteobacteria > Micropepsales > Micropepsaceae > Rhizomicrobium. The sequence continues at coordinate 34,176 of DASXHL010000050.1, forward strand.
GCGGCCATGACGTCCTCTCGATCAAGGCGCTGCGCGTGGAATCGGGCACCGGCATCATTCCGGTGGCGTCGCTGACCATGGATGCCCAAGGCACCGTGAAAAGCGTGACGACTTCCGGCGACGGCCCGGTGGACGCCATCTTCATGGCGATCCGCGAGGCCTATCCTCACACCGCGACCTTGCAACTGTTCCAGATCAATGCCGTGACCGAGGGCACTGACGCCCAGGCCCAGGTCAGTGTGCGGCTGGAGGAAGAGGGGCGCACCGTCACCGGCAAGGCGTCGGATACCGACACCATGGTGGCGGCGGCCTATGCCTATGTGAATGCGCTCAACAAATTGCTGGTCAAACGCCAGAAGCATGTGCCGGAGCCGCTCTCCGTCGCGAAGTGAAACGGACGGCCCCGGGAAAGGCGCCCCGGGGCCGGTCCTTAAAAAGCAGGGCGCTTGCAGATTTTTGGTTTGGCTTTCCAGGTTAGGGATACAAGTAAAGTATGTTCGGCAGTCTTCTTGGCGCGCTTTCCAGCGACATGGCCATCGATCTCGGAACGGCGAATACGCTGGTCTATGTCAAAGGGCGCGGCATCGTGCTCAACGAGCCCAGCGTGGTCGCCACCATCACCACGCGCGGCGGCAAGAAGTCCGTCCGCGCCGTCGGCAATGACGCCAAGATGATGCTCGGGCGCACGCCCGGCAACATCGAAGCCATCCGCCCGATGCGCGACGGCGTGATCGCCGACTTCGAGGTGGCGGAAGAGATGATCAAGCACTTCATCCGCAAGGTGCATAACCGCCGCTCCTTCGCCAATCCGATGATCATCGTCTGCGTGCCGTCCGGTTCCACGGCCGTCGAGCGCCGCGCCATTCAGGAATCGGCGCTCTCCGCCGGCGCCCGGCGCGTCTTTCTGATCGAGGAACCAATGGCAGCCGCCATCGGCGCCGGCCTTCCGGTCTCCGAGCCCACTGGCTCCATGGTGGTGGACATCGGCGGAGGCACCACCGAGGTGGCGGTGCTGTCCCTGGGCGGTATCGTCTATTCCCGCAGCGTGCGCGTGGGCGGCGACAAGATGGATGAAGCGATCATCGCCTATATCCGCCGCCATCAGAATCTCTTGATCGGTGAGGCCTCCAGCGAGCGCATCAAGAAGGAAATCGGCTCCGCGGCGCTGCCGATGGACGGCAATGGCGTGACCATGGAGATCAAGGGCCGCGACCTGCTCAATGGCGTGCCGAAGGAAATCACCATCACCCAGCGCCATATCGCCGAGGCCCTGGCCGAGCCGGTGGGCGCCATCGTCGAGGCGGTGAAGGTGGCGTTGGAAGCAACCCCGCCGGAACTTGCCGCCGACATTGTCGACAAGGGCATCGTTCTGACCGGCGGCGGTTCGCTGCTCGCCAATCTGGACCAGGTTCTGCGCGATGAGACCGGGCTGCCCGTCTCCATCGCCGATGATCCGCTTTCCTGCGTGGCGCTCGGCACCGGCCGGGTTCTGGAAAACACCAAAGGCATGCGGCACGTCCTGTCCACGGCCTTTTAACCCGCGCGGTCTGGGAGCCGCGTACCGAAGATGGCAAACGCCTGGAAGATCGCCCGCAAAAGCAATGCTCAGCTCCCGCTGGTCATCGTCATAGCGCTCGCGGTCGTCCTGGTGCTCCTGGGCAAGGCGCAGTCGGGCCTGTTCGACAAGGCCCGCGCCCATGTCACCGACATGATGGCCCCGGCCCTGGAAAAGCTGCGCGCGCCGGTCGCCGGTTTCGACCGCTGGATGGGGTCCATCACCGAAATCTTCTCGGTCTATGACGAGAATCTGAAGCTCAAGGAGGAAAACGCCCGTCTGCGCCAGTGGCGCAACGTGGCCGTGGTGCTGCAGGGGCGGGTGGGACGCTATCAGCAGCTGCTCCATGCCGTGCCCGACCCCAAGATGAACGCGGTTCTGGCCAAGGTAATCGGTCGCGCCAACCGGCCTTTCCTGCAGACCATGATCCTGGATGCGGGGCGCGAGGAACATGCGCTTCCGGGCCAGGCGGTGATGGATCCGCGCGGCATGATCGGGCGCATCTACCTGACCGGCAGCCGCACCAGCTGGGTGATCCTGCTTACCGACCTGAACAGCCGCATTCCCGTCACCATCGCGCCGGGCAACATCCAGGCGATCATGGCCGGCGACAACAGTCCCATGCCCACCTTGGACATGGTATCGCGCACCGTCACCCTGCATGCGGGCGACCAGGTCACCAGTTCCGGTGACGGGGGGCTTCTGCCGGCGGGCCTTCCCGTCGGCACCGTGGTGAGCGACGGCCGGGGCGGCTTCCGCGTGGCGCTTCTGTCCGATGCCGGCGCCAGCCAGGACGTCGAGATCCTGAATTTCTCCAAGCCGCCGGAAACCCCACCGGCCAATGCCCAGTTACCGGCCGAAGCCGCGGGCCTCAAGCCTGAAGCGCCACCGCCGGCGCAGGCCGTCACGGCGCCCAAGCCCCCGCCGGCCCCGCCCAAGCCGGCCCAGACTCAGCCCACGCCCGATCCGGCCAACGCAACGGCTCCGGACGCGAGCGAAGATGTGGACCGCTAGCCATGGTCAGCCTGGAGCGCGCCGGCACGCCCACCCGTCTCCGCTTCCTGATCGTGTTGACGCCGCTTCTGTGCGGCCTGTTCTGCGCCTTCCTGACCAGTATTCCCGTGTCGGTATTGGGGGGGCTGGTGCCGCCGCCGCTTCTGGCGCTGGTGCCGGTCTATTTCTGGTGCCTGGTGCGGCCTGACCTGATGAGTCCGGCTGTGGCGCTCGCCATCGGCTTCGCCGAGGACGTGCTGTCGGGTGGCCCGCCTGGTGTGTGGACACTGTCTTTTGTCCTCACCTATGCCCTGGTCGCACGGTATCGCGACAGCTTTGCCGGGCTTTCGGGGTTGGCGGCCGTCGTGGGTTTCTCCGCGGCCGCAACCTTTGCCTGTGTCACGGCCTGGTTCATCGTCGCCACGCTGGCCTTCCTGACGCCGGGCGCGCATTCCCCGCCCATCGGCCCCAGCGTCAGCGAGTTGGCCATGACGGTGATTTTCTATGCCCCAACTGTCTTGGTGGTGAGCTGGCTGCATCATAAACTGGTCGGCGCATCGCGAGGCGATGTCTGATGCCGCTGTTCGACAAGAAGGACAAAAGCCGATACGCAACCTTCACCCGGCGCTCGCTGGGGCTTGGCGGCGGGATGGCGGCTGTCTTCGCAGTGCTGGGCGGGCGCCTTTATCAGCTCCAGATCCGTGACGGCGACCAGTACAGGATGGAAGCCGAAGATAACCGTGTTTCCCAAAGGCTGATCGCGCCGCCGCGCGGCCGCATCATGGATCGTTTCGGCGTGGAACTGGCCAACAGCCGGCGCAACTATCGCGTGCTCCTGGTCAGCGAGCAGGCGAGCGAAGGCGTGTCCGAGGCGCTGGACACGATCAGCAAGGTGATCCTGCTCAGCGACCAGCAGAAAAAGAAGATCCTGCACGATATCGCCATGAACAAGAAGTTCGTGCCGGTGCCAGTGGCCGAGAACCTGACCTGGGAGGAATTCTCCCGCGTCAACCTGCATCTGCCCTATCTGCCGGGCATCCAGTGCGATGTGGGCGAGACCCGCGATTATCCTTACGGGGCCGAACTTGTGCACATACTGGGCTATGTCGCCTCGGTCTCGCCGCAGGAAGCCGAGCATGACGACGATCCGCTGATGAGCCTGCCGGGCATGCGCATCGGCAAGCGCGGCATCGAGAAGGCGTATGACAGGGAAATCCGCGGCCGCGCCGGCGCCAGCCGCGTCGAGGTCAACGCTTATGGCCGCATCATCCGCGAGTTGGGAAAGGACCCTGGCGAAGTGGGCGCGGATGTCTATCTCACCATCGACCGCGAGGTGCAGGGTTTCGCTGACCAGTGCCTGAGCGGGGAAAGCGCTGCCTGCGTGGTGATGGATGCGGCCAACGGTGATGTTCTGGCGCTTTCCTCCACGCCTGGTTTCGATCCCAACTGGTTCAATGTCGGGCTGACCGGCACGGAATGGCATGATCTGACCACCGACGATCACAAGCCGCTGCTCAACAAGGCCGTCGCCGGCACCTATCCGCCTGGCTCTACCTTCAAGACTGCCATGGCGCTGGCGGCGGTGGATAATGGGATGGACGATTTCGCCGTCGATTGCACCGGTTCGATGCGGCTTGGCGATCACACTTTCTACTGCGATGCGTGGAGGATCGGCGGCCATGGCCATGTCAACCTCACACGCGGCATCCAGGTTTCCTGCGACATCTTCTTCTACGAAGTGGCGCGGCGGCTGGGCATCGACAAGATGGCCGATGCCGCCCATGCCTTGGGATTGGGTTCGCCAACCGGCATCGAGTTGCCCGGCGAAACCGGCGGCCTCATCCCAACCCGTGCCTGGAAGATGAAGCGGTTCGGCGTTTCGTGGCAGCAGGGCGATACGCTCAGCGCCGGCATCGGCCAGGGCTATGTCACGGCGACGCCGCTACAGCTCTGCCAGCAGGCCGCGCGGATCGCGACCGGCAAGACGGTTTCGCCACGGCTGACCCATCAGGTCGGTGCCACGCTTCAGCCCCATCCGCTCCCCGCATCGCTGCCCTTCTCAGACAAGGCATTCGCCATGGTTCGCCAAGGCATGGGCATGGCCGTCAACGCGCCGGGCGGCACGGCCTATGGCTCGCGCATCCTGCAGCCGGGCTTCGAAATGGCCGGCAAGACCGGCACGGCGCAGGTGCGTCGTATCACCAAGGAAGAACGGCAAAGTGGTCTTAAGCCGCAGAGCCAGCTGCCCTGGGCGCAGCGCGAGCATGCCTTGTTCGTTGGCTTCGCGCCGGTCGACAATCCGCGCTACGCCATCTCGATCGTCCTCGAGCATGGCGGCAACGCGCACACCGAGCCACAGGTGAAGTTCGCGCGCGACATCCTGACCTTCGCCCAGACGCGCGACACGCTGGGCAGGCCTACCGCCTATCCGCCAGTCAGATCCGCCGAAGTGGCGCCCCTGAAGCAGCAGGCTGATGCGAGCCCTGGTGTCGTTCCGCAGGTCGCCCAAAAATTGGCGAAGGCAGGTGACTGATGGCGCTGAGAGCCTATGCCGCCGCAAAGCGCACCCTGTCTCTGGCTGACAAGCTGCTGGAAGTGAACTGGGGGCTGATGCTGCTGATCGTGCTGATCGGCTCGGCCGGTATTGCCATGCTCTATTCGGTGGCCGGCGGGCAGTTCCATCCCTGGGCGCTGAAACAGGTGGGCCATTTCACCCTGGGGCTGCTGGTGCTGCTGGCCGCGGCCATGATCGATGTCAGGGTGTGGATGTCGCTGGCCTATCCGGCCTATGGCCTGGCGCTGCTCTTGCTGGTGGCGGTGGATGTGGCCGGTCATGTCGGCCTTGGCGCCCAGCGCTGGATCATGCTGGGGCCGCTGGAGCTTCAGCCCTCCGAGCTGATGAAGGTCTCGCTGGTGCTGGCGCTGTCGCGTTTCCTGCATGGCAAGAGCATCGAGGAAGTCTCCAAGCCGGTGCCGTTGGCGATCGGGCTTGCGATGATTGCGATTCCAGCGGTGTTCGTGGTGCTGCAGCCCAATCTGGGCACCACCCTGATCATTGTGATGGACGGCTGTTCTCTCCTATTCCTGGCCGGCCTGTCCTGGTGGTGGATCGGGCCGACACTCGGCGCCGTGGCAGCGGCGGTGCCGCTGGCCTGGCGCTTTGTGTTGCATGATTACCAGAAGGCCCGGGTCGAAACTTTCCTTGATCCTGAATCCGACGCGCTAGGCAAAGGCTGGAACATCACCCAGGCCAAGATCGCCATCGGCTCGGGCGGGGTGGCGGGCAAGGGCTTTTTGCAGGGGACCCAGAGCCGTCTCAACTTCCTGCCCGAAAGCCAGACCGACTTCATCTGGACCAGCTTCTGCGAGGAATTCGGCTTTGTGGGCGCGCTGGCGCTCTTGGTGCTGTTCGCGGTGGTGATCTTCTATGGCATCCAGACGGCGATGAGCGCCCGCAGTCAGTTCGGGCGGCTGCTCGCGATGGGCGTGATCCTGAATTTCTTCTTCTACATCATGGTCAACGGGCTGATGGTGATGGGCCTGATCCCGGTGGTGGGTATTCCCATGCCGCTGCTGTCCTATGGCGGCTCGGCCATGCTGACGGTGATGTTCGGCTTCGGCCTGTTGATGAGCGTTCACATTCACCGCCAAGTCGAAATTCCCCGGCATTCGGGTGGGATAATATGACTACCCCCATCCGTCACAGCTCAGGTCGGCTCCGCCGACACTTCGCTGTGACACCTTCCCCCTCCAGCGGCTTCGCCGCGAGGGGGAAGAGAGCTGTCGGATGCTGAAGGTCGCGCCGCGATGTGCGGCGCTCGAGCTCCAGGACACCAGGCCCTATGAGAAAAGGGCGGCCTAATTGCAGCCCATTGAAAATATCGTTGGCGATGATTCAGAAGATACGATTCTTCTGAGAAAAATGGCGGACGACGCAAGAGACTACATAACCTCTTTTTCGTGGTGCCCTCCAATCAACAGCATGTATTTGGGTTTCGGCATTGGGGGCGTCGTGGCAATATTTCTGGTCGAGTTTGCTCATAAGATCGCGAGAACCGAGAATCGTCTTTGGGTCGTAGAGGGTGATCTCCCTAGCGCCTATCTAGTCGTCGGGACGGCTGACACTCCGCGAATGGCGCTTGAGCAATATTGTGAGCTGATGGATGGCTGGGTCGAAGCGGTCCGTAACTCCGGAGATTTCTCAGAAGTTTTCCCAGTTGCTGCTCCAAAGACCTCGGAAAACGCCGACCTCCTAAGCAGCCGGGTCGGCTTGCTTCGCTCCGAAATTGTTCCTCGGATGCCGTGAAGCCCTACCTGTGTGTGGATATTTTAAACTGGGCCACTACCTTTCACTGAGCTTTGTAGACAGGGGGGGATGCCTCTGTTATGAGGCGCGTCCGCGAGGGCAAACCAGACCCTCGGGATGGTACGGGTGATTAGCTCAGTTGGTAGAGCAGCTGACTCTTAATCAGCGGGTCGTAGGTTCGATCCCTACATCACCCACCATTAACTTCCTGAAAAATAACAGGAAATTCTGGACCGTCCTCGCCTTGCTGGCGATGACGGCGCCGGCCGCCGCGCAAAAGGCCGATTGGGCGCTTTATGGCGGCGAAGGCGGGCGGCGCTTTTCCGGCCTCTCCCAGATCACCCGCGCCAACGTGGCCAAGCTGGCCGAGGCCTGGCGCTTCGACATGGCCGAAGCGGGCGATCCCCAGACTCATCCGCTGGCGATCGGCGGGGTGGTTTATGCCTACACGCCCACCCTCGACACCATCGCGCTGGATGGCGCGACCGGAAGGCTCCTCTGGCGCTTCCATTCCGGGGTGAAGGCGGGCGGGCCACAGCGTGGGCTCGCCATGTGGCGCAAGGGCCGCGAGCGGCGGCTTTTCGCCAACGCCGGCAGTTACCTCTATGCGCTCGACCCCGCGACCGGAAAACCGCTGACGGATTTCGGCGATGGCGGCCGCATCGATCTGCGCGAAGGGCTGGACCGCGATCCCGGCAAGATCAGCGTGGCCTTGACCGGGCCCGGCCTGATCTGGCGCGACATGATTGTGATGGGATTCCGCACGGCGGAAAGCGCGCCGGCCGCGCCCGGCGATATCCGCGCCTTTGACGTGCATACCGGCAAGCTGCGCTGGGTCTTTCATACCATCCCGCATCCGGACCAGCCCGGCTACGGGACCTGGCCGACCGACTATTGGAAGACCGGCGGGGCCGCCAACAACTGGCCCGGCATGGTGCTGGACGAGAAGCATGCGCTGATCTTCGCGCCCACCGGCTCGGCGGTCAGCGACTTCTATGGCTATGACCGCATCGGCGACGATCTTTACGCCAATACGCTGCTGGCGCTGGACGCCAATACCGGAAAGCTGAAATGGCATTTCCAGGGCATGCATCATGATGTGCTGGACCGCGACTTTCCCTCGCCCCCGGTTTTGTTGACCGTGAAGCACGGCGGCAAAAACGTCGAGGCCGTGGCCCAGGCGACCAAGCAGGGCTATCTGTTCCTGCTCGACCGGCTGACCGGCAAGCCGCTGTTTCCGGTGACGGAAGAACCTGTGCCGCAAAGCGATGTGCCGGGCGAAAAGACGTCCGCCACCCAGCCGGTGCCCGCGCTGCCTGCGCCATACGCCCGCCAGCGGCTGAGCGAAGGCCTGCTCACCAACCGCACGCCCGCGGCGCATCAATGGGCGCTCGACCAATTCCGCAGCTTCCACCATGGCGGGCCGTTCACACCGCTCAAGGTGGGCCAACAGACGGTGGTGTTTCCAGGTTTCGACGGTGGCGCGGAATGGGGCGGCCAGGCGGCCGACGCCAGACATGGCATTCTTTATCTCAATGCCAATGACGTGGCCTGGACCGGAAGTCTGGCCAGTGGCACGGCGATGAGCAGCTTTGGCGCGCGGCTCTATCAGGACAACTGCTCTTCCTGTCATGGGCCGGATCGCAAGGGTGCGCTACCGGCTTTTCCGTCGCTGGTCGACAGCGCCCTGACGGACGGACAGATGGCGGCGACCATCCGGACCGGGCGTGGCCGCATGCCCGCCTTCAATCTGGCCGACGACGCGATGACGGCGTTACTGGGCTATGTCCGCAGCGGCCAGGACAAGGAGATGGCTTCCGCCGCGCCGGTCAGCGACGCCACACGCCCGCCCTACCGCTTCACCGGCTATCGCAAGTTCCTGGATCCCGACGGCTATCCCGCCGTGGCGCCGCCCTGGGGCACGTTGAGCGCCATCGACCTGAACTCTGGCACCTATCTGTGGCGCATTCCGCTAGGCGAATATCCGTCCCTGCCCGACAAGAGCACGGGATCGGAAAATTACGGCGGCCCGATCCTGACTGCGGGCGGCGTGCTGTTCATCGCCGCCACGCTCTATGACAAGAAGATCCGCGCTTTCGATTCCAGCAGCGGCAAGCTGTTATGGGAAGCGACCTTGCCCTATGTCGGCAACGCCACGCCGATCACCTATATGGCTGGGGGGCGGCAATATGTGCTGATCCAGGCCGACAATGCCCGCGACCGGAAATCGCCGCAGGGCGCGGCCTATGTCGCCTTCGCCTTGCCCGCGCGCTAGTGTCTCGATTCCGAAATTCGCATCATCTCCATATAGAGCTCTGAGCGAATTTCGGAATCGAAGGACACTAGCAATTTATTGATTCTAGTGTCGTTTTGATTTCGAAGTTCGCTTTGCGGCTGATATGGATAGTGTGGCGAACTTCGAAACCACGACACTAGATGCGGCCATGAAACAGGCACTGATCACCGGTGGGGCGCGGGGCATCGGCTTTGGCATTGCCGAGGCGATGCTGGCAGCCGGTTATGCCGTCACTGTCACTGGGCTGTCGGCGGACGAAGTGGCCGCAGTCCCGGGGCGCGAACATTTGAAGGCCGTGCGGCTGGATGTCACGAAGGACGCGGACGTGAGCGCCTGTGTTGGCGCATTGGATCGGCTGGATGCGCTGGTCAATTGCGCCGGCATCATCCTGCGTGACGGCAAGGAATTCACCATCGAAGGCTTCCAGCAGGTGCTGGACGTCAATCTGACCGGCACCATGCGCATGTGCATGGTTGCCAGACCGCTTTTGGAGAAGCAGGGTGGGGCGATCGTCAACACCGCTTCGGTCTGGTCCTTCTTCGGCGGCGGGCTGGTGCCGGCCTATACGGCGTCCAAGGGCGGGGTAGCGCAACTGACCAAGGCGCTGGCCGTGGCCTGGGCGCCCAACATCCGCGTCAACGCCATCGCGCCAGGCTGGATCGAGACCGACCTCACCAAGCCGGCGCAAGAAGATCCGGCGCGCTCCGACGCCATTGTGGCGCGCACCCCCTTCGCCCGTTGGGGCAAACCCGATGACATTGGCGGGGCGGTGGTGTTCCTTTGTTCGGAAAATGCCGGCTTCATCACCGGAACGGTGCTGCCGGTGGATGGCGGTTATTCCGTGAAGTAGGCCCCGGCGGCGGAACCGCCAATTAAAGGAACAAGCATGGCCCAGGACAATTCCCGTATTCCCTATCGCCATCCCCAGCCCAAGGAGGCGCCGCCCGAACTGGTGATCCCCTCTGTCATTCCCGATGACGAGCGGGTGTGGGTGCCACAAGGCGAGAATGTCTGGTTTCGGCCGCTCTGCCTTTGCGCCTCGCGCGGCTACTGGATGAACCTGTTGCGCGTGCGCAAGTCCGGCGTGCTGTCGCGCCACCGCCATCCTCAGCCGGTGCATGGCTATGTGATCAAGGGCCGCTGGCGCTATCTGGAGCATGACTGGGTGGCGCAGGAAGGCGGCTATGTCTATGAGGCGCCGGGCGAGACCCATACCCTGGTGGTGGACGAGGATGTGGAGGAGATGATCACCCTGTTCCAGGTGAATGGCGTGATGATCTACGTCGATCCCGACGGCGGCGTGCTGGGCTATGAGGATGTCTTCACCAAGATCGCGCTGTGCCGTGCCCATTATGAGAAAGCGGGTCTGGGCGTGGATTACGTCGACCAGTTTATTCGTTAGCGCCGCGCCAGCTTCTCATAGACCGCTTCGATATCACGGGCGAAACATGGCGTGTCGAACAAGGGCGCGTTCGCACGGTTGGCGGCAAGTTTGGCCTTGAGCACGGCGAGCCGCTCAGGATCGCGCGCCAGCGCCACGGCCATTTCTTCATAGGCTTCTGGCGTCGGCGCGATCAGTTCCGGCAGCCCGACCGCGTGCAGCAGGCTCGCGGCCACCCTGCCGGCGAAGCATCCTTGTGCGCAGGTCAATACCGGGAGCCCCGCCCATAGCGCGTCCGCAGCAGTGGCATGAGCATTGTAGGGCAGGATGTCGAGGAACAGATCGGCCAGGGCATGGCGGGCCAGATGCACATCGGCCGGCACACGGCCGGCAAAGACCAGCCGCTCCGGCGCGATGCCGCGATGTGCTGCCGCGTGTCGCAGATTGGCTTTTGCGGTTTCATCGGGCTCGCGCAACCACAGCACGCTGTCGGGTACCCGGGCCAGAATGCGCATCCAGCGGCCAAAACTTTCCGAGCCCAGCTTCATCACATGATTGAAGCCGCAAAAGACAAAGCCGCTTTCAGGCACGCCGGCTTCGGCGCGGCTGGGGCATGCGCCGATCATGCGCGTTGTGTCGGTGACAAAGAAGCTGTTCGGCAGATATTCCAGCGTCTCGCTGAAGGCCTGCGGGTTGGGCGCCACGATGCGATCGGCGATCACAGTGTCAATAAATTGCGCGCCGCTGGTGCCGGCATAACCCAGCCAGCTCGCCTGCACCGGGGCAGGCCTGCGGCGCAGGATGTCCAGGCTGCCGCGCTGGGTGTGGCCGTTCAGCTCCACCAGCACATCCACCTCCCGCGCACGGATGAACGCCGCAATCTGCTGGGCCGATTGTCCCCACAGATCATGGAACTGCTCGAACCCGCACCTGAGCCGCTGGCGCAAGGCGCTTGCGTCATCCGGACCGGTGGAGAAGGCGAGCACCTCGAACCGACTGCGGTCGTGGCATTCGATCAGCTGGGCGATCTGGGCGCCCACCGGATGTTCGCCGAAATCGGAGGAAATGTAGGCCAGGCGGATGCGGTCATGGCGCCAGCGCTCGCCATTCCATAAGGGCGGCAGATCGGGATAGCGTTCCGCCACCAGATTGCGAGCGGCCTCAAGCTGCAGCATTTCATCGCCACTCAGTGACAACAGCATCATGGGCGGCACGCTTTCGCCTGCCGCAATCAGACCCGGCAGGGTGGACGCGATGGCGTCAGCGCTGGCCCAGTCGCAATCCTTGAGCGCCATCATGATCTTCAGATGCAGAAGATTGCTTTTGAGCGCATGGCGCGCCGGCTCCAGTATCACTGCCTTTTCCAGATCGGCGCGGGCAGCCAGGTAGTCTTTCTTTTCGTCCCAGAGCAGCAGCCCCCGGTTCTGCAGCGCTTCGGCGAGTGAAGGATCAAGCGCCAGGGCGCGGTTGAAGCTGTCCAGCGCCTCATCGATGCGCGACAGCACACGCAGCAGGGCGCCGCGTCCATTCCAGGCATCGGCATTGCCGGGATCGCCCGCCAGCACCGCGTCATAATCGGCCAGGGCCGCTTCATGGCGGCCCAATGCGCGCAGCGCGCCGCCACGCCCAAGGCGGGCAGCGAGCAGGCCGGGGCGAAGTGTCAGGGCACGTTCCTGTGCCGCGACCGCGTCTTCGAATCGCGCCTGGCCGTGCAGCGCCAGGCCGTAATGCGTCCAGGCGGCTGGATCATTGGAATTGAGCGCCAATGCCCGTTCGATCAAGGTGACAGCTTCGGCACTATCGCCGTGTTCCAGCCGGAGCACGCCCAGCAGATAGAGCGCCGGAAAGACCCGCGGATCGATCGCAAGCAACTGGCGATAGAGCTTTTCGGCCTCCGTCAGCCGGCCTTGCTGGTGCAGCGCCACAGCCTGGCGTCCCAAGACATGCACGTCCCGGGTCTCCACGCTGCTCAGTCCTTTACCTTGACGGCAAAGCCTAAAGGCTTTTCGCCGGCCAACCATTGTTCCCACATTTTGACATAGGCCGCTTCAATGTTCTTGCGGAAGCGGTCGGTGTCGAACAGGGGGCTTTTGCTTCTGTTCTTCGCGAGCTTGTCGCGCAGTTTTTTCAGTTCCTTGGGATCGCTTGCCAGCTTGACCGCCAGATCCTCGAATTCTTCTGCGCTTTCCGTCACCAGTTTGGAAAGCCCGATAGCGCCCAAAAGGCTTGCTGCAACCCGGCCCGGGAAGGTGGAGCCCCTGCGCGTGATCAGCGGCACGCCTGCCCACAGCGCGTCGCTGCCAGTGGTATGGGCGTTGTAGGGCAGGCCATCCAGGAACAGATCGGCCAACCCGAGCCGGGCCAGATGCTCGTCGGTCGGCCGTTCTGGCGCGAAGACCAGCCGCTCGGCCGCGACCCCGCGAGCTTGTGCCTCACGCCGCAGGTTGTCGGCGAAAGGCGCAGCACTTTCCAAAAGCCACAACACGCTGCCGTCCACGCGGCTGAGGATGCGCATCCAGCTGTCGAAGGTCTCCGGCGTCAGCTTGTAGGCGTTGTTGAAATTGCAGAAAACAAAACCCGTTTCGGGCAATCCGGCCTCGGCCCGCGACGGCCTGTTGGCGATCGGGCGGCCCTGATCGTCATTGGCTTGATAGGAGAGGGGCAGGTACACCACCTGCTCATCATAGAAGCGCTGTTCGGCGCGCGGGATCACCACCTCGTCAGCAATGATGTAGTCGATATACGGCGCGCCCAGGGTTGCCGGAAAGCCCAGGTAATTGACCTGGATCGGGGCGGGCTTTCGCGCGAACACGCCCATGCGGGCCTCGCCGAAATAGCCGTTCAGGTTGACCAGAATGTCGATGCCGGCATCGCGGACAATGTCCGCCACCTGCTCATCGGAAAGGCCGGTGATGCCGATCCAGCGGTCGAAGGCTTTCTCCAGTCGCGCGCGCATCGGACTACCGTCATTGTTGCCGCCGTCCAGCGCGACGATCTCGAACCGGTCGCGGTCATGGCGCTCGTACAGGCCCGCCATCAGGATCGCGGTGGCCTGCTGGCGGAATTCGCCCGAGACATAACCGATACGGATTTTTTTCTGCCCCTTGCGCGTGGCGGGGTCGTGCGGGCGCGTCGCCATTTGCGGATATTTGTCTTTCGCCCATATGCGCGAGCAGGCCAGCGCGTCGGCCGGCGTCTCCGCAATGGCCTGGAAGACGAACGGCTGTACGGCGCGTTTGCCGGCGCGCACCAGCGCTTCCAGTTCGGCCTTGGCCGCGGCGAAATCGTGCCAATCGGCGCTGTACATGCGTACATGCAGGACTTCACCGCGGCCATAAGGGTAGTCGGGCTCAAGCTTGAGTGCCTGCTCCACATCAGCCATGCCGGCCTCGTGCCGCTTCAGCGCCCAATGGGTGTAGCCGCGGTTGATCAGGGCTTCGGCGTAAGCCGGCCGCGCCTGGATGGCGGCGCTGTAGGAGTTGATCGCGTCGTCGAACAGCTTCATGTCGCGCAGCACATTGCCGTGGCTGTTCATGGCCACCGCATTGCTAGGCTCGATCGTCAGCACGGTCTCGAGGCTGGCGCGCGCCTCCTGCAGCCGGCCCATGTCGCGCAGAGCAAGGCCGCGATTGCCCCATGCTTCGGCGAAGCCCGGCTCAAGCCGCAGCGCCCGCTCATAGCTCGCCAGCGCCTCATCGGGGCGCTTGAGATTCCACAGCGTCACGCCGCGATTGTTCCACATCTCGGCATTGTTCTGATAGGCGGCCGTGACCGCGTCGAACATGGCCAGCGCATCGGCGGCGCGTTCCAGATCGAGCAGCACCACGCCGCGATTGTACATGGCCTCGACGAAGTCGGGCCTGAGTGAAAGCGCGCGGTCGTAATCGGCCAGCGCCTCCCCCGTGCGGCCGAGGGCGCGCCTGGCGAGGCCGCGATGGTTGAGCGCGATCGCATTGCTGGGCTGCATCGCCAAAAGCCGGTCATAGCCGGCGAGCGCGTCGTCGAAGCGCCCCAGCGCCGTCAGCGCCACAGCGCGGTTGACCTGGGCCGCGGCCATCTCGGGCTGGACCACCAAGGCGCGGTCGTACGCCTCGACCGCCATCTCGAAACGCTTGAGATCGGCCAGCGCCACGCCGCGATTGTAAAGCGCCTCCGCCATATTGGGCTGGACCGCCAGCACGCGCTCGAAAACCTCCAGCGCCTTGTCCGCCTGGCCAGCGGCGCTGAGCGCCATGCCGTAATTCATCAGCGCGCCGACATCGTTGGGGGAGATATCGACCGCTTCCCCAAGATAGCCGCAGGCCTCCTCATGGCGGCCCTGCTGCAGCCGCATCAGCCCCAGATAATAGCGTGGCCCGAACAGTTGCGGATCGGCATTCAGGATCTGGAGATAAAGCGCCTCGGCCTGCGCCAGATCGCCCTGGCGGTGAAGCGTGACCGCCCGGTCGGCCATGGTTTTGAGATCCAGAACGTCCATGCCCGTCTTTCTGTGTTCTTGTGGAGCGCGTCAGGCGCCGGATTGGGCGGCCTGGGCCACGGCCAGGGCCGTCATGTTGACAATACCGCGCGCGGTGACCGACGGCACCATCACATGCACCGGCTTGGACACGCCCAGCAGCAACGGTCCGACCAGAAGGGCTTCGGTCGCCGCGGACAGCAGGGTCAGCGCGATATTGGCGGTATCGAGCGACGGCATCACCAGCAGATTGGCCGATCCCGTCAGCGGGCTGTTGGAAACATTGCGGGAGCGCAGGGATTCGCTCAGCGCCGCGTCGGCGTGCATCTCGCCGTCCAGCTCGAAATCGGGTTTGGCCGCGCGCAAGAGCGAGAGCGCCTTGCGCATCTTGATGGCGCTGGGCGACTGCGAAGTGCCGAAGCTGGAATGCGACAGAAGCGCCGCCTTGGGGGCGAGCCCGAAGCGGCGCACGGTCTTGGCCGCCAGCAGGGTCATTTCAGCGATCTGTTCGGCAGTGGGGTCGACATTGACGTGGGTGTCGCAGAAGAACAGCGCGCCATTGGGCAGGATCAGGGCGGACAGCGAGTAAAGCCGGCAGACCTCCGGCTGGAGCGGAATGATCGGCAGGATGTTGGTGAGCTGGCGCGTCCAGTCGCCCAGCCCGCCGCACAAAGCAGCATCGACTTCGCCGGCATCCAGCAGCATGGCGGCGGCAATGCCGTGACGGGTGGCGATCCAGCGGGCGGCGGACTCCGGCTGCACGCCCTTGCGTTCGACGATGCGCTGATAGCGTTCGGTCAGGGGCGCGAAGAATTCCTTGTCGCTCAGCGGATCGAGGATGCGCGCTTCCTTGTTGAAATCGAGCCTGAGCCCCAGCTGTTTGGTCTTTTCCAGAATCACGTCGCGCCGCCCGATCAGGGTGGGGTGGGCCAGGCCCTCATCCACTACCGTCTGCACCGCGCGCAGGGTGCGTTCCTCCTCGCCTTCGGCATAGACCACGCGACGCGGATTCTGCCGGGCGACGTCGAACACGGGCCGCATCAGCTGGCCCGAGCGGTAGACGAACTTCTCCAGCTCGTTCTCATAGGCGTCGAAATCGGCAATGGGCCGACGCGCCACGCCCGATTCCATGGCCGCGCGCGCAACCGCCGGCGCGATGTGCAGGATCAGGCGCGGATCGAAGGGCTTGGGAATGATGGAATCGGGGCCAAAGCCGGTGGTGGCGCCGCCATACGCGTTGGCGACCACGTCGCTGGCCTCGACCCGCGCCAGCGCCGCGATGGCTTCCACCGCCGCCACTTTCATCGGCTCGTTGATCGTGGTGGCGTCTACGTCCAGCGCGCCGCGGAAGACGAAGGGGAAGCACAGGACATTGTTGACCTGGTTGACATAGTCGGAGCGGCCGGTGGCGATGATGGCGTCGGGACGCGCCGCCTTGGCCACTTCCGGCAGGATCTCCGGATCGGGATTGGCGAGCGCCAGGATCAGAGGCTTTGGGGCCATCTGCGGCAGCCATTCGGATTTGAGCACATTGGGCGCCGAAAGCCCCAGGAAGACATCCGCGCCCACGAGCACTTCTCCCAGGGTACGGGCGTCGGTTTTGCGGGCATAGCGCGCCATATTGGGCGGCATGTCATCCCCCCGGTCCTTGTGGACCACGCCCTTGATGTCGGTGAGGGTGATGTTTTCGACCGGCAGGCCCATCGCCACCAGAAGGTCCACGCAGGCCAGTGCCGCCGCGCCCGCGCCTGAAGTCACCAGCTTGACCTCCGCCAGGGTCTTGCCCTGCAGCACCAGGCCGTTGCGGATTGCGGCGGCACAGACGATGGCGGTGCCGTGCTGGTCGTCATGGAAGACCGGAATCTTCATGCGCTCGCGCAGCTTCTTCTCGATGATGAAGCATTCCGGCGCCTTGATGTCTTCCAGATTGATGCCGCCGAAGGTCGGTTCGAGAGACGCCACGATATCGACAAAGCGGTCGATGTTGGTCTCGTTGACTTCCAGGTCGAAGACGTCGATCCCGGCGAATTTCTTGAACAGGACGGCCTTGCCCTCCATCACCGGCTTGGAGGCCAGTGCCCCGATATTGCCCAGGCCGAGGACCGCGGTGCCGTTGGAGATCACCGCGACCAGGTTGCCGCGGGCGGTGTAATCGCGCGCCAGCGCCGGATCGGCGGCAATGGCTTCGCAAGGCGCGGCCACGCCAGGGGAATAGGCCAGCGCCAGATCGCGCTGGTTGGCCATGCGCTTGGTGGCTTCCACCGACAATTTGCCCGGCCGGGGGCTCAGGTGGTAGGCCAGCGCTGCCTTGCGAAAATCCTCGTCCATGAACGTCGTAACCTGCCCCGAAAACGGGGGTCAATTGACAGGGGGAGGGGAGCAAAATCAATGCCTTTTGCGGAGGGGCTGACCAGCCATTTTGCCGGAGCCGCGACATCTGGGCCGCGTTCCCGGAAAGACCCTGCTGCGGAGGCGGTTTACGGACATATTTGGGACGTTACATTTGGCAGTTATGTCGTCCGCGCGCAGGAGATTTGATGCAGATCGGGATTATCGGATTGGGCCGCATGGGGGCGAACATCGCCCGACGGCTGATGAAGCACGGCCACCAGGTGGTGGGCTATGACGCCAGCGCTACGGCGGTGAAGGAGCTCGAAGGGGCAGCCGGTGCCTCCTCGCTGGAAGACATGGTTGCGAAGCTCGATGCGCCCCGCCATGTCTGGGTGATGCTGCCGGCAGGCCACATCACCGAAGACACGATCGCAAAACTGGGCGGCCTGTTGTCGAAAGACGATTGCGTCATCGATGGCGGCAACACTTTCTTCAAGGACGATATCCGGCGCGCCCATATGTTGGCTGAAAAAGGTGTCGCCTATCTGGATGTCGGAACCTCTGGCGGGGTTTGGGGGCTCGATCGCGGCTATTGCATGATGATCGGCGGTGACAAGAAGGTGGTCGACCGGCTCGATCCCATCTTCAAGGCGCTGGCGCCGGGCGCGGGCAGCATAGAAAAGACCCCCAACCGCGAGAAGTCCGATCCCCGCGTGACCGAAGGTTACATGCATGTGGGACCGGCCGGCTCGGGCCATTTCGTCAAGATGGTCCATAACGGCATCGAATACGGGCTGATGCAGGCCTATGCCGAGGGCTTCGACATCATGCGCGGCCGAAACAGCGACAAGCTGCCGGAAGATGAACGTTTCGACATCAATGTCGCGGACGTGGCTGAGGTCTGGCGGCGCGGCAGCGTGGTCGCCTCCTGGCTGCTTGATCTCACCGCCATCGCGCTGGCCAAGTCCGGCGACCTCAAGGAATTCAGCGGCAAGGTGGACGACAGCGGCGAGGGCCGCTGGACGGTGCAGGCGGCGGTGGACGAGGCGGTGGCGGCGCCGGTCATCACCGCGGCGCTCTTCGCCCGTTTCCGCTCGCGCAGCGACAACACCTTTGGCGAGAAGTTGCTGTCGGCCATGCGCAAGGAATTCGGGGGCCATATCGAAAGCACCATCCCCGTGCACAAGGCCAAGGATGAGGACAAATGAGCATGCTCTCCCACAAGGTACCGCCGCCGCCCTGCGCGATCGTGATCTTCGGCGCCAATGGCGACCTCACCAAAAGGTTGATCATTCCCGCGCTTTACAATCTGGCGCGCACTGCTCTCTTGCCCAGGAACCTGGCTCTGGTGGGCGTGGACCACAACAAGAAGACCAGCGAGGAATGGGCCGGTCAGCTCAAGGATTTCCTGGCCGAGATGCTGGCCAAGAACAATGAAGAGATCGACGAGACATTGTGGCAGCAGGTCGCCCGTTCCATGACCTTTTTCAGCGGAGATTTCGAGAAGCCGGAAACCTACAGCGGACTGAAGGATCTTCTGGCCGATCTGGACGAGAAACAGTCGCTGGACGGCAATGTGCTGTTCTACATGGCGGTGGCGGACCGTTTCTTCGGCACCATCGCCGGCAAGCTGGGCGAGGCGGGGCTGGTGGACTGCCATGCCAAGGGCTTCCGCCGCCTGATCGTGGAAAAGCCCTTTGGTCATGATCTGGCTTCGGCCAGGTCGCTCAATGCCTGTCTGCTGAAATATCTCAGGGAAGAACAGATCTACCGCATCGATCATTTCCTGGGGAAGGAAACGGTGCAGAACATCATGGCGCTGCGTTTCGCCAACGGCTTGTTCGAGCCGATCTGGAACCGCGACCGCATCGACCATGTGCAGATCACGGTAGCGGAATCCATCGGCGTGGAGACGCGCGGCAAGTTCTATGAGGCGACCGGCGCCTTGCGCGACATGGTCCCCAACCACCTGTTCCAGCTGGTCGCCATGACCGCGATGGAGCCGCCGGTCTCCTTCGATGCCGAGGACATTCGCGCCAAGAAGGCGGAGATGTTCAAAGCCATCCACCCGCTCTCATTAAGCGATGTGGTGCGCGGCCAGTATGACAGCGGCATCGTCGGCGATCAGAAGGCGAAAGCCTATCGCGCAGAAGACCGGGTCTCTCCCGAATCCACGGTGGAGACCTACTGTGCCATGCGGCTTCAGATCGACAACTGGCGCTGGGCGGGTGTGCCATTCTACTTGAGAACCGGAAAACGTCTGACCAAGCGCTATACCGAGATCGCGATCCGCTTCAAGCGCGCGCCCTATGCGCTGTTTCGCGAGACGCCGGTGGACGAACTGGACGCGGACTGGCTGATCCTGCGCATACAGCCGGACGAAAGCATTCGCCTGCGATTCAATGCCAAGCGGCCTGGGCCGGCCATGGCGCTGGAAAGCGTGGCGATGGAGTTCAAGTACAAGGACTATTTCAGGCAGGCGCCGGCCGTCGGCTATGAAACGCTGATCTATGACTGCCTGATCGGCGACGCTACCCTGTTCCAGCGCGCCGACCAGGTGGAGGCCGCCTGGGGCCTGGTGGCGCCGGTACTGGAAGGCTGGGCCAATACCACGCCGCGCCATTTCCCCAATTATGCCGCCGGCAGCGAGGGCCCTAGCGCCGCCAACGACCTTCTGGCGCGCGACGGCCGGTCCTGGAGGCGCATCAATTGACCGATGATTTGAACAGGGGCATCGCCGGCCAGATCGAGATCGTCAAGGACGCCCAGGCGCTTGCGGCGAGAGCGTGCGAAATCATAGCGGGCCGCGTGAAGATCGCCCGCTACCCCTATCGCCTGCTGCTGTCGGGTGGCTCGACGCCGCGCGCCACCTATCAGCTGCTGGCGCAGGAGGAGCTCGATTGGGATTGCACCGAACTGTTCTTCGGCGACGAGCGCTTCGTGCCGCCGGACCATCCCGATTCCAATTACCGCATGGTGCGCGAAAGCCTGCTTGCCACCGGCAAGGTCCTGCCGCGCAAGCTTTTGGCCATTCCGACCGACGGCACGCCGCAAAGCGCGGCCGCCCGCTATGACGAGACCCTGCGCCAGCAGTATGGCGCAAGCATGCTCGAGCCCGGCGCGCCCCTGTTTCATCTCGCTCTGCTGGGTCTGGGCGATGACGGCCATACCGCCTCCCTCCTGCCGGGCCAGCCGGTGCTTGAGGAGCGCGAGCGCTGGGTGGCGGCCGTGCCTCAGGGCCGGGCGGAACCGCGCATCACGGTCACCTATCCCGCGTTGGAAGCCAGCGAGCTGATCCTGTTCCTGGTGTCGGGCGTGGCCAAGCGTGACGCCCTGGCCCAGGCAAGGGGCGGGTTGTTGCCCGCGGGCGGGATCAAACCGCAGGGTGAGGTGTTGTGGCTGGTGGACAGGGCTGCTGCGGGGGAGGACGACCAGGGCTACGGATTCTGAGGGTTCATGACCGCGCGGATCGAAGATTACGCCATGATCGGGGATTGCCGCACGGCCGCAATCATCTGCCGGGGCGGCTCCATCGACTGGCTTTGTGTCCCACGCTTTGATTCCGAGGCCGTGTTCGCCGCCCTTCTGGGTACAAAAGACAATGGCCGCTGGCTGATCGAGCCGGCGGCAAAAAAAATCAAGTCCCATCGCCGCTATCGCGGCGACAGCCTGATCCTGGAAACCATCTTCACCACGCCGACCGGCAAGGCGCGGGTGACCGACCTGATGCCGCCCGGCACACCGGAAAGCTGCATCGTGCGCATTGTCGAGGCGATCGAAGGCCATGTCGACATGCGGACCGAGCTTGCCATCCGCTTCGATTATGGC
>DASXHL010000060.1:0-10483 GCA_036488555.1 Rhizomicrobium sp.
CTGGATGGCCTACACGCAGGCGCAGAAGGGCTTTCTTTCGCGGGCGATGCTGCCGCTGACCGACCTGCGCTATTACATGCGCGCGCTGGGCCGCATGATCGGCACCGCCAAGCGCGGCAAGGAGCTGAACGACGGCAAGGAATTCACGGCCACCCAGGCTTCCGTGTTCCTGGACGGCTTCACCTTCAGCCGCTTCCTGGAGGATTGCTATTCCGAGAACCGCCGCCGCATGGGCGTGTTTGACAAGGAATTGCTGCGCCCCAGCTTTCTGCCCCAGCTGGCGGAAACCGCGCTGGGCGCCATGCGGCTGTGGAGCTTCCGCAGC
Source organism: Rhizomicrobium sp. (assembly GCA_036488555.1). Classification (GTDB taxonomy): domain Bacteria; phylum Pseudomonadota; class Alphaproteobacteria; order Micropepsales; family Micropepsaceae; genus Rhizomicrobium. The sequence continues at coordinate 326 of DASXHL010000060.1, forward strand.
CGTCCGCTACCGGCCTGATGACACGCGCTCCCAAGATCGGTGTCGCCGTCGCGCTGCTGGCGGGCCTGGTTGCCGCCATCTATCTGGTCTGGTCCATCGGCTTCGACCCGGTGTTTGGGGCCATCGCCCGCGCCGGTTTCGGCGGACTGGCCTTGCTGTGCCTTTATGCCTTGCTGGTCTTTGTCAGCCTGGCGCTCGCCTGGTACTTCCTTTTGCCGCCCGCCCGGCGCCGCCCTCCGGCAGAGCTTTATGTCGCCCGCCTGGTGCGGGATTCCATTGCGGAAATATCGCCTTTTTCGCCGGTGGGCGGCATGGTGGCGGCGGCGCGGCTGATGATCCTCAAAGGCATGAGCGGCGCCTATGCCGGCGCCTCCGTGGCGGCCGATGCCACCACCGAGGCCATGGCGCAGGTGGTGTTCCTGGCTTTCGGCTTAGGCCTGGGCCTCACCCAGTTCCGTCATCTGGAGGGATCAAAGCCCCTGACCGAGGCCATGATCGCGGTGCTTCTTCTGGCGGTGCCGGGGATCGCGCTTTTGATCTTCCTGCAAAAGAAGGGCGCTGGTTTTGCCCAACGCCTTGCGGTCCGCTTCTTTCCTCAAACAGGCGAAGGCACCTCTTTCCGCGCCGCGATCGAAGAGCTTTATGACTCGCCCGGCCGTTTGGCGGTCTCCGCCGCCCTTCATCTTCTGGCCTGGATCGGCGCCGGCGTAGGCACGTTCATTGCCTTCCGTCTGGTCGGCGGCCATATCGGGCTGCTCTATGCCGTGGCGCTTGAGGCGCTGCTGTCCACCTTGCGCAGCATCGCCGCGCCCGTGCCGGCTGCCATCGGTGTGCAGGAATGGGGTTACGCCCTGCTCGCGCCCCTGTTCGGCCTGCCGCCGGAAATGGGCGTGGCGGTGTCGCTGCTCAAGCGGGCGCGCGAGATCGCGCTGGGCGTGCCGGCGCTGCTTTATTGGCAATCGGTCGAGGGCCGCCGCGCCTTTGGCGGTATCGAGGCGCCCCATGTCTGATATTGCCCTGGTGACCGAAGCATCTGGCTTTGTGAGGAGGGCGCCGCGCCTCCCTCGCTGCGCTCGAAGAGGGGCAAGCTTTTCTAGTTCGCTGTGCTCACAAGAAAAGCTAAACCAGCTTGGGCGAGCGGCCCGGGGCAGGTTGTCATGAGCGACATTGCTCTTGTAACAGGCGCATCCGGCTTTGTCGGGTCCGCGGTGGCGCGCGCCCTGATCGCACGCGGGCTGAGCGTACGGGTTCTGATGCGCCCCAGCGCCTCGCGGCTCAACATCGCCAAGCTCCATTGCGAGCCGGTGGTGGGCGACATGCGCGACGAAGAATCGATGGCCGCCGCGCTCAAGGGCGCGCGCTATTTCTTCCATGTCGCCGCCGATTACCGCCTCTGGGCGCGCGATCCGGGCGAGATCGAGCGCAACAACTTCAAGGGCGCCCGGGCCAGCATGGGCGCGGCGCTCAAAGCGGGCGTCGAGCGTGTGGTCTATACCTCCTCGGTCGCGGCCCTGAAGCCGGGCGCAACCGCGGTCGATGAAACGTCGCGTCATACGCCGCAGACCGTGATCGGCAGCTACAAGCGCAGCAAGCTGCTCGCGGAGCGCGAGGTCGAGCGGCTGGTTCGGGACGAAGGGCTGCCTGCGGTGATCGTGGCGCCTTCTACCCCAATCGGGCCGCGCGACATCAAGCCCACGCCGACGGGCCGCATCATCGTGGAAGCGGCATGCGGGCGCATGCCGGCCTTTGTCGATACCGGGCTCAATCTGGTGCATGTCGATGATGTGGCGCAGGGTCATCTTTTGGCGCTGGACCACGGCAGGATCGGCGAGAATTACATCCTGGGCGGCACGGACGTGGCGCTGAAGGACATGCTGGGCGACATCGCCTTCTTCTCGGAGCGGCGCGCGCCAAGCATCAGGATTCCGCGCACGCCACTTTATCCGCTGGCCTGGGGCGCGGAAGCGCTCGCACGCATCACGGGCAAGGAGCCGTTCCTGACCGTCGACGCGCTCAACATGTCGCGTTACCGCATGTTCTTCTCGTCGGAAAAGGCCAAGCGCGAACTGGGCTATACGGCGCGGCCCTACAAGGAAGGCCTGAAGGACGCGCTGACCTGGTTCCGCGAGAACGGGTACCTGCAATGATCGCGGGCATCCTGTTCGGCTTCGTGCCATTGGCGATCTGGCTTTATCTGCTCTTGCTGCGTCGGGGCTTCTGGCTGCTGCGCGAGCGCGATACTTCGCTCGCAAGCGAGCCGGTGCAATGGCCTGCGGTAGTCGCCGTGGTTCCGGCGCGCAACGAAGCCGATGTGATCCAGCAAAGCATCGGCAGCCTGGTGGCGCAGGCCTATCCCGGTCCCTTCCAGATCGTGCTGGTGGACGATCTGAGCGATGACGGCACCGCCGATCTGGCGCGGGGCCTGGGCAGCGATCGCCTGACGGTGCTGACCGGCAGCGCGCGGCCGTCCGGCTGGACCGGCAAGCTCTGGGTCATGCAGCAGGGCAGCGCATATGCCGCCGCCTTAGAGCCGGAGTTCCTCTGGTTCACCGATGCCGATATCGCCCACAGTCCCGACAATCTGCGCCAGCTGGTGGCGCGCGCCGAAAGCGGCGGGCAGGTTCTGGTCTCGCTGATGGCCCGGCTGCATTGCAAGAGCGCCGCCGAGCATTTCCTGATCCCCGCTTTCGTTTTTTTCTTCGATATGCTGTTTCCCTTTGGCGCGGTGAACGACCCGCGCGCGAAGGTTGCGGCGGCGGCGGGCGGTTGCATGCTGGCGCGCCGCCCGGCGCTGGAAAGGGCCGGGGGTATTGCCGCCATTCGCCACAATATCATCGACGACTGCGCGCTGGGCCGGGCGATGAAGGCCCAAGGTCCCGTCTGGCTGGGGCTGACCGATCGTGCCGTCTCGCTAAGGCCTTATCCGCACATTTCCGACATCCGCCACATGGTGACCCGCACGGCCTATGCCCAGTTGGGCTATTCGCCGCTTGTGCTGGCGGGCACCCTGTTTGGCCTGGCGATGGTCTATCTCGCGCCGGTGATGACAGCACTGTTCGCCTGGGGGATATCGCAGCTGGCCGGCTGGCTCGCCTGGATCATAATGGCGGTGATGTTCCAGCCGATTCTGCGCTTTTATCGCCTGTCGCCCTTGTGGGGGTTGGCGCTGCCGCTGATCGGCGTTTTCTATGCGGCCTTCACCCTGGAATCCGCGTTCCAGCATTGGGCGGGCAAGGGCGGCATGTGGAAGGGCCGGGCCCAGGCCGAAGCAAAAAAGGCCGGGGGACAGGCATGAGCAGTGTCGCCGAGCTTCAGTCGGGGAAAGGCCACAGCGACGAGAATTTTCCGGTCGCCTCCTTCCTGATTGCTCCCAAAAATCGCGCGCCGGTGATGGCCTTCTACAGGTTCGTCCGGGCGGCCGATGACGTATCCGATAACCCCGAAGCCGCGCCCGAAGAAAAGCTCCGGCTGCTGGAACTGATGCGCCAGAGCCTGGTTGGCGACAATGATGCCGTGCCGGAAGGCGTGGCCCTTCGCGCCCAACTGGCGGAGCGGGCGCTTTCCCCTGTCCATGCGTTGGACCTGCTGGAAGCCTTCCGCCGCGATTGCACCAAGCTGCGTTACCATGACTGGGACGACCTGATCGATTATTGCCGTTACAGCGCCATGCCGGTGGGCCGTTTTGTGCTCGACGTCCATGGTGAAGATCAGGGCCTGTGGCCGGCCAATGACGCGCTCTGCGCGGCGCTGCAGGTGATCAACCATCTGCAGGACTGTGCCAAGGACTATCGCGAATTGAACCGGGTCTATATTCCCGAACCGTTGCTGAAAGAGGCCGGCATCGACGTGGACGCTCTGGGCGAGGACAAGGCCAATCCGGCATTGGCGGGCGTGATTTCCGGCCTTGCGCGCCGCAATGCCACGCTTTTGGAGGTTTCGCGGCCTTTTGCCGGTGGCATTCGCGACGGCCGGCTGGCGCTGGAAGTAGATCTGATCCAGACCCTGGCCGATGACCTCAACACCATGTTGATCAACCGCGATCCGCTGTCGCAAAGCGTGCATCATTCCAAGATGGACGTGGCGACCCTGTTCGTGAAACGTTTTCCCGCCTTTGCCCTGATGCGCCTTATGCGCCCGAGACAGACATGACCAACGCAGAAAACATCGGCGCGCCCGCCGCCCGGGCCGTGCAGAAAAAAGCCAGCGGCAGTTCCTTCTATATGGCGATGCGGCTGATGCCGGCGGAAGAGCGCGACGCCATGTTCGCGATCTATGCCTTCTGCCGCAAGGTGGACGACATTGCCGATGACGGCATCGGCACCCGCGCGGAGCGGCATGAAAAGCTGGAAGGCTGGCGCCGCGACCTGCGCGCGCTTTACGACGGCAAGATTGCCGGCCAGGTGCGTTTCCTGGCGCCGGCCGTTACCCATTATGGCTTGCGGCTGGATGATTTTCTGGCGGTGCTGGACGGCATGGCCATGGATGTGGCCGAAGACATTGTCGCGCCCGACCTGGCGACTCTCGATCTTTATTGCGATCGGGTGGCGAGCGCGGTGGGGCGTTTATCCATTAAGGTGTTTGGCATGGACGAAGGGCCGGGCTTCGAGCTGGCGCATCATCTGGGCCGGGCGTTGCAGCTTACCAATATCTTGCGCGACATCGACGAGGACGCCGGCATAGGCCGCCTCTATCTGCCGCGCGAATATCTGGAGGAAATGGATTGTTGCCGCAAGATGGATCCGGCGGCGATCGTCGACAAGCCCGAGATCGACGCGGTCTGCCGCAAGGTGGCCAAGCTTGCCCATCACCATTATGACGAGGCAAACCGCATCCTGGCGGCCAGGCCCAAGGGCCGCATCAAGACCCCGCGTCTGATGGGCGCGGTCTATTCCGAAATCCTGCGTCTCAGCGAAGCGCAAGGCTTCGCCCCGCCGCGCCACCGCGTCTCTCTGCCCAAGAGCAAGCTCCTGTCGCTGGTAGTACGCCAAGGCCTTTTTTCATGAAGCGGCTGTTCTCGTGAGCCGGGCGGAATGACGGGAAAAGCCCCAGGCGCGCATAGCACGCCCAGAGGAAAAGTCTTCATCATCGGCGCGGGCCTGGCCGGCCTGTCGGCGGCCACCATCCTGGCGGCGCGCGGCGTGCCAGTCGTGGTGCTGGAAGGCGCAGGCCAGGCGGGCGGGCGCTGCCGCTCCTATTTCGATGCCACGCTCGATCAGGTGATCGACAATGGCAATCATCTGGTGCTGTCGGGCAATCGCGCGGTCAACGACTATCTCGCGCGCATCGGTGCGAAGGACGGCCTGACGGGACCACCGCGCGCCGAATTCGCCTTTGTCGATCTGGAAAACAATGAGCGCTGGTGGCTCAGGCCCAACGAAGGCGCATTGCCCTTCTGGGTGGGGAGCGCGCGACGCCGCGTGCCCGGGACGACCGCCGGCGATTATGCGCAATATGCCCCGCTGCTCTGGGCCGATAGAAAGGCGCGCATCGGCGATGCGGTGAAGGAGCGGGGGCCCCTGTGGCGCCGGCTGATGCATCCCTTCCTGCTGGCGGTGCTCAATACCGCGCCGGAAGAATCGTCCGCGGCGCTGGCCGGTGCGGTGCTGCGCGAGACCTTGGCCAAGGGCGGCCGCTACTATCGCCCGCGCATCGCCCATCCCAGCCTGGCGGCGGCCTTTGTCGATCCGGCACTCAAATTCCTGGAAGAGCGGGGCTCGGCCGTCCGGCTGGGCGCGCGGGTACGGGGACTGCCGCGCGATCCGCGCGCGGTGCTGGCGGTGGAAACCAGCGACGCGGCATTGCCTGTGACGGTGAAGGACGCGGTGATCCTGGCGGTACCGCCCTGGGGTGCGACCGATCTGGTCCAGGGACTTTCCGTGCCCGACGATTTCCGCGCCATCGTCAACGCCCATTTTCGTTTCGATGCGCCGGCCGATGCCCCCGCCATGCTGGGAGTGATCGGCGGCACGGCGGAGTGGATCTTCACCTTTCCCGGTCGCGTCTCGGTCACCGTGTCGGGCGCCGACGCCATTGTGGACAAGGATCGCGAGGAATTGGCGCGCATCATCTGGGCCGATGTTGCCAGGGCGCTTCAGATCGCCGCCCCAATGCCGGCATGGCAAATCGTCAAGGAAAAGCGGGCCACATTCGCCGCGACCCCGGAACAGGACGCCAAACGCCCGTCAGCCAAAACCCAATGGCGCAACCTGTTCCTGGCCGGCGACTGGACCCAGACAGGCCTGCCGGCCACCATCGAGGGCGCCCTGCGCTCCGGCGAAACCGCGGCCGCTTTGGCCCTGAAGCATCTGTCTTTATAGTGGCGTCACCCATGAACCAGCTCACCCCCGGAGAATTCGCAGATGTCGAAGGCGCGATCCGCGCCGCCACCGACGCCGTCCTGCGCGACCAGAAGCCTGACGGACACTGGGTCTATGAGCTGGAGGCCGACGCCACCATTCCGGCGGAATATGTGCTCCTGGTCCATTATCTGGCCGAGACGCCCAACCTGGAATTGGAACGCAAGATCGGCGTCTATCTGCGCCGCATCCAGGGCGCGCATGGCGGCTGGCCGCTCTATCACGAAGGCGCCTTCGACATCTCGGCCACGGTGAAGGCCTATTTCGCGCTCAAGATGATCGGCGACGACATCAACGCGCCACACATGGTCCGTGCCTGCGAGGAAATCCGCAAACGTGGCGGCGCCATCAAGGCCAATGTCTTCACCCGCATCCTCCTGGCGCTTTATGGCGAAACCAGCTGGTCGAATATTCCGACCGTGCCGCCGGAGTTGATCCTGCTGCCGCGCTGGTTCCCGGTGCATCTGTCCAAGATGAGCTATTGGGCGCGCACCGTGATCGTGCCGCTCCTGGTGTTGTGCGCGCGCCAGCCGCTGGCGAAGAATCCACGCGGCATCCGCATTGAGGAACTGTTCGTGCCGGGTGTTCCGGCAGCATCCCCGCGCGCGCCGCATCAGAGCGCCGGCTGGTCGGCATTCTTCGGTGCGCTGGATCGGGTGTTGAAAGTGGTGCCCTGGCCCAAGGGCGCGCGCGAGCGGGCGATCGAGATGTGCCGGGCCTGGACCACCGAAAGGCTGAATGGCGAGGACGGGCTGGGCGCGATCTATCCCGCCATGGCCAACAGCGTGATGATGTATGACAGCCTCGGCTATCCGCCGGATCATCCCGACCGCGCCATCGCTCGCAAGTCGGTCGAGAATTTGCTGATCGTCAAGGATGACGAAGCCTATTGCCAGCCCTGCGTCTCGCCGGTGTGGGACACCGCGCTGGTCGCCCATGCCCTGCTGGAGACGCGCGATGCGGCAGCCGAGGCCGCGGTAGCAAAAGGCCTGGAATGGCTGAAGCCGTTGCAGGTGCTGGACGTGAAGGGCGACTGGGCCGAGGAAAGGCCCGATGTGCGTCCCGGCGGCTGGGCCTTCCAGTATCGCAACGATCATTACCCCGACCTGGACGATACCGCCGTTGTGGTGATGGCGATGGATCGTGCTGCCCAACGGACCGAATACAAAGAGGCGATCGCGCGGGGCGCGGAATGGGTGGAAGGGTTGCAGAGCCAGGGCGGCGGCTGGGGCGCCTTCGATGCCGACAACAGCTACTATTATCTGAACAACATCCCCTTTGCCGATCATGGCGCGCTGCTGGGCCCGCCGACCGAGGATGTGTCCGGCCGCTGTGTCGGCATGCTCGCGCAGTTGGGGGCTGCGCCTGACGATCCGCGGCTGAAGGCGGGGGTGGAATATCTGATCCGCACCCAGCGCGACGACGGCTCCTGGTGGGGCCGCTGGGGCGTCAATTACGTCTATGGCACCTGGTCGGCGCTGGCGGGATTGAATGGCGCAGGCCTCAAGCCCGATCATCCCACCATGGTCAAGGGAGCAGACTGGCTGGTGGCGATCCAGAATCCGGATGGCGGCTGGGGCGAGAATTGCGACAGCTACAAGCTGGATTACAAGGGATATGAACCCGCGCCTTCGACCGCGTCACAGACCGCCTGGGCGCTGCTCGGCCTGATGGCGGCGGGGCGGGTGGATCATCCGGCGGTGGCGCGGGGCATCAATTATCTCAAGGCCACACAGGAGAAAGACGGCCTCTGGAGTCAGCCGCATTACACTGGTGGCGGTTTCCCGCGGGTGTTCTATCTGAACTATCACGGCTATCCGAAATTCTTCCCGCTCTGGGCGCTGGCGCGCTACCGCAATCTCAAGAGCAGCAATTCGCGCCGGGTGGAATTCGGCCTGTGAGAAATATCAAGTGACCATCCTCGCCGTCACCGGATTGGCGAAAGAAGCCGAAATCGTTGGCGTCGCCGATGTGGTGGCGGTGGCGGGTGGCGGGGATGCCGTCTCGCTGGCCGACAAGCTCAATGCCCTGCATGGCGACATCCGCGGTGTGATCTCCATCGGCCTGGCGGGCGCCCTGTCACCGCATCTGAAGGTTGGCGATGTGGTGATCGCTGATCAGGTGCTGACGGGCGCGGAGGCTTGGGATTGTCATGAGACCTGGCGGGTGCGGCTGATGTCGCGCCTGACTTCAAAGGTTTCTGGCGCCCATCAGGGCCAGTTGTTCGGCAGCGACGTGATCATCGAAAATCCCGAAACCAAAGCCGGTCTTCACACCACAACCGGCGCGCTGGCGGTGGACATGGAAAGCCAGGTCGCCGCGCGCTTTGCAAAAACCCGCAATCTGCCGCTGGCGGGCCTGCGCGTGATTTCCGACGACGCCAGCCATGTGCTGCCGCCCGCGGCGCTGGTGGCGATGAAGCCGGACGGCGGCATCGCGCTGGGCCGCGTGCTGGGCTCGCTGCTCAGGAAGCCAGGTCAAGTGCCGGCGTTGATCCGCACCGCGCGCGCCTCCAACAGGGCGTTCGCGGAACTACTCCGCTGCCGCGATCTCCTGGGTGTCGGACTTTCCGGTGCGGATCTCTGACATCTTCTTCTCGACATGACGCGAGAAGACAAACTCCGCCGGCCGCTGCTTTGACAGGTCGATTTCGGGCGCGAAGGGGCCTTCGGTCTTAACCCCGCGCATCATCAGCGGCAGGTTCTTCCAGGGATGCTTGATCGCGTCGGTGGCGGCGGTGCCTTCGAAGCCGCAATGCACCATGCAGTTGGCGCATTTCTCATACTTGCCGACGCCGTACTTCTCCCACTCGGTGCCTTCCATCAGCTCCTTGAAGGTCTTCACATAGCCTTCGCCGAGCAGGTAACAGGGCTTCTGCCAGCCGAACACGGTGAGCAGTGGCATGGACCAGGGCGTGCATTCATAGGTCTGGTTGCCCGCCAGGAAGTCCATGAACAGGGGCGAATTGGTGAATTCCCAGTTCTTGCCGCCATCGCCCCGCTTCAGGATCTCGCGGAACATGGTCTTGGTGCGCTCGCGGTTCAGGAAGTGCTGCTGGTCCGGCGCGCGCTCATAGGCATAGCCGGGCGACACGGTGATGCCGTCCAAGCCCATCGCCATCATCTCGTCGAAGAATTTGGCGGTGCGTTCCGGATCGGCGCCGTCGAACAGGGTGCAGTTGATCTGGGTGCGGAAGCCCCGCTCCTTGCACAGCTTGATGGCGGCGATGGCCTTCTCATACGTTCCGTCCAGGCAAACCGACTTGTCATGCATCGCCTTGTCGCCATCCAGATGGATGGACCAGGTGAAGTTCGGGTGCGGCTTGTACTGGTCGATCTTCTTGGCCAGCAGCAGCGCGTTGGTGCACAGGATCACGAACTTGTCGCGCTCGATATAGCCTTCCACGATCTTGGCCATGTCGCGATGGAGCAGGGGCTCGCCGCCGGCGATGGAGACGGCGGGGGCGCCGCATTCATCGATCGCGTCCATGCATTGCTGGTAGGACAGGCGCTGGTTGAGGATCTCATCGGGATAGTCGATCTTGCCGCAGCCGGCGCAGGCCAAATTGCAGCGAAATAGCGGCTCCAGCATCAGCACCAGCGGATATTTCTTGCCCGACAAATGTTGCTTGACCACATAGGCGCCGATTTTCGCGGCCTGTCTGAACGGAAGTCCCATCGCTCGCCTCTATGCTCTCAATTCCGCCGGCAGGCGGAATTCGATATGTTCTTTCTTGCCGTCCATCTGCTCCACCTGGACCTGTTCGATGCGGCCCAAGGCTTCGATCACATGGCGCACCAAT
>DASXHL010000064.1:0-8067 GCA_036488555.1 Rhizomicrobium sp.
CCTAGCGGATGGTCGCCGCGCGGAATGCGCGGCTCGAGATTTACTCGATGCTACTTGCTCATCACCGTGACGCGGCCGACGCTGGTATCGCCGGCGATCAGATTGTCGTTGCGATCGAACACCCAGTAGCTCGCCTCGGTGAACTGGCCGGTGCCCACGCCCATGCCGTTGCCCACCGCGCCCAGCACCTTGCCGTCACGGTTGAGCTTGAGGAACTGACCGTCCTGGCCCGACGCCATCCAGGGATTGCCCTTGTGGTCGAAGTTCAGCGCGCAGACCAGGTTCTTCATCTGCAAGGTCTTCACGAAGCGGCCATCGGCGGTATAGACCACGATGCGATACTGTTCGCGGTCGCCGATCCACACATCCCCATTGGTGGGATCAATGGCGAAGCCGTGGGTGGAATCGAATTTGCCCTGCCCCACTTCATTGCCGAACCATTGGCCGACGAACTTGCCGTCCTTGGTCAGGTGCAGCACCCGCGCCACGCCTTCCTGGTTGGCGGGATCGGGACTTTCCACGTCATTGGGGCTTTCATTGGCATGGCCCTCGGCGATGTAGAGATCGCCATTGGGCGCGAACGCCACCATCACCGGCTGCCACAAAAGCCGCTGGCCCTTTTCCTCAACCCAGTCGCCGCGCTTGCCCTTGGTGCCGAGCGTCATCAAAAGCTTGCCTTCGGGCGACAGCTTCATCACGGTCGCCTGGCCGTTGTCGGTGATCCAGACATTGTCGTCTCTGTCCACCGCCATGCCATGGGCCTTGTCCTGGTGGCCGATCACGCTTTCAGGCACTTGCAGCACCAGCTTGTGGTTTGGATCGAATTTCATCAGCTGGACCACGCCGGCGGGCGAGCGCTTGAAGGCCCAGAGATAGCCCTTGGAATCCAGCGCCACTGACGGCAGGCCGCCGATGCCCTTGGGCACCACATAGGGATAGGAGAATTTGTAGCCCATGGTCTGGTCCCACTCGACACGGGCCAGCGCGCTGCGGGCAAAGCCGCCCTTTCTGCCGCAGACCGGCGAATGGCTGCATTGCGGGCCGGAATCGCCGCCGGGCACGCGCGGGCCGCCGCCCATCAGGGCACGGCGTTCCTCGCGCGGGATCACATGCACGGTGCCATCCGCATCCACCAGGGTGAAACCGGTGGGATCAGGAAAGCTCGAGCCCAGATGCCAGGCCGGAGTGCCATCATGGGCGGGTTGGGACTGGATGGCGAGCCGGTCGGCCTGGCTGAAGGCGGCTGTGGTCATCAGACCAAGCGCAAGCGTGGCAAGCGCGAAATACCGTTTTTTCATGAGAGATGCGTCCCTGACAGCTGTTATTGGGCGGACCATGCGCGGGCGCTGGCGGCGGCGTCAATCGGCAATGCGCCACACTTATATATGTGTGCGCTGCAACCTGATCTGGCTTTTGCCGGAAGCTACGGCTCGAAGCCTTCGGGCGCCATTTCGAAATGATCGAACTCAAAGCCGGGAGCAACCGTGCAGCCGACCAGGGTGTATTCGCCCAGGGATCGCGCCATCTGCCATTGTCCCGCCGGCACCACGATCTGCGGCGCCTGCCCCTCGTCTATCTCCGGACCGAGAAGATAGGCCTGCTTGCCGATACACAGTTCCAGCGGTGCGCCGCGATAGAAATGCCAGATCTCGGCCGCATCGATCCGATGCCAGCGTGAAACCTCGCCCGCCTTGAGCAGGAAATAGATGGCGGTGGAGTGGGCGCGGCCAACATTGCCGTCGCGGCACGCTGGCGCAGGCTCGCAATCTCTAAAAGTTTCGCGGAAATGACCGCCTTCGGGATGCGGCTTAAGCTCCAGTTGCTCGATCAACCTGTCGGCCTCGCGGCTCATTCGCTGTCGCTCATTCGCTGGACGCTCGGCCCCCTACTCACTCGCTGCCGTTCGCTCGTCTGACGCTCAGCCCCGACATGCTTATGCGGCGGGTTTGAGCCGGGCCCCACGCGCCGCGATCACCGCCATACCGGCCGCGAGACTCCTGGCATCGTCGAGCGCATTGTGGGTGCGCCCGACGAAGGGCACGCCCAGCGCCGGGCCGATCTCGCAGGAGTGACGTCCGCGCGGATCAACACCCTGCACCGCGAACCAGCCGCGCAGGTCATAGAAGAGCGGCAGAGCCTTCGCATCCCGGATGCCGTAAAGGCGCAGATTATCGTCCAGCACCTTTTCGTCCCGGCCGAATGCGGCAATGGGGCAATCGCCGGCAAAGGCCAGGAAGCGGTCGTAAGCTTCGCGGAAATCGATACCGCCGCTTTGCACCTGTTCGTTGGAGATGCCGGTGAGATTCTCAAAATAGGCGGAGAGAACCGGATTGAAGCGCGGGCGAACCAGCACCTCGAATTCCGCCTGCACCGCAAAGCTGTCGGCATCAAGCCGGACCGCACCGATCTGCACCACTTCGCGGAATTCGCCCGGCGTCAGCCAGGATCGCGCCATGGAGCATTCCCAGGCGGTGTATTCCAGATCGAAGATGGTGATCGATGGCATGCCAGAGCCCCGATGATCCCATGCTGGGCGAATCATGGTCCTGTTCCTATTAATACATTGTTAAGCATGCAAATCTTCGCGCCGACCGCATTGATATATGTCAGCCAACTATGTTTGGCAGGAATGAGGCGTCAAAACGGCCCTCACCGAGGTGAAATCCTTAAGCACGGCTTTTGATCCTGCACGCCCCACAAAAAGTTTCCGTGACAGTCCGCATGACGCGGACTATCGGCGCCGGCTCCGCCCTTTTCTTTCGCGGACGCACCCAGCCTGCTGCCGACCCGGGTGGTGCGTCATGGCAAGCATGCACCACCGCCCTGACTGTGGTTCCCATGCTGCGTCGCATCATGCGCCGTTGCATCTTGCCTCGGACCCTGTTGCGATGACCTAATCGCATCCGGCTGTCGCCCGATGCGAGGACGTCCCATGACTGTGATGACCGCCATCCGCTCCGCCGAAACCGAAGCCGCGCGCGAGGCGGAAAAGCGGATCGCGGAAGCCCGCGCGCTGCTGCCCCAGGACGATGAGCTCACGGGCTTTTTCGATGCGCTCTATGCCAGCGCCGTGCCGGATGATGTGCTGCGCGCCCGCGCCGACCAACTCACCCAACTCGCACTGACTTTGCATGCGGAAGCGATAGGGCGCGCCAGGGGTGAAATCCATGTCACGGCGCTGGAGCTGGGGCATGAGACCGTACTCGTCAGCATCAATGACGACCGGCCCTTCCTCTTCGATTCCACACTGGCCGCGGGGCTGGCCGGTGGCGCGCGCATCCGCGCCGCTTTCCATCCCATCATCGACATCGGTGGCGTGCGTACCAGCGTCATCGCCCTGGTTTGCGACCTCATGGGCGAAGAGGCCCGCCAAAGGCTTGTGGAATCCCTGCGCGAAACCCATGCGCAGGGACTGCTTGCCGTGCGCGACTGGAAAGCCATGCTGGCGCGGCTGAAGGCGGCGCGTGAGGATCTCGAGCGGCACCCGCCCCAAATGGACATTGCCGAGGACCTCGCCTTTCTCGACTGGCTGGCGGACAATCATTTCACCTTCCTGGGCGCGCGCGATTATGTGCTGGCCAAGGACGACGCCCATGGCGTGCTGGAGCCGGTGAAGGGCAGCGGGCTTGGCGTTCTCTCCGACGAGCAGGCGCGCGTGATCCACGGGCAGCGCGGTGGCGAGCGTGGCGGCCTGACCCAGGAGGTGCGCGCCTTCCTGGATTCGCCCGATCCGCTGATCGTCACCAAGGGCGCAGCCAGAAGCCTGGTCCATCGGCGCTCCCACATGGATTACATCGGCATCAAGACTTTCGATGCCAGGGGCGTTTTTGTCGGCGAGCGCCGCTTTGTCGGCCTGTTCACCTCCAACGCCTATAGCGCCCAGCCGCGCACCATTCCGCTTCTGCGCCGCAAGATCGAGGCGGTGATGGCGCATGCGGGCCTTTCGCCCATCAGCCATGACGGCAAGGCGTTGACCCACATTCTGGATACTTTCCCGCGCGACGAGCTGTTCCAGGTATCAGCCGACGAGCTTTACGAAATCGCCACCGGCATTCTGCATATGGGCGGACTGCCCCGGCTGAAACTGTTCCTGCGCTTCGACCGTTTCGACCGTTTCGTCTCCGCATTTCTGCTGGCACCGCGCGACCATATCAATCCAAAGCTGCGCGGCGAGATCCACGCCATGCTGGCCAAGGCCTTTGATGGCCGCACCTCGGCCTTTGACGCGGCGTTGGACGACAGCGCGCTGGTCCGGCTGCATTACATCATCGGCCGCAATGAAGGCCCGCTGCCCAAGGTGGACGTGCGCGCGCTGGAACACCACATCGCCCAGCTGGTCACTACCTGGGACGATGCGCTGGCCGATGCGATGTGCGCGAGCCTTGGCCGCAGCGAAGGTTTTGCCCGGCTCGCGGCGCTGGCGCCGCATTTCTCGCCCGGCTATCGCGACAATTTCCCGGCTCATGACGGCGCCCGCGACCTGGGCGTGCTGGAAGACCTCGCCAACGCGAAAGACGGCCTCAAGCTGCGCGCCCATGTCTGGCGCAAGGAGGGAGAGGCCGCGCCGGCTCTGCGCCTCAAGCTCTATGTGCTGGGTGACGTGCTGCCGCTGTCGGCCTCGCTGCCGGTGTTCGAAAATCTCGGCCTCAAGGTGATTGCGGAAGATTCTTATCCCGTCTCCTTCAACAGCGATGGCGGCTGGCGGCAGGACGCCGCCATCCTGGATTTCGCCATGGAGCGGGCCGACGGCCTGGCCGTCCGGCTGGATGACATCCGGCTGCCGCTGGAAGATGCCTTTCACGCCGTGCTGCGTGGCGACGCCGAAAGTGACGGCTTCAACCGGCTGGTGATCGGCGCCTGCCTTTCCTGGCGCGATGTCACCATCCTGAGAGCCGTGGCGAAATTCCTGCGCCAGGCCGCAATCACCTTCTCCGGCGCCTATATGCAGCAGGCATTGGTGAAAAATCCCGACATCGCGGCCCTGCTCGTGGCGCTGTTCCATGGCAGGAACGATCCACAGGCGCCGGGCGACCGCATGGCAACGGTTTCTGGGATCGAAAAAAGCATCGAGGCGGCGCTGAAGGACGTGCCTTCGCTGGATGACGACCGCATCATTCGCCGCTTCAAGAATGTGATGGACGCGATTCTGCGCACCAACTTCTTCCAAGAGAATGCCGATGGCGCGGCGCGTCCGGCCATGGCGATGAAATTCGATTCCGCCAGGCTGGATGAATTGCCGGCGCCGCGACCCTGGCGCGAGATCTTCGTCTATGCGCCCTCGGTGGAAGGCGTGCATCTGCGTTTCGGACGCATCGCCCGCGGCGGCTTGCGCTGGTCGGATCGTCGCGAGGACTTCCGCACCGAGATCCTGGGCCTGGTCAAGGCGCAGCAGGTCAAGAATGCGGTGATCGTGCCGGTGGGCGCCAAGGGCGGCTTCTTTCCCAAACTGATGCCCGCCAGTCCCACCCGCGAACAGTTCATGGAAACCGGCATTGCCGCCTACAAGACCTTCGTCAATGCGCTGCTCGATGTTACCGACAATCTGGATAGCGGCGGCCAGATCGTGCCGCCGCCCGACGTCATGCGGCCGGATGGCGATGATCCCTATCTGGTGGTGGCGGCCGACAAGGGCACGGCCACCTTTTCCGACATCGCCAACGGCATCGCGCTGGAACGCGGCTTCTGGCTGGGCGACGCCTTCGCCTCCGGCGGCAGTGTCGGCTATGACCACAAGAAGATGGGCATCACCGCCCGCGGCGCCTGGGAAGCCGTCAAGCGCCACTTCCGCGAGCTGGGCACCGATATCCAGTCCACGGACTTCACCGTGGTGGGCGTGGGCGACATGTCGGGCGACGTGTTCGGCAACGGCATGCTGCTGTCAAAACATATCCGCCTGGTTGCAGCCTTCGACCACCGCCATATCTTCCTGGACCCCAATGCGGACGCGGCGTCCGGCTTTGCTGAACGCGAGCGGCTGTTCAACCTCCCCCGCTCCAGTTGGGACGATTACAACAGGGCGCTGATCGGAAACGGCGGGGGCGTCTTCGCCCGCAGCTTGAAGGAAATCCCGCTGTCGCCGGAGGTGAAGGCGCTGATCGGCACCGAAGCCGACAGCCTCTCGCCCGCAGCCCTGATCAATGCCCTCTTGAAAACGCCGGTCGATCTTCTGTGGTTCGGCGGCATCGGCACTTATATAAAGGCCGCCTCGCAATCCGACCTGGAGGTTGGCGACCGCGCCAACGACGCGGTGCGCATCAATGGCAGCGAAGTGCGCGCGCATGTGGTGGGCGAAGGCGCCAATCTTGGCGTCACGCAGCTTGGCCGCATCGAATATGCGCGAGCCAGCGGGCGCATCGACACGGATGCGGTGGACAATTCCGCCGGCGTGGACACCTCCGACCATGAGGTGAACCTCAAGATCCTGCTGGGCGGCCCTGTGATGCGCGGCGAGCTCGGCGAGGACAAGCGCAATGCCCTCCTGGCGTCGATGACCGACGATGTGGCCAGCCATGTGCTGGCTGACAATTACAACCAGACCCTGGCGCTGTCGGTTGCTGAGATGTGCGGGCGTCGCGATATGGACGCTCATGCCCGCCTGATCCGCGACCTGGAATCGCGCGGCAAGCTCGACCGGACAGTCGAATTCCTGCCGACCGACGCCCAGATCAACGCATTGGCCAAGGATGGCAAGGGCCTGACGCGGCCGGAGCTTTGCGTGCTTCTGGCTTACGCCAAGCTCGATCTGGATGCGGAGGTGCAGGCCTCGTCCCTGCCCGATGATCCGACGTTCGCTGCCTTGCTGATGGGCTATTTTCCGCCGGCCGCGGTCCAGGCCTTTCCGCGGGAGCCCGAGCGCCATCGCCTGAAGCGCGAGATCATTTCCACCGTCCTGATCAATGCCATCGTCAATCTGGCCGGCCCGGTGTTCGTCTTGCGCACCCGCGAAGTCACCGGCCTTTCCAGCGCCCAGGTGGCGCGCGGCTTTGTGCTCAGCGACGGCGCCTTTGGCCTGTCGGGCCTGAAGGCGCGCATCGATGCGCTGGATGGCAAGATCGACGCAGGATTGCAGACAGAGCTCTACGGCGGGATCGCCGACCAGTTCCGCCGCGCCACCGCCTGGTTCCTGGCTCACGTTTCCGCGGATGCACCGATCGCCGACACGGTGATGCAGTATCGCGCCAGCCTTGCGGCGCTGCGTGAAAGCTACGTGCTTAACGAGGGGGACAAGCAGCGCATTGAAGCGCTCTCAAAGCATGTGCCCGACGAGCTCGCTCGCGATTTGTCGCTCATGCGCCACCTGGTATCGGCGCTGGACGTAGCGCTTCTGGCGCGCGACACCGGCCAGGAGCCGGGCAAGGTCGTCCCCCTGTATACTGCGCTGGGCGAGACACTGGGACTAAACCGGCTGCGCAGGTTGGCCAACCGTTACCAGCCGCCGGAACATTGGGACCGGCTCGCGCTGCGGCGCCTGCTGGATGATCTCTCTCAATCGCAGCGCGGTATCGCCAGAAAGCTTCTGGTCAGCGGCGTAAGCGTCGAGGAGTGGTCAAGGGTCCAGGGCGAGGCGCTGGAACGGACCCTGGGCTTCCTCAATACACTGGAAGGCAGCGGCGAGATCAGCGTCGCCAAGCTGATGCTGGCCTCCAGCCAGATTCAAAGTCTGAGCTGAACGCGAGCGGCGGCAACTTCCCGTTCCCCCTGCGCCCGTTCTGTCGTAGAGTGTCGCAAGCGCTCACAACTCGACAGAAAGTCATACCAAAGGGGGCGGCAGTGGGGGGATCGCCGGTCCTGTCCGGCGCGCTGGTGACCTGGCAGGGCCTGTTCGACGATGCGGAGCTGGACGCCATCATCCAACATGGCGATAGCCTCGCTTTGGAAAAAGCCGAACTCTCCGGTGGTGGGCAAGTTTACGAGAATATCCGCAGCACCAAGGTTGCCTGGATGGAGCGCAACCAAACCACCGAGGCGCTATACCGCCGCTTGGAAGATGCGGTGCTGCTGCTCAATGTCCGTTTTTTTCGCTTCGACCTGTCGGGCCTGGCCAGTTTTCAGTATGCGGTTTATGGC
>DASXHL010000068.1:0-30319 GCA_036488555.1 Rhizomicrobium sp.
AAACCCATGATGAGCAGCCCGATCATTACTCCTGAGTTCTATCCGGTGAATTTGCGGAAGCCGATGCTCGGTCAAGTCACCGTCGCCAAGCTGGACTGGAACGGCAACCTCACCATCACAACCGAGGCGGAATAGGAGCCCTGAACCGATGGCCTACGACTACATCAAGAAGGCTTACGGCTTCGATGCCAAGATTGGCGACCGGGTGCAGCACACCGTCACCAAGAAGTACGGCAGCATCGCGCGCCAGCGCGGCAGCAATGGTCACTATATTCAGGTCCGGTTTGATGGTGGCAGCTTTGCATTGCCATGCCATCCCGGCGAACTCGTCCACATCTGAGGAGCGGTTGCCCGCTTCCGCGATCTGCGCGCGAAAATGCAATTCTTTACCAAGAGGAAGCGCAGCACATGACTGCCGCACCCATACTTGACACATTCTCCCTTGAGCAGGTCGCGGCCATGTTGCACCGGACGCCCAAGACGCTTGGCCGATTCCTGCGCCAGAACCCCCAGAAGCCGCCCCTGTTTGCCAAACCGGGGCGGGACTACCTAATCTCTGCCGCCGACATTCCCCGCATCTATGAGGCCATGAAACAGTGCCGCTCAAACTCGTCCGATATAAAGCCCGTGGGCAGAACTGGTACATGCGGGGCACTGTCCGAGGCGAAAGTGTTTTCGAGACTACGGGCACGCCTGACAAAAACGCGGCGGAAGCCCTCAGGATCAAGCGCGAGGGGACAATCCTCAAGCGGTCAGTCTTTGGAGCCGAGTCAACAATAACCTTCCCGGAGGCCGTCGACGCCTATCTTGAGAACGGCGGCGAAGGGCGATTCCTCGGCGGCTACGACCCCGAAACGAAGGAATGGTTCGGGCTGGTCGGGCACTTCAAAGACGCCGCACTCGCCAGCATCGGCCAAGAGGAAGCAGACGCAGCGGCGAACAAGCTTTACCCAGGCTGCAAGGCGTCGACCAAGCTGCGCTGTTGCTATGTGCCCCTGCGCGCCGTCCTGAAATTCTCTGCAAAGCGGCGCTGGTGCCCGCTGGCCGTTATTGAGGCCCCGGCGGTCGGCAAGGTGGTGACAAAGTTTTCCACGCCGGAGCGCCTGCTAAAGCTGCTGCCCCATTGCAAGCCGCGCCTGCGGCTGTTCGTCATGGTCGACACCTATACCGGGGCTCGCCTGTCTGAAATCCTGCGTATCGACTGGGACAAGGACGTCATGCTCGAACGGCGCACCATCATGCTTTGGACGACCAAGGAGAAGCAGCGCGCCGTCTATATCCCCGATCCTCTCATGGTAGCCCTGGAGGCGGTCCCTGAGGCCCAACGCAAGGGCAAGATGTTCGACAACTGGTCCCACAAAAGTCGGGTCCACAGACCTCTTAAAAACGCCTGTAAGCGGGCCGGGGTCGAATACCTCCCGCCGCACCAGCAGGGACGGCACACCTATGCGACATGGCTGCGGGAATACGCCAAACTGGATCTGCGGGCGCTCATGGAGGCGGGCGGCTGGTCGTCCATATCCTCGGTCGTCCGGTATCTGCACGTCACCCCAGGCGACGCGGCGCGCGAGGCCGATAAGATGCCCTCCATGTCCCTGGTGCCGCCCGAACCTGTGCAAAATCCGTGCATCGACAACGGTAAGCGCAAGAAAAGCCCAAAAACAAAGGCCCGCAGCAATTAGGCGAACCTCTTGGTAAGGGATAGGTCGTGAGTTCGATTCTCACCTACGGCACCATCTATATCCTACCCCCGCTTCGGGGCGTAACCCGCCCACTCGGAAGGTCCTGTAGCCAGCTGCCTCGATGGCCGTTCGGTTTCGGTCAAATCGTGATGATGCTCGCAGAAGACTTGCCGGTCTCGCTGGCAGCACTGGCAAAATCGCAAGAGAGAATGCCCGGAAATAACAGCGTTAAGTCGTCCAGGCTGCTCGCCTCATCAAATATGGACTCGGAGTAGCCGGTTTTGAGATTGGTGAGCACGTAGCAATCCTTGGTCGCTCTGATCTGGAAATCCTCCAGCCTGGCGCTTGGGTCCCATGCTTTTGCAGCACGAACGCGCGCAAGTATTTCCTTGTCTATATCCATGCCGTCCATCGGGTAGTGTGCGTCGAGCGATGTCACTCCACACTCATACGGAGGTGGCGACCCTTTGGATGACAGCCGACCTGGCTCTCCCAGTGCTGGAAAATTTGGCTTGAGTACCATCAATCCCTAGTGGCAGCGTCCCGAAATGGCCGGTCGGTGACCTTCAGTGACCAGCTGGGAGTGGCAGACAGCCCGGCACACAGGTGGGGGCCCGAGGGCGTCTACCACTGCAATCGGAATTTGAGGCCGCCTCCGCCCGTGCCGCTCCGCAACAGCGACGTATAGTCATCGCTTCTGCTTTCCGGCTGCACGGAGAAAAAATCCCAGTGGCTGTTTTGAAGGCCGAACTTTTGCGACAGCGCTCCCGAGCTGGAACCATCCCCGGGTGGCAACAGGGAGCTTTGCGCGGGCGGCGGAAGAAGATTCGGTAAAGCGACCAAACTGCTATTGTCCGGCGTTGTACCGTCAGCCAACGCCCCACCGCTGCCTCCAGCCAACGCCAAGGCAACAAGCGCACCCCCTAATAGTCGAGGTACAAGGCCCATGCCCCACCCCTCCTTGCCGTCCAAGTGACGGTCTGTATGTTTACTATAGCAGCTTGGCACGTCGCCAACAATGTCGGCCGGCTGGAAAAACGCCATGTTTTATTGGGCGGCAACGATGTGGAACTTCGAATTCGCAGCCCTATCGGGTTCCGACCGTGAGCGCGGGTGGGAGCAGGCAAGTCCGCGACGAAATTATGCCCGCAGCATCCGCGGCCTGAGCGAACTGTTTGACAGCCTCTTACGGCGGCGCAAGGCGACCGCGCCAGCCAGACCAGCACCGAATAGCGAGAGCGTGAAGGGTTCGGGGATGGTGCTGACCGTCAGCGAAAAGGGCTGCCCGACGACGTCAGCGCCAACGATGCGGTTGAACAGATAGCCGTCATAGCCCTCGGTATAGCCCGTGAAGCTGGCCTGATAGGGAGCAAAGGGCGGAATATCCAGATCCTGGACGTGCAAGCTGCTGTCGATCGGATAAGGAGACACGCAGCAGTCTTCGCCACCGCCCCCCTGAAACGGAAAATAGTAATAGCCGTTGCCATCCACGCATCCGGACATGTCTGTGCACAAGACGGTCAGAGAATTGACCCCGTAATATATCTGATCAAGGTCTAGAAGGACGGCAGGCCCGCTGAAATCGATAGTGATAAGCCCGCCCGGTCCGCCATTGGCCTGAAAGACCGAATCGAGATTGGCGAACATTTCCAGGGAACCGTAAGGTTGATTGTAATGGGAGTCGGCAAGCTGCCAATTGGAGTCCCCAACCACGCCTGTAAGAGAGTAGATGACTTCCGCATTCGCCGGAAAAACAGGCGCCGACAGCAGGAACAGACATGCCGCCAATGCGATGGTGAGCTTCTTCATCATAAAGCCTCCCGGCCTTTCGGCTGGGCAACGTTACCGAAATCGACACACGTGCATCTGTGATAAAGCTGGGACAAGGCGCCCCTCCACACGGCGGAACAGGGCGCCAATTCCGCTTACGCGGAAGGCCGCGGCGGCCGCTCCAGCGTCTTAATGCCGACACGTACAAACAAAAACGGCGCCCGAAGGCGCCGTTCCTGACTTCACTGTCAAACAGATCAGGCCTTCTTGCGACGGCGCGCCGCAACGGCGCCAGCCAGGCCGGCACCGAATAGCGAGAGCGTCAAGGGCTCCGGAACGGGCACGCCAGGCGGATCGAACTCGGCAGTCACATTACCGGTGCTGCCGCCGCACGTCAGTTTCGTCCCGGAGGTAACGCCGACACAAAGGTCGGACGCGAAATAGAACCCGTTGTCGCTGGTCTGGAAGTCGGCAAGCGAGATCCCGTCGATGGTAAAGTCGATCGGACCAGTCAGGATGTCACTTCCGCCTTTGCCGCAACCGCTGCACTGAATGTCGTAGTTGAAGCCGCCCCCAACGCCGCCGCCGCTATAGCTGCCAGCGCCCGTGATGCCGCCGGTCGTATTCGAAGCGGTAAATCCCGTCGTCAACCCGGTGATCGTGATGCTGGAAATTCCCTTCAGGTCGAAGAGAAGGGCATCGCCGGCGCCGGTTTTGACGAACCCGTTGCCGCTCGCCAACGTCAGCGACACATCGACATTGGCACCGTCCTGCGTCAGCGATACCGTACCGAAATCGTTACCGGTGACCTTGCCGCTGCCCTGCCAGGTATCAAGGATGTAGTTAGCCGAGCTTGGCGTAGCCATCGCAGGCACGGCAAAGCCGACACTCGCGGCAATCAAGACGCATGCGGAAATGATATCGCGACACTTCATCGTTAATGACCTCGATCGGTGAACGAAAACTATCTGGCAGAGGACAGAGCAATCCCCGTGCCGGTTTTTCGAGAAACGGCAAACCCACAGCTTCGATGGTTACCAAAATGAGTAGTGTAAAAAGATATTACGCAAATGGGCCGCAGACCGGGTTAAGTGCGGCCAGCCACTAAGCTTTCTTGCGATTGTTGTCTGCGTGTGCGGACGGGATGATGCCATCCTGTCCCGGTTTGGGTCTCATCAAATTCCCCAGGCTTCAAGCGCCGGCAGACCACTCCCGCCCCACTCTTCCCTCCTGTAGTCTCACGCCCAAAACACGCCGGAGGACCCCTCATGTTTCGCCTGATCACATATACCGCCGCTCTATTGGGGCTTCTCTCTGCTGCCCCGGCCGCCTATGCCGCCGATGAATATCTGACGCCCTTTCCGGCGCATCACATCATCGCCAACATCTATTATGTGGGCACCAAGGGTCAGGCGAACTATCTGATCACGACGCCAAAGGGCAACATCCTGATCAATCCGGGCACGGAGCAGAACCCGCCCATGATCAAGGACAGCATCGCGAAGCTGGGCTTCAAATACAGCGACACCAAGATCCTTCTGATCAGTCACGCCCATTTCGACCATGACGCCGGCAGCGCCCAGGTCATCAAGGATACCGGGGCCAAGTATGAAGTGATGGATGCCGACGTGCCGGTGGTGGAATCCGGTGGCAAGCTTGACTTCAATTATGGCGACAAGGGCGGCCACAATCTCTATCCCGTCACCAAGGTGGACCGCGTGCTGCATGACGGCGACACCGTCTCGCTGGGCGGCACGGTGCTCACCGCCCGCAAGACGCCCGGCCACACCAAGGGCTGCACCACCTGGACCATGCAGGTGAAAGACGGCGGCAAGACGTTGAACGTGGTGATCGTGGGCAGCCCCAATGTGAATCCGGGCTACATCCTGGTCGGCAACACCAAGTATCCGAGCATCGTGCAGGACTATGAAAAGACCTTCCAGGTGCTAAAGTCACTGCACACCGACGTCTTTCTAGGCGCGCATGGCGACTATTACGACCTGCCGGCCAAGTACGCGAAACTGAAGCCCGGCGCGCCCAATCCCTTCATCGATCCTGAGGGCTACAAGGCCTATGTCGCCAACCGTGAGGCCGCGTTCCGCAAGGAACTGGCGCGCCAGCAGGCGGGCGGCAAGCCGGGATGAGCGGACCGAGCCGCCGCGCGGCCCTGGGCGCTGTCGCCACTTTGGCGGGACTAGCGGCGGCGCCGGCCGGCGCAGAGCCCCTCGCGGGCCTGAACGGCTTCGCCATCAACCTGGACACCTGGTGCAAACAGGTGCCGTTCGAGCAGCGCTTTGCGCTGGCCCGCAAGCTGGGCTTCAGGACGATCGAGTTCTGGACGGTGGATCGCGGCAACGGCACCAAAGCGTCGGACATCCGCAAACTGGTGGATGACAACGGCCTGGACGTGACCCAGTTCGCGCCCGCCTGGCCCAACTTTGCCGATCCGTCGAAACTGCCGGAGCTGCTGCGGGTCACCGAACAGGCCATCGCCGACGCAAAAGTTTTGGGCTGCGGCAAGTTCACCGTCACCGGCCATGCTCTTGTCGATGGCATGACGCGCGAGGCGCAACTGGCCGGCTATATCGCTGGGTTGATGCGCATGGCGCCGCTGCTGGAGTCCGCCGGCATCACCGGCCTGGTCGAGCCCTTCAACCGGGTCAATCATCTGAACCATCTGCTCAACGGCTCGCAGCCGGCGCTGCCGATGGTAAGAAGCGTGAACTCGCCGCGGGTAAAGCTGTTGTGGGACTTCTATCACATGCAACTGGAAGACGGCGACCTGATCGAGAAGTTCACGGCCGGCGCCGATCAGGTCGCGCATGTGCAGATCGGCGACGTTCCCGGCCGACACCAGCCCGGCACCGGCGAAGTCAATCACGCCAACCTGCTGCGCGCCGTGCGCGCTGCAGGTTACCTCGACAAGATTGGGCTGGAATTCATGCCGCTGGATCAGGACGACGCCAGGGCGGTGCGCGACATGCTGGCGCTGAGTATCAGCTAGCGCCGGTTAGTGGATGACTTCGACCAGCGCCAGCAAGGCGGCCGTGGCGCCCAGAGCCGGATAGAGATATTCGGACCAGGAATGCAGCGGCTCGGTACGCACCCATTCCCGCGCGGCAAGCGCGCGCGACTGGGTACGGGCGAAGTGATAATCCTCGTGGCGGTAATCGGCATGGGCGGACAGATGGGACATGGCAGCCTCGCTTTCAGTACCAGACATATGCATCTGTGATGCCAGAGGTAGGGACGATGCGGCCGAAATGCCCTTTCGCGTGACGCATGGCGGGCAAGACAGCCACGCATGTCCTATAATAGGGCGGGCGCTTCGAATTGGATCACTCATGCGGTTGGCATATGCCGTTTTCCTGGCGGGATTAATGTCCCTGCCTGCGCTGGCCCAGGATGCGCCGCCGGTGCCGATCCCTCGCCCCGCACCGGACATGCCCGATGCCGAAAGCGGCGCGGTGCCCCAGCCCACCCCGCGTCCACAGGTCGCCGATCCGCCGCAAAAAGCCGCCTTTGCGGACGGCGTCAGCGCCCAGCTCGACATCACCTATGCCTCGCCGGCAGGCTCCCGGCCGCTGACGCTGGACATCTACACGCCCAAGCCTTCGCCCGCGCCGTTGCCGATGGTGCTGTACGTGCATGGCGGCGGCTGGAACAGCGGCGACTCCCGCCACGCTTTGGCCTTTGCCGATTTCCCACGCGCCTTGGCGGGATTGGCGGCGCAGGGCTATGTCGTCGCCAGCATGAATTATCGGCTGTCCCAGGAAGCCCATTTTCCTGCCGCCCTTCGGGACGTGAAGGCCGCCATCCGCTGGTTGCGCGGCCATGCGGGCACTTACAACGCCGATCCCACGCGGCTGGCGGTGTGGGGCATGTCGGCGGGCGGCCAGTTGGCGGCGATGGCTGGCACCACCTGCGGCGTGACGGGCTTTGAGCCTGAAGCAAACTCCGGCGGCAATGCCGGCTACGACGCGCCCAGCGACTGCGCCGAAGCGGTGGTCGACTGGTTCGGCCCGACCGATCTGGACAAGCTCGACGCCGACAATGGCAAGCCGGCGAAGGACGCTTTTGTCCCCGCCGGCCAGAGCAGCGAGGAAGGCGCCTATCTGGGCTGCGAGCCCCAGGCCTGCGCTCCGGGCGTGGCCAAGCTCGCCTCGCCCATGACCTTCATTTCCGAGAGCGCGCCGCCTTTCCTGATCCAGCAGGGCGAGGCCGATACCGCGGTTTCGCCGAAACAGTCTCAGAAACTGTATGAGGCGCTGAAAGCCAAAGGCGTGCCGGTCGAGATCGTGCTTTATCCCGATGTCGGCCATGGCTTTGCGAAGAACAGCGATCCCGATGCCGCCACGGTGACAAAGGCCATGGCCAAGCTGACCGACTTCCTGGCGGCGACCTTTCCCAATATGCCGGCAAAGCCGAAGCCCGTGCCCCGTCGCCCAATGGCGAGGTGAAGGCGATTTCAGCCGCTGATGGTGGCGCGATGGGCCGTCAATTGGGCGCGGATGGAAAGTTCCGCCGCCAGCAGGCATTGCGCCTGATCCTGGGCCGTGTGGGTGCGGTTGACGATGTCGGCCACCAATTGCGACCCGAAGGGCAGCGGGCCGTTGTTGCAGTCTATATAGCGGGCGCGCTTGCCATCGACGAGGAAGAGATTGTTGCCCTTGGGTGAAACCGCGACATCGGCA
The DNA here is from genome assembly GCA_036488555.1 of Rhizomicrobium sp. Lineage (GTDB taxonomy): Bacteria > Pseudomonadota > Alphaproteobacteria > Micropepsales > Micropepsaceae > Rhizomicrobium. Next base: position 8,147 of record DASXHL010000068.1, read on the forward strand.
TATTTGCGCACCTCGATATATCCGTTGGTGCCCAGGATGAAGAGCCGCCCGTCACCCCAGGTGCCCAGTCCATCGGGCGTGAACCAGTCCAGGCGCACATAGCCGAAGCCGCGATCGCCCTTCAGCATCATGTCGCCGAAATCCTGGAAATGCGGATGATCCGGATGGCGCACATTGGCGATTTGGGCCGCGACGACCTCGGCCGTTGTCGAGCCGGTATAGAACAGAAACTGGTCGATCTGGTGCGAACCGATATCGCAGAGAATTCCGCCATATTGCACATCCTCCCAGAACCAGCCGGGCCGAGGCACCCCGCCGCCATTGTCGCCAGCGCGCTGAATGATCTGATGCGGCGCGATATTGATGGTCTGGATCACCTTGCCGATGACGCCGCGCTTGATCAGCTCGCCGGCATAAACCGCGGCTTTCACTTCCAGCCGCTCCGAATACATGATGGCGTAGATGCGGCCGGTCTCCTCGATCGTCCGGCGCACCAGCGCCAGGTCTTGCATTGTGGTGATGCCAGGCTTGTCGGAAAGGAAATCCTTTCCTGCCTTCATCGCACGCACGCCAATGCCGGCCCGCTGATTGGCCACCTGGGAGGAGAGCACCAGCTGGACCCCGGGATCGTGGAGAATCTCGTCCCGGCTTCCCGCCACTTTCGCGTTCGGATAGCGGCGGGAAAATTCCGCGCGCTTGTCGGCTTCTTCGCCCCACCAGGCGACGAGCTCGCCGCCTCCGCGTGTCACCGCACCGATCATGCCGTGGATATGGTCATGGCTGATGCCGCAGACGGCGAAACGGATGTGATGCTTGGGCTTCTCCTCCGCCATGGGCGCCAGGGTCTCGGCCTCTGCCGCGGACGCCAACGCCAGCATCGCGCCCATGCTTTCCAGGAATTCGCGCCGCTTGGTCATGTCCGTCCCCGTTGATCCAAGTGCTATTGCCCAAGCCCGTGCATGATCCGGACTGGTGTTCGACCTTTTACAGCATAAGGCCCCGCCTCTGGCGTCAGGCCCAGTTCAGCAGGCGCTGCAGGTTGCCGCCCTTGACCTTGGCGATGTCGGCGGCGGAATAGCCCTTCATATGGACATCGGCGATGTGGGGAGAATCGCCGCTCCATACCATGCGGTCGGGACCGAATTCCTTGATTACGCGGCTGGTGAAGGGGATGAGGCTTTCATAGTCCGGCTTGCTGTCGGGGGCCATGTAGCTCAGCTCCGACAGTTTCATATAGACGTTGGGATACTTCGCCAGGTCCAGCACATCGCCATATTCCCAGATCATACCGGTCTTGGGATTGCACATATGGTCGATCAGCACCTTGCAGCCGGGGAAGGCGGCGATCGCGGCACCCGCGTCACGCGCATAGTTGGGACCAAGATCGAGTTCGACCACGAGGTTCAGGTCCACGGCCTTCTTCCATAGCGCGCGCACGCCGGGCTCTGCGAAAGTGTCGAAATAATGGGTGTTGCCGCGATGCAGGTGAAAACGGGTAGAGCAGATGCGCGGCTGTTTCTTCACCAGCGCCTCCAGCTTGGCGGGCGCATCGTCATCCTTGGGGAAGAACATGCTGGTGGCCTTGAATTGCGCGGGGCTGGTGCGGGCCAGGCAATCCAGCACCAGAGCGTGATCATCGCCATAGGGCTCGGGATGCACGAACAGCGCCCGATCTATGCCGAAAGCCTTCAGGTGGGACTGATAGTCCGCGCACGGGTCCGCCGACAGCCGCGTCGGATCAGGCTTGTAGGTGCCGCGCGGGCTGAAGGGAAAGCGCGCCACGTCGGAGCTGAACATGTGCTGATTCCACTCGATCACCGGCGTGGCGGCAGCCAGGGCTTCCGTCGAAGCGCCTGCCGCCAGCGCGGCAGCCCCCATCGAAGCCAGAAGATCACGGCGGTCCAGCATGTCCATCCCCATTGCTTTTGATGATTGGTGAAGAGATACCATGCCGGCTGGAAGCGGCAAACATGAATACCGGCATCTTGCGCGAAAAGGCGATTGCGTTGCATCGCAGCGGCCAGCTGGCCGAGGCGATGCGCCTCTACCAAGACGTGCTGGCAGCGGACCCGCGCGACTTTCCCGCGCGCCATCTTCTGGGCGTGATCCATGCCCAGCAGGGAAAAAATGAAGACGCCTTGCGCGAGATCGATGCGGCGCTGACGCTCAAGCCCGACGATGCCGAAGCCCATCTGAACCGTGCCAATGTGCTCAAAGTCATGGGGCGCTCTGAGGAAGCATTGGCGGGCTATGCGCGCGCCCTGGACTTGAAGCCGGACTGGCCGCAAGCCCTGAACAATCGCGGCACGGTATTGCGCGATCTTGGGCGTTACCCCGAAGCCCTGGAAACCTACGATCGGGCGCTGGCGGTCCAGCCCGGCTATGCCGAGGCGTTGAACAATCGCGGCATCGTGCTGCAGGACCTCAAACGCCCCGGCGAGGCGCTGGCATCCTATGATGAAGCCCTGCGGCGCGCGCCCAATTTCGCCGCCGCCTTCAACAATCGGGGCAGCGCACTGCTGGAGCTGCGGCGCTTTGCAGATGCACTGTCCTGCTTCGAGCGGGCGCTGGCGCTACGCCCCGGCGACATCGAGGTGATCAACAATCGCGGCAATGCGTTGCTGGGTCTGGCACGCTATGACGAGGCGCTGGCGGCCTATGACCAGGCGCTGGCGCTGAACCCGGACCATGTCTCGGCCCTGAACAATCGCGGCAGCGCCTTGCAGCAGCTGAAGCGCCATGAGGAAGCACTGTCGTCTTTCGAAAAGGCCGGATCGCCGGAAGCCTTTGGCGGCGCCGCCATGGCGGCGCTCAACCTGTGCGATTGGGACCGGGTGGAGAAGATCGCGCCCGAAATGGAACGGCGGATCAAGGCAAGCGGGGTCGTGCCGCCATGGGTGCTGCTGGGCTATAGCGGCGACGAGGCGTTGCAGCGCCAGTGCGCGGCGAATGTGATTCAAAGCCGCTTTCCGCAAGCGCCGCCGCCGCTGGCCATGGCGCCCTACCGTCACGACAAGATACGCCTCGCCTACATCTCCTCCGATGTCGGCCATCATCCGGTCGCCACCCACATCGTCCAGCTGATCGAAACCCATGACCGCGCCCGCTTCGAGGTGATCGGGGTGGGCACCAATGCGCACGATGGCAGCGCCCAGCGCAAGCGGCTGGTGGCGGCTTTCGACCGCTTCATCGACGCGTACGGCCAAGCGCCCTTCGCCATCGCACAACAGTTGCGCGCGGTTGAGGTGGACATTCTGGTGGATCTGAATGGCCATACCAGGGACGACAATTTCGATGTGTTGAGCCACCGGCCCGCGCCCGTGCAGGCAAGCTTCCTGGGTTATGCGGGCACCACCGCGGCGCCGTTCGTGGATTTCATGATCGCCGACGCCATCGTCGCACCGGACACGCGCGCCTTCAGCGAAAGGCTGGCGCTCTTGCCCTGCTATTTCCCCAATGACAACAGCCGCACCATCGGTCCGGCGCCATCCCGCGCAGCGGCCGGCCTGCCCGAAGATGGATTCGTCTTCTGCTGCTTCAACGCCAACTGGAAGATCACCCGGCCAGTCTTTGCCATCTGGATGCGGCTGCTGGCAAAGGTACCCGGCAGCGTGCTGTGGTTGAAACAGCCGGGCGAAAAGGTGAAAGCCAATCTGCTGGCTGCGGCGGAAGGCTCCGGCATCGATCCGTCACGCCTGGTGTTCGCCGAACCCGCGGCGCTCTCCCAGCATCTGGCGCGCCACCAGCTGGCTGACCTGTTCCTCGACACGATGCCTTACAATGCCCATGCTACCGGCTGCGACGCACTTTGGGCCGGGCTGCCGCTTCTGACCCAGCGCGGCACGGCTTTCGCGGGGCGGGTCTGCGCCAGTCTTTTGACCGCGCTGGAGCTGCCTGGACTGATCGCAGAAACCGCCGCCGGTTATGAAGCGACCGCCCTGGATCTGGCGCACGATCCCGCGCGGCTCAAAAATCTGCGCGCGCGCCTGGCCGAAAAGCGGACGACGTCGATGCTGTTCGATACCGCGCGCCTGACCCGCGACCTCGAAGCGATTTATCAGCAGATGCTAGCTGCCGCTGTGTAGCTCACCACGGACGCGCTCGACCGTCTCGGCCGAAACCGCAGGCGCGCTGTTGCCCCAGGTATTGCGGACATAGGTGAGAATGTCGGCCGCCTGCTGGTTGGAGAGTTTCCAGGCCAGGCTGGGCATCGCGGGCGCGGTCGGCGCCTTCGCCGTCCCGGCCGCACGCGTGCCCGCCAGCACCACCCGGGCGATGGTATCGTCGCGCACCTGCAGCACATTGGCGTTGCCGGCCAGTGGTGGGAACAGCGCGCTGCCCTTGCCGTCAGAGCCATGGCAGGCGGCGCAGTTAACGGCATAACCCTCGCGCCCTGCCTTCATCTGCGCTTCCACACCCGTCGCCGCCCCGCCATTGCCGCTGGATGCCGGCAGGTCCTTCAGATAGACGGCGATGGCATTGAGATCGGCATCGCTCATCTGCGAGGTCGAATTCTCGACCGCTTCCGTCATGGGCCCCGAAGCGATGCCATGGGCATTCCGCCCCGTCTGCAGATATTCCACAATATCGCTGGCGCTCCAGCGGCCCAGTCCGGCATTCCTGTCACTGGTGAGGTCGGGCGCGTACCAGCCCTGCAGCAGCGCACCGGTCAACGGGCCCTTGTCGGCGCCGAACATGTTCTTGGGCGAATGACAGGCGCCGCAATGCGCGGGCCCGTTCACCAGATAGGCGCCGCGATTCCAGGCCGCGCCCTTGCTCGGATCGCTGGTCTGGTCTTTGGCGTCAAAGAACAGCATGTCCCAGCCCAGCATCGTCGTGCGCAGGTTGAAGGGGAAATGCAGCTGGTTGACGTCCACGCTCTTGTTCACCGGCTTTACGGTCTTAAGATACGACCACAGCGTGGCGACATCGGCATCGCTCATCCGGGCGTAATAGGGAAAAGGCATGGCGGGATAGAGCCGCTTGCCGCCCGGCGCCACGCCGGTCTTCATCGCGGCGCGGAAATCCTCCTGCGTATAATTGCCAATGCCGGTGTCCTTGTCGGGCGTGATGTTGGGCGTCACCAGATTGCCGAAGGGCGTGGCGAGCGTGACGCCGCCGGACAGGTCCTTGCCATGGCAGCCGGCGCAATCGCCGAGGATCGACTGGTACCTGCCGGCATCGACCGCGAAGGCCGATGTCGAAATGGTGATGAAGACAAAGGCGAACGATATCCGCGAGCGTAGGCGGGGTTCGTAGCGCCAGCGTGCGAACGAGCGAGAAATTAAAGAAGTCATGCGGGCACCAGCGCGCCGGGGTTCTTGATGTATTTCTCGGTGATGGCCTTCGCCGTCCAGAAGGCCAGCGCCCCCACCGTGCCGGTCGGGTTCATGCCGGCGTTGTGGGCGAAGGCGGATGCCCCGATCACGAAGACATTGGGCACATCCCAGCTCTGCAGATACTTGTTCACCGCGCTGGTCGCAGGATCGGCGCCCATCACCACGCCGCCAGTATTGTGGGTGGACTGATAAGGCACCGAGTCCCAGCCCTTCTTCAGGCGCGACACGCCCGAATATTTGGCATTGAAGGGCTTCACCATCTTCTCAAGCTGGTCCGACAGATAGTGCGACATGGCGATGTCGTTTTCGGGGAAGTCGAAGGTCACACGCAGAAGGGGGCGCCCATGCCGGTCGGTATAGGTGGGATCGAGGTCGAGATAATTCTCCCTGACCGGATAGGACGAGCCCTGTGAACCAAAGCCCATCGCATTCTGATAGCCTTCCTTGGTCGCCTGTTTCCACTTGGCGCCCCAGCGCGGTGTGCCGGGTGCGGTCGGCCGGTTGGAAATCGGCCGGCCATTGGTCACGGTGCAGCTGATGCCCGCCCCACCCACGAAATCCAGCTTGGAATGGTCGAAGGCATCGCCGTTGAAATCGTCGATGGTGATGCCCAGCGAACCCGCCCCGATGAACGGGTTGAAATGCTTGTCCTCGAACAGAAGCCGCGCGCCGGCGCTGGTCTGGTAGCAGTAATTGCGTCCCACCACGCCCTTGCCGCTGACCGGGTCATAGGGCGTCCCGATCTTGGAAAGCAGCATCATGCGCACATTCATCAGCGCATAGGCGCAGACCAATACCATGTCACCGGGCTGCTCATATTCCACGCCATTCGCGTCCAGATAGGTGACGCTTTTGGCGTGCTTGCCGTCGGGCGTGAGATTGATTTTCAGCACCTCGCATTCGGTGCGGGCCTCGAAGTTCGGCTTCTTGACCAGGACCGGCAGGATGGTGGTCTGGGCGCTGGCTTTCGAATAGTTGCCGCAGGCAAACCGCTCGCAGAAGCCGCAATAGCTGCACTGGCCCATGCGCACGCCCAGCGTGTTGACATAGGACTGGGAGAGATTGGCCGAAGGCAGCGGGAAGGGATGGAAGCCCAGCTCCTTCGTCTTTTCCGCGAAGAGAGCCGAGGCATAAGGCATCTTCATCGGCGGATTGGGATACTCCCGCGCCCGCGCGCTTTCGAACGGATTGCCGCCGGGCTGGATCTGGCCCTTGAGATTGCCGGCCTTGCCGGAGATGCCGCAGAGATATTCGAAGGCATCAAAGCAGGGCTCGATCTCGTTCCAGGTCACGCCCCAGTCCTGCAGCTGCAGGTTCTTGATCTTTGCCGCGCCGTAACGCTGGGTCAGATGGGTCTTGATCTGGATGTCGGATTCCCAGAAGCGCCAGGTGTGGCCGTTCCAGTGCACGCCGGCGCCACCCACTCCGCTGCCGGGCAGGAAGCTGCCATAGTCTCGCATCGGCAGCGCCGTCTGCGACATGGAATTGCGCATGGTCATGGCTTCGACCGAAGGCTGCAGAAACAGGTCCTTGCGGATGGCGTAGCGCAGCTCGTCCTGCATGTAGCCGATATTGAAATCGGTGGCGGTGTCGCGCCACGGGCCGCGCTCGATCGCCACCACATTCAGGCCGGCATCGGTCAGATGCTGGGCCAGGATCGAACCGGTCCAGCCCAGGCCGATGATGACAGCGTCTTTCTTGGGCAACAGGCGCGCCATGCTCAGCCCTCCTGCCCATAGATGGAAACCGGCCCCTTAGGGTATGGCACATTGTGCTTGTCGATATGGTCCCGGTAATCGTAGCGCGCGCCGGGAAAGCCGATCATCTTCCAGCTCGCCATGTTGCGGTTGCCGCCATAGAGCGGATCGGCAAAGAATCCTTCCATCGTGTTCTGCAGCACCAGCTCGAAGAATTCCTTGGTGCTGAATCCGGGCCTGAGCTTCAACTTGATCTTGCCGCCATCGAGCCCCTCCAGCACCGTGTCCTGCTGTTCGGCCGTGAGCGCCACGAAATCCTTCCTGTAGGTGGTATTGGTGTAATCGTTGAGGGCGCGCAGGCCGAGGCGATAGCGTCCCGCCGGGGGCAGATCGCCCTGATAGCCCTGCGTGGACAGGCCGGGCATGAACGGACCCTTGGTATAGAGCCGCGAGGCCTGGCCGAAAGAGCCGGCCAACTGGCGGTCGATGAAGACGGCGCAGCCACAATCCTTGCCGCCGGGCGATAGATGGTCAGCAGGGATCAGCCGGTCAACGATGGCTTCCACCGTCGCCGCCTCGCCCGGATGGAAGAAATACCAGCCCAGCGGGTTGACCGGCTTGGGCGGCTCGCCCGCGAAAGGCGACCAGGGGAGCTGGCCCGAAATGGTTTCTCCGTCCGCGTTCGCGGCAAGGACGGCCGCGGCCGCGGCCGAAGCCAGCAGGCGGCGGCGGCTCAACACATGGCGCATTTGTTCCCCAACCCCTGCGATTCTTTTCTGAATTACGCCGATCCTATGCGGAGCTTCTGGCCGGATCAATTTGGGTTCGCTTTTGCAGCTGCAAAAGCGGGCATGCCCGTTTCGCGCGCGTGTACGTTTGTAACCAAGAAACCTTTGGAACTATGGCTTTTTTGCGGAACGTTGGTAGCGGGCATGGGTTCAAAGAAGGCTGGGGTAACCCCACTCCCATGGAGTCGATGACATGACGAACCAGAATCAGTCTGGCCAGGACAATCAACAGCAGCGCCACCAGAACCAGCCGCAGTCCGGCCAGCAGTCCGGCCAGCAGCAGCGCCAAGGCGGCCAGCAGGATCAGCAGAAGCCAGGTCAGCAGAAGCCCGGCCAGCACGACGCGGACCCTCAGGGCAGCAAGCAGCGCTAATCCAAAGAAAGGGTCCGGTTTCCGCCGGGCCCATTTTTTTGACTCCGATTGTATTTTCTCCCGCGAAAGATCAAATTCGTGGGCGATGATTGCCCAACGCCCCAAAACCAGCCGCCTGCAGACGGAACTTGCCCGTCGCATTCTGCGCCATTTGCAGGAACAGGGCGCCCAGCTTGGCAGCCATCTGGTCGAGCTTGATCTGTGCCGCACCTTTGACGTGTCGCGCACCCCGGTACGCGGAGCGCTGAAGCTGCTGGCGGCGCAAGGTGTGGTGACGGAAAGACCGGGCCGCGGCTATGTGCTGGCGGTGTTGCCGCCCGCGAGCACCGAGGAAGAACCGGCGGGCGAAGAGGCCCAAGATGCGCGCCTGTTCGACGCCCTGGCCGATGTCCGCGCCAAGGGCGCGGTCCCCGACCAGTTCACCCAGCAGGATGTGATGCGCCGCTTCGGCGTGCGACTGGGCAGTGTGCTCAGTGTGCTGCGCCATCTGGCCGAACTTGGGATCGTGGAGCGAAGGCCGGGCAATGGCTGGGCCTTTGTACCCGATCCGGCACGCATCTTGAGTGAAAGCTATGCCTTTCGCCGCGCGCTGGAGCCGCAGATCCTGTTGCAGCCCGGCTTCCGGCTGGATCGCAGCTGGGCGGAAAAGGCACGGGCCGAACATATGAACCTGCGCAGAAAGCCGTGGCGTGCCGGCGACGGCGTGCACTTTCATGCCGTCAATGCCGATTTCCACGAACAGCTGGCGAAAAGCTCCGGCAACCGCGCCATGCTGCGCGCGGTCCAGCGCCACAACCAGCTGCGCCAGTTCGTGATCGGGCGCTGGGAGTATCCGATGGAGCAGGTCCACAGCGCCATCGACGATCATCTGGAGATATTGGCGGCGCTGGAAGCCGGCTATGCCGATAAAGCGGCAGCGCTGATGCTGCACCATCTGACGCAAAGCGCATCACAGAACCAGAAAGACGAACCGAGCGCTGCCGCTTAATGACGGCCTTGGCATAAATCGTACGTCCACGCGGGTATTGCTCAAGTCGCAAATCCGGGGGCGGGTTGCCACAGACTGAAACCCGTTCCCTGATCGTCCTTGCAAATCGCAAGGACGCCGGAAGGATTCTCTTCGAGATTGCCCACGTTGCCGCCCAGAGCTCCAACTTTCGCGGCCATCGCCTTTATGTCGGTCACCTGGAAATAAAGCGTAGAGTAATCAACCGGGCCACCGGTGGTGAACCCGAACGGCAATTTCGTATTGCTGACATGCGCCGAACCTGGGCCGACCTGATCGAGTTTCCAACCGAACAGCGCTTCGAAAAAAGCCTTCGCGCGCGGTAGGTCAAGCACTGGAATAGAGACATACCCAAGTTCGACTGGCATGGATGAATCCTTCCTTCAAACCTCAAAGGACACTACACCCAACTCCGTTCCAATAGATGGCTGCTCGGCCCGGTCGGCGGCCATATTTTGTCAACCAGCGCGCGGAAAGGACAAAGGGTCAGTAGATATCGCGGCGGTAGAGACCGGATTGCGTCATCTGATCGAGCCTTTCCTCGCCCAGGATGGCGACCAGCGCCTCCTGAACCCCGGCCGCCATGTCGAGACCACCGCAGATCAGGATGGACGCGCCGCGCCCCACCCAATTGGCGATCTCGCCGCCGGCGCCGGCCACCAGATGCTGGACATATTTCTTCGGTCCCGCATCGCGCGAAAACACCAGGTCGGTGCGCGCCAGTGTGCCGCCAGCCTGCCAGGCAGCGAGTTCGTCCGCGTAATACAAATCCGTGGCCCGCGCCCGTTCGCCGAACATCAGCCACGCCTCGCCCAGCTTCTTCTTCTGGCGATAAAGCAGATGCGCCCGCAGGCCGGCAAAGCCGGTGCCGGCGCCGATCAATATTTGCGGGCCGTCAGACGGTGGTTGGAAATTGGGATTGGGTCGCAGGCGCAGCTTGATGAGCCCGCCCACATCGCTTGTTTGCGTCAACCAGCCCGAGCCCAGGCCGAGCGTGCCGTCATCCTTCACGGCCTTGCGCACCAAGAGCTCCATGCGGCCGCTGTCGGGCAGCGAGGCGATGGAATATTCGCGGGCACAAAAACCTTCCAGCCGCTCCACCAGCCATTGCACTGAAATGCCTTCCACCTCATGCGGATTGGGCAGGCGGGAATGGGCAATGATGTCGTGCAGGAAGGTCCAGTGGCCGCGCCACTTGAAGCTCAAGCCGCCATCGAGCTGGTGCCGAGTGAGGAAAGCCTCGACCGCCGCCTCGCTGTTGCGCGGCCAGATCTCGGCGATGTCGCCCGCGGTCCAGTGCATATCACCCGGGTTCCTGGGCGTCAGCGCGATGGCCCAGGCTTCGCCACCGGGGCTGCCAGGGTTCAGCAGCCGGCGCTCGGCCAAAACCCAATCCTGTGCCGGGCCCGGCATCAGCTGCTCCACACTGGTATCGGCACCAAGTCTGGTCAGCTGCTCGCACCATTTGGTCATGGTCGCGTCGTCGTCATCGCCGTCCACGCACAGCACGTCGAACAGACGCGTCGCCTTGCCTGACGCCAGCCAGCGGTCCAAGCTCCTGCCGAAACCGCAGAAGGTGGCGTCATACTTGCGGTCGCCCAACGCCAGCACGGCATAGTGCAGACCCTTGAGCTGCGGCGGCTGGCTCATCTGTTTCTTGACGAAGGCGCGGGCGGAATCGGGCGCCTCGCCCGCGCCATAGGTGCTGGTGACCAGAAGCAGGGTGCCGGCTTCGGCCAGGTCTTGCTTCGTCAGCCCGCCCAACGCCGCAACACGGACGAACGAGCCGCTTTTGGCCAGCGCATTGGCGCTCAGCCAGGCGATGCGCTCAGCCGCGCCCGTCTGGCTGGCGAAAGCGACCAGAATCTTGCCGGCGGCCTTGGGAGCGGTGCGGAACAGGGAACCGAAAATCATGGCGGCGCACTAACATGCGCCCGGAACAAGCGCAAACCCCGGATTTGCAATGGATTTTAGGGCCGCCGCTCGAGACGCCGCACATCATGGAACCGTCATGCGACCGGGAACCCTGTTCACGCGTTGTAACCGCCAGACACATAGGCCGGAGAAACCATGCACGTTGACGTCATCATGATTCAGCCGCTTGTGGCGCTGTTGTTCGGGATTCTGATCCTGATCCTGCCGCGCCTGCTGAATTACCTGATCGCGATTTATCTGATCTTCATCGGACTGGTCGGCCTGTTCCCCCACATGTTCACCCACACGATATGAGGAGCCATGCCATGAGCACGCACACCGAAAAGCCGCATGAAAAAATGCCCGAGCATCTGTCCACCGCCAAAGACTGCGCGACAAAGGAAGAAAAGATCGATGCCCAGATGGCGGACAGTTTCCCCGCCAGCGATCCGCCATCCTATTCGGGGGGCAATCACATCGTCGGCGCGCCCGCAAATCGCGAAAGCGCCGAGCCGTCGCCCGATCACCCCGCCGTTGTCGAAGCCGAAAAGAAAGTGAAGCAGGGCGCAACCATCGTTCCGCACAAATACTGATCGCACATATTGGATTGCACGACCGGAATAGACCGGAATTGCTTAAAGAGTCCCGGATTCCTTTGATACCGCGTTAAAGCGCCAATCCTAGTCTCTACGGCAGGGACTGGGGGCGGTTTTATTTGGGAGCCGCTCATGAAAGTCATAACGGGCAAGCAGACAGGATCAATTGGCGCAAGCCTGAGCCTCACGGCTCTGCCGCCGGTAACCACGAAAAGATGGGTCGCGCGCCGCAAGGCGGCCGTGATCTCCGCCGTGCGCAACGGCGTGCTGACAATGGGAGAGGCCTGCCGTCGTTACGGCCTTTCCGGCGAGGAATTCGCGGAATGGGAACGGCACTATAAGGCCGAAGGACTCAAGGGCCTTCGCGCCCAGGTCCGGCTGCACCATCCCGACTATCCGATGCACTAGGATCGCGGTCGCGAAGCTCGCCGGTCAGCGATCTCCGAGCGAGCTTCGAAACCCAAGCGAACACTAGCCGCCAATCGCGCCCAGCACGCCGTTTTCGGTCAGGATCTGGGGCAGGATCACCGGCGTGGTGGCGCCTGGCGCATAGTAAAGATAGAGCGGCACACCCGATCGGCCATTGTCTTTCAGAAGCTGGGTGATCTCCGGATTCTGGTTGGTCCAGTCGGCCACCAGATAGGCGACATTCTTGCCGGCGAAGGCGTTTTTCACCGACGGCCGTGACAGAACCGCATCTTCATTGACCAGACAGGTGATGCACCACGCCGCGGTCGCATCCACGAACACCGGACGGCCGGAAGCGCGCAAGGAAGCGAGCTTTGCGGCGGTGTAAGGCTCGCCCGATCTGGTCGCGGCAACCGCCGTCGGCGCTGCGGAGGCATCGCGCAGCAGGCTGACGCTATAAAGGCCGCCCAGCAGAACCAGCAGCGCTGCGACGATGCCGGCGATGCGGCCGCTGCCCGTGCTGTTGCGCGTGACACTCCATAGCCAGGCCGCCAGTGCCAGCGCGATGAACGCGGCCAGGATGATCGCCACGCTGCGCGCACCCGCCTCCTGGGCCAGCACCCAGACCAGCCAGGCGGCGGCGCCATACATGGGAAAGGCCAGGAACTGCTTGAAGGTCAGCATCCAGGGACCGGGCTTGGGGATGAAGGCGAGCGCACGCGGCCACACGCCCAGAAGCAGGAACGGCAACGCAAAGCCAAGGCCCAGGCTGACAAACACGGCGAGCGCCAGCAGCGCGCTTTGCGCCAGGGCAAAGCCCAGCGCCGCGGCCATGAAGGGCGCGGTGCAGGGCGCGGCCACAGCCACGGCCAGAACGCCGGTGAAGAAAGCGCCGGTGAAACCGCTTTTCTGGGTCAGGCTTTCGCCGGCGGTGATGCTGCCCACCTCGAACAGGCCTGACAGGTTCAGCGCCACCGCGAAGACCAGAAGTGCAAAGCCCGCCACCGCGATCGGCGATTGCAGCTGGAAGCCCCAGCCCACGCTTTGCCCACCCTGACGCAACAGCACGATGGCCAGACCCAGCACGGCGAAGCTCAACACCGCGCCGATGGCATAGGCAAAACTTTCGCCGCGGCCCTCTTTGCCGTGCGTCGCCAGCGACAGGGCCTTCATGGCCAGGATCGGCAGCACGCAGGGCATCACATTCAGGATCAGGCCGCCGGCGAATGCGAAGACCAGCGCCAGCCACAGGCTGAGATCACCGCTGTCACTGTTTGAAAACTCCGCCGGCGGCACCACGCCTTGCGGCACGGTCACATCCAGCGCCTGGGTAGAGCCATCGGTGGAGGTCAGAACCAGCAGACCTGACAGCGGGCCTTTGACAGCGGCGCCCGGCGCCAGCCGCAGCACCAGCCCATCTTTCGCGTAGCCGACCAGTTGCGGTGCGGCGTTCTTGATAATGCCGCTGGTGGCAGGAAAGAAATCGGCACTTTTGGGATGAGCCGCCGCCAGGGCCGGCGCGGCGACGTAGACATCCAGCGTATTGCCCAGCGCGTAAGTCAATTTCCAGGGCGAGGCCACCGGCAGCAGCGCACGCGCCGCGGCAAAATCCTTCGCCACTGCCGGATTGGGTGTCTGTGCGCCGACCGGCAGGTTCAAAGTCAGCGTCGCATCTTCCGGCACGCAGATCTGCTGGCACACCAGCCAGCTTGCATGCGCGCTCAAGGTCACAGGTCCCTTGGCGTCGGCCGGCGCAGTCAGGGTGGTCAGAAGCCAGGGCGTGCCTTCATAACCGTAATCCATCAGCGGGCCGACCGGCAGCCGCTTGGGGCGCGGCCACTGGATCGCCCCCGCCTTCCAGCCGGGCGGCAGGGTCCACTGAATATCGCTGGGTGCGCCGGCATCGCCGGGATTCTTCCAATAGGTGTGCCAGCCGGGCGCGATCTTCTCTTCCAGCGCCACGGTGATGGTGCCGCCGGGCGCAATCGCATGGTCTTCGGCCACCAGCCGGGCATGAACCTTGGGCGCGTCCTGCGCCCAGGCGGGCGCAGCCGGCAGCAACGCCGCTAGGAAAAACAAGACACGTTTCATAGCCCTCCCCCATCGGGCGAAGCCCGGCATGGGGGAGGTGGCCGAAGCACCGCTTAGGTGCGAAGGCCGGAGGGGGGCGGTCATGGGATGCCTATATCGCGATACCGTGCTATTCGCCAGTTTTGGCGGGCCGGTTACCCGCGTTCGGAGCGGGGTCATGCGGGTAACGGGCGGGATTTATGGCGGACGGCAGCTGGTTTCGCCCCGTGACATGTCGGTGCGTCCCACCTCGGACCGCACCCGCCAGGCGATCTTCAACATACTCATGCACAAGGATTTCGGCATCGGCTTCGCCCTGGAAGGCGCCGCCGTACTGGACCTGTTCGCCGGCACCGGCGCCCTGGGGATCGAGGCGCTGTCCCATGGCGCGCGCTGGTGTCTTTTTGTTGATGATTCCGCCGACAGCCGGGCGCTGCAGCGGGAGAATGTCGAGGCGCTGAACCTGACCGGGGCCACGCGCATCTGGCGGCGCGACGCGACGGATTTGGGGCCCATCGGTCCGTCCGCGAATGGGCCTTTCAATCTGGTGTTCCTGGATCCACCTTATCGCAGGGAGATGACGCTCAAGGCGCTCGCCAGTCTCAAGGCAGGCGGCTGGCTTCTGCCCAATGCGCTGGTGGTGGCGGAAACCGACGCCAAGGAGCCGCTGGACGCGCCCGGCTATGAAATGCTGGACGAACGGGATTACGGCGAAACGCGGGTCAGGTTTCTGACGCTCGCGTTCAAGTCAGAAACCTGATGTCCGTGAACAGGACAAACAGAAGGCCCTTTTCCGTCGGGGCCCGATAGGCGCCACGCGCCGCCGTGACGCGGGCCGCAATCGCACTCAGCTCCCAGCCAAGCGATTCCAGGTCCGCATCGCGCAGGGACGGTGTCTTCAATTCGCCGATGCCGTGCTCTTCCCCAAACTGCCTTGTCTGCTGGGCACTGCGAACGACCGCTTCCGACCACCAGTCATTCGCCCATGCCCAGAGCCAGTCCTTGCCGGATGCGACCGTGCCCACCACCTGCACCGTCGCCCTGACGATGGACTTTCCCTCATGGGAAAATACCAGGAGACCCTTGGCGAGGTCGAAATCAAAGCGCGGCCATCTTCCGAGCTGGAATTCTTCCGAAAGCTTCTGGTTTTTTTCCACCAGCTCGTGAATCGCATCCTGGCGCCAGGCGCCATACCAGACAGGATCAGCAATCGCGTTCATCGCCGCCCGAACAACTTCTCGATGTCCGCCAGCTTGAGCTCGACATAGGTCGGGCGGCCGTGATTGCACTGGCCGGAATGCGGCGTGGCTTCCATCTCGCGCAGGAGCGCGTTCATCTCGTCGGCATTCAGGCGCCGCCCGGCACGCACGCTCATGTGGCAGGCGAGCGTGCCGGAAACCTCCTCCAGCCGTTCCTTCAGCGACAGCGCATTGCCGGTCTCGGCAATCTCGTCCGCCAGGTCGCGGATCAGGCCTTTGACATCCAGCTTGCCCAGCATCGCGGGTACTTCGCGCACCACCACGGCATCGGGGCCGAATTCCTCGATCACCAGTCCGAGTTCCGCCAGCTCATCCGCACGCGCGGCGACCCGCGTCACTTCCGACGGATCAAGATCGACCACCTCCGGGATCAGCAGCGGCTGACGCGCGACACCGCCATTGGCCAGCGCCTTTTTCATCCGCTCATAGACCAGCCGCTCATGGGCGGCATGCTGGTCCACGATCACAATGCCGTCTTGGGTCTGGGCCACGACATAGGTTTCGTGCAGCTGGGCGCGCGCCACGCCCAGTTGATAACTTTCGGAGGGCATGTCGGGCGCGCTCTCGGCCGTTGGCGCTTCCATCCGCACCGAAGGTGCGGCCTCGAACATCACCGGTGCGTCATGGAAACCGACAGCGGCAAAATTGGAAGTGAAATTGGATTGGAGTGCCTGGCGCTGGAAGGCAGCGGCGCCCTGCAAGGACTGAAGCGCGGTGGACGCCACCGTGGTCGAGGCGCGATGGCCGGCCGCGTCCAGCGCCTGTTTCAGCGCGCCCACGATCAGCCCGCGCACCAGGCCGGCGTCGCGGAAGCGCACTTCCGTCTTGGCGGGATGGACATTCACGTCCACGAAGCCCGGATCACAGTCGATGAACAGCGCCAGCACCGGATGGCGGTCGCGCGCCAGGAAATCGGCGTAAGCCCCGCGCACTGCTCCCACCAGCAGCTTGTCGCGCACGGGGCGGCCATTGACGAACAGGAACTGCATCGCCGCATTGGCGCGGTTGTAGGTTGGCAGCCCGGCATAGCCGCTGAGCGTGATGCCTTCACGCGCCGCCTCCACCCGCACGGCATTGTCGCCGAAGTCGCGGCCCATGATGCGCGCGAGCCTGGGCAGGCGGCCGTCCATCAGATCGGGCTCGGCTTCTAAGTCCAGCGCCTTGCGGCCGTCTAACGTCAGGTAGAAACCGATGTCGGGACGCGCCATCGCCAGACGCTTGACGATGTCGATGATGGCAAGGTCTTCCGAACGCGCCGATTTGAGGAATTTGAGCCGGGCCGGCGTGGCATAGAACAACTCGCGCACTTCCGCGCGGGTGCCATGCTGACCGCTGGCCAGAAAAGCCGCAGGCCTCGGCCCATCCATCTTGCCGCCATCAACCCTGATCTCGGCCGCCTCGCCGCCCGTCATGCGGCTGATCAGGGCGAGCCGCGCCACCGCGCCGATGGAGGGCAGCGCCTCACCGCGAAAGCCCATGGTCAGGATATGCGAAAGATCTTCCTCGCCATCCGCCATCGGCAGCTTGGAGGTGGCATGGCGTTCTATGGCCAGACGCAGATCATCGGCCGACATGCCGCAGCCATCGTCTTCCACCAGGAGCAGCTCGGCGCCACCGCTGGAGGCCGCGATGGCAATGCGGGTGGCACCCGCATCCATCGCATTCTCCACCAGCTCCTTGATCGCGGCAGCGGGCCGCTCGACAACTTCGCCGGCGGCGATACGGTTCACTGTGCCTTCGGACAGGCGACGGATCGCCATTACTTCTCCGCGAGATACTGTCGGGCGAGAACCTTGCCTTCCTCGACACCCGGTTGATCGAACGGGTCCACGCCCATGAGCTTGCCCATGATGATGGTTTCCAGCATGAAATGCATCATCAGCGCGCCCAGATGGAATTCATCCACCTTGGCGAGATGGATCTGGCGCACGGGGCGGCCGTTCTTGAACAGGGTCTGGGCTGTGGCGCGCGCTTCCGCATCGACCAGATCGCCCAGCTTCCTGCCGGCCAGATATTTAAGCCCCAGTCTGTTGGCGCGCGCCTTGGGCGCTGTGGGGCCCTTGCCCTTGGTATCCACCGCCATCAGGGTGAAAAGCGCATTGCCCGGCCCGTCACGGAAGAGCTGCAACTGACTGTGCTGGTCCACCGGCCCCAACACCGACACGGGCGTGGAACCCTGACCGTCTTTCCCCAGGCTTTCCGCCCAAAGCTGACGCCACCAGCCGCCGAACACCGCGAGATCATCCGTGTACGGCCAAATAATGGTGGTGGCGAGGCGACCCGCCTGGGCAAGTCCATAATGCAGCGCCGCCCCCACCGCGGCCGGTGCGTCGGCCGGCGTCTTGGCATTCAGCACCTGTTGCAGCGCCGTCTCGGCGCCGGCACGAAGTTGCTTGAAGTTCAATCCCATCACCAGGCCAGGCAGCGCCCCCACCATGGTCAGGACCGAATAGCGCCCGCCCACGCCGGTGGGATGGTCCAGCTTCACCGCGCCGATGGAATCGGCAAAATCCGCCAGGGCGCTCTGATGCGGCTCGGTGATGATAGTGAAATGTTTTTTCAGTTGCTTGACGCCCAGCTTCTCCAGCGCGTCCGTCGCGGTCAGCACCTGCATCAGGGTCTCGGCCGTGCCGCCGGACTTTGAAATGGCAATGAAGTGGGTCTTCTTGAGGTCAAAGCGCTTGAGTGCCCGGGTCCAGGCGAAGGGATCGGGATTGTCGTGGAACTCGAGAAAGGGTTTTGTGACCTTGCGCAGCGCCGTCAGCGCCTGCCCGCCCAGGCTGGAACCGCCGATGCCCAGCACGGCCACGGTGGTAAATCCCTTCAGCGCCGCCGCCTGTTTTGTCGCCGCCCGCAGATCGTCCGTGCGGGTGGGAATGCCCAGCAGCTCCAGCCCTTTGCTGGCATGCTGCTCGCGCAACCAGTCGAGCGCGGTGGCGCTTTGGGTCAGCGCCTGGTCATAGGCCTCGCGCGGCACGGAACCGCTGCCGGACAAAGCCAAATCGAGATTGATCGAGAAGGGTGCGGGTGAAGGCATGGGCTCACTCTATCAGCGGGGTTTCGAATACCGCCCCTAGCGTCGTGGTTTCGACGTTCGCGTGCAATGAATATCGAAGCCGGACACATTTCGAAATCGGGACACGAACCCGTCAACCATCAACAGGGTTCAAGGCTTTTTCGCGGCCTGCGGCGTCGTCACCTTGCCGGCCAAGGGCTTATCCGCCGGTTTTGGCGCGGGGGCGACGCCCTCCGGCGTGGCGCCACGGGCCTGGGCAGCGGGGCCGGCCGGAGGCTGGGGGGGATTTCCTGGCGGCAGCACGGGCGGCGTCACGGCGCGGCTTTCGGCCGGACTGCCGGCAATGACCACGGTCAGGCGCGCCGGATCGAACAGCCGTTTGGACACGCGCTTCACATCGGCCAGGGTTACGGCCTGGATCAAGGAATTACGCCGGGCGACATAGCCGATGTCCAGATTCTGCCGCTGGAAGGTGCCGAGCTGCGAGGCTGTGCCGCTGTTGGAGGCGAAAGCCAGCGGGAAGGATCCGGTCAGAAAGGTCTTGGCGTCATCCAGCTCCTGCTGGGTCGGGCCATTGGCGGCGAACTCCGCCAGCGTGTCCTTGACCACCTGCACCGTCTGGCGCACGGCATCGGCGCGGGTGGCGACCGAACCCACCATCACGCTCGCCTTGTTGTAGGACGACAGCGAGGTGGAGATGCCATAGGTCAGGCCGCGCTTTACACGCACTTCATCCATCAGCCGCGACGAGAAGCCGCCGCCGCCGACCACATAATTGGCGACATAGCCGGGAATGAAATCGGGGTCCTGGCGCATGATGCCCGGCAGGCCGAAATAGACGGTCGGCTGTGGCACCGGCAGCGGCACGACATGCACGCCCGGCGCGCCCAGGCGGCCGACATTGGGAAGGGGCGGCGGCGCCGCACCCGACACTGGCAGGAAGGTATCGCCAAGAAGCTTGGCCAGGGCGGGGGCGGTAATGTCGCCCGCGACCGCGACTTTCAACCCATATTTGCTCCAGTGGGTGCGCGCGAAGTTGCGCAGATCGCCCACCGTCACCGAGGAAATGCTGCCGATCTCGCCGGCAACAGGATGGGCATAAGCATGGCCGCCAAAGAAGTCCCGCATGAAGGCGCGGTTGGCCACCCGCGGCGGTTCCGCGCTTTCCTGCTGCAGCGACTGGATGATCTGGGCCCTCACCCGCGTCAGCGCCTCGGCCTCGAAACGCGGCCGGGTCAGCGCCAATTGCAAAAGATGCATCGCTTCCGGCGCATTCTCCTTGAGGGTGGAGATGGTGATCACCGTGTAATCGCGCTCCGCCCGGGCGCTGAAGGAAATCGCACGATTGGCAAGCGCCTCATGGAAAGCCTTGGAATCCAGGCCGCCCGCGCCCTCGTCCATCATGGAGGCGGCAAAGCTGGCCAGCCCCGCCTTGCCCGCAGGATCATGGGCCGACCCCGCCGGCAGCGAAATGCTGAAGGAGATGACAGGGACGGTATGGTCTTCGGCAAACCAGACTTCCGCATCTCTGCCCAGGTCGATGTTCTGGATGTTGGCTGCCTGCGCCGGGAGTGGCGCAAACAAACAAAGCGCCGGGAACCCGGCCAGGACCGTCAGAGCGAGGGCCGCGAGGATGCGTTTCACTTTTCGCTCCCCGGGATCAGATAAGCGGTCACCGCCTGCTTGCGCGAAAGAGACTGGGCTGCCTTGCGCACGCCTTCCGCGCCCACAGCGCGGATGCGGGCCGGCCATTCATTGACGTCATCCACCGTCAGGCCGATGGCCAGCGCCTGGCCATAGGCGCTCGCCAATGCAAACTGGCTGTCGCGGCGATAGGTGACGCTGGCGATCAACTGGGTCTTGGCGCGGGTGAGCTCGGCATCGCCCGGCAGCGCAATGGTGCTGACATTCAGCACCTGGTCCACCGCTTTTTCCAGCGCCTCCAGGCTTACACCGGGGCGCGGCACGGCATAGACGGAGAACTCGCCGGCATCGCGGACATCGCCGTCATAATTGGCGCCGGCGTCGGTCGCCAGCTTCTTCTGCTCCACCAGCACGCGGTAGAGCACCGAGGTCTGATCACCGCCCAGAAGCTGTGCGAAGGTCTCAAGCCCTTCCGCCTGGCCGGGCATTCCTTGCGCATAGGACGGCACGCGATAGATGCGGTCGAACAGGGGCACCTTGGCGTCGGGCCGGGTGATGACCATGCGGCTTTCCGCCAGTCTGAGCGGTTCGGCGAACTCGGCGCGCGGCGCCAGTTCCCGCGCCGGCACCTTGCCATAGGCATCCTGCGCCATCTTGCGCACATCGTCGGGCGTGACGTCGCCCGCAACCACCAGGATGGCATTGTTGGGCGCATAATGATGGTCATAGAAATCCTGCGCCGAGGTGCGGTCGATGCGGCGCACCTCCTCCGACCAGCCGATCACCGGTCGGCCATACGGATGGGAGAGGTGCAGCGCCGCCTGCATCTGTTCGCTCATCAGGGTCTGGGGCTCATTGTCCACCCGCATGCGGCGCTCTTCCAGCACCACATCGCGCTCGGGCCCGACATGGGAATCCGACAGATCGAGATTGGCCAGCCGGTCGGCCTCCAGCTTCATGGCCAGCGGCAGGCGGTCGCGCGCGATCTGCTCATAGAAGGCGGTGTAGTCGTGATCGGTGAAGGCGTTATCCTCGCCGCCATTCTTGGCGACGATCTGCGAGAAGCTGTCGTCAGGCACCTGCTTGGTGCCGCGGAACATCATGTGTTCGAAGAAATGGGCCATGCCGGATAGGCCCGGCGGATCGTCCACCGCGCCCACTTTGAACCACAGCATCTGGGTGGCGACCGGCGCGCGGTGATCGGGGATCACCAGCACCTGCATGCCGTTGCCCAGAGCGAACTGGAACGTGCTGTTGCCGGTCTGGCGCGGATTGACGGGGGCTGGCGCCGAAAGCTTGGCGCGTTTGTCGGCGGCGCTGACCGGCGCCGCATGCCCGCCAAGGGGTGTCGTCACCAGCAGCGCGGTGAACAGGCCGGCGCCGGCGAAAAGAGCAGGCCTAGAACCAGTCAAACCAGCCGCCGCTCTCTGCTTTCTTGGGAGTGCTCGTCTTGCGGCCCTTGTTGACTTCGGCATCGGCATTGATCGGCCTGCCATTGTCGGGCGAAACGGGGCTGCTCAGCAGACGATCGGTGAAGCTGCGATCGGCATTCTGGATGGCGGCGCGCTGGTCGGCATTGAGGCGGGCGCGGATGCCCGGATCGGCTGCATCCACCTTGGCGTTGGCCAGGAACATCTTCTCCCCCGGCGTATAATTGCCGCGCAGCCCAGCCGCCACGGCGGCGGGATCGACATTGCTCGCAAACAGCGCCACCTGGGCATTGCTGGACGGATCCAGCGTGTTGGTCGGCGGCGCACCAGGCAGCGGCGGACGCAGGTTGAAATCGGGCGGGATCACCAGCGGCGCCTTGGTGGTGACGGCGAATTCATCCGGCGACTTTTTGTTCAGGCCGGCAGCCTGGCGCAGGCTATCGCAACCGCTCAACGCGGCAGAGGCCAAGCTCAGGGCCAGAATGGTCGTCAGCAGTCTCATGTCAAACCTCGTGGCCCGTATCCTGCGGGGACTGCGGCTGCAGCACATCGTACAGAATGGCCATTGCCCCCAGCGTGATCGCCAAGTCGGCAATATTGAAGACATACCAGTCATAACCGAAGCCGTAAAAG
>DASXHL010000012.1:0-2247 GCA_036488555.1 Rhizomicrobium sp.
CACGCACGTCGGGGAAGCGTTCTGGAGGAGATGCCGCTCACAGGTCTAATAACGCGCTGCGAGGTCTATTTTGAATCCGGTGGGTGTCTTGTGGACCAACCGTTCCAGGAGCGGCTGCCAGATGGTATGGTCCGTTGCTACATGGGCGCCGACAAGGTCGTCGGCTTCGGACACCAGTTCATCAAGGCCCTGATGCCGCCACCGCCCGAAGGGCCGGACGCGCCCATGGCGCAGCCCGGCCCACGCATCATGCACGACGCAGACGCGGAGCCTTTTCATGCGCTCAGAGCAAAGATGGAAGCCGAGTGGGCGCCGCAAATGATGGATGTGCTGGGCATTGATGCCGCGTCGTTGCCAATCATCTGGGATGCCGACTTTCTTCATGGATCGCGGACCGCATCCGGCGCAGACACATATGTTCTCTGCGAGATCAACGTCAGCTCAGTTTTCGCCATCCCGAATCAGGCGCCCGCTGCGATCGCACGACTTGCCATGGCTCGGCTGGCGTCGTCGGCGAAACCAGCCGTGTAGACTCGTGTGTGACGCCCGACGGGTGTCGCGCAGTGCTTCTGATTGGTTGGTGCCAGCTGATGGCTTTCCTGCCCTCTGCCATAAATCTCATGTATGATAACGTCCAGTGCCATGCGTGAGACGAATGCTGGAGCAAATGTTCTCCCCACCCGGACATGACGGCTGAGAATTCCAAGAACGACGCCGAACCGGACGAGGTGTTCGCGTTGACCACGAAGAAAACCATGACCGGAAGCCCCGACCTGACCTCGGCCCCAAAGATTTTTCCGCAGGTCGATCTCGACGGAGAAAGCCGCGCTTCCCGGCTATCGATGCATCATCACCGGCAAGGTCGCATGCTCCAGGATGTGCCGCGTCACGCCGCCGAGAATCTGTTGTCGCAGACGAGAGTGGGCATATGCGCCCATGGCCAGCAGGTCGCAGCTGAACTCTTGGGCCGCCGCCAGCAGACCAGCGCCGACTATGTTGTCGATGGGTTTGAACATCCTCAGATCGGCCGGCACGCCATGCATCGCCAAGTGGGTCTGAAGTTCTGGCGCCTGCGGGCCATGTCGCTGGTACTCTTCAGCCCAGAGAATGCACACAGCTTCTGCGCGCTGCAGCCAAGGCATTGCCGCCTCCACGGCGGCGGCGGACTCAGCCGATCCGTTCCACCCGAGGCAAATCCGCCTGCCGACCGTCGTCGGCGCCACCTGGGGGGCAATCAGCAGGGGGCGGCCGGAATCAAACAGCACCGCGTGCAGAACGTCCGAGGAGGACACCTCTTCTGGGGTGGCGGGATGACGCACCACGGTGAGATCGGCAAGCCTCGCCTGCTGCGGGAGGATATCCAGCCTGCGCCCCGTCAATATGAGAAAGCTGGCAGTGGCGCTTTCGGCTCCAGCGGTGGCTTCGGCCACTTTCACCTTGTGTTCAGCGGCGAAGCGCTGAAACATCGCGCTCATCGCTGGAGCCGGTGCCAGATCCATTTGCACGTGGAGCACGACCAAGTGCGCGTTCCAGAGTTGAGCAATTGTCCAGGCGGTGGACAGAGCCGCCTCTCCCGCACCGGTGCTGATCAACGGCAACAAAACCTTGCGGATGGCCATGTCTAGACGCTCCGAAAAGGCCTCTTAACACGCAGGATAAAAGGCGTAAGGAACGTGTCAACGATATTTTCGGAGGCGTAAGAGTTGTCCGAACATACGAAGCCGTCGTGCTGCGCCGGTACGTACCGTATCAAGTCCAGGCGAATTTTGCGCGTTGTTTGTAAACGCACGCCACTGCCGCTAATCTTTGTCGGCGGACACTTGGAGTAACAGGGCGGTCCGGGCAATGACCGGTAGTCAGTTGCGCCGTACCTTGCCGAGTGCCGCTAGGGGGTATCGCGATGCAGATGCGGATCATTTGGGGCAAAATCCTGCCCGGCGAATGGGATGCTTTCGAGGCGGCTTTCAAGAAAGCGCTGGAAATTCGCGGTGATGTGAAGGGGCTGAAGGGGCAATGGCTACTGCGGGACGAGAATGATCCCGATGCGGGGTATTCGATCTCGCAGTGGGAAAGTGCCGAGGATATGCGGGCGTTCTGGGACAGCAAGAAGCGCGGTGAGGCTATGGCCGTCCTTCAACCGTTCTACGTGAACCAATATACGATCACCAACTGCACGGTTCGGATCGCATCGTCTTATTAGCCGGACGCGGGTGCTATTCTCTGTGTCGGTGCTCACCCAGTATCGGT
>DASXHL010000057.1:0-26709 GCA_036488555.1 Rhizomicrobium sp.
TCCGAGTGTCATGGCCGGGCTTGACCGTGAGAAGCGGCGCGCCACAGGCGCGTGAGCAGGTCCGGTGGACCTGCGAAAGCGACGAACGCCGCGAGCTAAAGCGAGCGGCAGGCCAGCGTTCCATGGATGGCGCGCATACACTGGCGCTATGCGCCGGAGGCCGGCCATGACAATCAAAGTGGGTCAGATCAGTCCAAAACGGCTCCAGATGCGGGCTGCCGGAATCAAAAGCCCGAACTGTTACCAGGGCATCAGGATGTCGAACAGCTGCGAGCCATAGCGTGGCTGTTGCACATCGCTCATCGTGCCCTGGCCGCCATAGGTGACGCGGGCTTCGGCGATCTGCGACAGGTTCACGGTATTGTTCTGGGTGATGTCCTCGCGGCGCACGATGCCCGAAAGCCGCATGTCGCGCAGTTCGTTGTTCACCCTGACCTGTTGATGGCCGTCGATCACCAGATTGCCGTTGGGCAGCACCTGGGCGACCAGGGCGGCCAGTGTCGTGTTGATGGTTTCATCGCGCTGGATCGCGCCGGTGCCGACATTGGAATTGTCCGAGCCCATCTTGACCAGGCTTGAGGGATTCATGCTGGAGGGCAGCGCGTTTTCCAGACCGAAGAAATTGGTCAGGTTGGCGTCGTCGGAATTGGTGCGGGTGCGCGTGGTGCTGTTGTCCAGCTTGGCGTTGTCGGCCACCGCGACATTCACCGTGATCACATCGCCGACATGCATGGCGCGGGGATCATGGAAGAAGCTCTGCGCGCCCGGCTGCCACAGCGAATTGTCCACATGCGTGATGGGCTGCGGCTTGGGGATCTCGGCCACGATCTTGGCGCCGGCAGGATTGCCAACCGCATCCATCTTGGGGGCCTGACCGATATTGCTGATGCGGTCCACCGCCGAACAGGCCGCAAGGGACACACCGGCCAGAAGGACGATGGCGATTTTGGAGACGTGCTTGCGCATAGAGGATCCTATCGACGGGCGATGCTGTTGGCGGGAGCGGCGATGATGCCGGTGGCGCGCACGGTGCCGGGCGCGGTCACGACACCGGAAATCATGCGGTAGGAAGCCGGGTTCTGGACGGTGACGGTGTCGCCGACGCCGCCCTCGCTCATGGCGCGGCCCATGGCGGTCAGCTGCACGCCCGGCGCGTCGAATTCCATGGTCACGGTCTGGCCCTTGGTGATCACGACGGGATGACGCACATCGTCGGCGCGAAAGGGCTGGCCTGCGGCGAGCACCCGGCGCGCCTGCATGCCCCTGACCTCATCGATCTTTGTGGGCACACCGCTCATGAGCTGGGCGCCGTCCACCGTGGCATAGGTCAGATCGCTTTCGCTGATCGTGTCGCCGCGGGCGATGTCGTGGGCGGGCACCACGATGCGCACCGTGGCGGCGAAGGCGCCATCCGCCGCCGCCAGCAGCAGACCCGGCATCAGCGCGAAGAGGCCCAGAACAAGGAGGAATTTGCGGATCATGTTACTGCGCCATCTGTGATGTCTGCTGCAGCATCTGGTCTGCGGCGGTGACCACCTTGGAATTCATCTCATAGGCGCGCTGGGCGGTGATCAGCGCGGTGATCTCGTCCACCGAGTTGACGTTGGAGGTTTCCAGGAACCCCTGCTGGATGGTGCCGTAGCCGGTCGTGCCCGGGACGCCCGCCTGGGGCGCGCCGGACGCCGGTGTCTCCAGAAGAAGATTGTTGCCAATGGCGTTGAGGCCCGCTTCGTTGGGAAAGCGTGTCAATTCCAACTGGCCCACGGTCTGGGGCGTGGTGTTGCCGGCCACCGTTGCGTTGACCTGGCCCTGGGCGTTGATGGCCACGCTGATGGTGTTGGCCGGAATGGCGATGCCGGGCTGAACCACCAGGCCATCCTGGGTGACGAGCTGGCCCTGGGGCGAGAGCGAGAAATTGCCCGAGCGGGTGTAGGCATCGGTGCCGTCGGCCTGCTGGATTCGGAAATAGCCCGAGCCCTGGATGGCGACATCGTAGGGGTTGCCGGTCGACTGCAGGTCGCCCTGGGTGGTGATGCGATAGACCGCCCCCGTGCGCACACCCGCGCCCAGCTGGATGCCGTTGGGCGCATAGGTGCCCTGGTCGGAGGTCTGGGCGCCTGGGGTCTGGATGTTCTGGTAGAGCAGGTCGGCGAATTCGGTCCGCTGTTCCTTGAACGCGGTGGTGTTCATGTTCGCCAGGTTGTTGGCGATCACTTCCACATTGGTCTGCTGGGCCTGCATGCCGGTCGAGGCGATGGAAAGGGCGCGCATGATTAGCTCTCCTTAATTGGGCTGCTGGCCAAGCGTCTGGATCGCCTGGCGCATCAAATCTTCCTGGGACTTGCTCAGGGTGGCGGTCGCCTCATAGGCGCGCATCACCTCGATCATCTTGCTGATCTCGACCACCGGCTGGACATTGGAGCCTTCCAGCGCGCCCTGGCGCATGGTGGTGTTCGTCGCCGTATTAGGTGTCTGGGTCGTGGAATAGAGGTTGGAACCCTGCTTGGTCAGGGCCGCATCATTGGCAAAATCCACGACCTTGACCTTGCCCAGCTGGTTGCCGATGCCGTTGACCACGCTGGATATGGTGCCGTCGGGGGCGATATTGATGTCGCCATCGGTGGGCGCGATGGTGATGGTGCCGCCGTCGCCCTGCACCTGATAACCCTCGCTGGTCACCAGATTGCCGTTGCCGTCCAGGCTGAAATGACCGTCGCGGGTGTAGCGCATGCCGGCGGGGGTCTGGATCTGGAAATAGCCGCTGCCGTTCAGCGCCAGATCGTAGGTGGCGCCGGTCTTCTCGATATTGCCCTGGCCGGAATCGCGCAGCACGCCCGCGTCCTTCACAAAGCTCACGGTCTGCGGGCCCTTCTGATCCTCAGCGGGGCGGACGCGGGTGATATATTCTTCGAATTTCGCGGCTTCGCGCTTGAAGCCAGGCGTGGAGACGTTGGCCAGATTGTTGGCGATCACGTCCATCGCCCGGAACGCGGCGAGCTGCTGGGAAAGACTAACGAGAAGTGAATTATCCATGGCACCTATCCGGATCCTTTCTGGTCCGACATGCATGGCTGTGCAGCCGCCGTGCCAGGCGTGAAAGGCCCGGTTTTGCTCGCTTTTATGAGCGTCCCGAAAGAAAGGTGGAAAAACTTGCCGGGTCTTTGGCGCGCCGCCCGGCAATTTGAACCACTCCTTAACCACGTTTGCCTAGGGTGGGCCTCACGAGGTCGAAGGGCTGGAAGAATTCCATGGCCAAGAACGAAGCATCCGAAGGCGACAAGCCCGAAGGCGAAGGCGCAGAAGCCGCGCCCAAGAAAGGTCTTGCCAAGTTTCTCAGCAAGAAGATGCTGATGATCATCGTGCCGGTGCTGCTGCTTGTGATCGGCGGTGGCGGCGCGGGCGCCTATTTCTTCCTCTTCAAGAAGAGCGACAAGAGCCAGGAAGCCAAGGCGGACGATGTCCCGCTGACCCCGCCCAAGGTCGCCTTCAGCGACATGCAGGACATTCTGGTCAATATCCAGAGCAATGACGGCACGCCCGCCTATCTGAAACTGGGCGTTTCGCTGGAGCTGGAAGACGACGCCCAGAAGACCGCAATCCAGCCGCTGATGCCGCGCATCACCGACCAGTTCCAGGCCTATTTGCGCGAGTTGCGCCTCGACGACCTCAAGGGTTCGGCCGGCGTGCTGCGCCTGAAGGAAGAGCTCCTGCGCCGGGTCAATGTGGCGGCCGCGCCCTATCACGTGCGCGACGTGCTGCTGAAGGAAATGATCGTCCAGTAGGGCGAACCGGAATAAAGCAACCAGGAATCATTAGAGATGGCTGACGAAAACATTTCCCCCGAAGAAGCCGCCGCCGCGGCCGCCTTCGAGAATGCCACCGACGCCGGCGGCACCGCAGAACGGGTGTTGAACCAGGACGAAATCGACTCGCTGCTCGGCTTTGACGTCAATTCCGAGCAGATGCAGGACAAATCCGGCGTCCGCGCCATCATCAATTCGGCGCTGGTCTCCTACGAACGCCTGCCGATGCTGGAAATCGTCTTCGACCGCCTGGTGCGGCTGATGACCACCAGCTTGCGCAATTTCACCTCCGATAACGTCGAAGTGAGCCTGGATTCCATCACCTCGATCCGTTTCGGCGACTATCTGAACTCCATCCCGCTGCCGGCGATCCTGGCGGTGTTCCATGCCGAAGAGCTGGACAATTACGGCCTCTTCACCGTGGATTCCAACCTGATCTATTCGATCGTGGACGTGCTTTTGGGCGGTCGCCGCGGTTCATCCGCCATGCGCATCGAAGGCCGGCCCTACACCACCATCGAGCGCACCCTGGTCCAGCGCATGATCGAGGTGATCATGCAGGACATGTGCACCGCGTTTGAGCCGCTGACGCCGGTGAGCTTCAGCCTGGACCGCCTGGAAACCAATCCGCGTTTCGCGGCCATCGCACGGCCCGCCAATGCCGCCATCCTGGTCAAGCTGCGCATCGACATGGAAGACCGCGGCGGGCGCACTGAACTGCTTCTGCCCTATGCGACGCTGGAGCCCATCCGCAAGCTGCTTCTGCAGCAGTTCATGGGTGAAAAGTTCGGCCGCGACTCGATCTGGGAAAGCCATCTGGCGACGGAATTGTGGTCTACCAAAGTCGATATCGAAGCCATCCTCGACGAACAGACCATGCCGCTGAACCAGGTGATGAATCTGGAAGTCGGCCAGACGATGATGCTGAGCGCCAGCCCCGACTCCAAGATCCAGTTGCGTTGCGGGGGCGTGCCGCTTCTGACGGGACGGATGGGCCGCGTCGGCTCCTCGGTCGCGGTGCGCGTGGATGAAGCCATTGAACGCACGGATGCATCGAGGGCTCTGTGAGCCCATGGTGCATCGCGTGCGCTGCAATTGATTTGATGAGATAGAGAGAAAGCCCGTGACCCTGCCAACCAACCTGACCTTTTATCTGGAAGTGGGCCTGGAACTGCTCCTGGCGCTGACCCTTGTCTATTGCGTGATCCTCGAGCGCCGCCTGGCCGCGGTGCGCAAGGGCCAGGAGGGCCTGAAGCAGACCATCGGCGAACTCAACATGGCGATCGCCGGCGCCGGCGCCAGCCTGCGCGCCCTGAAATCGGCTGCCGGCGATGCCGCCCATACGCTTGACGAGCGCCTGAAGCGCGCCCGCCTGCATATCGATGAACTGTCGGTCCTGACCGCATCGGGCGAACGCATCGCAAGCCGCATGGAAGGCGCCGCCAGCGCCCCGCGCGTCGCCCGCGAGATTCCCGACATGCCGCTGCCCTCCACCTCCATCCTCAGCCGCCTGGAAAGGGCCGTGCAATAATGGCGACGCCGCGTTTCGCACGCCTCCTGCCCAGCGTGATCGCGCTCGGCGCGGTCGTCCTGGTGCTCAAGAGCACCGATCTGGTGCATGAGGCCTATGCCCAGGCCGCCAGCCAGGTTGCAGGCCTGGCAGACGCTCCGGTTCCAGCCAACAAGGATTTCGCCGGTGGTGACGACGACCAGACCGCCAGCGCCAGCGAAGTCGACGTGGTCAACAGCCTGGCCAAGCGCCGCCGCGAGCTCGACGCGCGCGAGGGCCAACTCAACACCCAGGCCAACGTGATCGCCGCCGCCGAGGCGCGGGTGGACGCCAAGATTTCCCAGCTGAAGCAGCTACAGGCCCAGATCAATGCCCTGCTGGTCCAGCGCGACCAGGCACAGAAGGACCAGATCGCCTCGCTGGTAAAGACCTATTCCGCCATGAAGGCCAAGGATGCGGCGCGCATCTTCAACACCCTGCCCGATGAAGTGCTGGTGCCGGTGGCGCAGGACATGAAGTCCGACGTGCTGTCGCTGATCCTGGCGAACATGAATTCCGACAATGCCAAGTCGCTGACGGTGAAGCTGGCCAGCAAACTGGCCCTGCCGCAGACCGCCGATGCCATCGCGCCACAAGCGGCTCAGCCCGCTGCCAGTGCGCCCGGCCCGTTCGCGGCGCTGACGCCCGCGCCTGGTGCTGCTGCGCCTGCCCAACAGCCGGCACCGGCGAAGAAGCGTGTTCGCAAGCCCCGCCCGGCGCCAGACACAACGGCCTCCGCGGCCCCCGCGTCGGCGCCGGCAGCCAGCCCGGCGGCGAGTGCGCCGGCTACGCCCACTCCGGCAGCTTCGAAATAAATTAAGGAAATACAAAGCCTTGGTAGACCCTTTAAAATCTGCGGATTCTTTCGATCGTGCTTAACCCGAGGTTAATAACGCCCCGCCAGTATGCCTGACGAAGGGGAATCCGAGTGATCCGACACGCGCATTTTCTGGGACTGGCACTGGTGCTTGGCGCCAGCGTCCCCGCGCATGCCGACAGCGTCACGGGCAGCCTGCAGAACGGCTATGGACGACTATCCTTCAACACCGCGTCCAAGGTCAGCGCCACCACCACAGACGGTGTCCTGGCGATCAGCTTCAGCGCCAAGACCAACATCGATCCCGCCGCCATCGTCGCCGCCATGCCGCGCGCCATCACCAGCGGCCATACCGACGCCGACGGCAAGACTTTGCGCTTTGTCCTGAACCAGCCGCTCAAGTTGCATGTCAGCCAGATCGGCGACCATGCCGTGGTCGATCTGGCCACCACCGATTTCACCGGCACAATGCCCGACCTGGTGCCGCCGCCCAAACCGGTCGCAAAGCCGGTGAACGTGGCGTCCCTGCCCGAGATCAAGCTGCGCACCGGTGGCTATGAGAAATTCACCCGGCTGGTGTTCGACTGGCCGCGCGATATCGCCTATCAGGTATTTCCGGGCGCCGGCAAGATGACCGTCCGCTTCGGCACGCCCGTGCGCATCGACGTTTCGGCCATCGCGCGTTTCGCGCCACCCTGGGTGAAGAACGCGTCCTGGCGCATCGAGGGCCAGTCCACCATCGTGGAGTTCGAGACCGACTCCGATTCCGGCTATCACGACTTCAAGGACGGGACGCACGTCGTCCTGGATGTCCTGGCGCCCAAGACCGATGGCGCGTCCTACACGCCACCCGGCACAACCAAGCCCACCGTCACCGCGATGAAGCTTGCGCCCAAGATCGGCGCCAGCCAGGCCCAGGCGCAAGTAATCGCACAGGCCTCCCAACAGCTTGCCGGCAAACCCGCTGCCAAGCCGGGCGATCCCAAAGCGGCCGCTGCCAAGCCGGATGCGAAAGCCGCCGACGCCAAGCCTGTTGACACAAAGACTGCGGACAACAAGCAACCGCCCGCGGGCACACAGCCCACACAAACCACAACGGCTCCGGCCGCGCCCGGTACGACCGTCGCCGACGCCAGACGCACCCGTGACGGCGCCATCATCACATTCAAGGACGCGGCCCCCCTGCCCGCCGCCATATTCGTGCGCGGCCTGACCGCCTGGATCGTGCTGGAAAACGCACCCGCCTTTGATTCCGGCAATCTGAAACCCGCGCTGGGCGATTTCGCCGCCGGCGTGGAAGCTTCCTCCTCGAACGGCCTGGGCATTCTGCGCATCACTCTGAAAACACCGGCCCAGATTGCCGCGCGCAATGCGGGCAACGCGCTGCAGATCGAGATCGCGCCCAATGTGGCGCCCGCCCCCACCACCATCAATTTCGCCCGCAACCAGAACGATCCGCGCCGCGCCTCGCTTTCCACGCTCCTGCCCGCGGCCGATCACGCCTTCAAGATCCTGGACCCCGCCAGCGGCGATCTTCTGACCGTGATCCCGGCACAGGCCGGTGAAGGACTGCCAACCATGCGCAGCTTCGCCGATTTCGCGGCCCTGCCCAGCGCCAGCGGATTGGTGATCACGCCATTCACGGACGATTTGCAGATCAGCGTGGACGCCTCGCACGTGTCCATCTCCAGGCCCACCGGCCTCACTCTCACCCCGCCACAGATGCCAGTGGCGCAGTCGCCGGCGGCGTTGGCGCGTTACGGCGACGGCCCCTCCTTTCTGGATTTCACCCATTGGGGCGAGCTGTCGGGTGGCAGCTTCCTGGCAACCGAACGCAAGCTGACCCAGTCAACCGCCCGGGCCAGCCCGGAAGTCGCGAGCCTGGCGCGCTTGAATCTGGCGCGCTTCTACCTCGCCAACGGCTTTGGCCCCGAGGCGCTAGGCCTGCTCAACCTGGTGCAGCACAGCGATCCTTCGCTCACGGGCGACGCGCAGATCACCACCATGCGCGCGGCGGCGAATTACACGATGGGCCGTTATCGCGACGCCCATAATGACCTGGCTTCTTCGTCCTTCGATGCCGACCGCCACGCCTCGCTATGGCGCGGCCTGACCGAGGCGGCAATGGAAGATTGGAAGGACGCCCACGCGCATCTGGAGCAGGCCTCGCCGGTGCTGGGCCGCTATCCGGTCCAATGGCAGGCTGCCGCCACCCTGGCCGACACCGAGTCCGCCCTGGGGCTGGGGAGGCTGGATCTGGCCGATGCGGCGCTTCAGCGCCTGCCCAAGAACCTCGACGCCCGCCAGGCGCTTGAAGCCGATCTGGCCCAGGCGCGGCTGATGGCAGCGGAGAGCCGCTATCCCGACGCCGCCAGCCACTTCACGGCGGTGGAAAAGAGCGGTGACGAAAAGCTCGCGGCGCAGGCGATCTTCTATCACACCACCGCGGCGCTCAATGCGGGCGCCATTACCGTGCCGCAGGCCATCGAGCAGTTGGAGAGGTTGCGCTTCCGCTGGCGCGGCGACACGCTGGAGCTGCAGACGTTGCGCAAGCTGGCCTCGCTCTATTTCGGCCGCGGCCTGTGGCGCGATGGCCTGAGGACCCTGCGCGTGGCGACACAGAATTTCAGCGGCGAGGACGACGTGCGTGTCGCCCAGGACGATATGCGAAACGCATTCGTGAACCTGTTCCTCAAGGGTGGCGCCGACAAGATGAAGCCGGTGGATGCTCTGGCGCTGTTCTACGACAATCTGGATCTGACCCCGATCGGACCGGATGGCGACGAGATGATCCGCCGCATGGCCGATCGCCTGGTGGCGGTGGATCTGCTGGGACCGGCCGAGAACCTGCTTGCCTATCAGGTGGACAAGCGGCTCGATGGTATCGCCAAGGCGCAGGTCGCCACCAAGCTGGCTGGCGTCTATCTGATGGACCACAAGGCCGACAAGGCGGTCGCCACCATCCGCGATACCCAGGTCACCGGCCTGCCCGATGACGAACTGCATAACCGCCTGGTCCTGGAGGCGCGCGCTTTTGCGGCCCTCAAGCAATGGGACAATGCCCTGGACCTGATCGCGGTGGATCAGAGCGAGGACACCAAACGGCTGCGCGCCGACATCTATTGGGAATCGGGCAACTGGGCGGTGGCCGGCCAGAAAGCCGAGGAGATACTGGATGCGCGCTGGAACGATGCCGCGCCCCTGACCGAGACCGAACGCGCCGAGCTGATGCGCGCCGCCGTTGCCTACAGCCTGGCCAATGACCCAGCCTCGCTGGCCAGGCTTCGCGCCCGCTATGCGCCCAAGATGCGGGGCACGCGGGACGCCAACATGTTCACCGTGCTGTCGGCCGATATCGACCAGCATGGCCTGGCCTTCCGCGACGCAGCCGCCAAGATCGCCGCGGTGGACACGCTGCAGTCCTTCATGAAGGACTTTGAAAGCCGCAAGCCCGGCGCGAAGAGCTGATGTTGTCGCTCCTCTCCCCTTGAGGGGTCCGAAGGACGGGCGCGCGGCCAAGCGCGCCCCGGAGAGGAGACACGCGCATTAGACGAACTGCTCCTCCAGCCATTGCAGCGAACGTTCCGCCAGCCTTTCCCAACCCGGCTCGCCGACCAGCCAGTGGCCCATGCCGTCCAGCACTTCGTGGGTGGCGCGGTCCTTGTAGAGTGCGGCGATGCGTTCCACCGTGGAGGGCGGACTGATCTTGTCTTCGCTGCCGGTCAGGAACAGAAGCGGCGCGGTTACGGCATCGGCATCCACTTCGCTGGCGCGATTGAGATCCAGCCCCCAATTCATGATCTCAAAGGTGGCGCGGCCCGATTCCGGCACAAAGCGGCCGAACACGTCATCGCGCATGTGGCGCGGCAGCCTGTCGAGCGAATGGGCCAGCGCCACGTCACGATTGGGCTCCAGCACCATGTTCCAGTAGCCGGGATGCAGATGCAGGGCCTGGGCGGCACCGATCTCGAACAGGGTGGTGGGCGGCGTGCCCCAGGGCGCGGACGGCGCCAGCAGGATGAGCGCCGCGACCTTGCGCCGCGCCGCCAGCATCTGGGCGAGCAGCCCGCCCATGGAATGGCCTACCAGGATGGGCGCTTCTCCCAGCGCCTTCATTTCCTCTTCCAGATCGGCGGCGTAATCGGCCAGGCCCGTGGTGCCCAGGGCCGCGGGCGGACGCACACCATTGTGGAAGCGTAACGCCGGCGCAGTGACCGCATGGCCCGCGGCTTCGAACTTTTCCTTCAGCCCCTCCAAGGACCACGGCCCGCAGAACGCGCCGTGGATCAGCAGGATTGGCGGCTTGGAGCGCAGGCGCGGGCCGGAACGACCGTCAGAAGAAATCATACGCGATCTTTGAAGGCCGCGATCACCTGCCTGTAGGTGTCGCGCTTGAAGGGCACAATCAGGCTGGCGAGATGATCCATGTCCACCCATTGAAAGCTGGAGAATTCCGGCTCATGGGTGGTGAGGTTGATGTCGGCGTCCTCGCCAATAAAGCGCAGCGCGAACCATTTCTGCTTCTGGCCCCTGTATTTGCCGTGGAAGGCCACGCCGATCAGGTGCTCAGGCAGATCATAGGTCACCCAGTCATCCATCTCGGCGACGATCTCGGCCTTGTCGGTGCCCACTTCTTCCTGCAATTCGCGCAGGACCGCCTGCTTGGGCGTCTCGCCCTTGTCGATGCCGCCCTGCGGCATCTGCCAGCCTTCCACCGTCTGATCGATGCGCTTGCCGACAAAAACCTTGCCATCGCGATTGAGCAGCATGATGCCGACGCAAGGGCGGTAGGGCAGATCGGAGGCCATGTGAAATTCCGCGAGTTGTCTTAGACTCTGGCGCGCGGGATTTTGTGACGTGAGCAGGAGCGTCGAGCGACGTGTACCAAGCGTACACGAGCGATGACGCGACGAACTCACGGCGCAAAAGCCAAGCGCCGTTATTTAGGTTGCGTAACTATGGCCGATACCGGCACCAGAACAAAGCCCCGCGACTCCAGTCCGCGCGCCCATTCCGCGATGTGTGCAACGGAAACCGGATAAAGGAAGGCCGAACCCACAGCGCTGCCGTTGGCGCGAGCCTGGTTTTCCAGGTCGGACAAATGATGGTCGATTTCCAGCGCCGTCTGGATGCTGTCGATTGCAGCCCCGCTCTGCGCCGCCGGCATGCCGAGCTGGGACGCGACGGTGGGCAGCACAGACTGGCTCGCCGCGCCATTGTCGAAGAAATAAAGCCCGCGGCGATTGAGCGAGGTCAGCACCGGCGACAGCGCCTCGGTATCGGAGAGGAAGCGCTGACCCAGCAGATTTGTGACACCGGCATAACCGGTGAAGCGGCTGAGCGCCCAGTTCAGGCGCAGCATGTTGGCGTCTTCTTCCTGGCCGGCGCGAAGCGTATGCGGCCCCGGATCGCTGTCGGGGAAGTCGAATGGCTCCATCGGAATTTCGAGCAGCACCTCATGGCCTTTCTCGCGCGCGCTCGCGACCCACTGGCCGACATCACTGGCGTAAGGCGCAAAGCCCAGGGTAACGCCCGCAGGCAAGGCATCCAGCGCGGACTTGGTGGCAAGGGCCGACATGCCGAGCCCCCCCACCACGATGGCGATCCTGAATTTCTTGCCCGCCACCGCGGCCGGCGCAGCATAGGCCGTCATCGGTTTTCGGCCATCATCGGCGATGCGCGGCAAAGGTCCTTGGGCGGTGTTTTCCGCAAGCGCCGGATCGGCCAGGAGCGCCTTGCCGGCATAGACCGGTTTGGTCACCGGCCCGGTCACCGCAGCGTCGGTGATCGTTGATGGCATTGCGACGGCAGCGGGCTTGGGCTTGGGGACGACGCTCGCAGGCAAGTCCAGGACGATCGAAGGGCCATGCGGACGGCCCAGAAGCGTGATGGCCAGTGCCCCGGCCGCCAGGAGGCAGGCCGTGAAGGCACAGGCAAAGACCAGCGCGCGCCCGGCTTTGGACGCGAACACGCTCTCTGCGGGGTCGGCAGCAGCAGCCATGCCGCTATTAGGGCCGGGTATGGTTACGCCACGGTTAACACATATGAAGTTAACCTCCTCCCGTCACAGCTCGGGTCGGCGTTCCGCGTTCGGGCAGCTTGGCGGCCGCCCTCACCCTCGATTTCGACATCCTCCCCCCGCGGGCGCTTACGCGCGCGAGGGGGAGGCAAGTCGGTTTTTGGGGCGAAAACTACTGGGCGGCCGGCTTGGTGTCGGCCGGAACCATGGCCGAGGCCACCGTCATCTTCCCGTGCAAAAGGTCCATGGCATAGGAAAGCTGGAAGTCATCATACTTCTTGCCCGGCGCCGGTTTGACGATGGGGGCATTGGCCCGCTTGGGCGGGATCGGTTCGCCCGCCAGATGGCCGCGCAGATCGGCTTCGGAGGGACGGGCCAGCTTGGGCACGCTCGCCTCATCGCCCTGGGCGACCTGGATATCAGGGATGATGCCCTCGGCCTGGATGGAATGGCCCGACGGCGTGTAGTAGCGCGCCGTGGTCAGACGCAGCGCCCCGCGCCCATCGCCCAACGGCAGGATGGTCTGCACCGAACCCTTGCCGAAGCTGATCATGCCGATGATGGTGGCGCGCTTGTGATCCTGCAACGCGCCCGAAACGATTTCCGAGGCGCTCGCCGTGCCGCCATTGATCAACACCACCACCGGCTTGCCGTCAGTGATGTCGCCGCCATGGGCGTCATAGCGCTGGGTGTCCTCGGCATGACGGCCGCGCACCGAAACGATTTCGCCCGAGCCCAGGAAGTCATCCGACACCTGAACCGCCTGGTCGAGCAGCCCGCCCGGATTGTTGCGCAGGTCGAGCACATAACCCTTGATGCCAGGGCCGATCTGCTTCTTGAGATCGCGCACGGCCTTCTCCAGCCCCTCGGCGGTGCGTTCGTTGAAGCCGGGCAGGCGGATATAGCCGATATCACCTTCACGCCGGTAGGTCGCCGCATCCACCTGCACGACGGCGCGCACCAAAGCCACGTCAAACGGCTTCTTTTCACCCTCGCGCAGCACGGTCAGGGTGATCTTGCTGCCGACGGAGCCGCGCATCTTGTCGATGGCTTCCTGCAGCGGCAGGGTGGTGATGGACGTGCCGTCGATGCCGACGATGCGGTCGCCGGTCTTGATGCCGGCGCGCGCGGCTGGCGTGCCGTCGATCGGCGAAACTACCTTGATCAGGCCGTTCTCATCCTGCGTCACCTCGATGCCGACGCCGCCGAATTCGCCCTTGGTCGTGATCTGCATGTCCGCATAGGCCTTGGCATCCATGTAGCTGGAATGCGGGTCGAGATTGGAGACCATGCCCTGGATCGCGGCGCTGACCAGCTCGCTGTCCTTGACGGGGCGCACATAGTCGGCGCGCACGCGCTCGAAGGCATCGCTGAACAGATCAAGCTGGCTGTAGGCACTCGCGTCGTTGGCGCCGCGCGCTTCCGGCAGCGCGAACATCGCCGCGGCGAAGCCGCCCACCATGCCCAAACCCAGCAACGCAATCTTCTTCATGTACCGTTCGCCTTTCCAAAACCGGTGCGCAGATTCAATCTCAGCCACGGCGCGGGAGACTGACCATGGCCGCCATGGCGCAGCTCAAAATAAAGCCTGTCATCGGCTGCATCAGGGGGCATGTTGCCGACCGGCTCACCCGCTAGCAACTGATCATTTGGCTTTACCGTCACGCGTCCCAGTCCCGCCAAGACGGCATCGTAGCCGGTGGTGATCTCCAGGATCAACACTTGTCCGTTCTTATGGTAGGGCCCGGCATAAAGAACCCTGCCGTCAGCAGGGGCGATGACCTGGGCGCCAGGCCTGGTTGCATAGGAAAGACCGGGATTGGCGCTGTCGGGAGTTCCCACCCGCGCGCCCACCACCGGTTCCAGCAGGGAATTCTTGGCCAAACCACCCATGGAACCTGAATTTTCCGCCATGACCGTGACCACATTAGGCTCGGATTCGCCGCCCTGCTGCCGGAGTGCCTTGACCCGGGCGAGCAAAGCCTGGAAGTCCGCGGCCTGGCGGGCAACCTGTTCCAGCTTGGCTTTCAGGTTCCCATACATTTCAGCGGCGCCTTCAGCTTCTTTCTCTTTTTGGGTCAACAATTCATCCAGATCGCGGCGCGCGATGTTGAGCCGAGCGGTGGTGTCGGCGGCTTGGGCCTGTTGCTGTTCCAGCGCCCGGCGCGTGTGTTTGAGCGCATCAATCCGCCGGGACAGGGCAGCCGCCTGGGCATAGACCGGCGGCAGCGACGCACCGATCAGCATGGAACCGCGCGCGGCCGCCAGCGCGTCATCGGGCCGCATGGCGAGCGCCGGCGGCATGTCATGCTGCAGCCGTTCCAGCACACCCAGGAGCTTGGTTACCGCCACGCGGTCATCAGCGAAGCCGGCGCTCAAACGCTTGTCTTCCGCGGTCAGCTCCACAATGCGCGCATCGGTGTCGGCCTGCTGGCGTTCCAGCACTTCGATGCGGGCGGCAGTGGCAATCAGCTTCTGGCGCAGGCCGGCGGCTTCAGCAGCAAGCTGGTCGCTTTTTTCCTTGGCCGAGGCCAGCTCCGGCGTCTTCTCTTTCAGTTCCGACGACAGGCTTTTGAGCTGTTGGGCGCTGGGAGGCAGCCTGGCCAGCGCCTTGCCGGGCAGCGCGTGGCTCAGGTCCATCGGCAGTTCCGCCGGTTGCGGCGCCTCGGCGGCGGTTGTCGAAGGACGCGGGCTGGGCGCGATCGGCGCGTTTCGTTTCGTGCTCGCCGGCTTTTGGCTTGCTGGTTCCTCGCTTATCGGCTTTCGGGCCGGCGTCGCGCCGATCGGGGGCAAGGCATGCGCGTGCTGCTTCGTTGCCGCCAATGCCGGCGGCGCCGCCAGCAGAAGAGAAAGAAGCAGAGCGGTGTTTCGCGTCACGCCTCTCTCACCAGCAGGGAATGGCCTGTCATCAGGTCGGGTTTCTTCAGGCCCATCAGATCCAGCATGGTGGGCGCGACATCGGCCAGGCGGCCATTGTTGAGCTTTGAACCCTCAGGCGCACCCAAGGCGATGATCGGCACATCGAGCGTCGTATGCGCCGTATAGGGCTCATGCGTCTTGGGGTCTTCCATCATCTCGATATTGCCATGGTCGGCGGTCAACAGCATCAGACCGCCGGCTTTTTCCAGCGCGGCCCGCAACCGGCCCAGGCATTCGTCGATCGTGTCCACCGCCTTGACCGCGGCATCCATCACGCCGGTATGCCCCACCATGTCGGGATTGGCATAGTTGCAAACGATCAGGTCGTATTTGCCGGACGTAATCGCTTCTTCCAGCTTCTCGGTCACCTGATAGGCGCTCATCTCCGGCTTGTGGTCGTAGGTCGCGACCTTGGGGCTGGGCACCAGGATGCGGTCCTCACCCGTAAACTGATCCTCGCGCCCGCCATTCAGGAAGAAGGTGACATGGGCATATTTTTCCGTTTCCGCGATGCGCAGCTGATGCATGTGGTGCTCGGCGACCACCTCACCCAACGTCTCTCGAACGTCTTCCGGCGGGAAGACCGCCGTCATAAGAGGCTTGAGCGCGTCGGAATATTCCGTCAGGCCGGCGGCAGCAGAGAACTTCGCGACGCGCGCGCGCTTGAAACCTTCAAAACCCGGATCGAGAAGCGCGGTGGAAATCTCCCGCGCCCGGTCGGCGCGGAAATTGGCGAACAGCAGGACATCGCCGTCTTCAACGCCGGCATAGTCACCCAGCACGGCAGGGACCACGAATTCGTCGGTGACATTTTCGCCATAGGAATTGTCCAGCGCCGCGAAGCCATCACCGAAACGGCGGGCATCGGCGTCCACCATCGCGGCATAGCACTTTTCTACCCGGTCCCAGCGCTTGTCGCGGTCCATGGCGTAATAGCGGCCGGAGATCGTCGCCAGGCGCACACCCGCCAGTCCGCGTATGTCGCCCAGGAATTTCTCCAGGAAGCCCCTGGCGCTTTTGGGCGGCGTGTCGCGGCCATCCAGAAAGGCATGCACGAACACGGGCACGGAAGCGGCGGCAAAAATCTTCACCAGCGCGGCGATGTGATCCTGATGGGAATGTACACCACCCGGTGACATCAACCCCATTAGATGCACTGCGCTCCTGGCCGTCTTCGCTTTATCGATCAGCTCCAGCAGCGCGGGGCGGCGCGCCAGGGAACCATCCTCGATTGCCACGTCGATGCGTGGCAGGTCCTGGGCGACCACACGGCCGGCGCCAATATTCATATGGCCCACTTCGGAATTGCCCATCTGGCCCTTGGGCAGACCGACCGCGCTGCCCGATGTCTGCAACAGGGCGTGCGGACATTCCTGCAAGAGCCGTGTGTAGTTGGGCGTCCTCCCCTGGGCGATGGCGTTGTCTGAGGCATGATCGGGGCGCCAGCCCCAGCCATCGAGAATGCAGAGCAGGGCGGGACGAGGGGGCGTCATGAAAAATCCTGAAATCGTTGAATCAAAAATAGGAAGCCTGGCCGGCCCTGTCTATCCGCCCCGGTATTTGTTTGGCGCTTGGCTCCCGCTTGTGCGCCCCGTCAGCGGAACTCCGGCCCCGCAACCCAGATCACCAGCGATTTGCGCGTGCCGGCGGTGACGGGCACGACCCGGTGCAGGACAAAAGAGGGAAAGGCGATCAGTGCGCCCAGCGCCTTTTCCGCCCGCAGAGGCCCATCGCCAGCTTCCAGCACCAGATCCCCGCCTTCATATTCGGACGGCTCGCTGAGCTGCAGGCTGAGGGAAATCTTGCGCGGCTCGTAATTCGCCTCGCCCCGATCGACATGCCAGCCGTAATGGCCGCCTTCGATGCCTTCATAGACGGTGTACTGGAAGGACTCTTTCAGGCCATAGAGATCGTAGCGATAGAATTGCGCGTTTATCTGAAGCACCATCTGTTCCAGCCGCGCATACAGCCATTCGATTTCCGGTTTGCGTTCCATCCAGGCGACGCGGGTGATGCGCATATGGTCGGTATTCTCTTTGCGCCCGGCGAGCTCGGCCCTCATGGGGACGAGCCCGTCGCCATGGGCGACGATGGCGTCGACCTCTTTGGGCGCAAAGGCATCCTTCCACACCACCACCGGACCGCCGGCACCGCCGGCATTGACTGGCGCGGATTTGATGTCGAACAGGCCGGTGGGATTTTGGCTCATCGGAATTTGGGACCCGTGGTCCACACCACCACCGACTTGCGCACACCGCGGGTGATCGGCGTCACCCGGTGCAGCACATAGGACGGAAAGGCGATCAGGGCGCCGCGCGTGCGAGGCGCGGTGTCAATGTGATTGGCGGCATGGAATTGCAGGTCGCAGCCGTCATATTGCGATGGATCGGTAAGCTGCAGCGACAGCGATAGCTTGCGCCGCTTGGCGAGATCGCCCTGGTCCACATGCCAGTCATAATGGCCGCCTTCACTGCCCTGATAGACGGTGTACTGGAAGTCTTCGGAAAAGCCGGTGATGTCGAACTGCCAGATCTTGTCGTTCAAGGTGCGGATCACCGACTGCATCCGGTCATAAATCCACTTGGTCTCTGGCGAGGGCCTGATCCAGGCGGTACGGGTGATGCGGATCTCGCTGTATTCCTCGGAAATGTCGCGGCCGAACAGGGCGGCCTTGTCATGGGTGAGGCTGTCGCCCTGGGCCTCGATCCGGTCCATTTCGCTATCGGTGAAGGCGCCTTCCCAGCAGGCATAAGGGAGATTGGGCGACAGGGGCTGGGCAGTCATGGCGGGCTTTCAAATGGGCGCGCAAAATAAGGCGTTGCCAGGCCTTCTCCAACCGCCGGCTTTGTCGCGGCGGGGCAGCGCTGCCCTTTTCCGAAGATCGGCAGGAAAGACCGGGAACCTGCCGCTGCGGCAGCCTGGGCCCGGCAAGTCTTGCCGGGACCGGGCTTCGGCCATCTGAACACCGTTCAAGCCATTGATTTGAAAAGGGTAATTTCGAGCAAAGACCGGCACGAAACTGGCAAAGGCTTGAGCCGAACCAAAGGCAGAAGCCCGTTCATGCGCCGCGCACCCATTATTATCCGCCTTGTCGCCTTCATCTTGGGCGCCGTCGTCACGGCCACGCCCATCGCCATCACCCCCGCCCTGGCCTTTTCCCGGGTCAAGGATCTGGTCGACGTGCAGGGCATCCGTGACAACATGCTTCTGGGCTACGGCCTGGTCGTCGGCCTGAACGGCACCGGTGACAGCCTGAAGAACGCTCCCTTCACCCAGGCCAGCATCCAATCAATCCTGGAGCGGCTGGGCACCAACACCCGCGGCCAGGTCATGCAGACCAAGGACGTCGCTGCCGTGATGGTGACCGCCAATCTTCCCGCTTTCGCCGCCCCCGGCAGCCGCATCGACGTGTCGGTGTCCGCGCTGGGCGACGCCAAGAACCTGCAGGGTGGCACCCTGCTCGCCACGCCCCTGATGGGCGCCGACGGCCAGGTCTATGCCCTGGGCCAGGGCCCGGTCGCGGTGGGCGGTTTTTCCGCCCAGGGCGCTGCCGAAAGCGTGACGCGCGGCGTGCCGACCTCGGGCCGCATCTCCAACGGTGCGATCGTGGAAAAGGACACCGGCTTCAAGCTGGCCAGCCTCTCCACCCTCAAGCTCACCTTGCACAATCCCGACATGACCACCTCGTCGCGCATCGCCAAGGCCGTCAACGCCTATCTGGGCGGCTCGGCTGCCCAGGCCACCGATCCCACCAATGTCGAACTGTCGGTGCCCGCCAACTATCCGGGCGGCGTGATGGCGCTTCTGACCGACATCGAACAGGTCAAGGTTGATCCCGACCAGTCCGCCAAGGTGGTGATCGACGAAACCAGCGGCGTCATCGTGATGGGATCGGATGTGCGCATCTCCACTGTCGCCATCGCCCAGGGCAATCTGACCATCAAGGTCACCGAGACCCCGCAGGTCAGCCAGCCTTCGCCCTTCTCCAACACCGGCACCACCCAGGTCGTGCCCCGCACCAACATCCAGATCGATGACGGCAAGGGCAACAAGATCGCGGTGATGCCCGACGGCGTGTCACTGCAGCATCTGGTGGACGGGCTGAATGCGCTGGGCGTGGGTCCCCGCGACATCATCTCCATCCTGCAGGCGATCAAGGCGGCCGGCGCGCTTCAGGCCGACATCGAGATCATCGGGTAAGACCATGGACGCGACCATTCAGAACATGATGAGCGTGGCCCAGCAGAAGCCGCTGGCTTCCGCGCCCCGACCCACCCTCGACGAGGCCAAGGCCGACAAGGCGTCCAAGGATTACGAGCAGGTTTTCATCTCCCAGTTCCTGGGCAGCATGTTCTCCGGCATCTCCACCGACGGTCCCACGGGCGGCGGCGAAGGCGAGGAAATGTTCCGCTCGCTCATGATCGACCAGTATGCCAAGGGCATCCAGGGCCAGGGCGGCTTCGGCATCGCCGCCCAGATGAAGGCCGAGCTGCTCAAGCATCAGCAGGTTGCAGTTCAATAGGAGCAGGGCCATGAAAGACGATCCCCGCATCGAACGCCTGATCAGCCTGGCCGAGCGCATCATCGTGGCGCTGGAAAGCGACATCGCCGCCTTGAAAGAGGGCCGCACCGGCGTGCTTCAAACCAACGATCCCGAAATCCAGAAGCTGACCGCCATCTATGGTCGCGAAGCCAAGGGCTTCGATCCCCGGCTGGCCGAGGCCGCGCAGCCCACCTTGCGCCAGC
This sequence comes from Rhizomicrobium sp., assembly GCA_036488555.1. Classification (GTDB taxonomy): domain Bacteria; phylum Pseudomonadota; class Alphaproteobacteria; order Micropepsales; family Micropepsaceae; genus Rhizomicrobium. The sequence continues at coordinate 19,854 of DASXHL010000057.1, forward strand.
GCTTCTTCGCCATCACCGCCAAGTTCCGCGAAGTTCTGCAGCTCCATGCCCGCATGCTGACGCGGGTGAAGAATGCCAGCGAGGGCATCATCCGCGCCATCGCCCAGGAAGTGGAGCGCGCCAACGCACCCTTGCGCACCTACAGCGCCCGGCCCGGCTACAAGCCGCCGTCGGCGGGGCCGATGGTCTTCAACAAGGTCGTCTGACGGCCCGATCGGCTTTTATCGGCTCAAGCCGATCATCGGTCAGTTGAACAGGCCCAGGAGCGCCGCCGCGCTGTCGGAGCTGGAGCTGCCGCCGGCGCCGATGGTGCCACCCTGCACGATGGCGGCGATATTGTTCACCGCATCGCTGCTGCTGGTGCCCAGAAGCGACAGCGCCATGTTGTAGCTGGCGAGCTGCGCAGTTGTGGTCGCGCTGGCCGTGCCGGTGGTGTTGCCGGTCGTGGTGCCGGTTGTGGAGGACGCCGGCGTGTTGCTCTTCTGATAGGTGCTCTGGATATTGGCCATCACGAGCAGGAGCTGCGACTTCGCCAGATCCGCGCCCGTCTTGGTGGAGATATTCAGCGGACCCAGCGCCGTGGCGGTCAGGGCCAGGCCATAGGTCGGCTTGACGGTGCTGGAGGAACTGCCGCTGGTCACCGAGCTTGTCGTGTTCGTCGTGCTGCTGCTGTTCGCGGCCGGGGCGCTGATGACCCCGGCGGGGATTCCCAGCCGCCCCAGCGCGTTGAAATCGGCAGGCCCGGCGATCAGGTTGATGGTGTTGCCGGGATTGGCGGTAATGGTCATGTTTTCCGCGCTGCCGGTGTAATTCACCGCCGCGGTGCCGGTCTGGCCGAGCTGGGCGTTGATCTTGGTGACCAGCGAATTGTAGGTCTCGCCGGAACCAATGGTGATGGTGGCGGTGCGCGGTGCCACACCTTCGATCTGGATCTGGAAACTGTCGCCGGCGCGCAGCGAAGTCTGCTGGGTCAGGTCCACCGACTGGGTGGGATTGACGCTGCCGCGCGGCAGACCCAGCGCATCCAGGACGCTGGAGCCGGAAGGATCGATGGCAATGCCGGCGCCAGTGGAGACGCCGTCGGCGCCGCCGAACTGCTTGGTCCAGCTCACCGTGCCCGAAGGCGTGATGGCGGCGGCAAAGGCGTTGGTCACATTGGCGATGTTGCGGTTCTGGCCCGCGAAGGTGCCGGTGGTCGAACCCGTGAGATAGATGGTGCCGTCGCTGCCAACCGTGACGTCGCCGCCGGTATCGCTGCCAGAGGTGCCGACATAGGTGACATTGCCCGCCGTGGCGGTCGTGCCATTGTCGGTGGTGCCGAAGACAAATGCATCCAGTCCACCGCTGGAAGGCGCGGTGACGGTGGCGGTACCGCCAGCGGTGAGATTGCCGTTGCTGCTCGAACCCGAGACATAGACCTGGTTGCCCGACACGGCGATGCCGCCGATGCTGCCGCCGGCCTGCAAGGGACCCAGGTTCTCCGTCCAGGTCGGTGCCGCGGTGATATTGCCGCCGGCATATTTTGACAGGATTGCCTGGCCGTTCTGCACGCTGGCGACATAAAGACTGCCATCGCTGGCGGTGGCGGTGGCCGCCACGCTGTCCGATCCACTGGTGCCGAACTGGTTTTCCGCCAGCAGCTGGCCGCTGGAGGAGAACTTGGCCAGATAGGCGTCGCCGCCACCCTGCGCGGTCTGGCCTGCGCCGACCACGCCGCCAGAGACGCTGCCGCCGATATAGATATTGCCGCTGGCATCGACGCTGACGGCATTGGACTGGTTGGTGGCCAGCGTCTGGACCTGCTTGATCCAGCTTTGACTTCCGTCGGAGGAATAGCTCGCCACAAACGAATCGTTGTTGCCGTTGGCGACCGAGGTGGTGTTGAGATCGGCGGTGGAGGCGCCGGTGACAACAACCCCGCCCGTCGCCGGATCCAGCGCCAGGCCATAACCATTGGCGCTGCCGGCGCTGCCCACCAGGGTCTGCCACACCACATTGCCCGCGGAATCATATTTGGTGAGATAGACGTCCTGGCTGCCCTGGTTGATCTGGTTGCTGGTCAGATTGCCGGTGGCGTTGCCGATCACATAGACGTTGCCGCTTCCATCCGCCACCGTCGCTGCCGCCGTGGTGGTGCCGGTCGCCGACTGCTGGTTGACACTGAAGGTCGCTGTTGGCGCGCTGCTGCCGTTCAGCGACAGTTTGGTCAGACGGCCCGACTGGTCAGCCGGTGTGCTCTGGACCTGGGAGGTGGCAGAGTTGATTGTGGTGTTGGTTTCCGTGGCCACACCGGTATTGCCCGCCACATACAGCGACGGCGTGGACGCGGCCGACAGCGAAACCTGCTCGGCGCCGCCCGGCGTGATCTGCAGGCCATAAGTTGCATTGGCGTCAGAGGTTGCGGTGCCGCCGGTCTGCGTCTTCTGGAAGCGGGTCTGGAAGCCGTCGGCGGCCAGCTGGCTGTTGACGTAGGTGACGATATTGCCCAGCGTCAGCGGACCCTGCACCTGCGACAGGTTGATGGGCACCGCAGTCGTGGTGCCGTCCTTCTTGATCGAAATGGTGAAGCTGTCCGAAGTCGACAGACCCGGCACCGCATTGTTGATATTGGCGTTGGTGACCAGCTGCTTGGTGGAATAGGTGAGATTGGAAAAGCTGATGCCCGCGGTTGAGGACACCTTGTTGGACGGGGTCGCCGCTTCCAGGTTGAAATTGTTGAAGCTGGTGGATGTCAGATACTGCTGGATCTGCTGCAGGCCGGTCTGGAAGCGCGTGTTCAGGCCCTGAAGCTGGCCGCTGGTGGCGGTCGAGCTCTGCGCCATTGCCGCAAGCTGCGACAGGGTGTTGACCGCATTGTAGAGCGAGAAAAGCTTCTGGTTGTCCTGCTCCATCTTGGTGTCGGACGTCGCACCCGCCGACAGCGGCACATTCGTCGTATTTATGAAATTGGTTGTCGACAGAACCTGTGCATTTTCCGCCGGGCTGCTCTGGGTGAGCGTGTTCCAGGGCGGATTGTCGTTGGCGGTGGCGCTGTTGGTCTGTGTCGCCGCCGTGTTCTGGACATTGGCGGCGGAGACCGAAGACGCGCTCGACATCAGCTGAGCCTGATAGAGGCCCAGCAGCACCGAGGAGTCGATTCCGCCGATACTGGACATAGGGGCGAAAATCGCATTCCGCCCGTTAAGAGCAGACTAATGACGGGCCGTTAATCACCCTGAAAAGCTCGCTTAAGCAGGCCTTAACGGCTTGCACCCATGCTGGCCGCCGCCATGAATGTCGCCTACCAGTCCGGCCTGAAACTGTCCGCACAAGGACGGCATGGGGAAGCCATTGCCCAGTTCGAACAGGCCCTGGCGCTGGAGCCCGACGACCCGAAGGTCCTGTTCGCCCTGGGCAATACCGCCTGCCAGATGGGCCAGACCGGCATCGCCGAACAATTCTTCCGCCGGGTTCTGACGCAGGACCCCTGCCGCACCGAGGCGATCGTCAATCTGTCCAACCTGCTGCGCCTGAACGGCCAGTACGACGCCGCCATCGCGCTTCTGGTTCCGGCGGTGGCACGTGAGCCAAAAAGTCCCGAACTGCAGCTGACCCTGGGCTCGGCCTGGCGGGAACGCGGCGACCTCGACCGCGCCAAGCTGCATTACCAGGCCGCCCTGATCGCCCGCCCCGACTATGCTGCCGCGCTGGCCAACCTGGCCGACCTGTTGTGCGACGAAGGCCTGCGCGATGTGGCGCGAACACTGTACGACAAGGCCCTTCTGGCCGAGCCCAAGAACGCCCAGGTACGCCTGAACCGCGCCATCCTGCATTTCCTGAACGGTGATCTTAAAGACGCCTGGCGCGATTATGGCGCCCGGGTGGATGTGCCCGGCAAGGTGCCAGTGGCGGCCGGCGAACACCGTTCGGCGCCCTGGAATGGAGAAAATCTCAAGAAAAAGCGCCTTCTGGTGCGCAGCGAGCAGGGCGTGGGCGACCAGATCCTGTTCGCTTCCCTGATCCCTGATCTGGCGGCGCGCGCCCAGGCCGAGGGCGGCAGCGTGGTGGTGGAATGCGAACCCCGACTTCAAACGCTGTTCACTCGTTCATTTCCAGACGTCACCGTCAAGCCAGCCGTCCTTCAAAACATGAACGGTGTTCGGACTGCCGATTATGGCTGGCTGAAATCGGTGGGCGGCGCCAATGCGACCGTCCTGATGGGCACCCTGCCCCGCTATTTGCGCGGACGGATGGAAGACTTCCCCAAGCCGCACACTTTCCTTGTGCCCGATGCCGAGGAGACTGCACGCTGGAAGCAGAGCTTCGGCCCGGGCGCCATCGGCATCTGTTGGCGCAGCGGCAAGCTTGGCGGCCATCGCAGCATCGGCTTTTCGCCGCTGGAACAGTGGGGCGCCTTCCTCAGCGACATCGACGCGCCACTGGTCTGTGTTCAGTATGATGCCAGGCCGGAAGAGATCGCCGCGCTGGAAGCGGCCAGCGGCAGGAAAATCATCGTGCCGGCTGGCATCGACCAGAAGAATGAACTGGACCGCGCCGCATCCCTGATGGCGAGCTTGAGCCTGGTGATCAGTGCGCCGACGGCGGTTGCCTGCCTTTCCGCGGCGGTGGGAACGCGCACCCTGAAGCTGCTTTATGGCCAGAGCTGGACGGCGATGGGCCGCGACTATGAGCCCTTTCTGCCGTCCTGCCAGTGCGTGACCCCGCGCCAGATGGGCGACTGGGCCGAGGTCTTCAACCAGGCGAAGAAACTTATAAGGCGGTCTTGAGAAGCTCGCGCGCAGTTGGCCTAGTGTGGCTTTGAAACCGAAGTACGCTACCGATCACGCTGAGAGTTCAAGCGAACTTCGGTTTCGGGACACGAGCGCACGCGCCAGATCGGCCGCGATGCGCGATGCGCCGCGGCCATCCATCAGCGACAGGCCGGCATTGCGCATCTCGCGCCGCGCATTGGGTTTGCTCAAAAGCCACTGCACATTGCGCAGGATTTCGGCGTCGCTGACCTTGCCAGCCAGGCCAAGCGAAATGCCCATGCCGGCATCGGCAAAAGCCGACGCCGAGGCAAGATGGTCTTCATTGAGGCTGAGATAGAGGGCTGGAACGCCAGATGCCGCGAGTTCGTAAGCCGTGACGCCAAAGGCGCACAGCGCAACATCGGCATTGGCATATTCGATGGCGAGATCGGAGGCCCCTTCCACCGTCTCGTAATTCTTTTTCAGCGTCACCAGGCCGCGCGCCACCTTGTCGGCGTCCTTCATGCCTGTACCGATGACAAAACGGACGCGGAACACCGAATCCAGGAAAGACAACGCCTTGGCCATGCGCAAGGTCAGGCCATAAGGATCGCTGCCGCCCATTGCCACCAAGACGGTTGGCCGCGAGGAACGGCCGGCATCCCTGGCCTTCGTGCTCGCATTGGGATCAAGACCCAGGATTGCCCATTCCCAGCCAATACGCGGCAAGGTGTTGGAACCGGCCCAGTCGAGCGCCGCAGCGCCCGGCACCGGCGGATAATAGGCATAATCGGCGGCAAGCCGGCGTTCATGGCCGTCATCGATCACCGCGGTTACGGGCACGGCGCGCTTGAGCTTCTCCAGCTCCGCCCGCGAGGGGCCCTCGCGGCCATCGAGTATCAGAATGTCGGGTTTGTCGGCGTCCACCAGCGACGGCAAATCGGCTGCGCCTTCCAGCATGACCGTCTTGAAGCCGGCGCAATGGATGGGCTGAGCCGCATCCTCGCTGCCATTCAGCGCGAATACCGCGCCGATGCCTTCCCGGTCTCGCAGGGCACGGGCAAGCGCCACCATGCGCTTGACATGGCCATAGCCATATTGGCCACCGCCATCGCAGCGGATCAGCGCCAGGCCTCCCGACACCGTGGCTCGGCCGAGCATCTTCTGGGTCACATGCCCATTGATCCTGTTCAGTTCCGGCTCGCGTTCCAGAAGCAGCAGTAGATCGGCCAGCGACGCCTCGCCGGCGCGCGCGGCGCTACGCTCATAAAGCGCCTCGATGAAAGCCAGGTCATCCGGCGTGTCGATGGTCAGCCGGCCACCTTTTCTTGCCAGCGACGGATAGGGCGCAGCCCGCACCAGCTTCACAAAGCCGGGATTGAGCTTGAAATAACCCGTGACATGCTCCTTGGCGGCCGGATCATGGGCGGCGTCCATCATCAACCGGTCGAGTGCGCGGCGGCTGAACGGGTCCACGCCGACATGGGCGCATTCCACCCCGTCTTCCATCAGGACGTAGTCGCCGTCCTGTTCGATCAGGGTTGCGACCAGATGATCGACAAAACCCGGATCGATAAAGGGGGCGTCCGAACTGACCCGCACGATGATGTCGGCATCCAGCTTTTCGGCGGCACGGGCATAGCGCGCCAGCACGTCGTCCTCGGGCCCGCGCACCACAATGACGCCTTCCTGGTTGCACCATTCCACAATCGCCTCGTCGGCGGGATTGACGCTGGTGGCGACCGCGATGTCTTCGAGCAGGTGGCAGGCCCTCAGACGGTGAACGATGTGCCACAGGAGGGGCTTGCCGGCGACGGGCTTCAGGACCTTGCCGGGCAGGCGGGTCGAGCCCATGCGCGCCTGGATGACGGCGACGACTCGGATGTTTTCCCGGGCATAGGCTTGGTGCATTAACGAAATCTAAAGTTGCCTTGGCTAAGAAGCGGTTAACGGGACCGGCCCGGAAAAGGGAGCCTGATGGCTAAGACGCTGCTGATCCTTTCCGGCGGTCCCGATGCGGTCGAGATCGCGCGTCGGGCGAAAAGCCTGGACCACAGACTGGTGGTTTCCGATGCCGACCCGGAGGCGCCTGCTTTCGCCTTCGCCGATTCCTGCCTGATTGCCGA
>DASXHL010000083.1:0-9107 GCA_036488555.1 Rhizomicrobium sp.
GAAGGGCACGAAAATCAGAAAGCCGATCTCGAAAGCCCGCTTGAGCTCGCTGAGCATGAAGGCCGGCGCCAGAGTGGTCACCGCGATCTGGACCGGGTCATTGACCGCCTTGGTATGGGCCATGTCGGCGAAAAGCTTGAGGTCGGCGTCGCGCACATGCGCCAGCATGAACTTCTTCATCGGCACCAGGGCCTGGGTAAAGCCCTGCTCGGTGGTGACCTGGTTGTTCATCATGGGCTGGATGCCCTGGTGATAGGCGTCGGTCAGTGTGGGCGTCATCACGAACAGGGTCAGGAACATGGCCAGCGACACGATCACGCTGTTGGGCGGCGATTGCTGCAGGCCCAGCGCCGTGCGCAGCAACGACAGGACCACCACCATGCGCACGAAGCTGGTCATCATGATGATGATGGAGGGCGCAATGGAGAGCACCGTGATCAGGGCCACGATCTGCAGCATGCGGTCGGTGAAAAGCCCGCTGCCGTTCAGATCGATGGAAAGCCCGCCATTGGCAGCCGGTGTTGCCGCGGCGGCCGCGGCATTGGCCGGGGTCATGTGCAGCGGCGCGGCATGGGCGGCCGCCGGCATGATGATCGCCAGAAGCAGCAGGAAGGGCAGCAGGCGCGTTATATAAGAGCGCTGGCGAAAGCCAGAGCGACCAGAAATCAGTGTCATGGCGCGCCCGTGCTTTTTGCCGGGATGCCGGTCTCCAGCACCGAGGCGCCATCGGGGCCGGACAGAACCAGATGCTCGACATTGTCGCGGCGGACGATGAAAAGGCGCTGGCGCGGTCCCACCATCAATGTCTCGACAATGGCGAGGCGCTTGTCGCTGACAGCCTTGGTGACGCCGGGCACGCCGAAGCGGCGGGCCAGAAGGCCGGCGCCGCCGACCATGGCCAGCACGAGCAGCAGGGCGCCGAAGTAACGGAGCAGATCGATGAATTCCATGGGACGATTAACGGGCATCAACCTTAATCGTGGGTTAAAGCGCGGCAGATCCTGCCCGGCAAAAAATTTCCGGTGTTAAGCCGTGCTTAAGCATGGCGGGCGCAGGCTCAGGCCGTATTCAAGGCTAACAAAGGGTTACTGCCATGGATCTACCCGACGTGCCGCTGCTTGCCATGCTGCGCGAACGCATGAACTGGCTGCATCAGCGCCAGGACGTGCTGTCGGAGAATGTCGCCAATGCCGACACGCCCGGCTTTGTCGCGAGGGACCTCAAGCCGCTCGATTTCGAGCAGGCGCTCGGCCAGGCCAGCAATGGCGCGGCGCTTGTGACCACCAACACGCGCCATATTGCGATTACGCCTTCGCACACGTCCAAGTTCGAGGACAAGGAGGCGCCAGACCAGGAAGCCAACCCCAATGGCAACTCCGTCGCGCTGGAAGCCGAAATGGTCAAGGTGTCGGACACCCAGGCGCAGTTTCAGGCCGCGGCCAACCTTTATGCCAAAACCATGTCGTTGATGAAGACCGCGATCGGCCAGCCGTGACAGCGATGATCAGGCGAGCGGACAAGCAACCAAATAGCCCAGAAGGAAATTGAAGATGGACTTCTCGAAATCGATGGCGGTCGCCGCTTCCGGCATGCGGGCCCAGACCGACCGCATGAAGACCATTTCGGAAAACATCGCCAACGCCAATTCGACGTCTCAGGTCAAGGGCGGCGATCCCTACCGCCGCAAGATCGCCACCATGACCCAGAGTTTCGACAATGAGCTGGGCGCCACGCTGGTCAATTCCGGCAAGCCAATGCCCGACAAGAGTGACTTCAAGAGCCAGTACGACCCCGGCAATCCCAATGCGGACGCGCAGGGCTATGTGAAGCTGCCCAATGTCGACAGCCTGGTGGAAATCATGGACATGCGCGACGCGCAACGTTCCTACGAGGCCGACCTGACGATGATGCAAACCACAAAGCAGATGATGGCTTCGACCGTCGATCTGCTCAAATAGGGAGATAGGCGATGACGATACCTGCTGCAGCCGCCGCCGCCTACCGCGCTGCCGCCCAGATGAGCGCGCAACCGGCGGCTTCCGCCATTGCGCCCGCCAACCTGCCGGGCTCCAGCTTTTCGGATTTCCTGTCCGGCGCCATCAAGGATTCCGTCAGCACCATCCGCCAGGGCGAACAGGCCGCCACGGCGCAGGTGCAGGGCAAGGCCAATCTGGTGGATGTGGTCCAGCAGGTGAACAACGCCGAACTCACCCTCGATACCGTGGTGGCCGTGCGCGACAAGGTCGTGGCCGCCTACCAGTCGATCATGAACATGTCCATCTGACACGAAAGAAACATTATGGATCCCGCTTCCATCATCGACTTCGCCCGTGGCGCCATGCTGGTGCTTCTGGAAATCATCGCGCCCTCCATGATGACGGCCCTGGTGGTCGGTCTTGGCATCGGCCTGCTTCAGGCCGTGACCCAGATCCAGGAACAGACGCTGGTATTCGTGCCCAAGATCGTTGCGAGCTTCGTGGTCCTTCTGCTGTCCCTGCCTTTCATCGGGGCGGCGCTGAGCGGGTTGATGACCGATATCGCCGCCAGGATCGCAGCTTACTGAAGGGTCCGACGTGACCGTCCATCTCCCCGCTCTGTCCGGCATCGTCCTGACTTACCTGCTGGTGTTCAGCCGGGTGGGCGCGATGATCATGCTGTTGCCGGCGATCGGGGAAATGACCGTGCCGACGCCGGTCCGCCTCGTGCTGGCGCTGGGCATCACCATCGCGCTGACCCCGCAGGTTCAGGCCAGCTATCCCGCGGTCGCGCCACAGTCGACCATGGCCCTGTTCATCCTCATCGCCCAGGAAGTCACTGCCGGCGTGCTGGTCGGCGCGATGGCGCGCATCGTCATGAGTGCGCTGACGGTGGCCGGTTACCTGATCGCCACCCAGACCGGCCTGGCCTATGCCCAGACCATCGATCCCACACAGAACACGCAAGGCGCGGTGCTGGGCAACTTCATGTCGCTGCTCGGTACCACGCTGATCTTCATGACCAACCTGCATCATCTGGCGATCGGCGCCATCGCCGGCAGCTACCACATGCTGCCGCCGGGTGGACACCTGCCCACCGGTGACATGGCGCAGCTGGTGATCCAGCTGACATCCTCCTCTTTCGCACTGGGCTTTCAGCTTGCGGCGCCCTTCCTGGTGTTCGGCTTCGCGGTCTATGCCGGGCTGGGCGTGCTGGCGCGGCTGATGCCGCAGCTGCAGATCTTCTTTGTCGCCGTGCCGATCAATATCGTGTGCGGCTTTCTCATCATGCTGGCCCTGATCGGTTCGCTGATGACGGTGTTTCTGACCTACTACGCCAACTCCATGGCCGTGTTTATAAGGTAGCGCTGTGGCAGAAGATCAGGATAAATCCCAACAGACAGAAGAGCCGTCAGCAAAACGGCAGGAACAGGCGCGCGAAGCCGGCGACGTCGTCAAATCCACCGAGGTCACTGCTTTCATCCTTCTGGGCGGCGGCACGCTCGCCATCGCCATGTTCGGCAAATACACGGCCGTCAACCTGGCGCGTACCCTGACCACTTTCCTGGAACAGCCCGACGCCATGAGCGTGGATGGTGCGGGCCTCTCGGCCTTGATGCGTCTCCTGGTGCCCCAGATCGCCATGACGCTGATGCCCTTCTTTGGTGTGGTCATCGCGGCCGGCCTCGCCGGCCATGTGCTCCAGGCGCGCCCCGGTTTTGCGTTGGACAAGATCGCGCCCGACTTGGCCAAGATCTCGCCGCTCGCCGGCTTTCAGCGCCTCTTCGGGGTTGAAGGCTGGATGAATCTGCTCAAGGGCCTGGTGAAGATGGCGATTGTCGGCATCGCCATCTGGACCCAGCTCTGGCCCGAGCGCGGCGGTCTGGAAGCCATTCTCAGCCAATCGACCGCCGCGGTGGCGGGCGACATGTCCCGTCTTCTGTTCAAGGTGCTGATGACGTCGCTGATTGCGCTAGGCGTTATCGCCGGCGCCGATTATTTCTGGCAGCGCATGCGCTGGCTTTCGCGCAATCGCATGTCCAAGCAGGAGGTCAAGGAAGAGCATCGCCAGAATGAAGGCGATCCGCACATCAAGTCCAAGATCCGCGCTCTGCGCCACGAGCGCGCCAGAAAGCGCATGATGACGGCGGTGCCGCAGGCCACCGTGGTGATCATGAACCCGACCCACTATGCCGTGGCGCTGAAATATGAAAGCGGCAAGATGGCTGCGCCCGTCTGTGTCGCCAAGGGCATCGACGCGCTCGCGCTTCGTATCCGCGCCGTGGCGGAAGAGAACAACGTGCCGGTGGTGGAAAACCCGCCGCTTGCACGCGCGCTGCATGCGGCAATCGAAATCGACGATCCCGTGCCGCCGGAACATTTCAAGGCGGTGGCGCAGGTGATCGGCTATGTGCTGCGGCTTCAGGGCAAGATTTCGGCGCGCGCGCACTAGGCGCGGGTCTTTGGCCTAGCTTTTCTTATGGTCCGTAGCGTCAGCGTGCGGACGCGAATTAGAAAAGCTGGCCCCGCTTCGAGCCGCGCAGCGGCGAGGGCGGTAGCCCACATTGCTCGTTGCCTACGCTGCCGCTAGGCAACCCTGCTCAGGGCACAAAAATCCTCCCGCCCGGAGTGATTCGTGAGCATTAATTTTCTGGCTGGAAAGCGCTGAACAGCGTTTATTTCGCCGAGAAATCTATTAACAAATTCAAGCATTTGGTGCCTGGAAAGGTTTGGTTAACCAAATCTTGTATTGTTGCGTTAATGACTCTTGCCAAATCCCTATCCGAAGCAGGTCTTGGGGTGCCGACCGGCGCCTGGCGCTGGGCGTCCCTGAGCTTTATTTTGCTGGCCCTGGGCGCCGCCGCACTGACCATCGCGGCGCCTCAGGTCGCTGGCCTTGCCGGCTATGCGCTTCTGTTGGGTATTGCCGTGCTGGCGGTCCTTTTTGTGGTTGCGGTGTGGCCGCGCGGCGGGCGCGCTGCTCAGAATGCGCTGCGCGTGGCCGAAGCTGCAGGCAAGGCCAATATTGCCTGGGCAATCACCGGCGAAGGCGGCGCGGTCTTGGACTGCAATCCCGTCTATCGCCGCATGGCGGGCGTGGGCGAGAACGAAACCCCGCCGCCGCCGGAACTGGCGCTCGCGGGCGAGCCCAGTGCTGCCGTGCTCTATCGCCTGTCGCGCGACGCCGCCGAAGGGCGTTCGCGTGAAGAAACCTTCCAGGTGCTGCCCGGGCTCGAGATTGTCGCCGCGGTGCGTCCCTTGCCCGACAAGCAGGCGGTCTGGTGGTTCACGCCCAGGCTTGCCGCTTCAACCTCGCCGCAGCCAGTCCTGTCCCGCGCCGCGAAAGCCGCGCCCCAACCCAGCGTTTCGGCGCCGCTTGAGCCCGCGCCCGTTGCCCCTTCCCCCGTTCCCGCGCCGTCCCCCAGCTTCGATACAGGGCAGAACATCGGCGATTTGTTCCGCGACGCTCCCATGGGCGTGGCTTTTGCCGATGCCGGTGGCGTGATCAGCGACGCCAATGCGGCGATGGCGAAATTCTTTGGCGCCTCGGGCGGGCTGGCCGGAAAGAATTTCGCCGAGCTAGTGGAAGCCGGCGACCGCGCCCAGGTGATGGCGCTGATCGCCAAGGCGACTGCCGGCGAGATGGGGTTGAAGGCAATCGAATTGCGCGGGCTTAAAGCGTCGAATGGCGAGGAGCGCATGGCCGAGCTGCTGGCCAGCCCCATGGCCGGCAGGGCGATCCTTTATCTGGTCGACGTCTCCGAACAAAAGGCGCTGGAGACCAAATTTGCCCAGTCCCAGAAGATGCAGGCGGTCGGCCAGCTCGCGGGCGGGGTGGCGCACGACTTCAACAATCTGCTCACCGTCATCATCGGCAATTGCGAATTCCTGTTGATGCGCCATCAGGCGGGCGATCCCTCGTTCAAGGAAATCAACGAGGTGCATCAGAACGCGCTGCGCGCTGCGGCCCTTGTGAGTCAGCTTCTGGCTTTCAGCCGCAAGCAGACCATGCAGCCCAAGGTCCTGGCGCTTGGCGAGGTGATCGGCGAACTGGCCCAGATGCTGCGCCGGCTGGTGGGCGAGGGCATCAGCCTGAATGTGGAGCGCGAGCCCGATATCTGGCCGGTGCATGCCGATGAGGCGCAACTGGGCAACGCCATCATCAATCTGGTGGTCAACGCCCGTGATGCCATGCCGTCCGGCGGCACCGTGACGATCAGGACCGCCAATGAGACGGTGAGCCAGGCAAGTGCGCTGGGCACCGCCATCATGCCGGCGGGCGATTATGTGCGCATCGAGGTGGTCGACACCGGCACCGGCATGTCCAAGGAGATCCAGAGCAAGATCTTCGATCCCTTCTTCACCACCAAGCCGGTGGGCCAGGGCACGGGCCTCGGCCTCGCCACCGTCTATGGCATCGTCAAACAGTCCGGTGGCTTCATCACCGTGGACAGTGAAGTGGGGCGTGGCACCAGCTTCAAGATCTATCTCCCTCGCCGCAAGGTGGATGCCGGTGAGGTGACGCCGGTCGAGGTCTCGCCCACCGTCACGCGCGATGTCACCGGCCAGGACACGATCCTGCTGGTGGAGGACGAGGAAGCGGTAAGGAGTTTCGCGGCGCGTGCGCTGCGCATGCGCGGCTATCATGTGCTGGAGGCATCCGGCGGCGAGGAAGCGCTGGAGATCGTCAAGCGCGACGACACCAAGATCGATCTCATCATTACCGACGTCGTCATGCCCAATATGGACGGCCCCACCATGGTGCGCCATGTCAAGCAGCTCAAGCCGAACCTTGCCGTGATTTTCATGTCCGGCTATGCCGAGGAAGCCTTCCGTCGCAACGACCAGAATTCGGAAGGCATCCATTTCCTGCCCAAGCCCTTCGGCCTGAAGCAGTTGGCCGCCAAGGTGAAGGAAGTGCTGGCCGGCGCGGGCTGAAGCCTGACCTTCCCGGACGACAACGCCGGCTGCTTCCATCTGGGATGGTCAGGCTTTATGCCGCGCTTGCAAAGTCTTTTCCCGGCTCTATGGTCCCACCCCATGAAAAAGCGCCTTGCCCTGACCCTCTGCCTGCTTGTCGCGGGCTGTTCCGACGCCGACTGGAACCATGCTCTGAATTACACCGGCCTGAACGGGGACGAGGATGCAACTGCGGAACCGGCCCAGCCGGCTGCAGCGCCTGCGGCTTCGGCGACAGCGGCCGCGCCCCAGGCTCCCGCATCCGTGCCTAACAGTGATCTGTGCCGCGCGGTGGCGACCCAGGACGCAACCTCCAATGATTTCGATCCGGCGACTCAGCAGCGCGTGTTCGCGCGCAGCTACTCGCAGTGCGTCGCCATTTATACTCGATAGCCATCCTGCTCAGATCGCCTCCCCCCGCACGCGCGGCAGCGCGTTTGCATTGGGGGGCGGGACCAACGGCCAAGTTGGTCTCGCGCCGTAGCATCAAATTAAACAAATGCTCGCGTTCGCTCGCGGGGCGATGCGTAGGTCGGAGGGGGCATCACGGCGCGATACTGAAGCGGAACTCTGTCGTCTGGTTATAGACCGTGTCCTGGCGCAATAGCGCGCTGGGGAATGACGGGATATTGGGCGCATTGGGGAAAGCCTGCGCCTCCAGCGCGACGGCGCTGTGAATCTGGTAACCCTTGATCAGTGCGGCGCTCGGCGGCGCGTAGTTGGCGCTGTAGACCTGAACCCCGGCCTGTGTTGTCCATTCCTCCAGCGTGCGTCCTGATTTGGGATCGGTCAGCCGCGCCGCCAGCCGCAAAGTGCCGGGCTTGCCGTTGATGGCGAAGTTCTGGTCGAAGCCATGGGCGCGCTGGATGGCGGGATCGGAATCGTTGACATGGGTGCCGATGGGTGTGGGCCGGCGAAAGTCGAATGCCGTGCCGGCGACATTGCGCATCTCTCCGGTCGGAACATTCTTTTCGTCCACGGCGGTGATCTGGTCGGCATTGAGGGTCAGAAGCTGGTCCAGCACCGGGCCAGACGTGTCGCCGGCCATGTTGAAATAGGAATGGTTGGTCAGGCTGATGATCGTGTCCTTGTCGCTGACGGCGCGATAGGTGATGCGCAGGACATTGCCGCGCGTCAGCGTATAGGTCACCGTCACGCGCAGGGTGCCGGGAAAGCCCATGGTGCCGGCCCGGTCGAGCAAGGTCAGCACCAGCTGCGGTTCGTCACCATCCCTGGGCGCGGCGTCCCACACCCGTTCGTCATAGGGCTTGTTCTCCGCCTCGTGCAGCACATAGGCGTCGCGCGCCACGCGATACCGGACATGGTCGATCTCGTAGCTGTTGTCCTTGATGCGGTTGGCGAAGCGGCCGATGGTGGCGCCATAGCGGCCCTTGTAATCCGGGCTGGTATAGTCGGCGAGGCTGTCAAAACCCTGCACCACGTCAGTCAGCTGGCCGCCCTGTCCGGGCACCCGGATGGCGGTGATAATGGCGCCATAGTTGGTGATCGAGGCCTGCATGCCATTGGCATTTGTCAATGTGAACAGGTCCACGCCCTTGCCGCCCACCCCGCCCCAGGCTTTCACCGTGATATTGGCCTCGGCCGGCAGTGTGATCGCCAGCCAAAGTGCGGCGACAGACCAGATATATTTCATGAATCCCTCCGAAGGAGCGCAAACCTACAGACGGGTTTCGTGCCGCGCCATATTTCGGCTGTCCATATTGCGACAGCGAAATGTCATGGATGTGCGGCCAGCTGGCGTTTGACCTGCCGATACGCGCCTGATTATCTCTAGGCCACGGCCGCGCCCGTATACAGGCCGAGGGGAGAGGAAATTCCAATGAAACGTTTGCTGTTTTCGGCCGCGCTGGTCGCGGCTGTTGGTTTTGGCACTTATGCCCTGGATGTTGGCGCGGCGTTCGGCCAAGCCAATGAAGATGATGTCGCCGCCGCGCAGGCCAAATATCCGCTGGCCGCCAAGAAAGGCGAAGACAGTCACGCCATCGACAAGGCGCCGGAGGGTGCGACGAACCAGGGCAAGTTCGACGACAAGACCTGGAAGTTCGGCCATGCCTGGGATCCGCCGCCCGGCTCCAAGCTGTGGAATCCGGCGAAGATCAAGATGCTTCAGGGCGGCATGGTGACCGGCGGCACCGTGTTCAGTGCCACCGA
>DASXHL010000007.1:0-14772 GCA_036488555.1 Rhizomicrobium sp.
AAGTTCGCAAGGTCGACGATAAAGCCATATGCGAACTTCGAAACCGAAACGACACTAGAATTAATTAGTTGCTAATGTCCTCCGATACCAAAATTCGCTTGGAACCCGATATAGAGACCGTGCGAATTTTGGAATCGGGACATTAGCATCGGGAAAATAACGGGAGAAACGTTCATGCATACCACGCGCCGCTCATTCCTGATGGCGTCCGCCGCGGCGATGGCGCTGCCTTCGATGAAGGCCGTTGCCGCCGACAATACAGTCACCATCGCAACCCCGATGGACCCGCCGGAATGGGCGCTGCTCGAGCGCGAGCTGCTGCATGCCCACACCGCCGCCTGCATCAAGTTCTTCCGCCGCTATTTCGATCCCGCCAATGGCTGGCTGGAGACCACGGTGCGCTATGGCGGCGATGACGGTCCCGACGACGCCATCGAGAATGTCAATGACTGGCCACATGTCTATGCCCTGGGCGGCGACGATATTCTCAAGCCGATGTACGAAAAGGCCTATGAAGGCCATGTCGCGCAGTACAGCGACGCCAAGACCACCGACGTGCCCATCGCCAAGCTGGGCATGTACTACAAGGAATTCCCTAGCCAGTTCGACTGGCAGCACAATGGCGAAGGCCTGACCGTCTTCAACCTGATGCCGCTGGGCGATCCCTACAGCCGCCGCTATCGCCAGCGGGTGGAGCGTTTCTCGGGCTTCTACATGGACGAGGACCCCGGCGCACCGAACTATGATCCCAAGCTCAAGCTGATCAAGAGCCTGATGAACGGCAGCCGCGGTCCGATGCTGCGCAAGGCGACCGCGCTGGACTGGACCGGCGATCCCATCGACGTGAAGAACCGCTTCCCTTCGCTCGGTCACGGCGAAGACGATTACAAGATGATGCTCTCCCACTTCGAAGGCTATTCCGATGTGGAGGGCGACAGCCCGCTGAACCTGGTGGCCACCACCTTGCCGACCAACGCCTACATGCTCACGCATGAGGAGAAGTACAAGGACTGGGTGCTTGGCTATTGTGATGCTTGGGTCCAGCGCACCAGGGACAATGGCGGCATCCTCCCGTCCAATATTGGTTTGGATGGCAAGATCGGGGGCGCCGCCGACGGCCACTGGTGGGGCGGGGTCTATGGCTGGGGCTTCTCGCCGGTGGTGCCGATGACGGGCAAGCGCAATGACCGCAACCGCGTGCCGCGCAGCTTTGTCGGCTTCATGAACGCCTATCTGCTGTCGAAGGGTGACGACAAATATATGGAAGTGTGGCGCACCACCGCCGACAAGATCGATGCTGAGGCCAAGACGGTGAACGGCAAGCTTTCCACCCCGACCATGCATGGCGACCAGGGCTGGTACAGCTACGAACCCGGCAAATACCGCTACAACTTCCTGGAAATGTATCACCTGACCATGAAGCCGTCGGACCGCGCGCGCTGCGAGGAGACGGAATGGTACAGC
The DNA here is from genome assembly GCA_036488555.1 of Rhizomicrobium sp. Taxonomy (GTDB): domain Bacteria; phylum Pseudomonadota; class Alphaproteobacteria; order Micropepsales; family Micropepsaceae; genus Rhizomicrobium. Next base: position 1,465 of record DASXHL010000007.1, read on the forward strand.
TTCCTGGAAGGCAAGAATCCCGGTTATCCGGTGAAGGCGCTGCGTGCGGGCCTGGCGCGCGTCCGCAAGCAGATGGAGATCGTGGACGACGACAGCACCTCGGCCGACATGCGGCTGGCGGATTCGGCGTTGGACTATAACCCCGCCACGGTCACGCCGCTCACCCAGTTGATCGAGGCCGGCCTCTATATCCAGCATCCCGGCTGGGCCAAAACCACGCCTGGCCAGGGCGGTTCGCTTCTGTTCTGCCGCCTGCGCTATTTCGATCCGGTGCGTCGGCGTGCCGGCCTACCGCAAGACGTGGCGGCGCTGGTCGATGGCTGGGGACCCGACAGCCTGACCGTGACCCTGGTCAACGTCAGCCCCAGCGTGGCGAGAAGCGTGATCGTGCAGGGCGGCGCCTATGGCGAGCATCAGATCGAGAGCGTCAGCGACGGCAAGTCCACGACCGAAGTGAACGCGACCACCTTCCCGATCCGGCTGGCACCGGGCTGCGGTGCAAGACTGACCATCAAGATGAAGCGTTTCACCAATGATCCCACCTTGTCGATGCCCTGGGAATCGACGGTGGCGGATCTGGGCAACCCGCCTGACATCGCCAAATACGTGCATAAGAGCGGCGGCGTTCCCTGACACGGAGGCCGCTTGCCAAGCGGCCCAATCCGGCGTTTGCTTCCTCCATAACGAACGGAGCGGCCGGCAACCCGCAGTGATTGCGCAGCAACCACAAGGGCCTGCCGGCGCGACCATTAAAAAATATGGGGAAACATGCGTCCGATTTTGCTGGCTGCCGCGCTTTGCTGTCTTGCAGCAAAGCCAGCTTTTTTTATGGCAGCTCCAGCTCCCGCCTACGCTGCTACGGCGGCTGAAATCCGGGTGATCAGCCCGGGCGTGATCTCCAATTCCGGCCTCACCGATGTGGCCGCCGCCTTCGAGAAGAAGACCGGGGTCAAGGTGACCATCCAGGTGGACGGGATGGGCACCATCATGAACGACACCCGCACCGGCACACCGGCGGCCGACGTGGTGATGCTGCCCATGGACCTGATGGCAACCATGGCGCTGTCGGGCGGGCTGACCCATGACGGTTTCATGCCGCTGGGCCGGGTCGAGATCGGCTTGTTCGTCAAGCCCGGCTTTAACAGCCATCCCGATATTTCCACGGTGCCCGCACTGGTGGCGGCGATGAAGACCGCCTCGGCTGTGTTCTATTCCGACCCGGTCTCCGGCAGCATGCAGGCGGGCATGAGCGACCGGCTCCTGAAACGCCCGGAATTCGCCGGCATCCATGGCGTACCCGTCAAGGGCGATGCGGAGCCCGCCTTGAAGCGCGGCGATGGTGACGATCATGCCATGGGCCTGGGCCTGATCCACGGCATCCATTCCTCCGCCAACACGCCCACCGAAAATCCCTATCTGATTGGCATGCTGCCGGCCGAACTCGGCATGCATATGGACATGGCCACCGCCGTTTCGGCGCGCAGCGCCGACGCAAAGAACGCCGCCGCTTTCATCCGGTTCGCCGTCTCGCCAGAGATGCGCGCCGTCTGGAAGGCCAAGGGCGTGGACCGTTATTGAGACCCAAGGGGAGAGAGAAATGAAGAAATGGCTTTTGGCTTCGGCGCTGTCGGCCGCGGCGTTCCTGGCATGGCCCGCTGCGGCCCAATATGCCGCGCTGCCGGTACAAGGCGAACCGCCGGGCCCAGTGAAGATTCCGGACGCGCCGCAGCTGCCCTATCACTTCGGCGAGCGCCCAGTGGCGCCACTCGGCGAGAAGTTCGGCAATGTCGCCGCCATCACCCTGATGAAGAACGGCGATCTGCTGGTCTATAACCGCAATCCCGACATCATGATGGTGGAATATGACCCCAGCGGCACCACCGTGAAGCGGGTGTTCAATCCCAACATGGCGATGAACCCCCATGGGCTGCGCATCGACCGCTATGGCAATATCTGGGCGATCGATTCCTTCCTCAATGTCATCTACAAGATGAACAGCAAGGGCGAAGTGCTTCGGGTGTTCGGCGTGCGCGGCGAGAACGCGCCCTGGGACGACAGCAAGTGGAACGGCATGTTCAACCAGCCGCTCGACATCGCCTTCGACAAGGATGACAACTTCTATGTGGTGCAGAGCCATGGCGGCACCTCGCCGCCCGCGGACTGCACGTTCTGCGCCACCTATGACAGCCCGCAGACCCACAATGCCAAGGGCCGTGCTGCCTATGTCACCCATCCGCCGGCGATCCCCGGCTCCGATCCCCGGGTGATGAAGTTCGACAAGGACGGCCATCTGCTGGCGTCAGCGAGCCTCGCCCATCCCGACGGCAAGCTGCCCACCATCCACACCGTGATCGTGTCACCCACCGGCGAAGTCTGGGTCGGCGACCGCGCCTCGCAGAAGATCCTGATCTTCGACAAGGACCTGAAGAGCCATCACGACATTCAGATGCAGAACCTGACCTGCGGTTTCTATGAAGACGCCAAGGGACAGTTGTGGATGTCGACCGGCCGTGATGGCCTGGTGCTGAAGCTGGGCTGGGACGGCAAGGTCCAGGGCTGGTACGGCAAGCATGGCGACAACACCAATTCCAACGACATTGGCGAAGGTCACTATCTGGCGGTCTCGGCCGACCAGAAGACCATCTATGTCGCCGACACGGTCTTGGCGCATGTGCTGAAACTCGAGCACAACTAGCTCAGGCGTCCTACGAATAAAAAAAGGGCGGCATCTCGCGATGCCGCCCTTTTCCATTGGAGGGAAACTACTAGAGCGCGGCGCCCAGGGTCACGAACACCATGCGCGGCGGGATGGGATAGCCCTGGAAGCCGCCGTTGGCGCTGGTCACCGTGATGGTCGAGGTGCCCTTCACGTCAAACAGGTTGGTGATGTTGCCGCTAAGGCGCAGCTTCTTGATCCATTCGCCGTCGCCGACATTGAAGCTATAACCGGCTTCCAGCCCGGTCATGAACGAGCTGCCCACGCGCCAGTCATCGGTATAGGTGGCAAAGCGGCGGCCGATAAAGTCGCCGGAAACCTGGGCATCGAAGCCGTACCAGTTGGTGGAGAAGATGAAGCGGTTGAGCCAGTTGGGCACGATCGGCACTTGCTTGCCGGCGATCGAAACCACGGTGGAGACGCCGCCCGTGACGGTGGAGTAATTGTCGTTGTACTGCGACTGGTTCCAGGAGACGGCGTCGTAAAATTCGAAATGCTCGCCGAAGTGCAAGGTGCCCGCCAAGTCCACGCCGTCATCGGTCACCCCGCCGACATTGACCAGGATCGAGGGGTTGGGATTGATGAAGTTGAAAGTCGCGACGTTGAACAGGCGGTTGTAGAAGTCCACGTGATAATAGTTGATCTGGCCGTCGATCGAAGTCAGCGGGCCCAGATCCACTTCGCGGCTGGAGCGTATGCCTGCTTCATAGGTCCAGGACCGTTCCGGGTGCGCCGTCTGCTTGAAAGTGTTGAAGGCAAGCTGGCTGCCCAAGCTCCAGGGCGAGGCGCCGTAGAAGTTGCTGCCCGCGGCATAGGGCACGAACTGGCGGACATTCTCCTGAACGTTGACGAAGATCTGGTCGCTGTCGGTGACATCCCAGATCGCGCCCGCCTGCGGCAGGAACCATTCGTTGGTGGTGATGCTGCCGGTTGGGAAAGTGACCTGGGGATTCGTGGCGGGAAGGCCGAAGGCATTGCCCGCCTGCAGGTTCTGTTGCTGGGTCAGCACGTTGTTGCCGGCAGTCTGCAGGCTGGACTTCACGCCGGCCTGCAGCAACAGGTCGGGGGTGATATGCCACTGATCCTGGGCGTGCAGCTGGATGTCATCGGTGCGCAGCGACACGTCATACTGGGTAAAGGCCGGATTGCGCGGCGTGGTGTAAGGCGTCAGGTCGTTGTTGGCGGCCGAGAAGGGGTACCAGCGGCGGCCGGTGGACGAGGCATTGCGCTCGTACCAGGCGCCGACCTCGATATTGTGGTCGCCCAGCTGCCAGTTGAAGGTGGAGAGTTCGCCGAAGCGGTTGATGCGGTATTCGGTGGTGCGCACTTCATAGCCGGTGCCGCCGAACTGGTTGACGATATTGGTGAGAGTGCCGACCGACGATGTCGAGCCCCCCGCCACCAGCTGCGGGAAATAGATCGCGAACAGCCCCGGCAGACCGGCCTGGTTTACGGGACCCGCCACGATGCCGCGGCCGGTGTCGTGATGGAAATAGAACTGGTTGGACCAGTTCATGTTGTCCGGCAGGTGCCAGTCATACTTGACATAGGTCAGCGCGTCCTCGCGCTGGGCGGCACTGTGATAGTCGGTGAAATTATTGCCCTGCGAGGCTGGCGGCGCACCGTTGGTCAGCGAGGCTTCTGCCGCCTGGATATTGGGGAAGAACAGCGAGCGGGTATAGGGAAAGAAGGTCGAGGCCGCGGCAGTCTGCTGATTGCCGAAATTGGTGGCATCTTCGTTGGGTTCGACCTTGGCGTTCCAGTCGGCATAGAAGGTGAGCTTGCCGGTGTCATCTTCACGGACATATTTCAGGTTGACCTGGTCGCCGCGCTGATGGGCGAGAAAGTCCCAGGCGCGCTGGTCCTGATGCAGATAAGAAACATAGAGAGCGCCAGCATCGCCCATGTCGCCGGAATCCACGCGCACGAAGGTGCGCGTTGCGTCATAGCTGCCCAAGGTCTGGCGGGCATCGACGCCGAACTGCTGTGAAGGATCGCTGGAGAAGGTCTCGATGGCGCCACCCAGGTTGGAGGTCGAAGCCACGCCCAGCGAGCCGGTGCCCGATTCCAGGGTGACGCGGCGGATGTTCTCAGAGGTGATGGCGCGGGTGGGCGAAAGACCGTTGTAGTTGCCATACTGCTGGTCGCCCAGCGGCACACCGTCCATGGTGTAGCCCAGCTGCTGGGTGGTGAAACCATGCACCACCAGCGATTCATTCTGCTCGTTGTTGCCCCAGGGATCGGCGGTTTCATAGACCACACCCGGCAGGGTCTCGATCGCCTTCAGCGGGCTGACGCCGGGAATGATCTTCTGCGCCTGAACATTGTTCATCGACACCGCCGACTGCGTCGCTTCGCGGTCGGAGCTGACGATGACGGTTTCCACATCGCCGCCCTGGTCGGACGGCGCCACCGTCTGGGCCTGTGCCGCAAGCGACAGAGCGCTGACGGCGGTGGTGACGAAAAGCACGCCCTTGAGCGTGTTGCGCAACGACATATGGAACCCCCTATCTGACTGGCGCGCGAGCACGCGTCCATTGGGCTAGGTAAGGTGCACTGCAATACGAAAAGGCCAAGGTTGCGCGACAGATTCGTGAAATGCACAAGCGACTGAATCGCGACGGTGTGAGCGATTGTCACGCGTCTGTCGGATGCGCCGAATAGGGAATGTTTTTTGAGCGGCGGGAGCGATTGATGACAGTTTTGCGTACGACACTTTTTGCCATCGGCCTTCTGGCCATGCCGGTGGCCGTGCAGGCGTCGCCGGTCCTGCTGATCTCGATCGACGGCCTGAGGCCCGGCGATGTACTGGAAGCGGATGCGCGCGGCTTCAGCGCACCCGCACTCAGGAAGCTGATGGCCGACGGTGTCTACGCCAGCGGCGTCAAGAACGCGCTGCCCACCGTTACCTACCCCAATCACACCACCCTGATCACTGGTGTTTGGCCGGCCAGACACGGCATCGCCAACAATCCGACTTTCGATCCGCTGCAGAAAAATATGGGCGGCTGGTACTGGTACACCCAGGACATCAAGGCCGGCACCCTGTGGGACGCCGTGCACCAAAGCGGCGGCAAGGTCGCCAGCCTGTCCTGGCCGGTCAGCGTGGGCGCCAAATCCATCGATTACAACGTGCCGGAATTCTGGCGCGCCGAAATTCCGGAAGACATGAAGCTGCTCGGCGCGCTCTCCACGCCGGGCCTGGTGCCGCTGCTGGAGAAGAAAACCGGCCTGACTTTGTGGCAGGCCGATGGCGAAGAGGTCGAGAAGGATGTCGGCCGCGCCCGCTTCACCGCCGCGCTGATCGCCGCCAGGCATCCCGAACTCACCACTCTGCATCTGCGCGGGCTGGATCATATCGAACACGGTTATGGTCCGGGCTCGCCGGAAGCCAAGAAAGCACTAGCCACACTGGACGAGGCAGTGGGCGAACTGGTGGCGGATGCGCGCAAGGCCGAACCCGATCTGGTGGTCGCCATCGTCTCCGACCACGGCTTCGCGCCGCTCGAACACAGCGTCAACCTGATCGCGCCTTTTGTTCAGGCGGGCCTGATCACCCTGGACGACAAGAAGAAAGTGACCGGCTGGCAAGCCGAGCCCTGGGGTGGCGCATCCGCCGCCATCGTGCTGGCCAAGCCGGACGACGCCGCGCTCAAGGCGAAAGTATCAGCGCTGCTGAATGATCTGGCAGCCAGGCCCGAGCTGGGCATCGATCATGTCGCGGGCGCAAGCGAAGTGGCGCGGCTGGGCGGCACGCCGATGGCCTCCTTCTGGGTGGACTTCAAGCCCGGCTATCTGATGGGCACCGATCCGGCCGCGCCGCCGGTCGGCCCCGCCTCCGTCAAAGGAACGCATGGCTATTTCCCAACCCATCCGGAAATGCGGGCCACCTTCATCCTCGCCGGACCTGGCATCACCAAGCACGGCTCGCTGGGCGAGATCGACATGCGCGACATCGCCCCAACGCTGGCCAAGGTGATGAAGGTCAAGCTGCCCGACGCGGACGGAAAGCCGCTGTTCTAGCGTTTAAGCGCATTGGGCTTTTTGCCTTTGTGGCCGCCGTTTTTGCCGAATTTCTTGCCGCCGAATTTCTTTTTGTCGCCGAACTTCTTGGCATGGAAGCCAGGCTTGCGCGGCGGGGCGTCACCCGGCGCATCGCCCGACGCCACATGTTCGCGCGGCCGCGCGGTGGATTCGCCAGTCTGGTTCAGGGCGGGTGAAATGCGCACGCCGCCCTTCTTGCGCTCGCCGACCAGGATGGTGAATTTGGGCGCCACCGCCGGATCGATCTGGAACAGGGTTTCCATTTCAAACACGCGGATCGCACCGACATCCTTCTTGGTCACTTCGCCCTGGCGGCAGATTTCCGGGAGCAGCCATTTGGGATCGGCGTTGCGTTCGCGTCCGACATTGAGCCGGAACCAGACGCCGTTCGTCATCTCATCGGGGGCGGAGCCGCGTTCATGTGCGGGAGGGTATTGACGCTCGCTGGTTTTGTGGGGCCGCGGCTTGTGTTCGGTTGGCCTGGGCTCGCTCGGACTGTGTTCGCGCCGCCGGTCGCCGTCCCGTGGCTTGCGGTCGCGATGTTCCCGCGACGCTTTGTGGCTCTGCTGATACGGCCCCTCGTCCTCGATTTCTTCGGGTGCAGGCAAACCGGCGCGATACATCTTTACGAATGCCGCCGCCAGTTGGCGAGGACCGTGGGTCTTCAGAAGCTCATCGGCCATTGCCAGATCGTCATCAGTACCAGGCTCGACCAGCAGGGGATTCTCCAGCAACCGCTGCTGATCCACCTTGCGGATATCCTCGGCCGAAGGCGCGTTGCCCCACACCGCGTTAACGCGGGCGCGGCCCAGCATCTCCTCGGCCCGGCGGCGGCGCGACGGCGGCACCAGCAACACGCTCACGCCTTTCTTGCCGGCACGTCCGGTGCGGCCACTGCGATGTTGCAGCACCTGGGCGTCGTTGGGCAGCTCGGCATGAATGACCAGGCTGAGACCAGGCAGATCGATGCCGCGCGCCGCCACGTCGGTGGCGACACAAACCCTGGCGCGGCCGTCACGCAATGCTTGCAGCGCATGGTTGCGCTCGCTTTGCGACAACTCGCCAGACAGTGCCACGCAGGAAAAGCCCCGCTCGGTGAGTTGCGCCTCCATATGGCGCACCGCGTTGCGGGTATTGCAGAAGACCAGCGCGCCGGGCGGATCCAGAAAGCGCAGCAGATTGACCACCGCGCCTTCGATCTTGTTACCGGCGATGCGGATAGCGCGATATTCGATGTCGGCGTGACCCGAGCTTTCCGCGCGTGTGGCGATGCGCAGTGCGTCCTTCTGGTAATGCGTGGCCAGGGTGACGATGGCCTTGGGCAAAGTCGCGGAGAACAGCAAGGTGCGGCGATCTTGCGGCGTGGTTTCCAGGATGAACTGAAGGTCCTCGCGAAAGCCCATGTCGAGCATCTCGTCGGCTTCATCCAGAACCGCGCAGCGAAGGTCGGCCAGTTTGAGCGCGCGCCGCTCGATGTGATCGCGCAAGCGGCCCGGCGTACCGACCACGATATGGGCACCGGCAGACAATTCGCGGCGCTCGCGGCCCGGATCCATGCCGCCGACACACGAGACGATGCGTGCACCGGCAAAGTGATACAGCCAGCCCAGTTCGCGCTGGACCTGCAGCGCCAATTCGCGGGTCGGTGCGATGATCAGCGCCAACGGATCGCGTGCCGGGCCAAAGGCTTCCGCGCCTTCCAGCAGGGTTTCGGCCATCGCCAGGCCAAAGGCGATGGTCTTGCCCGAACCGGTCTGGGCCGAAACCAGCAGATCACGGCCTTCCGTCTCCGGCTCCAGCACCGCGCGCTGCACCGGCGTGGGTTCGGCGTATTGGCGCTCGGCCAGGGCGCGGGACAAAGCGGGATGGGTGACGGGAAAGCTCAAGGGAACCTTGGGGGCACGGATTTTCGGCCCCTCTTTAGCCCTCTGGCCGCGAAAAGATAGGTAAAACGGCGTTTCAGCCTTTCATGCCGCCTATGCGCGCCATCATTTGGCGGTCTTTGTTGTCCTGCATCAGCATGGTCAGCCCCGAAATCGTGGCCAGGCCCAGCCCGCCGGGCATGCCCGTTTCAGGATCGGCAACGATCCGGGCATAGCTCTCGCCGGAGACTTTTTCCCATTTGCCCGCCGGTTTCTTGATCTCGACCGCGGCAACCGTAGCCTTCAGCACCAACCGCACGATGGCGGGATGCGGCGCGGTCGGCTTGGTGAGGCTTGGCGCGCCATCGATCATTTGCCAGCCATTGGCCAGGGCCCAGCTGGTGATCTCTTCCTTGGTCATGGCTTGGTGCCTGCGGGTTGCGCCACGAAGGTGGCAACGTCCTGGGCGGCCAGGGTTTCCACACCGGACTTGTTGAAGAAGCCCAGATCCCGCATCCAGTGAATGAAACGGTCGGGCCAGGTGCCCTCGGCGGTGAAGTCGCGATAGCTCAGACCACCGCCATGCTTGCCGCGCGCATAGATGTGCATCTCCACATTGGGGATGCCCGCATGCAGCATGGCGGAGAAATATTCGTCCGCCCACACCGCATGGACCTGGTCCTGGAAGCCGGCGCCGGCGATGAAGGACGGCGGGGCGTCTTTCGGGATCGGCGGTGTGCCATTCTTCGTCGTCCAGGCTGGGGTGAACAGCGAGGGGCCGGGATAGATCGCCGCAACGAAATCGGGACGCGACGTCACACCTGCCAGCGGATCGCCCGCGGCGTTGTTCTTGCTGTCGAAGTCCGGATACTGGATCGCGGTGGCCATGGTCAGCTCGGCACCGGCGGAAAAGCCCATCACCCCAATCTTGTGCGGATCGAGGTGCCATTCCGCGGCATGGGCACGCACGATGCGGATCGCCTGCTGGATGTCATAGACCTCGTCGGTCTTGGGATCATAGCCATCGCGCTTCAGGCGATTGCGCAAAATGATGGTGTTGATGCCGTATTCGAAGAAATAAGGCACCGGATCGGTGCCCTCCAGTCCGACCACCAGGGTGGTGTGACCGCCGCCGGGCGCCAAGATGATCGCGGTGCCGGTATTGTTGCCCGCGCCCGCCAGATGCACCTCGATGGAGGGATTGTGGATGTTGACGATCCGCTCGACGCGGCCCGGCACCGCCGGGTCCATGGTATAGACCTCAGCTTCGCTCACCCGCTTGGCATTCAGATAAGGCGATCCCGCCGGCCACAGCGGCATGACGATGCCGCCTGGCAACAATGTCTGCGGCTGATACGGCCCCTTCGTCACCGGTCCGGGCTTCGGCACGGCTTGCGGTGCAGGTACTGGCGGCAGCGAGGTTTGTGCGAAAGCGGGTGCTGCCAACGCGGCCGCCAGCAAAGCGATCATCAATTTGCGCATGAAATCTCCATCAAAATTCTGGTTCAGTATCCGTCCGGCAGGGCGAAGACAGTCGTCGCGCTGGATCAGGCGTGTGCCCCTTGTTCTTCTTGTGGTTCGTTCCCCGGCTCGGAGTTTAGAGCCAAATCCGCCCGTTTGCAGCGTCAATCTGGGGACGGCTTGTTGCAGCGCGGTCTGTGCAGGAAACCATCGGAGACCTCCTTCATCCCATGCGTTCCTACTCAAGAGACAAACAAAGGAGATCCCGATGAGAACCACAATCCTTCAGGCGGCGGCGCTCTCAAGCGCCCTGGTCTTGGCTGTTCCCGCCTTTGCGGCGGGCGCCGGCGGAGCCGCGGGTGGCGCGGCCGGCGCTTCGGCTGGCGGCGTTGGAACGAGCAGTGGCGGCCTCAGCAGCTCTACCACCGGTGGCCTCAATGGCAGCACGACAGGCACGGCAACGGGCCTGAATGGCACCAACAGCAGCACGGCGGCCAATGGCAGTCTGACCAACTCCGGCAGCCCGGATGCCCAGATGGATGCCAATGCCCAGAACAACGCCAGTGGCGCACTCGCCCAGAACAACGCCACCACGGCCCGTTCGCCCAACGGCACGAGCCTGAACGGCTCGACTTCAACCAACAGCAACATCACAGGCGGTATGAACAATTCCACGACCGGCAGCGGCGCGGCCGGGGCGACGGCTGCCAGCCCGACCACATCACAAGCGGGCGTGCAGCAATAGTCACTCCTGAAAATATGTGACGGGCAGCCTGAACCGGCTGCCCGTCGTCCGCCAATCGTGGCGGCATCAAGGCGCAATGCGCGACGCGGTCAACAGAACGCCATGATTGTTATGGGAGACATTTGCAGTTCTCGCCCGTTCTAGCAGCGAAGAGGCTCACTATCTATTTTGGAACCCTGGCGGGTTTCCTGGAGGAACACATGAGACTTCTCACCACGATTTGCATGCCCGCATTGATGCTGGGCGCAGCCGTTTGTGTGACACCCGCGCTGGCGCAGGCCGATGCTGGTGCCAACGCTGCCGCTTCCGACAACGCCGCGGCCGCAGCGCCAGCGCAACCGGCGCAGGATGCCAACAGCGCCGCGGTGCCTGCGCAGTCGGCCCAGGGCGGGGCAACCACCTCCGATCAGGCCGCGATGAACAGCCAGCCATCTTCAAGCGCGAAAGCGGTTTCGCCGTCGGGCAACAGCCAGATGGCGATGAACAGCAGCGGCAATGCCAATGATCTGTCGTCCGTCCCCGACAATCAGCACAAATACAATCGCGCCCATCGCGCGAAAGACAATCAGTCGGAAGATCAGACCACCAAACAGCTGAACCAGCAGGAAACCAGCCTCAATGGGGGCTCCAGCGCGGGAACCGGAGCGCAGTAAAACGCCGCATGCGAGACAGGACAGCCGGGCGTCTTCGTTGGCGCCCGGCTGTCTTTGTTTGGCGCGTCAATGCGCGTCCCGCCAGATCTGGCGGCTGACGCCATTTTCCTCATGATTCAATCCGCGCTGCTCGCTCCGGCTGATATGGCCGCCATCGAAGCGCGCATCAAAACGCTCTCGATTGCGGATCAGGCGGTCTTCGCCATGCAGATAGCGTGCCTGATGCAGCGAGATGCGGCCTTCGCGCAAATTGCGATTGATCCGCATATCCTGCACAGCGAGGCGATGGTTCACTTCGGCGCGCCGCGGATGATGCCAGTCCCAGGGACTGGCCGAGGCGCTGCCGGCGGCAATAGCTGCGCCGGCTATGCCGAATAGCGAGATCAGAAGAGCTTGTTTCAATTTCATGATCGTCTCCTTGTTTTCCAGCCCCCGGTCATTGGGGAGCATGGAGAGCCTAGAGAGACGGCATTGAACCGGTGCTGAGAGCGGCATTCATGCGCCGTTCAAATTTCGGTGGGTCGCGGGTGCACAACCCCCTCAAAAAAACCCCGCCGGGTATCACCGGCGGGGCTGAAGTCAGGCAACTGAAAATCTAGGGGAAAATTCAGATGCGGCCGGGACCATATTGACTTGATCTGCTCGCGTCGAGAGGGAGAGCCCTACGGGAAGTTACATATGTGCAATTGTCGGTGCGACGAAACCGCCGATGACGGATGTATACCGTCCTTACCGATCAACCGAATTCCAGGCGCTTTCCCATGCTGATTCGATCTTCCGTCGCGTAACCCAATGTTCGATAGAACTGCTGGGCCTGGGGATTCGAGCTACGGATCTGCAGATTGATCTTGGTGCAACCGATAGACCTGAGCTTTTTCTCGGCCTCGATCACAAGCGTGGTGGCGACGTGATCGAAGCGGTAGGCCGGCAGAACAGCCAGCGCATAGAGCCAGCCCCTGTGGCCGTCATAACCGGCCATCACCGAGCCGATCACATCGTCACCATCGTTGGCGATCAGGCGAATGGTCGACCGTGCCTGGCTTGCCGAATGGGCGGCATCGGAGGCTTCCCAAAGCGGGTCATCCGGCAGGCATTGTTTCCAGAGCGCCTCCAGACCGGGGAGATGGCCCTCTTCATAGGCCAAGATCTTGATCGCCATGCTGCAAAATCCGCCGATTACGCGTACACGCGCATTTTGACTACAGTAATCTGTAGGGTTTTCGTTATGGTTTTCGACGAATGCACCGGCGGATTCGATCTGTGCCGGACAGTCGAAACCTTCCCCGTGTATTTGCCCCCTCGGCTAGCAGGATTAAGAAAATCCCGCGCCGATGGCAAGGGTGGGTCGGGCAAAAGGGGCTCACCTGGCGCCGTGAAGCCGTGTTGCGCGGTGCGCATGGCCAGGGCGGAAGACCAAACTGGCGCATAGATGGTCGCGCCCCGACCCGCAGTTGCATCCTGATCGATTGCCGGCAAAGAAAAAGGGCTCCCGTTTCCGGGAGCCCCTGTTTCCTGCGGTTATCGCCTTCCTAGTCGGAGAAGCGGACGCCGACGCGATACATGCGACCAATCACGTCATAGATCGTGTTGTTGGCGTTCTGACCACCGGTATCCGGCGGACGGACGTTGGTGATGTTGTCGATCTGGGTGTACAGCTGGGTCTTGTCGCTGACATTCCAGTTCGCGCCCACGTCCAGGTACATGATCGAGTCGACATTGTCGAAGTTGACGGTCGGCGACTGGATCGTCGGAACGGGGCAGGTGCCCGGCGCGCAGACGATGTAGTTCTTGTTTTCGAACGTACCACCGGCATACCAGCGTTCCGTC